>NZ_JAJOMA010000050.1 GCF_021129235.1 Kineosporia mesophila
TGTCCTGATCGACCGGGACGCCGGCCGGCGCCGTCTGGCCCTGCGGGCGGCGGCCGAGTTCAGCGAGCGAGAACAGACGATCACCGATTCCTGGCGCTGGTGGATGGGCGTGCGCTGGTGGCGCATCGCCGCCGCGGTCTGCCTGGGCCTGTGCGCCGGCACCAAGTGGTCGGGCCTGTACTTCGCCGTGGCCTTCGGTCTCATGATCATTTTTTGGGACGCGGGTGCGCGCCGAACGGTCGGGCTGCGATTCTGGTGGCTCGGGGCGCTGATCTGGGGTGCCCTGTCCGGCATCGCGATGGGCCTGATCGCGGGCCTCACCTACCTGGCCGCCTGGACCGGCTGGTTCCTCTCCAGCAACGGGTACGACCGCCACTGGGCCGCCGAGAACCCGGGCCAGGGCATCACCTGGCTGCCCCCGGCCCTGCGGAGCCTGGCGCACTACCACCAGCAGATGTACGAGTTCAACATCGACCTGGCCGCCTTCCACCCGTACATGGCCAACCCCTGGTCGTGGCTCGTGATGGGCCGCCCGACCGCCTTCTACTACGAGGGGCCGAAGGAGGGGCAGAAGGGCTGCACGGTCGACCTCTGCTCCCAGGCCATCACGGCCCTCGGCAACCCGGTGATCTGGTGGGGCGCCACCCTCGCGATCGTGGTGCTGCTGTTCCGCTGGGCCCTGCGCCGCGACTGGCGCGCCGGAGCGGTGCTCGCCGGTCTGGTCGGCGGCTACCTGCCCTGGTTCCAGTACCAGCAGCGCACGATCTTCAACTTCTACACGATCGCCTTCACCCCGTGGGTCGTGCTCGCCCTGGTCTACGTGCTCGGGCTGATTCTCGGGCGCACCCACGACTCCTCGAGGCGACGGCGCACCGGTGCCTGGATCGCCGGGTCGATCGTGCTGCTGGCCGTGCTGAGCTTCTGGTTCTTCCTGCCCCTCTACACCGCCCAGGTCATCCCGCAGAGCTCGTGGAGCGACCGGATGTGGCTGCCCAGCTGGATCTGATCCTCGTTCACGGCAGGAGGCCCGCCAGGGTCTCGATCGTCTTCACCCGCTCGGCGTGGGTGCGGTCGAACGGCGTGATCGACAGCGTGGTCACGCCGGCCTCGTGCATCGCCTGCAGTCGCTCGGCCACCCAGGACCGCGGCCCGACCAGCGCCACGTCGCGCAGCAGTTCGGCCGGCACCGCCGCCGCGGCCTCGTCCTTGTGCCCGGCCAGGTACAGCTCCTGGATGCGATCGGCCTGCTCGCCGTAGCCGTACCGGGTGGCCAGGTCGTGGTAGAAGTTCTTGCCCTTCGCGCCCATTCCGCCGATGTAGAGCGCAAATTGAGGACGCGCGTGGTCGAGCAGCGCTTCGGTCCCGTCACCGATGGCGACGGGAACCGGAACCACCACGTCCAGGGCGGGCAGCGCCGGGTCGCGCCTGGCCGTACCGGCCGCGAGCGCCGAACCCCACACCTCCTGGTAGCCCTCGGGCCGGAAGAAGAACGGCGCCCAGCCCTCGGCCACCTCGGCGGCGAGCTCCACGTTCTTCGGGCCCATGGCCGCGATCAGGATCGGGATGCGTTCCCGCACCGGATGATTGATGAGCTTCAGGGGTTTACCGAGGCCACCTTCGAGGGGCATCCGGTAGTGCTTGCCGGCGTGCTCGAGCTTCTCGCGCCGCCACACCTGACGGCAGATCTCGATGATCTCCCG
Organism: Kineosporia mesophila; assembly: GCF_021129235.1. Taxonomy (GTDB): domain Bacteria; phylum Actinomycetota; class Actinomycetes; order Actinomycetales; family Kineosporiaceae; genus Kineosporia; species Kineosporia mesophila. The sequence continues at coordinate 1,701 of NZ_JAJOMA010000050.1, forward strand.
GGTCCGGCCGATCGGCGCGTCGTAGGCCACACCGTGAAACCCCTCGATCACCTGCGGCCCACTGGCACCCAGCCCGAGCGTGAACCGGCCGCCGGAGACGTGGTCGAGCCCGGCCGCGGTCATGGCGAGCAGTGACGGGGTGCGGGTGTAGACCGGCAGGATGTTCGACGCGATCTCCAGGTCGGGCACCTTCGCGGCGATGAAGCCGAGCTGGCTCACCGCGTCGAAGCCGTAGACCTCCGCGACATAGACGATGGACAGGCCCGCGGCCCGGTAGTCCGGCAGCTGGTCGACGGTCTCGACGAAACTGCCCGAATACGGGAGGGGCATACCGATCCGCACACGTGCCTCCGGGAGCGCTCGAGGATGGCTGACTGCCCATCCTGCTCCGTGCGGCGCCGCCCGTCACCCACCCTCATGTGATGCACGCCCCATCTCCTCCCAACCTTCCGTGATCATGCAAAACCTCCCCAGAGTTCTAGAACTGCGGAGCTCAGAGTTCTAGAACGCCGGGGAGGTTTTGCATGATCACGAGGGGGTTAGCTCTAGCTCGGAAAGGGAGGTGGGGACCGAGGACGCCTGGGGCGTGGGGTTCGGGACCAGGGCGGCGCCGATCGCGGTGAGGTCGACCCGGGGCAGCATGCGGGGTTCGTCGGCCGTGCCGATCGGTGACAGACGCAGCATGGTCATGTCGGCCAGCGCCGACTCCAGCGAACCCTCTGGATAGCCCGACCGCTTCGGCTCCGGGTCTTCCCACACGGACTTCTCGATGGCCCGCAGCGCGTGCACGACCAGCCCGACCACCTGCCCGCTCCCGCCGTCGGCGTCGGTGCTGACGATCAGCACGTACGACGACTCCAGCGGCGAGTCCGGCACCTGGAGCAGCCGGGTCAGGCGGTACAGCGGCACCACCGTGTCCCGGTGGGTGAACAGCCCGAGCACCTGATCGTGTCCGGCCTCCAGAACCGAGTACTGCGAAGGGAACTCGAGGATCTCGACGACCTGCCGCAGGGGCACGGCCATCTCCCGGCCGGCCGAGAACGTCAGGTAGGTCTCGTTGCCGGTCTGCTCCTGGGTCCAGGTGTCGTCGTCCGCCCCGGCCCGGCCCGCGCGCTGTGCCGGAACGGTGCCCTGGTGCGGTGTGTTCAGCCGGGACAGCGCCTGGAGCTCGTCGTTCTCGAGCATCGCCCCCACCTCGAGGGTGAGGAAGTCGCCGTGGTCCGGCACCCGCAGCACGTTCCCGAGGTAGCGCCGGCCGGGCACCTGCATCGCCGGCATGTTCAGCGTCTCCACCGAACCGGTGTTGATCAGCTCCAGCACGCCGGAGAGCAGCATCACCACCAGCCCGTCGTTGAAGCGGATGGCCACCCCCTCGGACTCCTCGTTGTTCAGCGAGCCCAGGCCGGCCAGTTCCAGGGGGTCGAACACCGGGATCTCGACCCCGTCGTAGTCGGTGACCCCCTTGCACGAGCCGTGTCTCAGCGGGGAGCTGCGCACCTGCACCCGCGGCAGGATGGTGTGCACCGACTTGATCGAGATGGCCAGCCGGTGATCGGCGCAGCGCACGAGCAGCATCGAGTTCTGGGCGCCGCCGGAGTGCAGAGCCGCGCCGCCCTCATCCCCACCGCCGAAGAGACCGTCCGAGCGTCCCTCTTCCTGCACCATCGGCACACCCGGCAGGGCGAACATCGCATCGACGTCGAGAACGCTGACGATGTTGCCGGTCTCGGGCCGGGTGAAGGTGTGCGAGACCAGCAGCCCGCCGCCGTCGGGCGTCCCCACCCGGGTCATCGTGGCGGGCACGATGACCCCGTGGACGCTGTCGACGATCAGGCCGAGCAGCTTGTGGTCGCGCAGGAGCACCACGATCACCCGGCGCGGCCTGCGCTCCGGGGGATCGGCCGGGGCCGGGACGGCCTGCCCCGTCCGGGCGTGCCCGTGCATCGCCAGCAGGTCGAGCACCGGAATCACCTGACCCCGCAGGTTCACCGCCCCGAGCAGCCCGGGGGCGGTGACCGGCAGGACGTCGAACTGGTCGGGACAGGGGGTCACCTCCCGCACGTCCGAGAGCGGTACCCCGACACACGCGTCCCCTGATTCGAAGAGACCGTACGTGGTGGAGACCGGGTCCGGGCGAAGACCCTGCAGTGCGACCGTCACCGTTTACCCCTGGGTGCTCTGCTGCGAAGCGCCGAGCAGTTCCTGGATCAGGTTGCTCACCTGCGCGGAGGCGTCGATCTGGGTCTTCGTCGCGGCCACGATCATCTCGATCGACGTGCTGGTCTGCGAGACGCTGGTGACGATCTCCTCGAACGACTCGCCGGCCTTCTCCGACACCCGCGCGCCCTGGTCGACGCGCTGCGTGGACTCCTGCACCAGCTTG
>NZ_JAJOMA010000051.1 GCF_021129235.1 Kineosporia mesophila
GAAACTGGTGCAGGAGTCCAACCAGCGGGTCGACCAGGGTGCGGAGGTGTCACGCAAGGCCGGTGACGCGTTCGAGGAGATCGTGACCAGCGTGGGCCGCACCAGCGCGTCCATCAGCCTGATCGTGCAGGCCACGGTTACCCAGGTCGAGGCCTCCAGCCAGGTCGCCTCGCTCATCACGGAACTGCTCGGATCGGCACCGCAACCGGGCCAGTGATCGCATGATGAACTCGAACTACGGGCTCTTCGCGATCGGCGAGGCCTGTGTGGCACTGCCCCTCAGTGCGATCCGTGAGGTGACGCCCTGTCCGGACCCGCTCGCGGCGCTGCCCACGTCGGCTCCCGGGCTGCTGGGGGCCGTCAACCTGCGGGGGCAGGTCATTCCCGTGCTCACCCTGGACGAGACGACGGCACCCGACCTCGGTGAACACCGGGTGGTGGTCGTGATGGCGCATCAGGAAAAGCTTCTCGGGCTGCTCGTGGACAGCGTGCACGGGGTCACCGCCCCGTCGTCCCTCCAGGTGGTGGGCTCGTCGCAGAGCCGGCTGCCGGTGTCGCACACGTTCCCCGCTCCCGACGGCGGGGGCATCGTCAGTGTGCTCGACGTGGAGAGGGTGTTCGGGCTTCCGGGCATTCTGACGGTGCACGACGACCGTTCGGGCCAGGACGGGGCCTTCGGTCATCCGGCGGACGAGGAGGTGTCGCCGGCGGCGACCGGGTCGCTGCTGCTGGTGCGGTGCGCCGACCATCGCCTTGCCCTGAACATCGAGGTGGTGCACACCATCGTGCCCCGGGTGAGCGTGCGCAACTCGCCCCTTAAGCACGGATCGTGCCGCGGAGTCACCGATTTCGATGGGGTCGAGATACCGGTGTTCGACCCGCTGGAGCTGACGGGACTCGGCCGGCTGCCCGACCACGACACCGAAGGGGTGGCGGTGAGGTTTCGCGAGGGAGTGGTGGTGATGCTGCTCTCCGAGGTGCTGGAACTGATCCCGGCCTCGACGGCGCAGCGGCTCACGTTGCCGGCCGTCCAGGTCCCCGGCCGCCGTTACCTGGACGCCGTGCTGCGGGTGCCGGGCCTCGGCGACTTCCTCGGCCTGGCCGTCGACGAGATCCTGCAGCATGAGGACCTGAACGCCCTGTCCCGGCTGAACACCCCACTGTCCGGATCGGTTCCGGGGCAACCGGAGGCCGAATGGGGCAACCAGGCGGGCGGGACCTATCTGACGTTCTCGGTGGGGCCGCAGGTCAAGGACTTCGCCGTACCGCTCGACCAGGTGATCGAGATCCTTCCCTTCCCGCAGCAGTACTCGGTGCTGGAGTCCGGTGACGAGAACGTGCTCGGTCTCTTCACCCATCGCGACGCGGTGGTGCCGATGTACCGGCTGTCCGGCCTGATCGCCCCGGGCCGGGGCGGTGCCGGGAACCCGGAGTACGTGCTCGTGGTGAGCACCGGACCGGGCGACGGGGTGGTCGGGATGGCGGTGCACGCGCTGCGGGCCATCGAGCAGTCGATCTGGGAGGAGGAACAGTCGCCCGGCCCCGGGGCCGGCCTGGAGGGAGCCCTGGCCCGGCGCCGGACGATCCGCCTGGCGGCGGAGGGAGCGGCGGGTGAGGCCCGCATGCTGATCCGGGTCGACCTGGCCGCTGTCGGGGCCGCTCTGCTCCCTGAGGCCTACAGCTCTGCGTGATGGCCGTCTCACCCCGTCGGCCCAGGGAGGGTTGTCGGCGGTTGGGCCATCAGGGTGACCGCCGCGTAGCGTTCTTAATGACCTACGTTCCGCCACCGACCGAGTTCTTCACGGGGTCATCGCCCAGGTGCTGGAACGGAGAACGAGTTGTCGGACGACACCGGCCTTTCACAGGACGAGCGTGAGCTCCTCGCGGAGCTCAAGAGTCATGTGGAGGCCTTCGGGCGCGGCCAGGCAGTGGCTGAGTACGCGCCGGACGGGACGGTGCTGAAAGCTAATGAGCGTTTTGCCGAGCTCATGGGCTACAGCACCGTGGAGATCATCGGCCGCAACCACAGTTCCTTCGTACCCGCCGAGGTGGTCGAGACCTCGGAGTACACGGACCTGTGGGACGAGCTCCGGTCGGGTGGCAATCTCACGGGGGAGTTCCGCCGGGTCTGGCAGGGTAAGCGGGACCTGTGGATCCGCTCCACCTGGGTGCCGGTCAAGGACATCGACGGCCGGGTGGCGAAGGTGGTCGAGTACGCCCTCGACATCACCGCCGGCCGGCGGGCCACGGCCGACGCCCAGGGCAAGATCCAGGCGATCGGACGGTCCCAGGCCGTTGTCGAGTACGACCTCGGCGGAACGATTCTCGAGGTCAACGAGAAGTTCTGCGAGATGATGAGTTACTCGCCGCAGGAGGTCGTCGGACAGCACCACCGCATGATCGTTCCTCCGGAGGAGGCCCGGTCGGCCGCCTACCGGCAGTTCTGGCAGCGCCTGGGCGAGGGCGAGTCGGTGACCGGTGAGTTCCATCGCGTCGCCAAGGGCGGGCGCAACGTCTGGTTGCAGGCCGTCTACAACCCGATCATCGGGATCGACGGAAAGCCCTGGAAGATCGTGAAGTACGCGGTCGACGTGACCGCGGCGAAGCAGATCACCGCGGACTCCGAGGGCAAGTCCTCGGCGATGGACCGCTCCCAGGCCGTGATCGAGTTCGACCTCCACGGCAAGATCCTCTCGGCGAACGACAACTTCCTGGCGACCGTGGGCTACGACCGCGACGAGGTGGTCGGCCAGCACCACCGCATGTTCGTGCCGGCGCAGATCGCGGAGTCCGACGGCTACGCCGACTTCTGGCGCAGCCTGCGCGAGGGGGAGTTCAGGGGTGGCGAGTTCCACCGGGTCGGCAAGGGCGGCCGGGACATCTGGCTGCAGGCCACCTACAACCCAATCTTCGGGATCGACGGAAAGCCCTGGAAGATCGTCAAGTTCGCCATCGATGTGACCGAGGCCAAGCTCCGCAACGCCGACTTCGAGGGAAAGATCACCGCGATCGACCGCTCGCAGGCGGTGATCGAGTTCGACCTCGAGGGCAACGTGCTCACGGCCAATGCTCTGTTCTGCGACCTGCTCGGCTACCGCCTGGACGAGATCCGGGGGCGTCACCACCGGCAGTTCGTCTCGGCCGAGGACTCGGGCAGTGCCGAGTACCGGATGTTCTGGGACAAGCTCGAGCGCGGCGAGTTCGACTCGGGCGAGTACAAGCGCATCACCAAGTCCGGCCAGGAGGTCTGGATCCGGGCGACCTACAACCCGATCCTGACCGCCGAGGGAAAGCCCTTCAAGGTGGTCAAGTTCGCCACCGACGTGACCGCCGAAAAGCTGCGCAACTCCGAGTACGCCGGCCGGGTCACGGCGATCGACCGGGCCCAGGCGGTGATCGAGTTCGACCTGGACGGCAAGATCCTCGTCGCGAACGACAACTTCCTGAAGACCATGGGCTACACCCAGAACGAGATCGCCGGTCAGCACCACAGCATCTTCTGCACGCAGGAGTACGTGCTCTCGGAGGAATACCGGGACTTCTGGTTGCGTCTGCAGCGCGGTGAGCTGCGGTCGGGCCGGTTCCAGCGGGTGGGCAAATACGGCCGCGACGTCTGGATCCAGGCCAGTTACAACCCGATCCTGGATCTCGCGGGCCGCCCGATGAAGGTGATCAAGTACGCGTACGACATCACCGACCAGGTGCAGCTGGAGCAGCGGCTGAAGGCCAAGGCCGATGCCATGAGTGCGGCGGTGCAGCAGCTCACCGAGTCGATCGAGGCGATCTCGATGAGTACCTCGGACGCCAGCCGCTGGTCGTCCTCCACGCAGGAGGACGCCGAGGCGGGTTCCGCGTCGCTACGGGAGTCGATCC
>NZ_JAJOMA010000052.1 GCF_021129235.1 Kineosporia mesophila
TTCGGGGTGGATCAGTGGCGAACGGGTGAGTAACACGTGAGTAATCTGCCTCTGACTCTGGGATAACCACGGGAAACGGTGGCTAATACCGGATATGACACATGGTCGCATGGTCTGTGTGTGGAAAGTTTTTCGGTCAGAGATGAGCTCGCGGCCTATCAGCTTGTTGGTGGGGTAATGGCCTACCAAGGCGACGACGGGTAGCCGGCCTGAGAGGGCGACCGGCCACACTGGGACTGAGACACGGCCCAGACTCCTACGGGAGGCAGCAGTGGGGAATATTGCGCAATGGGCGAAAGCCTGACGCAGCGACGCCGCGTGAGGGATGAAGGCCTTCGGGTCGTAAACCTCTTTCAGCAGGGAAGAAGCGCAAGTGACGGTACCTGCAGAAGAAGCACCGGCTAACTACGTGCCAGCAGCCGCGGTAATACGTAGGGTGCAAGCGTTGTCCGGAATTATTGGGCGTAAAGAGCTCGTAGGCGGTCTGTCGCGTCTGCTGTGAAAACCTAGGGCTTAACTCTGGGCGTGCAGTGGGTACGGGCAGACTAGAGTGCGGTAGGGGAGACTGGAATTCCTGGTGTAGCGGTGAAATGCGCAGATATCAGGAGGAACACCGGTGGCGAAGGCGGGTCTCTGGGCCGTAACTGACGCTGAGGAGCGAAAGCATGGGGAGCGAACAGGATTAGATACCCTGGTAGTCCATGCCGTAAACGTTGGGCGCTAGGTGTGGGGTCCATTCCACGGATTCTGCGCCGCAGCTAACGCATTAAGCGCCCCGCCTGGGGAGTACGGCCGCAAGGCTAAAACTCAAAGGAATTGACGGGGGCCCGCACAAGCGGCGGAGCATGCGGATTAATTCGATGCAACGCGAAGAACCTTACCAAGGCTTGACATGGGGTGAAAACTCGCAGAGATGCGGGGTCCGCAAGGGCGCCTCACAGGTGGTGCATGGTTGTCGTCAGCTCGTGTCGTGAGATGTTGGGTTAAGTCCCGCAACGAGCGCAACCCTCGTTCCATGTTGCCAGCACGTTATGGTGGGGACTCATGGGAGACTGCCGGGGTCAACTCGGAGGAAGGTGGGGATGACGTCAAATCATCATGCCCCTTATGTCTTGGGCTTCACGCATGCTACAATGGCCAGTACAAAGGGCTGCGAGACCGTAAGGTGGAGCGAATCCCAAAAAGCTGGTCTCAGTTCGGATCGGGGTCTGCAACTCGACCCCGTGAAGTCGGAGTCGCTAGTAATCGCAGATCAGCAACGCTGCGGTGAATACGTTCCCGGGCCTTGTACACACCGCCCGTCACGTCATGAAAGTCGGTAACACCCGAAGCCGATGGCCTAACCCCGTAAGGGGAGGGAGTCGTCGAAGGTGGGACTGGCGATTAGGACGAAGTCGTAACAAGGTAGCCGTACCGGAAGGTGCGGCTGGATCACCTCCTTTCTAAGGAGCACTCATACACCTCTTCGTGAGGTGTCAGAGAATGCCATGGCCGGCACGTGATGGTCACCAACTCTGGTGATTGCGTGATGCCGGGTGGCTGCTCAGGGTGGAACATCGGTTGGAGCTCATCTGCGGGGTCGCGGATGGGGATGCGCTGTTGGGTCCTGAGGGAGCGGGCCACCGGGTGAAACTGGTGGGCCGTGAACTTAGGATGAGGAATCTTCGGGTTCTTCTCCGACTGGCATGACAGTCCTTTCATCACAGTGCCTCGTATCTGGTTTCGGCTGGTGTCGGGGTAATTGGTGGGTCTGAGGGTTGTGTGTGTTCGTTGCTTGTGAACTGTATAGTGGACGTGAGCATCTTTTAATCTGTGCATATTTCGTGCGCTCAGGTTGGAGTGAAAGCTCTGATGCTGGGTGTGTCGGGTAAGTTTTTAAGGGCATACGGTGGATGTCTTGGCACCAGGAGCCGATGAAGGACGTAGGAGCCTGCGATAAGCCTCGAGGAGCTGGCAACCGAGCTGTGATTCGAGGGTTTCCGAATGGGGTAACCCGGCTGGAGATGTGTCCAGTCACCTGCACCTGAATATATAGGGTGTTGGGAGGGAACGACGGGAAGTGAAACATCTCAGTACCGTCAGGAAGAGAAAACAACATGTGATTCCGTGAGTAGTGGCGAGCGAAAGCGGATGAGGCTAAACCGGGCGTGTGTGATAGCTGGCAGGCGTTGCATGTTCGGGGTCGTGGGAACTTCTTTCTTACTACTGTCATGGTAAGGGTGAGTCAGAAAATCATGTCATAGGCGAACGTCATTGAATGGGCGACCGTAGAGGGTGTTAGTCCTGTAGCCGAAATGATGTGGTCTCACTGAGTTGTCTCCCAAGTAGCACGGGGCTCGTGAAATCTCGTGTGAATCTGGCAGGACCACCTGCTAAGCCTAAATACTCCCTGGTGACCGATAGCGGACTAGTACCGTGAGGGAAAGATGAAAAGTACCCCGGGAGGGGAGTGAAATAGTACCTGAAACCGTGTGCCTACAATCCGTCGGAGCCTTGCGGGGTGACGGCGTGCCTTTTGAAGAATGAGCCTGCGAGTTAGTGGTGTGTGGCGAGGTTAACCCGTGTGGGGTAGCCGTAGCGAAAGCGAGTCCGAAGAGGGCGTTTTTAGTCGCATGCTCTAGACCCGAAGCGGAGTGATCTACCCATGGCCAGGTTGAAGCGCGGGTAAGACCGCGTGGAGGACCGAACCCACTTAGGTTGAAAACTGAGGGGATGAGCTGTGGGTAGGGGTGAAAGGCCAATCAAACTCCGTGATAGCTGGTTCTCCCCGAAATGCATTTAGGTGCAGCGTCACGTGTTTCTTGCCGGAGGTAGAGCTACTGGATGGCTAATGGGCCCTACAAGGTTACTGACGTCAGCCAAACTCCGAATGCCGGTAAGTGAGAGCGTGGCAGTGAGACTGCGGGGGATAAGCTTCGTAGTCGAGAGGGAAACAGCCCAGATCACCAGCTAAGGCCCCTAAGCGTGTGCTAAGTGGGAAAGGATGTGGAGTTGCTGTGACAACCAGGAGGTTGGCTTAGAAGCAGCCACCCTTTAAAGAGTGCGTAATAGCTCACTGGTCAAGTGATTCCGCGCCGACAATGTAGCGGGGCTCAAGTACACCGCCGAAGCTGTGGCATTTACACAATAACCCAGCAGTCCCTTGATGGATTGTTCAGGTGTGTGGATGGGTAGGGGAGCGTCGTGTGGCGGGTGAAGCATCGGGGTGACCTAGGTGTGGACGCCACACGAGTGAGAATGCAGGCATGAGTAGCGAAAGACGGGTGAGAAACCCGTCCGCCGAATGACCAAGGGTTCCAGGGCCAGGCTAATCCGCCCTGGGTAAGTCGGGACCTAAGGCGAGGCCGACAGGCGTAGTCGATGGACAACGGGTTGATATTCCCGTACCGGCGAAGGACCGCCCATAGCGAACCCAGCGATACTAAACTCGTGAAGCTCTGCCGGCCTTCGGGCCGTTGGAGTGGAGCCTGTGACCTGGACTGGTAGTAGTTAAGCGATGGTGTGACGCAGGAAGGTAGCCTCCGCGTGGCGATGGTAGTCCACGTTTAAGCATGTAGGGCGAGCTGTAGGCAAATCCGCAGTTCTTTCTTTGATGATAAGCCTGAGATGTGATGATGACCGCATTGGCGGGAAGTGGGTGATCCTATGCTGCCGAGAAAAGCATCTAGCGAGGTTCGAGCCGCCCGTACCCTAAACCGACTCAGGTGGTCAGGTAGAGAATACTAAGGCGATCGAGTGAATCGTGGTTAAGGAACTCGGCAAAATGCCCCCGTAACTTCGGGAGAAGGGGGGCCTGAGGCGTGA
>NZ_JAJOMA010000053.1 GCF_021129235.1 Kineosporia mesophila
TTGTCCGGCGATGTCCTACTCTCCCACACCGTAACCAGTGCAGTACCATCGGCGCTGGCAGGCTTAGCTTCCGGGTTCGGAATGAGACCGGGCGTTTCCCTGCCGCTATGATCGCCGTAACTCTCTCGGCACAACCGTCACCCATGAATCTCTTGGGTGTGTACGGTCGTTTCCCGTGAACCGCATAGTGGACGTGAGGTGTTCATCTTCTATCGCGCATAGATGAGCGAGTCATGTGTTAGATAAGTCATCGGCATATTAGTACCGGTCAGCTTCACGGGTCTTCAGTCCCCGCTTCCACATCCGGCCTATCAACCCAGTAGTCTAGCTGGGAGCCTCTCGACACTCAAAGGTGCCATGGAAACCTCATCTTGAAGCGAGCTTCCCGCTTAGATGCCTTCAGCGGTTATCCCTTCCGAACGTAGCTAACCAGCGGTGCCCTTGGCAGGACAACTGGCACACCAGAGGTTCGTCCGTCCCGGTCCTCTCGTACTAGGGACAGCCCTTCTCAAGTTTCCAACGCGCGCAGCGGATAGGGACCGAACTGTCTCACGACGTTCTAAACCCAGCTCGCGTACCGCTTTAATGGGCGAACAGCCCAACCCTTGGGACCTACTCCAGCCCCAGGATGCGACGAGCCGACATCGAGGTGCCAAACCATGCCGTCGATATGGACTCTTGGGCAAGATCAGCCTGTTATCCCCGGGGTACCTTTTATCCGTTGAGCGACAGCGCTTCCACAAGCCACTGCCGGATCACTAGTCCCGACTTTCGTCCCTGCTCGACCTGTCGGTCTCACAGTCAAGCTCCCTTGTGCACTTACACTCGACACCTGATTGCCAACCAGGCTGAGGGAACCTTTGGGCGCCTCCGTTACTCTTTAGGAGGCAACCGCCCCAGTTAAACTACCCACCAGGCACTGTCCCTGATCCGGATCACGGACCAAAGTTAGACATCCAGAACGACCAGAGTGGTATTTCAACGTCGACTCCACCCACACTAGCGTGCCAGCTTCACAGTCTCCCACCTATCCTACACAAGCCGTACCGAACACCAATACCAAGCTATAGTAAAGGTCCCGGGGTCTTTCCGTCCTGCTGCGCGTAACGAGCATCTTTACTCGTAATGCAATTTCGCCGAGTTCGCGGTTGAGACAGCGGAGAAGTCGTTACGCCATTCGTGCAGGTCGGAACTTACCCGACAAGGAATTTCGCTACCTTAGGATGGTTATAGTTACCACCGCCGTTTACTGGCGCTTAAGTTCTCAGCTTCGCCTTACAGCTAACCGGTCCCCTTAACGTTCCAGCACCGGGCAGGCGTCAGTCCGTATACATCGTCTTGCGACTTCGCACGGACCTGTGTTTTTAGTAAACAGTCGCTTCTCCCTGGTCTCTGCGGCCCTCAAACGCTCA
>NZ_JAJOMA010000054.1 GCF_021129235.1 Kineosporia mesophila
GCCCGAACGGCACATAGTCCTGCCCGGCGAAAGTCCCCACCAGCGCCCGGTGCGGCGCCGCGACACCCTTCGGCACACCCGTGGAACCCGACGTGAACATCACGCACGCCACATCGTCCGCGCCGACCGGCGCGTCCGGTGTTCCCCTCTGCGTGCCCGGGTACTCACCGTCGTCGCAGCCGGCCAGGCCTTCCGTGCACCAGATGCCGGAATCCACCGCGCCGTCGAGACGTTCCCGGCCGGCGGCATCGGTCAGCACGACCCGGGCCCGGGTCTGGGCCACCACCCCGGTCAGGCGAGCGAGCGGGAACAACGGATCCAGCACCGTGTAGGCCGCACCGCACCGCAACACCGCCAGCAAAGCCGTCACCAGGTCACGACCCCGCGGCAGACACACCCCCACCACGTCACCACGGCCGATCCCCTCCTCCCGCAACGCATCCCGCAGTGCCGCCGACCGGACGTCGAGCTCGCCGTACGACGTACGCCGATCACCGGTCACCAGGGCCACGGCGGCCGGGTCCGTGCGCACCTGGCGGGCGAAGGCATCCCCCACGCAAACGGATTGGGCCCCGAGCGCGGGCCCGGTCTGCCACTGCCGCAGGGCCGATCGCTCGTCCGAACCGAGAAGATCGACCTGGGTGAACGACCGGTCGGGTTCCTGGGTCATCGCCTCCAGCAGCAGGACGAACTTCGCCGCGATCGCCTGTGCGGTCCGGCGGTCGAACAGATCGGTGGCGTACTCCAGGATCAGCCCCAGTCCACCGCCGGCCTCCTCCAGGAAGAAGGTCAGGTCGAACTTCGCCCAGTCCTGCCGCAGCGGGTGGTCCCGCGTGTTCACACCGGGTAGGCGGAACTCGGCCGCCGCGTTGTTCTGGAGCACCAGCATGGTCTGGAACAACGGATGACGGGCCGAGGACCGCTCCGGATTCAGCGCCTCCACCACCTGCTCGAACGGAACATCCTGATGCGCATACGCTTCCAGCGCCACTTCCCGAACCCGGCCCAGCAGCTCCCGGAACGAGGGATCCCCACTCGTGTCCGTCCGCAACACCAGCGTGTTCACGAAAAAGCCGACCAGATCGTCCAGTT
>NZ_JAJOMA010000055.1 GCF_021129235.1 Kineosporia mesophila
ACCCGAACGGCACATAGTCCTGCCCGGCGAAAGTCCCCACCAGCGCCCGGTGCGGCGCCGCGACACCCTTCGGCACACCCGTGGAACCCGACGTGAACATCACGCACGCCACATCGTCACCGCTCACCCCGACGTCGCCGGACGATGCCTGCGCAGCGGTCTCGCCCACCGGCTGGAGCCGTACGCCGGGCGGCAGACAACCGCTCAGGCGTTCGGCGCCCCCGGCGTCGGTCACAACGATCCGGGTTCGGGTCTGCGTCACCACCCCGGTCAGGCGCGCGATCGGGAACAACGGGTCCAGCACCGTGTAGGCCGCACCGCACCGCAACACCGCCAGCAAAGCCGTCACCAGGTCACGACCTCGCGGCAGACACACCCCCACCACGTCACCGCGCCCGATCCCCGCCTCCCGCAACACGTCCCGCAAGGCCGCCGACCGCGCGTCCAGATCGCCGTACGACGTGGGCCGACCGCCGGCCACCAGGGCCACGGCGGAGGGGTTCTCCCGCACCCGCCGCGCGAAGACCTCTGCTACCGAGACCGGCCCGGGCACCCGGGCCCGCCCTGACTGCCAGGTCCGCAGGGTCTCTGCTTCACCGAGGGCGAGCAGGCCGACCTCGGTGAACGGCCGGTCCGGCTCCTGGGCCATGGCCCTCAGCAGATGCACGAACCGGTCGGCCAGTCCCTGCGCCGTCGAGGGGTCGAACAGGCCGGTGGCGTACTCCAGCGTCAGCCCCAGGCCGTCGTCGCTCTCCTCCAGGAAGAAGGTCAAATCGAATTTCGCGGTGTGCCAAGCGATCTCCTGCGGCTGCACCTGGACACCCGGCAATTGCAGCTGCGCCCCAGCGTTGTTCTGGAGCACCAGCATGGTCTGGAACAACGGATGACGGGCCGAGGACCGCTCCGGATTCAGCGCCTCCACCACCTGCTCGAACGGAACATCCTGATGCGCAAAAGCTTCCAGCGAGGTTTCCCGCACTCGCCCCAGCAGCTCCCGGAACGAAGGATCTCCACTCGTGTCCGTCCGCAACACCAGCGTGTTCACGAAAAAGCCGACCAGATCGTCCAGGC
>NZ_JAJOMA010000056.1 GCF_021129235.1 Kineosporia mesophila
CCCACCAAGCCGTCGCGCACCGCGACATCCACGGCCGCCGTGACCGTGGCACCCTGATGATCGGCGACCGCCGGACGCACCCGGTCGGTGGGGAGGTCCAGTTCGGCCGGCATCCCGTCCAGTCGCTCGCGCCAGTAGGCCAGCTGCTCGTCACCGTTCTCCGCGAGCACGTCACGCTGCCAAAGGGCGTAATCGGTGTACCGCACCGGGAGCTCGTCCCAGGTGGGCCGGCGCCCTTCCCGTGCGGCCGTGTACGCCTCGCCGAGGTCGCGCAACAACGGGGTCAGCGACCAGCCGTCACCGGCGATGTGGTGCATGACCAGCAGCAGAACGCCGCCGTCACCGTCCGGGCCGGGCAGGTACCCGACCCGCAGGGGCCGGTCGGCCGCCAGATCGAACGCCTCCCGGGCCAGTTCGTCCAGGGCCGCGTCGCGCAGGAGCTCCGGCACCGGGACGACGGGTACCGGGATCTCGACCGCGTCCAGCACGTGCTGATGGGCGAGGCCGTCCCGGACCGGGAAGACCGTCCGTAGGCAGGCGTGCCGCTGCGTCACGTCGCGGACCGCCGCGCTCAGCGCGTTCAGGTCGAGGTCGCCGTCGATCCGCATCGCGACCGGGACGTTGTAGGTGGGGTCCGGGCCGTCCCACTGCTGAAGGAACCACAGCCGCTGCTGTGCGAACGACAGCGGTACCGCACCGTCTTCCGCGTCACGACGTGACAGCGCGGGACGCCGCACCTCGTGCGAGAGCACGGCGTCCAGGCCCGCCACGGTGGGCCGGCGGAACAGGTCGGGGATACCCACCTCGCAGCCGAGCGCGGCCCGGATGCGGGAGATCAGCCGGGTCGCGAGCAGGCTGTGCCCGCCGAGGGCGAAGAAGTCGTCGTCGATGCCGATCCCGGGTAGGCCCAGGACATCGGCGAACAGCCCGCAGAGAATTTCCTCCCGGGGGTTTCTCGCCGCACGCCCGGCACCGGTCGTCAGGGCCGGCGCGGGCAGGGCCCGC
>NZ_JAJOMA010000057.1 GCF_021129235.1 Kineosporia mesophila
CGGGTCTGGTGTGGTTGCAGAACTCGGCGGTGTCGTGGGATGCGTTCGGGCTGGAGGTTTTCGGTGCTCTGCTGAACGGTGGCTCGTGCGTGTTGCCGGTGGGGGAGCGGCTGGATGTCGATGAGGTCTGTGCTCTGGTGGCTGAGCACGGGGTGAACGTGTTGCAGTTGACGGCGTCGTTCTTCAACACGCTGGTCGACGAGCGGCCCGAGGTCTTCTCCGGGCTGGCCGCCGTGATCACGGCCGGGGAGAGCGCCTCGCCGGCCCATGTCGCGCGCCTGATGGCTGACCGGCCGGGGCTGCGCGTGCTGAACGGGTACGGTCCGGCCGAGAGCATGGGCCTGAGCACGACGTTCGAGTTCCGCGACGGGACGGGGCGGGCGCCGGTCGGTCGGCCGGTGGCGGGTAAGTCGGCGTACGTGCTGGACGAACGTCTGGGTCTGGCCCCGGTGGGCGTGGTCGGTGAGCTGTACCTGTCGGGGTGCGGCCTGGCGAACGGGTATTGGGGTCAGGCCGGATTGTCCGCCTCCCGGTTCGTCCCGAATGTGGTGGCTGGGGACGGTTCCCTGATGTATCGCACCGGTGATCTGGTCCGGTGGCTGCCGGAGGGTGAGCTGGAGTTCGTGGGCCGGGTCGACGACCAGGTGAAGGTGCGGGGTTTCCGGATCGAGCCGGGTGAGGTCGAGGTCGTGCTGGGTCGTCATCCGGGGGTGGCCCGGTGCGCGGTGGTCGTGCGGGAGGACCGGCCCGGTGACCGGCGGATCGTCGCCTATGTGGTGGCCCGGTCCGGGCAGCAACTGGAGGCCGGGCGGCTGCGTGACTTCGTCGGCACGATCCTGCCCGGCCACCTGGTGCCGGCCGCGGTCGTGGTGCTGGACGACCTTCCGATGACCGCGAACGCGAAACTCGACCG
>NZ_JAJOMA010000058.1 GCF_021129235.1 Kineosporia mesophila
CCGGCTGGCCGGGATCGTCGCGGCCGCGATGTGCGCGGTGCTGGCCGGGTCACGCTCGTTCGCCGCGATCGCCCAGTGGGCAGCCGACCTCGACGCCGCTGACCTGCAACGACTGGGCCTGACCCGGGCGAAGAGCCCAGATGCCAGCACCTTCCGCCGGACGTTGTCGCGCCTGGACGCGGCCGTGCTGGACGCGTTGGTCAACGCCTACCTATGGACCAGGACCAGCGTCCAGGACGGGCGGCGGGTCATCGCGATCGACGGGAAAGCCCTGCGGGGTGCCCGCACCGCAACTCAGGCCGCCCCGCACCTGGTCGCAGCTCTGGACCACGCCACCGGTGTCATCGTGGGACAGTTGGCCACCGCGGCCAAGAGCAACGAGATCCCCGCCGTGAGAGACCTGCTCAAAACCTTCGATCTGACCGGGGTCGTGGTCACCGTGGATGCCATGCACACCCAGACCGACACCGTCGAGGCCATCGTCGGTGACGGCGGCGACTACGTGTTTACGGTCAAGGCGAATCAGCCGACTCTGTATGCCGCCTGTAAATCATTGCCCTGGAGGATGATCCGACGCTACATCAGTATCCAGAAGGGCCACGG
>NZ_JAJOMA010000059.1 GCF_021129235.1 Kineosporia mesophila
CCGCCGGGCACCGGCGGGGAGGTGCTGGGTCGTCCGGGGGTGCCGTGGGTGCGGTTGAGGTCGATCCAGAAAGCGCCGACGGCGGAGGCGATCTTGAGCAGGTCCTCGATGTCGAGGGGTTTTTGTACGTATCCGTTGGCTCCGACGTTGCTGCTGTCCACGATGTCGCGATCGGCCAGCGAGCTGGTCAGCATGATGACCGGCAATAGCTTGGTGCTGGGTTCGGCCCGGATGCGCCGTACGGTCTCCACTCCGCCCATGCGTGGCATGTCCACATCCATCAGGACCATCGCGGGTTCCAGTGGGGGTCGGCCGTCGGAGGGCAGCAGAAGGTCCAGAGCCTCCAGCCCGTCCCGGGCGATCGCCATGTCGGTGGTGAAACCGCTGTTCTGGAAGGCCCACCGGGTGAGCTCGATGTCACTGGCATCATCATCGACCAAAAGGATTGGCCGGTCTTGACTGTCCATTTTCTGTCTCCCTGAGCCTTCGGTGCGGTTGCTCCGCTGAGGCTGCGACCTGGGCTGTTGCCCTTTCCTGAAGCGTGGCACACGACCCTGGCCAACCGGGCGGTAGACGCGAGC
>NZ_JAJOMA010000006.1 GCF_021129235.1 Kineosporia mesophila
AGCGAACCAGTCCCGAGCGAACCAGTCCCGAGCGAACCAGTCCCGAGCGAACCGGCCCCGAGCGCCCCTTCTGCATGCGTACCGGCTGCATGCGTACCGGCTGCATGCGTACCGGCTGCATGCGTACCGGCTGCATTCGAGTCAGTTCCCTGAAGCCCGAATCCCTCCGAGCCGGTCGTCTGCCGCCCAGTTGTCTGCGGCCCGGTCTCCTGCAGTGAGGTTCCCCGGGCGGCACGGATTTCCTCGGCCTGGCGCTGGCGCCGCAGTTGGGCCCGCGTCGGGTACGGACGGGATTCCTGGGCCGCCGTCACCGGGTCCGGACGAGCCTCGCCCCGAGGCTCCAGTGCCCGGCCCGCCTCAATCGGCTCCGGCGCGACCGACTTGGAAGAGCCCGGTCCGGAAGCGAATGACCCGCCCTGAACCGTTGGCGTCCAAACCTGCTCCGGCTGAACCGGCTCGACCCGAGCCTCCTGGGCCCAGGCCGCTTCCGTCGGCTCCGGCACACCCGGACCCGATGTGGCCGACCCACCCGGAGCCGCACCACTCTGAGCCTGCTCGGTCCAGACCGGATCGGACAGAACCGATTCGCCTCGCGGTTCCGGGACCCAGGCCCCCTCGGCCGGCTCCGACGCAGTTGGTCCGGAAGAGCTCGGACCGCTCTGAACCGGTGCGGCCCAGCTCTGCTCCGGCTGGACCGACCCGGTCTGCGACCCTGTGTCCCAGGCTGCTCCTATCAGTTCGGGCGCAACCGGTTCGGGTGCGACCCGTCGACCTCGGCCCGGTTTCTGCTGCACCGGTTCCTGCTGAATTGGCTCGGTCCGGGGCTCCTGGGCCCAGGCTGCCTCCGCCGACTCCGGCGAGAGCGGTGCCGACGTGAGGGGGGCCGTCCAGACCGGCGCGGGCGGTCCGGACGTGAGCGGATCAGCCCAGACCGGCTCCGACAGAACCGGCTGGTCCTGAAATCCCTTGTCCTGAAGTGCTCCCACGGCCTCCGCCGCAGATGGTCCGGACGCGACCGGATCAGCCCAGACTGGCTCCGACAGAACCGGCTCGTTCTGGAATGCCTCGTCCCAGAATGCTCCCACCGGTTCCGGCGCGACCGGTCCAGATGCGGCGCTCCGGCCCTGAACGGGTTCCTGCTGAGCCGGGTCGTCGTGAGCCGTCTCGTACTGGACCGGCTCGACCAGGACCGGCTCGACCAGGATCGACTCGACCGGAATCGGCTCGCTCCGGTTCGGCCCCTGCTGGTTCGGCCCGAGTTGGTTGGCTTCCGGCTGGGCCGGATCCTGCTGGGCCGAATCCGAATAGGTTTGGTTCTGCTGGATTGCTTCGCCCACAGGCAGTCCCGGACCTTCTACCACCGGGACGGAGGCCGTGATCGGGTCGAAGAAGGTTTTCGATTCTCCGTCCCGGTGTCCCCGGCGCCGCGGCTCCGGAACTGGTGGCATCTCGAAAGTCTCTGCCCTGACTGGGTACTCGATCGGGGCATTGGCACCGAACGGTTCGTCCAGCGACAGCGGGCCGGCCAAGGTCACCGGCTCAGGCAGTTCTTGCACCGGGATCTCCGGACGGGTCTCGCGGTCGTCCTCCAGCGACGCCCGGTCGGCATATCCCTGCCGCCCTATGTAATCGGGCAGGTCGGTGTGGTCATCGTAGAACGAGTATTCGTCCTGGTCGGGCACCACCACCGAAGGGAGAGGGGCCTCGTCCGTAATTTTGATCTGTGAAACCGTGCCCGGCACAAAGGTGCCCTCGGGCAGCCCGACCGTGATGAGCACGCCACCGCCGACGGCCTGGGCCAACTGCACCGTGCAGGGCACCTGCCGGGCGAGCCGGCCGGCCACGAAGAGTCCTAGACCGAGCGAGCCGATCTCGGCGGTCGAAATACTGGGATCGCTCAGGCTGCGGTTGGCCGTCTCCAGATCGGCGGCGGAGAAGCCGGGGCCGGAGTCTTCGATCAGCACCCGCACCAGGTCGGCGCCGGGCTGGGCCTCCGCCTGGACCCGCACCTGCACGCCACCGGCCGGGAACGCATAGCCCGTGGCATTATCGAGCAGCTCCGAGAACAGGTGCACGAGGGGCAGAGCGAGGTGGGGGCGCACGCCGTGGTCCACCTCCGCCGACACAGTGACGCGGGAGCCGTTCTCGATCTCACTCACCGTCACGGCGAGCACCTCGGAAAGCGTGGTGGCACCGGGAATCCGGCGGTCCGGATCCTCGCCGGCCATGACCATGAGAGACTCGCCGTTGCGGCGCAACCGCATGGCCAGCTGTTCCAGCCGCGAAATGGCAGCCACCCGGTCCGGATCATTGCCGGCATCGCTGACGGCCAGCTGGTCGAGACCGGCCAGCTGACGGGCAACCAGCGTCTGGTTCCGGCGCGCCACCTCGACCAGCAGTCTGGTGGGCGGACCGGATGTGGCGGTCGCGGAGGAGTTCTCCGGGGCGGGCTCGGGCCTGAGGTCGGCCGAGGGGTCGGGCCTGGCCGGCAGCTCGGAGCGGGGATCCCACCCGGTGGCGAGGGCAGGTTCGCCGAAGGGCTGGGTGAAGGGTCCGGTGGAAGATTCCGGCAGCGCCGGGTCGGGCAGGGGGTCGTAGCCGAAGACGGTCGCCGGCGCATCGGGCTCCGGCGTCGTGGCCAGGGGCTCGGCCGGGGGCATGACCGTTCTCGGCAGCCTGGACTCGAAGTACGGCACCTCCACCGGCGCCGGACCACGGGTCAGCCCGGGCCCGAGGGTCAGGGTGAGGAGCGTCAGCACCAGGCAGAGGCCGAGGATCGCGAGGAGGACAGTGCGCGCGGTGCCGTCGTTCGCCATGGCCACGCCCAGGGCACAGACCACGTCGAGTACGAGGACCGGCAGCGCGAGTAGTCCGAGCAGCCGTCGTTCACCGGTGTGGGGCACCGTGAGAGTTTCGGCGCGGGCGGGCCGGTGATTAAGTCGCAGCGCAATCGCCATTCGATCACGCACCGCGGTGGGACGATCACCCGCCACGCGCAGAACGCTCATGCTCAGCTCCACGATCCGGAGCACCTGCGGCCGTATCGTCCTACTTCATGAAGGCCGTGGTCATCACCGAGTTCGGCGAGCCCGACGTGCTCCGCGTCCAGGACGTCCCCGATCCCACCGTGCGGGCGGGCGAAGTGCTCATCGATGTCGCCGCCGCCGGCGTGAACCGGGCCGATCTTCTGCAGCGGGCCGGCCATTACCCGCCCCCGGAGGGTTCCCCGGAGTGGCCCGGCATGGAGGTCAGCGGAACGATCAGTGCGGTCGGGGCCGACGTCGACCACTGGACGCCCGGCGACCAGGTGTGCGCCCTGCTGACCGGCGGTGGCTACGCCGAGCGCGTGGTGGTGCCGCAGGGGCAGGTCCTGCCGGTTCCGAAAGACGTCGACCTGATCGACGCGGCCGCGCTGCCCGAGGTCACGGCCACGGTGTGGAGCAACGTCTTCATGGCGGCGGGCCTGCGGCCGGGCGAGGTGCTGCTCATCCACGGCGGCAGCAGCGGCATCGGCACCATGGCGATCCAGCTGGCCACGCAGATCGGCGCGAAGGTGGCGGTGACCTGCGGCACGCAGGAGAAGCTCGATCGCTGCCGGGATCTGGGCGCGGAGATCCTCATCAACTACCGCGAGCAGGACTTCGTCGAGGCCGTGGCCGAAGCGACGGGTGGCCACGGCGCCAACGTCGTGCTCGACAACATGGGCGCCTCCTACCTGTCACGCAACCTGCGATCCCTGGCCTACGGTGGCCGCATCGTCGTGATCGGCATGCAGGGCGGGGCGAAGACTGAGCTCAACTTGAACCACCTGATGTCCCGCCGGGCCGCCCTGATCGCCACCACGCTGCGCGCGCGGCCGGCCGACGAAAAGGAAGCGATCATGGCGAGCGTCGGTCAGCACGTGTGGCCCCTGCTCAGTTCGGGTGTGGTGAAGCCGGTGATCCACACCCGGCTGCCGATGACCGAGGCAGCGCAGGCGCACCGGATCATGGCGGGCTCGCAGCACGTCGGGAAGATCCTGCTGACCACCTGACAGCGAGTGGTTGCCATAGCGAACTGCGACCACGGGACAATCCTCACCCCTCACTTTCCGTAGCTAAAGTTGAAGGCTGAACAGTTTCTCTGTGCAGCTATGACCGAGCTCACTTAACAGCGAGTTAGGGCTCTTCATCGGCCGAGCGGACGATCCGGACCAGAACCGAGCGGTGGAGATCCGGCCCGTCGGAGGCCGAACGCCTCGCGCGGGACCCTCCGGCAGGGCACGATGGAGGAATGACCAGCCAGCCGCACCCGTCTGCCGATACAGGGGACGTAACCGACATGTCCGACTCGGACCTGGACGAATCGGCCGGTTTTCCGGACGAGCGGGTCGTCGTGGTCACGGCGGAGGGCATGGCGGTCACCGGGCCGAGCAACCGCGAGACCAACCCTGCGAACCAGATCGAGCAACCCGCCAAGGTCATGCGGATCGGCAGCATGATCAAGCAGTTGCTGGAGGAGGTGCGCAGCGCTCCCCTCGACGAGGCCGGCCGCGCGCGCCTCGCCGGCATCCACGAGCGGTCGCTGAAGGAGCTGGAAGACGGCCTGGCCCCCGAGCTCGTCGAGGAGCTCCGCTCGATCGTTCTGCCGTTCGACAGCAGCACCACCCCGACCGATGCCGAGCTCCGCATCGCCCAGGCCCAGCTCGTCGGCTGGCTGGAGGGGCTGTTCCACGGCATCCAGACCGTGCTCTTCGCCCAGCAGATGGCGGCCCGTACGCAGCTCGAGCAGATGCGCCGGGCCCTGCCGGGCGGCCCCGGCCAGGTGGCACCCGAGGGCCTGCCGGGCGCTCAGCAGGCCGGCCCCGGCGGCACCGGTCAGTACCTGTAGACGATCAGGGTCGGCCGGCAGACAGGGAACGAAGGAATCGCCGTGAGGATGCTCGACTGGATCCGGACGCCGGTCATCGGCACGGCCCCCCTCGGTCACGGTGTGTGGCGCCGCGTGCACGATCGGTTCGCACGAGGTGTGCGTCGGTACCGGGCGGTCATCGACGTCGTGCCTTCGCGCCCGGTCCGCATGGAACTCGCCGAGATCGGTGAAGACCTCGACGAGATCCTCGAACTCGTACGGGAGGCCTGTGAGCACGCCCAGGCGGCCGCGCCCAGTGAGGGTCCCGACGTCCCGGTCGGCCCCGGCGACGTCTATCTCGACGTGCACCGCCGCCTCGCCCGCGCCGCCACGCTGTGCGGCCGGGCATCGGAGTCGGCGATGATGACGCGCGTCGCGGTGCGCATGAAAGACGCGGACGGGGTGCGCGACCACATCGACGCCGCGCGCCGCACGGTGAAGCAGGTGCGCGAGATGGTCGAGGGCGCGGTTATCTAGCGCTTGCTCTGGTTCCGGGCCTCACGCCGGGAGCGGGGCTGGGCCGGTGGCCGCTCCTGGGCGTCGTAACCGTCGAAGAACGGGTGGTACACCTCTTCGGCGTCCGGTTCCGAGATCAGCGAGGGCTGACCGTAGGCCGGGGTGGCGTGCCGGGCCATACCGGTCGGCGGGGTGCGGCGCGGCACCGCGTTCGGGCCGGTGACAGCCCGGATGGCCCCGGTGATCGGGTCTTCCACCGGGAACGGCCGGGACGGTGCGGGCTGGACCGGCTGAACGGGCCGGGACGGCTGAACGGGCCGGGTCGGCTGGACCGGCTGCGGCTGAGCTCGCTGGACGGGTTGCGGCCGGGCGCGCTGCACCGGCTGGGTAGCCGGGACGGTACGGATCGGCTGGGAGGGCTGGGTCGGCTGGATCGGTGCGGGCGCCCGGACCGGATCCGTCCTCGGGAAGCCGGCGATGGCTCCCGTGATCGGGTCAGCCGCCCGCGGCGTGCTGGAGACTTCCTGCTCCTCCAGAACCAGCGCGAGCGTGGGGCAGGCCGCGACCGCCCGCTTGGCGTTCGACTGCACGCCCCGGGTCACGGCCCGGTCGGCCAGGATCGGGTAACCCCACTCGTCCAGCGTGATCAGCTCAGGAACGAGCTCGGCGCACAGGCCGTGGCCCTTGCAGGCCGGCCAGTCCACGCTGAGCCGTCGTTCCGCTGCCATACCGGGAAATCTACCTGCCGACCTTGTGGTCCAGGCCGGTCAGCAGGGCCTCGATCACCTGAGCGACCCCGTCCTGATCACACGGCGGTGCCTGGCGTGACGCAGCGGCAATCGCGTCGGGGTGCCCCCCGGCCATGGCGTATCCGGTTCCGGCCCAGGTCAGCATGGGAATGTCGTTGGGCATGTCGCCGAACGCGATCACCTCGTCGGCCTGCACCCCCAGTTCACCGGCGAGCCAGGCCAGGGCCGTTGCCTTGGTCACTCCGGGGGCCGAGATCTCGAGCATGTGGGCGAGGGGGTCGGAGTGCACCACCTCGGCCAGGTCGCCGAGGGCGCTCCGGGCCAGCACCAGCAGCTCGTCGGAGTCCAGCTCGCCGTAGTGCTCGGCCGCCTGCTTGCACAGCACCTTCACCACGGTCGGGGAATCGAGCAGCAACTGGTCCAGCGGAGCCGCCCGGGCCTCCTGGGCCGCCGGGTGCACAGCCACGTAGCCGGGCTCACGGCGGTAGCCGTTCAGGGTCTCCAGGGCGAACGCCGCACTTGGGATCGCCTCCCGCAGACGCCGGGTCACCTGCACGACCGTGGGCAGGGTCAGGGCCCGGCTGCTGACCACGGTGCCGGTGGCCAGGTTCAGCACCACCGCGCCGTTACCGCACAGGGCCAGGCCCTGGTGGCCGGTCATTTCGACGATCGGCTCCATCCAGCGCGGCGGCCGGCCGGTCACGAACACCACGTGCACACCCAGCCGCTCACAGGCGGTCAGCGCGGCCAGGGTCCGTGACGAGATCCGGCCGTCCTTACGCACGATCGTGCCGTCGAGATCGCACGCAACCATTCGCATGCGCACATCCTGCCTTGCCCGGCCGGGTGCGCGAACGTCGAGGCGGGGCCACATCGTCCGATGGCTGGATCCGGGGACCCATGGCCTACCGTTCTGGCCATGAACGGCGTGGACGGCGTGACTGGCCCGGAAGACCCCGACGGTTTCGAGGGCTCGGAGATCCTGGAAGGCATGGAAGCCCTGGAGGCTCTCGAAGGCCTGATGGGTCTGGAGAAGGAACGCGAGGTGACCGTCTGGGCCGAGGGCACGCTCACGGTCACGGCCACCCTGGAAGAGGGCTCGCTGGTGATCCTGGGGGAGGACACCGACGCGGCCGGCCTCTTCGGGGAAGACGTGTCGCAGTACGAATACGGCATCACCGTGGCGCCGAGCGACGTGCCCGCCGTACTCGACGCGCTGGACGTGGCCGAGGGCGTCGACGTGCTCGACGCGCTGGTGCTGCGCGGGGAGGACCTGGTGAAGATCGGCGAGGCGGGCTGGCTCGAAAGCATTGGCGTGCAGGCCGAGTTCTGGTCACGCATCAGCTGAGACCCTTGCGGTCAAGGGGAAGCGCCGGGCGGGCACGACATCCTTCGCCACGCCGCCCGGCGCCGAGGCCACCGGCACCGGGCCGGATCCGCAGGGCCCGGTCCTCGCCTCGCCGGACACCCCCGCGGCGTCCCGGCCGGTACCCAAGCTAGGCGCCGACCGATCGGCCGGCACGCCCCACCTTCCGGGGACATCAGTCGTCCCGGAAACCCTCACCGTCGTGCAGCAGACCGTCCTCCACCGCGCGCCGGTGCAGGGCGATCTTCGTCCGGGCCTCACGTCCGGCGTGGGCGTACTTCTCGCGCACCCGGGTGAGGTAGGTCTTGGCCGTTTCAACCGAGATGTCCAGCTGCCGGGCAACGGTTTTCAGCGGTAGACCGGAGGCGTAGAGCACCAGCGCACGGCGTTCCTGCGGGCTCAGGGCGGGACCGGGCTCACCGCGCTCGTCGGCCACGAGCATCGCCGCCAGGGCCGGGGTCACATGCCCCTCACCTCGTGCGGCCGCCCGCACCGCATGGGCCATCTCGTCAGCGTTCTCGCTCTTCGGCACGTATCCCAGGGCCCCGGCCGAGACGCACTCACGCACCCGGCGGGGGTCGGAGAAGGTGCTGACCACCACCACGGCCACACCCGCCGCCGACAGCTCGACGATCTTGGCGCTGGCCGGCACGTCGTCGCCCAGGTCGATGTCGAGCAGCACCACGTCCACCGGGAACCGGGGATGCCGCACCAGTTCCCGGAACTCGGTGACGGCGATGACCACGTCCAGGTCGTCGGCCCGCGTGGTCAGCCAGGTGGTGAGCCCGTCCAGCATCAGCCGGTGGTCGTCCACGATGGCGACGCGGGTGCGCCGCACCGGGTGCTGCCGTGGGATCGGCGGGAGACCGGCGAGTTCCAGCCGGTCCCGGTGCTTCACGTGGAGCTCTCCGCGGCCTGCCGCCTGGCCTTCTCTCAGCCGTCCCACCTGATCGCGCTCGTCCACCCCGCCCTCACACCCTCCCGTTAATCCCGGCCCGTCCTGCCGAGCTGACCGGTGACCTGAGCCCATCATGCCGAGTGGGACGCATGGTTCCGGCCGGCCAGATCGGGAGAGTCTGTGCACGACCGGCCGGTTCAACGCTGCGTGGGGATACCGGATCGGGAGCGCCCGGACAGATGGGGTCAGATGGCCGACGTGCTCACCCAGCGGTGAACGCCGCTACGCATCTGCCGACGGGAGAGGCCCCCGAACATGCGATGGAGTCACTGTTGGCCGCCACGCCTGAGGCGACGACGCCCCGTCCCGGTAGTGTTCCCCTGATCGTCGTCATCGCTGTCGTGCTCGGCCGTGGCCCGAACCGGCCGTCTACCTGCTGGTCATCACCGGTCAGGAGATGTCCGTGGCCGACGTTCCCCCGGTGACCCCCACTCGATCGCCAGGGACCGGGCCGCGAACCGGCTCGTCATCGTGCTGCGCGGCGACTTCGACCTGCCCACGGCCAAGACCTACGCCAGTGAGCTGAGTGCGGCCTTCCGGGAGAACAAGCCGGGCTGGAAGGCCATCTGCGACATGAGCCGGCTGGGCGCCACCACGGTTACACCACCACCAAGCCGGAGGCCGTGGCCATCCTGGCCGAACAGCACTGACAGAGCCCCAATTGAGGACGACCACGGCAGCTGCCGTGGTCGTCCTCAATTGGGGGTTTCAGTTCAGAGCCGACAGCTCGACGTCGGTGAGCAGACGCGAGCGGATCAGGAAGCGCACACCGTGCGGAGCCTCCAACGAGAATCCCGCCCCGCGGCCGGGAACCACGTCGATGGTGAGATGGGTGTGCTTCCAGTACTCGAACTGGTGACGGGACATCCAGACCGGGATCTTCTCCGCGTCGAGGGGAAGCTCCGCCAGCAGTACGTCGCTGTCGCCGGTGATGAAATCGCCCAGTGGGTAACACATCGGGGAACTGCCGTCGCAGCAGCCGCCGGACTGGTGGAACATCAGCGGGCCGTGCTGCTCGCGCAGGGTGTGCAGCATCTGGACCGCGGCCGGGGTGAAGGCCACCCGAGTGTGCGGGTCGTCTTTTCCCCCATCGGCCAGTTCGGCCTCTACCGAGGCACTTTCAGTCATGTCCGCCACCTCCTTGAGCCAGTGTCACCCCGGAACCGGCTGCCGACCATCCCACGTGGACATGGCCGGCAGCCGTTCCGCCCCGGGCGCGGGTCCGCAGTCCCGCGCCCCAGCACCCCGGTCCGGCCCAGCCCGGTCCGGGGTGCGCGTCTCGTCGATCAGAAGAAGCCCTGCTTGTCCGGCGAGTAGCTGACCAGCATGTTCTTCGTCTGCTGGTAGTGGTCGAGCATCATCTTGTGGTTCTCGCGGCCGATGCCCGAGCCCTTGTAGCCACCGAACGCCGCGGCGGCCGGATAGGCGTGGTAGTTGTTCGTCCACACCCGGCCCGCCTGGATGCCGCGCCCGAATCGGTAGGCGGTGTTGATGTCTCGCGACCAGACACCGGCGCCGAGGCCGTACAGCGTGTCGTTGGCGATCTTCAGCGCCTCGTCCTGGCTGTCGAACTTCGTCACCGAGACCACCGGCCCGAAGATCTCCTCCTGGAAGATCCGCATCGAGTTGTCGCCGGTGAAGATCGTCGGCGTCACGTAGTAGCCCCCGGACAGCTCACCGCCCAGATCGGCCCGCGTGCCCCCGGTGACCAGCGTGGCGCCCTCGGCCTTGCCGATCTCGAAGTAGGACAGGATCTTCTCGAGCTGGTCGTTACTGGCCTGGGCCCCGATCATGGTTTCGGTGTCCAGCGGGTTGCCGGCCACGATCGCCTGGGTGCGCTCGGTGGCGTCGGCCAGGAACGAGTCGTAGATGCTCGACTGGATCAGCCCGCGCGAGGGGCAGGTGCAGACCTCGCCGGAGTTCAGCGCGAACATGGTGAAGCCCTCGAGCGCCTTGTCGTAGAAGGCGTCGTTCTGGGCGGCGACGTCCTCGAAGAAGATGTTCGGGCTCTTGCCGCCCAGCTCCAGGGTCACCGGGATGATGTTCTGGCTGGCGTACTGCATGATCAGCCGGCCGGTCGTGGTCTCCCCGGTGAAGGCGATCTTGCTGATCCGGGAGCTGGAGGCCAGCGGCTTGCCGGCCTCCACGCCGAACCCGTTGACGATGTTGAGCACGCCGTCCGGCAGCAGGTCACCGACCAGGTCGATCCAGTGCATGATCGACGCCGGGGTCTGTTCGGCCGGCTTGAGTACCACCGCGTTTCCGGCGGCCAGCGCGGGCGCGAGCTTCCAGACGGCCATGAGCAGCGGGAAGTTCCACGGGATGATCTGCCCGACCACGCCCAGCGGCTCGTGGAAGTGGTAGGCCACGGTGTCTTCGTCGAGCTGGCTGATCGAGCCTTCCTGGGACCGGATCGCACCGGCGAAGTAGCGGAAGTGGTCGATGGCCAGCGGCAGGTCGGCGGCCAGCGACTCCCGGATCGGCTTTCCGTTGTCCCAGGTCTCGGCGACGGCGAGCGCCTCGAGGTTCTGTTCCATCCGGTCGGCGATCTTGTTCAGGATGTTCGCGCGCTCGGCGGCCGAGGTGCGGCCCCAGGCCGGAGCGGCGGCGTGTGCGGCGTCGAGGGCGAGCTCGATGTCCTCGGCGGTTCCGCGGGCGATCTCGCAGAAGATCTTTCCGTTGACGGGGCTGGGGTTCTCGAAGTACTGACCCTTGACCGGGGCGACGCGGCGGCCACCGATCCAGTTGTCGTAGCGCGAGGCGTAAGTGGTGGGGCTGCCCGGCTGGCCGGGCGCTGCGATGACAGCCATGGATACCTCCGTCACTTCTTCGGGCCGTCGTTGGACCGAAGCTGGGGCCGACGCTAGGTGGCGGGAGGTTGCAGCAACGTTGCGGACTGACGTTGTCTTCGGGCTTCCGGGAACGGGCCCTAGCTCAATCGGCCGAGTCGGGCCCGGGCGAGCACCAGGCGGGGGGATCCGGCCGGCAGGATCCGGACCAGGGTCTGCCAGGCCGCGGCGTCGTCGCTGCCCTCGGGCAGGTGCACCCAGCGTTCCAGTACCGCGGCGCTGCCCGAGGCGAGCACGGCCTCTCGCACCTCGCAGACAAATTCGTCGGTCATGGAACGGATTCCGGGGGCGTCCGAGCCAGGGAGGGGGCTGCCGGTGAACTGTTGCAGGGCCTGCTGCACCCGGCCTTCGGCGAGGGCCTCGCGCACCTGGGCGATATCGGTCTGGATCGGCAGGTTCAGCCGGTAGGGGCGGGACGAGAGCAGGGACGGGCCGAGAACCCTTCGCAACCGGTTGATCTCGGCCCGCACGGTGATCAGGTGCTCACCCTCGTCGTGCAGGGCGACGTCGATGGCCTGGGCGGAGAGGCCGTGGGGAGCGCTGGCCAGCAGCCAGACCAGCTCGGTGTGGCGTCGGGAGAGGTCGACGCTGCGGCCGTCGAACTCGAGCGTGCCGGCCTCGGCGCCCAGCAGTCTCAGGGTGGCGGCGGGTTTTCGGGGCGCCGGCATAACGGCGACCGGGGTGGTACGCAGTTGCAGCCCGGCCTCCACCGCGGCGGCGCAGGCCCGCACCAGGGCCAGGGTGCGAGGTCCGGCGACGTCCGGGCCGCCGGTCAGGTCGATGACGCCGAGCAGGTCACCGGTCAGCGGGTGGTGCACCGGCGCGGCCACACAACTCCACGACTGCACGCCCAGACCGAAGTGCTCGCCCGCGCTGATCTGTACCGGGCGCCCGAGGGCCAGCGCGGTGCCGGGGGCGTTGGTGCCCGCGGCCCGTTCGCTCCACAGTGATCCCTCGACGAACTGCATGTTCTCGGCCCGGCTGCGCAGGCGGTGGTGACCTTCCACCCACAGCAGCCGGCCGAGGGCATCACCCACGGCCACGATGTGACCGGCCTCGTCCGCGTCCTCGGTGAGCAGCCGCCGGATCAGCGGCATCATCGCGGCGAGCGGATGGTTGGCGCGGTAGTCGGCGAGCTCGTTCTCGGGCATGTCGACAGGCGCGGCCTCGGTCTGCGGATCGACACCGAGGGCGAGCGAACGACGCCAGCTGTCGGCGACGACCGGCCGGATCAGGTCCGGCAGCGGTGAGGTGGGGGCGGCGAGGAAGTTCTCGTGGACCGCCGCCAGCGCTCCGATCCGCTTCATCGAGGACATGTCGCCGATAGTAAGTGAGCTATCTCACCAGCGCATCAGCCTGGTCAGGACATTTTCCCGTAGCGCGCCGACCGGTGCTCAGGTCTCTTGGGTCCGGGGGATCTCGGCCCGGGTGAGCACCCGGTCGACGAGGCCGTAGTCGGCCGCCTCGGAGGCCGTGAACCAGCGGTCGCGGTCGGCGTCGGCCTCGATCCGCTCCAGCGGCTGGCCGGAGTGCTCGGCGGTGAGCCGGGCGAGCTGCTGCTTCATCTTGATCATCTGCTCGGCCTGAATCCGGATGTCGGTGGCCGAACCCCCGACGCCTCCGTGCGGCTGATGCATCATCACCCGGGAGTGCGGCAGGGCGAACCGCTTGCCCTTGGCCCCCGACGTGAGCAGGAACTGCCCCATCGACGCGGCCATCCCCATCACCGTGGTGGAGACGTCGCAGCTGATGAACTGCATGGTGTCGTAGATGGCCATGCCGGCGTCGACGGATCCGCCGGGAGAGTTGATGTAGAGCGAGATGTCGCGATCGGGGTCCTGGGCCGCGAGCAGCAGCAGGGACGAGCAGATCTGGTTGGCGTTCTCGTCGCGCACCTCGGATCCGAGCAGGACGATCCGCTCGCTGAGCAGGCGGGTGAGTACCTGGGCGGTGCCGGGCACGGTGGCGGTTTCATCGGTCATGCCATCACCGTCGGCCCATCCGGTGCCCGGCTTCCAGCGATTCGGCCGCGGGGAGATCTGCTGCGGGCAGACGGGCCGGAACTCAATCCGGGAGCCGTTGCGCCGTAGGCTTGGGGGCAACCGCCTGAGGAGGGGTGCCATGCTGTTGCGAGGCCTGATCGGGACCGTTCTGCGCCGGATCCGGCTCGGCCAGGAGCGCACCCTGCGCGACGTCGCCGAGGCCGCCCGGGTGTCCGTGCCCTACCTGTCCGAGGTGGAACGCGGCCGCAAGGAGGCCTCGTCCGAGTTGCTCGCGTCGATCTGCGGGGCGCTGGGCCTGGACCTGATGGATCTGCTGGCCGAGGTCCGGTTCGAGCTGGAGACCGAGCGTCTCGCCGAGCTGGCGTCGCAGCCGCGCGCCATCGGGTTCTCCGCGCTCTCCCAGACCGAGCTGGCCCCGCGTCCTTCGTTGTCGGGGTCGGGTGGGGCAGTTCTGCATTCGGTCTCGATGGTGGCTGCCTGACATATTGAAGACGCGTGGTCACGGTGTGGCGGCGCGGTCCAGATCGTCGAACTGTCGCCGTAGCTGGTGGTACCAGGCCCGGCGGCGGGGGTTCTCGCCGTCGACCGGGGGCAGGCCCAGGGCCAGGATGGGATCGGTCACCGCGTAGGTGGCACGGTAGGCCAGCAGGCTGGTCGCCACGTCCATCCAGGCCCGGGTGTCCTGGGCCGCGGGCATCGGGCCGAGCACCGACGTGAACCAGCTGGGCAGCAGGGCCCCGCCGCCCACGGCGTCGGCGATCCGCACGCGTAACCGGTTCTGCAACGCCGACCAGGCCTGTTCCCCCTCGGTCACCACGTCGGCCACCGCCACCTGGTTCTCCTCGTCGGCGGCGAGCAGCTCGGCGGCCTCCAGCGCCGGGGCGGCCAGGTCACGCATGCGGGTGCGGGTCTCGGTCATCCCCGTCACCGCGATCTCGAACTCCTCCGCGGCCGCGACGTGCTGCGGCGCCTCGCGGTGGGAGTCGGCCAGCACCTCCGAGGTCGCGAGCACCACGTCGCGGTGATGAGCGTGCTGCCGCAGGGCCGCGGCGTGGGCGGCGACGGCGGCCTCCAGTGAGGAACGGCCGGCCGCTTGCAGCAGCCCGGCCTTGGCCAGGTGACCCTCCTCGGCGATCAGGGCCAGTTCCAGCTCGCGCCGGTCCAGGGCGTCCAGCTCGACCTCGGGAACCTCGGCCTGCAGGCGGATGTTGCGCTCCAGCCATTCCACCCGGGCGTTCAGCCGTTTCACCAGCGCAGCCAGGTCTTGCGCCGCGAGTTGTGCCTCCAGCGAGCGCCTTTCGACCCGCTGCAGGGTGCTGTTCACCTCGTCCAGCGACGAGGTGAGGGTGCCGAGGCGGTGGGGCAGGCCGGAGATCGCCTCACCCAGGTCTTCGACGTCGTGGCGCAGCTGCACCACCGCGTGATGGAGCTCGGTGTCGGGTGCGGAGCGGGGCTTGATCACGGCCATGATGTCAGCGAAACCTCCTGGGCAGGGCCCCGATCCGGACCGGTGTCTGCTGGGCGTGCCAGATTCCCGCGGCCATGGCGACCATGCCGAGGAACACGACGAACGCCGGTAGGTGGGCCGCCGCGCAGAACGCCGTCAGCAGGGCTCCGGCCGCGACCACCACCGCGCCGGGCCGCAATGTCTGGTGCCGGTCGCCCGGCGGGTGCACGGGCATCCGCAGCAGCAGCCAGGCCGCTCCGGCGCCGGCGATGCCGGGTAGTACCCACCAGCGCGGCAACTCGGTCACCAGGGGGCCGGCCAGCAGCGACAGGGCGACGGCCGCGACCACCAGGCCCGACCAGCGCACGATCAGCAGGCTCTGGCGGCGGGGCCCGGCGTCGAGCAGCAACGGCAGGCGGCGCTCGTAGCTGATCAGCTCGCGGGTGGCCTCGATGACGGCATCCGTCGCGTCCTGGAGGCTGGGTCTGGGGTCGGGGGTTTCTTCTCCGGCCCGGTCGTGCAGCAGCCGGGGGCCGCTGTCCCCGCTCACGCCGTGCCGGGGGCGGCGGTGGTGGCGGGAGCCGCCTTCCAGCAGGTCACCGGACTCGGCGTGGCGCAGATCGTCGTCCTGCGCGGGGTTGTCCTCGTACGCGCCGTCGCCGTCCGGCCAGTCGTCCTCGTCCCCCACGCCCGCCTCGACGAGGCGGGCGTCGGTGAGGTCGATGCCGTCGGTGAGGTCGATCTCGTGGACCTCGTCGGCCGGGTCCTCGGCGTCCGGTTCCAGCTGCTCTTCCTGCGGGTCCGGCCCGACCCGCACGCCCTGGCTGATCGCGCGCAGATCGGCGAGCCGATCGTGGATGCGCGCCTGCAGGACCGCGACCTGCTCCTCCGGGTCAACCCCCATGACACCGACGGTAGCCACCGCGAAGCGCAAAGTCAGCCAGTGACCACCACGGCGTACTGACCGATTCCAAGAAGTCGTCCACCGTCGACGAAGCTGTCCTTGAGCATCAGGCTCGTCACCCGGCCGTCGGCCGGGTCGAACTCGATGTCTTTCACCTTGCCCAGCGGATGACCGTGCTCGGTCAGCACCCGCCGCTTCAGCACGTCGAGCTTCTTGCCCGAGCGGGTTTTCAGCTCTTCCGGCGGCTCGGCCAGACGCTCCGCCGAGTTCACGGTGAGCGCGTCGGGGCCCAGGCCGGCCAGTGCGCCCCACAGCAGCACGCTGCCCGGACCCGCGCTCTTGCGGATCCGGAAACCCACCACCGTGCGCGAGACCGGATCGATGATCGGGGCCTCGACCCGGCCCACCGTGGTGGCGGTGGAGGTGTCCATCACCGGGTTTCCCGAGATGTCGCTGAACCTGATCACTGCGGCGGCTCCCCGGTGGTCTGTGCTTCGGTACGTCCCTCGACCGGCCCCTCAGCCGGTGCTTCGGCCGGTACTTCGGCCGGGCGGACGGCGTGCGGGCCCAGGCGGGCCCGGAACTCCTCCACCGCCGCACCGAAGCCGGCCAGGTCGTCCCGGATGAAGTCGATGGCGGTGTCGGGCAGGATCAGCGCCTCGCCCGAGACCGAGAGCGCGTCGGGCAGCGGTACGAACTGCCGGCGCGGCGCTGTCTTGTCGCTCGGCTGGATCTCGTAACCGACCGCGTCCGTGCTCTTCTCGTTGACCGAAAGCACCACGTCGGTGACCGTGCCGAGGCTGCGGCCGCCCTGCGTGAGCACGACCGAGCCGAGCACGACGCCGCCTGCTCCCTCCAGTTCGCCGTCGAAGGCGCGCTGGTCGGCGAGGTGGCTCTCGTCCACGATCATCACCGCGGCCGGGCCCAGACCGTGCACGTTGGCCCAGGGCAGCGTCTTCTTCAACGGCCCGGCGAACATGCCCCGGCCGTTCAGGGTGAAGCCCGCCAGCTCACCGGACAGCGACGAGTAGACAACGTCTTTGATCTGAGCGATGTCGTCACCGGCCAGCGTGACCACGGGTCGCTTCACCAGGTCGGCGGCGCGCAGCAATACGCTCACGACCGGCCTCCCGGCGGGTTCCCGGGCCGGGTGCCGCGCGAACGCTGCGCCAGCACGCTTCCCTTACGCCTTCTGGCTTGGATGCCGTAGAAGACCGCCGTCAGCAGCACCAGCACCCCCAGAACCAGCACGAGCCACTGCCATACGTCCACGGCGAACTCCTATCTCACCGGCGCAAACACGCCATGGACCCATGCTGGCGTGATCCGTTCGTCCCGGCATCCCGAAGAGCCGGCTCAGCTGTTGATCCCGCCGTCGGAACAGAGCAGCTGCCCGTTGATCCACTCACCGCCGGGCGAGCAGAGGAACGAGACCAGCGAGGCCGTGTCCCCGGGCTGCCCGAGGCGCCCCGCCGGCGTCTTGGCCGTCAGGTCGTGCCGCAGCTCGTGGCTCATCCAGCCGGTGTCGATCGGCCCCGGATTGATCACGTTCGCGGTGAGCCGCAGGTGAGCCAGCTCGCGAGCCGCGGCCAGCACGATGCGGTCCAGCGCACCTTTACTCGCCCCGTAAGGCAGGTTGAACGTGGTGTGATCGCTCGTCAGGGCAATGATGCGGGCGCTGCCGTCGGGCCGTTCCATCCGCTGGGCGAATTCGCGCACCAGCAGCCACGACGACCGGGTGTTCACCGCGAAGTGCCGGTCGAAGCTCTCCACGCTCGTGCTCAGCAGATCGGAGTCCACCGATTCGGCATGGCACATCATCAGGACCGTGACCGGGCCCATCCGCTCGTTCACGGCATCGAAGACGTCTCCCGGAGTGCCGGGCAGGCTGAGGTCCGCCTCCACCGCCAGCGTGCGCGCCCCCGCCGCCCGCAGTTTCTCCCCGAGACGCTCGACGTCCGCGGTTTGCCTTCCCCAGGGCATCCGCTCGTCGTAGGGCGACCAGTGGGTGGTCGCCACGTCGAAGCCGTCCGTGGCCAGCCGCACCGCGATGCCCGCCGCGATCCCGGCGAGCCGTCCCGCCCCGGTGACCAGGGCAACCGGCCGCTCGTGCGCGTCGCCGGACCCTGCGTCCCCGGGCGTTCCCTCGTCCTCCGTCACGAAACCACCTCCACCACGATCCTGTCCGTGGTCGCGGGAGGTGGCGAGCGAATTAACGCTCGAGCAGCTTCTCCAGCACGTCGGCCAGCCCGTCCTCTTCCACCGTGCCGGTGACCACATCGGCGTGCGGCTTCACGTCGTCCGTCGCATTACCCATGGCCACCGCCTTGCCGGCCCAGCCGAACATCTCGATGTCGTTGCGGCCGTCGCCCACTGCGAGCGTGGCGTCGGCGTCCACCGCCAGGCGACCGCGGATCACCTCCAGGGCACTGGCCTTGCTGACACTGTTCGGGGCCAGGTCGAGCCAGGCCGACCAGCCCACGGCGTAATTCACGCCGTTCAGCCCGATCGAGCGGGTCAGCTCCAGGAAGTCGTCGGACGTGTGCTCGGGACTGCGCACCACCACCCGGCACGCGTTCTCTGCGCAGAGTTCCTCGAACGTGGCCACCCGCGTGTACGGGCCCTCCAGCTCACCGGGCGGGAAAGGAGCCGTGAGCAGGAACTCCCCGGAGCCGTTCTCCAGGGCGTAGAGAGCCGTGGGCAGGTGCTCGCGCAGCAGGGTGAGCACGCTGGACGGGTCGAAGGTCACCGTGTCGGACACCTCGTAACCACCGGGTGCCATCGGGTCGAGGCGAAGGGTCACGGAGCCGTTGCTGCAGACCGCCCAGCCGTTGACCAGACCCAGTCGATCGAGCACGGGAACGGTCTCGTACAGCGAACGCCCCGTCGCGATCACCACGTGCACACCCAGGTCGGCGACCGCGCGCACGCTCTCCCGGACGCGGTCGGTCAGACGCTGGTCGTGGTCCAGGATCGTGCCGTCGATATCCAGCGCCACCAGCTTCGGAGCCCAGATGTCGGCTGGATCGGTTCGGGGACGGTTCTCAATAACGTGGTCTGTCATCCGCAGAGTTTACGCGCCCTCAGGTTACGGTCCGGGGTCGATTGATGACCATGCCAGACAAGCGCAACGTAAACAGCGTGTCTCGTCACCCCGCGTCTGGGCGGGCCCACGCTCGATCCCCGGCTAACGTGCACATCATGTCGATCAGCAGCGATGTCCTCAGGGACGTCGTTCTCATCGCCGTTCTCGTGATCGCCGTGGTGGTTCTCATCACGCTGGTCCTGACCCGGCGGCGTCTGCTCTTCCGGAGCCGTCCCACCGAGAACCTGGACGGTGCCAGCGAAGCCCCCCGGGCGGCCGTGGTCGTGCACGGCAAGAAGGTGGACGACCACGATGCCCGCCGGAGGCAGATCGAGGTGCTCTCCGGGCGTCTGGGCTGGCGGGCGCCGGTCTGGCTGGAGACCACCATCGAGGATCCGGGGCGGGGCCAGACCCGCAAGGCCGTGGCCGACGGGGCCTCGGTCGTCATCGCCTTCGGTGGCGACGGCACCACCCGCGTCGTCGCCGGATCGCTCGCCGGTACCAACGTCCCGATGGGTCTGCTCCCCGCCGGCACCGGCAACCTGCTGGCCCGCAACCTGGGCGTCCCGCCGAACCGACTGGAGTCGTCCCTCCACATCGCGCTCACCGGACGGAACCGCACCATCGACATCGGCCACGTCGAGATGGCTGATGCCCCCGGCGCCCCGCCCCGCGAGGAGAGCTTCCTGGTGATGTCCGGCCTCGGCTTCGACGCCGAGGTCATGGCCACCACCGCCCCCGAGCTGAAGAAGAAGATCGGCTGGGGTGCCTACGTGATCGCCGGCGCCGGGCGCCTGCGAGGCCGCCGCACCCCCGTCACCATGCGGGTCGACGACGGCCCCGTCCAGCAGCGCAAGATCCGCGCCGTGGTGGTCGGCAACGTCGGCATGCTCCAGGGCGGCATCCAGCTCATGCCCGGAGCGCTCCCCGACGACGGCTGGCTCGACGTCGTGGTCGTCTCCCCCCGCGGCATGACCGGCTGGCTGCCCGTGGTCGGCGCCGTACTGACCCGCCGCAACCACGCCACGGTCGAGCACTTCCGCTGCCGCACGATCGAGATCCACGCCGACAAACCCATGTTCGCCCAGCTCGACGGCGACCCGGCCGGCAAGGCCCAGTCTCTCAAGGCCTGGGTGGACCCACTGGCCCTGATCGTGCGGGTCCCGGGTTAGAAGC
This sequence comes from Kineosporia mesophila, assembly GCF_021129235.1. Classification (GTDB taxonomy): domain Bacteria; phylum Actinomycetota; class Actinomycetes; order Actinomycetales; family Kineosporiaceae; genus Kineosporia; species Kineosporia mesophila. The sequence continues at coordinate 19,884 of NZ_JAJOMA010000006.1, forward strand.
AGCCCATTGAGGACGCGCGTCCCCCACTCCCAGCGCAACCCGGGGTCAGTGGGGGTGGCCAATGAGGGACGCCCGCCCCTCACCTCCCAGCCTCCCAGCCTCCCAGCGCGTGATCGTGTGCACTTGTTGCGGGCAGGCCGCAAAGAGTGCACGCGTTGACGAGGTAGCCGGCGGGACCAGTCGCTGTCGGCCGGCGCAGTGGCCATGAACGTTTCACCGGCTGCCCCCTTCACCCCTTCGTTCGTGATCATGCAATCCCCCAGCCCTCACTGAGCCCAGCCTCATGCGGGTTTCGGCTGTCGACTGCGCGCAAGATCCAGCCCCGCTCACGCCGAGGAGCCGCCCCCGCCCATGCGCAGGTAAGCCACGCCCGGGGCCGAGCCATAGGCCCCCACCTGCGTGTGGAAGTGCGCTGCGCGCTGGGTCAGGCGCTGGGTCAGCTGCGCGCGGAGCTCAGTTCTCCCTCTGAGGTCGGCTCGCTGCCCTCGGCCGGCAACTGCTGTTTTCGGGCGACGAGGAGCCACAGGGCCAGGAGGCTCAGGACGGCCCACCAGCTGTACGAGTTCTGGACGATGCGGGCGACGGCGTTGGGGACCTCGTTGCCGGCCAGCAGGTTCGCGCCCCACCAGGGCATGCGGATCCACAGCAGGACGGCACCGACGAAGGCCACTGCGGCGCGACGCAGGTCACGGCCGTCGCCCAGCAGGGCCCCGATGACCACGACACCCCAGTGCATGTGGTGCACCCAGGAGACCGGCGAGATCAGGTAGGCCGCCATCCCGACGACCGCGACCACGGCCACGGGCTCACCGAGCCGATCGAAGCGGCGGGCGAGGGGTAACGCCGCGACCAGTACCGCGACCACGAGCAGCAGGTTGACCGCCGTGAAGGCCAGGCTGCCTTCGGGCGGGCCGATGCGCAGCAGCACACCGCGCAGCGACTGGTTGGACGTGCCGCCGTTCGGGCCGAGCCGCCCGGGGTCGAGCAGGGCGTCGGTCCAGTAGGTGGCCGAGGCCGGGGGCAGCAGGAACCAGGACACGATGGTGACCAGGGCAGCCGTACCGACCGAAGTGGCGAGCACCTTCCAGCGCCGGGCCACGGCCCAGTACAGCCAGAACACCCCGGGTGTCAGCTTCACCGCGGCGGCGAGCGCCACGCCCACGCCGCTGCCCCCGGCCCAGGAGCCGTCGACCCGCGACCGACGGGTGACGTCCCACAGGCAGAGGGCCACGATCACCGCGTTGACCTGGCCGAACCGCACCCCGTCGGAGACCGGCAGGAGCCACACGCCGCCAGCGGCCAGCACGCCCTGCGCCAGACCGGCGCGGTGGCCGAAGCGGCTCAGGAAGAGCCGGAAGGCGATACCCACCGTCCACCACAGCAGCGCGCACTGCAGCACCGTCCAGATCCAGCCCACCACCGAGAACGGGGCGATGAGCAGGGGCAGGGCGGTGAAGGCCGCGAACGGCGGGTAGGTGAAGGGCAGGAACTGCGGCTGCACCGTGCGCACGTCGTAGAGGGGGAAACCGGTGACGATCGCCCGGGCACCCTCGCGGTACACCTCAAGGTCGACCTGCCAGTTCTCCCGGGGGTAACTGACCAGGTAGTGCCAGGCCAGGGGGAGGGCCGAGGCAGCCAGCACCAGGAGCCCCAGCACCAGCCAGGGCCCTTGTCTGCGCAGCGATCCAGCCGTGTTCACGGAAGAGATTGTGACCTGCCCCTCCGACATTCTCCGCACCCGCCTGTTCAGAGGCCTTTCCCGACCGTTCCATCCAAGATCATCTTTCCGGGAGGGTGCGGGGGTGATCCGGACAAGCCTGTCGGTGGGGGCCCATACAGTTGCCCGGGTGAGATTCGGACTGCGGACACGGTGGGCTGCCCTCGGCGTACTCGGAACGGTGATCGCCGGGGCGGCGTCCACCGGCACCATGGCGTCGGCGACAGCGGCCGTCGCGACCGACCCCGCCTCGACCAGCACTGCCACCACCGACACGGCCGTGACCGGCCCCGTCGTCCTGCTCGGCACCGGCGGCCTGCGCTGGAACGATGTCACCGCCGAGCAGCCCGCTCTGCAGAACCTTCTCGACACCGGCTCCAGCGGCTGGCTGGCCGTCCGCAGCATCCGTTCCACCACCTGCCCCACCGACGGCTGGCTGGCCGTCTCGGCCGGGGCCCGGGCCGGTGACGCCGACGTCGCCAGGAACCAGCCGCTCTGCCGCGACCCCGAGCTGACGGTCACCGATCCGGGTGAGGCCGCCGGCGTCACCGGGTGGCGCCGGTACGTGCAGCAGGCGGCGAACGACGACTACGACGCGCAGCTCGGCCTTCTCGGCGACACCCTGGCCGCGGCCGGCAAGAAAACCGCCGCGGTCGGTGCCGGGGCGGCGATCGCCCTGGCCGGCCAGGACGGCCAGGCTCCGCACGTGTGGGCAGGCGGTGCGGGCAATGCTTCCGGCACCGGCGATCCGAAGGCCCTGGCCTCGGACGTCGACTCGGCGCTCGCGACCGGTCCGGACCTGCTGGCCGTCGACCTCGGCACGATCGTCGACCCGGCCCAGCAGAATGACAAGTGGCCCGCGCTGACGGGTAGTTACGGCGCCTCCCGCGCCGATCAGGTCGCCGCGCTGGAACTGCGGCTCGAAGCGGTGCTGGCCGAACTGCCCACTGCGGCAACGGTCTACGTCGCCTCGCTGGCCGACTCCGGCACCAAGTCGGAGCTGCGGCTGCTCGCCGCCAGCGGCTCGGTGCCGGGTGGGGGCACCTACGCCGACTCGCTGCTCGGCAGTTCCTCGACGCGGCAGGACGGCCTGGCCCAGACCACCGACCTGTTCCCGACGCTGGTCTCCGCGCTCGGGGTGACCGCCCCCGACTCGGTGGTCGGCTCGGTGGTGCGCCCCGCCGCAACGGGAATGAGCGACGGCGACCGCAACCGCAAACTGCTCGACCTCGACGAGGCCGGCACCGCGGTGAACCCGATCGTGCCCTACTTCTTCATGGGCCTGATCATCGCCCAGGTGCTGCTCTACCTGGTGGTCACGCTCGTGCTCCGCAGAAGGTCGCGGAGCCCGGAAGAGGCCCTCGTCGCCTCCCGCCGGGTGCTGCTGCTGCGCTGGTTGCGCCGGGTCGCCGTGGTGTTCTCGTGCGTGCCCGCGGCCACCTTTCTGGCCAACCTGGTGCCGTGGTGGCGCTACGAGCACGCGGGCCTGGCGCTGACCGGCGCGGTCGTCCTGTTCGTCGTCCCGATGGCACTGATCGCCAATCTCGGTCCGTGGCGGCACACCCTGCTCGGCCCGATGGGCGCGGTCGGCGGCATGACGATGCTGGTGCTCGGCGCCGACGTGATGACCGGCTCGCACCTGCAACTGTCCAGCATGATGGGCCTGCGGGCCGTGGTGGCCGGCCGCTTCTACGGCTTCGGCAACCCGGCGTTCTCGGTGTTCGCCACCGGCGCCCTGCTGCTCGCCGTCGCCGTCGCCGACACCCTGGTGCGCCGGGGCCGGTCCCTGGCGGCCGCCGCGGCCATCGCCGTCGTCGGGAGCGCCGCCACGATCATCGACGGTATGCCGGGCTGGGGCAGCGACTTCGGCGGGCCACCCGCGATCATCCCGGCCTTCGCCGTGCTGGCTCTGCTGGCCTACGGCATCAAGGTCAACTGGCGCCGCGCCCTGATCATCACCGGCGGCACCGTCGCGGTGATCATTCTGCTCTGCGTGCTCGACTGGCTGCGGGGCCCGGACGACCGCACCCACCTCGGCCGTTTCGTGCAGACCGTGATCGACGGCGACGCGTGGCCGGTGCTCCGGCGCAAGGCCACCCAGAACCTGCGCATCCTGTTCGGCTCGTACCTGAGCGCCCTGCTGCCGGTCGCGGTGGCCTTCGTGGTACTGGTGCTGGCCCGGCCGGTCTCCTGGGGCGTGCGGCCGCTGCAGGTGGCTTACGATCGCTCGCCGGTCCTGCGCTCAGGCATCATCGCCTTCGGCGTGATGATGCTGATCGGGTTCGCGATGAACGACTCCGGATCCTCGATCCCGGCCGTCGCCGCCACCGTGGCCCTCCCCTTGCTCATCGCCGCCAGCGTGCGAGCCCTCGAGCTGGCCGACACCGACCCTCCGGTCCAGCCCACCGAGACCACATCGGAGCCGGAGCCCAGCAGAGGTTAGTCGGCCACGGTCGGCCACGGTCGGCCACGGTCGGCCACGGTCGGGTGACTTCCGTGCGCCCCGATCGCACGGAAGTCACCCGATCATGGATGTGGGCCCGGGCGGGCGCCGGTCCGGTTCAGGTCAGGTCACCGCGCCATGGCGTGTCGCGGCGCCGCTACCGTGATGAGGTGCCCGGCCACGGCCTGGGAGGGTGCCGGGTGGGCCCGTTCTCTGGACCGTCCCCAGGTCGGATGCCGTCGGACGCGGCCAGATGTGGTCAGCCGAAAGCTGGATGCCCCGCGGCGGCATGGGACAAACGCGCAGCGGGTAAGCATCGGTCCGCCGTACCGACCTGGGTGCGATGGCGCCGGGATCAGACAAGCGTCATCGTTCATGATCATGCAGCCCCCGACCCGGCCGGGAAGGAACCCATCCCGCCGGGACACTTGGCATGATCACGAACGGACGAAGAGGAAGGTCAGGGCTGGCCGTTCTTGGTTGCCCGCCGCTTCCTGGGGAGCGGGGCGGGCACCGCTTTCTGAACGTTCGATCTCTGGGCAGCCGTGGTCTGGGTCGTCTTCCTGGCTGCCACGGTCTTCCTGGCGCCCACGGTCTTCTTCGCGGTCACAGCCTTCTCGGCCGTCGTAGCCTTTTCGGCCTTGCCAGCAGCCGGAGCCTTGCGAGCCGCCGGAGCCTTGCGAGCGACCGGAGCCTTGCGAGCGACCGGCGCCTTGGCCGCCGTCTTCTCCGCGGGCGCCTTACGCGGGGCCGGAGCCTTCGCTGCCGCCTTCTCCGCGGGCGCCTTACGCGGGGCCGGAGCCTTCGCTGCCGCCTTCTCCGCGGGCGCCTTACGCGGGGCCGGAGCCTTCGCCGTCTTCCTGGCCGCCGGCGCCTTACGCGGTGTGGGAGGCGCGACCACCTGCTCGGCCGGCTTCTTCGCCGCGGACGCCTTGCGCGGGGCAGGGGCCTTGGCCGTCTTCTTCGCCGCTGAGGCCTTGCGCTGGGCCGGGGCCCTCACGGCCCTCTTTGCCGTGGAAGCCTTGGTGACCTCGGTGGCTGCGGGTACCGCCTCGTCCTCAATTCGGTTTCCGCCCCGCCAGAACGTCAGAGTCGCCCCGCTGGCCTGCTCGACGAACAGGCCACCGTTCGCGGCCTGGGAGTTCAGCAGCTCACGCAGTTCCGCCTCGAACTCGGTGAACCGGTCACCGAAGAGGTGCGGCGCGGAGTACGAGAGCGAGAACACCGACGCGATCACCTCGTTCACTGTGCGTACCCGCGTCATTGCGTAGGGCACCTCGACGACCGTGGGCGAGCCGAAACCGGCCGCGGCGAAAATCTCCCGCTCGGTGCCGAACGCCTCGGTGGGACGCACGCCCTGCCCTGCCCTCAGGTCCTCGCCCAGGTAGCGTGCCACGAGCGAGCGCACCTCTTCCCACGGCGGCTGCGGAAAACGCAGGGAGGTACGCGGGGCGGCACCGGTGCCCCTGTCGGTGATGGCGCCGAGATGTACCACCGCGCCGCCGGGTTCGAGCATCCCGGCGACCGCCCGGGCCACCGTCTCCTGATCGAGCCAGTGGAACGACAGGGCGAAAGTAATGGCCCGGAACCGGCCGAGGTCGGCGGGCAGCTCTTCCGCACGCATTTCACGCCATGAAACCGACTGCATCCGCGAAGATTTGGAAGCGAGGCGACCGGCCTCGATCATCCCGGGATCCGCGTCCACACCGATGACCTCGCCGAAATACCTGGCCAGAGGCAGGGTCAGCGAGCCCGGACCGCAACCGACGTCGAGCAGGCGCCCGGTGCCGTCCAGAGCAAGGTTTTCCCGGATCGCCTGCACCACACCCGGCGGGTACGGCATACGCCCCGCCGAGTAGTAGTCGGCACTGCCGGAGTAGAGCGACGGATCCCATTGCCACACGGTCATTCCTGCAATCTCATCATTCAGCTGAACCGACGTCGAATTTGCCCACTGGTGACGCAGAGCGGCCGTGCTCGACGTCGTCCATCGTTGACTGCCCTTCTGAACGCCGGAATTCTTTCCAGCGCAAGCAGGTCCAGGCCAACACCGTCACTACGACGGCAAGTTCCAGCCAGGGCGCCACGGACCGGCGGAAGCCCAGGGTGATCGCTTCCACCGGTTCGGACATCCCGACGACCCGGCCCGGAACATAGGCCACTACCAGCACGAACAACCGGGCGAGCAGGGCCCCGTCGAGCAGGGTCGGTGTGAGCAGCGCCAGTGGTGCCCACACCATGCTGTCGTACCACGGCAACGAATAAGGCGTCGTCAACAGCCAGCCGACGCCGAGTGCCAGGGCCGCTCGCGCCATCGAGGCAGTCTCCGCGCCACCCGAAGCGCCACCCGAAGCGCCACCCGAAGCGCCGGCCGGGTAATCAGCCGGGATTCCGGTCGGCACCTCCCGCATCCGACGCAGCAGGAGCAGCACGAGAACAGCCCCCAGGCCCATCGCGACCGGCCCGATCACGTCCCGCAGACCGCTCCCGAACACCGGGTCGAGCTCGTTGGTGAGCAACCTCCAGGGCGAGGCCAGCGAGACCTGACGACTGGCCTCGTGCAGCCGGTCGTAGGTGTGAGGGCCACTCCACAGGTGGGCCGGTACCAGCACGGCCAGACCGGCGAGCGCCATCACCCCCAGGTGCCGGGCGAGCTGGGGCAACGGCCGGTGCCGCAGGCCCCAGAGGATGGCCAGGGCGAACAGCCCGATCGTGACCTTGCTGCCGACCGCCGCCCCGATGAGCAGCCCGGCCCAGACCGGACGGGTGGACGCCAGGGCGAGGGCCCCGATCGCGAAGGCGACGGCGATCACGTCGAGATGGCCGCCGAGCACGACCTGACCCAGCAGCAGCGGGTTGAGGGTCCAGAGGACCCAGGTGCGGGCCCGGGCCTGCGGGTTCCCACGGGTCAGCCGGTCGAGGGTGAGGGCGACGGCGAGGAAGGCCAGACCGCAGATGATCTGCCAGAACCAGACGGTGAGCCGCAGAGAGCCGTCCCCGGCCCAGGCGGCCAGAACCTGGGCGGCGGTCGAGACCGGCCCGTAGACGCTGGGGGTGTGCTGCCAGGGCGGCTGGATCGCCCCGGCGACCGGGTCGGTGCCACCGCGCCAGGTGCCCGGGTCGACCACGTAGGGATCGTCACCGGCGGCGGCGATGCGGCCGTAGGCCAGGTAGGAGAGGTGGTCGGCGGAGCCGAGCGGCGGCAGCACGGTGAGCAGGAGCACGGCGGCGCCGGCCGCGACCAGGACCGCGCGGGGTGACAGCCAGGTCAGGCCGGAGCGGACCGCGAGCAGCCCGGCCCGGATCGCGACCGCGCCGAGCCCGGCGGCGATCGCCAGGACCACGCTGACGAGGCCGGAGCCCGGGTGCAGTCCGAGGTCCCAGGACGGGTACCAGGTGGCCGGGCCCAGGCCCGGGACGGCGGCCGAGTCGCCGGCCACGGCGACTCCGGCCGGCAGCAGTACGGACAGAACACCCGCACAGCAGAAGACCAGCCCCGGGGGCGGCCGTCGCCGCGTGGATGACACGAGGCAATCGAATCAAACCCGGCCGCGCAAAACTGCCTTTGGGCCGGTCCAGGTCGAAGCCGACCGGAGGAATTGACGGAAAGTTCAGCTCGGCGTGGCGGAACGCACACGCCCGATCACCCGCCGAGAGCTTTGCGGGCCAATCGGGATGCCGGGCGGAAGATCTTGTTGATCACCGGTATCCGGCGGGTGCGGCGTTCCAGCAGGGCCAGGCCGACATCGCGGTACTGACCGGCGCGGTGCAACTGACCGCGGAGGTCAGATCCCGTGACCCGGTGGTGTAGTTCGCAGGGCACCTCGATCACCCGGTAGCCCGCCCGGAGCACGTCGATGGTCAGGCCGGTCTCGACCCCCCAGCCGATCGCCAGGGGCAGGGCGGAGTCGAAGGCCGCGCGGTTGATGCAGCGCGTGCCGGAGAGCGGCTGGGTCGGCGTCCACCCGGTGGCCTGCCGGATGCCCTTGCGGGCCAGGCGCACGACCTTGCCACTGCCCCCGCCCGACGTGGCCTGGGGCGGGATCAGGGAGATGGTCATGTCGGCCTCACCGGCGAGCACCGGCTCGACGATGGTCGACGTCGCGGCCGCGCTGGCCCCGAGGTCGGCGTCGATGAACAGCAGGGCACGTGGCTCGTTACTGGGAACGGCGGCGTCGAGCACCGCGGCCCGGGCCGCACCGGTCTCCATGGCCGCGGCCTTGCCCTGATTGACCTCGTGGCTGACCACCTGCGCCCCGGCTCTGACCGCGATCGCCGCGGTTCTGTCGACCGAGCCGTCGTCCACCACAATGACCAGATCGGCGCCGGGGAGCGCGAGCGCTGCCTCCACGGTCGCGGCGATCCGGTCGGCCTCATCCTTGGCCGGAATGATGACGGCGAGGCCACCAGGCACTGTCACGTCTGCCACGCCTCCAGAGGCTATGGGGTGCACCAGGCCGGAGGGAATCCGGACGATGAAGCTCACACCGTCCGGATTCCCTCGCGATCAGCTGGGATCAGCGCAGGGTGACCTGGCGGGACACCACGCCCGCCCGGGCACGGCGCTCGTCGGCGGTCAGCGGCTCGGTGCGGGCCATGGCCTCACGCAGCCGCTCGGAGAAGGCCACGATCGGCTTCTCCAGCTCTTCCGGCTCGGTGTCGTCGGCGAGGTCCCAGACCGGCACGATCAGGCCGCAGGCCCGGAACGAGCCGACGTACTTGGTCTCCGGCAGCAGCGCCGACTCACCCGCGGCGTGCAGGCGGGCGATGCCGTCGAGCACCTGGGTCTCGTCGTCCGGCAGCACCCAGCGCAGGTGGCGGCGAGCACCCATCTGCACCCAGTAGGCGGCCTCGACCGAGGTCAGGCGCCTGGTCGGCACGGCGGCACCGTTGGCCTGCTCCAGCGACTCGCGGACCTCCGGGGTGAGCTCGTTGTCCTGGGCGAACCAGAAGTCGAAACCCTCGTGCACCGTGACGTCGAAGCCGCCGGAGAGGTCGAGCACGTCCTGCAGACGCGGGCCCGGGCCGGGCAGGTCGCTCTCGGCGACCGGGTTGCCGGCCTCCAGCTCCCGCGCCTTCAGCAGGGCGGCGGCCAGGTCACGGCTGGCGTCGCCGGAGCCTCCGCCGGTCTGCAGCCCGAGCAGCACCGTGCCGTCGGCGCGGTGCAGTGCCGGCCAGGCCATCGGCAGGATCGAGGCGACGGTGACGGTGCCACCGCCGAACTCCTCCTGCACCGGCACGACCGCGGTCGCCGCCGGCACGATCTCACGCAGGGCGACCCAGTCACATTCCCCGGCCAGGCCCTCGAAGGGGCGCACGGCCACTTTCATCGCTTCGATCCGGGCTGCGCGCCCGTGACACGCCTTGTACCGCTTGCCCGACCCGCACGGGCAGTCCTCGCGACCACCGACGACCGGAATGTCACCGTCGATGACGGTGGTGGCGGCGGATCCGGTTCGGCGCTGCTTCTTTCCCATGACCGGCGAGCCTAGCGATCCGTGGTGGCGATCAGGTCGTCTAAGCAAAGCTAGCTATGAAACTAGACAGCCGTAGACACGTTCATCGACCACCAACTGAATGATGGACGCCAACCCGCTCACCTCGTCCGGACGCCCGGTGCACCGCCCCCGTCCGGATGCGCGAAGATGCTCCGCCGGCTCAAGCGCAAGATCACTGGGAGAAGATCGTGAACGGCTTGCACGACCACTGGGTCGAGATGCCGGAATGGACACCGGGACGCGAACTCTGGGCGTTCTACCTGACCTTCGCCGAAGCGACCGACCTGCACGCGCGGATCGCCCACGACCAGGCCGCCCTGGCCCGGGTGCCCGGGCTGGACATGATCCCGCGGGCCCGGCTGCACCTGAGCGTTCAGGGCATCGCCTTCCGCGACCTGGTGCACGACGCCGAGATCGAGCGGCTGTCCCGGACCGTGGCCGCGGCGGTGGCCGGACGCCGGCTGCCCCGCCTGTACGCAGGTCCCGCGATGAACGACTACGACGCCGTCGGGCTCCCGGTCCACCCGGCGCAAGACCTGGTGGCCCTGCGCGACCTGATTCGCCTGACCGCAGCCGACCTGATCGGTGCCGAGCGGATCTACCAGCTGCCGGAGTCCGAGGGCGGGTTCATCCCGCACATCAGCATCGCCTATGCCGACCAGGAGATCTCCGGCGCCGATCTGGCCGCCGGGCTGGAGCGGACCAGCCCGGAGATGACCGCGATCGACGCCGGCCACCTCTCGCTGGTCGCCCTGCGCCGGGCGAACAAAGCCTGGTCGTGGGAGCGCGAGGCCCGTCTGCCGTTCGCCCAGCCCAGTCCGGTGCCGGTGAGCTAGGCCGGGACCAGCATCGAGGCGAGGGTCTTCCTGGTCTCGGCGGGCTTGTTGGTGATCAGCACCGAGGCCCCCGCGTCCAGGCAGACCCGGATCTGCTCGGGGGTGTCGACCGTCCACACGTGCAGCTCACGCCCCCGGGCCCGGATCCGCTCACCGAAGCGCGGGTTGAGCGCCAGCATCTCCACGTCGGGCGCGATGGCCACCCCGGCGGGCACCTGGCCGTCGATCATCGCCACCGGCATCCGGCGTTCCACCAGGTAGACCAGCGGAAGAGTCGGGGCCAGCGCGTGCATGCGGCGCACGGCGAGAGCGCTGAAGCTCATCATCCGCACCGGGGAGGGCTTCTCCGGCGTGTGCCGGTCCCAGCCGAACTCCTGCAGCAACCGGGCCAGCTTGCGCTCGACCAGGCCGCCGTAGCGGGTGGGGTGCTTGGTCTCGACCGCGATCTGGACCGGCCGGTCGAGGTCGGCGACCACCGAGAACAGCTTGCGCAGGGTCAGGAGGTGCGACCGGTCCGAGGTGTCCACCACGTCCGGGACCTCGGTGCCGTAGTCACCGTGCTCCTGCGAGAGCTTCTTCCAGGATCCCCAGTCCAGGCCCTCGAGCTGCGCGAGCTCGAGGGTGGAGACGATCCCGGTGCCATTGGAGGTCCGGTTCACGGTGCGGTCGTGCACACACACGAGGTGGCCGTCGGCGGTGAGCCGAATATCGCATTCGAGCGCGTCGGCACCTGCCTCGATGGCCTGGAGATAGGCCGCGAGCGTGTGCTCGGGCTCTCGATCACTCGCGCCACGATGTGCGACGACCTGGGGCCGTAGCGAAGTCACGCAACAAATTTGCCACAAGATCGGGCTTTGCGGGGGGCGGAACCGGGCGGGTTCCCAGATGCACAGGAACTGATCGCCGCCCGTTTGCCGGATGGTCGAACTCTGTAACACCGGCGTTCCCGGCCGGTCTCGCGACCGGCCGGGAACCACCGACGTGGTGAGGTGCTACCGCAAGAAGATCAGGCCTTCTTGTTGGCCTCGATCTCGAGGACGAGCTTGACCTTGTCCGAGATCAGGAAGCCGCCGGTCTCCAGGGCGGTGTTCCAGCTGATGCCCCAGTCGCTGCGGTTGATCGTCGCGGTGCCGTCGAAGCCGGCCTTCTGCGTGCCCCACGGGTCGGCGGCGAGGCCGTTGAACTCCCACTTGATCTCGACGGGCTTGGCCACGCCCTTGATCGTCAGGTCGCCGACCAGGACCAGGTCGTCGCCGTCCAGCTTGGCCGAGGTGCTCTTGAACGTGATCTTCGGGTTGTTGTCCGCGTCCCAGAAGTCGGCCGAGCGCAGGTGGCCGTCACGCTGCTCGTTGCCGGTCACGATGCTGGTCGCGTCGATCTCCAGGTCGGCGCTGGAGGCCTCCGGGTTGGCGGCGTCGATGGTCGCGGTGCCGGAGAAGGTGGCGAAGTGGCCACGGGTCGTGGAGACCATGGCGTGCTTCACGGCGAAGCCGATGGTGCTGTGGCCCGGGTCGATCTCCCAGGTGCCGGTCAGCTCAGCGGGGAAGTTGCTCATCGGAAATACCTCACAGGTCGTCGGTTCGATCGGAGTGGAGCGGCGGTGCTGGTTGAACCCTAGATGATTCAACGTTCATCTAACTACTCCACCACGGAGAAATTCCCGCACTTGGCCGAACGGTCAGGTGAAGGACACGTCGCGGACGCGCCGGAACCGATCACGCGCAAGGATCTACCCATGACCGTCGCTCCTGTGCGTCCGCCGTCCTCCCCCCGGCTGGCCGGCTCGGCCGAGGCCGATGAGCGCCGCCGGGTAGCCCTGCGCCGGATGAAGACCGTCGCCACCACGTTGCTGGTGATCGCCGCGGTGATCTACGTGGCCACGCTCAAGCAGGACGGGGTGCTCGGCTTCGTCAATGCCGCGGCGGAAGCAGCCATGGTCGGCGCTCTGGCCGACTGGTTCGCGGTCACGGCTCTGTTCCGGCACCCCCTGGGCCTGCCGATCCCCCACACCGCGCTGATCCCGACACGCAAGGATCAGATCGGCGAGAGCCTGCAGGAATTCGTGGCCGACAATTTTCTCTCCGAAGAGATCGTTCGGGAGAAAGTCGGCCAGGCTGAAGTCACCCGGCGGATCGGGGCCTGGCTCGCCGAGCGGGAACACGCCGAGCGGGTGGGCGCTGAGCTGGCGACGGCCGGGCACGGCGTGCTCAGCGTGCTGCGCGACGACGACGTGGCGGCGATGCTCGAGCAGGTCGTGGTGCCGCGCGCCGCCGACATCCCGGTGAGCCCGCTGGCCGGTGGCCTGCTCGACGGGATCCTCGACGACGGCGCCCACCGCCGGCTGGTCGACCTGCTGGTGGACGAGGGCCGCTCCTGGCTGGAGATCAACCAGGAACGAATCATGCTGCTGGTCACCGAACAGGCGCCGGGCTGGACCCCGCAGTGGGTGGACAACCGCATCGCCCGCCGCGTCTACGACGAGATGTACCGCTGGCTCAGCGAGATCTCCGCCGACCAGCAGCACCCGGCCCGCCAGGCTCTGGACGACCTGCTGCGCCGGCTGGCCCGCGACCTGCGCTCCGACCCCGGGACCCAGGCCCGGTTCGAGGCGATCAAGATCCGCCTGCTCGAGCACCCGGAGCTACGCAAGGCCACGATCGCGCTCTGGTCGACCGTGCGCCGCATGCTGCTCGAGGCCCTCGCCGACCCGGTCGGTGAGCTGCGCCGCCGCATCGTCGACGCGCTGGCCGACCTCGGCGTGCGCCTCTCCACCGACCGGGAGCTCCAGGCCCGCCTCGACACCTACGCGCAGGACGTCGTCGGCTACGTCGTCCGCAATTACGCGGACGAACTGGCCACGGTGATCAGCGAGACCGTGAAGCGGTGGGACGCGGTCGACGCCTCACGGCGCATCGAACTCCACGTGGGCCGCGACCTCCAGTTCATCCGGATCAACGGCACGGTGGTCGGTGCCCTGGCCGGCGTGGCGATTCACACCTTCACCATCCTGATCTCGTAAAGCAGCTAAAGCAGCTAAAGCAGCTAAAGCAGCTAAAGCAGCTGCACCACACCACTCCCGATCGACGCATAACCCGCAGCCACCACCCGGGAGGTCTGGACCGCGTCCTCTGCTGTGGTGGGAGCCGTTGCCTCACCGGCTATCTCACGCAACAAGGCACGCATCGGCCCGGCGAAGGCGTGCGGCGTCCAGCGGGTGCTCACCGGATAGGGCAGCCAGCCGTCGGTGGGCAGCACGCGACTGCTGAACTCCAGGGTGACGGGCTCGGCCCGCAGGTCGACGCGGATCGAGCCTTGTGCACCGTCGATGCGCATCCGGGCCCACCGGTCGCCGGTGGTGTTCTCGTGGTCGACGGCCACCAGGGCCCGGGCTCCGGAGGCGAAGGTCATGGTGGTGGTCGTGCGAGTCTCTCCGGTCACGCTCTGGCCCGGGCGGCGGCCGGCCACGCAGTACACCGTGGACGGGCTCCCGAGCAGCGCGCGCACGGTGTCGAAGTAGTGGACCGAGTGGTACATCAGGTCGAGCTGAGGGGACTGCGCCAGCCCCGGCCGGTCCGGCCAGTCGGTCCTGCCGCTCACGTCGACCGTGACGGCCGTGACCTCTCCGATCCAGCCCGCCTCGGCGATCGCCCGGGCCGCGGCCATGCCCTCGCTGTACCGCATCTGGTGATTGACCACGAGCGACCGGCCGGCGACGCGCGCGGCAGCGGCCAGGTCGACGGCCTCGGCGTGCACCAGCGCCAGGGGATTCTGGGCCAGCACGTGCTTGCCCGCGGCCAGGGCGGCCCGCACGATCGGCGGCTGCTCAGTCGGCAGGACGGCGACATCCACCACCTCGATGGTGTCGTCGGCGAGAACATCCTCGAGCGTGAGGACGCGCCTCAGCCCGAACGCTGCCCGCGCGGCATCCGCGCGGGCCGGGTCCCGATCGCAGATACCCACCACCGGCAGCCCGGCCGCGGCATAGGCGGGCAGATGCCCCGCCCGGACCACGGCCCCGGCGCCGATCACGGCGATGCGCCGGTGCAGACGCCCGGGGATGGAGAGGTCACAGGCCTGGGCGATCGGCTGGAGCAGGTCGATCAACGCGGATCTCCACTTCACTGAGTGCTACTCGGCTGCCTGCCTGCGCAGGTACCGACCGAAATGTGGCACAGTGAAGGAGATTCGGCCACGTTCTCCGGAATAGATGAGGCCCTTCTTGATCAGTGAATCACGAGCGGGTGACAGGGACTGGGGTTTTCGGCCCAGCAGCAGGGCGATCTCGGAGGTCGCCACCCCCGCGTCACCCATCGACAGACTGGACGGCAGGTCGGCGGAGACCTCGGCCATGGCCCGCAGGTACTCCCGCTCGGACGGGGTGGCGCGCTCGTAGCGGGAGCCGAAGAAGCCCACCGCCAGCTCGGCCTCCGCCTCCGGGGCCGCCACCTTCACGTCGTCGACGGTGATCGGGGTGCGCGGGGCGACGTCCCAGGTCACCTTGCCGTAGGCCTGGATGAAGTACGGGTACCCGGCGGTGACCTCGTACATCTGGGCCAGGGCCTCTTCGGTGAAGTCGGCGCCCTCTTCCTGGGCGGGTGGACGAAGCGCCTGGGCGGCCGCCTGCGGGTCGAGTCGGTCGATCCGCACGTATTTGAAGAGCCTCTCGGAATAAGACTTGCTGGCCGAGAGCACGGCGGGAATGTGCGGCAGACCGGCGCCCACCACGACCAGCGGCAGACCCTGCTGACCGAGCTCGTGGCAGGCGGCGCACAGGGCGGAGACGTCTTCGGGCAGCAGATCCTGCATCTCGTCGATGAACACCGCGATCCCACGACCGGCCCCGGCGGCCACCCCGGCAATATCGGAAAACAGTTCCACCAGGTCGATCTCGATATCGCCGGAATCAGCCCGACCGGTGACGGCGGGCACGTCGATGCCGGGCTGCCAGCGATCCCGCAATGCCGTGCGACCCTTGGCCGGCGGGGCCGGTTCTTTCATGGCGAAGGATTTCAGAATGCCCAGCACGTGGTTCGTATCGTCTTTGTTGGCGGGCGAGAGCTCCCGCACGGCCTGGTGCAGGGCGGCGGCCAGGGGGCGGCGCAGCGGGGTGTCGGGCCGGGCCTCCAGCTTGCCGGTGCCCCAGCGCCGTCGCACCGCCGCCGAGCGCAGGGCGTTGAGCAGCACGGTCTTACCCACCCCGCGCAGGCCGAGCAGCACCAGGCTGCGCTCGGGCCGGCCTCGGCTGATCCGTTCCAGCACCACGTCGAAGCTTTCCAGCTCGGCGTCACGACCGGCCAGCTCGGGAGGACGCTGACCCGCGCCAGGGGCATAGGGATTACGCACCGGATCCACGATCCGAGCGTATCCAGCTGTCTAGGTCAATTCCTAGAACAAGCAATAGCGTTTTATGGGTATTTTGAAAGGAGATGCCGTAATCTCGGGCGATGGGGCGGGGACAGGGCACCATTTCCGACGGCGTGCGGGGCGCGATCCTGGCCCTGATCATCGGCATTCTTCTATTTGCCGGCAACGACACGCTTCTCGCGCTCGTCGCCGGGCTCGCGCCGCTGGCCTTCACCGGCCGGGAGAACCGCCAGAACCGCACCGGCACCGACGAACTCGAGGAATTTCGCGAGCGGCTCCACGTGATCCAGTCCGATGCCTGGCGCCGTCGGCGCCCCGGCCGCCGGGTGGCCGCCGACGACTGGTGGGGCATCGCCGACGTGCCGGTGCCCCTGCTGAAGGAACGCACCGACACCCTGCCCCCGGAACCCCCGGCGGCGCGGGACCGCAAGAACCCGGTGCGGCTGCCGAAGTTCTTCCGCTCGATCCCGAAAATCGTTCCGGGACAACCGAAGATTCTGGAAGACGCCGAACCGTACGACTTCGAGGAGTTCGAGCCGGAGAGCGTGCGACCGGTGCTGGAGGCCCTGGCCGGGGGCCGGTACAACCTCGTGCTCCGCGGGCCCCAGAACTCGGCCAAGACGGGAACGCTGCTCGGTTTCGTGCTCGCCGCGCAGCAGATGCGCAACGAGGACCGCAGTTTTCCGCTGGCGATCCGGGTGAGCCTGGCCGGCTGGGAAGACCACTGGCGCGAGCACCCGACCGGGCCGGACTCCCAGCCCGGCCTCATCGACTGGATCAAGGTGCGGTTCCGCGACGACTACCCCGGTCTCCTGGAGCACGGCGCACCGGCCGACGACCTGCTCGATGCCCTCTGGCGGGACGACAGCCGGGCGGGCGGCAACACCGTCGTCCTGTTCGTCGACGACATCGACCGGATCCGGAACAGCTCCGTGCGCGACCGGATCATCGCGGAACTCGGCACCCGCACGGCGCTGCTCACGCACGCGGAGGATGCCGATCCGGACTTCTGGCCCGGCCGCTGGGTGACGCTCGACCTGACCCGGCCGACCCTGGCGTACGCCCGGGCGGTGCTCCCGGGAGAGGTGTCCCAGGTACCCCGGCGTATCTACGAGAGTCCCCGGCTGCTGCGTACTCTCCGGAGTGCCTACCCGAAGTCCGAGGACCTCGGGCAACGCCTGGAGACCCTGAACGAGAAAGACCAGGAGAGACCCGCGAGAAGCCGGTACAACGGCGGGGCCGTGGACGAGTTCTGGAAGGGACTGATCCACGAGGGCTGGGAGGCCCGCCCCCAGCCGGCCGGCCCCCGGGACCAGACCTGGCACGCCCGCCTCGGGCACGGCCTGGCCGCCGTCGGCCGCCCGGTGATCCACTGGTTCACCATCCGGTGGTTCATCACCTCACCGCCCCCACCGGCCCGCCGGAGCGCCGAGTCACCGGCCGTCCGCACGCTGAAGTGGGTCGCCCGGGCCGGCCTGTTCGAGAACACCCGGTTCGCCTGGTGGGAGGTTCCCCGCCGGGCGGCCCAGGAGCCCGGGACGGCCACGCCCCAGCGCCTCTGGACCGCGAGCATCGACAAGGGCCGGCCGTTCCGGGGCGGCCTGCGGATCCAGGCCTGGCGGGCGGGGTCCGGCCGGCCGCTGATCACCGCCGCCTACCGGCGACTGCTGTGGCGACGCGCGCTGTCGGCGACGGCCTGGGCGATCGGCACCTTCCTGGCCGGTCTGCTCGTCATCGCTGCCTGCCTGTGGCTCGGGCTGGTGCAGGGCTACGACCGGGCCAGCCACGGACTCCAGGGAGCCGGCGTCCTGACCTGGTCCGACGTCGCGCAGTGGGACTGGCACTCACGCCATGCGCCACTCACCAATCCCCTCTACCTCTCCGCGTCCGTGCTGTTCGTCGTGGTCCTGACCGTGTTCGGGCTGGCCCGGTTCGGCGACGAGTTCGAGCACAGCGACGGCGGCCGGCCGCAGATCATCCGGCCGCGCCTGCCCGGGGGCCGGCAACTGCGCGAGATCGCCCGGCTGATCCCCCGGCCCAGCGCCGTTCTCCTGGTTCTCGGGATCGTCTCGGCCGTGGTGCTCCAGGTGATGAACTCCGGCCTCAGCGAACAACTCTGGACCGGAACGACCTTCTCGGCGCTGTTCGTCTCCCTGCTCGCCTGGCTGCACTGGTGCTCGCAGGAGGGCGACAACCTAACCCCCACAGATACTTTCGCCAGCGACCGGAGATCCACCCGAGTGGTGGCCAGCACCCTGGGGATCGCCATGGTCGCGAGCTCCACCACGCTGGCCTGGTGGTTCACCTCGCCCGGCCACGTGCCCACGCTCGGCCAGTGCCTGTGGATCAGTGGCGCCGCCGCCGTGTCCGTCGGCCTGGCCCGCGGCTTCCACCTCGGCGCGGGCATGATCGCGCCCATCCTCTTCCCCCTGCGCGAGGGATTCGGCATCGGCTACGCGCACCGGATGCGGATGCTGGAGATCAGCCTGCGGCGCATCGACGACCGGCGGGCCGCGTACGACGCCGCACTGGCCCGGCGGGCCCAGGACCCCGACCCCTCGGAGGCGGCGGACGCCGCCCGGCGGGAGCTGGCGCCCCTGACCGTCATCTCCGCGTTCGACCTGAACCAGCGGGCCTCGTGGGACGACGAACGCCACCGCGGCCTGGTCCTGCGGCACGTGGGCTCACTGATCCGGCTGCGCGACGTGACCCTGGAGCGGTACCTGGCCCCGGAGGGGAAGGCCCCGGAAACCACGCGTCCCCGCACCTCCCGGTGGCGGCAGGCGATCATCTTCGTCTCCCTCCTGACGGCCGTTCTCAGCCTGACCGGGACCGCGGCGGTGGTGGTTCCGCGAGCCCTCTGCGCACCCTTCCAAGACACCTTCCAGAACCCGGTGCGGTCACTGAACACCGTGCCCACCGCACAGACCTGGCTGGAGAACGGCCAGTGCGTCGGCTTCGACACCCTGGTCGGAGACGGCAACCAGTTCGACAGCACGATCGAGCCCAACGGCGCCCCGGAGGCCGAGCGCGACGAGATCCTGGCCCGCATCCAGAAGCAGAACGCCGCGATCCCGTCCTCCCAGCGGGCGGTGAACGTGCTGTTCCTCGCGCCCCTGAGTCGCACCCCGGAGAGCAAGTCCATCAATGCGCTCTACCAGTTGCGCGGGGCCCAGGCCGCCCAGTCCGACATCAATGCGGCCGGGTCGGTGTACGTCCGGCTCACGATCGCCAACGTCGGTGAGGACTTCACCTCCGGCCCCGCGGTCGTGCAGATGATCGACCGCCAGTTCCCGTCCGATCCCCGTGACCCCAACTCGATCAAGGCCGTGATCGGGATCGCCCAGAGCCGGGCCGCGGCCCGGGAGGCCCTTGCCCAGTTCGACGACGTCACGATCGTCGCCAGCAGCGTGAACGGCAACGGCATGCGGCACGGGCTGGTCAAGGGTCAGGACGTGGACCTGGGGCAGTACTTCGTCAGTGTCGCCCCCAGCAATCTCGACGTGGCCCGGGCCCTGCTGTCGGCACCGGCCCTGGACTGGGCCGGGAAGGCTCTCGGGCCGAAGGGTTCCGGCCCGGCCCAGCGGCCGCTGAAAATCATTCTCGACGACCGGGACACCTTCTTCAGCAACGATCTGGCCAGCTCCCTCGAGTACGTGGGCGAGACCCAGGACACCGCGGGCTTCGCCCGGCCGATCCGGGTACCCCTGCGGGAGACCGCCTCCGACCGCCAGTACGACGATCTGGCCCAGGACCTGTGTTCTCCCGAGAATGCCCAGACGGTCTGGCTCTTCGCCGGGCGCGGCAACCAGCTGGCGCGGCTCGGTGAGTCGATCGGGAAAGGCTGTACGAACACCCCGACGATCCTCGCGGGCCCGGGATCGCTCAGCGCCATTCAGGCCACCACCCCGAAAACCATCGGCTACCTGGCCAAGACACGCTTCTACTCCCTCGTCGCCCAGGTGTCGGGCAAGATCGAGCAGGGGACGACGTGGTCGGCCGGGGTGGCCCGCCGCGGCGACGAGGCCACCGGCTGGGCGGCTCTGGTCGAGGCCTACCGCCGGGTGGCCCCCTCCGACATTTCCGGGTGCCCGGATCCGGTGAGTGAGGTACCCCAGATCAGCGTCAGCATTCCCGGCGATCCGGACCGGGACGGGCACAACACCCTGCAAGCCAGCCCCTGCACCCCGGAGCCCACACCGATCTACCTGTGCCCGGTGCTGGCCAAGGCACCGGTCGCCACCTTGTCCGGGGGGAAGAACGACTGCCTGGAAGCCCCTACGGCAAAGCCTGACGCAGCGTCCCCGGCCCCATGACCAGCGCTTCTTCGGGCAACCGGGCCCGCAGGCCCCGGTCGGCGGTGGCCACCAGCGGGATCCCGCCCTCGGCGACAATCTGCTCGGCCACCACGACGATCGTGCTGTCCCCGTCGGCAGTGGCCCGGATCACCTCGACCGGCTCCGGACCGGTCGCCCCCTTGGCCTTGCCCTCGACGACGGCGAGAATGCGCCTGACCGAAACGCTTTCGCCCTGCACGGAGAGGTCGGTCACCGAGGCCAGCTCGCCCAGCAGCCGGGTGGCCGCGCCGAGCCGGTCGCGCCACCAGCCGTCCGGCCGGCTCCCCATCACGTTGGCCACGTCGACGAGGAGCACCACCTCGTCAGTCATCACACAGCGCCCGGGCGGTGGAGAGGATGCGCAGTTGCGTCAGTTCCACGAACTGTGCCGCCGGGCCGGACGGGAGCGGACTGTCTTTCGCCGTCACCCGGGCCAGCCGGCCGTCGAACCCGGCCTCCAGCACGCCGGTCACCAGGGCCTCGGAAACTCCTCCGCTGCGTCTGGTCTCGTCCACGATCAACAGATTCCCGGTGGCCGAAGCGGCGGCGATCACATCGTCCATCGGTAGAGGAGCCAGCCACCGCAGATCGACCACCCGGCAACCGATGCCCTCACCCTCCAGCTCGGCCGCCGCGCGCAGCGCCAGGCGCAGGCCGTTTCCGTAGGCCGCGATGGTGAGGTCGTTGCCGGAGCCGTGCACCACGGCCCGGCCGATCGGGGCGTGCAGCGAACCCCACTCCGACGGCGGCGCGTACGGCGCCAGCCAGGCGTCGTCGCCCTCGACGGTCAGATGCCGCAGGTGGTACAGCGCAACCGGTTCCAGCATCACGCTGACCGTGCCGTCGGCCTCGGCCGCCGCCAGGCAGGTGCGCAGCAGGGCCGGGGCCTGGGCCGGATGGGCCGGGCAGGCGATGACCAGACCGGGGATGTCGCGCAGACCGCCCAGGGCGTTGTCCACGGCGACCGCTCCACCGAACCCGTCCTGGAAGCCGAGACCGGGCGCGCGCAGCACCATCGGGTTGCGGTAGGCACCGTTGGAACTGAAGGCCAGCGTGGCCACCTCGGCCCGCAGCAGTTCCTGCGCGGCGTGCAGGTCGTCGAGGCCGAGCTCGACGATCGGCAGCTGACCACTGACCGCGGCACCCATCGCCAGCCCGAGGATCGACGCACCGTGCGGTGCGGTGTCGGTGACCTGCGCCGGGCCCAGTCGTGTCTGCAGCCCCCGGGTCACCCCGTGCACGCCGCCGGCCCGGGCCACGTCACGACCCATCACCACCACCCCGGGATGCGCGATCGCGGCATCGAGCAGGGTGCGGTTGATCGACTCGGCCAGGGTGAGCGGGCCCTCCTTCTCGGGCAGCCGGTTCTCGAAGGCGGCGGCCCGCCGGTCGGCCGCGGGCTCACGGGCCGCGGCCATCCCGACCACGGCCGGGCGCCGCGGGGAGAGCGGTGCCATCACCTCGGCCGAGCTCCCGGGCCGGGCCCGGTGCGTGGCGTCTTCCAGCGCGGAGGCCACCCGGTCACGCAGGATCAGCAGCCGGTCGGCGACCTGTTCCCCGGTCATCACGCCGTGACGCACCAGCGCGGTCATCGTGGCCACGAGCGGGTCGCGCTGCCGGTCTTCGGCAATGCGCTCGTCACGGCGGTAGAGCTTCTCGTCGTCGGCCCCGCTGTGCCCACCGATCCGGACACACGACAGATGCAGCAACACGGGACGCCGGTGCGCACGGGCCGTCTCGACCGCGCGGCGCGCGGTCGAGAACAGGGTGGCGGCGTCGCCCGCGGTGTCGGCGTGGAAGTACCGCAGCCCTTCGCGGTTACTCAAGGACGCGTGGATCCAGCCGGGTGGGCCGGAGGTGGAGTAGCCCAGTGAGTTGTCTTCGCAGACCAGCAGCAGCGGCAGCGGCACACCCTGTTTCGAGGCCCAGCAGGCGGTGTTGATCACACCTAGGGCCGTGCCGTGCCCGGCGGTGCCGTCACCGAAACTGGCCACCGCCACGGCGTCGCTGGGCCAGTTCAGCCGGCCCCCGACGATGCGCGCCCGGTCTCGGGGCTGGCGGCCGATCGCCCAGGCCAGGCCGAGGGCCCGGGGCAGGTGGCCGGCGGTCGTCGTGGGAGACGGCAGCACGGCGACGTCCGGGTGCGCGGGGGTCGGGCGGCGTCCACCGCCCGCGGGCTGGTCGACACTGCCGGCCAGGCCCCGCGCGACCGCGGCGATGCCGTCGTCCAGACCGGCCGACGCCAGCCGGGCCAGGTAGAACGCGGTCGAACGGTAGTGCGGGAGCACCGGGTCGTTGCTGCGCAACGCCATGGCCACGGCGGCGTTGCCCTCGTGCCCGGCCGAGGCCACGGTGAAACTGCCGAGCCCGGCGGCGGCCATCCGGCGGGCGGCCACGTCGAGCCATCGACTCGCGGCCTGGGCCTCGAACAGGTCGGCCAGGTCGGCGCGCAGGGCCTCGACCGGCGCCTCGTCATCGGTGCCGTCGACGGGAACGATCACGTCGTCGTCCGCCGGCTCGACCGGCTTCACCTCGTCGAGGGGGATCAGCGACGAGAGACCTTCCAGCACCGCTCCCAGGTGGTCCACGAGTTCAGCCCCCGGCCCGGGTTCCCCCAGGTCGGTGACCGTCCTCAGTGGACCTTCCTCAGCGGACCGTGGGTGCTTCACCGGTGTCGCTCACCATCTCGCGGCCCGCCGCCTGCCAGGCCCCCATACCGCCGCTGACGTTGACCGCCTCGAAACCGTTCTGCTCGAGCCAGGCGACGGCGCGCGCGGAGCGGCCGCCGGACCGGCAGATCACGTACACATCGCCCTCGGGCAGGTCGCCCGTACGGGCGGGGAGCTCCATCAGCGGGATGTGCACAGCCCCGCTGATGTGCCCGGCCTGCCATTCGTCGGGCTCACGCACATCGACGATCGCGGCTTCGGCGGGTACCTGGGTGGCGTCCACCGAGGGGACCTGCGACGGGAACATCGGTTACCTCCTGAGGGCACCGGAGGAAGTGCCCGGCATCGATCGGGTCCGTTCATCCTCTCAGGTGGGAAGCACCGATCGGCACGCCACCGGCGGCCTGTCGGCGGGGCGTCGGAGCCGGTTCCCGGCAGAACGGCCTTGATATCCGGGCAAACCCGGAATCCGGAAACCCGGGGAACCCCACCGTCACCAACCGCGTCCAAAAGCAGACGTACAGCTGACACGCCACCGAACCTTTCCGGCAGACCGCGCGAGGCTCACGCACGAAAGGATGCGACCGTGGACCACCAGCGAACCGCCCGCCCGAACATCACCGACCGGCGCCGACCCCGGCCCGGCCCCCTTCTCCTGGCCGCTCTGCTCGCCCTGGTCGCCGTTCTGGCGACCGGGTGCGCCTCCGACTCCGACAGCGGCACCGTGACCCCGCAGGATGCGCCCGGTCCGGCCACCGACCTCACGATCAAGGTGACGGACGGCAAGACCACGACCTGGAGCCTGACCTGCGACCCCGCCGGTGGCGACCACCCGGACGCGTCGGCGGCCTGCGCGACCCTGGAGAAGAGCGGTACCCAGGCCCTGGGCACCCCCGCGACCGACCAGATGTGCACGCAGATCTTCGGTGGCGAGCAGACCGCCACGATCACGGGTACCTGGAAGGGCAAGGCCGTCAACGCGTCGCTGAGCCGGAAGGACGGCTGCGAGGTGGCCCGCTGGGACCAGCTCGATCCGCTGCTCCCGAAAACCTCCGGCGCACAGGCCCGATAAGCAACCCTTAGCCCCTTCCACCCCTTGACCAACTTCCGAACCTGTTCGAAAAGGGGCGTTTTCGAACAGGTTCGGAGGGCATATGGTTTCCACACCATGGGGTCGTCGGCGACCGTCAAGCCGCGACGATTCACCAGGGGCGGCCGGCACACACGTGCCGGCCGTACACCAGCTCAGTGGGGGCACCATGTCCAGGTCTCGTGCGGCCTGCGGGCTTGTCGCGGCCGCAGCGGTTTCCGGTCTTCTCGTAGCGGTTCCGGCGTCCTCGTCGGTCGCCGCGGCGACCGACTGCCCGACGGCGTTCCCCACCGCCGACGCGGTCGACGGCGTGACCGGCACCGGGTACACGGTCGAACGAGGCACTGATACCGACGAGTTCACGGCCACGGTCCTGGGCCGGGTCAGCAACGGCATCGCCCCCGGCGTCGACATGATCATGGCTGAGGTCGACTCCCCGGCCCTCGAACGGGCCGGCGGGGTCTGGGCGGGCATGTCCGGCTCACCCGTCTACGCCTCCGACGGCCGGCTGATCGGATCGGTCTCCTACGGCCTGGCCGCATCGTCGAAGATCGCGGGTATCACCCCGGCAGAAGACCTGCTCGCCCTGAACGCCACCGGCGGAGCCGCGAAGGTCAAGGTCTCCGGCTTCCGGGCCGCGCGCCTCGCCCAGACCGGCAAGGTGTCGAAGGCCCTGGCGAGCGAGGGTTTCGAACGCCTTCCGGTGCCGGTGAGCGGTTCCGGCCTGGCCCGGAAGAACACCGGCCGGTTCCTCAGGAGCATCAGCCGCACCAGCGGTATGGCCGTGCAGCCGGGCGGCGCCTCGATCAGTGTGAAGGCCACGTCGTCGCCGAGTGAGATCTTCGCCGGGTCGAATTACGTGGCGGCCCTGTCGTACGGCGACGTCTCCCTCTCCGGCCTGGGCACCACCACCTACGTCTGCGACGGCACCGCGATCGCGTTCGGCCATCCCTTCCTCAACGCGGGCCGGGCGGAGTACGGCGTGCACCCGGCGACCGCTGTCTACGTGCAGGCCGATCCGGTGAACGGCCCGTTCAAGGTGGGCAATCCGGGAGGCGTGGTGGGCACGGTCACCCGCGACGGCACGATCGGCCTGCGCAGCACGCTCGGGCAGGCTCCCCAGCACCAGTTCCCGATCACCACGTCACTGAAGAACGAGGACGGCAAGACCGTCACCGGCCAGACCGTGGGCGTGTACCAGCCCTACGCCGCCGACATCGCGGCCCTGCACCTGCAGAGCGCGATCGTGAAGGCCAACGGCTCGCAGGGTGCGGGCTCGGCCGCGGTCAGGATCACCGTGAAGGGCACCCGGGCCGGCGGAAAACCCTTCACCCTGAGCCACAGTGACCACTTCGCCGACACTCTCGATGTCAGTTTCACCGCGGCCGACAGCATCTACTACATGCTCACGCAGTTGCTCGGGCAGTCGTACGAAGACGTCAGCATCACCAGCATCTCGGTGACGGGGTCGGTCGCGACCACCGTGAAGCAGTACCGCGTCACCCAGCTCGAGGTGAAGAAGCACGGCACGTGGCAGATGCTGAAGGGCATGCAGAAGGTGACCGCCGGCGGCACGATTCCGCTGCGCGCCACGCTCACCGCCTATCGCAGCACCCAGACCGTGACGGTACCGCTCACCGTCGCCGTACCGAAGAACAGCCGCGGCTATGTCGGCACTCTCACCCTCTCCGACGGTCTGTCCGCCACCACGCCGGACCAGGAACCGAATTCCCTCACCTCCCTGATGGAGCAGATCAACGCCACACCCCCGAACGATGCCGTGGTGAGCCGGATCGATCTGGACACCCCGACCGGTGGACTGGTGAGCAGCGTGCGCAGGACGACACTGCCGGGAGCCGTGAGCACCTACCTCAAGATGGTGCCGGTAACCATCAAATGACCGAATAGTTGATGACGAAGGGCCCCGTTCTTTTCGGACGGGGCCCTTTTTCATCGAGACATGACCGAAAGGAGTGTTCCCTTGCCGCTTTCTGGGGCCTTAGAGTTATCGACGCAACTGGGGGGTTGCAGCACCGCGCTTGCGCGGGCGGCCCTTCAGGCCTGCCCGGCACAGTGGTGCCGGGCAGCTCTCGGACAAGTGGGGGCTCCATGTCCATTCCTCGCATCAACTCCCGGGCGGCCTGCGGTGTCATCACGACCGCGGCCGTCTCCGCTCTCCTGGTAGCGCTTCCGGCCGGAACCTCTTCGGCCGCGCCGACGTTGCCGGACAACTGCCCGACGGCACTGCCCACCGACCAGGCGGTCGACGGGGTCGCCGGTACCGGCTATACGGTCGAGAAGGGCACCAAGGCAGACGCGTTCACCGCCAAGGTGCTGGGCCGGGTGACCGACGGCATCGCGCCCGGCATCGACATGATCATGGCCGACCTCGACTCGCCCGCCCTGGAGCGTGCGGGCGGCGTGTGGGCCGGCATGTCCGGGTCGCCGGTGTACACCGCGGACGGCAAGCTGATCGGGTCGGTCTCGTACGGCCTGGTGACGCCCTCGAACATCGCGGGCATCACGCCGGCCGAAGACCTGCTCGCCCTGCGCAACGACCCCTCGAACGCCCGGCGGGCAGCGACCCGGGCGAACGCGAAGATCGCCGTGCCGGGCCCGGTGGCCGAGCGGATCGCCAAGACCGGTGAGGCCACGAAGGTCACGGCCGGTAAGGGCTTCCAGCGCCTGGCGGTGCCGATCAGCGCCTCCGGCCTGGCCCCGAAGAACACCCAGAACTTCCTCAAGGACGTCACCAAGGACAGCGGCATGGCTGTCCGGGCGAGTGCGGGCAAGTCGAAGTCCGGGGTGAAGTCGTCGCCCAGTGAGATCACCGCCGGCTCGAACTACGCGGCGGCCTTCTCGTACGGCGACGTCTCGCTCTTCGCCCTGGGCACCACCACCTACGTCTGCGACGACACCGCTGTCGCGTTCGGCCACCCGTTCCTCTCGGTCGGCCCGTCGGACTACAGCGCGCACCCGGCCGAGGCCGTCTACGTGCAGCCCGACCCGGTCTGGGGCCCGTTCAAGGTGGGTAACCCCGGCGGCCCGGTCGGCACGGTCACCTGGGACGGCACCAGCGGCATCCGCAGTACCCTCGGCCAGAACCCGGAACACGAGTACCCGGTGACCACTTCACTGGTCAACGACCAGGGCAAGACCGTCACCGGCAGCACCACGGGCGTCTACCAGCCGTGGGCCGCCGACGTCGCGGCGCTGCACCTGCAGGCCGCGGTGGTGAAGGCGCTCGGCGCGCAGTCGCAGGGCTCGTCCGAGGTGAAGATCACCGTGAAGGGTACCCGCGGCGACGGCAAGAAGTTCAAGATCACCCACGACGACTACTTCTCCGACAACTACGACATCAGCTACGCGACCGCCGACAGCCTGTACTACCTTCTGTACCCGCTGGTTTCGCAGCCGTTCGAAGAAGTGAACATCACCGGCGTGAAGGTCACCGGCAAGGTGTCGACGGCCGTCAAGCAGTACCGGGTGAGTAGCGTTCAGACCAAGGAGAAGGGCAAGTGGATCCCGCTGAAGGACGTGACCGGCGTCGCGCCCAACGGCAGCATCCCGGTGCGGGCCACGCTCAGCGGCTACCGCAACGGTGACACCGTCACGATTCCGCTCACGGTCTCCGTGCCGAACGGAACCAGTGGCTACACCGGCACTCTCACCGTCTCGGACGGTCGCAGCGTCTCCAGCGAGTACAAGGAGCCGAACTCGCTCGACGAGCTGCTGACCCAGCTGAACCAGACCCCCTCGGGCAACCAGCTGGTGAGCCAGGTCGATCTGGACTCGCCGGAGGGTACGAAGGTGACCAGTAAGCGCGACGCCGAGGTCAACGGCGCCATCGCCTACTACTCCACCCAGGTGGCCGTCACCGTGAAGTAGAACCCCGCAGGGAGGCCCCGTTCCGGACCGGAGCGGGGCCTCTCGCTATTTCAGCAGGCGGGACATCCGGCGGTCGGCGAGGATCTTGCCGCCGGTCTGGCAGGTGGCGCAGTACTGCAGGGACGAGTCGGCGAACGACACCTCGCGCACCACGTCACCGCAAACCGGGCACTTCTCCCCGGTCCGCGCATGCACGGCCAGGCCTGCGCGCTTGGCATCTTTCAGTTCCTTGGCGGGCTTGCCCGCCGCGGCGGCGATCGCCGTGCGCAGCGTGTTCTGCAGTGCCTCGTACAGCGCGGTGACCTGATCGTCGCTCAGCTTGGCGGCCATCGCGAAGGGCGACATCTTCGCGGCGTGCAGCACCTCGTCGCTGTAGGCGTTGCCCACCCCGGCGATCACGCTCTGATCCCGCAGCAGCCCCTTGACCTGCTGGTTGCGGCCGAGGATCAGGGCGAACACGTCACGGGTGAAGGCCTCGTCGAGCGGATCGGGCCCGAGGGTGTGAATGCCGGGCACCTCGTCCGGCGTGCGCACCACGTAGATGGCCAGCCGTTTGCGGGTACCGGCCTCGCTCAGGTCGAAGCCGGGTGTGGACTCGTCGTCCGGATCGTCGAGGTTCGGCGTGAAGCGCACCCGCAGGGCCAGCGGGCTCTTGCCGGGCTTCAGCATCGCCTTGGGCGCGGTGTCGCTCCAGCGCAGCCATCCGGCCCGGGCCAGGTGAAAGATCAGGTGCAGCCCGTCGACGTCGAGATCGAGAAACTTGCCGTGCCGGTTCACCCCGGTCACGGTGAGCCCACCCAGCGCGGTGGGTGGCGGGTCGTAGGTCTTCAGGGCGCTGATCGCACCGATCTCCACACCGTTCACGGCACGCCCCACCAGCCGTTCCCGCAGGAATCCGGCGAGGGCCTCGACCTCCGGCAGCTCAGGCACGTGATCCAGTCTGCATCGACGCACCCCCCGCTGTCGCCCCAACCCTCTCCGTGATCAGGCAAAGTGCCCCCGGCTCAGGACGGCAGCCGGCCTGGGCAGATGAGAACTCTCTCATCCGGCTCTCATCTGCTCTCCCCCTCGCGCCGCGAGGGTGGCTGTCATGCGCCCACGTCACTTGCTCCTGCCCGTCGGCCTGCTGGGCGCGGGAGGTCTGGCCGTGGTCGCGTTCGCAGCTTCGGCATCCGCCTCCGGTGACACCGACGGCCTGAACACCGACCTGGGCCCGGCCGTGGTCGCGAGCCTCGACGCCTCCGCCGACCCGACCCCGGCCAACGGCAACGTCACGCCGGTCAGCACGCCCTCGGCCACCTCTTCCCCGGATGACGACGACTCCGACGACGGCGACGATCACGCCGACAAGGTGGGGGTGGCGGAGCCCCAGAGCGTGGCGGACGATGACGGTGAGAACGAACCCGACGAGAACGAGCCGGACGAGGACGACCCCGATGAGGACGAGCCGGACGACGACGAACCCGACGAGGACGAAGACGGCCCGGACGACGGCGACGATGATGGACGATGACCGCTGTGACCTCGCTGTTTCCCGACCCGCGCCGCGGTTCGGCCTGGCGTCCCACGATCGGGGTACGCACCCGCATCCTGGCCACCGTGCTCGTGCTGACGGCGCTGGGCATGCTCGGGGCGGGCATCACGATCGTGCTCATGCAGCGCGCCTCCCTGAATGAACGGGTGAACGAGGCGCTGAGCACCGAGGTGCAGGAGTTCCGCGACATCGCCGAGCCGGGCAGCGGCGTCCCCACCGACCCGTCCACGGGCAAGCCGTTCACGTCCGTCGGGGCCCTTCTGCAGTCGGCTCTTCAGAAACAGGCTCCCGACCGGGACGAGACGTTCCTGACCATGGTGGGAGGTCGTCCTCAATTCGTGCCCTCCAGCGAGCGCTTCGTGAACCTGGAGGAAGAGCCGGCGCTGGTGGCCGCCGTGGCGGCCCTGCCGGTGGACGCACCGGTGCGGTTGCGGGAGATCGACACCCGGGCCGGGCGGATCCGTTACGCGGCCGTGCAGGTGTCGGTGGGTGGCGAGAGCACGGTGGGCAGCTACGTGATCGCCCAGTCGCTGGAACGCAATCGCCAGGAGGTCACCCAGATGGCGCAGCGTTTCGCTGTGGTGTCGCTGGTCTCGCTGATCGTGGTCGGAGTGGTGGGCTGGCTGGTCGCCGGGCGGTTGCTGCGGCCCCTGCGTCATCTGCGCACCACCGCCGAGCGGATCTCGCACAACGACCTCACGGAGCGCATCGAGGTCACCGGCACGGATGACATCAGCGAGATCGCGGTGACGTTCAACCGCATGCTCGACCGTCTGGAGCACGCGTTCCGGACCCAGCAGGAGTTCCTGGACGATGCCGGGCACGAGCTGAAGACGCCGATCACGATCATCCGGGGGCATCTGGAGCTGATGGCCGCGAACGACCCGGCCGACGTCGAGGAGACCCGTGCGCTGGTACTGGACGAGCTCGACCGGATGGCCCGGCTGGTGCAGGACCTGATCCTGCTGGCCCAGACGAAACGTCCCGACTTCGTCCGCCGGGAACCGGTCGCCGTGGACGAGCTGATGACCGATGTGCTGGAGAAGGCCGTGGGGCTGGCCGAGCGGGAGTGGCGGCTGGACGAGCAGACGCCGGCCTGGATCGACGCCGACCCCCAGCGCATCACCCAGGGACTGCTCCAACTGGCTCACAACGCGGTGAAGTACACGACCCCTGGTCAGGTGATCGCCTTCGGCAGCCGGGCCGAGGGCCGGACGGTGCATCTGTGGGTGCGCGACAGCGGGCCCGGGGTTTCAGCAAAGGACGCGGAACGCATCTTCGAGCGGTTCGGTCGCGGTGGTGACGCGCGCCGGATGGAGGGCTCCGGACTGGGTCTGTCCATCGTCGGCGCGATCGCCGCGGCTCACGAGGGCTCGGTGGCGCTGACCTCGCCGCCGGGTGAACCCGGCGCGGTGTTCACCCTGACCGTCCCCCGGGCGCCGGTTCCGGCGTCCGCCCAGACCATTCCCCTCGTACAGGAGGTGCCGTGAACCGGATCCTGGTGGCGGAGGACGAGGACCGCATCGCCTCGTTCGTCTCGAAAGGCCTGCGTGCGGCCGGCTTCACCCCGACGGTGGTCGATGACGGCGTCAGCGCGCTGGATTATGCGAGCAGTGGTGAATTCGACCTGCTGGTGCTGGACATCGGCCTGCCCGGTCTGGACGGGTTCGAGGTGCTCAAGCGCCTGCGGGCGAATCGGAGCACGCTGCCGGTGATCATTCTGACCGCGCGGCAGTCGATCACCGACACCGTGGCCGGCCTGGAGGGAGGGGCGGACGACTACATGTCCAAGCCGTTCCGGTTCGAGGAACTACTGGCCCGCATCCGGTTGCGCCTGCGGGAGGATCCGCGCGAGCCCGAGCTCACCGTGCTCACGCACGGCGCGCTGGCGCTCGACCTGCGCAGCCGCCGGGCCGCGGTCGAGGGTAGGACAGTTGAATTGTCCGCACGTGAGTTCGCGCTGGCCGAGACCTTTGTCCGACATCCTGGACAAGTACTCAGCCGGGAACAGCTACTCAGTCACGTATGGGGTTACGACTTCGACCCGGGCTCGAACGTGGTCGATGTCTATGTGCGTTACCTGCGCAAGAAGCTCGGCGTGCAGTGGTTCGAGACCGTGCGGGGCATGGGATACCGACTCGTCGAGGTGGCCTGATCATGGCGCTGGACATGCTGACCGGACCGGATGCGGGCGAGCTGCTGGAAGCGGCCCTCTCCACCGCGGGCGGGCACCTGGAAGACTGGCGGGTCACCCAGGTCGATCATCGAGGTGAGGTCACCACGGTCGCCTATCAGGCGACGGTCCAGTGGCCGTCGGGGCGTACGGACGACGTGCTCGGCGCATCTTCTCTCGCACCGGAGGACGAACCGCCTCAGGTACCGGGAGCCCTCACCCTCTCGGACGGCGAGAACCGGGTCTGCGTGTGGCGTCTGCCCGACGATCCGGGCCTGCCCGGCCTGACCACGGCGATGCAGGCTCCCGCCCTGACCGAACTGCTGCGCTCGTTCGGGATCAACCCCGGCGGCCTGCGCACCGATCTGGTCTCCTACCGCCCGAAACGCCGCGCGGTGATCCGGATCAGCGCGGCCGGCGGGGTGATCTACGCCAAAGTGCTGCCGCCCGGCGACGTCGAGGCCCTCCACCGGCGTCACGAAATGCTCTACAGAGCCGGAGTTCCCGTACCCCACAGCCTGGGCTGGACCGGTGACGGGCTGCTGGTGCTGGAGAACCTGCCGGGCACCCCGCTGCGCCGCCGCCTGACGTCGGCCGAGGCTGCCCTGCCCGACCCGCACGACGTGCTGTCGGTGCTGGACCGCCTGCCCACAGCGGTGCTCGGCCTGAACCGGCGCCGGCCCTGGAGCCGTCGAGCCCCGCAGTACGCCGAACTGATCGGCCACGCCCTGCCCACCGAGGCCGAGCGGGCCCGGCAACTGGCCCTCGTCGTCGCCGCCGGCCTGAAAGACACTGACCTGGGCTCTGATCCGACGCACGGCGACTTCTACGAGGCCCAGCTGACGGTCGATCACGCGGGCCGCATCGTCGGCCTGCTCGACGTGGACACGGTCGGGCCCGGCTGCCGTGCCGACGACCTGGCCACCGCCCTGGCCCACTGCGAGGCCCTGGCCCTGAGCTCCCCCCGCCACGCCGACCGCTCGTACGCCATGTCCCGGCTCTGGGGGCCGGTCTTCGAGCAGCGGGTCGACGCCGACCAGCTCCGGCTGCGCACGGCCGGTGTCCTGATGAGCCTGGCCACCGGCCCGCACCGGGTACAGCGCCCGCAATGGCAGTCCGCCACCACCCGCCTGCTCGACCGGATGGAAGGCATCCTCCAGAACCGCTCCTGAAACATGAGAGCCCTTTCACCCGGCTCTCCTGAAGGCCTCACCTGCACTCGGGAAAGTAGTTCTCACAAGGACATCCGAGAGCAGCGGAGGGAAACATCATGAAGGTCCGGAAGAACTGGGTCATCGTCGGAACCGCGGCCGTGCTGGGCGTGAGCGCCGCCACCGCGGGCGCCGCGATGGCCGAGAGCACCCCCGACCTGAAGGACCGCGCCCAGGTGACCACCAGCGCGACCCAGCCGGCCACGGCCGACCCGAGCACGACGTCCTCCAACCAGGATGCCGACGCTCTCGACACGGCCAACACCAGCAACACCGCCGACACCCCGAACGACCAGGACAACACCCCGAACACCCCCAACGACGTTGACACCTCGAACGACACCAACACGGCCAACGACGTCAACACCCCGAACACCCCGAACACCCCGAACACCCCGAACACCCCGAACGACTGACACCCCCCAAACCCCGCCGTGATCATGCAAAACCTCCCCGGAGTTCTAGAACTGTAAGGCTAAGAGTTCTAGAACTCCGGGGAGGTTTTGCATGATCACGAAGGAGTGGGCGGGGAGATAGCGGTGGGTGGACGGTTCCGGCGACTGGTCATCGACTAGCCTCACGGGCGAGGAAACGCGTCCCGCGCTGTCAGGAGGAGTCATGCCACACGACCGGGCCGGATCGCCGGCTCTGCCGGAAGATCTGATCGACGTCGCACACGTCGTGACCAGCTACTACACGATTACGCCCGACCCGTCCGAGGCCGGGCAGAAGGTCTCCTTCGGCACTTCCGGGCACCGCGGCAGCAGTCTGAGCGGCTCGTTCAACGAAGCGCACATCGTGGCCACCACGCAGGCCATCTGCGATTACCGCACCGGGCAGAACATCGCCGGGCCGCTGTTCATCGGCCGCGACACGCACGCTCTCTCCGAGCCGGCCTGGGCGAGTGCGCTGGAGGTGCTGGCCGCCAACGGCGTCCGCACGCTCATCGACGACCGCAACGGCTACACGCCCACCCCGGCCGTGTCGCACGCGATCCTCACCTACAACCGGGGCCGGGCCACCGACGACTCCGGCCGGGCCGACGGCATTGTCGTCACGCCGTCCCACAACCCGCCCGCCGACGGTGGTTTCAAGTACAACCCGCCGCACGGCGGCCCCGCCGACACCGACGCCACCGGCTGGATCGCGAACCGCGCCAATGAGCTTCTGGTTGCGAAACTATCCGGGGTGAAGCGCATTCCGTTCGACCGGGCGGTGAAGGCGGAGACCACCGGCACGTACGACTTCCTCGGCACCTACGTCGACGACCTGCCGAACATCCTCGACCTGGATGCGATCCGCGAGCACGGGCTGCACATCGGCGCCGACCCGCTGGGCGGTGCGGCGGTGGCCTACTGGGGCGAGATCGCACAGCGGCACGGGCTCCACCTCGACGTGGTGAACCCGCTGGTCGACTCCACCTTCCGGTTCATGACGCTGGACTGGGACGGCAAGATCCGGATGGACTGCTCGTCACCGTCGGCGATGGCCTCGCTGATCGGCGCGAAAGACCAGTACGACCTGGCCACGGGCAACGACGCGGACTCCGACCGGCACGGCATCGTCACGCCGGACGGCGGGCTGATGAACCCGAACCACTACCTCGCGGTGGCGATCAGCTACCTGTTCGGATCGCGCACGGGATGGTCCACTGACGCCGGCATCGGCAAGACCCTGGTGTCGTCGTCGATGATCGACCGGGTGGCCGCCGACCTGGGCCGCAAGCTCGTCGAGGTGCCGGTCGGCTTCAAGTGGTTCGTGCCGGGCCTGCTCGACGGATCCGTCGGGTTCGGCGGCGAGGAATCGGCGGGCGCGTCGTTCCTGCGCAAGGACGGCACCGCCTGGACCACCGACAAGGACGGCATTCTGCTCGCCCTGCTGGCCAGCGAGATCACCGTGAAGACCGGTAAGACGCCGAGCCAGTTGTACGCGGAGCTGGTGGAGAAGCACGGTGACCCGGTGTACGCGCGCATCGACGCCCCTGCGAGCCGGGAACAGAAAGCCGTTCTGGCCAAGTTGTCGCCGGAGCAGGTCACCGCCACCGAGCTGGCCGGCGAACCGATCACGGCGACGCTCACCGCGGCGCCGGGCAATGGCGCGGCGATCGGCGGCCTCAAGGTCACCACCGAGAGCGCCTGGTTCGCCGCGCGCCCCTCCGGTACCGAGGACGTGTACAAGATCTACGCCGAGTCCTACCGAGGCCCCGAGCACCTCGCTCAGGTGCAGCAGGCAGCGAAGGACCTGGTGTCAGAGGTCCTTTAGAGAACTAGCGAGAACCAGGCAGAAGATGACGTCGATCCAGACCACGGTCACCCCCGTCCTGTCCACCTCCGCCGTTGCCCCGGTGATCTCCCTGGTCCGGGGCGCTCAGGCGCACCGGATCGCGGTGGACAGACTGCTGGCCTCGTACCGGGCGATCCCGGCCGGGCAGCGCGTGCGGCTGGCCAAACGCACGTCCAACCTGTTCCGCGACCGAGCCGTGGGCACCACCACGGGGCTGGACGTGTCGGGTCTGGACGGCGTCATCTCCGTCGACACCAAAGCGCGCACCGCCGACGTCCAGGCGATGTGCACCTACGAGACGCTGGTGGCGGCCACGTTGCCGTACGGCCTGATGCCCACGGTCGTGCCCCAGCTCAAGACGATCACCCTGGGCGGGGCGGTGACCGGGCTGGGCATCGAGTCGGCCTCGTTCCGCAACGGCCTGCCGCACGAGGCGGTGGTGGAGCTGGACATCCTCACCGGCGACGGCAGCCTGGTCACGGCCCGGCCCGAGGGTGAGCACTCCGACCTCTACTTCGGTTTCCCCAACTCCTACGGCACGCTCGGCTACGCCACCCGGCTGCGCATCGAGCTGGAGCCGGTGAAGCCGGCCGTCGCCCTGCGCCACGTGCGCTTCGGTGACCTGGACGAACTGGCGGCGGCGATCGGCACGGTCAGCACCTCGCGGGAGTGGGAGGGCACCGAGGTCGATTTCCTCGACGGCGTGGTCTTCTCGGCCACCGAGGCCTACCTCACACTGGGCACCTGGACCGACGACCTGACCGACCTCAGCGACTACACCGGTCAGCACACCTTCTACCGCTCGATCCAGTACCGCTCGATCGACAAGCTGACGATCCACGACTACCTGTGGCGCTGGGACAGCGACTGGTTCTGGTGCTCGGCGGCGTTCGGCGCGCAGAACCCGAAGGTGCGCAAGTACTGGCCGGCCAAGTACCGGCGCAGCGATGTCTTCCACAAACTGGTCGGGCTGGAGACGAAGTACGGTTTTGTCGCCAAACTGGACTCCTGGCGCGGTAAGCCTGCCCGCGAACGGGTGATCCAGGACGTTGAACTGCCCGTGACGCGCACCGCGGATTTCCTGCGCTGGTACCTCGATCACGTTCCGATGACCCCGGTGTGGCTGTGCCCGCTGCGTCTGCGGGTATCCGGCCCGGCCGGCACCCCCGAACCGGGCTCGCAGCCCTGGACGCTCTACCCGCTCCGGGCCGGCGAGACCTACGTCAACGCCGGCTTCTGGGGCACCGTGGCGATCGAGCCGGGCCGGGCCGACGGCGACAAGAACCGTGAGATCGAGGCCGCGGTGGCCCAATTCGATGGACACAAGTCGCTGTACTCGGACGCCTTCTATGACGAGGCGACCTTCTGGGCGGCCTACGGCGGCGAGAACTACCCCGCTCTCAAGCAGCGGTACGACGGTGACGGACGGCTGCTCGACCTTTACGCAAAGGTCGTCGGACGGCGCTAGAGGTGTAATACCCGTCCGCGACGCTCAGCACATTCACATCACAGCCAGTGCATAAAACGGTCAAAGTAGTTGCATGCGGGATCATTACTACTTGTGCTTGAGGCAACTAGTACCTCAATCTAAGAGAGCTCGATGTAACTAAAAGTGATTCGAGCTCCGTCTCGCCATGATCGTTAGGACGACTTACGATTCGATCGTCGCGGGAGATTAGTCACGAGGAGATCCAGTTGAGCTTCTTACCGATCCTGGGCCGAATGGACGACGACGCCCAGCCCCTTCTTCTGGCGGACATCTTCGACGTGCTCCTCATGGAGCCCTCACCAGTGCGCTTCGTCGCTTACGACGGTAGCGCGACCGGTCCGGCCAACGCCGAGATCACCGTCTCGATCAACACCCCGCGCGCCGTGGCCTACATGGCCACCGCCCCCGGATCGCTCGGCATGGCCCGTGCGTACATCACCGGTGACGCTCAGATCACCGGTATCCACCCGGGAAATCCTTACCCTCTGTTAGCTGCCATGGATCAGCTCCAGTGGCGACGGCCCGACGTCCGCACCGCTCTGCGGATCGCCCGCAGCCTGGGCATGAAGCGGCTCGTTCCGCCGCCGCCCCCGCCGCAGGAGGCCCTGCCGGACTGGCGTCGCGCGCTGGAAGGCCTGCGCCACTCCAAACACCGTGACGCCGAGGCCATCCACCACCACTACGACGTCTCCAACACGTTCTACGAGATGCTGCTCGGCGAGTCGATGACGTACACGTGCGCCTGCTACCCGCACGAGAACGCGACGCTCGAAGAGGCCCAGGACAACAAGTACGACCTGGTCGCCCGCAAGCTCGGCCTGAAGCCGGGCATGCGCCTGCTGGACGTCGGCTGTGGCTGGGGCGGCATGGTGCGTCACGCGGCCAAGCACTACGGCGTGCAGGTGCTGGGTGTGACCCTCTCCGCCGAGCAGGCCGAGTGGGCGCAGCAGGAGATCAAGCGACAGGGCCTGGAAGACCTGGCCGAGGTGCGGTTCAGCGACTACCGCGACGTGATCGAGGGCGACTTCGACGCGATCAGCTCGATCGGCCTCACCGAGCACATCGGCGTGGGCAACTACCCGGCTTACTTCGACTTCCTGGGCAGCAAGCTGCGGCCGGGCGGACGGTT
This sequence comes from Kineosporia mesophila, assembly GCF_021129235.1. Classification (GTDB taxonomy): domain Bacteria; phylum Actinomycetota; class Actinomycetes; order Actinomycetales; family Kineosporiaceae; genus Kineosporia; species Kineosporia mesophila. The sequence goes on from NZ_JAJOMA010000006.1 coordinate 57,545, forward strand.
GCTGAACCACAGCATCACGCGGCCCGACAACATCCACGTGCCCCGCGTCCGGGGTGGCTTCATCGACCGCTACATCTTCCCGGACGGTGAGCTGACCGGCGCCGGCGGCCTGATCGTCGCGCTGCAGAATTCCGGCCTGGAGATGCGGCACGAGGAGAGCCTGCGCGAGCACTACGCGCGTACCTGCGCAGCCTGGTGCGAGAACCTGGTCGCGAACTGGGACGCCGCGGTCGCCGAGGTGGGCGAGGCGACGGCCAAGATCTGGGGCCTGTACCTGGCCGGTTCCAGCCTGGGCTTCGACAAGCGTCAGATCGAGTTGCACCAGGTGCTCGCCGTGAAGCCGGACGAGCGGGGCCGCTCGACCATGCCGCTGCGGCCCGACTGGGGCGTCTGACCCTTCCGGGGCCCTCTGGGACCACGGTCCGTGGGGTGCGACCGCACCCCACGGACGACTCCGGACGGGGCGGAGAGTGGTCACGAAAGACGTTGCGTATCTTGAGGTTCGGCCGAAAGGGTGAAGTCCGGATACGCACTGGTGGTGGGGATGGCCCGATCGGGGCAGCCAGTTCTCAACTGTTGGCCACACCCGGCCGATAGGAAACGACGGAGCCGCAAGCCCAGCGGTCGAGCAGCAATCTGGATGGCCGCAGCCCCGGCCCCCCGGAAACGGAGCGATCGTGCATGTGGCCCGCCAGGCGATCAATGACGCCAACGGCCACCTCTACGGTTATGAGCTGCTGTTCCGCAGCACAGCCGGGGCAACCTTCGCGGATCTGGACACCGACCGGGCGACCACCCAGACGATCCTGGCCGCCTTCGCCGAGTTCGGGGCGGACGAGCTGCTCGGTGGCAAGCCCGGTTTCATCAATCTGACCCGGAGCTTCCTGGTCGGTGATCTTCCGCTGCCGTTCGCCCCCGAGGCCGCCGTGCTGGAGATCGTGGAGACCATCCACATCGACCGTGAGGTCGTGATCGGCGCGCTCAAGCTCGCGACCCAGGGCTACCGTCTGGCCCTGGACGACTTCGTCTGGAGCGAGGAGGCCGAGCCGCTGCTCGCGGTGGCCGACATCGTCAAGGTCGACGTCCTGGCGATGACCTGGGACGAAGTGCTCTTCACGGTGGAGAAGTGCCGCAAGCACGACGTCCGTCTCCTGGCCGAGAAGGTCGAGGACGCGCAGATGTACGAGCGCTGTCTCGCCGAGGGCTTCGAGCTGTTCCAGGGCTATTACCTGGGCCGGCCGGAGACCATGTCGATCGAGACGCTCTCCCCCGGCCAGCAACTGGCCCTTCAGCTGATCGGGCGGCTGAGCGACCCGAACGCCACCACCGAGGAGATCGAGCGGGCCGTCCGGCGTGACCCCGCCATGGTCTACCGGTTGCTGCGGATCGCGAACTCCGCCGCGGCCGGTTCCACCCGGCAGGTCTCCTCGATCCGCGACGCCCTGGTGATGGTCGGCCTGAGCCGGCTGCGGGCTTGGCTGATCCTGATCGCGCTGGCTCCCGACCAGGCCAGTCAGACCGCGATGGTCGTGGCGCTGACCCGGGCCCGCACCTGCGAGCGGGTGGCTGAGATAGGCCATGTCATCGCCCCGGACACCGCTTTCACCGCCGGTCTGCTCGACGGTATCGCCGAGGGGCTGGGCCTGCCCTCGTCCGACCTGCTGGACCGGATGCCGATGCTGACCCCGGAGCTCTCCGCGGCGCTCACCGGCGACGCGAAAAATCCCCTGCGCCGGGTGCTGGCATCGGTGCGGGCTTACGAGCACAAGGATCTCGTGGGGGCCCGGCGTGGTCCGGTGCCGCTGCAGACCATGGCCGAGGCCTACCTTCAGGCGCTGGCCTGGACCACCGAGACCACGCGCTACACGAACATCCGGGAACGCACGCCCCGGCCTGTCTGACATCCGAGGTCGGGCAGACCGGCACGGACGGCGATGTCGGTCCCGGATCAGGCGGCGTACTCATCAGCTCGGAGTGGTCGAGCGCGGCCCGGGTGAGAGCAGCGTTCTGCTTCAGTTCCACATCGCAGCCGGCGGCCGAGCGCTTATGGTTCACCAGCTTGATGACGTCGTTGGCGAGAGTGGTGTCGCCACTCGCCTCTCCGTTGCCATCAGAGGACGACGTGGTCGCCTCAGCGAGGTCAGTCGGCGCGGTGAGGTCAGTCGGCACGGTGAGGTCAGTCGGCACGGTGAGGTCCGGTTCCGGCGGCTCGGTGGTCAGGTCGGCCGAGGACGTGGTGGTCCCGTCCGGTTCGGGGCGACAGTTGGTGCGTCCACCGTTGGTGCTTCCATCCTTGAGGCGAAAGCAAACTGGAGCCGGGCGCCCCGCCCGTCTTCACGACGGAGCGGGATCGCCCGGAGCTTCAGTACCGGTCAGGCGGGGTTCGTGGTGACCACGAGCTCGACCGGGATGTTGTTACGCGTGGCGTTCGAGTACGGGCACACCTGGTGCGCGGTCTCGACGATGGACTCGGCCGTGGCCTGGTCCAGCGCGGGGAAGTTGACCTTCAGGGTGACCTCGAGCGCGAAGCCGCCCTGGCCGTTGGAGCCGATGCCGACCTCGGCCGTCACCGAGGAACCGGTGGTGTCGGCCTTCTGCTTGCCGGCGACCAGGCGAGCCGCGCCGTGGAAGCAGGCCGCGTAGCCGGCTGCGAAGAGCTGCTCGGGGTTGGTCTTCTCGCCACCCGGGCCACCCATCTCCTTCGGCACGGCCAGGTCGAGGTCGATGACCCCGTCGGTCGAGGTGGTGTGCCCGCCACGCCCGTCACCAGTAGCGGTAGCAACAGCGGTGTACACAGCGGCCATGGCAGGTGCCTCCAAGAAATCGGACCGATCGTTCTGTCGTGTTGAACTCTCTCGCGGGACCCGCTGATCTGTCAAGACGGAACGATCGGTCCGATAGACTGATGTCATGGCAACGACCGAGACGGACTCCGTCAGACCCTCTAAGGCACGCGAGCGCCTGCTGCGGACCGCCTCGGCGCTCTTTTACACCGAAGGCATCCATGAGGTAGGTGTCGACCGCATCCTCAACGAGGCTGAGGTCACCCGTTCGACCTTCTACCGGCATTTCCCCGGCAAAGAAGATCTGGTGGTCAACTACATCCACTCGGTCGACAACTCCATCCGCTCTCACGTCGATGGCACCGCGCCGGAATCTCTGCTCGCGGCCCTGATCGACGAGCACGCCGAGCAGATCTGCAAACCGGGGTTCCGCGGCTGCGCCTTCATCAACGCCGCGGCCGAGTATCCCGACCAGGCCAGTCCCGTGCGCGTGGCGATCGAGGAGCACCGGTCGTGGATGCTGGGGGCGGCCACCGAGGCGTTCCGACGGGCCGGTCACCATGCGCCCGACCGGGCCGGGCGCCGGTTCATGCTGTTGCGTGACGGTGCGATGGTGTCCGGGTACCTGCACGACCCGGAATCCGCCCGCACCACGCTGCGCGAGGGCATTGACGATCTGCTGGAAGACGGCCGGTCGAGTTCCTGACAGCCCCCGGGCTTGTCACAATGCAGGTTGGCACACAGACCTAGGGAGCCAGGTGGGCGAGCGGAGCGAGGTGGTCCTCGACCGCACCCGGCGGCTGCTCACGTTCCTGGCCGCCGCCGCGCGTGAACTGACCGTGCGACCGGTGCGTGACGTGTTCAGGCACGACGGCCCGGTGCCCCTCCTTCCCTCGGACATTCCGCGGCACCCCCTGGTGCGACTGGGCCCGGCCAAGCACCGCGCCCACTGGCTCGAGGTGCGCAAAGTGCCCCAGCCGGCCGAGGCTCCCACGCCTCCGGCCCACCTGATCCACTATTTCGGCACCAGCCGTGCCGAGCTGCCCACCCGTGAGAAGTGGGACAGCCCGAGCACAGGTGAAAACCCGCTCGAAAATGGCGCTTCCGGCCGGTCCGCACCACAGTCGAGCCAGGGCAGGCAACAGTCGGGCCAGGGCAGGCACAAGTCCGGCGAGCCCGCACAGTTCACCGGCCCCGACCTGTTCGACGCGCCCACCCGGCCGCTGTCCCCCGACTCGTTCACCGATGCCGGCCCGAGCACCCAGCCCGCTACATCCACACGACCCGACGCGTCCACCCGACTCTTTGCGCCCGGCCCGTCCGCAGACTATGGCCCGGCCAACCCGCCCAACGCGTCCACCGAACCCGGCCTGACCAACCTGCCCGACGCGTCGTCCACCAAGCCCCTCTCACCCACCGACCCCGGCCGGCACGACCCGCCCACCCCGGTCGGTGAGCCGAAGACCCTCGTCGTGGCAGACGTCCCCCATCTGGGTCCGGCGGCCCCGCCCGAGGCGCACGCCTGGCTAGAGAACACCTGGCGACCCTGGGCCGAGGCCACGGCGGCCACCCGTCAGGCCCGTGAGCTGTACGAACGCCTCTTCACCCTGCAGCTTGAGGCCGAACGCGCCCAGAGCACCCACGAACTGGTGTGGGGTCACTCGGTGCTGTCGTGGGACGTGCAGGGCGAGAAGATTCGGCATCCGTTGCTGCTGACCGGCGCCCTGATCGAGCTCGACGCCGCCAGCGGCGCGCTGCGGGTGCTGCCCGACGGCCCTCCTGAGCTACAGCTCTCCCCGCTGGAAGGGCTCGATCTGCCGGCACTCGGCGAGCTGAACAAGCTCACCCAGCAGGTGGCGGCCGAGCCGTTCGACGCCTGGGATCCGGCGGTGCGTCGTCAGCTACACGAAAGCCTGCTGGCGCCAATGCCTTTGGATGCTTCAACGGTAGACGGGCCCAGGATTGCCGACCCTGTAACAGTTCCCGTCGTCACTGATACCTGGGTACTGTTCCTGCGCCGACGTCCCACCCGGCACGAACGGTTCTACCTGCAACTGGCCGAACGACTGCGCGACGACTCGGTGCTACCGCAGGCCCTGGCGGCCGTGGTGGCAGACGACGAGGAGCTACAGTCGGCCCAGGCCGAGCTGGGCCAGTCGCCCGACGACGAGACCTGGCGGCCGATCGGCGAGCGCCTGCTCATGCCGTTGCCGGCCAACGCGGAGCAGGAGCGCATCGCCCGGCAGCTGGCCCGCGAGCGCGGTGTCACGGTGCAGGGGCCGCCCGGTACGGGTAAGAGCCACACCATCGCCAACTTGGTGAGTCATCTTCTGGCGCATGGCAAACGGGTGCTGGTGACGGCGCAGAACGAGCAGGCGCTGACGGTGCTGCGCGACAAGATTCCCGAAGAGCTGCGGGATCTGTCGATTGCGGTGCTGGGCTCGTCGAGTGAGTCGATGGAGCAGTTGCGGGGTTCGGCGCAGGCGGTGCAGGACATTGCGTCGCAGATCGATGTGGATTTCGAGGCGGCGGCGATCGTCCGGCTGGAGGCCGAGCTCGACCGGGTGCGCGAGCAGCTGCGGGGCATCGAGCTGGCGGTGCTCGAGGCTCTGAGCACAGAAGATGCCGAGTGGGAGCTGCCGTCGGGGCCGGCGAAGGCGCCCGAGGTGGCGCGCTGGCTCACCGAGCACGAACCCGGACTGGGCCTGATTCCCGACGAGCTGCCGGTCGACGCGATCTCGCCGCTGTCACCGGCCGATCTGGCCCGGCTCTTCGACCTGAGCGAGCGGCTCACGCCCACCGACTCCCATGCGCTGCGCACGGCCCGGCCGCGCGGCGATCTGCCCACGCCCACCCAGCTCGTGTCGCTGACCAGCCGCCTCGACCAGCTGCGGCAGGACGTGGCCGATCTGGAGCAGTCGGGGGTCGACGTGGAGGCTCTCGATCGCGTGGCGCCTGAGCAGTTGATGCAGTTGCGGTCAATGGTAGACGCATCAACTGCGCGGTTGGGTGCGCTGGAAAGTCCCTGGCTGGTGAAGATCCGCGCTGATGTGCGGCATTCGGCCGAGACCGCGCGGACCTGGGCCGGTCAGGCCGAGCAGCTGCGCCGGCGCACCGGTACGGCCGCGCAGTTGCAGCGTGGGCTGTTCGGTCACGAGATCGAGCTGCCGGCCGGCGATACCCACGAGCAACGCCGCCTGCTGCCCGAGCTCGGTCAGAGATTCGCTGCGGGCAAGGGACTTCCGCGCTTCGGCGGGGGTGACCTGAAGGAGTTGCACGGGCAGGCCCGGATCGACGGGCGGGCTCTGCGCACGCCGGAAGACACCCAGCTGGCCCTGACCCAGCTGGAGCTGACCGACGAGCGCGCCGCGATCCGTCGCATGCTCGCCCAGCTGGCGCAGCAGGCCCCGGTGGAGACGCCCCCGGACGACCACGACTTCGTCCATCGTTCGACTATTCTCGCCGAGCAGCTGACACAGGCTCTGACCTGGGAGACCTCGGAACTGCCCGCTCTGCTCGACCGCTTGCGCCCGGTGGTGCCGCAGGTCGGACCGGCCCTGACCTCGGCGGATCTGCAGGCGCTGGGCCGGTTGCTGGCTGCGGCCGGGGCCCGGCAGGAAGAGCGCAAGGCGACGGCCGAGCTGGAGACGCTGGCCGTGGAACTACGTCGGGGCACGGAAGCTCCGGCCGCGTCGCCGCTCTGGAACACCCTGCGCACGGCCCTGGATCAGCGCGACTGGGGCAACTGGGGCGTCACGCTCGACGAGGTGTCGCGGCTGGCCGGGCTGGAGCCGATCGCCGCGCAGCAGCGTGAACTGGCCGAGCGGCTGGCGGTGGTGGCACCGGGCTGGGCGGCGGCGATCGTGGGCACCAGCGCCGATCCGGAGGTGGTCGGTCTCGCCGCGCAGACGACGGCGGTCTGGCACTGGCGCATCACCGCGACCTGGCTCGACGCGTTGCTGCGGGCCGGTGACCTGGCCCATCTTCAGGCGCAGGTGATCTCGTTGCAGCAGCGTGAGCAGGCGCTGGTGCTTCAGCGGGCCCGGCGGGGTGCGGGACTCGGCCTCAAGCGCAACCTGCGTGACCTGAACCGGCGGGCCCTGGCCTCGTGGCTGCGGGCCCTGGGCAAACGCGGGAAGGGCACGGGCAAGTACGCACCGCACTGGGAGAGCGAGGCGCGCCGGTTCATGCCGAGCGCGATGGGCGCCGTGCCGGTGTGGATCATGCCGGTGCACCGGGTGATCGAGAACTTCGACCCACTGGTCACGGAGCCGTTCGACGTGGTCATCGTGGACGAGTCCAGCCAGTGCGACCTGCTCTCGGTCGGGGTGCTGGCGCTGGGCGCGAAGGCCGTGGTGGTCGGTGACGACCAGCAGACCAGCCCGGCCGCGGTGGGCGTGAATCAGGAACGCATCATTCAGCTGCAGAACTCGCACCTGCCCGACGTCGGGGTGAAGAGCCTGCTCACGGTCGACCAGAGCCTGTACGCGCTGTCCGAGCTGATCTTCCCCAGCACGATCCTGCTGCGTGAGCACTTCCGCTGTGTGCCGGAGATCATCGAGTTCTCCAACCGCTACTACGACGGCGACATCCTGCCGCTGCGTGAGCCCTCCACCGCCGCGATCGGCGCGCCCCTGCGTCTGGTGCGGGTCTCGGACGGCGCCACGACCGGCTCGGCGAGCGGCGACAAGATCAACCGGGCCGAGGCGCGCGCACTGGTGGAACAGGTTCTCGCCTGCCATCACGACGACGCCTACGAGGGCATGACGTTCGGCGTGGTCACGTTGCAGGGTTCGGCCCAGGCCCCGCTGATCGAGAACCTGCTGCGAGACCGCCTGGGCCCGGAGGCTTTCGCCGAGCGGCGGCTGCGGGTGGGCAACCCTCCGGCGTTCCAGGGCGACGAGCGCAACGTGGTCTTCATCAGCGTGGTGGCCGACGACGCGACCTGGGCGGCCACGAAGAACGCCGACAAGCAGCGCATCAACGTCGCGGCCTCCCGCGCGCAAGACCAGCTCTGGGTGTTCCACACGGTCGAGCCGGGCCGACTGCACGCCGACGACCAGCGCCGGGCCCTGCTGGAGTACGTGCGCGACGCGGGTTCCCGCCCCCCGGTCACGGTGGGGCTGGAGGAACGCGTCGAGTCCGACTTCGAGCTGGCCGTGCTCCGGGAGCTGCTCAAGGGCGGTTACGAGGTGCAGGTGCAGCACCGGGTCGGGCGCTACCGCATCGATCTGGTGGTGGTCGGGCAGCACGCGCGCCTGGCCATCGAGTGCGACGGCGACCGCTATCACGGCGCCGACCGCTGGGAGGCCGACATCCGGCGCCAGCGTCAGCTCGAGCGCCTGGGCTGGACGTTCTGGCGAATCCGGGCCTCCGAGTTCTACCGCGAGCGCGCCGAGACCGTCGCCACGCTGATCGAGCGCCTGGACAAACTCGGGGTGTTGCCCCGCGCCCGATGGGAGGCGCCGGCGTCCACCATTGCGGTGGTCACGGCACCAATTGACGACGAAGCGGTCACGGTGGACGAGGTGGCTGCGGTGGACGAGGTGGCCACCGTGGACGAGGTGGCTGCGGTGGATCTGGCTGAGGTCGACGCCGACACGCTCTTCGAGATGCCGGACCGCGGCTAGATCAACCTACTCTCTTGTGAAGTCACGGCTGCCGGAAACCGGCCCAGGGGTTGTAGTCGGCGAGAAGGCCTTCCTGAGGCGGGCGTTCGGCCTCGGGTACGTGCTGCAAGTTGATCCGGATCCGGTACCAGAGCGAGCTGCGGCCACGCATGCCGTCGACGAGGATGTCGGCCGGCTCGAGCTGGGCGGCAACGGCCGGGTACTTCTGCTTCCAGACCTCGAGCCATTCCAGGGCCTCGGGCCTGGTCTTGGTCTTCGCCACCTCGATCAGCGGCATCGACGACTGGCGGCGCCCCTCACCCTTCGGCGGTTTCTCGGCCGGACCCAGTTCCTTCGCCCGGGCCAGTAACGAATCGACCGTGCCCACGGCGGTTTCAATGCCTACCCAGGGATCGCCCAGCTCGGCGAAGCGCGGGAGCACGGTGGCGAGGGTGAGTTCTACCATGCGGCAGTGCTCGACCTCGTCCCAGAGCAGCGGGGTGGAGACCCGGGCGTCGGGCACCGCCCGCACCGAGTAGGCCGAGGCCGTGGTGCGGTCCTTGGCCATCTGGTTGAAGTCGACGAACACGACCGAGCCGCGTTCTTCCTTCCACCACTTCGAGGTAGCGAGCTCAGGCACGCGGTTCTCGACCTCTCGGGCCACGGTCTCGGCGGCGAGGCGAAGGTCTTTGTACGGACGGGTCGGCTCCACCCGCGCGTAGATGTGGATCCCGCGCGAGCCGGAGGTTTTGGGCCAGCTGGTGAGCCCGTGGCCGGCCAGCACCTGCCGCACGACGAACGCCACCTCCACCACCTGCGGCCACTCCACACCGGGCATCGGGTCGAGATCGATGCGCAGTTCGTCGGGGCGGTCGAGATCTTCCGCCAGCACCGGATGCGGGTTCAGGTCGATGCAGCCGAGGTTGACCACCCAGGCCAGGCCGGCGGCGTCGCGGATCACGGCCTCCTGCGCGGAACGACCCGAGGCGTACTTCAGCTCGGCGACCTCGACGAACTCCGGGCGGTTGGCGGGCGCCCGCTTCTGGAAGAACGCTTCCTGATCGATGCCCTTGACGAAGCGCTTGAGCACCATCGGCCGGCCGGACACTCCCCGCAGCGCGCCCTCCGCCACAGCCACGTAGTACTGGACCAGGTCGAGCTTGGTGACGCCCACCCCGCCACCGGGCCGCCGGGCCTCGGGAAAAACCATCTTGTCCGGATGGGTCACCGTCACCTCACGCCCGGCGACCTCGAGAACCGTCCCCTTGTCAGCCATTCACCCAGGCTAGATCGAGCACAGCGTCAGGGCCGGGAACACAGAGCGAGAACTGGAGAGGAGATGCGTCCTCTATCTGTGGTTTTGTGATGGTAGTCGTGCGGATTATCCGACGCAGATTTGACTTCTCCGAATGCGTAGCGGAAAAGCCGCATTCACTCCGGTGGCGGATGCACCTGACCGGCGAAAGCTCCTACCGTCCGGACATGCCCACATTCCTCGATGTGCTGCCGCGCAACGTGGCGGCCGAGCGTGCCCGTCGCGGGTGGCTGCAGAAAGACCTGGCACAGCGTCTCGGCTGGGGCGGCACCAAGGTGTCCGAACTGGAGACCGGCGCGCGCCGGGTACAGATCGACGAGCTGGGCCCGCTCTGCAAGGCGCTGGGCGTGCCACTGTGGAAGCTCGCGGAGGGCACCGACGCCGCGGAGCTCGAGGCGCTGGGTCTCACACCACCACGCTGAGATGCTGCGACGCCGTTCGCACCTCGATCTGCTGACCCCAGCCCACCTGTAGCCGGTCCGACTCCAGGCCGTCGCCGAACACCACCAGGTCGGCCTCCGCCACGACCGGCAGCACATCGCCCCGGGCCAGCGACCCCTGGGTCTGCGTGGTGCCGGTGAACGGTGACGGCCAGGCCTCGCGCACGAACCAGGCCAGCGATTCATCCAGTGGGCCGGGCAGTTCCGGCACCTGCGCCCGATCGCGGGCGAGTGACGCGCACCAGCCGGTCGAGCCGGTCCCGGTGCCGACCAGGATGCCGGACGACGACTGCCGCTCACCCCGCAGCCGGTAGCGCGCGGACTGATGGCCGGCGTCACCCAGGTACAGCTCGTTGAGGGCCCGCAGCCTCTGGCCGTCGTCCAGCACCGCCTCCACCATCGTCCTCTGCTCGATCCTTGCCCTCCCGACCGTCACCCGGCCCAGCAGATCCCCGCTGACCGCGGCCGAATGCCGCACGAGCACACCCGGATTCAGGCCGGGTTCAGGATCCACGCCGATCACCGGCTGCCCGTCGAGGTACTTGGCCACGTTCGCCACCAGGCCGTCCTGACCGACGGCGACCACGACGTCCTCCGGATCGAACCGCAGCCGGGGCAGATCGGCCCGCTCCACCGACGCCCGCCGCCAGCCACCCGGGATACCGGCCTCGACCTGGCGCAACGCCTCGTGCAGGGCGTCGTGCCGGTCCTGCACCGGCTGGAGGTCACGGCCCCGCGAGCGCAGGAAGAACTCCGCCTGGCCACGGGTGCTGTGCCGTTCCAGGAGCAGGTCGAGTTCGCTGCGCCGGTGCACCAGGACGGCGCGGGGAGCGATCATCGGTCGGCCAGCGCCGCCAGCGCGCTGGTGATCGCGTCGGGTGTCAGCGTCAGGCTGCCGATCTGCGGCAGGTGCGCGGCGGCCTCGCGGGCGGCCAGGGCGAGCAGCACGTTGCGGTCGATGTCGGCGTAGACGGCCATCTTCGCGGCCTCGGTCTCGGCCTCCGCCGCGCCGACCAGACGCGTGGTCTCGGCCCGGGCGTCGGCCAGGGCCTTGGTCTGCTCGGCCTTGGCCTGGGTCTCGATCCGGCCGGCGGCCGCGGCCTCGGTGGCACGGCGCCGCTCGTTCGCGCCCCGCTGCGTGACCAGCTGCTCCTCGCGGGTGGCCAGCTCGATCTGCGACTGCAGCTCGTTCTCGCTGATCGCCCGTTCCCGCTCGACGGCCAGGGCCCGGCGCTCGTAGGTGGCCTTGTCGGCGTCCTGCTGCACCTGCTCACGGGCCGGAGTCTGCAGGGCGCGCTCGACATCGGCCTCCGGGCGCAGGGCCACCACTCGCACGTCGACCACCTCGACACCGGTCTGGGCGAGCCGGTCGTCCTGGTGCAGACCCTGCGCGATGCGGTCGCGAGTAGCTGCCATCCCCCTGGTCAGAGCCTGGTTCAGCGAGAATCCGGCGAGCAGGTCGAGCGCATGCTGCTGGGATGCCTCCGTCAGCATCTGGGCGATCTGCTCCAGCGGGCGACCGCGCCACTTGCCGTTCTTCAGCTCCAGACCGAAGTCGAGGCGGCGGGCCGCCAGGTCCGGATCGGCCATCCGGTAGGCGACGGTGGCCTGCACGGTGACGTCCTGGAAGTCGGCCGTCCGGGCGTGGAAGAGCAGGCCCAGCTCACGGTCGTCGATCGGCACCTCGCTCAGGGCGGCGCTCAGGGGGCGGAACCAGAAGGCCTGCCCGGGGCCGGAGTGCACGGTGCGCCCGCGGCTGACATGCACGAGATGATCGGTCGTGCCGCTGCGTACGTGCCAGACGAAGGGGTAACGCCGAATCTCAGCCACAGTCCGCTCCTTTATCGTCACTTTGACGTCTTCTCTCGAGATGACGGTAGCCCCACCCTTTGTTATCGTCAACTCGACGAAAGATGCCCTGCTTTGAAAGGAAGGACCCAGCGCCGTGTCCAGCAAACAGGGTTACGACCCGTCCAAGTACCCGCCGGTGGCCGTGACGGTGGACATCGTTCTGCTGACCATTCGCGACGACAGCCTCGAGGCCCTGCTGGTGCGGCGCGGACAGGAGCCGTTCAAGGGCAGCTACGCGCTGCCGGGTGGTTTCGTGCGCCCCGACGAGACGCTGGCCGACGCCGCTGCCCGGGAGCTCGAGGAAGAGACCGGCGCCCGGGGCATGCACCTGGAGCAGCTGGGCACGTACGGGGATCCGGGCCGCGACCCGAGGATGCGGGTGGTCAGTGCTGCCTACCTGGCCCTTATCCCGAACCCGCCCGAGGTCACCGGCGGCAGTGACGCCGAAGTGGCCGAATGGGTGCCCATCGCCACGTTCCTCGACGCCTCCCTGCCCGAGTCCCCGTCGCTGCTGGCCTTCGACCACCGCAAGATCCTGCGTGACGGCGTCGAGCGGGCCCGGGCCAAGCTTGAGTACAGCGGCCTGGCCACGGCTTTCTGCGGCACCGAGTTCACCGTCGGCGAGCTGCGCCGGGTCTACGAGATCGTCTGGGGCGTCGACCTGGACGCCCGCAACTTCCACCGTAAGGTCACCGGCACCCTGGGCTTCCTGGAACCGACCGGCGAGATGACCACCCGCGGCGGGGGGCGGCCGGCGCAGCTGTTCCGCCGGGGCGCGACCCAGACCCTGAACCCGCCGATCCTGCGGCCGACGCCGAGCGTGGTGTAGCTGCTAACGATAGTGCAGACACCCTGCTAATGGGATGACAGATTGCCTGCTAACGGAATCGTAGGGTCTTCCTAGGGGCCCTGTTCGAGTCACTCATCGCCCTGCAACTGCGGGTCTTCAGTCAGGCCGCGGAGGCGCGCCCACACCACCTGCGTACCAGGAATGGCGACCACGAGGTCGATTTCATCCTTCAGTGCCCCGACCAACGCGTGGTCGCTGTCGAGGTGAAACTCGGTGCCAGCGTGACCGATGCCCATGTTCGTCACCTGCGCTGGCTTCGCACCCAGATCGGCGATGATCTGATCAATGCCGTCGTGATCAATACCGGCCCGCACGCCTACCGCAGGCCGGACGGGATCGCGGTGATCCCGGCCGCCCTTCTGGGCCCGTGACCTCGCCCCACCTTGTCCGTGATCCAAGAGGCATGGGTGCGGCCATGAACTGGCTGCGACACTGGGGGCGTGCAGGTACGCGTGCTGGGGCCGTTGATGATCGAGGCCGAGGGCGAGCCCGTCGATATCGGCGGTGCCCGTCTGCGATCGCTGCTGGTCAGGCTTAGTGCGGACGCGGGGGCCTGGGTTCCGGTCAGCCGGCTGGTGCAGTCGCTGTGGCTGGAAGATCCGCCGGCGGACGAGGTCAACGCCCTGCAGTCGCTGGTCTCCCGGTTGCGGCGGGCGCTGCCCCGGCCAGACCTGATCGAGTCCGGGCCCGCGGGGTACCGGCTGGTCATCACCAAGGACGACGTCGACGCGCTGGCCTTCGAGAACCTGGTGGGGCAGGGGCGGCGCACGGCCGGGCCGCCGGAGACGGTCGAGATGCTGGGGCAGGCTCTGGACCTGTGGCGCGGCGCTCCCCTGGCCGAGGTCGCCGACGCGCCCTACGCCCAGGCCTGGACCGAGCGGCTGGAACGACTGCGGCTCACCGCGATCGACGAACGCGCTGCGGCCCTGCTCACCCTGGGCCGCGCGGGCGAGCCGGTGACCGAGCTGGAAGAGGTCATCGCCGCGCACCCGCTGCGCGAGCGCACCCACGAACTGCTGATCCGGGCCCTCGCGGCCGGGGGGCGACAGGGTGAGGCGCTGGCTGTGTACGAACGGCTGCGCCGGGCGATGGCCGACGAACTCGGCCTGGATCCGCCCGCCGCGCTGCAGGAACTGCAGGGCCAGGTGCTGAGGGACGATGCCGCCCTGCGTTCGGTGGTGTCCCCCACCGACCCCGAACCGCCGGCGGACATCGTCCGCCGCACCAATTTGCGCGTCCCCCTGACCACGTTCGTCGGCCGGGAGGCCGAGCTCGCCGGGATCACCGAGCAACTGGGCCGCACCCGCCTCGTCACCCTGGTCGGCACCGGTGGGGCCGGAAAGACCCGGCTGGTCAGCGAAGTTGCGAGCCGTCTGGCCGATCGCGACGGCGTGTGGATGATCGAGCTGGCGCCGGTGACCGACCCGGACGATGTGGCCTCCACAGTGCTGGGCGGCATCGGGTCGATCGACCGGTCCCAGCTCGACACCACACTGCAGCAGCCGCCGCTACGCGACGTGCGCACCCGGCTGGTCGAGAGTCTGGCCCCGCACGACGCCGTGATCGTGCTCGACAACTGTGAGCACCTGATCGAGGCCAGCGCCGAGGTGGCCGAGTTCCTGCTGGCCCGCTGCCCCAGGCTGACTGTGCTGGCGACCAGCCGGGAGCCCCTCGGCATCGTCGGGGAGTCGATCTGGCCGGTGCGCCCGCTCGCCACCGCGGCCGAGGACTCGCCCGCGGTGCAGCTGTTCGCCGACCGGGCCGCCCTGGTCCGACCCGGTTTCACGATGACCGACGAGAACGCCGGGGCGGTGCGGGAGATCTGCCGGCGCCTCGACGGTCTGCCGCTGGCCATCGAGCTGGCCGCGGCCCGGCTGCGCACGCTGAACCCGGAGGCCCTGGCCGCCCGGCTGGACAACCGGTTCCGGCTGCTCACGGGCGGCAACCGCACCGCGATGCCGCGACACCAGACGCTGCGCGCGGTGGTGGCCTGGAGCTGGGAACTGCTGCCGGACGCGGAGAGAGACCTGATCGAGCGGCTGTCGGTGTTCGGCGGTGGGGCCACCGCCGAGACCGCCTCAATCGTCTGCGGCGGTGCCGAAATCGGATCCGGAACAACGGATTTTGATGAGGAAACGATTGCCGACCTGCTGCTCTCCCTGGCCGAGAAGTCGCTGCTGGTGGTGGCCTCGGGAAACGATCCACAACCGCGCTACCGGCTGCTGGAGACCATCCGCGAGTACGCGCTGGAGAAGCTCTCGGAGCGTGGCGGGATAGCGACGATGCGCCGGGCCCACGCCACCTACTTCCTGAAGCTCGCCGAGACCGCCGACCCCTATCTGCGAGGCCGCGACCAGCTGTTCTGGCTGGACCGGATCACCTCCGAGCGCGACAACCTGCTCGCCTCCATGAGATTCGCCGTGGAGACGGAGAACGCGGACCACGCGGTGCGGCTGGCCGCTGCGCTCGGCTGGTACTGGGCCGTGACCAGCCGCCACGAGGAGTCCGGGGACTGGGCCAAACAGGCTCTGCGGGTACCGGGCGAGAGCAGCCCCGAGCCATTGCTGGTCGTAACCGTACTGGCCGCGCTGAGTACCGCGATGAGCGGCAAGGATCTACCGGGCGAACATGACCTCGCCCAGATCGACTCACTCCTGCAGCAGGTGAACGTGCTCGGCGGGCATCCCCTGCTGACGTTCATCGAGCCGGCCCTGGCCGAGCTGCGGCACGACTCCGAGGCCAGCCGGGCCGCGGTGGCACGCAACCTTCACCACACCGATCCGTGGGCCCGCGCCATGCTCCGGCTGATGGTCGCCATGCTGGCCGAGAACGAGGGCGATTTCGAGCGCTGCCGGGAGCACATCCCGCAGGCGCTGGCCATGTTCGAGGAGATCGGCGACCGGTGGGGCATCGCCACCGCGAGCAGCCAGCTGGCCGAGATCATGCGGGTCGACGGCGAACTCGACCGGGCGATCGAGCTGTTCACCCGGGCCCGGCAGCTGATGATCGAGCTGCACGCCACCGACGACGAGGCCCAGGCCCTGGTCTGGATCGCCCGGATCCGTCAGGAGAAGGGTGACCTGGAGGGCGCCCGGCGCGACCTCGAGGTGGCCCGGCGAATGGCCTCGGAAACCAGCTCGTGGATGGCCCATGCGTTCGCCATCTCGGGCGCGGCGTCACTCGCGGCGGCCGAGGGCAATCTTGGGGAGGCCCGGCGACTGGCCGAAAAGGCCATCACCGAAAACGGTTCGAGGCCACGCATCATGCCCCAGATGCACGCGATGATGCTCAGCGAGCTGATGGTGTACGAACTGCGCGACAACGCTCTCGACGTGGCCTCGACCCGGCTGGCCCTGGTCGTCCAGCTGGCCCTGGACAGCCAGGACCTACCGGTCGCCGCCCGGGTGGGGGTCACCGTCGCCGAATACCTCCTGACCGTCGGCCGGCCCGTCGAGGCCGCCGGGCTCCTGGGCGCCTGCGCCCAGATGCGTGGTCACGACGGCTTCCGCGACCCGGACATCGCCCGGCTCACCGCGAGGATCAAGGCCGCGCTGACCCCGGAGGAGTTCACCACCTGCTTCGACGCCGGCCGCGCCCTCGACCGGGAGGGCGCCGTCGCCCTGCTCAAGGCGACCACGCCGGAAGCCGCCGGACCCGATCGGGGCCCAGCGGCGTCCTCCATCTGAACTCACGTGCGGGAGCGGTACATCCGCACCGCCAGGGGTGCGAAGACCGCCATGATGGCGACCGACCAGGGCACCGGCTCAGTGATCGCACCAACCAACTACCGATCGGCGAACCGCGTTACCAGGAAGGGTAATTCGGCGATGCTTACACCGTGAGTACCCTCGCTGGACCGGGGAACACCACACACCGATTGGGCCGGCTGACGTCGTGGGCCGTGAGCTGGAAACCCATATTCCGCCTCACCGCCGTCAAACACCCTCCATTTCGAAGCAAGCAAACCGCCCTGAGCCATGCTCTCAGCGCCCCAAAGCTCTTCGGCGAAACAACGGTGAGAGTCTGGGCGCGACCCGCTCAGAACGATCGATCCCTCCAGGCCACAACCCCCACCTTCGCGACTAGCCCCGATCCGAGACTCAAAGATCAGCCTATATACCACCCCATGGCCCTCAAGGGGTACATTTAGATAAATGTTACCGAATACACAACGTTGACGAAACAGTTACCTTTCGTTATCTTTCAGGACATCTGGACTCACAGGGAGTTCAAATGGTTAGGAATACGATGAAATTCGCAAAGATTGCCCTTGTCGCGTTCGCCCTACTCGGGATGGACCTGATTTTCGCACAGGGAGCCCAGGCCGCTGCTTGTGGAACCGTTAAGGACGTATCTCTGTCCGGCTCCAAGGGGCATTGGACGGTGACCTGTTCGGGCGGCAAGAAGACCGTAAAGGGCTGGGTCGAAGACACCAAAGCGGACGGCGATTGCCCCCACGTCACTGCGTACTTCCAGTTCGAGAATAGCTCCTACTCCATTGATCGGGACGCTAAGGCGTGCCCGAAGGGCGACCGGACCACATTCAACTGGACCGAGACTGCGGACTACGTCACCGTCTTCCAGTACGGCAGCTGAGATTCCACTCTGTGGCCTGCTGGAACCGGCCACAAACCAGTGGCCATCGGCAAATGAGGGCTATCCAGGCGGTCGGGCTCTCGACCCTGGACAGGTGACGGCGGATGGTGACCTGAAGGCCTCAGTCGATGGCATGGCCAAATCTGCAACCTTGCGTGGATTGGCGATCAGGAAAATTTCTTCGCCTCGATCACCAACCTGGTGATCGAGGCGAAGAAATCGATGTCGAGTCTGTTAGCACTGCCACGATTCTTTCTTGATCAGTGCATCTTGGCTTTCAGGCAGCTGTTCATATCAGCCCATCGAGACTGGACTTACCAAAAGAACTCACGTGCGGGAGCGGTACATCCGCACCGCCAGGGGTGCGAAGACCGCCATGATGGCGACCGACCAGCCCAGCGACCACAGCACCGGCTCGGTGATCGCGCCGCCGACCATCAGGCCGCGGCAGGCCTCGGTCAGGTGGGTGATCGGGTTGACCTTGACCCACGCCTGGAGCCAGCCGGGCATGGTGTTCACCGGCACGAACATCGACGAACCGAAGGTCAGCGGGAACATCACCAGGAAGCCGATGCCCTGCACGGTGCCGGAATTGCGCACGGTGGTGCCGAGGAACACGGACACCCAGGTCAGCGAGAAGGCGAAGAACAGCACCAGTAGACAGGCCGCGAGCGCCTGCAGAGCGTTGGTCTCCACCCGGAAACCGATGGCGTAGCCGAAGCCCAGCAGCACGGCGATCGAGGTGACGAAGCGGACGACGTCGCCGAGTACCGCGCCGACCAGCGGGGCCGAGCGGGGGATCGGCAGGCTGCGGAACCGGTCGAACACGCCCTTGCCCATGTCGGTGTTCAGGTTCACGCCGATCGCCAGGGTGGCGAACAGCACGGTCTGCACCATCAGGGCGGGCAGGACGAACTGTAGGTAGGCGTGCTGCGAGCCGGAGATCGCGCCGCCGAACAGGTAGACGAACAGCACGGTGAAGATGATCGGCTGGACGGTGACGTCGATCAGCTGTTCCGGGGTGCGCCGGATCTTCGTGATCGACCGGCCGGCCAGGATCAGCGAGTGCCGGATCAGCGGGAACGGTTTGGCGGGGGTGTCGGAGGTGGGCGCGGCGGGAACGTCCGGCGCCTCAGTCATCAGGGTGGTGGTGCTGCTCATGCCGCACTCTCCTGTTCGATCTGCTCGCGGGAGCCGGTGAGGCTGAAGAAGACCTCGTCCAGGCTGGGAAGTCGCAGGGACAGTTCGGTGACGGCGATGCCGGCGTCGTCGAGGCGGCGCACCACCGTGGTCATCGCGCTGTCGTCGTCCACGGGCACGCTGAGCACGCCGCGGGCGGGGGAATCGATGTTCTTGCCGGTGGATACCTGTGACAGCAGGCCGCGCACGGTGTCGAGGTGTGCCGGGTCGGCCGGTCGCACCACCAGGGTCTGGCCGCCGACGACGCGCTTGAGTTCGGCCGGGGTGCCGTGGGCGATGACCCGGCCGTGGTCGATGACGGTGATGTCGTCGGCGAGCGCGTCGGCCTCTTCCAGGTACTGCGTGGTGAGCAGCACGGTGGTGCCGTCCGCGACGAGGTTGCGCACCAGACGCCAGACGTCGTCGCGCTTGGCCGGGTCGAGGCCGGTGGTGGGCTCGTCGAGGTAGATGACCGACGGGCGGCCGACCAGGCTGGCGGCGAGGTCCAGCCGGCGGCGCATGCCGCCGGAGTAGTGCTTGGCCACGCGGTCGGCGGCTTCGGTCAGGTCGAACTGACCGAGCAGGTGCCGGGCCCGGGCGAGAGCGTCGCGCTTGGAGAGATCGAGCAGCCGGCCGATGAGCACCAGATTCTCGGTGCCGGTGAGGTCTTCGTCGACGGACGCGTACTGGCCGGTGAGGCCGATCTGGCGGCGCACCTGGGGCGCCTGGTGGACGACGTCCAGTCCGGCCACGGTGGCGCGCCCCTCGTCGGGGCGCAGCAGGGTGGCGAGGATCCGAACCGCTGTGGTCTTACCGGCTCCGTTGGGTCCGAGAACACCGAGGACAGTGCCCTCGGGAGCCGCCAGATCGACCCCGGCCAGGGCGGTCGTGGCGCCGAAGCGCTTGACCAGTCCCTCGGCCTCGAAGGCGTATGCCATGGGTGGACTCCTTGGATGAGTACTGAGCCGTGCTCTTTGACTCGTCCAAGGTGCCGGGGCGCGCTGTCACGGCGCGCACGTGCCGCTGTCAGCGGCTATCGATCGCTGTCAGACGTCTCCGAAGCCACTGAAGTCACCGTCGCCGCCCCCGAACATGTCAAAGCCGTTGTCGCCGGCCTCGCCGAGTTCTTGCTGGCCCTGGTCGACCTGCTGGCCGACCTGGTCGCCCTGCTGGGTGAAGTCGTCGGCCGCGGCCTCGTAGCCCTCCTGGAACTCGCTGCCGTCGAAGCCGTCGAACATGGCATCGGCGATCGCGGTGCCGACGAAGGCACCGGCCACACCGGCGAGCAGGCCACCGGCGATCATGCCGCCCATGCCCATACCGCCGCCGCCCATACCGCCACCCAGGCCGGGTCGGTTGAAGCTGCGCTCCAGGGTGCCCGGGCTGCGCATCTCGGCGCGGGTGGCCATCCGGGCCAGGGAACGCGGGTCGTCGCTCGTGGCGCGCTCGTGCGGCGGAACTTCTTCGGAGAGACCGGCCAGCACCATGCGCCGCTGGTCGGGCGACAGTTTCGCGAAGGCCTCGGCGTGCGCCTCCTCGATGCGCTCGGGCGGCGCGGTCTTCAGCATGTAGCGGTAGCGGGCGATCGCGGCCTGGTCGGCCTGCGCGTCGCTGCCGGGCTCAGCGCCCGGGCGGCCGACCGCCGGCGGGAAACCGCCTGGGTGCTGGTAGCCACCCTGGTTGCCCTGATGACCCTGGTTGCTCGGTGACCCCCAGGACGGCTGTTGCTGCTGCTGACCGCCCCAACTCTGGCCGGGTGCCTGCTGATAGCCCTGCTGGTCCTTGTCACGACCCAGCAGCCTGTCCAGAAACCCCACGACAGGTCACACTCCCTCGGTAGCGATCGTCACTGACAGGGTTCAACGAGTGCTGCTGGGGGCAGGTTCCGCCGGTGTGCTCAGCGGTTCGACTTTCTCCATCTGGGTCACGGCCCGGCCGAACACCTCACCCGCAACGGCCTGCAACCCGACGAAGGCAACCACGAAGGCGACCACCACGCCACCGGCGATGAGGCCGTACTCGACCGCGGACGATCCACGGTCGTCAGGGTGCTTCACCTGCCCGACCCTACGGGGTCGTTCTCACCCGGTCGCTGACTAGTGCACATCGTCTGCGGAAAACCCGGGAAACTAGGTGGGTGGTGAGCAGAGGGCGGGTCGGTGCCGGGGCGGTGCCGACCGCTTGCCCGAGGGCACAGCCGGTCACCCGATGACGACGCTCGGGAAACGGAAGGCCCGGGGCGCCTTCTTCACACCCGCCCCCATCGCCCGGTACGTCACCCGGTGGGCCCTGCGCGGCAGCGGTGGCCGCGTGCTCGAGCCGTCGTCCGGGGAGGCCGCCTTTTTGCTCGCGGCTGCCGAGTTCGGTGGTCCCGAATGGTTTTTGGACGGGGTTGAGCTTCATCCTGAATCTGCCCAGTCCGCTCGGTCGGCTTTGGAGGCCACCGGAATCCGGGCCACCGTCACCACGGCCGACTTCTTCACCCTCGATCCGACCGGCGACTACGACGCAGTGATCGGGAACCCGCCGTACGTGCGGTACCACGACTTCACCGGCTCCGACCGGGCGCGAGCCCAGGCCGCGGCCCGGCGCGCCGGGGTCTCCCTGAGCGGGCTGGCCTCGTCGTGGGCCGCGTTCACCGTGCACGCCTCGCGGTTCCTGCGGCCCGGCGGGCGACTCGGGCTGGTGCTGCCGGCCGAGCTGCTCAGCGTGAACTACGCGGCGCCGGTGCGGCGGTACCTGCTGGAGAACTTCGCCCGGGTGCGGCTGGTGGCCTTCACCGAACGCGTCTTTCCCGGGGTCGTGGCGGAGATCGTGCTGGTCCTGGCCGACGGTTTCCACAGCCCCGGGATCTCCGGCCGACTGGAGACACTGCAGGTCCGCAACGCCGCAGCACTGGAGGAGCTGCCCGCCGAGCCGGTGTTCGAGTCGTTCACCGTGCCCTCGCCCGACCTCAAATGGACCCCGGCCCTGATCCCGGCCGAACCCCTGCGCGCCTTCGACCAGTTGCTGCGCGGCCCGGAGTTCAGCGTGCTCGACGACTGGGGCCGGGTCTCGCTCGGCATCGTGACCGGCAACAACAGTTTCTTCGCCCTCACCCTCGACGAGGCCGCCGCCCGCGGCCTGGGCCCCGCCGACCTGCTCCCGCTCTCCCCTCCCGGCAGTTCACATCTGCGCGGGCTGGACTTCAGCGCCGACGCCCTCCGGGAACTCGGCGAGAACGGCTCGGCCGTGAAGCTTTTCCGCCCCGCCGACCGGCGCTCCCCGGCTGCGGCCGCGTACGTGCGGGCCGGTGAGTCGATGGGCGTGGACGAGGCCTACAAGTGCCGCATCCGCACCCCGTGGTGGCAGGTACGGCTGGCGCCCCCGCCCGACCTGCTGCTGACCTACATGAACGCCGACGCACCCCGGCTGGTCACGAACTCGGCCCGGGCCCACCACCTGAACTCGGTGCACGGGGTGCATCTCCACCGCCCCGACCCCTCGGGTCTGCTTCCCCTCGCCGCCCTCGGCTCGGTCACCCTGCTCGGCGCCGAGACGGTCGGAAGGTCTTACGGCGGAGGACTTCTCAAGCTTGAGCCCAGTGAGGCCAAGCAACTGCCACTGCCCTCACCACATCTGCTGCAGGCGGCGGCCCCGGCCCTGCTCGAGATCCGGCCGGCCGTCGCCACGGCCCTGAGCCGATTCCGGCTGGCCGACGCCGTGAGCCTGGTCGACGAGGCTCTGCTCACCCGCACCCTGGGCCTGGCCCCCGAAACCGTGACCCACCTCCGCGCAGCCCACGCCCACCTGCAGAAACGCCGCCAGGACCGAGCCCGCACCCGCTTCTGAGGCGGTCGAGCCCGCGCCCTTCTCCGAAGAAACGCGGCCACCCCTTGAGCACGACCATTCCCCTGTTCGCGAAGGCGCCCCACCGCACTTTCGGGGTGGAAGAGAGGGTCAGAACTTGACCAGGCCGTGTTGGTGGGCGAAGACCACGATCTGCACGCGGTCGCGCAGGGTCAGCTTGCGCAGGATCGAGCCGACGTGGGTCTTCACGGTCGATTCGCTGGCGAAGATCAGGCCGGCGATCTCGGTGTTGGACAGGCCTCGGGCCACCGCGTCGAAGACCTCGCGCTCCTTGTCGGTGAGCGCCAGGTAGGCGGGCGGGATCGGGGCGGCCTCCCGGAACTGGGTCTCCAGCAGCGTGGACAGGTCGCTCGGGGCGAGCACCGCATTGCCTGCGTGCACCGTGCGGATCGCGTCGCGCAGCATCAGCGGGGTGGTGTCTTTCAGCAGGAAACCGCTGGCGCCGTAACGGATCGCCCGGGCCGCCCGGTCGTCCAGGTTGAAGGTGGTCAGCACCACCACCCGCACCGGACGGTCCCG
This sequence comes from Kineosporia mesophila, assembly GCF_021129235.1. Classification (GTDB taxonomy): domain Bacteria; phylum Actinomycetota; class Actinomycetes; order Actinomycetales; family Kineosporiaceae; genus Kineosporia; species Kineosporia mesophila. Next base: position 80,536 of record NZ_JAJOMA010000006.1, read on the forward strand.
GCGGGCCACCCGTTCGGGCTGGAAGATCTGCCGGGTGGCCTCGACGCCGTCCATCTCGGGCATCCGGATGTCCATCAGCACCACGTCGGGTTGCAGTTCGTCGACGAGCCGCACGGCCTCCAGGCCGTCACCGGCCGAGCCGACCACGGTCATACCCGGCTGCGCGTTGATGATCACCTGCACACCGGCCCGGAACAGCTCCTGATCGTCGACCAGGAGCACGCGGATGTCCGGCGGGCTCTCTTCGCTCATCGCCCGCTCACGGGGATCCAGGCAGTCACGGTGAAAATCGGTCCTTCCGGTTCGTCGCGCGTTCGGACATCGAGCTTGCCACCTACGCTCTCCACCCGGCGACGCATCCCGCCGAGCCCCTGCCCGCCCGGGCTCGGCGCGTCCCCGGCCGGCAGCACATCCAGCGGCTGGGTGTCCGCGATCCGCCGGGCCGCGGCGTTGCGCACCTCGATACGCAGATCATGTGCGAAGGGACCTTCCGGCCAATGTCTCTCGACGTGCACCGGACGATCGCGGCGGCCGTGCTTGATGGCGTTCGTGAGCATCTCCTGCACCACCCGGTGGGCGACCACCTCCAGCTCGGGCGGCAGCGGTCGCACCGGGCCGACCTCGTTGACGATCACCTCGTGCCCGCTGGAACGGACCCCCGCGACGAGCTCCCGGAACGAGCCCGCCGACGCCACCACGACGGCCTGCTGAGCGCCGGCCAGCACCTGCCGAATGTCTTGCAGCGACGACCGGGCCGACGTGGCGATCGTGACCATGGTCTGTTTCAGCACCACCGGATCGTCGTCGAGGAACTGCGCCGACTCGGCCTGAGCCAGGATCACCGCCAGCGAGTGCCCCACCACGTCGTGCACGTCGGCGGCCAGCCGGGCCTGTTCCTCGCGCAGCGCCGCGATCTCCCGGGCCTGCTCACTCTCGCGCTGGGCCAGCTCGTTCTCGCGCTGGGCCCGGGCGGCGTCGGCCTCGGCCACCTCGAGTGACGCCTCCGAGGCGCTCGCCCGCACCGCGAGCCGGGCGACCAGGCCGATCAGCCAGGGCACCAGCAGCAGAGCCAGCACGAAGGCCGCCGACATCATCCGCCACGACACGCCCAGGACATCGGCAGCCTGTGAGAGCGGCACCCCGCCGGAGAGCAGGGACAGCGCCTGCGGGCCGATGTTGGCCATGAAGACGATGCCGCCGATCACGGCTGCGGGAATCGACAGCATGCTGGCCCAGAGCGTGGCCGTGCTGCCCCAGCGAGCCATCGCGAAAGCGATGTAGACGACCGAGAACTGGACCAGCATGATGCTGAGCCCGTTCGAGAACTGCAGCAGCCCGACCACCCAGACCGTGCCGAGCGCGACCGAGGGCCAGTGCCGGGCCACGGCGACGGCGAGCGCCATGCCGAACACCAGCACGATCAGTTGCAGGCGGCCGATCGCGTACCAGCTGGCGAGGACGGTCTCGGCCAGGCCGCCGAACCACACCAGCAGACCGGCAAACGCATCGGCACCCCACGTGCGCAACCATCGCTGCGCCGTGCGCGTGATCTGGGGCCGGTCGGGGGCCGGCCGGTTCACCGATCCACCACTCGTCGATCCACCACTCGTCAGGCCACCGCTCATCGGGCCACCGCCGGCATCCGTTCGCCCGGTTCGGTCAGCGGCAGGCGCAGCCACCCCAGGGCGAACGCGGCGATGACGGGACCTCCGACCAGATAGGTGAGCACGTTACTGCGTAACGTAAGCAAAACACGCCCCCGGGCGCTCATGGCCGACGACCCGCCGTCAGAGCGTCACACACCAGCAGATCCACCAGCTCGACATAGGGCAGACCGTCGGCGGCGAACATTTTCGGTGCCTGCGACTGCTCGGTGAACCCCGGCGCGGTGTTCACCTCGTTGAGCACCGGCCCCTGCGCGGTGAGGAAGAAGTCGACGCGCGCCACACCCGAGCAGCCGAGCGCGTCGTACATCGCGAGCGCGGCCTCTTCCAGTGCCTTCCTCTCCTGAGCGCCCAGATCGGCCGGGACGAGCAACTCGGCGCTGCCGTCGTACTTCGTCGAGTGGTCGAAAATATCTTTCTGTATGAGTATTTCGAGCGGCGGTGCGATCAGGCGGGAGCCGTCGGGGCGCCCGAGCACGGCCACGTCGATCTCCCGGCCGCTGATCGGTTCCTCCACCAGCACGCGATCGCCGAGTGCGAGAGCGGCGTCGAGGGAGGCCGGTAGCTGTTCCTCGTCCATAATCAGTGAAACCCCGTGACTGGACCCCGCCGACACCGGCTTGACCACCACCGGACCGGTGAAAACATATGAGCTGGATGTTTTTCGGGTCAGCAGCCAACCCGGCGCCACCGGAATACCGATGGCCTGGGCCACGAGTTTCGTGACCCATTTGTCCATGGCCACCGCACCCGCCCCCACCCCCGACCCGACGTAGGGCACCTGGGCGAGATCACAGAGTGCAGCCAGGGTTCCGTCTTCCCCATGGGCACCGTGCAGCATCGGCACCACCACCTCGCAGCTCCCGATCACCTGCACCGCGCCGGCCAGGCCGATGGGGCGCAACTCCCCGTCGCGCCAGGTGCCCGACCGGTCGACGGTCAGGGCGACCACCTCGTAACCGGCTGCCACCAGAGCATTCCGGACGCCGGCGGCCGAGGCCAGGGAGACTTCGTGCTCGCTGTTCTGCCCACCGCCGATCACAGCTACCCGCGCGCTCATGACCGTCCTCCGGACCGGGCGCGAGCCAGACGGGGGCCCAGGCCGGTCATTATCTCGTGCTCGATAGTTCCTGCCCAGGATGCCCATTCGGCCACCGTCGGCTCTCCGGCGGCGCCGGGCCCGAACACCGTCACGACGTCGCCCATGCGCGCGCCCTCTTCTCCCAGATCGATCACGGCCATGTCCATCGAGATCTTCCCCACCAACGGCCGCCGCACGCCCCGCACGAGCACCTGCGCCCGGTTCGAGGCGCTACGGGGAAGCCCGTCGGCATACCCGACGCCGATAAGCCCGAGCTGGGTTGTCGTCGGGGCGGTCCAGGTCTGCCCGTAGCCCACGGCGGTACCGGCACCGACGCGGCGAAGGCCGATCAGGGGTGCGGTCAGAGTCAGGGTGGGCCGCATCCGGCCCGCACCTGAGGGGTCGATTCCGAACAGGCCGGCCCCGACCCGGACCGTCGTGTGGTGACTCAGGGGGTCGTTCAGGGTGGCGGCAGTGGCCGCCAGGTGCCGGTGCGCGGGATCGAGCCCGGCGTCCCGGGCCACCCGCACGCCCCAGTCGAAGGTCGCCCGACCGATCGTGCTGGACGCGTCGCCCGGTACATCCGCGCAGCTCAGATGGCCCATCAGGCCGGCCACCCGAACCAGGCCGAGCTGCTCGGCCCGCCGTGCCGCCGCGCACAGAGCGGGCCAGAGAGCGGGCTCGGCGCCGTCGCGGGCCATGCCGCAGTCCAGGTGCAGGTGCACGGTGGCGCCCGGGGCCAGAGTGGCTATGGCGGCCAGGTGCTCCAGGCTCGGAACCGCCAGTTCCACGCCCACCCGCACGGCCCGCGCCCAGTCCGCATCCACCGGATTGAGCCAGCTCAGCACGGGTGCGTAGACCCGCTCGGCGCGCAGGGCCAGGGCCTCGGCCAGGCTGGTGACACCCAGCCGGGTCGCACCGTGGGCCAGCGCGGTGCGGGCGACCTGGGCGGCACCGTGCCCGAACGCATCCGCCTTCACCACGGCCATCACCTCGCCCTGGGTGATCCGGCTGAGGTGGCGGGTGTTCGCCCCCACGGCCGACAGGTCCACGGTGAGGGTGGGACGGGACGCGAGACTGGTCCCGCTGCCCTTTTCTGCCTTGGGAACGGGGAAGAAAGGTGCATGATCGCCCGCGAGCACCGATGCACTCATGCTGCACCGGCCGGACCGTAGAGAGCGCTCGGGGCGCCGGTGGTCAGGGCCCAGTAACGATCGCCGTACGACCAGTGCCACCACTCGGTCGGGTAGTTCACCAGCCCGACCCCGTTCAGGGCGGCTGCCATCAGCCGTCGATTGGCCCTGGCCTGCGGAGAGATCCACGGAGAGTCGAAGAAACAGGCTCCGCGCGACTCCTCGGGAGTCGCGTCCACCGGGGTGCCGAGATCGAGAGCGACGCCCGCTTCGTCCACCAGTGAAAGATCGACCGCGGCCCCCGCGACGTGCGGGGCCACCACGAGCGGCGCCACGAACCGGGCCACCAGATCGGGCAGGTCGTGCTCGGTCGCGCCGGGATGGGCCGCGCGGACCTGCGCCGTGTACGTCTCGATGATCGCCCGTTGCCGCTGCGGTGAGCGGTGCCCCTCGACCACGCGCAGGTGCAGGCCCCGGGGCAGGAGGGACTGCGCCCGGAGCAACCGGGTCGCCAGTCCCGCGCGCACCGCGGCCCGGGCCGGGCCGAAGGCCTCCGGAAGTTCGACCAGCGGTTCGCCGGTCTCGCGCAGCGGCACCGCGGCGACCCGGGGGTCAGAGAGAAGGATCGTCACGATGAACAACGTTCGTCCGCCGGCCCCTCCGGCACCTCCACCTGAGGTATCACCTGCCGGTACCCGTGGAGGAGAGTTCAGACCCGGGGATGACGCGCCGCCTGCGCCTCGCGGACGACCATCGACGTCATGATCCCGATGACTGCGGGCGAGATCGCTCTAATCTGTGACGGTGAGGTCTACGGCGACCCGAGCCGGACGGTGACCGGTGAGGCCTACCTGGACAATCGTGCCCCGGTGCCGGGCGGGCTGTTCGTGGCTCTGGCCGGGACTCGCTCCGACGGTCACGACCACGCGGAGGGCGCGCACGTCGTGCTCGGCTCCCGGCCCACCACCACAACCACGGTGGTCGTGGCCGATCCGGTGGTGGCCCTGGGCCGGCTGGCCCGGCACGTGGTGCGGCAGGTGCGCCCCCGGGTGATCGCCCTGACCGGATCGCACGGCAAGACCGGGACGAAAGATTTTATCGCGGGGCTGCTCCCCGGCGCCGTCACCACCGTCGGCAACCTGAACAACGAGCTGGGCGTGCCGCTGACCTGTCTGCGGGTCGGTGACACGACCGATCGACTGGTGCTGGAGATGGGCGCGCGGGGTGTCGGGCAGCTGTCCTGGCTGACCTCGATCGCCCGGCCCGACATCGCGGCGGTGCTCAACGTCGGCAGTGCCCACATCGGCCGTTTCGGCTCGGCGCAGCTGATCGCCCGGGCCAAGGGTGAGCTGATCGAGGCACTGCCGGCCGACGGCCTGGCGGTGCTGAACGCCGACGACACCCGGGTGATGGTCATGGCCCCGCGCACCCCGGCAACGGTGCGGACCTTCGGCCGGCGTGGGGACGTGACCTGGCGCCATCTCGAACTCGATCCCCTGGGCCGGCCGTCGTTCGAGCTCGCCCTCGACGGCGGCTGGTTCCCGGTGACCCTGCACCGCAGCGGTGACCACCAGGTGTCCAACGCCGCCGCGGCAGCCACGATGGCACTGGCCGCCGGGGAATCACCCCACGACATCGCGGACCGGCTGGGGCGGGTCGGCCCCACCCCGCACCGGCTGGAACCGAAGGAACGCGTCGACGGACTGCTGGTGCTGGACGACACCTACAACTCCAATCCCGACGCCGCCCTGGCCGCGCTGGCCTGCCTGGACCGGATCGGCCGGCGCCGGGCGGGCCGGACCGTGGCGGTACTGGGCGAGATGCACGAACTGGGACCGCACTCCGCCGATTCTCACCGTCAGGTCGGGGCATTGACCGGGATCTTCGGTGTGGACGCCGTGCTCGCGGTGGGTAGCGCGGCTCTCCCGGTGGCGGCCGAGTCGGGTGGGGTGCACGTGCCCGACCGCGCCGCCGCGCTCGACTGGCTGCAGGCCAACCTCACGGCCGATGACGTGGTGCTGGTCAAGGGCTCTCGTGCGGGGGCGCTCGATCTTCTGGTCGACGAATTGCTCGGCTCGGTGCCGTCCGGCCCGCGGCGGGCTGCCCCTTCACCTTCCCTGGTCAGGTGACCGACACGCCCGGGCCCTCGTCGGCGGGCACCCATTTATTTGCGGACGTCCATGGGCACCGGTGCGGGCGGGCGTCCACCATGGGTTTCTCTCACCGACCGCACGCGGGTGACCCACTTCCGAAGCCCTTGATCGTTCGCGATCCGCGGGTGACGTTGCTCTCGCAGGGTTCCGATCGGGGCAAACCAAAAAAAGCCCCCGGGATGTCCCGGAAGCCTTCTTGGTGTTACTGGGTGGTGCGCGAGGGGGGAGTTGAACCCCCACGCCCTTTCGGGCACACGGACCTGAACCGTGCGCGTCTGCCTATTCCGCCACTCGCGCTTGCTGCGAGTAGAACGCTAGCACGATTTGGGGGTGCCCCCTGACCCATCCCTCAGCCACCGGACCCACTGTCCGGGAGGAGCCGGGCATCTGGGGATAATCGGTGACGATCTCCGGTCCCCGTCTCATCCACGGGGTGCACCGGCTCGCGGATACGCTGGGAGGTGACCGGACCCGTGCCACGGATCACGGTGTGCCCCTCAGGCGTTGTCCCCGAGGCGGGCGCATCGGGCGTCCCAGGTACCGGGCCGGTCGTGCTGTGACCGTGACTGCGGCAGGATCTGTGAGGATCAGCAGTCAGCCACCGGACCGGGAGGAGGTAGCCGTGGGAATGTTCGACCGGATGGAGAAGGGCATCGAGCGCGCCGTCAACGGCGCCTTCGCCAAGGCCTTCAGAAGTGAGGTGCAGCCGGTCGAGATCGCCAGCGCCCTCCGCCGCGAGATCGACGACCGGGCCACCGTGGTCGCCCGCGGTCGCACCCTGGCGCCGAACACCTTCGTGGTGGAACTCGGCGCCGGAGACCACGAGCGTCTCGGCGAGTGGGAAGACACGCTCGGCGACGAGCTGCGCGACGTGGTCGCGGAGCACGCCGGCAACCAGGAGTACTCGTTCGTCGGGCCGATCACGGTCCGCTTCGAAGAGGCCCAGGATCTCGACACCGGCCTGTTCCGGGTCCGCAGCACCACCACCCGCGGCACCCGGCCCCAGCAGGCCCACCCGCAGCAGCAGGCGCTCTCCCGCGCCCCGCAGCAGCAGCAGCAGCAACACCAGCCCGGCCAGGGCTACGGGCAGCCCCCCGCCCAGCAACAGCAGCCCGACCACCCCTCCCTGGTGGTCGACGGCCGGGTCTACCCGATCACCGCACCGGTCACCGTGATCGGCCGCGGCACTGAGGCCGACGTGATCGTCGACGACATCGGTGTGTCCAGGCGGCACGCCGAGGTCCGCGTCGAACACGGCCGGCTGATCGCGGCCGACCTCGGATCAACGAACGGCACGTACGTCGACGGCGAACGCATCAACACCGCCGAGGTCGTCGACGGCAGCCAGATCAAGATCGGCCGCAGCACCCTCGTCATCCGCTTCGGATCATGGTGATGAAACCGCGATGAGCGAGCTCACGCTGACCCTGCTACGGCTGGGATTCCTTGCACTTCTCTGGCTACTGGTGCTGTCGGTCGTGGCGGTCATGCGCCGCGACCTGTTCAACAGCCCCCGGATGAGCCGCCGACCAGCCACGGCCGGAGTTCCGGCCATGTCGGGTGGTGGTGGCAGATCCCAGCCACAGCAGCAGGAATCGCCACCACTCCCGACGACACTGGTCGTGACGGCGGGATCACTCAAAGGCACGACGATTCCCCTGGGTCAGGCTCCGATCCTGATCGGGCGCACACCGGAAAGCACGCTGGTGCTGGACGACGACTACGCGTCGGGTCGCCATGCACGGCTGTCATTGCGGCACGGCGTCTGGATGGTCGAAGATCTCGGGTCAACCAACGGGACCTTCTTGGGACGCAACCGCGTTCAGGACCCGGTACCGATCGCCCCCGGAGCCCAGATCCGGATCGGGCGTACCGTCCTCGAGCTGCGGAGGTAGGACATGGCGATCGCGTTGCGGTACGCGGCGCGCTCCGATGTCGGCCTGGTCCGGTCCAACAACCAGGACTCCGGCTTCGCCGGGCCCAGCCTGCTGATCATTGCGGACGGTATGGGCGGACACGCGGGCGGTGACATCGCGTCGTCCCTGGCCATCGGCGAGATGGCGCCCCTGAACGACATGGAGCACGGACTCGACGCCGCGCTGGACGAACTGCAGGAGTCACTGCGGCACGTCCAGCACGAGCTCGAGGCACGGGTGGGCGAGGAACCGGCACTGTCCGGCATGGGCACGACGGTCACGGCGATCCTGCGGGTCGGCAACGGCCGGCTGGGTCTCGCGCACATCGGCGACTCACGGGCCTACGTGCTGCACAACGGCCGGCTCGACCAGATCACGCGCGACCACACGTTCGTCCAGCGGTTGGTGGACGACGGGCGGATCACGCTGGCCGAGGCCGAGCAGCATCCCCAGCGTTCGGTGCTGATGCGGGTGCTGAGCGATGTCATGGACGACGTCGACCCCGACCTGACCATGCTCGAGGCCCGGGTCGGCGACCGGTACCTGCTCTGCTCCGACGGTCTCTCCGGCGTGGTCAGCTTCGAGACCATCGAAGAGACCCTGGCTTTCGGTAAAGACCCGGCCAGCACCTGCGACCAGCTCGTGCAGCTGGCCCTGCGCAGCGGTGCGCCCGACAACGTCACCTGCATCGTGGCCGACGTCGTCGACTCCGTCAGCTCGCCCGTGAGCATCGAGCCGGTGGTCGTCGGGGCCGCCTCTCTTCATCCCCAGCCGCGGATCGGATTCGGCGGATCCGCGGCTGAACGAGCCGCCGAACTGACGTCGACTGCTCCGATCCCGGTCGTGCGTGACTACGACCACCCGGCCGAGCAGCTCTACCAGAACGGCTACGGCGACCAGTACCAGGACGAGTACCAGGGCCGGTACCGCGACCAGTACAGCGACGGCGGCGGTTACGGCGACCAGTACGACCAGTACGAAGACGGCTCCCGCGACTCCCCCGACGAAGAGCCGCCGGGTGAACGCACCCGCGGAGGCCGGGCCCGCAAGGACTCGCCGAGACGCGGCCTGCGCATCGGTCTGTTCACGCTGGTTCTGGTGATCCTGGTGGCCGGCGGTGGGTACGGGGCCTACCACTGGAGCCAGGGGCGGTACTTCGTGGGCGCCGAGGCCGGCACGGTGGCCATCTTCAAAGGCCTGCCGCAGTCACTCGGGCCGATCGACCTCAGCAGCGTCACCTCGCTGGCACCGGACGTGCCGGTGAGCGGGCTGTCGAAGGCGAGCCAGAAGCGCGTGCGCGACGGCATCTCGGCCGACGACCAGGCTGCGGCGGAGACCACGGTGGGCAAACTGCGCACCGAGGTCGTGTGCCGGGCGGCGGCCAGTGCCTCCGAGGAGACGCCGACGACCACGCCCACTCCTGAGACCACGACGACCAAGGCTGCCGGCAAGACGACGACCAAGAAGTCCGGCGCGGCCGACGGGGCGAGCGCGCAGGGCGACGCGGAGATCGAGCAGGCGGGGGCCACCTCCGGCACCCCGACCACGGCACCGACAACTTCACCGACGACCACCCCGTCCACGGGTGGTGGATCCACGGCGGACTGCGGAGAGAGCAACTGATGGCGTCCGCGAGAACAGCCTCACCGCGTACCGGGCGTAACCTCGAGGCGGTCTTGATCGCGGTGGCGATCGGCCTGGCGATCGGTGCCTATGCACTGGTCGGCTTAGGAGTGAACGATGCTCTGCCTCCAGGCATGCTGGGCTACGGCGCTGGCCTGGGCGCTCTGGCCTTGGTGTTGCACTTGGCCGTGCGCCGGTTCGCTCCATACGCCGACCCGACCCTGCTGCCGATGGCGATGCTGCTCAACGGTCTTGGGTTGGTCATGATTCACCGCATCGACCTGGGTCTGGGTAAAAGTTTCACCGAGTCTGCGGCTTTCCGTCAGCTGATGTGGTCGGCGCTGGGGGTGGTCGCGGCCACCGTGATCATCATTTGGCTACACGATCACCGGGTGCTGAGCCGATTCACGTATATCGCGATGGCTGCCGGCATGGTCTTGCTGTTGCTGCCGCTGGTGCCGTTCATCGGCAAGAACATCAATGGTGCACGGATCTGGATCGGTCTCGGCGGATTCTCGTTCCAGCCTGGTGAGATCGCGAAGATCGCGCTAACTATTTTCTTCGCTGGCTACCTCGTGACCGCCCGGGACTCGCTGTCGCTGGTCGGCCGCAAAGTGCTGTGGATGCAGCTACCTCGGGCCAAAGACCTAGGACCATTGCTCGCGGCCTGGGGCGTTACCTTGGCGGTGCTGGTGTTTGAGCGCGACCTGGGTACCTCCTTATTGTTCTTCGGAATGTTCGTGGGACTGCTCTACATCGCCACCGAGCGAGTCAGCTGGGTCGTCCTCGGCCTGCTGCTGTTCGTCGGAGGTGCCCTCGCGGCCTGGCAGCTCTTCGCGCACGTGCAGGCTCGTGTCGACTTCTGGCTGCATCCGTTCCGCGACGACATTCTTCCCTACAGCACCCAGATCGTTCAGGGCGTGTTCGGCATGGCCAGCGGAGGCCTGATCGGAACAGGTCTGGGCGAGGGCTCGCCATGGCGTGTTCTTTACTCCGCCAGCGATATGATCTTCGCTTCATTGGGCGAGGAAATGGGCCTGACCGGTCTGTTCGCGCTCCTGCTGGTCTACGCGTTGATTGTGGAGCGTGGCCTACGCACAGCCATCGGAGCCCGTGACGGCTTCGGCAAGCTCCTGGCCGCAGGCCTGTCGCTCACCTTGGCTCTGCAGGTCTTCGTCGTCGTCGGCGGTGTCACCCGGGTGATCCCGCTTACTGGTCTGACCTTGCCGTTCATGGCAGCTGGCGGATCGTCGCTTCTGGCGAACTGGATGATCATCGCCATCCTGCTGCGCATCTCGGACTCGGCCCGGCGGCCGGCCCCCGAGGCGGATGGTCCATTGTTCGATCTTCCGGTCGATGAGATTCCGCCAGAGCTTCAAGACGGCTCAAACTCTCAAGGCGACGATCGGGACCAGTACGGGTCGGGGAACGATCAGGAGACGGTGGTGGTCCGGTGAACAGCCCGATCCGCAGGCTTGCCGCGGTGGTGACCCTGCTCTTCGCCTCGCTCTTCATCAGCGTGACGTATATCCAGGTGGTGTCCGCCAAGGAATTGGAAGAAAAACCGACCAATATCCGCACGCTGTACAAGGAACGCAGTCGTGAGCGCGGCAACATCATGGTCGGTAATAAGGCTGTAGCTACCTCAGAGCCGAGTGACGATTTATATCAGTACCTGCGCAAATACAACAGCGCTGCGATGTACGCACCGATCACAGGTTTCTACTCGGTCGTCAACGGCGCTTTCGGTCTGGAAAGCGCGGAGAACGACTATCTATCCGGGTCATCTGACGAACTGTTCATCCGGAATCTCGGCGGCTTGCTGACGGGCGAGCAGGCCCAGGGGGCCACTATCGAGACCACAATCAACGCAAAGGCGCAAAAAGCAGCCTGGGACGCACTTGGCGACCAGGACGGTGCTGCGATTGCACTCGACCCAGAAACCGGCGACATTCTGACGATGGTCAGTAAGCCGTCTTACAACCCGAACAACCTGGCTACGCACGATATTGACAAGGCCAAGGCTAGTTACAAGAAACTCAATGCTGACGAGCTGGAACCCCTTCTCAACCGCACCATCCGCCAGCTGTACGCGCCGGGATCGACGTTCAAGATCATTACGTCGGCGGCGGCGCTGTCGAACGGCTGGAGCGCGGACTCCACCGCCAACCTCACCGGCGTTGCCCGGCTGGACCTGCCGGAAACCACGGCAACCCTGCCGAACGACGACGGCTTGCCCTGTGCCGGTGGCACGCCGACGCTTCGTCAGGCGCTCGAGAAGTCGTGCAACACCACCTACGGCCAGCTGGGCATGGACCTGGGCCAGGAGACGCTGTCCGAGCAGGCCGCCAAGTTCGGCTTCGGACAGGCCCTTACCGTGCCGCAGACCGTGGTCAAGAGCGTGTTCCCGAGCGACCTGAACAAGCCGCAGCTGGCGCAGTCGGCGATCGGCCAGTTCTCCGTGCGGGCCACACCTCTGCAGGTGGCCATGCTGTCGGCCGGCGTGGTCAACGGTGGGGTCGTCATGCGGCCCAACCTGGTCGCGAAGGTGACCAGCGCGGATGGCAAGACGGTCTCCGAGCCCAGCCCGGAGGAGTTCTCCGAGGCGGTCACCCCCGAGGTGGCGGACTCGCTGAAGTCCATGATGGTCTCGGTCGTGACGGACGGCACCGGTCGCCCGGCTCAGATCAGCGGCATCACGGTCGGCGGTAAGACCGGTACCGCTCAGACCGCCGAAGGCCAGAACCCGGACGTATGGTTCACCTGTTTCGGAGAGAAGGACGGCAAGAAGATCGCCGTCGCGGTCGTCGTCGAAGACGGCGGAAGGCTCGGTAGCGAAGCCTTCGGTAGTACGGTCGCCGCACCGATCGCCAAGGCTGTGATGGAGGCGGTGCTGTCGTGATCACCAGTGTTGGTCAGAGGCTCGGTGAGCGCTACGTCCTGCGTGAGCGCATTGCCGTGGGCGGCATGGGCGAGGTCTGGGCCGCTGTCGACGAGGTGCTGAACCGGCCGATCGCGGTGAAGGTGCTGCGTACCGACCTGGCTCCGGACGCGAACTTCCAGGCCCGGTTCCGGGCCGAGGCCCGTACCGCAGCAGCCCTGAGCCACGGCGGGATCGCCGCGGTCTACGACTACGGCGAGGCTCTCGGCTCGGCGTACCTGGTGATGGAGCTCGTGCCGGGTGACCCGCTGTCGGCGATGATCGCCGACGAGGGTGCGCTGGGCACCGAACGCACCCTGTCGATCGTGTCCCAGGCCGCACGCGCGCTGCACGCGGCGCACCGGCACGGCGTGATCCACCGGGACATCAAACCGGCGAACCTGATGATCACCCCGGAGCTGCGGGTCAAGGTCACCGACTTCGGTATCGCCCGGCCTCGCGACCACGAGCCGCTGACGGCCACCGGCCAGGTGATGGGCACCGCTCACTACCTGGCTCCGGAGCTGGCGCGCGGTGAGACCGCGTCGCCGCTGTCCGATGTCTACGCGCTCGGCGTGGTGGCGTACGAATGCCTCACCGGATGGCGCCCGTTCGAGGGTGACAACCAGGTCGCCGTCGCCACGGCCCATCTGCAGGACGAGCCGCCGCCGCTCCCGGAGACCATCCCGGCGCCGGTGCGGCAGATCGTCATGTCGGCCATGGCAAAGAACCCGGCCAAGCGTCCCCAGGGTGCGAACGCGCTGGCCTCGCTCATGGAAGACGTGCGTCTGCGGGGTCTGGCGGGTGGCCGCCCGGCCACTCCCGACTCCGACCCACTGGGCCTGATCCCGGGCGAGCCCGAGTCCTGGGACACGAACACCGCCCCCCACGGCCAGACCGGCCAGACCGGTCCGGCCCAGCAGGGCGGCCGCCGGAACGCGGCGATCGACCGGGCCACCGGACCGGGTGGTCAGGGCGGCCAGAGCGGCCCGAACGGTCAGGGTCCTTCCCGGCAGTCGGTGTGGGAATCGCGCAACCAGCGCCGCGAGCAGGAGAGTCAGCCACCGGCCGGCCCCGGCTACGCCCAGGAGCAGCAGGATTACGGCCACCGCCGTGACCCCGGCCGCCAGCAGCCGCCCCAGCCGGGTGGCTACCCGCCGCAGGGCCAGCAGCAGGGCTACGACCGGGACAATTTCTTCGACGAGGGCTACGACGACGGCCGTCGGGGCCGGGGCGACCAGCGTCCGCCGTACGGTGGTGGCGCCCAGGGCTACGACCAGCCTGACCCCCGCTACGACCGGAACGACCGACAGGATCGGGACCGGGACGACGACGATCCGTTCTCGTCACTGGGCCAGGGCGGGGGCTACCCCTCACGAGCATCGGTGCGGGGCACGACCCGTTCCCGGGCCGGCCACGACAACTCCTCGTCGGGGCGCGGCGGACGACGGCTGAGCATGCCGCTGGCCGCACTGCTTGCACTGTTGGTGATCGTGGTGGTGGTAGTGCTCTGGAGCCATCGGAGTGACGCTGCAACTCGTTCATTGGACACGGCCGGATTGCGATCCGGTCACGCCACCTCCTTCGTGACCCCCGGAAGCAACATGTCCGTGGTCACGAACGTCGGGATCAGAGGATGATGAACGCGGCCAGGACGACGCGAGGATGGAACCGGTGAACGACAACGTGCGGGTGCTCGGCAACCGCTACGAGATCGGCGACCTGATCGGTCGCGGTGGCATGGCGGAGGTGCACGCCGGCCGGGACGCCCGCCTCGGCCGTACCGTCGCGATCAAGCTGCTGCGTACCGATCTGGCGCGGGATGCGACGTTCCAGGCTCGGTTCCGGCGCGAGGCACAGTCCTCTGCCGCCCTGAACCATCCCTCCATCGTCGCGGTCTACGACACCGGCGAGGAGTCGATCGTCGAGGCCAGCGGCGCGGTGGTGAACCTGCCGTACATCGTCATGGAGATCGTCGAGGGCCGCACCCTGCGTGAGGTGCTCGGCGAGGGTCACCACCTCGACGTCGACGCTGCCCTGGAGATCACCACGGGCGTGCTGGCGGCGCTGGAGTACAGCCACCGCATCGGCATCGTGCACCGGGACATCAAGCCGGCCAACGTGATGCTGACCCCGGTCGGTGACGTGAAGGTGATGGACTTCGGCATCGCCCGGGCCATGGCCGACTCGTCCTCCCAGATGACGCAGACGCAGGCCGTCATCGGCACCGCGCAGTACCTCTCCCCCGAGCAGGCGCGCGGCGAGCAGGTCGACACCCGCAGCGACCTCTACTCCGCGGGCTGTCTGCTCTACGAACTTCTCACCGGGCGTCCGCCGTTCATGGGCGACTCCCCGGTGTCGGTGGCCTACCAGCACGTGCGGGAGCAGCCCATCCCGCCGAGCCACGTGGTTGCCGGTATCCCCGAGGCCGTCGACCGGATCGTGCTGCACTCCCTGGCCAAGGGCCGGGACGAGCGCTACCAGACGGCTCAGGACTTCCGCGCCGACGTCGAGGCCGCCCGCGGTGGGCGTCAGATCTACGCGCCGGCCCCGGCGATGACCGGGTCCAACTCCACCACGCAGTTCATGCCCGCGGCCGACGGTACCCGGGCCATGTCCCCGGTGCCCGGCAACGCGGCGCAGGGCGCGGCGATGTACGGCGACCAGGCCACCACGGTCGGCGGTCAGCAGTACGACCCGTTCCAGCAGCAACAACAAGACGACTACGGCCGCCGCTCCCAGGAGCCGGAACCGAGCAACCGCAAGCCCCTGATGATCGGGGCCGCGGTGCTGGCGGTCATCGTGGTGCTGCTGCTGGTGATGAACTCGCTAGGTGTGTTCAGCAGCGACAAGGGTGCCGACGGTGGCGACACAACCTCGGGTCTCATCGCCATCCCCAAGGTCATCGACAAGGATCAGGCGATCGCCAAGAGCGATCTCGTGGCCGCAGGCTTCGACGCCGGAAACATTAAGACCAAGTCGAAGAAGACCACGGACGCGGACAAGTACGGCAAGGTCATGGAGGTCGATCCCAACGAGGGGGAAGAGGCGGCCAAGGACGCCACCATCACCCTCACGATCGGCAAGAAGCCTGACTCCGTCACCGTGCCCAGCTTGATCGGTAAGTCTCTGAGCAGTGCCAAGTCTCTCTTGACCGCCGAGAAGCTGACCAGCACTTCGAGCGAGACGAAAAATTCCACTTCGACCACGGCTGGTGTGGTGGTCAGCAGCGATCCGGCCTCAGGTGACAGCGTGGATCCGGGTACGGAGGTGAAGCTGCTGATCTCCTCGGCGATGGTGACGGTGCCGGACAACCTGATCGGCATGTCGTACCAGGAAGCCAAGAAGGCCCTGGCCAACGTCGGGCTCAAGGCATCGAGCCGTTCAACCGTGTCCAGCGGGAGCACACCGGGCACCGTGCTGGATTCCTCGTACCAGAGCGGCTTCACGGTGACCCGCGGTGCCACGGTGGCCCTGAGCGTGGCCAAGGCCCCCACCACAACCACCACAACCACCGCTCCCTCGGAAGAGCCCAGCGAGACCACGGCTCCGACCGAGACGGCCGACCCGACAGAATCGGCTGCCCCGACCCAGACCACCACGGAGGGCACCGGCGACGGCGGAGATGACGGGGACGAAGACTCAGCCCCGTAAGCACCACCACGACGAAGGCCCCCTGGAATCTTCCAGGGGGCCTTCGTCGTATCTGGGGCGAGTCAGCGACGCACCAGCGGAGCCATCCCGGCCGACCGCTCCACCGCATCACGGTCGCCGCAAACTTCCAGCCAGTTGGCGAGCAGCCGATGCCCACCCTGGGTCAGCACACTCTCGGGATGGAACTGCACACCGTAGAGCGGCAGCTCCCGGTGCTGCAGAGCCATCACCACACCTCCGGCCGTGCGCCCGGTGACCTCGAGCTCGGCCGGCACGGTGTCGGCCACGACTGCCAGCGAGTGATAGCGGGTGGCCGTGAACGGCTCCGGAAGACCCTCGAGCACGCCCACGCCGTCGTGCTCCACCTCGCTGGTCTTACCGTGCATCAGCTCAGTAGCGTGCGTCACGGTGGCCCCGAAGGCTTCTCCGAGGGCCTGGTGCCCCAGGCACACGCCGATCATCGGCTGCTTGGTCCCGGCGCAATGCAGCACCATCTCCGGACTGACTCCGGCATCCTTCGGGGCACCCGGACCAGGTGACAGGAGAACCCCGTCGTACCCGTCCGCGTCCTCAATTCTCACCTCGTCGTTCCGCCGCACCTCGCACTGCGCGCCGAGCTGGGCCAGGTAACCGGCGATCGTGTAGACGAAGCTGTCGTAGTTGTCGACGACGAGCACTCTGACGGGCTTCAACTCATGACTCCTGGTCGGTCTCGGTGGCATCGGGAGAAGTCGGTGTGGGGGTCGCGGAACCCGCCACCCGGGCATGGCTGAGGCTGAGCGACCCCTGGTAGGCGGGAAAGCTCAGGTCGTGGGAGGTCTTCACATCCCACCCGAGCCGCAGCGAGGCCACGTACTGCAGGTAGATGCCGATCTGGGGAGACGCGTCGACGGCGGCGCGCAGCTTGCCGATGTCACCGATCGCGGTGATCTTGTAGGGCGGTGAGTAGACCCGCCCCTGAAGGATCAGCGTGTTGCCGACGCAGCGCACGGCACTGGTGGAGATCACCCGCTGATCCATGAGCATCATCGACTCGGCGCCGCCGGCCCACAGCGCGTTCACCACGGCCTGCACGTCTTGCTGGTGAACCACCAGGTCGTTGGGACCGGCCTGGGCGGGCACCGAGGAGTCGCGCGGTGCGTCGTCCAAAGTAATGGTCAGCCCGGGCCCGGTGACCGCCACCAACCCGGCCTCGGCCTCCACCCCGACCGAGCCCTTCTCCAGGTCGCGGATCGTGCGGTCGGTGACCGCAGCCGCCGCGGTGTCGGCCTTGACCTGCTCGTTCAGCGCGGCGACGCGCTGGCTCTGCTCCTGCACGCGCTCGTTCTCGTCTTCGAGCAGGTCGGCCAGGTCGGCCCGCTGCGAGCGCAGCTGGGTGCCGTGCGAGGTGTGAGCACTGGTGGTGAACAGCAGACCGGCCGTGACCAGCACGACGCCGACGCCGACCGTGCCGGTGCGGGTGTGCCGGGGAGCCCGGACGACCGGCGTGGCGGTGCCTCCGAGGGGGATGTGGGGGTTCGCGCGCGGACGTGCCTGGCCGTTCTCAACTGGATCGTCCGATGCGGGTGCCACAGCACTACGCTAGAGGAAGTGGCCGCACGCCCGCCGGTGTGTGGCCGTCAGCTGAAGCCGTACCTGTCCCCGGAGGAGTCCGTCGATGCCCGAGTCCAAGCAGAGGAACAAGGGTGGGTACGAAGCCCCCCGCGCTAAGACTGCGGTCCAGAAGCCCAATGGGCGGTTCTTCGCGCCCATCATGGTCGGCTTCCTGATCCTCGGTCTGGCCTGGATCGTGGCCTACTACCTGACCACGGGTGACTACCCGGTACCCAACATCAACGACTGGAACCTGGTGATCGGCATCGGGATCGCGCTGTGCGGTTTTGGCATGCTCACCCGCTGGCGCTAGTTCCACAGGAATTACACCGGTGGAACTTGTCCCCAGAGTTTTCCACAGCTGTGAATAACTGAAGCGGCCGCCGCGTCCTGGTGTGAAAACCGGGACACGGCGGACCGAATCGGGCTTGAAGCCCCCAGAAGTGCCTGATCCCAACCAATCAGGCCGGGCTACGCTCGGGCTCATGGAGCCTTCCCAGACCTGGCCCGCGGTGGTTTTCGACATCGGCGGCGTTCTCACCACCTCTGAGGGTGGCGTGCCCGAGCTGTCGCGGGTGATCGGGGTGGAGCCGGAGCGCTTCGCCGGTCCTTACTGGGAGTACCGGACCGATTACGACCGTGGCACGCTGCCCACCGAGTACTGGCCTCTGGTCGCCGCCGAGCTCGGCCTGACGTGGTCGGACGAGGAGCTCGAGCGCATCGATCTGTTCGACGCCCGGCGCTGGTCGGATCTCGCACCTGGGCGCACCGAGTTACTCACAGCCCTGCAGACCGGTGGCGTGACGACCGCGCTGCTCTCGAACGCGCCCTCGTCGATGGCGCGGGTGGTGAAGGCGTCCGGCTGGTCGGCCGGGTTCGACCACCGGATCTTTTCCTGCGACCTGGGCCTGATCAAGCCCGACGCGAAGATCTACCAGGCGGTGGAAGACACTCTCGGCCGACCGGGCGAGCAGCTGGTGTTCTTCGACGACCGGCCGCCGAACATCGAGGCGGCTCGGGAACGGGGCTGGCAGGCCCATCTGTGGACAGGCCCGGAAGCCTGTTGCGAGGTGCTCATCAGTCTGGGCCTGCCGACCCCTTAGAGCAGCAGCCCTTCCGGAACCATGCTGATCTTGATCGCATAGGCCGCGGCGAGAACCACGACCACCGCGACCACGCCGCCGGCCTGCACGGCCGTGCGGTTGGCCCGCGGCGCGTACGCCAGCACGGCCGCCGTGACCACACCCGTCACCAGGCCGCCGAGGTGGGCCTGCCAGGCGATGTTGGGCAGGAGCAGCCCGATGACGAAGTTGATGCCGATCATCGCGACGATCTGCGTGGCGTCGCGGTTCAACCGCCGCTGCACCACGAAGAACGCGCCGAACAGGCCGAACACCGCACCCGAGGCACCCACCGTGGTGGTCACCCAGGAACCGGTGACGTTCGGGGTGGCGAGCACCAGTGAGGCGATGGAGCCGCCCAGGGCGCTGACCAGGTAGAGCGCCGCGAACCGGACCCGGCCGAACATCTGCTCCAGGTACGGCCCGGTGATCCACAGGGCGTACATGTTGAAGAGGATGTGCAGCGGGCTGGTGGAGTGCAGGAACGCCGCGGTGATGAGCCGCCAGGGCTCGGACTCCGACAGCGGGGGGAAGAACGCGAAGTCGCTGGTGATCTGTGAGTTCGACAGCTGCAACAGCCAGGCGACGACGCACAGGCCGATGATCGTCATTGTCACCAGGGGCCGGCCACCGGGGGTCAGCGTCGCCCCGAACGGCGTGCGGGCCGTGCGCAGGCCCTTGTTCTGGTTACGCACGCAGTCCACGCACTGCACACCGACGGCCGCCGGACGCTGGCACTCCGGGCAGACCGGCCGCTCGCAACGCTGGCACCGGACGTAGGACACGCGGTCCGGGTGGCGCGGACAGACCGGTTCCCCGGCCGCCGCACCACCCGTGGAGGGCTGAGTGGTCACCCGCGTGTGATGGTGACCCGCTCGATCACGACGTCCTTCTCGGGACGGTCACGACGATCGACCGGGGTGTTGGAGATGCTGTCCACGACATCACGGCTGGCCTGGTCAGCGACCTGGCCGAAGATCGTGTGCTTGCCCTGGAGGTGGGTCGGGGTGCTCGTGGTGACGAAGAACTGCGAGCCGTTGGTGCCCCGGCCGCCGCGGACGCCGGCGTTCGCCATGGCCAGCAGGTAGGGCTGGGTGAACGTGAGCTCCGGGTGGATCTCGTCGTCGAAGTTGTAGCCCGGGCCACCGGTGCCGGTGCCGGTCGGGTCTCCACCCTGGATCATGAACCCCGCGATGACGCGGTGGAAGATGATGCCGTCGTAGAAGTTCTTGCCGTTGTTCGGCCCTTCCTGGGTGCCCTCCGCCAGCTCGACGAAGTTACGCACCGTCTTGGGGGCGTGGTTCGGGAAGAGCTGAATGCGGATCATGCCGTGGTTCGTGAGCATGTCGGCGTACAGGTTTGACGGAAGCTGCTCGGTCAACGGGTGATTCCCCTTCAGGATGTGCGGATGTCGCTCGATGCTGACGAAGTCTGTCACGGACCGGCGGGCGCCACCGGTTCCGTTCGCCCTGCGCGGACACACCAGCACTCGCCACGTCTTTCCCAACGGCCGAAGGCGCTGGATCGATCCCTGGGATGGCACCTCGACTTGGTACTCCACGGTAAAGATCACATAGTGGATCTGAAGATGGAGCTCGGGTGGCATATTGCTCAGATCGCGGAACGATGGGGGCCGACGCGGCGCACCCAGTGCCTCGGCGAGTGGGCCGCATGAACAGGGAGGACGATGCCGTGAGTTCGCGAAGGAAGAGGGCCAACGCCAAGAGCGAGGCCCAGGCACAGCTGCGATCAGCACTGGACAGCGCTGCTGCCAACGCCCGCACCGGCGGGGCCATCGTCGCCGAGCGGGTGACTCCCGCCGCGATCGCGACGAAGGACCGGGTAGCGGTCGTAACGAAGGACCACGTGGTTCCGGCGGTGCGCAATGCCGCTGACCACGCCGGTCCGGCGCTGGAGAAGGGCTACGCACAGGCCCGGGAGAAGGCCGCCCCGGTCGTTGCCCACGGGCGCGACAAGTTCGTCGACGACCTGCTGCCGAAGCTGGCCGAGGCCGTTGCCGCAGCGTCGGCCGCCGCGATCGCCGCGCGTGACAACGCCGTGGAGACCGCGCAGGACCGCGCCACCTACGCGGTGGAGCAGCTGCCGAGGAACAAGAAGGCGCTGAAGAAGGCCCGTCGCCGTCAGCGTCGCCGCCGTTTCCTGCTCTTCTCGGTGATCGCGGCCGCCGCCGGTGGCGCAGCCGTGGCCTGGAAGAAGAGCAACGAGAACAAAGATCCGTGGACGCCCGATCCGGGTGTCGCCACGGTCAACGGCGCCGCCAACGGCACTCCGCTCACCACCACCCCGGTGGTGCCGCCGGAAGAGCCCGATTCAGACAAGATCATCGGCGACCCGATCGTGGGAGACCCGCGCTCCGACCGCTGAGAAGCCTGAATTACGGACGTCCTGGTCACCTATCGAGGCGACCAGGACGTCCGTCGTTTGCTTTGGGGACGCACGCCGGCGTGGCTCCCGGTCCCGGCAATCCCAACCAAACCTTCGCCGTGATCATGCGAACTTTCCCCGCCGATCAAGCGGACCCCCACCCAGCACCCTGGCCAGCAATTGCTCGGCCCGGGCGAAATGCTTCTCAGCCCGGTCGATCGCACCCAGCCCCAGCGCCAGCCGCCCGAGATACGTCGCGACCGGCCCCAGGTAGACCATCCCGCTACCCGCGCCCGCCAGTTCGTCCTGCGCCGGAAGTAACTGTGCATAGGCTCTTCTCATGGTCGGCTCGTCCCCGTCCCGCAGGGCGACGACGGCCTGCAGACAGGTACGGGCCTCGAGGAGCAGGTCCCGAGGAGACGAGGCCGGGGCCGGACCGTCGCCCAGCAGCGCCCCGACCCAGGGTTGATAAGGTCCGAAATCCTCAGCCTGAAAGCCTTTTCCTTCCCCACCGTGCACCCGGTCGAGACACAACAGGGCCAGAGGCACGATCCCGCTCTCCAGACCGGGCATGCCGGAGCCGGGCAGAGTCGCCGCCGCTGTGAGATAGGCCTCGCGGGCGTCCTCGGCCGAGCCGGTAACGGCTGTACGAAGCGCCGTGAACCAGGTCGTGAACACCCCGACCAACGGGATCCCGTACTGCTCGGCCAGGACATCCGCCGAGAGCGCGTGACGCTCGGCAGCCCTCAGATCGGCCAGCGCCGCGTACGACTGGATGAGGATGAGGTGGCCCAGGACCTCCACCGTCGGAAGACCGGCAGGCTGAGCTGCGGCGATCTCCAGAAGCTCGTGCCCGATCAGCGCCCGCTCAGGAGCCAGCCCGGCCCGGGCGAAGGTCTGCATGAACCGGCCGTTGAGCGCGAGCGCCAGCAGGTTCGGGTCGTCGAGGTCGCGGGCCAGACGCTCGGCCTCGTGCGCGGCCTCCATCCCGCGCGGCCCGGAGTCCGCCCTCCGTTCCAGGGCGATGGTCACCAGCAGACGGGCACGCTCGTGGAGGTGTTCCTCGTCCTCTGCTTGGAGCCCTGCCAACGCGCGCTCAGCCGACTCGACCAGAAAACCCGACAACTCCTCATCATCGTTGGCGGTCCAGATCGCAGGAACGTCAAAAGCGCCCACCACCTGCGCGAACAGCAGCGGATCGGCAAGCTCGGCGGCGGCCCGCACCGCCTCACCCCGGTACTGCCGGGCCTGCGCGAGCTCCCCGGTGACCGCGAGCGCCCGCACCAGCCCCATCAGCGCCTCGAGCCGCTGGCGGCGGCCGTCCGGGCCGGTCGAGGTCGGGTCCTGCCCCCGGATCGCCGCCCGCCACAGACTGCTCCCGGAAACTTCTCTCGCTACGGGCTTTTCCAGATGCCCGGCGTGAGCGAGAACATCCGACTCCAGTTGCCGCAGGGCGTCACCGGGTTCCACCCCGAGTTGCTCGACCAGCGTCTGCCGGGCCCGGCGCAGCGCCGCCAGCGCATCTCCCTGACGCCCGGTCCGGTACAGCGCGAGTGCCAAGAGCTGCCATCCGTCTTCCCGTAACGGGTAGCGCTCGACGTGCGCCTCAAGGTCGGGAACGAGGGCGGCGGCCCGGCCCAGTTCCAGCGCGGCCCCGGCCCGGCATTCCACGGCCAGTGACCGCAACTCGTCCAGACGGTGGGCCTCGGCCCGGGCCCAGGACTGGTCGCCGAACTCCGCATAAGCCGGTCCACGCCACCTGTTCAGAGCACGTTCCAGCTGGTCATGAGCCTGAAGCGGCTGCCCGGCGGCGAGCTGGCGTTGCCCCTGTTCCAGACCCTGGGCGAAGTCCCAGGCATCGACAGCGGGAGCCCGCAAGGCATATCCGGGCGCCTGGGTGACGAGCAGTGACGACGCCGCACGCGGCGGGCGGTCAGGTTCCAGCGCCTTGCGCAGCGCCCCGACGAAGGTCTGCACCGAGCCCAGCGCCCCGTCGGGCGGGTCGTCCCAGAGATCGTCGATCAGCCACTGCACCGGCACCACCCGAGGCGCCGCGATCAGCAGCCGCGCCAGCACCGCCCGATGCCGGGGCCCACCGACCCTGACCTCGCGCCCGTGGTCCATGACCTCGAGCGGCCCCAGCACCCCGAATCGCAACACCCCCCGACTCTAGGTTTCACCCGGGGAAGGTTTGCATGATCACGACCAATCTCCTGTTCGTGATCATGCAAACTTGCCCCGGCACTTCGCCGCTACTGATTGGTTGCTGATTCGCCCCACCCACCCTGATCCGCATGACAGAGATTCCTGGTTTCGACTACCACCGGATCGAGGGTGCCGAAGGAGTGCACCTGAACGTGGCCGTAGGCGGTGACGGCCCCGCCGCCGTCCTGCTGCACGGCTTCCCGCAGACTCACCTCTGCTGGCGCGACGTCGCCGTCGAACTGGCCCAGGAGCACACCGTCATCGTCCCTGACCTGCGCGGATACGGGGACAGCGACAAGCCGGACGACACCGGCGAGACCTACTCCAAGCGCGTCATGGCCGCGGACGTGGTGGCCGTGGCGAAGAACCTGGGCTTCGACCGATTCGCGCTGGCCGGGCACGACCGGGGCGCGCTGGTCGCGATCCGGGCGGCGCTCGACCACCCGCAGACCGTGACCCACCTGGCCTCGCTCGACGTCTTCACCACGCTGGACATGTGGGACGTGATGGCCGGACGCGCCGCCGCCGTGGGCTTCCACCTCTACCTGATGGCCCAGCCGCCCGGTCTGCCCGAACTCATGATCAACACCGTCCCGGACGAATTCTTCGGCCACTTCCTCGACATCTGGGCCAACGGCCCGCTGGAGCACCGCGAGATCTACCTGGAGAAGTCGCGCGCCGCCGTGACCTCGATCGTCGCCGACTACCGGGCGTCCGCCGGCATCGACGTCGATCACGACCAGGCCGACCGCGACGCCGGGAACCACCTGCGCATGCCGGTCACCGTGCTGCAGCAGGACTGGGGCCAGGCCATGACCGGTCAGGCCGTTGAACGCTGGCAGGCCTGGGCCCCCGACCTCGAGCACCGCACGGTCAACTGCGGGCACTTCATGGCCGAGGAAGACCCGACCACGATCACCCAGGCTCTGAAAGACCTCCTGAAGCGCTAGCCACCACCAAATTCCCCGTGATCATGCAAAACCTCCCCGGCGTTCTAGAACTCTACGGCTCACAGTTCTAGAACGCTGGGGAGGTTTTGCATGATCACGAACAAAGAAAGGGGGAGGTCGTCAGACGGCTAGGTCGCTGGAACCGCCCAGGTTCCCGATCATCCGCCGCAATGTGTTGATGGTGGTGACGTAGTCCTCCGTGCTGACCCCGTCGCAGGTCTCGGCGTGGGCGCCGGCGTTGCGTTCGCGGGCGCGCGCCAGGCCCTCCTCGCCGGTTGCCGTCAACACGAAACCGGGCTCCTCGAGCAGCCATCCGCGCTCGATCAGGTCGTCGAACACGTCTTCCAGCTCGACGCCCAGATCGTCGTAGGGCTGGAGCTTGTCGGCGAGCTCGGCGCGGGTCCAGGTGCCCGGGGAGCCCGCGACGTGGTTCAGCGTCCACCAGTGCGGCTGGGTGAGCTGCTCGGAGGCCAGCTCGGCGCGCAGGCGCCCGACGACCGCCCGGTAGGCGGCCCCGCTCCAGTAGCCGATGGGCTGGGCCGCCACCTGATCGTCCGGGTACTCGTTCATCGTCATGGCGGCCACCGTACGAAGTCGAGGTCAAACAGCAGTAACAGAGGACGCCTCGGTCGCCTGCGGCGCGGGGGTCACCGGGTCGGGGTGGATGGTGGCAAGTAGGACGCGCAGCACGCCGACCCAGGTCAGGGCGGCGCCGCCCATGTGAACGACGACCACCACCCAGGGCAGGCCGTCGAGGCTCTGGTACAGGCCGATCATCATCTGCGCGACCAGCACGCCGAGCAGGATCAGGCCCCGCTGGAAAGTCTTACGGTCGCCGGCCCGGTGCGCGGCGACGGCACAGACTGCCGCCAGCCCGAGCACCAGCACGCCCAGCAGCCCGTGGATCCAGGCCATGGCGGCCCAGTCGATCTGGATGCGGTGCACTTCGCTGGAGTCACCCGGGTGCGGTCCCGATCCGGTGGTCAGCGTGCCCGCCACCACCAGGAACCCGGCCACGACGACCAGGACCCAGGCCAGTTTCGTGCGCAGTGGACGCGTCGGGTCGGGTGCCGGCGCCGGAAGCACCACGGTGCCGTCGGCGGCCTGCGAGGTGCTCGGAACGTCGTTCGGCGTGAGCACCGCCCGCCGCCCGTACCGCGGGCCGGGACCACTGACCGTGCGCCGGTTCCATTCCTCGAAGGCGTGGCTGTGGGCGAAGTCGTAGCTCAGCGCCGTCGTGGTCAGCAGCAGCGTGGCGGCGCAGAAGTGCACGGCCACCAGGTACGGGTTCAGGCCCGTCCACACCGTGATCCCACCGAGCACGGCGTTCAGCACGATGATGAAGAACTGCGACCAGGTGGTGCGCACCAGCCAGCGGTTCGGCACCTTCTGGAACCGCGCCGTGATGATCGCCAGCCCGACCGCGACCGAGATGACGAAGGTCAGCATCCGGTTGGTGAACTCGATGGCCCCGTGGATACCCATCTCGGCCGGCACCACCAGGGAGTCGTCCGTGCACTTGGGCCAGGTCGTGCAGCCCAGGCCCGAGCCCGTCAGCCGGACGATCCCGCCGGTCAGGATGATCCCGATGCTGCAGACCAGGGCGAAGGTGGTGGCCCAGCGCACCGTCCGGGGGTTCAGCCGGATGAAGGGCTCGAGCAGGCCGAACGGCGTACGCATGAGCCCGAGTCTGTCATGTCGCCCAGCGTGACCCACCGTTGGTCCGGCCGAGGACGAGCAGGTCGGGACGAACGGCGGAGCGTTCCGGGACGAAGGTCAGATCCCGGGCCGGCCGAGATCGGGGAAGACTGGCGCCAGGTCGGAATCCGGGTCGGTCTTCATGTCGTGCCGGGGTCGCATCTGCCTGGGAATCAGGCCGCTGCGTGGGGTGAGCATGGGAACCTCACCGGATTCCGGCCCCTGAACCCGCTGCTGGGGTACCGGCGGAACGGGTGCCGGCGCCGGGGCGGACGTGACCTTCGCATCGCCCACGGCATGTGCCTCCCCGCCGCTGAGATTCACCACGATCACCCCGAGAATGATCAGCAGCAGCCCGCCGATGCGCGGAAGGGTGATGGTCTCACCGAACATCACCACGGCGAGAAGCGTGATGGCCGCCGTGCCCACCGCCGACCAGAGCGCGTAGACCAGGCCCACATCAAGGGTTTTCAACGCAAAGCCAAGAAGACCGAAACAGCCGATGTACCCCACCACCACGATCAGGCTCGGCCAGAACCGGGTAAATCCATCAGCCGTTTTCAGGCTGATCGTCGCCGTAATCTCCAGAACGATAGCTCCCGCCAGAGCCAGCCACGCCACGAAAATCCCCCACATCCGCCCGCTTGATCAACAGCTTGAACTGTATAGCGAAATTGACTGTGGAGTAGGCGAACCCGGTTTTAATGCGCCGAGATTCCCTTGATCCGAAGGAGATTCCACGAAAGGACGATGCCACACCGTCATCCGTCTACCCGATGTCCGGGCCACAGCACTCTCACAGTTTTCACAGCGGCCACATAAGTAATTCGCACAGCAGGCTTTCAGACTTCCTTGCCGATCACCCCAGCTCCCGCCCCGAGGATCAATCACGACCGGATCACCCGAGGAACTCCAGGAGGAGCCATGGCCATCACCGACATCGTCGTGCCTGGGCTGCGCCGGAACCACCTGCCCGAGCAGCCGCTCGTCGGCGGCAGCTCCGCCGGCACCACGGCGGCCTGGCCGGCCTGGGGAACCACCGCGTCCGTCACCGTCGACGACCCGGCCGCCCTGACCGTGGCCCGCCGCATCGTCTCCCGGCAGATCGCGGCCGCCGAGAAGGCCGCCGCCCGATTCCGTTCCGACGCCGAACTGCACAAGCTGTACCGGGCCGGGGGACGTCCGGTGACCGTCAGCCCGCTGCTCGCCGAACTGGTCGCCGCCTCCCTGGCAGTGGCGATGCGCACCGACGGCGACATCGACCCCACGGTGGGCGCGGCGCTGAACGCGGTCGCCGCAGCCGGCCGTGACCGCTCCCACCTGCCGGTCTGCGGTTCCCGCCCGACCGGTGGCCGCCCCGCGGCGGGCTGGGAGCAGGTCCGGCTGGAGGGCCGCAAGCTCCAGGTCCCGGCCGGCACCACGCTCGACCTGAGCGCCACCGCCAAGGCCGCCGTCTGCGACATGGCGGCCGCCCGGGTGCGCGAGCGCGTCGACGCCGGGGTGCTGGTGCGGCTCGGCGGCAACGTCGCCTCGGCCGGCCCGGCCCCGGAGCAGGGCTGGAAGGTACTGATCGAAGACCGGGACGGCGACCTCACCACCCAGGTCCACCTGCCCGCCGGCGCGGCCCTGAGCACGTCGCGGATCGCGGTCCTGCCCGAGCGGCACCGCAACTCCCGGGTGACCCACATGATCGACCCCCGCACCGGCGAGATTCCCCTGCCGGTCTGGCGCATGGTCAGCGCCATCGGCTTCACCTGTCTCGAGGCCTCGACCTACTCCACCGCTTCCCTGGTCCGCGGCACCCGGGCCCGCTCCTGGCTCACCCAGCTCTGGGTCCCCGCCCGGCTGATCACGGTGGCCGACGACGAACTGCTCTCCGGCAACTGGGCCGCCCACGCAACGCCCCCCAACCTCCCGTGATCATGCAAAACCTCCCCAGCGTTCTAGAACTCTTCCCCGCCCGACAGACCCCGAAGGACAACCGATGACAGCCACCCTGGACAGCCAGACCGGCTCCGGGCCCCGGACCGATCCACCTCCCTTGAGCCGGGCCGACAACGCCAAGGGCACCCGCGGCCTGGGCCGGCGCATCGTCCGGGGCCGCGAGCAGGACCCGGCCTGGGTCCGCCCGGCCCTCCTCGCCCTGCTCGTCTCCACGGCCTTCCTCTACATGTGGGGCCTGGGCGCGTCCGGCTGGGCGAACTCCTTCTACTCCGCCGCCGTACAGGCCGGGTCGAAGAGCTGGGAGGCGTTCTTCTTCGGCTCCTCCGACGCCGCGAACGCGATCACGGTGGACAAGCCCCCGCTGGCGCTGTGGCCGATGGCCCTGTCGGTGCGGATCTTCGGCCTGAGCTCGTGGAGCATCCTGCTCCCCCAGGCCGTGATGGGTGTGGCCTCGGTCGGTCTGCTCTTCACCATCGTCCGGCGTCACTTCGGTGCCGGGGCCGGGCTGCTCGCCGGGGCCGTGCTGGCCACCACGCCGGTGGCCACGCTGATGTTCCGGTTCAACAATCCGGACGCCCTGCTCGTGCTGCTGATGATCGCCAGCGTCTACTTCGTGCTGCGCGCGATCGAGCACGCGAAGATGCGCTGGCTGCTCCTGGCCGGCGTGATGATCGGCCTGGGCTTCCTGACCAAGCAGTTGCAGGCCCTGCTCGTGGTGCCGGCGCTGGGCCTGACCTACCTGTGGGCCGCGCCGACCACCTTCCTGAAGCGGATCGGCCACCTGCTGGCCGCATTCGCCGCGATGATCGTCTCGGCCGGCTGGTGGATCGCGGCCGTCGAACTGTGGCCCGCCGACTCGCGTCCGTACATCGGTGGCTCGCAGAACAACTCGATCCTGGAACTCACCTTCGGCTACAACGGTCTGGGCCGGCTCACCGGTAACGAGACCGGAAGCGTCGGCAGCAACGGCAACTGGGGCGAGACCGGCATCACCCGGCTCTTCACCACCGAGTTCGCCAGCCAGATCGGCTGGCTGATGCCGGCCGCGTTCATCCTGCTCGTCACCGGCCTCATCGCCACCCGGAAACTGCCACGCACCAGCGCTGTTCGTGCCCAGTTCATCGTCTGGGGAGGCTGGCTGGTCATCACCTTCCTGACCTTCAGCATGATGCAGGGCATCTTCCACTCCTACTACACCGTGGCCCTGGCCCCGGCCATCGCCGCGCTCGTCGGCATCGGCACGGCCGCGCTCTGGAAGACCCGCTCGGTCATCGGCACCTTCGCTCTGGCCGGCACCGTGCTGGTCACCGCGCTGTGGTCGTACACGCTCCTGGCCAACAGCTCCGACTGGCACCCGTGGATCCGCGTGGTCGTACTGATCACCGGTCTGCTCGCGACCGCGGGCCTGGCGGCCTCCAGCTGGCTCGCCGTGCGGCTGCAGAGCGTCACCCGCAAGCGCGTCATGCTCGGTATCGGCGCTCTCGCCCTGATCTCGGGCCTGCTCGGGCCGGCCGCGTACTCGCTGAACACGGCGGCCACGGCTCATACCGGGTCGATCCCCACGGCCGGTCCGAGCACCGGGATGGGTGGCATGGGCGGAGGTGGCGGCATGCGGGGCGGCGGTGCTGGCGGCCCGGGCGGTCAGTCCCAGAACGGCACCGGCCAGTCGCAGGGCGGCACCACCCAGTCGCAAGGCGGCACCACCCAGGGCGGCACCACCCAGTCCCAGGGGGGAACCACCACCCAGGGCCAGGGCGGCTTCGGCGGCGGAACCGGTGGAGGCATGGGCGGTGGTGGCGGCATGGGCGGCCTGCTCAACGCCACCACCCCGAGCGACGAGATGGTGGCGGCGCTACAGGCCAACGCTGACGACTACACCTGGGTCGCGGCCACGGTCGGATCGAACAACGCCTCCGGCTATCAGCTGGCCAGTGAAGAGCCGGTGATGGCGATCGGCGGCTTCAACGGTACCGACCCGGCCCCGACGCTCGACGAGTTCAAGGCCTACGTGGCCGCGGGGAAGATCCACTACTTCATCCCCGGCAGCACGATGAGCGGCAGCAGCTCCAGCGGCAGTGACGCCGCCACGGAGATCACCGAGTGGGTCGAGGCGAACTACGCCACGACCACGATCGACGGCACCACGGTCTACGACCTCACACAGGCGGCGACCTCCACCAGCTGACCGGTTCGCTTCATCTCGGGGCGGACCGTGTCTGATCTCGGCCAGTTATCTGGCTGTGATCAGACACGGTCCGCCCTTTGAAACGTTCTTGAACGGTTCCGGAACGATTTCTGGCACGAATAACCAACCCCGCCCGAAAGGGAATCCGCCGACGACCGACGTGATCTGCGTCCCCCATTCATCGCCGCCGTGATCGCCCATTGAAAGACACTCCAAAAGACATCCGCATCTCGGCTCTGACCTGCAAAAAAGTAGCCCAATCGCTCCAAATGATGATCTTTCCTGAGGCCGACCAAAGCATTGTGCCGA
This sequence comes from Kineosporia mesophila, assembly GCF_021129235.1. GTDB lineage: Bacteria > Actinomycetota > Actinomycetes > Actinomycetales > Kineosporiaceae > Kineosporia > Kineosporia mesophila. Next base: position 111,070 of record NZ_JAJOMA010000006.1, read on the forward strand.
GCGCCGAATCACCCCTTCCGGGACGAAAGGCAGGAGGCGCCCGGCGTTATTCATGCCGTAGCCTCACTCGCGTTTAAACGCTTGCCGAGACGCCAGGGAGAATTGTGGGCACGCTGGAGCAGATCTTCTACACCGGCATCATGATCAGCGGCGCGATCGCGACCGGGCAGCTCGCCTGGCTGGGCACCGACAAGGTGATCGAGAAGCTCGGCACCGAGCCCCGGCACTGGCTGGAGAACAAACGCCGCAGCCAGAGCTAATCAGTGGCCCGGCGTCGGTTCCACCGACCTCGGTCCGATCAAGCAGGCCATCGGCCTGAACCCCTCCGGCGAGCACCTCACCTGTCATGTCTGCCGACAGGAGTACGAGCGTCCCGACATGGCCGCCTGCCAGACCCACGACGCCGATGTCTGTTCGCTGTGCCTGAGCACCGACAAGGTGTCCGACCACGTTCTTCTCGCTCAAATCCCTGATTGAGGACGAAGCTGAGCTCCCTTCGCGGGGTGGGCACCGGGGTGTTTCCGGCGAAGCGGGTTCTAACGAAGCGGGCGTAGGCCCTCGATCAGGGGCGTCGTCGGACGGCCGATGAGCCCGGACAGGTCGGTGGTGGCCTCGGCAAGGGCGCCCTGGGCAATGTCGGCGTCGAGAGTGGTGACGAACCGAATGAGGTGCGGGTCGAGGCCGGCACCCGTGAGAGCCGCGATGTGGGATTCCCGGTCGAGCTGCACGAGCTCAACCGGGCGACCCAGCACCTCACCCATCACGGTCGCGAGATCGGCAAAAATCCAGGCCACGTCGCCGGAGAGCTCGTAGACGCGTCCGTCGTGGTCACCACCGGCCAGCACGATCGCGGCGGCCTCGGCGTAGTCCGCGCGGGAGGCCGAGGCGACCCGGCCGGAACCGGCACTGCTGAAAAGCTTTCCGGTCGCCTCCGCGTTCTTCAGGTGGGCCCCGTAGTTCTCGTGGTACCAGTTGTTGCGCAGGATCGAATAGGCCAGACCCGAGGCCCGGATGAGGTTTTCGGTCGCCGCGTGGTCGGGCGCGACCAGGAGCACGGTGTCGTCGGCGTGCGGCGCCGAGGTGTAGGCGATGAAGCCGACCCCGGCCTGCTGCGCCGCGGTGACGACGGAGCCGTGCAGGGCCACGCGTTCGCCGGACTCAGGACCCGAGATCAGGAGAAGCCGGTCGACACCGTCCAGAGCGGTGACCAGGGCGGGAACGTCACCGTAGGAGGCGACGCGCACACCCACGCCCAGGTCAGCGAGTGCCTTGGCGCGATCGGCGTCGCGGACCACGACGACGATGTCGGACGCGGGTGTGCCCCGGGTGAGGAGGGCGTCGACGACGAGGGAGCCCAGGGCTCCGGTGGCGCCGGTGAGAGCGATGCTCATGATGGTCCTTCGGGTTTTCAGAGCCTCCCGGTGAGGCACTGAGAACCACGCTAATAGCCTGAGGATATTAGGTTCCTCAAAGATACTATTGGACAGTGACCACGCCTTCGCTCGAGCGCCCCTTCGGTTCCGGTGCCGACGGGTTCCAGCCCTGCCCGATCACCCCGGTGATCGAGATCCTGTTCAGCCGGTGGACCACTCCGATCCTCTGGTCGCTTCACCACGAGGGTCCGTTGCGGTTCAACGAGATCCGGGAGCGGCTGACCGGGGTGACGCCGAAAGTTCTCACGCAGCGGCTCCGCCAGCTCGAACGCGACGGGCTGATCACCCGCGAGCAGTTCCCGGAGGTGCCGCCGCGGGTCGAGTACTCCATCACCGAGCTGGGTCTGTCGCTCAGCCCGGCGTTCGGCGTCCTCGGGTCCTGGGCCGACGAGAACCTGTCCCTGGTCGCGCATGCCCGCGAGCGTTACGACGGGTCGGGGCGACCCCGACCCTCGTGACGCCCACAGGCGTCCACCATTTGACCGATACGCTGCCTTCTCGTGACCTTGCGCGTGCTGGTGGCCGACGATCAGGAGCTGGTGAGAACGGGGTACGCGACGATTCTGTCGGCGCAGCCCGACATGGAGGTCGTGGGGGAGGCCGGCGACGGTCGCGCCGCGGTGAACCTGTCGCTGGAGCTGAAACCGGACGTCGTGGTGATGGATGTGCGGATGCCCGTGCTCGACGGCATCAGCGCCACCCGCGAGCTGGCCGGGCCCGGCATCGAGAATCCGGCGAAGGTACTGGTCGTGACCACGTTCCAGCTGGATGAGTACGTCTACGAGGCGTTGCGGGCGGGTGCCAGCGGGTTCCTGCTGAAGGATGCTCCGCCCAGAGAGTTGCTGAACGGTATCCGGGTCATCGCCTCCGGTGAGTCGCTGCTGGCCCCGGCCATCACGCGGCGGCTGGTGGGGAAGTTCGGCGAGCGCCTGCGGCCGACCACGGCTGTGCCGGCTGTGCTGGGGGCGCTGACCCCGCGCGAGGTCGAGGTGCTCAAGCTGATCGCCGAGGGCATGTCCAACGTGGAGATCGCCGAGGCCATGGTGGTCAGCCGGGAGACCGTGAAGACGCACGTCTCGCGCATCCTGACCAAGCTCGACCTGCGCGACCGGGTGCAGGCCGTGGTGTTCGCGCACCGCAATGGTCTGGTGAACGCCGGCTCGTAGGGGTATCCCCCACGAGAGCTACTCCAGGTGCGCTCTGTGGCGTGACGACCCAGAAGCTTCCGAAATCTAGATTTTTGATGTGACCAGGAGGCCACAGCAGACACCTAGCAGGAGGCTCCGATGTTCGCTCAGCAGCTTCGTAAGACCCCGGTCCGACTGGTCGTCCTGGCGGTCGGCTTCCTGGCCGTGAACGCTCTCTTCATCGGTCCGCTCTCCGCGTTGGTCAAGCAGGGCAACCCGCTCGTGTCGCTGCTGACGCTGGTGCTGGGCGTTGCCGCAGCCTTCGCCGAGGTGTGGCTCTACCGCTGGGTGATCCGGAAGGTCGAGCACCGCGAGGCCACCGAGCTCGCCTCGGTCGACGTCGCCGCCCTGCGCCGCGGCACCCTGCTCGGCATCGGCATGTTCTCCGTGGTGATGCTGCTAATCACGATCTTCGGCGGCTATGACTCGCTGAGCTGGGGTTCGTTCTTCTCGGTCTTCGCCACCGCCGGCATGATGGCCGCCGTCGCCGTGATCGAGGAGATCATCTTCCGCGGCATCCTGTTCCGCCTGCTGGAGCAGATGACCGGCACCCTCGGCGCGATGATCGGCTCGGCCGTGGTCTTCGGTGGCCTGCACCTGATCAACGACCCAACCGCCTTCTGGGGCGCCCTGGCCATCGCGATCCAGGGTGGTCTGATGCTGGCCGCCTGCTACGCCGTGACCCGCTCGCTGTGGCTGCCGATCGGTCTGCACTTCGGCTGGAACTTCGCTGAGTCCGGCATCTTCGGCACCACGGTCTCCGGCTCCAGCAACAGCGGTAGCGGCCTCTTCCACAGCGTGCTCGACGGCCCGACCCTGATCTCCGGTGGTGACTTCGGCCCCGAGGCCACCATCTTCGCAGTCCTGGTCTGCAGCACCCTCACCCTGCACTTCGTGCGGAAGATGACGAGCCTCTCGAAGACCGAGGCCCAGGAACTCGCCGTCGCCTGACCCTCCCGCTCCACACCGCTTACGGTGGCATTAAGGCCTCAGGGCCGAGATGCCACCGCAGCGTTTTGTCTACAGGTTCCGCTCCGTGTAAACCCTGAGCGCGTCCCTCACGTACTCCGCATACGGAGTCGCGTCGACTCCGGGCGGCGCGTAGCTCTTCGCGAAACATGGATCGGCCACGTACATCTCGCCGATCCCGATGACGTAGTCCCGGCTCGGCGCGGCCGTGATCCCCAGCCACTCGACCTGCCGGCGGGCAATCTCCTGGGCGACCGCCCCGTCCACTGCTTCCTGATCATCGTGGGCCCGGGCGAAATCCCTGGCGATGTCGCGCATCTGCTGCCGGAACGGCGCCTTCTGCCCGTCGTCGAGCGACCGCCACCACCGGTCCCCCTTCTCGTAAACCTCCGGCCCCCACTGCTGCGTGACCTCGCCCCGGTACTGCGTGTGGTCGAACCCGTCGAGCACTTCCTCGGCCATGAGCGCCTCCCCTCCCCCGAGCTTGCGAATGGTCGTGCGGATCGACCGCACCTGCCGCCCGATGCGATCTTGTTCCTGCGCAAGCATTTCCAGATGCTCACGCAAGGCCGCCACCATGTCGGCCGACTCGTCCAGAGCCTCTTTGATCGCCGGCAGCCCAACCCCGTGCTCCCGCAGCAACAGAATCCGCTGCAACCGGACCAGCCCCCGCTGGTCGTACCAGCGCTGACCATTGCTCCCGGTCCGGCTGGGCACGAGCAACCCGACATCGCCGTAGTGCCGCAGGGTGCGACTGGTTGCACCGGTCAGCCGGGCTACCTCCTGGATGGACCATTCCGCCGTCAACGGGAACCGCGGTGGGAATTGACGTTGCGTCAATGTCAACGCCACGAACTGATGTCATTTGTGGGTATTTCCCAAATTAGGCACTATATGGATCGTGATGGTGGGCCGCGCAGGAGATGCGAACGCACTTCAGGGTGCCTTCGGCGAGCAGTGGCTCTGTATGGCCGCGGCCTCATGGGGCTACCAGTACGGGCGGCCCGCATTTCTGGACCTCGACAAAACAGATGTCCAGCTCTCCCTCCTCGGCGAACACTGGGGGTGCTACTCACCCACGGTTCAGATCCAGGTCAAGACCGTCAGCGGAGTGTCTGCCTCCGGAACCGAGATCTCGTACAGTCTCGATGTCCCCACTTACGACGTGCTCAGGCGCACCGACCACAGCATCAGACGCCTGTTGGTGGTCGTCATCGTGAGAGATGATGACGACCGGGCCCGCCTTCATGAGGATGGCTTGCTGGTATTGGCGCACGGGTACTGGATGTCTCTCGAAAGCCTTCCAGCCACAACGAATACCTCAACACGAGTGGTGCACGTCCCGACGAAGAACAAGATCGATGAGGAAGGGCTGGAGCGGATGCTACGAGAGAACGCCGCTCCCCGGTCCACGTCCGTTCCCGATTTCGACCCCTGGGAGATGGCGTGAACGCCTCTCCTTCCACCGTGGATGGATTTCCGCCGCACTTCGACTGGCCACCACTCGACGAACTGAAGCAGTACCTGATCTCGACGAATTGGCAAGAAACGTCCCGCACGGACAAGCTCGTCATCTACCGATCCCCACTGTCCGAGGTGAGCACCGTCGTCCTTCCGGTACATACCGGATTCACCGACGTCGTCCAGCGTGTTTATGAGGCAGTTCGGGTTCTGTCGTGGACCGAGAAGCGCCCTGTCAGACAGGTCGTCGAAGACATTCGCAACGGTGGTGTGGACGGGGTCCTGGTGCGGACCCACCCGGAGGCCCCGAGCGGCCAGGCACCTCTCGGCTTCATCCGGATAGCCCTGCCGGCGCTGCGGGATTTTATCGCCGCTTCGGCATCGGCCACGCTACTTCAGATTCCGGCCCTGGTTCTGCCCAACCGGCGGCCGGCCCAGGCAGAATCCTATGCAGACCAGGTCATGCTCTCCACCGAGCCGGGAAGCTTCGTCTTCTCCCTTTCCCTGCCTCTGCGAGACGAGGCTCTGGAGAGCTCATCAGCATCCGACGGTTTGCTCGACCTGGAACCCGTGCCGTTCGGGCGGCGTGTGCAGACCCGGATGGCCCAGGTCGCAGAGCGTGCCTCCGCCCTCGCCGAACAAGTCTCAGCTGGCCATGCCACACTCCGCGCGTTCGCCAGGATGGAGCCAGGCGCGCCCAACGCCACTGAACTGGCAGCGATGTCTGCGCTCGGAGGTTCCGAATTTCATACGTACGAGATGACATTTACCCGCTCCGCCCGATTCCGCTCACCGGAAACACCTAGTCATCTACGGATCACACCGGGGCAGCAACGCGTTCTGCACGAAGCCGCGGATTTTCTGCGCACGAAACAGCCACGCTCCAATGTGAAGGTGGTCGGTCTGGTGATCAGACTGTCACACGATACGGGGATGTCTGGCCCCGGTGAAATTACTATCTATGGCGCAGACGATGACACCGGCGCTCAACGCCGTTATCGCGTGGAGCTTGTCGATTCCGAGTATCAGCGAGCGGTTCTGGCCCATCGCGACGGACGGATCGTTTCCATTTCCGGAGATCTTGTGATGCGCGGAAACCAGCGGCGCCTGGTCAAGACCACAGGCTTACAAGTCATGGAGCCGTCAGACGAGGAGTCGGACTACTTGTTCGACTGAACTGCCCTGCCTGACCAGATGGCTTTTCCTATAACAAAACACGCTCGCCAGGACGCAAGGTCAGGCGGGGGGCCAGCTCTTCAGGGCGGCGTCGGCCACCTGCTGCAGTTCTTCGCGGGTGGCGCCGCCCGCAGCCTGGACCGCGATGCCGTTGGCCACGGTCATGACGTAACGGGCCAGCACTTCGGGGTCGGAGGTCGGGGGTAAGTCACCCTCGTCGACGGACTGCCGGAACCGGTCGAGAAGGGCCGCGCGGCCGCCGTCCCGCCACACCGCCAGCGTGTCGCGGACAACTCGCCCCGCTTCACCGGTGCTCAGCGCACCCTGCACGCCCATGCAGCCGGCGGGGCCGCCGGGCCAGGTACTCGAGCGGACCGACCCGGCGAGGAACATGGTGGCCACCTGCCGGGCGGTCGGCTGCCGCAGGGACTCGAAGGAGTAGGCCGCGGGGCCGACCGTATAGCGCTGCAGCGCCTTGAGAAACAGCTCTTCCTTGTTCCCGAAGGCCGCGTACATGCTCTTGCGGGTGATGCCCATGGCGGCTTCCAGCTCGGTGAGGCTCGCGCCTTCGTAGCCCTGCTTCCAGAAGAGCAGCATGGCCTGCTCCAGGGCGTCGTCGGCGTCGAACCCACGCGGCCGACCGATCTGAGCCTTCTGGGGTGCGTCCACCGCAGCATTCTAGCTCTTCGAAACTGATCGGTGCAGAAGTGCTACATTCACGTTCAGCACTGATCGGTGCCGAAAAAGACGGAGGTCAGAGATGCGCAGGCTCGAAGGCAAGACAGCAGTTGTGACCGGTGGCGGTACGAAGGGAATCGGTCGGGCCACCGCGGCGAGGCTGGTGGACGAGGGCGCGCACGTTTTCATCTTCGGTCGGCGCAAGAACGAGCTGGACGAGGCGGCCGGGCTGATCGGCACCTCGGTCACCGCCGTCCAGGGCGACATCACGAACCACGACGACCTGGACCGGCTGTACGCGGCGGTCGGCGAGCGCGGTCAGGGGCTGGACGTACTGTTCGCCAACGCGGCCACTGCCTCGTTCGGGACGATCGAGCAGATCACCGAGGAGGCCTATGACCAGGTCTTCGACGTCAACGTCAAGGGAAGCCTATTCACGGTGCAGAAGGCATTGCCGCTGCTCAATGACGGTGCCTCGGTAATCTTGAATGCTTCCACCGCAGCCGATCACGGAGCGGTCGCCTTCGGCGCCTACTCCGCGTCCAAGGCCGCTCTGCGGACCTTCGCACGGGTCTGGGCCCATGAGCTGGCGGGCCGGAACATCCGTGTCAACGCCGTCTCACCCGGCCCGATCGACACCACCGGCATCAATGAGCTGGTCGGCGAGGAGAACGCGGCCGGCTTCAAGGCGAGCCAGGGTGCTGGTCTCCCGATCGGGCGCATCGGTCGCCCCGACGAGGTCGCCGCCGCCGTGGCCTTCCTGGCTTCGGCGGACAGCAGCTTCGTGATCGGGTCGAACCTCTACGTCGACGGCGGCGAGAACCAGATCTGAGACGCCAGGGGCCGTTTCCTTCGAGACGGCCCCGGCAATCTCAGTTCTTCAGCCTGTTCTTCCCGGCACCGCCGTTGAGGACGTCTTTACCCAGCCCGCCGTACAGCCAGTCGTTCCCGGCCTGCCCGAACAGCTTGTCCGCACCCGAGTTGCCGTAGAGCTTGTCGTTGCCGCTGCCACCGTGGATGACGTCATTGCCGGCATCACCGTGCAAGATCTGAGCGCCCACGCCGCCGGTGATGGTGTCGTCGCCCTCATTCCCGCTGGCCGACGTGCCCTTACCGATCGCCCGCAGGACGTCGTTGCCCTCGCCGCCCTCAAGGATCAGGCCGCTGTGGCCGGTGATGGTGTCTGCACCGGGGCCGCCCCAGACCGTGGTGGCGAAATACTCGTCGCTACTCTTCGTGCGGAGGGTGTCGTTGCCGTCGCCGAGAACGAACTGATTGATGACGCGCGTGCCGGCCGGGTTCGAGAAGGTCACCGTGTCGTCCTGGTCGTACAGACGAGCCACCGTGTACGAGATCGGCTCGTCGCGATACAGATTCGCGTCGTAGTCGTCGATCGTGCAGGTGACGCGGGTGTGGTCGGTCGTGTCGGGGTAGGCGCAGCCAGGCCCCGCCGAGATCTCCACGCTGTCGTCGTAGGTGTACGTGAAAGTTTTCCCGCCATTGGACTTCTCGCTCGCGACAGTGAGGTCGTTCCGCTGACCCGGCGCCGCCTTGTAATCGAGCCGGTAGCCGATCCGCTGAGCTCCGCGGGCGAAGTAGTACACGCGCGCGGTGGCAGGAGCGGTGGTGGCAACGGTGCTCGCGGGCGCAGCGCCCGCGCTCTCCCCCAGACCGATGGCCGCCATCCCGACTCCCAGTAGCGAGGCGACAGCCCCGAGGCTCACCAGCTGGCGGGGGCGGCGACGCAGAGCCATGTGGGGTTTCTCCATGAGAGCAAGCCGGGAAGGCAGGCAAGAGGGGATTCGCCGCAACAATATTGGACGAATGCCATCATAGGGTACCGCTTCTGGGAGCTTTTGAGTTCGGTGAACTACTGCTTCCCCAGCACCCGTGAACACCAGAACTCATGGCCATCCGCTGACCACCCTGGAGAACCCCATGCCGGATCAACAGCCGCTCACGGTCGAGGAATGGCAGGCCTTCCTCACCGAGTTCAGCCGCAGGGTGCTGACCTCGCCGGAACAGACCGTCGACCGGTTCGACCCCACCACCGAGCTGGGTTTCGTCACCGTTCCCCGGTTCAGCCCGGAGGTCCTGGAGAAGAGCTGGCTGGGCAGCGACCCGTGCAGCGAGAGCGACATTGCTGCGGCGGAAGCCCGTCTGGGCCGTGCTCTGCCTTCGCGCTTTCGGAACTTCTACCTGGTCAGCAACGGCTGGACCGATGCGGGACGGTACGGGGAAGACGTATGGCCCATCGAGAAGATCGACTGGCTACGCAACGCCGACCCCGAACTCGTCGAGGTCTGGCTCGAGGTCTACGACGAGGACGAGGCCACCATTCTCAAGACCAGCCTGCTCATCGGTTACGCCGACGGGGGCGCCGGCGATTACTGGCTCCTGAAACCGCCATCCACTGATACCGATTCAGAGTGGACCGCGTATCAATGGGGGCCCGGATCAGCCGGGGACCCGGAACCGTACGAGAACTTCGCCGTGCTCATGTCCGAGTACTTCGACGAGGTGGTGGTCGAGGGGTGAGCGTGGGTCTTCCCAGCCCTCAAGCGAGCTAGTAACCCGTCAAACGTGTCAGGGGTGTCCCGCCGCAGCGGAACGGACCAGTGTGCGATGTGTACACCTGGTACATCCGGTACCGGATGTACCAGGTGTACACATCGCACTAGCCCTTCGCCGGCCCCTCCTTGGCCTTCCCGAAAACCTGATCCAAACGCTGTCGTCGCCACCGACGTCCTCCGCTCAGACCTGCACCTACTCGCCGGGAACAAACGACGCCCCGACTCTCTTGTACATACGTACTAGTACAGGCGTACAGGAGTTGGCGATGGCGTACATCATGTTGGTCGTGGCGATTGCCCTGGAGGTGGTGGCCACGAGCTTGCTGCCTGTGACGCAGGGGTTCTCGCGGCTAGGGCCGAGTGTGGTGTGTCTGGGCACCTACGCGGTGGTGTTCATGCTGTTGGGGCGCATCGTGGAGCAGCTGCCGGTGGGCGTTGTGTATGCGACCTGGTCGGGTGCGGGGATTGCGGCGATCATGCTGATCGGGGCCACGTTCCTGGGTGAGCCGTTGAGCCTCGCCAAGGTCACGGGGGCCGCGATGATCATTGGTGGGGTGGTGATCCTTAACGTGGCTGGGGTTCACTGAGTCCTGATGACTAGTTCCCGGGATCCGGAAGGCCGGCGCCGCGCCCTGCTCGCGGCCACCGTCGAAGTGGTGGCCGAGGTGGGCGTGGCCCGCACGACGCACCGGGCGATCGCGACCCGGGCCGGCGTGCCGCTCGGCGCGACCACCTACTACTTCCCCACTCTTAACGACCTCATTGCCGGGGCACTGGAGCAGTCGGGTGATGCCTGGGACGCCGATCTGAAGCGCTGGGAATCGGAACTGCGCGCTGCTCAAGCCGAGATCGGTGAAGGTGACCACGCAGCAAGGAAACTGAGCGACGTCCTCACGCAATTGATTTTGGGATACCTGGCTGATCAGCCGCGTGCGCGGCTGGAGTGCGAACTGTATCTCGCTGCGGGACATACGCCGGAGCTGCGGCCCCTGGCCACCCGCTGGTTGCTGGGGCTACGCGAGGTGACGGGGCGCCTCACCGACAAGAACACCGGTTACGCCCTCGCCACCCTCGTCGACGGGGTGTTCCTGCAGGCCACGGTTACGGGGGAGGCGCCTCCCGCTGAACAGTTGCGGGCGGCCATCGAGCGACTTTGGGTCACTGCCTGAAGTGCTTGCGGACGTTTGCCAGCCCCCGCTGTCACGTTCCCGCCGGTTTCTGGTTACCGAGCAACACCGGGAACAGGAGCGCGGTGAGGGTTTGGCGCTGTTCATCGTCCAGAAGCTCGAGGACTTTCGTCTCCACCTCGAGCATCGTGCGCTGGCCGATGTCGATGAGTTCCCGGCCGGCGGGGGTGACGACCAGGTCGGCGGTGCGCCCGCGGCCGGGTAGCGTGCGGCGATCGACTGCGCCGAGTTCCTCGAGCTGACGCAGCGTGGCCTGCATACTCTGTGCGGTCACCCCGGCCCGGCGGCCGAGTTCGCTGTACGAGAGCCCGGGCTCGCGCGACAGATGGCCCAGCGCGGACAGATGCCTCAGCGACGTTCCGTGTTCGCGTAGCCCGGCCTCGACCTCGGTCCGGATGGTGCGGCCGATGGTCATCAGCAGAAAACCCGGGCTGGGCTGCGGCGATCTCGGAGCACCTGTCACCTGCCCATCCTGACACCCGGCACCCCTCTCCGATCAGTTTAAGTCTGGCTGTAACCTGTGGCGCGTGAAGGCCTTGCTCCTCGTCATCCATGTGGTTCTGGCGATCGTGCTCATCGGCCCGCTCACGGCCGCGGCCAGTCTGTTCCCCCGGTACGCCCGTGAGGCCGTCGCGGCCGGCGAAGACCACGCCGGGCCGTTCGCCGTGCTCAAGGCCCTGCACCGGATCAGCACGGGATACGCGGTGGCCGGCATCACCGTGCCGGTGTTCGGCATCGCGACGGCCTCGGCCATGGGCGTACTCGGCGACTACTGGATCTGGATCTCGATGGCGCTGACCGTGGTCGCTGCCGGCCTGCTGGCCTGGGCGGTCGTCCCGGTACAGCGACGCGTGATGGAACTGCTGCAGAGCCCGGGCGGCACGGATCGGGTGCCCGCCCTTTTGCCGCGGCTGGGCATGGTCACGGGCATCTTCGGCCTGACCTGGGCGATCGTCGTGATTCTGATGATCGTGCGGCCCGGCTCGTCGACGGGGGTATGAACCCGTGCAGCTACGGACTCTGCGCATCGCCGCCGGGGTGGAGGCGTGCTCCCTCGTGCTCCTGGTGCTGAATTTGGCGACCGTTCATGTCGGGGCCCTGGCCTCGGCCTTGGGCCCCGTGCACGGCTGCGCTTATCTGGTGGCCATCGTGATGACCTGGTCACTGACCAAAGACTCTGCTGCGCGAGCATTTTCGGTCATTCCCGGGTTCGGGGCCATGCTGGCGCTACGGCGCCTGCGGTCCCCCGAATCCTGGGAGCACAAGTTTCCCCAGGCTGTTGAAAAGCCTTGTGGATAAACGGTGATTAGTCTTCGCTGCGCGGCCGGCGACCCGGCAGGGCGGCGATCTTGGCGTAGAAGTGGTCGATCCGGCGCACGACCTCGGTGAGCCCGTCGAGGTTCATGGGCTTGGTGACATAGGCGTTGGCGTGGAGCGAGTAGCTGCTGAGGATGTCGGTCGGCGCCTGCGAGGTGGTCAGCACCACGATCGGGATACTGCGCAGCTCAGGGTCGTTCTTGATCTCGGCCAGCACCTGACGCCCGTCCATCCGCGGCATGTTCAGGTCGAGCAGGATGACGTCGGGCCGCGGGGCGTCGTCGTACTCGCCGGTGCGACGGAGGAACGACACCGCCTCTTCGCCGTCATTCACCACGTAGACGTTGCGCGGGGCGCCAATCGTTTCCAGTGCCTCTTCGATCATGAGGACGTCGCCCGGGTCGTCGTCCACCAGAAGAACTGCCATGGCACGGGTAGCGGATGCGAGCATAGGAACCCCTCGACGTTGCGTAAGAGCGGCCGAGGAACCACTTCGCGGTCTGAAAAGCTCGCACCTCGGGGGCTGATGTTCAGACGGCGATCTTAACTGTCCATCGGTGATCTCGGACAGACGCGGGCCGGTGCCCGTGCACCGAACTGCGCGTGACTGATCGCCTACGTCCCGAACCGGGACGATGGATCTCAGTCGGAGTCGTTCCCAGTAAGCCGAACGTGGGCGTCTTCCCAGCCAGCCGGCAGTTGGCCGACGGGCAGCCGGTAGAAGGTGAAGGCGGAAGAAGCCATAGCTGGACAGTGTCGTGACATCGCGCTGCGGTGCGGTTCCTGGCGGATCATCGCGTCGATCGAAGCCTGATCGCGGCAAGCGCTCAGGGTGAAGAACTCGCGGCGTAGCGGATGGGCTTCGGCCAGCCCCCGACCGTCCCCTCGCTACGCGTCACCTGTCGGTGAATCTTCATGGCGTCCAGGAAGAACCGCGGCACCTGGCTCAGCTTGTGCAGCCGGAAGGGCGAAGCCACGACGATGACCGGACGGGCCTGCTGACCACAGCGGGGGCACAGGGTTTCGAGCTTCTGGCCGACTCGCCGGAGCAGGCCGAAGACTGTTCCGGCATGAGTCTTCGCTCCATGCGCTTCGCCCTGACGCATCCGGGGCATTTCGCGGTGATGTTCCGTACAGACATCGTCAACGCAGAGGACGAGGCATTTCAGGAGGCTTCCAGGCGCGCCTACGATTTGTTGCGAGGGTTTGCGTCAGAAGCACTTTCACCGGCGGACGAGCTCGCGCCGGCTCTCGCCGCCCGGTCGCTGGTACACGGCTTGGCGACCCTTCTGCTCAGCGGTGTGATGAGGCCGGATCCGGGGCAGAGTGAGGGACGACCTGGCGCGTCTGGTCACGCAGTGGCTGACGGGGCGATCGGCATGAACCGGCCAGCCGGGAGTCAGTGATAATCTCGACCTGCTCAAAGGGTGGCGGAGACGTCGCCCTTCCTGGACGGGGAGGACCCTGATGAAGAAGCTGCTGATGGTCGCGGTTGCCTCGGCAGCTGGCGTCGCTGTGTGGCGCAAGGTCGGAGCCACCAAGCCCACCCAGCCCTGGGCGATGGTGACCGACAAGATTTGATCCTCCCGTCCCGTGAGCGATAATGATCGCTCACGAGATACGGGGACGTGGCGCAATTGGTAGCGCACCTGCTTTGCAAGCAGGGGGTTGTGGGTTCGAGTCCCATCGTCTCCACTCTGGTCAGAAGCCGTTTTCCGGAGTAGTCGGAGACCGAGTTCTCGCACCTGAATGGCATGAAGTGCGGCTCCTGCCGCCGGTCGGCTACAGATCAAGCTCGTCGATCGTCAGGCCGCCATTGTTGAGGATTCCGCGCAGTGTGCCTTTGGCCAGGTCGCGGTCGGCGTGAACGGGCACCGTGGTTCCCCGCCCGTCTGGATGCCGCATGATGTGGTGGCTGCCAGCGATTCTCGCGACTTTGAAGCCTTCTCGTTCCAGCGCACGAACGATCCGGGCTCCAGGCTCCGAGGGGAGCGGAGGCATCAGGCGGCGACGGTGATCGACAGCTCCCGGGGTACCCCGAATTCCTCAATCAGCCCGGTGAGGGCTTCGCGGAGGTCTGCGAGGGCGGCCTCTTCGGTGTCGCCCTCGCCGTGAGCGCCCAGACCAGGTCGCAGCTGGGCGTGGGCGCACCACACGCCGTCTTCGTCCTGTTCGATGACGATCGGCACGGTTACGGTGCGGGGCTCGGCCATGACTCAACGATAGCCCCAAGCCGGCCCAGTGACAGGACTCCGATTGGAGCGGTCGGCACTCCTTACTGAGTGACAGTCTGAGTGTCAACGACCCGGAATGGCACCGGGCTACTATGGACCGTTCTGGACCTGTATAGCAGGTGTGGAATTGCGTCTGACCTGATCTTTTGGTCCTCGGAACCCCTTTGCAAACAGGGGGTTGTGGGTTCGAGCTCCATCGTCTCTACCGATTGGCACCAGGAGCTTCGGGTGTCGTGGACCTGGCACTCGTTCCATTGGGGCGGTGCCGATACGGAGGCTCGCCAAATTCTTACTATGGGCTGATAGATATCTACCCTCAGTCGGTCTTCAACTGCAACACCGCGAGCGCCCGCCCGGCCACGGTCAAAGATTTCTCGGCGTCCACCACCGGCCCGGGGTCACCAGTGATCACCGGAACCGCTGTCTGAATGCCCTGCACCGGCACGACCGGCGCCGAGATCGGCAGGCGGCCCGGTTCGGTGCTCAGGACCAGTGCCCAGCTCGCGCCGAAGGCCGCCGGTGGCATGGAGAAGTCGATGGGCTCGTCGTGGGCGTTGTAGCAAAGCACGAAGGAGTCGTCGACGACTCGCTCGCCGCGGGTGCTGAGGTCGGTGATGCCCTGGCCGTTCAGGTACACGGAGATGGCTCGGCCGAAGCCGGATCCCCAGTCCTGGTCGGTCATCTCGGAGCCGTCGGGGCGGAACCAGGCGATGTCGGGCTGGGCCTGCGAGCCCTGGGCCCGTACCGGCAGTCCACTGAAGAAGCGGCGCCGGCGGAACACCGGGTGGTTGCGGCGCAAGGCCGAGGCGGTGCGGGTGAACTCCAGCAGGTCTTCGTCGACGTCGGACCAGTCCACCCAGCTCAGTGGGCCGTCCTGGCAGTAGGCGTTGTTGTTGCCGTGCTGGGTGCGGCCCAGTTCGTCGCCGTGCGAGATCATCGGCACGCCCTGCGACAGCAGCATGGTGGTGATGAAGTTGCGCTGCTGGCGGGCGCGGATCGCCAGGACGGCGGGGTCGTCGGTCGGGCCTTCGGCCCCGGAGTTCCAGGAGCGGTTGTGGCGCTCTCCGTCGTTGTTGTCCTCGCCGTTCGCCTCGTTGTGTTTCTCGCTGTACGACACCAGGTCTCGTAGCGTGAAGCCGTCGTGGGCGGTGACGAAGTTGACCGAGGCCACGGGGCGACGGGCCGAGTGCTCGTAGAGGTCGGCGGAGCCGGTGATGCGGGAGGCGAATTCCCCAAGGGTTGCGGGTTCACTGCGCCAGAAGTCCCGCACGGTGTCGCGGTACTTGCCGTTCCACTCGGTCCACTGAGGCGGGAAGTTGCCGACCTGATATCCGCCGGGACCGACGTCCCAAGGTTCCGCAATCAGTTTGACCTGGCTGACCGTGGGGTCTTGCTGCACGAGTTCGAAGAAGCTCGACAGCCGGTCGACATCGTAGAACTCCCGGGCCAGGGTTGACGCCAGGTCGAAACGGAAGCCGTCGACGTGCATCTCGGTGACCCAGTAGCGCAACGAGTCCATCAGCAACTGCAAGGCGTGGGGGTGCCGCACGTTGAGGGTGTTGCCGGTGCCGGTGTAGTCCATGTAGTAGCGCCGGTCGTCCTCGACCGTGCGGTAGTAGGCCCGGTTGTCGATGCCCCGCAGCGACAGTGTGGGCCCGAGGTGGTTGCCCTCGGCGGTGTGGTTGTAGACCACATCGAGAATGACCTCGATGCCGGCCTCGTGCAGGGCCCGCACCATCGCCTTGAACTCCTGCACCTGACCACCCGGCGAAAGGGTGGACGCGTATTTCGGGTCGGGTGCGAAGAACCCGATGGTGTTGTAGCCCCAGTAGTTCGACAGACCCTTGCTGATCAGCGTCGAGTCGTTGGCGAAGTGGTGCACCGGCATGAGCTCCAGCGCGGTGACACCGAGCGAGGTCAGGTGCTCCACGATCGCGGGGTGCGCGATGCCGGAGTAGGTACCGCGCATGGCATCGGGCACGTCCGGGTGGGTCTGCGTCAGCCCTTTCACGTGGGCCTCGTAGACAACGGTGTCGGCGTACTCACGACTCGGTGGCCGGTCTGTGCCCCAGTCGAAGTACGGGTTGATCACCACGCACTTGGGCATGTGCCCGGCCGAGTCCGCGTCGTTCCGGATGTCGGGGTCTCCGAAGGGGTAGCCGAACACCGACTCGTCCCAGTCGAAGACTCCCTCGATCGCCTTGGCGTAGGGATCGAGCAGCAGCTTGTTCGGGTTGCAGCGGTGCCCCTGGGCCGGGTCCCACGGCCCGTACACGCGATATCCGTAGCGCTGACCAGGCTGAATGCCGGGGAGGAAGACGTGCCAGATGAAGGCGTCGACCTCGGGCAGTTCCACCCTGCTCTCGTTGCCCTGCCCGTCGAACAGGCAGAGCTCGACCTTCTCGGCCACCTCGCTGAAGATCGCGAAGTTGGTGCCGTAGCCGTCGTAGCTGGCTCCGAGCGGATAGGCCTTACCCGGCCAGACGCCGAGACCGGTGGGGCTGATGGCCGGATCCGTCACTGTGGGCTCCCAGAGGTGTCCAAAGATCGATGCGGGTCTCAGCCGACAGAAGCTGAACCATGATCTTTGCCCGGAATGTACTCTTCCGCACGTTGAGCAACTGATGGCCGAGGTGCTCCTCGTCCACAAACACGAGACCATCACCGGGTGCTTCTGGACGTCCGCACCATCTACGCCGAACCGGCCGCCCTCGAACTGGAGCGGGGCCGGGAGATCGTGGCGCGCTGGCCGCAGGCCCAGGTCGTGGAGGTCGCGTCGGCGAACCGGATCGACGCCGTGCACAACGACGAGCAGAACGTGCAGCGCTGGGTGCGGGTGAAGACCGAGGTGCTGGCCCTGGGCGTGCGCAAGACGATGACGGCGCGGGTGAACGGGCGGTCGGCGGACTGGATCGCCCCGAGCGCCTCCAACGGTTGTGCCATGGCCTGCGCGTATTGCTACGTGCCACGCCACAAGGGGTATGCGAACCCGATCACGGTCTACGCCAACATCGAGCAGATGATCGGCTACCTGGGCCGGCACATCGTCCGCCAAGGTCCGAAAACCGAGCCGAATCAGTGTGATCCGCAGGCCTGGGTGTACGACCTGGGGGAGAACAGTGACGCGTCGGTAGACGCGATGGTGAGTGACAACGTCCTCGATCTGGTCGCTGCTTTCCGGGACTGGCCGACGGCCAAGGCCTCGTTCGCCACCAAGCAGGTGAACCGTGACCTCCTGGACTACGACCCGCAGGGGCGCACCCGCGTCCGTTTTTCCGTGATGCCCGAACGCACCGCGAAACTGCTCGACATCCGCACCTCTCCGGTGAGCGAGCGGATCGCCGCGGTGAACGACTTTCTCGAGGCCGGCTACGAGGTGCACCTGAATCTCTCGCCGGTGGTGGTGCACGAGGAGTGGCTGGCCGACTGGGCCGAACTGCTGGCGCAGCTGAACGACTCGCTGTCACCCGCGGCGAAGGCTCAGGCCCAGGCCGAGGTCATTTTCCTGACACACAACCAGGGCCTGCACGACGTGAATCTGGGCTGGCACCCCCAGGCCGAGAACCTGTTGTGGCGACCGGACATTCAGGAGTTCAAGACCTCGCAGAACGGCATGCGCAACGTACGGTACCGGGCGGCCTGGAAGTCGGTGTGGAAGCAGCGTCTGCTGGAGCTGATCACCGAGCAGACGCCCTGGCTGAAGATTCGATACGCTTTCTGAAATGACGGCTTTGGTGGTATTCGCCGACGAGCTGCGGTTCATACTGCCGATCCGACAGATTCTCGAAGAGGCCTTCCCTAAGCCGGGTGCGAGATTCTGAGGGTGTAGGTGCCCTTGCCCTTCACCCGCCCGACGGTCCACCGGTACTTGCCGGGAGCGCCGGTGTAACTGACACTTTCGGTCGAGGCCGACCGACTGCCGACTGCGACCGACACCCAGCTGCGCCCGTTCCACTTCGACAGCGTGAGGTTGAAGTTGGTGCCCTTCGGGCCGGTCAGGCAGCCGCGGTGCAGCCCTGAGGCCTCACTCGTATAAGTGGACGCGGTGATCGCCTTCGTCCTCAGCGTCACCTTGCCCGTCAGGGTGGTCGTGCAGGTGGGCGCGGGGGTTGTGGGTGTTGGGGTGGGCGTGGGTGCGCTGGTGGGTGTTGTAACTGGGGACGAAGTGGGCACCGCGGTAGTCGGGGTGGCGGTCGGCGTGGTGGTCACCGGGGTCGGGGTGGGCGTGCTCGTGGCGGATCCCACGTACAGCAGCAGGTTCGGGGTTCCGCTGGGCACCGATGACAGAGCGCCGCTGGTGGCGTTCCCGGTCAGGGCCGAGGCCACTGAGGCCGGGGTCGCACCGGGATTGGCCTGTAGGTAGAGCGCTGCGGCCCCGGCGACGTGGGGGGAGGCCATCGAGGTGCCGCTCATCGTGGCCGCGGCCGTGTCGGAGGTGTAGTAGTCCGAGATGATGGCGTCGCCGGGCGCGTACAGGTCCACGCAGGTGCCGTAGTTGCTGAAGCTCGCGTTCGCATCGGTCTTGGTCGAGGCCGCGACGGTGAGGGCGTCCGCTACGTCGGCGGGGGAGCTGCCGCAGGCGTCCTCGGCGTCGTTCCCGGCGGCCACCGCATAGGTGACGCCCGATGCGATCGACGCATTGACCGCGCTGTCCAGGGCGGAGTTGCTCGAGCCCCCCAAGCTCATGTTCGCCACGGCCGGTTCGATCCGGTTGGCCGTGACCCAGTTGATGCCCGCGATGACGTCGGACGACGTACCCGAGTCCTGGCAGGGCAGGACCCGCACCGGAACGATGTTCACGGCCGGCGCGACACCGTACTTCGTGCCACCGATCGTGCCGGCCACGTGAGTGCCGTGCCCCTGGCAGTCCTCGGTGCCGTGCCCGTCGGAGATGGCGGTGTAGCCGGACAGCACCCGCCCGGCCAGGTCGGTGTGGGTGGACCGCACGCCGGTATCGATGACGTACACCGTGACTCCGCTGCCGTTGCCGGCGGTCGTGAGCTTGTTGTCGAGCCCGGAGCGCGCGTCGATGCGGTCCTGCCCCCACGACGTGACCGTGCGCGAGCCATCGATGCTGACGGCCTGGTCGGCGGTGATGTAGGCGATCGCCGGGTCCAGCTGGGCCTTCGCGAGCTCGGCCGCGCTCATCTGCGCGGCATACCCATTCAGCGCGTCGCCGTACTCCTGGGTGACCTCGGCGCCGCGATCCTCCGCGCGGTCCACAGCCGCGTCCAGCACGGCGCCGTCCTCACCGGCCGGAGGTGCCTTGAGCACGACGATGTACTGCCCCGGGATGGCATCGGGCTCGGACGTGCCCAGCACCTGGGCGCGATAGACGCTGCCGATCGAGGCGTCGCTCTGCTCGGCGCTACCGGGCAGAGCGGTGAGCACCGCTGCCCCCGCCACGGCCGCGATGATGAGCTTGGTGGGCAGATCGAGTTTGATATGGCGTTCGCCCACGTTTGAACCCCGTCCTGGAGACGTACCGTCTCTTGAGATGACGGAGCGCGCTGCATGGGTATGAGGGGCCGTTCGGGTTTCTGACGCGCCCCTGCATTTGTCCCACCCGGTGCGCCCTTGTAGGACAGGGTGATGGCTTCACAGAACTTGCAAGACCTGGCCGGACGCTGGCTGAGGGGGATCGACGCGTCGCTACCGGCGGCGATCGAGCTGAGGCACGAGCTGCACGCCGCGCCAGACCTGTCCGGGAAGGAAGACCCCACCTCGCGGCGGGTGCTGAACGCGCTGGGTGATCATGATTTCGAGGTCGAGACGGTCGCGGGCACCGGACGCCTGCTACGCCTCGGCCCGGCCGGTGAGTCGATCGGGCTGAGGGCCGAGCTCGACGCACTGCCGCTGACGGAGATGACCGGTTCATCCTTCGCCTCGACCGCGTCGAACCCGCCGGCGATGCACGCATGCGGCCACGACGTCCACCTCGCAGGCCTTTTCGCGGTCCTTCAGGCTGCTCGCGAAGTGGATCTGCCGCTGGGGTTGGTGGGCCTGCTGCAACCCCGTGAGGAGGTCGGCCCCACCGGCGCCGCCGACGTGGTGGCCGGCAACCACCTGATCGACCACCAGGTGCGAGCGCTCATCGCCGCGCACGTCCAGCCGCAGGTGCCCGCCGGTCACGTGTCGTCCGACGGGGGACCGGTGAACGCGGCCGTGGACGAGATCGAGATCGTGGTCTCCGGCCGTGGAGGTCACGGCGCCTACCCGCACCTGGCCGTCGACCCCGTACCCGCCCTCTGCCGGATCATCCTGGCCCTGCAGGAGACCGCCCGCTCCACGGTGAACCCGCTGCACGCGGCAGTCGTCTCGATCACCCAGATGCAGGGAGCGGCCGCCCCGAACGTGATCCCGGGAACGGCCATGGCGGCGGGCACGATCCGGGTGATGGACGAGACCGACCGCGCCCTGCTGCACGAGCGCCTGGCCCGGACCGTCACGAGCATCGCCGAGGCCCACGGCTGCACGGGCAAGTACGAGATTCGCCGGGGCGAGCCGGCGCTGGTCAACGACCAGGTGCTGGCCGGCCTCACCCGCACCTGGCTGAGCGATTTCGGAGTCCCCACCAGCCCGTTCGCATCCTGCGGCTCCGACGACTTCGCCACCTACGGCTCCCAGCTGCCGATCCTCATGCAGTTCGTCGGAACCGGCTACCCCACCGAGCATTCGGCCGCCGGACCGATGCTGCACGACCCGTCGTTCCTGCCCGGTGACCACGTCGTGCGGGAGGTCGCGGTGGCCATGCTGTCCGGGTGGCTGGGGGCTGCGTCGATCACGCCACCGAGTACCTGAGCAACACCAGTCCGCCGGGAGTGCTGCGGCCGTCTTGCCGGCTGAGGCGGCGCAGCGTGACCGGTCGGTCCACCATGAAGAAGGCCGAGCTGGTGTCGGAGACCAGCTCGGTGCCGCCGTCCTGAACCCTCACGTACTCGTGGTCGACGTCGGCCTGGAGGGTGACCGACCCGTCGTCGTTGCGGATGATCGCGAATTTCTCCCAGAGGCATTGCTAAGACTGGGTTTTCGTTGCCCGGAACGTATTGATCGATCAAACGGTTCAGTGGTGCCCACCACAGTCTTCCGGCGGGCACCACTGCGTTTCAATGAGGGACGATCCGACTGGCGAACGCCGTCGGGTCACCTACGGGTCGGGTTGTCGATGCCTCAATTGCCGACGCCGAGGTCTTTCATGAAGGAGGACGGGTAGCGGTCGCCTCGGGCCGAGCCCACCGGAACCGCGGTCTCGATCGCGGCCAGGTCGTCGGCGGTCAGCTCCAGATCGGCCGCGGACAGGGCCTCGGCCAGACGGGTGCGGGTGCGGGCCCCGATCACCGGCACGATCGAGGGGTCCTGGGCCGCGACCCAGGCAATGGCCAGCTGGGCGACGGTGCAGCCCTTGGCCTCGGCGACCTTGCGCAGCGCCTCGACCAGGGCCAGGTTGTGTTCCACGTTCCCGGCGGCGAAGCGCGGGCTCATCGCGCGGTGATCGCCCTGGCCCGGCCGGGTGGAACGATCGGCCGTCCAGTGCCCGGAGATCAGGCCCCGGCTGAGCACGCCGTACGCGGTCATCCCGATGCCGAGCTCTCTCAGCGTGGGCAGCACCTCGGCCTCCACCGCGCGGGAGATCAGCGAGTACTCGATCTGCAGGTCGGTGATCGGGTACACGGCGTGGGCGCGGCGAATGGTCTCGGCGTTCATCTCCGACAGGCCGACGTACCGCACGTAGCCGGCCTCGACGAGTTCCTTGATCGCGCCGACCGTCTCCTCGATCGGCACGGCGGGGTCGAGCCGGGCCGGGCGGTAGATGTCGATGTAGTCGGTGCCCAGACGGGTCAGGGAGTAGGTGACCGAGTTCTTGATCGTCTCGGGGCGGCCGTCCTGACCGGCGGGAAGTCCACCGATCCCGACGACCATCCCGGTCTTGACGCTCAGCCGGTAGCTCTCCCGTGGGCGGTCCCGCAGCGCCTCGGCCAGCAGCAGCTCGTTGTGACCGGTGGCGTAGAAGTCGGCGGTGTCGATCAGGGTCACGCCGGCGTCGAGGGCCGCGTGCACCGTGGCGATGCTCTCGTCGCGGTCGGCGTCACCGTAGGCGCCGGACATGCTCATCCCACCCAGGCCGATCGCCGAGACCGCCGGGCCGTTCTTGCCGAGGGTGCGTGTCCGCATGGCTTGCTCCTTCGTCCATTGCTCGTGCTTCTGTTCTTCGAGACTGGGACGGCGGACGCGGTGGCGGGAGAGGAGGCTTCATCGTGGGAGAGCCGCTCCCTGGCTCCGGCGCCCTTCCGGACGCAGGATGAAGACATGCAGAGGGACGAGCTGGCCGACTTCCTGCGTCGCCGACGCGAGGCGATCCGCCCTGGTGAGGTGGGTATTGCCGACGGCCCGCGGCGTCGCACCGCCGGCCTGCGACGGGAGGAGGTCGCCATGCTCGCCGGTATGTCGGTCGACTACGTGGTGCGCCTGGAGCAGGGCCGCAGCAGTCAGCCGTCGATCCAGTTGCTCGGTGCTCTGGCCCGGGCCCTGCGCCTGACCGACGACGAGCGTGACTACCTGTTCCACCTGGCCGGGCACCAGCCGCCGACCTCGGAGGGCGCGTCCCAGCTGGCCCGCGCCGGGCTGGTGCGCATGCTCGACCTGCTGGAGGGCGCCTCCGCGATGGTGATCTCGGACCTGGGACAGGTGCTCGCCCAGAACCGGATGTCCATGCTGCTCGCGGGCAATCTGATGAATGAGACCGGTGACCACCGCTACCTCATCTACCGGTGGTTCACCGACCCTCTCGCCTGGGGCGTCCAGCCGCCGGAGGATCGTGAGCACCAGGCCCGTCAGCTGGTCGCCGATCTGCGCGCCGTGTTCGGCCGGCGCGCCGGGGACCCGGAAGTGGTCCGCCTGGTCGAGCGGCTTCAGGCCTCCAGCAAGGAATTTGGCCGGTACTGGGCCGAGCACGAGGTGAAGGTGCGCCGGGCCGACCGCAAGACGCTGATGCATCCGCAGGTCGGACCCTTGCTCATGGATTGCGAGACGCTGATGACCCCCGACCTTCGGCAGCACCTGGTGGTGCTCACAGCGGCCGATGCCGAGACCCGCGAGCGCCTGGATCTGGTGCGGGTGCTGGGCCTGCAGGAGTTCCCAGCCGCGCCGTTGGGCTGAACGGGTGCCCACAGAGCAAACATCCTACATTTGGACGTTTGTGTGTTAGCGTCGCCGGCATGCCCCGAGTCACCCCCAAGCTGAACCTCTCCGACCAGGTGGCCGACCAACTGCGCCGTCGCCTGGCCGCCGGCGAGTTCCCGGTCGGTGCACGCATTCCCACCGAGACCGAGCTGATGACCGAGATGGGCGTCAGCCGCAACAGCCTGCGCGAAGCCGTCCGGTCGCTGGTGCATGCCGGGCTGCTGCGAGCCCAGGCCGGTTCGGGCACCTACGTGGTGGCGACGAGTGACCTGGCCCCCACCCTCGCCCGCCGCGTTCCGTTCGATCGTCCGAACGACACCGCGGAGGTGCGGCTGCTGCTGGAACGGGAGGCAACCCGTCTGGCCGCGTCCCGGGCCACGGCCGACGAGGTCGAGAAACTGCGCACCCTGCTGGCCCAGCGGGACGCCGCCACCCAGGCGCAGCAGCACGCGACCGCCGACGCGGCCTTCCACCACCAGCTCGTGGCCCTGGCCGGCAACGAGCTGCTGGCCGAGTTGTACCGGGGGATCGGCGGAGTTGAGGAAGCCCACCGCCGATCCGGCACGTTCGACCCGGACTTCGACCGCTTCCACCCGGGTCTCCGGGAGATCGACGCCGCGCACGGCGCCATCGTCGACGCAGTGGCCGCCGGAGATCCGGACGCGGCCGCAGCCGCGGTGGAGCACAACGTCCGGCTCGTCGAAGCGCAGGTCGACAGCAGGCTGAACCCGTGAGCACCGCCAAGACGCTCGCACCCCCAGCCGCGCCGAGCCCCGCGCTGGTGCTCACCGGCCTGCTCCTCGTAGCCGGCAATCTCCGCGCCGGAATCACCACCGTCGGGCCCGTTCTCGACGATGTAAAGACCGACATCGACATCTCCTCGCTGGAGGCGTCGGTCCTCATCAGCCTCCCGCTGCTGGCCTTCGCCCTGGTCTCCCCCTTCGCGCCCACCCTCGCGCGCCGCCTTGGCCTGGAACGCACCCTGGCCGCAGCGCTCGCCACCCTGGCCGTCGGGCTGATGGTGCGCTCCCTGCCCGGCTCGGTGCTGCTGTGGGCCGGCACTGCGCTGCTCGGCGTGGCCATCGCCACCCTCAACGTGGTGCTGCCCGCCTTGGTGAAACGCGACTTCCCACAACGCATCGGGCAGATCACCGGGGCCTACTCGGCCACGCAGTCCATTTTCGCGGCCCTGGCCGCAGGAGTCGCCGTCCCCCTGGCCGGCCTGTCCGCCCTCGGCTGGCGCCTCCCACTCGGCCTGTGGGCCGGTCTGGCCCTCATCGCCCTGGCCGTTCTCGCACCGCAACTGCGCCGGAACACCGTCGTGCTACCCCTCGAGCACGACGTCGCCCCCATCGGTCGATCACCGTGGAAAAGCGCTCTCGCCTGGCAGGTCACGGCCTTCATGGGGCTCCAGTCGGTGGCCTACTACGTCCTCGTCACCTGGCTGCCCACCATCGAGCGCGAGGCCGGCATCTCCCCAACTGCCGCCGGTGTGCACCAGTTCCTCCTCAGTGCGTTCGGCATCGCCGGGAGCCTGGCCTGCTCGACCCTTATCCCCAGATTCCGCGACCAGCGTGCACTCGCCGTCCTCGCCCCGGTCTTCTTCTTCGTCGCCGTGGCCGGCATCCTCACCGCCCCCCAGCTCGGCGTGATCTGGGCCAGCCTGGCCGGCACCGCGGGAGGCGGCTCGATCGTGCTCGCCCTGTCGTTCATGGGCCTGCGCACCGAACACCACACCCAGGCAGCCGCTTTGTCCGGCATGGCGCAGTCGGTGGGCTACCTGCTCGCCGCCGCCGGGCCGATCGCCGCGGGAGCACTGCGCGATGCGACCGGCACCTGGGCCCCTTCACTGGTGATGATCCTGGTCATGATGGTGATGCTCATGGTGGCGGGCTACTTCGCCGGGCGGGACCGCGTCATCGGTGTGAAACCCTGACGGCTCACAGAACCAATTCGACGGCGGTAAGGCTCACAGCCAGCCACCCAGGCCCCAGGGCAGGGATCGTCACCACCCCGATGCAGCGAGCCCCGCTGCGGCGATCAACGTGATGCGATGAGAAGGCACGAAACCACCTCTGATCCAGGCGGTGGCGAGGATCGGCATCGGGGAAGGTTCGTGCGGCTCCTGCGCACAGATCTTCCCCGATCGTATGGATCACGGACGACGAGATGGTGTCTCTTCGCCAAACCAGAAAGTCCCACCGCAAGCAGGCGGTGGGACTTTCTACTGTGGGCCTAAGTGGACTTGAACCACTGACCTCTTCCTTATCAGGGAAGCGCTCTAACCGACTGAGCTATAGGCCCGAACCGCGAGTTCGTCACCGTGGCGACGACCGCTCGTAGAGATTACCGTACGGGGCCCGGCCTTCCCAAACCGGGCCCCCTCGGTATCTCAGTCGTCGGACAGTGTGACTCGCACACCGCCGACAAGTCCGGAGCTGAGGTTGTACAGCAGCACGGCCACGGTGGACAGCGCGGTCAGGATGAACGCGTTGACCGCACCGAGCACGATGCTGATGGACAGGATCTTGCCGAACCCGACGTAGTCGTAGATGTCGAACGCCTTGTCGGTCGAGTCCAGACCGAGGGTGTTCAGCATCTCGTTCAGGGAGTCGAAGACGCCCATCGCGCTGAGCACCATCCACAGCACGGAGACGGCGATGACCAGGGCGATCGCGGCAGCGACCGACAGCAGGAACGACACCTTCAGCGCCGACCAGACATCGATGCTCGCAACCGTCAGACGGGCGACGCGCGGGGCATCGGCGTCGGCGGACGACGAGCGGTCCAGGTCAGCAGCGTTGTAGCCGTCTTCCGAGCCGCCGGAACGGGGCTGCGTCATCGGGCGCGGTGAGCTGGCGGGACGCGGGTTGCTGGCCACCGGGCGGGCGGCCGACGGGGCAGCCGAACCGGACGACGGCCTCAGGCCGGCCGGGGCGGCGGCCGACTTGGCCGCGGGTGCGTTCGAGCCGTTACCGGAACCCTGCGAACCACCCTGGCCGGGACGGCTGGGGACGTTCGAGCGGGCGTTGGTGCCACCGTTGGCGACGGCGCGCGCGGCGGCCGACTCAGCGGGGCTGCTCGGGCCGCTCGGGCTTCCCGGCTTGCTCGGGCTGCCGGACTTGCTCGCAGGCGGCGGCACCGGGCGGGTGGCGTCACCCGAGGAAGACGGGCGGCTGCCCGGCTGACCCGAGGGGGGCGGGGACCCGGCGGGACGCTTGGCCGCGGGCGAACCGCTGCCGATCGCGGGTGCACCCTGACGGGCCTGCGGGTTGCTGCTCACCGGACGGGCGGGGGAACCGCCCGGCTGGTTGTTCTGCGGCCGGGACGGCGCCTGACCGGACGAAGCCGGCTGGGGCGACTGCCCTGGACGGGAAGGGGTGCCGCTCGCCGGACGGGGAGCGGCGTTGGACGAACCGGACGAGGCGCCACCGTTACCGGCCGGACGCGCGGGACCGCTGCCAGCAGCGGGTCGTCCCTTCGCCGGTCCTCCGGAAGACGAGGGCTTACCCCCGCCGGAGACACTGGGCGATGCGTCGGTCGTCATCGGTGATGCTCCCCCACCCGGTTTCGGTGCTGACGTGCCCGCCGGTCGGTTTTCCTTCTCCGGACTCACGTCTCACCTCCACGCTCAGCAGTCGGCGGTACCCGCCGTCATAATTTGGTCAGATGAATTGATCGGCAGTGCCGAACATGGGTATGAAGCACACCCGTTTCGGCCGATCCTAGCGCTCGATACTGCGTGTCCCGACCCTACGGCATGTCACTCCGGCCGTCTCGTGAGTCATCTGTTACCCACGAGACGGCCAGAAGAGGCAACCGATCAGTCTTCGGAACCGTCCGCGTCACTCTCAGCAGTGCCGGTTTCATCCGATTCCGCCTGGTCAGTGGCCGATTCGGCCACTACCGCAGGAGTTTCACCCAAGGGCGCGTCGTCCACGCCCTCTTCGTCGTCCTCGAGTTCGGCGGTCTCGGTGTTCTTGGCCACCGCGATGATGCGGTCGTTCTTGTCGGGCTTGGCGAACACGACGCCCATGGTGTCGCGACCCTTGGCCGGCACCCCGGCGACCGCGGAACGCACGACCTTGCCGCGCTCCATGACGATCAGGGCCTCGTCGGTCTCGCTGACGATCATGGCGCCGACCAGGTCACCGCGCTCCTCGGTCAGCTTGGCCACCTTGATACCCAGGCCACCACGGCCCTGGACCCGGTACTGGTCAACCGGAGTGCGCTTCGCGTAACCATTTTCGGTAACGATGAAGACGTACTCGTCGGCGCCGTCCTTCACCACGTCCATCGACAGCAACTGGTCGCCGTCGCGGAACTTCATTCCGGTGACGCCCGAGGTGGCGCGCCCCATCGGCCGCAGCGCGGTGTCGTCGGCCGTGAACCGCACCGACATGCCCTTGCGCGACACCAGCAGCAGGTCGTCGCTCGCCCCGACCAGACGGGTGGAGACCAGCTCGTCCCCCTCCCGCAGATTCACAGCAATGACGCCGCCGGCCCGGTTCGAGTCGTACTCGGCCAGGCGCGTCTTCTTCACCAGACCGTCACGGGTGGCGACGATCAGGAAGTCCGCGTCCTCGTAGGTCCGCAGATACAGGACCTGGGCGATCTGCTCACCCGGCTGGAACGCCAGCAGGTTGGCCACGTGCTGCCCCTTGGCGTCCCGCTGCCCCTCGGGCAGCTCGTACGCCTTCGCCCGGTAGACGCGTCCCAAGTTGGTGAAGAACAACAGCCAGTTGTGCGTCGACGTGACGAAGAAGTGCTCGACCACGTCGTCGCCGCGCAGCGTCGTGCCCTTGCTGCCTTTGCCACCACGACGCTGGGCCCGGTACTCGTCCGACCGCGTGCGCTTGGCGTAGCCGCCCCGGGTGATCGTGACGACGACCTCTTCCTCGGGGATGAGGTCTTCCACGTTCATGTCGCCCTCGAAGGGCAGGATCTGCGTGCGCCGCACGTCGCCGTACTTGTCGACGATCTCCTGGAGCTCTTCGGAGATGATCTGACGCTGACGCTCCGGCGAGGCCAGGATCGCCTCGAGGTCGGCGATCTGGATCTCCAGCTTGGCCAGTTCCTCGACGATCTTCTGACGTTCCAGAGCGGCCAGCCGGCGCAGCTGCATGACCAGGATCGCGTCGGCCTGGACCTCGTCGATGTCCAGCAGCGCGATCAGGCCGCCCCGCGCGTCCTCGACCGTGGCGCTCGCGCGGATCAGCGCGATCACCTCGTCGAGCGCGTCGAGCGCCTTGACCAGACCGCGGTAGATGTGGGCCTGCCGCTCGGCCTCGGCCAGCAGGTAACGCGTGCGCCGGACGATGACCTCGACCTGGTGGTCCATCCAGTGCTTCATGAACTTGTCCAGGCTGAGCGTGCGGGGCACGCCGTCGACCAGGGCGAGCATGTTCGCGCTGAAGTTGTCCTGCAGCTGCGTGTGCTTGTAGAGGTTGTTCAGCACGACCTTGGCCACCGCGTCGCGCTTGAGCACGATCACGATGCGCAGCCCGGTCTTGCCGGAGGTGTCGTCGCGCATGTCGGCGATGCCCTGGATCCGGCCGGAGTCGACCAGCTCCGCGATCTTCACCTTCAGGTTGTCCGGGTTGACCATGTAGGGCAGCTCGGTGATCACCAGGCAGGTGCGGTTCTGGATCTCCTCGACCGTCACGATCGCGCGCATCGTGATCGAACCACGGCCGGTGCGGTAGGCGTCTTCGATGCCCCGCGTGCCCATGATCAGGCCGTGGGTCGGGAAGTCCGGGCCCTTGACCTTCAGGAGCAGCTGGTTGAGCAGCTCCTCGTCGGTCGCCTCGGGGTGGGCGAGCAGCCACTGGGCGCCCTCGGCCACCTCCCGCAGGTTGTGCGGGGGGATGTTGGTGGCCATACCGACCGCGATCCCGGCCGAGCCGTTGACCAGCAGGTTCGGGAAACGCGAGGGCAGGATGTCGGGTTCCTGCGTCTTGCCGTCGTAGTTCGGGGAGAAGTCGACGGTGTCCTTGTCGATGTCCCGGACCATCTCCATGGCCAGCGCGGCCATCCGGCACTCGGTGTACCGCATGGCGGCCGCCGGGTCGTTACCCGGGGAACCGAAGTTGCCCTGGCCGTCGACCAGCGGGTAGCGCAGCGACCACGGCTGGGCGAGACGCACCAGGGTGTCGTAGATCGCCGAGTCACCGTGCGGGTGGTACTGACCCATCACGTCACCGACGACGCGGGCGCACTTGTTGTAGCTCCGCTCGGGCCGGAACCCACCGTCGTACATCGCGTAGATCACGCGCCGGTGAACGGGTTTCAGGCCGTCCCGGACGTCGGGCAGGGCGCGCCCGACGATGACGCTCATCGCGTAGTCGAGGTACGACCGCTGCATCTCCAGCTGCAGGTCGATCGCCTCGACGCGGCCGGGGGAGGGTAGTTCGGGCAACGGGGGGCTTGCGGGCGGCTGCTCGGTCACATCGATCCTTTGTTTTCATCAGCGCCCTTGTGCAGCGCCAGTTCTCGATTGAGGACGACGTGGGCACCCAGGTGCCCACGTCGTCCTTTGTTCGAACTCAGATGTCGAGGAAGCGGACGTCTTTGGCGTTCCGCTGGATGAATGAACGCCGGGACTCGACGTCTTCACCCATGAGGATCGCGAACATCTCGTCGGCGGCCGCCGCATCTTCCATCGTGACCTGCAGCAGGACACGGTGGTTGATGTCCATCGTGGTCTCGGAGAGCTCGTTGGCGTTCATCTCGCCCAGACCCTTGTACCGCTGCACGCCGCTGTCGTCCTTCGGCAGCTTCCGGCCCAGCTCACGGCCCGCCGCGAGCACGACGTCGCGCTCCCGGTCGGAGTAGGCGTACTCGGGCTCGTTGCCCTTACCCGTCCACTTGATCTTGTACAGCGGCGGCTGGGCGATGTAGACGTGGCCGTGCTCGACCAGCGGCCGCATGAAGCGGAACAGCAGGGTCAGCAGCAGGGTGCGGATGTGCTGGCCGTCGACGTCGGCGTCGGCCATCAGCACGATCTTGTGATAGCGCAGCTTCGACAGGTCGAAGTCGTCGCTCACGCCGGTACCGAAGGCGCTGATCAGCGCCTGCACTTCCTGGTTGGCGAGAACCTTGTCGATACGCGCCTTCTCGACGTTCAGGATCTTGCCGCGGATGGGCAGGATGGCCTGGGTGCGCGGGTCGCGGCCGCTCTTGGCCGAGCCGCCGGCCGAGTCACCCTCGACGATGAAGATCTCGCACTCGGCGGGATTGGTGGACTGGCAGTCCGACAGCTTGCCGGGCAGGCCGCCACCACCGAGCAGGCCCTTGCGGCGGGTGGCCTCGCGGGCCTTGCGCGCGGCCATCCGGGCGGCGGACGCCTGGATCGACTTGCGGATGACGTCACGCGCGTCGTTCGGGTGCGAGTCCAGCCAGTCGGTGAGCTCGTTACGGACCACGCGCTGCACGAAGGTCTTCGCCTCGGTGTTGCCCAGCTTGGTCTTGGTCTGGCCCTCGAACTGCGGCTCTTTCAGCTTGACCGAGATGACCGCGGTGAGGCCCTCGCGGATGTCCTCACCGGCGAGGTTCG
Source organism: Kineosporia mesophila (assembly GCF_021129235.1). Classification (GTDB taxonomy): domain Bacteria; phylum Actinomycetota; class Actinomycetes; order Actinomycetales; family Kineosporiaceae; genus Kineosporia; species Kineosporia mesophila. The sequence goes on from NZ_JAJOMA010000006.1 coordinate 142,020, forward strand.
GGTCTTTCTCCTTGATCAGGCCCTTGGCCCGCGCGTACTCGTTGATCAGGTTCGTCATCGCGGCGCGGAAACCCTCTTCGTGGGTACCGCCCTCGTGCGTGTTGATCGCGTTGGCGTAGGTGTGGACGCTCTCCGAGTACGCGGTCGTCCACTGCATCGCCAGTTCGAGCGCGAGGCCCTTGTCCTGGTCCTCGGCCTCGAGGTAGATGACGTCAGGGTTGATGTTCTCGTTCTTCTTGGACGAGTTCAGGTGCTTGACGTAGTCGATCAGGCCGTCGTCGTACTTGTACGAGACCGAGAACTGCTTGCCGTTCTCGTCGGCGTGCTCCGGCCGCTCGTCGGTCAGCGTGAGCCGAAGACCCTTGTTCAGGAAGGCCATCTGCTGGAACCGGGTGCGCAGCGTCTCGTAGTCGAAGTCGACCGTCTCGAAGATCTCGGTGCTCGGCCAGAAGGTGACCGTGGTGCCGGTGTCTTCTTCCGGGATGTCTTCGCCCTTGGCCAGCGGCGCCTGCGGCACACCGATCGCGTAGGACTGGCGGTAGACCGAGCCCCCCAGGTGCACCTCGACGTCCAGCTCGCGGGAGAGGGCGTTGACCACGGAGACACCCACGCCGTGCAGACCTCCGGAGACGGAGTATCCGCCGCCGCCGAACTTGCCACCGGCGTGCAGCACGGTGAGCACGACCTCGACGGCCGGCTTGCCTTCGGAGGCGACGATGTCGACCGGGATGCCACGGCCGTTGTCCACGACCCGGACACCGCCGTCGGCCAGGATCTTCACGTCGATGTTGTCGCAGTAACCGGCCATTGCCTCGTCCACCGCGTTGTCCACGACCTCGTAGACCAGGTGGTGCAGACCCCGCTCACCGGTGGAGCCGATGTACATGCCGGGACGCTTGCGAACGGCCTCGAGGCCTTCCAGCACCGTGATGGCGCTGGCGTCGTAAGCGACTCCTTCGGCTCCGGCCGATTCGACGGTGGGGGACTCAGGGGCGCTCGGTATCGTCTGTTCGGCCACGAGTGGGGGGACTCCTGAAGCTTCAAGGGCCGGTGACTCTCGTCAGCGCGGCCGACGGTACGGGCCCGAGGGTGACCCGCTGAGTGCGGATCCCCCGGCGCCGCCGAACGCCCCCATCATATCTGGTCCTGCCCCAGATTCGCTCATCAGTGGGCCCAAACCAGGCATGTATCTGCCTCCCTGAGGGCTCCGAGCACATCTCTGCCGCATCAACCCGCCCCTTCGTGACTCCCGATACGTCTCGGGGCGGACTGTTCGACCTCAGCGCCACTCAGGCGCGCCGCTGCGCAACCCTCCGCGACCTGCCCCACTGGACCGATATGAACGATCTGTGACGCTTCGATCCGCCCATAAGTGTCACCCGTAGGTGTCGCCCGGGCCTTTCGAGCCGGGGGCGACGCGGGGGCCGTGTTTCCACGAGGGGGCCGAGGGGCCGCGCACCACGATCCGGGTCACAGTGCCCTCTCCCACCTCCCGGGCCAGCAGCCCGAGCAGGTTCGCCGAGAGCAGCCTGACCTGAGTCGCCCAGGCCGAGGAGTCGGCACCCACGGTGAGCACCCCGTCCACAAAGCTGATCGGCTGACAGTGCCCGGCGACGTCCGCACCGACGATCTGGTTCCACCGGCCGAGCACACCCCCGATGGCCACGGTCTCGGTCCAGCCGCGCTCGGCGATCAGCCGGCCCATCACCGAGTCGATGCCCTGTGGATCGCGGGCGTCCGGATGTGCTCCGGACCGGGTATTGGCGCCGTCGCGGCGCTGGCGCGCGAGCGCTGCGGCTCCGATGCGACCAGGGATCCCGGGTTTGTCCCCACGGGCGGCGGCGGCAGCGCGTGCTCTTCCGAGCGCTGCGCGCACCGCGTCGGCGCCACTGTCCACATCCCCCTGTGGATTTTCGATCGCGCTTTGACCTGCGGCGACACCGGATTGTCCGGCCTTCGAAGGGGTGCCCCCGCGACCCCTGTCCACAACCGAACGCGAATCGGAATCCACATGGTTATCCACAGTGGTGGCGGGGTTCCGGGCCAGGTCATCCCCAGCTTCACCGGCGTTTCCCACAAGGTGTGGGGAAGTTGTGGATAAAGGCTGTTCTTTGTTCGTGGCCGAGTTGTTGCCGGGGCCGGTTGCGCGCCCACCCTGTGCTCTGCTCGGCCCGCCACCGGATCTACCGGACACGTGTCACCGACCCCTTCGTCACGTCCACGCGTCCCCCGGTGAGGGCTTTCGGGACGTCTTCGGCCACTGCCGCCGTGACCAGCACCTGCTCGGCGCCCGACACCAGCTCGGCCAGGCGTTCCCGTCGGCTGGCGTCGAGTTCGGCGAACACGTCGTCGAGGATCAGGACGGGTTCGGCGGACTCGTCGCCGTCACCGCGCAGCAGTTCGTACGAGCTGAGGCGCAGGGCGAGCGCGAACGACCAGGACTCCCCGTGACTGGCGTATCCCTTGGCCGGCAGGCCGCCGAGGGTGAGCAGCAGCTCGTCGCGGTGCGGTCCGACCAGGCTGGTGCCGCGATCCAGTTCGGCGGTGCGCTGTTCCTCCATCGCCTTGAGCATGCGCTCACGCAGGATCTCGCGGTTGGGAACGTCGTACTGGGTGGGGACGTCGGCCACGGGGCCGCCGATGTCCTCACCCAGAGTGCTGCGATAGGTGAGAGTTGCCGTGCCCTGCCCGAGGCTGACCTGTTCGTAGGCCGCCGCGACCAGCGGGGTCAGGGCCCGCACCAGGTAGAGCCGGCCGAACAGCAGGTCGGCGCCGACGGTGGAGAGATGGGTGTTCCAGACGTCGAGGGTGCTGAGGTCGGGCTTGCGGCCCGCGCGCCTGGCCTTGCCCGCCGCCTTCAGCAGGGCATTGCGCTGGCGCAGCACCTTTTCGTAGTCGGACCGGGTGCCGGCGAACCGCGGTGCGCGCAGCACCAGCAGGTCGTCCATGAACCGGCGCCGGCCGTCCGGATCGCCCTTGACGATGGCCAGGTCTTCGGGGGCGAAGAGCACGGTGCGCAGCATGCCGAGCGCGTCGCGGGCCCGGGTGACCGGTGACCGGTTGATGCGGGCGCGATTGCTGCCGCCGGGCACGATCTCGAGTTCGACCATGGCCTTGCGCTCGTCGCGCTGAATGGCGACGCGGACCACGGCCCTCTGGGTACCGGCTCTCACCAGGGGCGCGTCCGAGCTGACGCGGTGGCTGGAGTGCGATGCCACGTAACCGATCGCCTCGACCAAGTTGGTCTTGCCCTGGCCGTTCGGTCCGACCAGCGCGGTCACCCCCGGCTCCAGCGGGAGCTCAGCGCTCTCGTAGGAGCGGAAGTCGGCCAACGAGACATGGGTGACGTGCATCGGGGCGGATCGGTCTCCGGTCTCGGGTCAGCAGGTCGGTTCGATGCGGGTCGATCTGCGGGGCTCGTTCGGTCCCGCACGGTCAATCGTCCATGGTCGTCCTGATCGGCGGTCCGAGTCCAACCGATCTTTGCGGTGTGGTCCCGGTCTGGTCCCGGGCTTACACGGCCGAACCGCCGGTCGCCCGGGATGGGCGGCCGGCGGTTCGTCGGTCCGGGTCAGGCTTTGTGCTGGAGTACCAAGCCCTGACCTGGCGTTCTACTTCTTCAGTTCTGGGTGGAACCGGTACCCGAGGTCGGGCCCGCGTCCGCGGCGGCCTTCGCGGTGGTGGCGTGACCACCGAACTGGTTACGCAGCGCGGCAACGGCCTTCATCGCCGGGGAGTCGTCCTGGCGGCTCGTGAACCGCGAGTACAGGGCGGCGGTCATGACCGGCGCCGGAACGGCGTTGGCGATGCACTCTTCGATCGTCCAGCGACCCTCACCGGAGTCGTTGACGTAGCCGGTGATCTGCGAGAAGCCCGGGTCTTCCTCGAGGCCCTTGACCAGGAGGTCGAGGAGCCAGGAACGAACGACGGTGCCGCGGGTCCAGGCCTTGAAGCTCCCGGTGACGTCCTTGACGATGTCCTTGGCGGCGAGCAGCTCGTAGCCCTCGGCGTAGGCCTGCATCAGGCCGTATTCGATACCGTTGTGGACCATCTTCGCGTAGTGACCGGCGCCGATCTCACCGGCGTGCACGAAGCCCTCTTCGCGCGGGCCCTCGGGGCGCAGCGCGTCGAAGATCGGCATGGCGCGCTCGACGTTCTTGGCATCACCGCCGACCATCAGGCCGTAGCCGTTCTTCAGGCCCCAGACACCACCGGAGACGCCACAGTCGACGTACTCGATGCCCTTCTCGGCCAGTTCCTTGGCGTGGATGATGTCGTCGCTGAAGCGCGAGTTACCACCCTCGATGACCAGGTCGCCGGGCTCGAGCAGGTTGCCCAGCTCCTCCACGGCGCCACGGGTGATCTCACCGGAGGGCACCATGACCCAGACGATGCGCGGTGCAGGCAGAGCGGCGACCAGCTCTTCGACCGAGGCGACGTCGCTGGCGTCCGGGTTCCGGTCGAAACCGGTCACCTTGATGCCGGCCTCGCTCAGGCGCTTGTACATGTTGCCGCCCATGCGGCCGAGGCCGATCATTCCGATGTGCACGGGGTGTTTCCCTTCGGGCTCAGCCCGCGATTCGCACCGGCATCAACAGGTACCGATAGCTGCTGTCGTCCGACCCTTCCGGATCGGTTTGCGGCGACAGCACCGCGGGCTTGGTGGGCTGAGTGAATGACAGGCGGACCAGGGGCGAGTTCAGTGCCCCGAGGCCGTCGAGCAGGAACTGCGGGTTGAAGGCAATAGAGAGTTCGTCACCAACTAGCGTCGACTCAACTGCCTCCGATGCCTGAGCATCTTCTCCTTGCCCGGCTTCCAGCGTGAGCAGGCCCTCCGTGAAGGTGAGTCGGACCGGAGTGTTCCGTTCCGCAACCAACGCGACACGTTTCACTGCATCTGTCAGAGCCTGCGTACCCACCAGCGCATATGTCGCCACCGTGTCGGGGAACAGGGCGCGGACCTTGGGGTAGTCGCCTTCCACCAGCAATGAGGTGGTGCGGCGACCGCCGGCCTCGAAACCGATCATCTCGGTTGCTCCGCCGGTGGTGAGAGCGAGGGTGACATCGGCACTGGTGCCGAGGGCCTTCGCGACGTCGGAAAGGGTGCGTGCCCGGACCAGGGCGACGCTGCTCTGACCGGGGTCGCCAGGATGCCAGGGCAAAGTACGCATCGCGAGCCGATACCGGTCCGTCGCCAGCAGCGTGATCTGGTCGCCCTCGATCTCGCACCGGATACCGGTGAGGATCGGGAGCGTCTCGTCCCGGCTGGCTGCGATGCTGACCTGCCCCACCGCCTGGGTGAAGATGTCGCCCGCGACCGTACCTGATGCGTCCGGCATGACCGGAAGGGTGGGGTACTCCTCCACCGGCATGGTCAGAAGCGTGAAGCGACCCGACCCACAGGTGACCGAGACCTTGGAACCGTCCGTGGTCACGTCGACCGGCTTGGACGGGAGCGACCGGGAGATGTCGGCCAGCAGCTTGCCGGAGACCAGCGCCGTACCGGCGTCGATCACCTCGGCCGGCACCTCGACGCGCGCCGAGACCTCGTAGTCGAAGCTCGAAAGCCGCAGCACTCCAACCTCGTCCGCCTCGAGCAGGAGACCTGCGAGGACCGGGACCGGAGGTCGGCTGGGCAGCGCCCGGGCCGCCCAGGCAACTGCGTCCGCCAGCGCGTCGCGCTCAACCCGGAATTTCACGGGTAACCCCTCCACAACTGGCCGATGACTGTCGGACGACGCACACGCGAGCCCGGGCTGGGCGATGTGTGGTTCTTGCCCGCCGACACTACGCGAGTTGGCGAGGCGGGGGGAATTCGATCGGCGGGTCGCGGGCGGCGGTGGGGCGGTTGTGGTCGGCAGCGGACGGCTGGGCCGAGGCCTGATGGGCCCCTGGGGGACATGGCGGACGTTCGGGTGCCCTCGGGGGGCGTTCCGGACGGCTCGGGGCTTCCTGGGGGCAGCTGAGGGCTTGAGGTGGGGAACGGTGTGTGTGTCGCGGGCGGTGGGAGTTCCACGGCGGTGGGAGTTCCACGATTGATCGCGTGGACGCCGGCTCGCGGTCGGCGGACCAGCTCCGCTTCGGCGCCGCTGCCCCTCGCCGAAGCGTTGATCCGCCGGACTGCTCCGGGACTGGCCTGGCTGCACTTCGGGTTCAGATCGCCACTTCGAGTTCATCGCTACTTCGAGTTCAGAGCGCTCGCCCGATGTCGGGCCGAAGGTCGCCGATCCTCAGATCGGCCGGCCCGCGGATTGATTGCCCGCTGATCCGCAGCCCCACAATCCGTTCCAGATCTCGTGGGTTCCGGCTCCAGATCTCGTGGGTCCCGGCTCCGGGCAATCCGCTCCGCCGAAAATCTGGCCCGACGATCCGCTCCCGGGCGATCACTTGGGTGACCCACCTAGGGGCGACCCACCTCGCGACGACCCACCTCGCGACGACCAATCTCGCGACGACCAATCTCCGGACCACTCTGCCCGCCATGAAGGCTTCGTCCATCGACCCGAGCGCCGGCCTCTCGCGAAGGCCCGTAGCGATGCAAGACCGCACGGAGGCCGGCGGTCGGGCAGCGGCGACCGCTGGCCGATGAGCACTTGCGGCCCCGACGAGTTATTCGAACACTTGTTCGTAGAACATATGTTCGAACACCTGAGCTTCCCCACAACCCACAGGCCGGGCAAGCCCCGCTCGATCGTCCAAGCCAAATGTTGGTGGATCATCCATTTCCTCGAGCAAACAGTTTGGTGTTTGTAGTAACGCTTGTGGATTCTGTGCATAACCCTTGTTTTTGCAGGTCGCAGGCTTGGAAGCCTGTTAATGGACAGTGGATGAATTTGCCGGTTCGGTGGAGAGTCGGTGGACAAACCGAGAGACACCCACAGGGTTGTCCACGGTTATCCACCGATCACCCACAACTGTCCACAGGTTCTCCCCAGAAAACGGCCCTTCATCCACGGAAATATTCACGGCGCATGCTTTGGGGTTATCCACTCGAGTGCAAACAGGTTGTCCACGGGGTGTCAGCACATCCCTCTGAAGCCCGAACGGCGCTCGAAAATATCGACGTTTTGGCCGGTCGGAGGCGTGGGATCAAAAGCGCAGCCCTGTTGATACTGCCTGTGGACAAACCGGAAACCGAACGCCCCATCCACAAAGTTGTCCCCAGGTGTGGGGACAAGCTCCATGACTGTCCACCGCTGTGGACAACGCTGCGCCCCTGTGGACAACGGGCAACTCGAGGCCGCCAAAGGGCTTTCGCTGACACCACCACGTGGCATGACCTCTCTCCCAGAGGTTTTCCACAGTTTTCATCCCCACTCTGTGCACAGTGTGGACAGCCAACCCCCGTAAGCAACGGTGCCAAGAGCCCGCTGCACCCAGCTTTTGCCCCCTGACCTGGCAAAACAAGAACAGGGAAGAACTTGCCTCTACGGCCGGGTCCCTGGGGGAAAAAGCGGGTGCCTGTGGAGAACAGGTGGACACTGCAAAAACACCCCTGCAAAAGAGTGGGAGAGAGCGGTTCGAGGCCCCAAAAACAGCTTGGGGGTGCCCGAGGAGAGTGCGGAGAGCTTGTTTTAAGAGAGACCGCGATTTTGTTGCTTTCCAAGCCCCGGGCTCGGGAACCAAGCATTTTGTTGACCCCTTGCTCCTTGTGAGACCAGCCAACAAGGCCTGTGGAAAGGCAAAATGCATCGCCCTGACTCGGTCGGAGACAGCGGCAGGCAGTCCTTTTGCAGGCGGATCTGGAGCCGAAGAGTCATCGGACGAGCTGGGCTGGACGGGGAACGGAACATCGAGCCTCGGGGCGTCGACACCTGCCCTGCCGTCTGGTCGACGGCGCTCAGGGCAGCGTCCAGCACCGGGGTCGGACCGGCGAGGGCGGCATTGAAAACACCCATCGTCAGCATGTTCACGCCCGTGCCCGCCGGCACCGCTCGTTCGGTGATCGCGGCCAGCCAGCGCGGCGCCCAGGAAGGCTGCCCCTCTTGGTGATTATGCAATCCCGGCCTTCGGCCGGGAAGTGGCCCCACTTACCCGGGGAAGGTTTGCATGATCACGAAAGGTTGGGGCGGGGGTCCTCGATGGTCGGCTACAGCCAGGGCCAGAGCCACATCGCCCGGGCGGCATCGGCGCCCGTAGGCCCTCCTGCACCTGCATCTGTCCTGCTCACGACCCTATGCGCAGTGACCGGCGGGGCCGCCCAGTAGATGGCTGTTGCCAACGGTTACAGCCCCGATTCCAGGCGAGGGCGTCCACTGCGCGCAGGACCGACCCAAAAACGAGACGAGAGCTTTCACCAGTGGAGTGGCCGCCAACCTCCGGCCACTCCACTGGTCACCTCGGAAAAAACTGCCCTATAAGCAATTTCAGAGAGTCTGGCGAGAAGCCGCGATCCCGAGCGCTACGCCTCTGACCCACGCAGAAGCGCAGGGCTGGGATGATCCGGTTGGGAGCTGTTTATCGTCCACAATTCTGAAAACAAACAGCCAGTGGACAACACCTGTGGATTATTGAGAAACCGCAGGTCAGGACATGCGTGAGGTCTGCTTGATGCGGTTCGTGAGCTCGGTGACCTGGTTGTAGGTCGACCGTCGCTCAGCCATCTGGGTGCGGATCTTGCGGTCTGCGTGAATGACCGTGGTGTGGTCACGGCCGCCGAAGAGCTGCCCGATCTTGGGCAGCGACAGATCAGTCAGCTCGCGGCACAGGTACATGGCGATCTGCCGCGCGTTGCTCAGCCCACGGGAGCGCGAAGGCCCACACAGGTCGTCGAGCGTGACGCTGAAGTACGCCGCAGTCTGAGCCATGATCGTGGCCGACGTGATCTCCGGCGTGTCGTCCGCCGGGATCAGGTCTTTCAGCACGATCTCGGCCAGCGACAGATCCACCTGCTGACGGTTCAGGCTCGCGAACGCCGTCACCCGGATCAGAGCACCCTCGAGCTCACGGATGTTGGTCGAGATACGTGAGGCGATGTACTCCATCACGTCGTCCCGGACCTCGAGGCGCTCGCCGATGGCCTTCTTCCGGAGGATCGCGATCCGCGTCTCCAGGTCGGGCGGCTGCACGTCGGTGATGAGGCCCCACTCGAAGCGCGACCGCATGCGCTCCTCGAACCCGGACAGCTGCTTCGGCGGAAGGTCGGAGGTGATCACGACCTGCTTGTTCGCGTTGTGCAGCGTGTTGAAGGTGTGGAAAAACTCTTCCTGCGTCTGCACCTTGTTCTGCAGGAACTGGATGTCGTCGATCAGCAGCACGTCAACATCGCGGTAGCGACGCTGGAACGTGCTCGCCTTGTCGTCACGGATGCTGTTGATGAACTCGTTGGTGAACTCCTCCGAGTTCACGTACCGCACGCGCACCCCGGAGTACAGGTTCATCGCGTAGTGGCCGATGGCGTGCATCAGGTGGGTCTTGCCCAGACCGGACTCCCCGTAGACGAACAACGGGTTGTAAGCCTTCGCCGGCGCCTCGGCCACGGCGACCGCCGCCGCGTGGGCGAACCGGTTACTGGCACCGATGACGAACGTCTCGAAGGTGTACTTCGCGTTCAGCCGGGCCGGCTCGACCGTCGGCTTCTGTGCCCGGTGACGTGCGGGGCGGTCTTCCGGATGCGGTTCGGAAGACGTGGCCGCGGGCAGGCCGGTGGCCTGCCCAGGGTTGTGCACACCGAGCGGACTGGGACCGCCCTGGCTTCCCGGCGCGGCACCTTCCAAGGGCTTCGCACGGTCGAGGTTACGGATGTCGATGATCGAGTCCGAGTTCTGGCCACCCCGTGATTCACCACGGAAACCGCTGTCGCCCTGCGGGTTACGGCTCGGCGTGGCATAGGGCTGCTCATGCCGGAAGCGCCGGTTCGGCCCGAACGTATCCGGGCCGTCGGGATCGCCCTGATGGTGGTAGCCGAAGGTGTCGCTGGACTGCTCGTCGCGCTGGTCAGCGGCGTCGTAGTCCGCCGCGGACTCGTCCACCGGATCGGCCTCGACCCCGAACCGGGAACGGGCCGGCCGCTCGAAGGGCTGCTCGGCCTGGCCCTCGGGACGGTCGCGCTCGGGACGGTCGCGCTCGGGACGGTCGCGCTCGAGACGGGACCCGTCGTAACGGGTGCTGCCGAAACGGTCGTCGTCCGCCTTCTCGTCCTGACCGGTGTCCAGGTCGAAGCCCAGCTGGTCGGGCTCGTGCCGAGGAGCTTCCGTCGGCTCGGCGTCGAAACGTCCCTGCTCGGGGTCGTAGCGGGTCTCGCCGTCAAACCGGTTGTTCTGGCGCATCTCCCGCCGGCTCTCGAACCGGGGGCGCTCGCCGTCATAGCGGTCGTTCTCGTACCGGTCCACCTCGTGCCGCGTGCCGGAGTAACCGCCGAACTGGCCGGGGTACTCGGGGCGGTAATCGGGCTGGGGCAGCGGGTAGTCCTGTTGCTGGTACTCGCCGCCGCCGCTCTGGTAGCGGTCGAAGTTGCTGCGCTCGCCCCGGTCGGTGCCGTCCGGCCGCAGGTCACGGGTGTCCGGCGCGGAGCGCGCGGATGCGCCTGGGTGCCACGGACCGGAGTTGTCCAGGTGCGAGTCCACGCGGAAGTCTGCACGCGGCTTTCCGAAGCCGGATTCACCCGAACGCGACTTCGGGTTACGCACTTCGTAGGTGGCGTTCTCCTCGGAGTCGAACATCCGGATGCCACCGGCCGGCGTACGTACGTGCACCGGCTCACCGCCCGCGAGGGAGGAGTCGACCGTCACGGCCAGGCGGATGGGGATGCCCAGGTGCTCCGAGAGAAGACCGGTGATCGTGTCCCGGACGCGCTGTTCCAGGATCTCCTTGGTCAGGTCGTTGGGGACCGCCAGGATGGCCGTTCCGTCGAGCAGGCCGACCGGCCGCGCGAGACGCACGAAGGCGCGCTGCTGCGGGGTCACACCCACTGAATCGAGCGAATCGAGGGCCCGGCGCCAGACTGAGGGGAAGTCCTCGTTCGGCGTTGCCACGCCGCTCACCTCCGTTACCTGTCCGTATCCGGTCGTTCGTCCACAGCGTTGTCCACACCCTGTGTATGAACGAGAGGCCGGACCAGGTCCAGTGTGCACTCGAGCCCGGTCGAACCCACCAGGCCCCCGTCGTCATCAACGGCGGACCCGGTTTGCAAATTCGACCTACGTGTCAATGACCAGCCAGTTCGGCGTGTCAGCGCAGCGGCAGAAGCACAAGAGAGGACCATAGCTCGTCAGGCCGCTGTGTGGGGGTGACCATGGTCCCGCCAGGCGTCGAACGGCGTTCCGGCAAATCCACATTCGCCCGCTCCGACCTGCCAGGTTGTGGATAACTGCAGCGATGCAGATCACGCCGGATTCACGTTTGCATCCGCTCTTCCGGTCGCCGGCGGCCCCGGGCCTCGGTCCGGGTGGTCCTCCACCCGTCGAACGGTAGGTGGTGCAGTCCGGGTTCCTGGGTCCCGATCCAATTCAGGACGAGGTACCTGGCGCACGTCGTCTCGGCACCTGTGTCACAGGGCCGGTGTCCGTGATGACCTGCTGTGGCACCCATGACACAGCGTTGCTCAGGGCTTTGATCGGTGCTTTGATCAAGGGCAGACGTCGTATCGGGCCCGCCCCGCGGAGTGAGTTTGACCGGGGGCGTGTGCGCCCGTACCGTGAGAGGGCTTGACGGCGACCTCTCTTCGCATGTCCACGCAACCCTGCGTGGGCGTCCGATGGAGGTCGGTGTCAGCGGTCGCTGTGGCATTCCCGTCACCGGCCGCACCGATCGCCTCAGCACTGACTATCTGGGAGTCCCCAAGTGAGCAAGCGGACGTTTCAGCCGAACAACCGGCGCCGTTCCAAGACGCACGGTTTCCGCCTGCGTATGAGCACCCGCGCCGGCCGCGCCATCCTGGCCGCCCGCCGCCGGAAGGGTCGCGCGGAACTCTCCGCCTGATCCGGCCGTCCCGGTCTCAGGGTGCTTCCCAGCGCTCACCGAATGCGTCACGGCAGTGAATTTTCCGCTGCAGTGCGCAAAGGTCGTCGCGCCGGTCGGCAGACCCTGGTCATCCATCTGAACCGCACTGGTTCGGATCCGGCCTCGCCGGCACGAGTTGGTTTCGTCGTGTCAAAGGCGGTCGGCCCGGCAGTGGTGAGGAATCGCGTGAAGCGGCAACTGCGTCACATCACGAGAGATCGCCTGGCGGCGTTGCCGTCGGGCTCTCTCGTCGTGGTGCGCGCAAATCCAGCTGCCGCCGGCTCGTCGACCCTCGCCGCCGATTTCGACCATGCCCTGACTTCGGCCCTCCGTGCGTCCTCCGGCGGTGGGCCCGAGCGAAGGCGTAGTCCAGATCGGGCGTCACCGGCGGCCGGGAGCCCCCGTGGCTGAGCAGCCGACGAGCTCTGCCACACCCCGGTTCCCCTTCCGTGCGCTCCTGCGTCGCGGTGCGGAACTTGTGGTCGGAGCAGTTCGCTGGCTTCTCGGTGTACCAAGGCTTTTGATCATTGGGTTCCTGACCCTGTACCGCCTGCTGGTCTCTCCGCTCTACGGGCAGACCTGCCGGTTCTACCCCTCGTGCTCGCAGTACGCGCTGACCGCGGTCCAGCAGCACGGAGCCCTTCGGGGTTCCTGGCTGGCCGGGTGGCGTCTTCTGCGCTGCAATCCCTGGAACGCCGGTGGTGTCGACCACGTTCCACCGGTCAGGAGCAAGTCCGGGTGCGAGCCCGGCGCGCACGAGATCATGCCGATTCAGGCAGACTCGCCCGCGCCACTCGCCGCCGAGCCCGAGTCCAACGACTCAAAGGCAGACAGCCGGGTGGCTCCCACTGACCAGAACTGCGCGCCGTCCGCATCACGACGTGCCGCTTGATCCGGCGAGGAGCCGATGACGCAGATCCTGAGACCCCTCGAGTACGTCGTCGCTTGGCTGATGGTGGGGTGGCACTCCGTCTGGACCGCGATCGGCCTGCCCGAGTCATCCGGCATTACCTGGGCCCTGTCGATCGTCGGCCTGGTGGTCGTCATCCGGATCATTCTGATCCCCCTCTTCGTGAAGCAGATCAAGGCTTCCCGAGGGCTTCAGCTGATCCAGCCCGAACTCCGCAAGATCCAGGCCAAGTACAAGGGCAAGACGGATCCTGATTCACGTCAGAAGATGACGCAGGAAACGATGGCCCTGTACAAGGACACGGGCACCAACCCGTTCGCGTCCTGCCTGCCCATCCTGCTCCAGGCGCCGATCTTCTTCGCCCTGTTCCGGGTGCTGAACGGCGACTTCGCCATCGGGCCGCTGAGCATGGACCTGCGGGGGCAGCTCAACAACTCGACGCTGTTCGGGTCGAAGCTGTCGGACACTTTCCTCGGGTCCTCCGACATCAGCACCAAGATCGTCACGGTCATCCTGATCATCCTGATGTCGGTGGCGACCTTCACCACCCAGCGTCAGCTGATGATGAAGAACATGCCGGCGTCCGCGCTGGACAACCCCTTCGCGCAGCAGCAGAAGATCCTTCTCTACGTTCTGCCGCTGGTCTTCGCGGTGTCCGGTGTCAACTTCCCGATCGGTGTCCTTCTCTACTGGCTCACCACCAACGTGTGGTCGATGGGTCAGCAGTTCTACGTGATCCGGCGCATGCCGGCTCCGGGTTCTCCCGCCGAGAAGGCCCTGAACGAGCGTCGGGCCAAGCGCGGCAAGCCGCTGCTGGGCCTGGGCTCGGCCAAGGAAGAGCCGGTCGAGGAAGAGCCCGTGGTGGACACCGTCCAGCGCGTACAGCCGAAGAAGCAGACCAAGGCCCAGCGTTCCAAGCAGACCGGCGCTGTCGCCAAGGCCGATGGCATCGTCTCCTCCGGAATCACCCCGGCACCTGGATCTTCGTCCTCCGGCCACGCACCGGTCCCGGGTTCGCCCGAGGCCGACGCACAGAAGGAGAACCGGAAGAAGAACCGCGGCCAGAAGGCACCGAAGACGCAGGGCCGTGCGCAAGGAAACGCGACCGAAACGTAAAATGGGGGCAGCTCTCGGCCCCTCCAGGGTCGGGTAAGTCTCGAGTATTCGAGCGCCGGGAACATTCGGCGCCGCGACCGGAATCCTTCCCGCACTGTGGGGGCGGGTTCCGGTCGCGAATCGTTCGTCAGACATCATGGAATTCATGTGGCCGGTCGTCGGGGGATGACCGGTGCCAGGCTTGCCGTTCGGCGAGCCGGCTGCGATGTGAGGAGACGGTTCATGGAGAGCGGCGAACAGGCCGAAGCAGTGACGGTCAAGGAGCGTCCCGTGGATGACGCGGAGCCCACGACGGCTGCCGACGACATCACCACGGAAGAGTCCTCCGAGGCCGCAGAGGACACTGCCGCGGGTGGTTCGAAACGGTCCTCCCGCTCGCGAGCGTCCATCAAAGACCTTGAGGAAGAGGGCGACGTCGCCGCCGACTACCTCGAGGAGTTCCTCGACATCGTCGATGTCGACGGGGACATCGACATCGATGTGGAGAACGGACGCGCGTCCGTCGCGATCGTTGCCGACGGGGCGAACGATCGGGCCCTGCGCCGTTTCGTCGGCTCGAGTGGTGAGGTGCTGGAGGCTCTTCAGGAGCTGACCCGTCTCGCCGTCCAGGCCAACACCGGTGAGCGCAGCCGGCTGATGCTTGATGTCGCTGGGTACCGCGCGCAGCGCCGCGCCCAGCTCACCGAGAAGGCTGGCAAGGTCTGCCAGCAGGTCAAGACCAGTGGCAAGTCCGTCGCCATGGAGCCGATGAGCGCCTTCGAGCGCAAGATCGTCCACGACGTGGTGGCTGAGGCCGGGCTGAGCAGTGAGTCCGAGGGCGTCGACCCGAACCGGCACGTGGTCGTGCTGCCGGCGGAGTCCTGAGACTTCGTGCCTGTCGAACCTACTGAGGAAGAGGCAGCAGCGGCCCGGACAGTGTTCGGGCCGCGACTCGACCTCGCACATGCATATGCCCAGGCTCTCGCCACTGTTGGCGTCGAGCGTGGGCTCATCGGCCCCCGTGAGGCCGAACGGATCTGGGAACGTCACCTTCTCAACTGCGCCGTGCTCCAGGAGCTCGCGCCCGACGACGCCGAGCTCGGCGACGTGGGCAGCGGCGCAGGTCTTCCTGGCATCCCGGTGGCTATCGCCCGTCCCGATCTCAGCGTCTACCTGATCGAGCCGATGCTCCGCCGCACCACGTGGCTGCGGGAGATCATCACTGAGCTGGGCCTGACCAACGTCGAGATCATCCGGGCCAAGGCTCACATTGTGGCCGAGTCGGGGCAGCACTTCGACGTCGTCACATCACGCGCCGTCGCCGCCCTGCCCACTCTCGCCGAGTGGTCCATGCCCCTCGTTCGCAAGGATGGCCAGCTGTTGGCCATCAAGGGCGACACCGCAGAGGACGAGCTAGCCGCCGCCGGCGAGACCCTCACCGCTCTGGGGGCTGCGTCGGCTGAGGTAGTGCGCTGTGGTGAGTCCGTTTTGGGGACGCCCACCACGGCAGTGCGGATCGTTGCCGGCCGCACCGGCAAGGTTTCCAAGAAAAAGAAGAGCAGCCCGAGCCCGTCGGCCGGAGCTTCGAGTAAGAAGAAGTCACCGCCTCCCCGAGGCGGTAACCGATCTGACGCAGGACGCCGAAGGTAGTCGGCGGATAACTGATCGACTGGTGGGGTTCGGATGGACCGAGAGGTTCACCCGAACCCTTTCCTGTTCGGTCTCAGCGCCGGTGCTGCACCGCGGTGCTCTGCGAGTGGGACTCTGGCTCTCATCTGGTTGAGTTCTGTCCGGGGTCGGCGCTGACCGCCTGATTCGGCGCTAGCTCTCCTGACGCCATCAGCGCTGCGTCGCGATTCCGTCACTTCATGTCGCGGCCTGTAGCTACGTTCTGTCATCGCGATCACGGTTCTCCCTTGCCATCCACAGCTATCCACCTCCCCTGTGTATAGACCTGTGGATAACTGCTGCGTGAGGTGAATTTTCCGGGCGTCCCGTCTTGGCCCCGAGCATCGCCGTGAAGGGCTTCGTCCCTCTCGTACGTGGTTTTGACCTGCAGCTTCACTTGGCTGGACCGGTCAGGCCCAACTGCCTGCGATCCGCCTGCGGTGCCCTCGCCATCTCTGGACAGCACTGTGGAAAAACTCGCGTCCACAGTGCTGCGAGCCGGTTCGAACAGATGTCTTGACCAAGCGTCCGGGGTTGTCGGCGTGATCACGGTGCGAGAGCAAACGTCGAGCTGGCCGGGGAAGGCAAAAGCTTGGCGTTGTGGTTCTGGGCAGCGGCCGAAGGCACGTGGGGGATCAGCCGAGCTGGTTGAGCTGCGGTTCGGGTCGTACTCCTGGCTGCCGAAATGCTGTTAGACCGTTTTGCTGGGTGATCAATTTGCAGCTCTGCAGGGACATGGAGCCGGCTATCTGGCTCAGCCATAGACGTGCCAGCTGTCCGTGGCATCCCGGTGGCTGAAGATCTCCATGGCAGTGCCACCTGCCATCTCCAGGTCAGTCTGGGCTTATGGCAGCGCGGCCTTCCCGAAATGCTGCGGACGCCGGGGAGCACGCCACTTAGGTGGCCACCTCCCATGACTTGCGTCTGGCGTTGCGGGCTGATGGGTCGGCTAGATGGCTCGTGGCAACGGCGTGACCTAGGCACACAGGCTGTCCGGTCGTCATTGCTTGTCATTCGCTGGTGGCGGCAGCAGCCGACGCCGCGTGCCGGGATCATCAGACACTTTGCTCGATCTGGCCGAAGCGGGGTGGTCAGGTGCCCTGTACGCGGCGGCTGTTGGAGCCAGATCGGGTGGCACTTGGCGACGTGAGAGTCAGCGTGATTTCACCGACCCCATCATCGTGCAGAGAGCTGAGCAATTGGAGCGCCCACTGGAAGTCCATTCCTGCTGAGAGGTATCCGGTGGCCGCACTGAGCGTGGCCCGTCGTAACGGCGATGTCCTACTAGGGCCAATCCTGGCCTCCCTTAGACGGTCACCGGGCACTCCCTCGCATACGGCGGCGATTTCCAAGCATGCCCGAGTGCGGTGGTCACGAATGATCGCGGCCGCCCTCCGCTCTCTTGCTCGTGATCATACGAACCTTCCCGTGGACGGTTCGCATGATCGCGAACAAGAAGATGGCCAATGCTTAGTCGTTTGGCACTGCAGTAGTAGGAGCAAGGGCTGTGAAGGGGAAGTAGTCTCACGGCCTGGCGAGGCTGGGCGGCGGATGCCTGCTGGCCGACCGAGGCTGCATTAGTGCGGTGTGAGCTATCGGTCCGCAGGACATGTAGAGACCAAATTCGGGGCGATAGCTGCTTTCTGAACTTGGCCGCTCGTTCATCTGTGATTAGGCGGGCAGACACGAACGACCGTGGCTATCCATCGCGTGCTTAGGTCGCTCTGCCGCCTCGCCGGTGGAACTCTTACTCAACGGGCTTTTCATACTTCTGGCTAGTTCCTAATGGTTCGATGCTTTTAAGAGCCAAGTTGTCGTCGGACCAGGTGCGGCTTCGCCCGGCGCCGGCCGGGTGGCTTCCGGTGGTCGGATCTCGATCAGTCGTTCAGACCTTGAGCGGGAACCAAGCATTCCATGGGCCCGGTAGAAGAGCATCCGACCTGGAGATTGGAGCGTGGCGCAGCTGCCGAGGGGTGCGTAGGTCAGAAGTACACGTCCCTGGATGGTCCTCGCGGCAGCCCGGACGCCTCTCGTTCAGCCGTCGACTGATGGGCGCTTCTCTATGAGCGTGTGCCGTAGATCCGATTACCTGTGGCGCTGACCGTTGCCATGCCTCGCCCCGGATCTCGCCGAGCGCTCATTGTGTGGTGGCCGGCAGAGGCGTGAAGCCGTCTCCTGGAAGCCACACAAAGGGCTCTCAGCGGCTTGGCCGACCGAGATGGATCTACAGGTGGTGTCAAAGATTTGGTCCGCCACAAATGAACCTAGAGCTTTGGGCGGACGAAGCCGCCCCGCTGATCGAGAGGTCCGTCAGCATGCTCCTTTGAGGGCCAAGGCTGCGCCAACCACCTGTTTCACGTGAATCAGCGACGCCCAGACCGCCGATCCACAGGGGCCCATCAGCTCAGACCAATAGAACAGCGGAAGGGCGCTCAAGGCGCAGGTGGCAGATCTGGAGCTCACCGACTCGGCCGTGCGCCGCGGGCACAGTGATGTACTCACCGAGAAGCATGTCCGCTGCATCTCCCAGAGCAACCTCCACCGACGGGTGGACGATCGACGTCCGCGAGATCCCTCTGCCGAGCCCGTAGTAGACAGGTGCTGGTGCGACCGACCCAAATCCATCCCGAAGAGAGCTGCCGGCCAAAGGCTGCGATGACAGTCCGAATGTCGCTGTCGCCACCGAGGTAGCGACGTTCACCCGACGAGGTCGGCGATCGTTGAGGTGAAGTCACCTCGCCCTACATTGATCGTGAGATCCAAGTCGGCCTGGATCAGGACTAGGTATGGGCGCAAAACAAGCGTCACTTGCACTCAACCCCGAATAGGGAGGGGAGTCTGGTCCGAACAGCTGTGCCGCCGTGTCGAGGTCACACCCGCGATAAGGGACCAGGGCAAGCTCGCGATTGCAGTTGGCCCGCTCTGGGATGGCCAGAGGCCAGATGATGTTCTCGGCACGGGCCGGTTTTCCGGAGGCTCGTGCGGGGCAGTTCCCCCACGAACCAAACGCGCGGACGATGAGCGGTGGCGAACCCAGCCTCCACTGTGATGCGCAGCCAACTGACGGTCACGTCCGGGCCGCCCGGTTCCACCAAGGCGACGACTATCTCCCCATTCGCTGTCGCTCGGCAGCAGGGTCTCAGGCTTTTAGCCACCTCACTTTACCGGGAACGGTGATGGCGATCTGATTGGTCAGATCGATCGTGGTTGCGTCAGATCGGCGTGCTGACTGACCGTTGGACCTCGGACGGTTGCGATCATGTCGACCCTGCCCACTTGACTGTGGTTCACGATCTTGTGCTCAGGCACGTCACTCGTCACCATGCCGGCCAATCCGAGTGCCAGCCTGTTGCTTCCATCTTTGGTTTCATCGGCGCGCGATTCCTTCTCCGCAAATCACTTTCGCCAGCTGAGACCGCAAGCATGTTTCACGTGAATCGAGGGCGCCTTTGGCCACCCCCCATGGCTTCCATTCGGAAGCCAGTGCTCATTGGGTGATCTCACTGTGGACTCCAGGCACATGGATGAGACCAATTACGAGAGGTGGGAAGTGCCCATCGATGTGGACTGCTCCCGCCGCACAGAAGCTACGTAGTGAACATGGCGCATCCGGCACTCTCATAGGGAACGGCACTGCGGTGCCACAGGGCCAACTAGCTCGTCTAGGCCGAGGGCACATTGCCATCGCTGCGATGGTGAACAAAGAATCATTCGGCTCAGCTAGCTAATGCTTACCGAGTCCTAGTGATGGCCAGCTACGTGGAAGTCACCAGCTCATGGTTGAACCTGTTAAGGCGGCACGACAGCCCGGTGTCCGCGCTTTCGTGCCCAGAAGCTCCTGAAGATCTAGCTAACTTTGACCCCCCAGTCCCTTGGACGCAGATAGGTACGCGCATCACCTACCTCGCACGGGGTAAGGGTGCTCCCATCTCCGTGCCGTGCCGTGCCGTGCCGTGCCGTGCCGTGCCGTGCCGTGCCGTGCCGTGCCGTGCCGTGCCGTGCCGTGCCGTGCCGTGCCGTGCCGTAGCGACATTGACAGATTCCGGCGAAGCATCCAGCTGCTTGTGCAAGGGCGGGAATGAGAGGAGTTTATTGGCGCGCGAGGGGGTATGGACGACTCGACAAGGGCTCAGATGGGGTGCTGCTACCTCAGCTAATCTGCCTTCTTCGTTGCCGGCCTTGACTTCCCTACTTCCATCTGCGGCCGTCATGCACTGGTTTCGTTGGGCTCACGCCGCGTTCAGAAGGAGGATGAGCGCACCTCCGACGTTGATTGGGCCCGTCAAAGTTTCACGTGAAACGCCTTCGACCAAGAGCTTCAGCGGCTGGGCCTAGCCGGCCACTCGCATCCCCTTGGCCCCGCCCGACCAGATCAATACGGGCCGGGCATCAAGACATGCTTTTGCACCTCGAAGCGCCATCATCACTAGGTCTCCATGAGGTGATGAATGACGCCTCGCCGTGGTTGACCGGATGCCAGCGGAGGCTGTGAATACAGCCTCACGAGTCGCTCTCTAAAGGTCAGTCATCGCTTGGTCAGGCTCCCAATGCGGCTACCTCAACCCCGAGGTATTTGCCTCCGAGCAGGCAAGAACCATCGGCGGCCAAGGTGTATACCTACCTACAACTATTCTTCGCCGGTCTAATCCTATGGCGGAAGCCGGAGTCCGCTCCGTCAAGCCTCTCGCTGCCAAGTACAGGAGCTGCAAGCTTCATGGTCGTCTTGGCTACCCACCGCACCCCTAGCATTCTGACGTCGCGTTGATCAGCGCGACCCAGGCGCCGCTTAAGGATGCAGAGCAGTGCTCTTGGCAGAGCCTGACCGCGCTGACTCGACGAAGCCATCGCCCAGTCGCCGTGGTCAGGCTGGCTGGCCTTTGTGGCTGTTTTTGGCCCCGGGCTTGATTCACGTGAAACGGTCGGTGGGGTGACCGTCCTTTAGCATGCGGCCGACGGCCTGTCCCTAGAGGCGCTTCATCGACCAAGTGGATTCTCGTACTGTGTTGAGGCATCGAGGACGCCCTTGTTGGGGATATACCGCGGGACTCAGCAATCGTGAGCACCACTCAACAGGCGACTGTCGCTGCGGCTAGGTCCAAAAGAAGATCGATTCCCGCTGATCCAGCGCGGTGCTCGAACGTCGTGTCTTCCGCAAGCCTCCACAGCCTGAGCAGGGACTCCACAAAGACTCAAGACCATCGGAGCTGGGCCCATCGACAAAATGAGTACGCCGGTGCGCCCAGTCCTCATTGGCTCATCGGAACGCCAATGTCGATCTGCAGTGGCCCAGCCAATGACCGCGCCGGTGGTGTTGCCAGCCCGAGCTGTCCATCTTCGCCACGGCTCGGGGCAGCAGTGGTTCGGCGGTATCCAGCTGTCCCCAAAACAAATCTGCCGAGGGTGCGCCGCACCTAAGAGCCAGCTGGGACAAGGTGCCTCGTTGCTATGCCCATATCGCGATCAGTCTTGGACAATTGGACCTGGGCCCTGTTGGGGAAGTCGCTGCCGTAGCGAGGGGCGTCCGGTGGTTGTCTTGGGGGGTACCGAGTGGTGGTCCTTGAAGCGGTAGTTCTATGTGGGCTCCACTCGGTGCCGCTAAACAGCCCCCGAGTGGCCCCGCAGCATGACTTGCAAAAAATGCCCCAGAACAAACGATGGCTTCAGATACTGGCCATCGCTCGGATGGGCCTACTGACATCCAAATACGCTTGGACACCGGGTGGAGCTGGCTGATGTGAAACTCACTAAGAGCCTGCGAGGTCGCCAGTTTGGAGTGCCCGTTCTGCGGCGCGGCACGGCACGGCGTGGGAGTAATGCGACGGCACTACGGTCCGATCAACCGCGGATCTGTCAGGCCACTCGATACTTCTACTCATGAACATTCGTCGTTGCAGTCTGGAAGTAGCTAGGCCGGCGAGGCTTGGATCCGCACGCCTAGCCACTGGTCTTCATGCTTGCCCGGGGCTCGCCCAGACTGGCGCTTGGATTGCGATGCTTTCCGGCTGTCTAATGCCACTGACGCCCTATGGGCGCGGACGCCAGCCAGGTTCGCTCGAGGTCGGATAGCTGCTAGACGTGGGAATCCACAGACTCATCCACGCCCTGTGGGTAAAGCAGCCAGAGCTGCGGCCCTGGATGGGGAGGCCGACTACGGAGTGGCGGCCGCATGCCTCAGCTGACGGACCACAAGTCACTTGTCGAAATCTATTTCCTGGACGCCGTGGTACCAGCCAGCGAACGTTGTCGAGCAGTCTCCGATCCCCTTGTGCGGCGCGATGGATGTGAAACAACCACAGCAGTCAGACACCCAGCTCATGCTGGCCTCGGTCGGCGCCGTTTCACCCAGTTGAGCAGCTTCGTTGCTGGCTCTCGAGAGCTCAGCTGTTGGCCGGTTGTCCCCAGGTTTCTCCACAGCCATGGTGAGGCCAAACCGCAGGTCAAGCGACTGTGACCACAAAACTTCACAGCGCTATCCACAGGCGGAAAAGCGTGCACAGTCTGCTGCGATGAGTCCTCGCTTGGCCGTCGGCGACGTAAGAGCTCGTCCTTCGACCCAGTGCCGATTCTCGTACGCCAAGGCGCAACGGGGGTCTATCCACAGGGCGATGACCCTGTAGCCCAGGAGCCAGACATGCTCCTTCCAAAGGGATACGACTCACGCCGGCGTTCGTCCACAGTGTGGATGGGTCTGTGGAAAAGCATCCATAGCCACTGGTCGCAGTGAAGTAAGAATCTGAGTTTCAGCCGGCTCCATGTTGAAGTCAGACGCGGATCGTCCAGCCGTAAAGCTCATGCCGCGAACGGGAGATTGCGGCCCGGCCGCGCGTTATCCACAGGACGGGGGAGCCGCGTCGGCTCTTAGTTCGTAGAACCCGATGGAACTTAGAGAGACGCCTAAGGCGACAAGTCCACAGGCGGAGACTTTTGGTCGGTGCTAGTCGCCCTGCGGCCCACGGCAACCAAGCCCATCGGACAACAGGCAACGGGCATATGGATTACGTCAGAGTCAGGAACTGCTGACAGAGCTTTCACTCGTGGTCCCAAGTGTCGCCTCCTGCTTGGGTCCTGATCGCGGAATCCTATGAGGGCCCAAGGCGGAGCTCGCGCGATTCGCCCGTGACAGGCGAGGGATGCGCACAACAGACTGTCCTCGCCTAAGTGATTCATGGCCGAAACGATCATGGGCCTGGCCTGGAACTGGATGTGGCCTGAAGCCGAACCGGAGCAGTACCGGGGGAGTTGAAGCCGTGTCAGCTGAATTCTCGCCGGGCATAGCTCTTACTCAAGAGATTGCCATGTCGGTGCGTGGAGCTTCCGGCCCTCAACAGGGCGACGCTGCGTTGCTCTTTAGGTGTTGGCCACTTGGGCCTTGGTTGCGATGAGCTGCCAACCCACTGTTCCACGTGAAACACAGACGATGACTGCTGGGGTGACGTCCTGTGCCAACCCAGTAAGACACGGCACTCTTCGCGCGTCAGAAGACGGGCGCTGCACTGCAGATCCGTTTCCCCTCCACCCGTCACGGTTGGCGAGCAGCAGATCCGTCAGTAACGGAAAGTTCTCCGCGCGCATGGTCGCAAAATGTTCGCACGTCCAGCAGGGGCAGCAATGATGAGTGGAGGGGTGCCCAAGGCCATCGGTCTTGGTCAAGGCTTCAGCGAGGGTGGAGCCGGATAGGGCATTGCGGACGGGTCTCGAAGAGACGCTCTCCGCATTGATGCGATCCTCTTGCACGCGCTGCGTCTTGACTAGGCTCCGTCGACTGAAAATCAGCCCAGGCGTTTCGGAACTAGCTGGTCCAAATCCCGGGCTACGGAAATCAGGTTAATCGTTGATGTCGGTGTTCCCAGCAAAGCGTCGAGCATATGGATTTACAGCGGAGGTTGTTGCCCGTCGAATGAGGGCTGTGAGCCAACTTCTTCGGAGCACGTCCCTCAGCAAGTCAAGCCAACTTCTCCAGATCAGCTGCACCGACATGTCGACAGCAGGGTCGCAACGCGTATAGGTATGGTTCGTTCGCTGAGTAGGGTCGGGCTGCCTGGCCAGAGGTCGACATTCCATCAGCGTCAGGATCAGGGCTCGGCAAGGGGCTGGTAGGTGTCGACCACGGTAGAAGTAGCTCTTGTCTTGGATGCTGAAAGATTGCTGGTTGAGACGTACTCGCTGCTGCATGGATCCTCCTCGTGGAGGAGCCGTTCCGTAAAGGGTGATGGAGGAGAGAACCGCCATCGTGTTGCCTAAGGGGGTGTGTCTGGTGACGACGCATCACATCTACCCGCGTGGCGTTTGGTCGGTGGTAAGGCGTTCCGGAGGGTCGCCCTTGGCTTGGAGAAGCTCCGTTTCACGTGGAACAAGGGCCCACGCTGTGAGTGGTCTCGTACTCGCGTGGTCGCCGCAAGGGATGGTGAGCCGCGCTGGGGTCAGTAATCGGACGAGACGATGGGTGGGCAAGCTCGGCAGTGGCCCGGCGAAGACTCGTGAAACGCGTATCCAGATGAGCGGCGAGAGATTGCCATGGCCAGCTGGTGATGTCATGAGAAGCGATTGGCGGCCGAGAGGATTTCGAGCGGCGGCAGCGCCCTTCCCGTGGATACGGTTCGCCGGCCTTCGAGGCCTGGGTTCGACATCAATTGGCAGCTTGGGCGAAGCGCGGCATGCCCGTCATTCAGCGCCAGCCACCTTGGACTTTTGGCCACCACTGATGCGGCACGATGAATCTGTCATGGACACAGACCCAGGTGATTGGACAGATCACTCTTGCCATGTGCAACCCAGGCTGGTGGACATATCGCTCGGATTGAACGGAAAGACAAGATCTACGTTAGGTATGGCAGCAAGCTGCATCTGGCATGGCAGGGTCGGCGGATCGTCAGCCAGGCTCATAGCAATGCCAAGTGCCAGTGAGCCGTCCGTTATTCGTCGGCCCACCGGTGTCGAGGGAGCGGTCGGACCACATCCGCTAGGGCAGGTTGCATGGCGGAACCTAGAAGTTTTGAACGGCAGCCGTTGGTCCGAAAGCGCTAGGGCTGCGGATACATCCGGCAGTGGAGCGGATGGGATGACAACCGCTATCCAATCTCCTTCGCCAGGTCAAAGTTTTCATAGGTGAAGCGCGACATCGGTAGGCCCTGAGAGCGGTAGGGGGCCGGTCAGTATGACGCTCCCGAAGACTTCTCCCTCAACGACAAGAGGCGCGGTACGCGTGGTCTTCAACTCGGTGCCTACGTCATCCTTCTTGGTCAGCTGCCATGTCCTTGGGGAAATTTCGCGGGCACACGGCCGTGTCAACCAGTGGCTCAGGACATCCTCGACGAGGACTACACCAAGCAAGACTCCGCAGAGAACATTTTCCTAAAACATGCTCGCTGCCTGTTTCCAACGGCCCCCAGTACTCGGCCGTTCTTCCAAGCTTGGCATCGAGGGGCCGCTCGGACAGGGAGCCCCTCCGACTCATTGGCGCTGAACCCCACACGTTATGTGTGCCCGCCAATATTGAGTGCCGCAAAAACCAAGAATCGCTTCCAGATAGTCTCGGACGACCGCCCTACCGTCCGTGGCGCATTGACTGTGTTTCACGGGAAACCATCTCTGGCTTCCCTCACCGACCGAGCTGCAAGCCTGCCTCATCGATGGATTCCAGTCCTGCCGGCAGGTGCCGTTGCCGGGGAGTCAACGGATGGGTGGGTTGAGGAGGCCATTTGTGGGTTGGCACCGGGCCAACGATCAGTAACTGCGTCTGCAGACCTTGATTGTCGTGTTAGTGCTTTGCCTAGAGCCGCTCTCCTTCGTCCTTCCGAACAGGGGCGCGATTGCCACACACTCCGCAGGCCATGTCTACGCCTCGTTGGAGGCCCCTTGGCTATGGGCGGAGACATCCACAGCTCCACCCACACCTGTGGATGACCGTGCGAACAAGAAGCGGCCCTAACTCAAGGTCTGTGCCAAGGAGACTTCTACTGGCTGACCTGCTATTTGCGGATCGCCTTCCCAGGTTGTCGTCTCGATGGCGAAAGGACGTGCACACCCTCCGCTGAGATCTCCACTCACCAAAGGAGTCGATCTTCGGCGTCAGCCACAGGCGCTGAGTCCGCAATTCAAGGAATCATGGGTCACCGGCCAGCTACCGCTCGCCCAGTCAATGGCGCTAGCTGTGCCATGCACTCCTACCGATGCGGGGTCTCAGAGTCATCTGTCAGGTGCTGTCGATGGGGTGCCTTTAGCTATATGGCATCAGGCGAACCTGCGCGATGGGTGCTGTTGGGAGGGCTGGCGCTCACCGGGGATCAGCTCAGTGGGGCGCGTCGGAGCCAGGGGCATTGAGAGTCTGGCCGGATCATATTTGCAGTTCGATCCGGTAAGACCTCACGGAGCTTGAGACGATCACCTGCTCCAATCCCCGCAAGACGTTCGGCTACTCTGCTCTGCCAAGGCCATGAATGTTTCACGGGAAACAAGATTCCCGACATCAATCGGCGGCTCAGGGAGACTGGGTTCCCGTGAAACGCCGAGTTCCTGCGCGACGCCTCTGCGGGATGAAATGGCAGCCGGCTGCTCTCGACGGTCTGCTCTGAAGGATGGGTTCAACAGGCCACCCAGAGCTAGATACCGGCGGCGGATCTCTGGAACGCGAAGACACCCGAACCATCCAGGGAGCAGCCACCGCATCGTCGCTGTCCTCACGACTTCGCCAAGTGTCCTGGCGGGTGGGCCGGTCGGCAGCCGACCGCCTCGGTCGGCAAAGATTCAACGGACGACTGAGCTAGGTCTAGGGAAGGTCTTTGAGAACCCTAGGGTCCGCTCAGGTTGGGCACGCCTATGAACGGCGAGCAATGTTGCGCCGATCGTGCTCCAGACGATGGACTTCCCTCAGCGCCATGACGGTCGGCTCATCTCATCTCGACTGAACTTCACAGGTCTCAGCGCCGGTAAGTGAGGTGTTCATCGTCAGTGGCTGTTGGTGAAACTACGCCAAGTCTAAAGAGGTACGGCAGATCGACGCGACTGTGCCACGACCCTGGTGCTGGCAGGTGCATCCAGGTGGACTCGCTCTCGATCTGACGAATACTCAATGCCTACTGCTGTGCGTGGTGGAGCCAGCACGGCAATCCGGATAACGGTGCCGGAAGCGTTCTCTGATGCCAGCAATGTCGCGGCGCGAGCCGTCGGGGTTCCGTTGAGATAGTGGGCGACCACGCGACCCTCGCCCTCAAGCCGGTAGATCCTGGACGGCAGTCTGCTCGGCCAGATAGCTGCGAGATCTGGAGGGCTGCCCTGCGGCGAAGCGGCGCAGGGCGAGGATGGGTCATAGAGCTGGAGCCTGGCTCTCCATGATTTCAACAGCACGGTCGTTGCGATGTCAGACGGGATCGAAGTAGGTGGAGGCCTTCGGATGCTGACGGCCGAGGAAATGGCTCATCACGTGGAACACGGTCGCGTCGATTTTCCTCAGCGCTTAGTCCGATCGAATGGCGCCGCATCCCATGATTGGCCTCGTACATGATGAGCGTCGAGTCGGGGCGGCGAATCCACCATTCAGCAAGACCGAGCGAAGAGCCTCTCTGCGGATTTTCAGCCAGGTGATGTTCTGAGAATTGCCACAACCCACAGAAGCTTCGACCATCTCCGACCGACGAGATCCCCGGAGGTACTGGCGAGGGCCAGACGTGCCCGATTGATGTGACCCGCTGGTGGGCTCTGGAAGGACAGAGGAGATCTGTCCAACGCGGCCGGCGCACCCCCTGCCATCCCTCGTGGGCCGTTTCGGGAAGTGGCTGGCCGTGTGCCACGGTGTCAAAACTCATGCCGAGTGGGCAACGGGCCGTGAGAAATTCGTGGGTCGTTTAGCCGAAACCAATGGCCAAATTCGGCGGCGCGATGCAGCACCGAACGTTGAGTCCAGGCCGTGCCGAACCACCTCTCCTGAAGCGATCGCTCCGTCTAACCGTCTGAGGATTCGAAGCGAAGGAGTGGCAGATCTTGTGGCGAGAATCGGCAGGGCTCTTGAATCGGAGGATGGTGGCCCGGTGGCAATTGGCGGACGGGGAACTGTCAGCACGCGACTGACCTAACTGCGTTCGCCCAGCCGGCCATCATTTCAGGAGCAATATGACCGCAGGGCCATCTAGCCAAATCGAATGCGAACCTCTGGCAGTTGGCTGTGTCCGTTCTGGTCGGCCAAGTTGTGGGTGACTGAGCCAGTGTCTACGAGTCAATGGCTGCCAGATCGGGAGCCCGCCAATCCAAAAACTGCCAGCGGCGATCTGGCTAGGTCAACGAGTAGACCGCCAGTGGTTGGTTAGGTGGCAGAACTGGCTTGCCGCTGTCCTGATTTTGGTTTCCAAGATCCACGTTCGTGGCCGTGGTTGAGCGCATAGGCGCGAATCTGGCCGCTGACACCAGGATGCCTCAAGACATGTCGGGAGCCATGCTCAACGCTGGGATCCCGGTTGCCGTTCGGCTGAGTCCGGTTGTGGTCTCGAGGTTGAACATCCCAGCGAAGGAACCTGCCGGCCGAGGGCAGACAACCAACACCGGGGCGATGTCCCGTTCGGCGCGTCTTCGAGTCACGTCCTGGCGAAAGCGCGTCGTTGTCAGAGCGACCCAAGCACAGGAATGTTCGTGGGCCGCTCGCGCGTGAGCAGGCACCCGTCCGGGGCAGATCCTGTCGTTGAGGGCTTCTTACCACTGCTTCTCACATCGAGCTCGACGCCCCTATGAGGGTTTCGATGGCCACTACCTTCTCTATTGATCCGCACTGATCGGACCGTGGCCGGTCTGCTTCTATCGGCTCTCTTCGGATGGCAATCTCGATCCGCGTCGAAGGATCCGGACGTCCATCGGCTCGACGCCAAGGTTCAACCGATACGTATGACCTGCGACGGTAGCGCTGCAGAAACAGGGAGGCAGATGAGGGCCTGCGCTGAGAGATCCTCAAGGGGGATTCTTCGGCTGGGCCAGACCGAACGGAGCGTCTTAGTTCAGGACTGAAGGAGTGTGAAGACGCCACGGGCTGGTGGTGTGTGTTCGTCGATTGGCTGGAAGGCACATCAGGACTCATGGCAATGCATTGATTGGTGTCACCCAAATCCGTCGGAGTCTTCCAGACCGGGCTCCAAGCGGTTGATACCGGCGGTCAGTGGGGAAGCCGTTGTGCGATCAACATTGACGATGAGTCAATGAGGTCAACCACCCGAGGCCCGCGTACTTGGGGGTGGGAACCAAGTCCATGGGCGTGCCCCGGTGATTAGTTGCTGTGAGGTAGGGAAGACCGGGGGACTAACTGGGATGTGTCCCGACGCGATCCCGAAGAACACCGGACCGCACACCGCCGCGTCAGATGCGTTCCGCTGGGGAGGGAGCCATCGAAGTCTGCGCTCGATCAAGTCCGTGACGTTCATCCTGGCGTTGGTTTCGGGGCTAATGGTGAAGCGTTAATAGAGCAGGGCAAGAGGCGGTCGTGAAGTCCAGCTTGGGTACCGGAAACCACTTGGTGAGTAGTGGGGCTGCGAAGGTCTTGCTTGAGACGCCGCAGAGCTGTGAGGACCTGCCCGCTACATCTCGGCGGTTGTTGGCCGGCCAATGCGAGCCCGTCTGGGGCGGTGCAAGTCCACACGGTGCTTGGGGATGGGATCGGGTTCACGACGTCATGTTGGGGCGCCGGGCCATGAGATCAGTTCACGAAGCGGAACGGGTCGGGTGGAAGGTCGGTCAGCGCCTGCGGTGATCGCAGAGATCGGCACCTTCTCGTTCGTGATCAGGCGAGCTCCCCTGTCTTCAGCCGGGAGACGCCCTCACCTTCCGGGGAAGGTTTGCATGATCACGCCCAACGGAGCGAAGTGTGTCTAGGCCACTGCAACGGAGACTGGATGATGGTCCGGGAGTCCGGGAGTCCGGGAGTCCGGGAGTCCGGGAGTCCGGGAGTCCGGGAGTCCGGGAGTCCGGGAGTCCGGGAGTCCGGGTGTGCGGGTGTGCGGGTGTGCGGGTGTGCGGGTGTGCGGGTGTGCGGGTGTGCGGGTGTGCGGGTGTGCGGGTGTGCGGGTGTGCGGGTGTTTAGATATCCAGGAGTCCAATGGTTCAGAAGGGGTCAGGCTTGTTGGCCTGGCCTCGGGGATAGGCGACAGCCAGAGACCGAGGCCGACTGGTGGTGTTGCTGGGGGATAAGGAGAGGGACTGTTTTCACGGTCCAATCCTGGGCGAAGTCGGTTCGGAATATCGGGCGGCAGCCGGCCCGGGGACAACCCCTTCGCAGCGAATCGCCAATTGAGAGGTGCGGCCGAAGGGACACGGGCTGGCGAGAGCACCCGACGAGATTGGGCTACGCCCGCTCGCTGGTCGCCCAGTGCCGGCTGGTCATCGGGTGTCATCCGTCGATCTTCACCGAGGAACTGGTGAGCTCCTGACCGGATGTGAGGACAACCCGATCATGATTCGGAAAGTGACTCAACGCGCACTCGTTGCGCCTGACCGTTCGGGTGGCGAGAGCGCGCGTTACGGGTGCAAGTGCCCGTCGAACGCCGCTTTGAAAATCTGTGACACCACGCCGGTAGACATAGGCGATCGATCACCTATGAGGTTGAGGTGGCTCTAGGGGCCTGGCTTATCAGTCGGAGAAGGCGGCTCGAGGGCGGGCCGACGTCGGCGCGCGGACAGACCCCATTCCCTAGGCGCTGCATCAGTCACGCATTTAGAGGGACGGCCGGAATTGGTCTGATTGATGTTGGCGGACCGGTTCCGGATGGACGCGTTCCGCTACGCAGTCCGCGCCTCCCGTAGCGGCGTCATGGTGAGGTCATCTCGTCGTTTCACGTGGAACAACGAGCCCGACGCGTCGAGGCGTAGTTCCGCGGGTCAATCGCCACAGCGGCCGGAGGATTGTGCCATCACATTCACCACCTGACCGGTGACTCGCAGTACATCGGGTCTTGCATCATAGGTAGTGTGATGTCGGCATGGTTGACTGAAGCCATCTCGGGGAAAGAACGTGGTGGTGGCTCGGCGCACATCGCTCATCACTGGCCTGTGGACAATGTGGGGATCCCCAGGTGTGGATGACTGCGGTGGATGACGCGGATGGCGTCCTCACCAGCTCTGATGGGCTCGATCAGCGGGCATCCACTAGCGAGGAAGTTTTCCACAGCCGGGAAAACCTGTGGATGAGCGCACCTAGACGGGTCGAACGCGAGATGATGGCGGAGCTGGACAATGGAAGGGACGTTGGTGAGCGAATTGGGCTGGCCCTCGGCAGCACTCAAGCGAATGGCCAATGGTCTTGGTTGGCCTAAGAGCGACCACAAGTTGGTTTCCCGTGAAACATCGCCCCGCAAACCTGAGTCCGACCCTGAGCCCGCAGCCAAGCGCGCCACTGTCTTCGCACGAGCGGCCGGCTCTGAAACACAGCCCGCAGTCGAAGTGACCTCTACGACGGAACAGTCGGTCGACGTTCCGCGAACTGGACGGCACGCGGCGCCGACCCCGGTCGTGCAGCCCTCAGTGGTAGCCCAGCCCTCAGCATCGCCTCAGCTTCAAACACCGCCTCACCCACTGACTGCTGCTCCTTCGGGAAAGGCCGACCGGGACGATGACGGGCTGGCTTCGGTTCCGCCGGTTGACCAAGGGCCGGCGCCTGAGCCATCGATCGACCCTGACCAGCGCCCGGCTCAGCGCTCCGACACTGTGGTAGATCTGCGCGATGCAGTGGTCGGCCTGCGTGACGACGACATTCCGCCCGCTCCGGTAGATCGCTTCACCACCGGGGGAGGAGTGTTCGCCGTGGAGAGATACGATCGTGGCGATGCACCTTTGAGGATTCCGGGCCGGCCGATCGCGACGCCTGACATTGAAGAGATCGTCGCGGCGTACGCGAGCCGGGCGGCTCTTGGCGAGAATGGCACTTTGATCGACATGGACCGGGCCGAGCGACACGGAAGCGCTCCGGCCAATGATCACCAGCACGTCGGCGCCGACAACGGTGCCAGCCGGACCGGGGCACGAGCCCTGAGTTCCCCCACATCATCTCCAGAGGTTCGGATGTCATCGAGCAACGAGCCCAGCAATGCGGACACTGAGGCCGGATACTCGGTTTCTGTCACCCGTCCCTGGCTGGGAGTGGAGCTGGGAACTGAACCGACTCCGGGATTCCGGCAGCCGGTCCAGCGTCCTGCGGAAGCCCGAGAGACTGGCGCAATGACCGCACCGCCGGCGACAGGAAGTCAGCCGCTGGTCGAATCGATCTCGCTGATCGACGACACCCCGCTCGCGCTGGAGGTCGCTGAAGACACACGCCGCCGCATCGCGCTGGCCGGGCGTCGTTTCCCGCGTCCGAAGGAGACACGGGTGCTGACCGTGTCGAATCAGAAGGGCGGCGTCGGTAAGACGACGACGACGGTCAACCTGGCGGCGGCTCTCGCCCAGGCCGGCCTGCGGGTGCTGGTGCTCGACAACGACCCGCAGGGCAACGCGTCCACAGCGCTGGGCATCGACCATCACGCCGAGGTGCCGAGCATCTACGACGTGCTGGTCGAGGGCCTGCCGCTGAAAGATGTCGTGCAAAAGTGCCCGGACGTCGAGAACCTCTGGTGCGCACCGGCGACCATCGACCTGGCCGGTGCCGAGATCGAGCTGGTCTCGCTGGTGGCTCGTGAATCGCGGCTTCAGCGGGCGGTGGCCACCTACCTTGAGGAGCAGGAGGCCGGCCCGGGGCGTCTCGACTACATCCTCATCGACTGCCCACCGAGCCTGGGGCTGCTGACGGTCAACGCGTTCGTCGCGGCGCAGGAGGTGCTGATCCCGATCCAGTGCGAGTACTACGCGCTGGAGGGCTTGTCCCAGCTGCTGAAGAACGTGGACCTGATCAAGGGGCACCTCAACCCCCGGCTTCACGTCTCCACGATTCTTCTGACCATGTACGACGGGCGTACCCGCCTGTCGTCGCAGGTTGCCGACGAGGTTCGGGCACACTTCACCACCGAGGTGCTGAAGACAACGGTTCCGCGGTCGGTCCGGATCTCCGAGGCCCCGAGCCACGGGCAGACGGTCATGACCTACGACCCAGCCTCGAGCGGCGCGCTCTCCTACCTGGAGGCCGCCCGTGAACTGGCAGAGCAGGTCCTTGACGACAATGAGCGCGAGCAGCGACAGGCCCACGCAAACCGCACGTGAAACGAACAGCACGACAAGAGACCAAGACCGACCAGTCGTGACAACGGCCTTGGTTGCGACTGGGGCGTTCGGACGAGAACGGCCAGTAGCCACCCGACTCGACGGGCGGAAGGGTTCAGCCTTGAGGCATATTCGTCGAGTCGGGATGTACGAGCTGCGCCACATGGGTGAATCTCACCCGATGGGCGCACAGGCAAGGCCGTTGACGGGGACTCGACAGCCAACCGGCGCAAGCACGTGACAGAGCGGAAAGACCCATGCGTAATGACGAGGAGCAGGCGTGAGCGATAAGCGTAGAGGCTTGGGGCGAGGCCTCGGAGCGCTGATCCCGCCGCCTCCGGCCGCCCGTCCTGCTGGCGACAGCCCGGTGGACAGTGCTTTCTTCAGTGAGCGTCAGGACGGCGAGAGCCCGGCTGACTCGGCGAAGGTGAAGACCCCGGCCCCGGTCAAGGAGCCGGCGGCCAAGGCCACGCCGGAGACGACGGACACCAAGGTCGACCTGGAGACGAAGAAGCCGGCCGAGCCCGAAGCGCCGAAGGGCCCCGAGCTGGTCCAGGTGCCGGGTGCCTACTTCACCGAACTTCCGGTCGGCACCATCGGGCCGAACCCCCGCCAGCCGCGGACGGTGTTCGACGAAGAGGCGATGGACGAACTGGTGCACTCGATCAAAGAGATCGGTGTTCTCCAGCCCATCGTCGTGCGAGCGGTGCCCGGCACCGACGCCGACGGCAAAGAGATCTCGTACCAGCTCATCATGGGCGAGCGCCGGTGGCGGGCGAGTCAGAAGGCCGGGCTCGAAACGGTTCCGGCCATCGTCCGCGACACCAACGACGACGACCTGCTGCGCGACGCCCTGCTCGAGAACCTGCACCGCAGTGAACTGAACCCGCTGGAAGAGGCCGCGGCCTACCAGCAGTTGCTCGACGACTTCGGTTGCACGCACGAGGTTCTGGCCACGCGGATCGGCCGGTCCCGGCCGCAGATCAGCAACACGATCCGGCTTCTTCGTCTGCCGTCCAAGGTGCAGAAGCGAGTCGCGGCCGGCGTGCTCTCGGCCGGGCACGCTCGTGCGCTGCTGGGTCTCGAAGACTCCGAAGCCATGGACAAACTCGCGACGCGCATCGTTGAAGAAGGGCTCTCCGTCCGATCCACGGAAGAGGTCGTCAAGCTCACCGATCCGAGCGAGACCAAGTCCAAGCCGCGCAACAAGCCGAAGGCCGGAGGCAAGAACGTCGAACTCGACGATCTGGCGAGCCGCCTGGCCGACCTGCTCGACACTCGTGTCAACATCGCGCTCGGGCTGACCAAGGGCAAGCTGAGCGTCGATTTCGCCAGCGTCGAAGACCTCAACCGGATCCTCGACATCCTCACTCCGGAGCTGCGTAAGGCGTTCCAGAACGGGCAGTAGAACCGAACACAGATTGAGGACGCCTACCAGCACGCGTGCTGGTAGGCGTCCTCAATCTGTGTTCGGGAAGAACCGTCAGACGAGAGCCCGTTCGACCAACTGCCGGTAGACCGACGCCGGTGACAGCCCGGCGGCCTCGATCGACATCGGCAGCAACGACGTCTCGGTCATGCCCGGCGCCACGTTGACCTCGAGGAACCACGGTTGCCCGGTCTTGTCCACGATGAGATCGGTACGGGAAACGTGGCGCAGCCCGAACGCCTCGTGCGCAGACAGCGCGGCAGCTTTCACCGCGGCTTCGGCCTCGTCGGAAAGCCTGGCCGGGCAGAAGAACTCGGTGGCCCCGGCGACGTAACGCGCGTCGAAGTCGTAGAACCCGGAGTCCGGCACGATCTCGACCGGCGGCAGGGCGACCGGACCGTCGCCCGTGTCCAGCACCGTCACGGCGACCTCGACCCCGGAGATCTGCTGCTCGACCAGCGCCACATCGCCGTACGCGAAGCAGTCGACCATCGCCCGCGGCAGCGACTCCTCCCGGCGTACGGCACTCGCGCCCAGCGCCGATCCACCCCGCGCCGGCTTCACCACCAGCGGCAGACCGAGCCGTTCCACGATCGAGGTCAGCACCCGGTTCGCTCCGAGCTCGCGGAAGATGCCGTGGGGCAATGCGACGAATCGTGGTGCGGTCAGCCCGGCTTCCGCGGCGACACTCTTGGCCACGGACTTGTCCCAGGAGAGCCGGCACGCGGCCGGATCCGACCCGATGTAGGGCACCCCGACGAGTTCGAGAACGTCTCGTACCGCGCCGTCCTCACCATTGACCCCGTGCAGCAGCGGCCACACCACATCGATCTGACCCGACCGCAGAGTGTCGAGCAGCCGGTCGTCGACATCAGTGACGGTGACCTCACATCCAGCCTCACGCAGGACCTCGGCGACCCGGCGGCCCGACCGAAGGGATACCTCGCGCTCGTGCGAGAGGCCACCCGCCAGGATCAGAACCCGCGGTGACAACATGACTTCCGTACCTCCAGCAGACATTTGTTTGTGACGTGAACTAGGAGAGGTCAGGTCCCGGCGACTCGAAAGACGAGCCGATCCGGTTCGACCGCGGTGCGGGGCCGAAAGTGGCCTGTACTTCCAGCTCTTCATCAATTACCCCGGCCAGCCGGCGGACGCCTTCGCGAATCCGTTCCGGGGTCGGATAGCAGTACGACAGCCGCATGTAGTCGCGGCCCTGGCCGTCGGTGTAGAAACCGGTTCCGGGCGCATAGGCCACGCGGGCCGTGACCGCGCGGGGCAGCATGGCTTTCGTGTCCAGACCGTCGGGCACCTGGACCCAGACGTAGAAACCGCCCTGCGGGTTGGTCCAGTTCGAGGTGGGCAGCATGTCGTGCAGGGCCTGCAGCATGGCGTCGCGGCGTTCTCGGTAGAGCTCGCGGAACAGGCCGATCTGATGCTTCCAGTCGTGCTCGGCCAGGTAGGTGGACACTGCCATCTGGCTGAACGAGCTGGGACACAGGATCGCGGATTCGCTGGCCAGCACCAGTTTCTCGCGGACGGCGTGCGGGGCGACGGCCCAGCCCACGCGGAAGCCCGGGGCGAAGGTCTTGGAGAAGGAACCCAGATAGATCACGCCGTCGTCGTCGAGGGAACGCATCGCCGGCAGGGGGTCACCGTCAAAACCGAGCAGACCGTAGGGGTCGTCTTCCATCACGAGAACGCCGAAGCGGCGGGTGATTTCCAGGATCTGAGGACGCCGGTGGGCGGCCATGGTGACGCCCGCCGGGTTGTGATAGTTGGGAACCGTGTAGAGCAGTTTCACTCGCCGGCCGGCACGTCGCAGAGCGATCAAGGTCTCTGAAAGGGCTTCCGGGATCAGGCCTTCCTCGTCCATCGGGACATGAACGACGTCAGCCTGGTACGACCGGAAGACTCCCAGCGCACCCACGTAACTGGGAGCCTCGGCGAGAACGACGTCCCCAGGATCGACAAAAATGCGGGTCACCAGGTCGAGGGCCTGCTGGGAACCGGTGGTCACGACGATGTCGTCGGGATGAGCGGTGACCTGGTTGGGCGCCATCACGTCGAGGATGCGCCGGCGTAGCTCCGGATCGCCCTGGCCGGAGCCGTACTGCAGGGCCACCGAGCCCTTCCGGTCGACCAGCCCGGCCACCGACCGGCTGACCACATCCATGGGAAGGGCCGACAGGTTGGGCATACCCCCGGCGAGCGATACCACCTCGGGTCGGCTGGCCACGGCGAAGAGGGCCCGGATCTCGGATGCCGTCATCCCGTGGGTGCGTGCTGCGTACGAGCCCAGCCAACGATCCAACCGTGAACCCTTGTCGCTCCTGAACCCATCACCGGTCTGCATGGTGCTGATCCCACCTTCACCGCTCGCGAGGCCTGAATGGAGCAGACCATCAGTAAGACAGGGCCTTGTCCACGGCATTACGTTCAGTAACTGGAAAGTAGCTACATGACGTATTCACGTGTCCGGCGCGACAGGCTTACGATCTATTTCGTTCGCCACCCTCGTCAGTATTCTTCTGTCTGCCGAGGATCTGATCGACTCAAAATCGCACCGACCGCCGCAGGAGCTGCTGGATGAGCCGCAGGCTCGCACCGCTCACGCTGGACAACCTCTCGGATCTTCCGAGTACGTGCCGGCGTTGTGTCACCTGGGAACTCGACCCACTGGCAGCGAAACAGGCCATGAAGGCCGGGGACACCGGGTTCGAGAAAGAAGCCTGGATCTCCGGGACGTTGCTGGAATGGGGGTCGTGCGGCCGGATCGCCTACGTCGACGAGCAGCCCGCCGGCTTCGTCACCTACGCGCCGCCCACCCTGGTGCCGCGCGCCCTGGAGTTCCCGACGTCACCCGTCAGCGGCGATGCCGTGTTGCTAATGACTTCCCGGGTGCTGCCGCAGTTCGCCGGGGCCGGCCTGGCCCGGATGCTGCTGCAGGCCACGGCGAAAGACCTGAGCAGGCGCGGAGTGCGCGCGCTGGAGGCTTTCGGGCTGACCGCCGGTGGCGGAATGGCCGCGGATCCCGCCGATGACGACAAGGAGAAGGCGTCCTGTCTCGTGCCGGCCGACCTGCTCACCGCCGTCGGGTTCAAGACCGTGCGTCAGCACCATCGTTTTCCGCGGCTGCGGCTCGAACTCAAGACCGCCACGTCGTGGCGTGAAGATGTCGAACTCGCCCTTGAGCAGATCCTGGGCACCGTGCGTCTCCCCGCGCTCACCGGCACCGGCGTCGCCCCGTAGCTCACATCGTCCTCCAAGCAACCAATGAGGGACGCAGGTCAGCCCCACGCGAAAGGCCCCCACCGAATCGGTGGGGGCCTTTCGCATCGCTCAAGAGATCAGCGTTGGCGCGCGAAAGCCTGCACGTCGCTGAGCGATAGCGTGCCGGTCTCGGCGTCGTTCTCGGCCAGGTAGAGCCTCTGCACGGCGAACAGCATCGACTCGGCGATCAGGGACCGGAAGTCCGCGTCGCCCAGGCGCTCGGCGTCGCCGGGATTGGTGAGGTACCCCAGGGCCAGGATGACCGCGGGCATCCGGGTCAGCCGCACCGGATCATACGAGCACGGGTGACTGCGGTCGTCCAGCATCCCGGTGCGGGCCACGATCTCGCGCTGCAACAGCACTGCCAGACGCTGCCCGACCTCGGAGTGCTGCCCGACCCGGCCACCACCCCAGTAGAACGTGGCCACGCCCGAGGCCACCGGATTCGCGAGCCTCTCGGTGACCAGGGAGATCACCAGATCGGCGCCCTCCGACTCGGCCAGGGCGACGCGGTCTTCGGTGCTGATGTCCTCGTCGGGCTGACGGGTCAGCCGGACTCGGGCACCGACGGCGGAGAGCCGGTCGGCCAGCCGCAGAGCGACGTCGTAAGCCACGGCCGCCTCGTTGACCCCACCGGCGCCCGGCGTGCGGTCGGAGCCGGGGTCGAGCACCACGGTCTTGCCGGTCAGGCTGACTCCGGCCATGGCCACAGAACCCCGTGAGCGCAGCGCCCAGGCGTCCCCGCCCGAGACGGACCGCCCGAGAGCGCCGATGGCCGTGAATGTGGGACGGCCGCAGATGCCGTCGGCGGGCAGGCCGAGACCACGCTGCAATTCGCGCAGCGACGCCTCGGTGGCCGGCCCGAAGATGCCGTCGACCGGACCGGCGTGCAGACCCAGCACGACCATCCGCTC
Source organism: Kineosporia mesophila (assembly GCF_021129235.1). Lineage (GTDB taxonomy): Bacteria > Actinomycetota > Actinomycetes > Actinomycetales > Kineosporiaceae > Kineosporia > Kineosporia mesophila. Next base: position 180,406 of record NZ_JAJOMA010000006.1, read on the forward strand.
CTGGAGCGCCGACACGTCGTCGCCACGCATCCAGTGGCCGGCGGTGAGCAGCAGGGTGCGGTCGCCCAGACGCCAGCGGGCGCCGTCCAGGGCGAAGGCCGTCTGCGGCCCGACCAGACCGTCGGCGACCAGGCCCCGGTCTTGCTGGAAACCGCGCACGGCCCCGTCGAGCTGGTGGTCGAAGAGGGACTGCTCAGCAGAAGGCGCACCCGGCAGCAGGACACCCGCCCGGATCAGCAGGGCCCGCAGAACCGGCACGAGATCGTCGGTGTCACCCAGGCGGAGCGGGCGCCCGGCCGCAGCGAGCAGGCTGGTGGGCACATCCACGGCGGCCGGCGCTCCGTTCTGATGGCGGGGGGAAGAACTCACCATCGTCGGTGTGATCAGTTCAGGAAGTCGGCCAGCTCACGGAGCAGGATCGGCTTCGGCTTCGCACCGATGAGCGACTTCACCAGCTCCCCGTTCTGGTAAACGTTCAGCGTCGGGATCGAGGTGATGCCAGCGGAGGCCGCGACCTTCGGGTTCTCGTCGGTGTTGATCTTCACCACGGTGATCTCCGGGTGCTGTGCGGCGATCTCGGCCAGAACCGGCGCCACCTGCAGGCACGGGCCGCACCACGGGGCCCAGAAGTCGACCAGCACCGGCTTGTCGGACTTCAGCACCTCGGCGTCGAACGTCTCGTCCGTGACGGCCTTGGGCGCGCTGGTCGTGTCAGCCATGGTTTCTCCTCGAAAGTGGCAAGCGGTGAAGCGATTTCAATTCAGCGAGACCAGGCCCGAAACGGGTCTGGATGATGATGCCGGACCCGGTGGGCCGCGGCGGGGAGGTCGGGCCCGCGAGTTCCCGGCGGGCCCGGAACCACCTCAGTGAGTGACAGCGCTCCAGTTGGCGACCGTCTCGGTGCGCTCCTTGGCCGCGCTCGCCACCGCACCCTCGTCGAGACCGTTGGTGACGTCTTCCACCGCGGCCAGGAAGCGCTCGGCGTCGATCGCGGCCGTGGTGCCGGACGCAGCGGCGGTGATGGCCTGCTGGTACTCGTGGTCGACCACGTCGCCACAGGCGAACACGCCGGGCACGCTGGTGCGGGAGGAGCGGCCCTCGGTCTTGATGTAGCCGGCGTCGTCGAGCTCCAGCACACCCTTGATCAGCTCGGTGCGCGGGTCGTGACCGATCGCCACGAACAGGCCGGTGATGTCCAGATCGCGCTCTTCACCGGTGACGGTGTCGCGCAGCCGGATGCCGGAGACCTTCGCGTCGCCGTGAATGTCCACGACCTCGCTGTTCCAGGCCCAGCGAATCTTCGGGTTGGCCTGCGCGCGGTCTTGCATGATCTTCGAGGCGCGCAGCGAGTCGCGGCGGTGCACCACCGTGACCGAGCGGGCGAAGCGGGTGAGGAAGGTGGCCTCTTCCAGCGCGGAGTCGCCACCGCCGATCACGGCGATGTCCTGCTCGCGGAAGAAGAAACCGTCACAGGTCGCGCACCAGCTCACGCCGTGCCCGGAGAGAACCTTCTCCTTGGGCAGGCCGAGCTCGCGGTAGGCCGAACCGGTGGCCAGGATCACGGACCGGGCGCGGTAGGTCGTGCCGTCGTGCAGCTTGACCTCTTTGATGTCACCCGTGGCGTGCAGCTCCGTGACATCGTCCGGGATCAGCTCGGCCCCGAACTTCTCGGCCTGGCTGCGGATCTTGTCCATCAGCTCCGGGCCCTGGATGCCGTCGGGGAAGCCGGGGAAGTTCTCCACCTCGGTGGTGTTCATCAGAGCGCCACCGGAAGTCACCGAACCCTCGAAGACCAGGGGGTTCAGGTTGGCGCGCGCCGCGTACAGAGCCGCGGTGTAGCCCGCCGGGCCCGAACCGATGATGATGACGTTCCTGACGTCGCTCACGTCTTCTCCAAGTCCACGGAATTGCCTGCTCGCTGTAGAACCGTTCGGGTGCTCGTCGTGTTCCCGACGCCACCGCCTGCGCAGGCTCAGTAGATGCCCCCGTTCAGAGGCGCCTCACGACTGCACCTCGACCACATCGATGGTGCCGTCGTCACCAGGTTGACAGGTTCGGGCGACGATCCACACGTCGTATCCACCACTTGCACCAGGCAGGACGATCAGCGCGGCCTCGCGACCGTTGTAGGTGGCGAGGTCGACCGCGACCGGATGCGCGTCTTGCTGGTCGATCGCCTGAAGACACTTCTCCAGTGCCTTGGGGTCTTTCAGCAGCTCACCGTTGTCGGTCCCGGTCTCCGTCCCGGACGCACCCGGCATCTCGCCGGTCTCGGGCTCGCCCTGGCTCTGGGCGGACATCGTGGTGTCGCCGCTCTCGCCCGCAGTCGCGGAAGGAGCCGTCACCGGGGTCGTCACCAGGCCGTCGATCTGCTTCTTCAGCCCGGCCCGCTGGTACTGGGTGCCGGTTTCCTGCACCGTGGCCAGAAGGGGACCGCTCGCCGCCGTGCTCGCGCCGCTGGACTCGCTCTCCGAGCCCCGGCCCTTGAGCATCCAGGTGGCGCCACCGCCGGCCAGGGCCAGCACGATCACCACCGCGGCGACCAGGCCCGCCGGGATCCGGGGCCAGCGTGAGGGCTCTTCGGCCTTCTGCTCCTCCAGTGCCTGGCGGCGCACGCGCACGGCCTGGGTGGAGTTCTCCATCCGGGTGAGCTTGCCGGGCGCCCGGTCGCGCACCGGGCGCATCGTGCGGGTCATCGAACCGGTGTCGGGCCCCGGCGCCGCCCGGGTGCCGCGGCGCTTGCGTACCGGCTGGGTCAGCTCCGGATCGGGGCCGTTGTCACGGACCGCCGGCTGAAGGATGGTCGCGTCACCCGCCGGGAACACCGGGGCCTCGTTGCTCGTGGGCAGGTTGAGCGGCCGCACGGTGAAGGACGAGGTGTTCGGGGCGGGCTGTGAACGGTCCCGTCGCGCCGGTTGCGGGCCGGTGTGGTGCGGGGGCTGCTGTGGTGAGGGTTGCTGTGGCTGGGGGGTCGCCGGGCGCTGTCGCTGCGGGCCGGTGGAGTGTTGCTGCTGTTGCGGGCCGGTATTGCCGCTGTTGCCGCTGTGGGCATCACGGCGTACCGGGCCGGTGGCGCCCCGACGGGGGTGCTGCGGTTGTGCCTGTGGCAGCGGCTGCGACACCTGGCCACCCCGGGCCAGGGTGAGCGCCTGCTCCAGCCGGGCCATCACCTGCGGGGGCATCGTCTCGGGCGGCGCCTGACGGATCAGGCCCCGGATGCCCTCGGCGCTGGAGAGCACCGCGGAGCACCGGGCGCAGCCCATCACGTGCCCCTCGACCTGCCGGGCCACATCGATGGGGAGTACGTCGGCGGCGAGGTCGGCGAGGAGGTCATCTTCCGGGTGTGCGGGCATGCTCACCACCCCTCTCCTGCTCGGCTGCGTCCTCGTGGTGGTTCGTCAGCTCTGACGCGGCCGGTGCCTCTCGGGTTCCCGGGATTTCCCGGACGGCCACCCTGGTCATCGTCATAGGGGTCGTTGCGGTACGGGCTCGGGCGGGCGTCACCGATGAAACCGGGTGTCGCGGTGCTGGTCTGCCCGGGCCGGCGATCATGTTTCTGAGCAGGGGAAACAGGCTGGGACCCGGGGGTCTCGCCGCGCAGCAGCTGGGCCAGGGCGACACGGCCGCGCGAGCACCGCGACTTCACCGTGCCTTCCGCCACACCCAGCATCTGAGCCACCTCGGCGACCGGGACGTCGTCGAGGTCGACCAGCACCAGGGCAACGCGCTGCGCCTCGGGGAGCTTGTTCAGGGCGGACCGGACGTCGAGCCGGGCCACCGTGGCGCCGTGCTCGTCGATCCCCGTGATCACGTCGCGCTCGCCCAGGGGCACGCTCGGCCGGGCGGCGCGCCGGCGCATGCGGTCGAGCGCGGCGTTCACCACGATCCGGTGCAGCCACGTACTGACCGCTGCGTCACCCCGATAGTGGTCGGCATAGCGCAGTGCCGAGACCATCGCGTCCTGCACGGCGTCGGCGGCTTCCTCAGGATCCCCGGTGGTGCGCAGAGCGACCGCCCAGAGGCGGTCGGCGTGCCGGCGGACGATCGTGGAGAAGGCGTCCGGATCGCCGGTGAGGTGGGCTGCGATCAGACGGCGGTCGTCCACCTCGCCGTCGTCACTCACGTCAGTCGCACCTCGGAGACATTCAGCCGGTACTCACCCTCGATCGAGGGCAGTTCGGTGAACCACACAATGACGTACTTCGCCTCATCGACATCGTCATCGGGGTCGACCGTGATCTTGCCGTCGCCCAACTTCCCGGAGCCGATCAGCTTCGAGCCGTCGTAGTCCGGCCCGTCGGCAGAGCGCAGCTGCACCCGGCCACCCGTTCCGGCGACATCGATCTCAGCGGAGCTTACCGCCGCCGCACGCCTCAACTCGATCGCCAGCCCCAGGCCTTTCTTCAGGCCCCCAAATTTGGCATTTCCGTACCAGTTGGACTCCCATTCGGTGCCCTTCTTGCCGTCCACCGCCCGGGGTGCATCGGCGGAGTTCTCGTCGCCATCGCCCTGAGGGTCGATTGCCGTGGCGGTACGGATTTTCACCGGTTCGACGATCTTCTCGACGGGTTCGGCCGTCACCGAGGCCTTTGCCTCGGCACTGGCTCCCGGGCTCGGGGGCGGCTCGACCGTGTTCGCCGGCTGCGTGGTGATGAGGGGGCCCGTCTCCCGGACGGCGACCGAGTCGTCGTCGGAATCGAGCACCACCCCGCGCAGTTGCCAGGCGGCCACCAGGAGCAGCACCAGGAACACCCCGACGATGCCGAACAGCACCTTGCGGGACTGCCCCTTGGACGGCGCCTCCGGTGGGATCACGATCGGGAACGGCCCGCTCGACTCCAGGGGTGAGGGCGGCTCGTTCGAGTGCGGGTTGTGCGACCAGCCCTGTTCCCAGGGCAGGCGGGAGGCGGCGGCCGCCGACGCACGCCCGTCGGCGGGGCCGCGGTGACGTCCTGGACCGGCCGACGGCTGCGAACCCATTGCGGAATGCTCGCCCCAGGTGTCGCCGGGCGCCACTTCACTGTCGGGTGTGTCACTGCCCGGCCGGCCGGCGCCGGGCCGACCGGCGGTACTCGCCGAGGCGAAGAACGACGGTGAAGCCCCTGGTCCGGGGTCCGGGGTGATCGGTCGGGCCATCAGGTTGGGGCTGCCGGAGCCCGGTACATCGGCAAGGGGACGCGAGGTCGGACGGCCCGCCCGGAGTCCGGCGGCGGTGCGGGCTGCCGCGGCGGTCGGGATCGGGCCGCTGTCGAGCAGATTCGGCCTCGGCTGGTCGGGGCTGCCCGCCGATCTGGGGGGCTGGGCGAACTGGGCGGCCCGTACGGTCGGGGGCTGCGGCGGCCTTGGGGGCTGCTGAGTTTGCTGTGGCTGCTGTGGCTGTCGAGGTTGGCGGACCGGTTCCGGGGCAGACGCGTTCTGCTGCGCCCGCCGGGCCTCGCGCAGAGGGGCCGGGGTGAGGTCGGTGTTCGCGGCCGGCTCGATGCCGAAGAGGGCATCGGTGCGGTCGCCGCCCTTCGGTCGCGGCGGCAGCGGCATCGAACCGGTCATCGCGACACTGGGCGTCGGGAAGATCGACGCGGTACGCCGCACGGGCGGGCTCATCGGCCTGGCCGGTTCCGCGCCCTGCGGGCGGTTCTGGGGGCGCTGCGGAGCCTGCGGGCGGGGCTGGTTCTGTGGAGATCGAGGACGTTGTGGAGACCCCGGTCCCTGGGGCACCTGGGGAGCGGCGGTGACTTTTCGGGGTGCCGGACGCGCACCGTCGGTGCGGTTGCCACCAACCGGCTGAACGGGCTGAACCGGCTGAATCGGCTGGGAGTTCCGGGCGGTCTCCGGCGCGGCTTCTTCCCCGGCCGGGGGGTTGCCGAACATCGCGTCGGTGCGGTCACCACCCTGGGCCCGCGGCGGCAACGGCATCGAGCCGGTGATCGCCACGCTCGGGGTCGGGAACAGCGACGCGGTGCGTCGTTCGGGCCGGGCTGCGGGCGCGGCGTTCTCCGGGGGTGCGGCGGACGGACGCTCCGGGGGCGACCCGCTCGGCCAGGCCTGCGGGCGCGAGCCCCGGTTGACAGGCGGTTGCCCGGAGGGGTTGCCGGCCGACCGGACCTGGGAGAACAGCTCGGGGGGAACCGCGCTCGGCGGAAGCGTCGCGTCCGGATCCACTTCCCGGTCGCGCCGTCGCGGGTCGAACAGGCTCTCGCCACCGGCCGGGGCCCAGGCCGACGCATCCCGGGCGGAGGCACCTGAACCGACCGGTCCGGAAGCGCCCTGGCCGGCGGAAGATCCGATGGGGGAGACCGGGCCACCCGGCCGGAAGCCCGAGGCGGGGGTCTGACCCCGGGGCGGACGCCCGCGCATGACCAGCGCCGGGTTCGGCGTGGCCGGGGCGACGGGCCGGCGCGGGCGGGAGGCCGACCGCAGCGGCGCTTCGTCGGCACTCGGCCACGGGGAGAGCGCACCGACGACCTCGGCCGGGGTGTGCGGACCGCTGTCCAGCGGCCCGAGCGTGAGCAGGCACAGCCGGTTCAGGTCGCCGGGGATGTCGGGGATCAGTTCGGAGGGCGCGATCGGTCCACCGTCGTTCGCCCGCGGGGCCGGGGCGAAACCGGTGTCGTCGAGTGGCCAGCGCCCGGTGAGCCCGGCGTAGAGCAGGCCGATGAGGCTCAGCGCGTCCATCCGGCTGGCCGTGGCCGCGACCTTGGGGTCGATCCCGGCGGAGGCGGCCTCGACGGCCACTCCGGAGATCTTGATGGTGTTGTCGTAGGTGATGATCACCGAGCGCGGGGTCAGCCGCAGATGGTGCAGTCCGCGGGCAGCGGCGCCGCGCAGGCCCTGGGCCACCTCACCGACGATGCGGCGCACCACCGGTGGGTCGAGCGGAGCCCGCTCGATCAGGGTGGCCAGGCTGTCGCCGTCGACGTCGGCGCTGACCATGAACGTGATGTCCTCGTGCGTGCCCACGTCGAGCACCCGCACGAGGCGCGGATCATCGATCAGGGCGGCGCGGCGCGCGGCATCGGCCACGTCGGCCGAATAGGGGTGTCCGGGTCTCATGACCCGAACCGTCACCGGCCGGTCGAGCGTGAGGTCCGCCGCCCGCCAGACCGACGAGTCGGTGTTGGCGTGATAGCGGTCTTCAAGTCGGTAGCGGCCGGCCAGAACGGTGCCGCGGGTGGCGTTGGACAAGCCCGTGCACTCCTTCCAGCCCGATGGCAGCGCAGTCCGTCTTGTCGGCAGTCGGCACGGATGCCGGCCACTGACGGGATCGTCGGTACGGATCCGTATTCCATCGTAGTTCTCCCGGTCGCCCGGAACGAGATGTCATGCACATCACGCACCCAAGAGCGCCGTACGCCCCATTGAAGTGACATGCGGGAACCTGTGAGCACACAGAGTGAGGACGACGCGCTGCCTCGCCTGCTCGCGTGGTTCTCAGTGGGTCGAGTGCCGGGCGACTGTCTCCGGAGACGACGGCAACCGGCGCAACAGAGGCCCGAAAACGTCCTCAATCTCCTGGACCCCGAGCTGACGCAGGCCGGCCACGTAGACGAACAGCAGCATGAGCCCTCCGACGATGGAGGCGATGATGCACGCCACCCAGCCGTCGCCGAGGAAGATGTGGGTGGACCGCGCCATCAGCCAGGCCACACCACCACCGATGCCGCCCACCGCGAACAGTTCGATGTGGGAGCGCACCACCGCACGCCCGTCCAGGTCACCGAAGCGCATCCGCAGGATCCAGTAGGACAGCAGGGCGCTGACGAAGTTGGACGCGGCCATCGAGAGGCCGACGCCGATGACGATGTACTGCGGGGTCTCACGCAGCAGGTAGAGCGAGATGAGGTTGCCCACCGCCCAGGTGCCGCTCGTGCCGATCTGGATGAAGAACGGCGTCTTGGCGTCCTCGAAGGCGAAGAACACGCGCTGGAACAGGTACTGCGCGCTGAACGGCACCAGGCCCAGCGCCATCGCCATCACCACGTAGGCGATGCCGTTGGTCGTGGAACGGTGCGCGCTCGGGAACATCGAGGCGGCGATGTCGGGCCCGAGGGCGAGGATCGCCGCGGTCGAGACCACGGTGGCCAGACCGGTGAGGCGCAGACCGAGTGAGAGGTCGGCCCGGACATCCCTGAGCCGGTTCTCCGCCGCGGCGTTCGACATCCGCGTGAACAGCGCGGTGACCAGCGAGACCGCGACCAGTGAGTGCGGCAGCATGAACAGCAGCAGGGCGTTGTCGTAGATCGCCTTACCGGTGTCGATCGCCGCTTCTGGATGGTCTTTCATCAAGTTGCTGGCGGTGGTGGTGACCCTCGAGATGACCACGAAGGCCAGCTGCTGCACGACCACCGCGGCGAAGGTCCAGCCGGCCACCCGGCTCGCCGAGGCCAGGCCCACTCCGCGCAGACCGAACTTCGGCCGGTAGCGGATACCGGCGCGGCTCAGCAGGGGGATGAGTACCAGGGCCTGGGCCGCCACGCCCAGGGTCTGGCTGCCGGCCAGCAGCATGACCTTGCTGTCGGTCCATTCAGTGCCTGACTGGGTACCGCCGCCGTAGACCGCGATGAAGGCGGCCAGACCGGCGATGGAGACCACGTTGTTGAGCACCGGTGACCACATGAACGCGCCGAACTTGCCGCGGGCGTTCAGCACCTGGCCGAGCAGGGTGTAGACGCCGTAGAAGAACACCTGGGGCAGACACCACAGCGAGAACGCCGCGGTGAGGGTGATGAGGTCGGGGCTCCAGTCGTCGGACGCGTAGACCTTGACCAGTAGCGGCGAGCCCAGGAGCACCAGCACGGTGACCGCGGCCAGCAGGCCGAGCGCCGCCGTCAGCAGGCGGTTGATGTAGTCCTCGCCGCCGTCTTTCTGCTTAGCGGCCCGGGCGATCTGCGGAACCAGGACCGCATTCAGCACACCGCCGGCGAGGAGGATGTAGAGCGCGTTGGGCATGATGTTGGCGACCGAGAAGGCGTCCGCCGCACCTGCGTCACCACCCGGCGTCACCGCCGCGACCAGCACCGAGGCCCGCACGAAACCGAGCAGTCGGGAGACCATCGTCCCCGCCGCCATCAGCGCGCTGCTGCCCAGCAGCGAGGAGGCGCGCGAGGCGGACTGCGCCCGGTTGTTCTCCTCCTGCTCCGGCTCCTCGAACTCCGGTTCGGCCTGACCACGGTCGCCGTAGTCCCAGTCGTCGTAACCGTGCTCGTCGTAGTCATGGCCGCGGTCGTCGTACCCGCGGTCGTCGCGCGGCCGCGGCGCCACCGGCGGCAGCGGCCGGCGCGGGGCCCGGGCGATCGGCGCCCGGATCGGCTCGATCGGCCGGGTGACGTCCGAGGGCATGGCAGTGCCCTCGACGAGACCCAGCAGGTTCAGTGAACCGGTCAGCTCGGCCGGGTCGAGACCGGACAGGTCGTAGGGGCTGTCGGGGGTCGGGGGCGGCGGCTGCGCCGCCCGCCGGCCTCGTCGGCTGTTGCCGGCCTCCGGGGTCTCCGGGTCGAGCGGGTGGAAGTACTGCTGCTGCTCCCCGCTCCCGGAGTCCCAGTCGTCGTAACCCTGCTCGTAGCCCTGCTGATACCCCTGGCCGGAGTCGCCGTGGCCGGCCTGCTCGTCGCGCGACTGGTCGTAGGGCTCGTCGTACTGCCCATACCCGCCACCCTGACCCGACTGACCACCCTGTCCGTACTCGTCCTGCGCGTACCGGGCTTGCTCGGGCCGGTACGGTCGCACCTGCACCGTCGGGTCTTCGGGGGCCACCGGCAGCGGCACGGCGTGCTGGTTCTGCGGGTCCTGGTTGCGGGGGCGCCGGAATTCCTGCGGCACCGGCCGCGTGGGATCGGCCGGCGCCACCGGCTGATCACCCTGATCGCCGCGGGGCGGTGCCGGGCGCGGCCGACGCCGGCGCGGCTCGGCCGGCGGCTGGTTCCACCAGGCATCGGCGGGTTGCTGCGGGGCCGGTGGCGGTTGCTGCTGCGCCTGCCGCTGGGCCTGACGCTGAGCCGACCGCGATCGGCGGGTGGGACCTTCGTGCTGGGACACGTACTCGGACTCTCTCTGGGCCGCGTACGGGTCTCCCTCGTACTGGTCTTGCGGGTACTGCTCCTGCGGGTACTGACCGTCAGCCCGCCGAGGCCGCATCGGGTGGTCCGGGTCGTCGGGGGGCACAGGTGTGCCGTCGTCCGACGACCACCCGCTCACCTGTTCTCCTTCGGCATCGTCGGACTTCGACGCTCCGCCCCTTTCGTTGCGGCCATCGTCGGTACCGAGCTGGACTTCTGTTCATGCATACCCCGCGGGGTGCCCGGAGTCCCGGAGGCTGATCCGGTGCCGGACGCGCGGAGTTTGTCTTCCCCAGTACCTGAGCCTTGTGGAGATCGTTCTGTTGCGCCAGCCGAGCGCTGGATCGGTGCGCTGTCCGTCACATCGGCCGGGGCGGAAGGGGTGTCAGGGGCATTCGCGGCCGGGAACTCGTCGGTGGCGACGCGCGGCGCGGCTTCCTTCGTCGCCTTGCGGGCGGCGCGGGTGGCCTCGTCATCGATGTCCGGAATCGTGCTGAGCGGTACCTTCGGCCGGGTCTTGTTGCGCCGGAAGCTGCGCAGCAGACCGACGAGCAGCAGCAGACCCAGCAGGACCGCCATGCCGATCATGCCCCAGCTCTCCCATTTCGGGCGCACCTTGACCTCGAAGGTCTGCGGGCTGCCGAGCACCCGCTGTTTCGTGCCCTCACCGGTCAGCAGCTTGGTCTGGACCAGCACGTTGCCGGTCGCGATGGCCGTGGCCTCGACCCGGAACGACTGCCGGTGCCCCGCCAGGATGGTGACGGGGTCGGGCTGCCGATCGATCTTCAGCTGGCCGGAGCCGGCACTGAAACTCACCGAGACGCGCAGGTCGAAGTCGGTCTTGTTGTCCACGGTGACGGGGATCAGGGCGGAGCGGGCCGTGAAGACCTTGCTCTCCGTGCCGATGAGCAACTGCACCTTGCCGGTGAGATCGCCCACGTCGTCCATCACCGCCCGCCGGGCCTGCGCCTGACCATCGAGGTCGGACCGCCAGGCGTAGGACAGCAGCGAGGTGATGCGCTGCTCCAGGCGCTGCACGACATCCTGGTTGTTGATCAGCGCCGGGGCGATATTGCCCAGCTCACGGTCCATGGCCAGGGCGTTGCTCAGGTTGCCCTTGGGTAGCTCGCTGCGGAGCGCCTTCCGCCCGTACCGATGGCTCTCACGGTCCACGGCGCTGGACTGGCCCAGCTTCTTCAGGCTGCTGAGCGACACCCACGAGGCCTCGCGCAGGGCACTGGTCAGCCGCTGCACGTCGCCCGGCCGGGGATCCCAGTTGCGCGGTGCCACGGCCAGAACCTGCCGGGACTGTGAGTCCGAGGTGGTCACGGCCGATTCGGTGCTGATGGCGGCCAGGACGGCGAGCATCGTCTGCGTGGTCTCGGCGCCCGGGTCGCGGCCGGAGTCGGTGAACAGGCCGGAAAGTTCGTCGTCGTAGAGCAGCCCGGTGAGCGTGTTGTCCTTGCTGCGCACCGTGCTCTTGCCGTTCGGGGTGTAGCTGATCTCCGGGTCGGCCGGTTGCTGGCCCTCGGAGAGGATCACCGACTGGTGCCCGGTGTCGACGAGGCCGTCGATCGCCTGCCGCGAGATCTGCCCGTCGGCCGGCCAGGCGATGCGCGAGTACAGCGACGAGCCCAGCGCTTCCTTCTCGATCGATTCGCCGAGCTTGTCCGACTGGCGCAGCAGACCGGAGCTCTTACCGCCCTTGAGGAGGGAGTTCAGATCGGTGTCGGCGTACGGCAGGCCGAGTACCGTGCGCTTCTTACGACCCGAGGTGATGCGGCTGAGCCAGGCCGTTCCGGCCGTTTTCGCGGTCTCGTTGCTGATGCCGAGTTCGGTCGCCGCCTCGTTGTCGGGGGGCTGACTGGGAGAGGCCGAGGACGAGCTGGTCGGCTCGTCGCCGTCGGCCTCCTCGTCGTCCTTGGTGGCGGCATCACTGATCCCGCCCTCCTTCAGGGACTGCGCGGCGGCCAGCAGCGCGGGGTCAACCGCCCAGCCGATCGCCGGGTCGTCGGTGGCCGTGAGGATGCGGGAGAGCCGGGAGTCGGGCAGCAGCTCCGCTGCGGCCTCCTCGGTCGCCAGGCCCGCCGTGGTGGAGGGGACGACCGAGGTCAGCGGCGCGAGCAGGGTCAGCCCGAGCTTCGAGTCGCTCCCCTGCGGGGCCCAGACCAGGGTCGACCGGATCGCGTCGAGTTGCCGGCCGGCCGCCGAGGAGGCGACCAGCGAGAACGGGCGCGGGCCGAAGGAACTGCTCCAGCTGGAGAGCCCCAGTCCACCGGCCGGGACGGTCAGCGTGAACGGCACCGACTGCTTCGCCCGGATGCTGCCCAGATCCTGGCTCTTGAGCAGGGTGCCCGTGGTGGCCACGTCCCCCTTCTCGACCCAGTCGACGACCGCGTCCCGCCCGTCCAGCGCGGTGTAGCTGAACCGCAGCGACACCGTGACGTTCTTCAGGGCCCGGGCGCTGAAGTTCCGCGCGACCCCGGTGACCACCAGATCGTCCTGGGCCGTCACCGAGGTCGGCGAGACGCGCGACAGGGTGAGTTGCAGGTTCCGGGAGGCGGCGGCGGTACCCAGAGTTTTTGAGGACGCCGATGGGCCCCCGGTGGTGGTGGTCACCTGCTCGGGGGTGGTGTTCGAGGGCTGGGCCTGTCTGCTCGAGGCAGCCAGGGCAGGCGCAGTGGACGGGCCCAGCACCCCCAGGGTGATGGCCATGGTCAACATTCCGGTGGTGAGCCCCCGGCGCACGTTCGCCAGGTACCTCACGCGGAATCCAGGAGTCGCACACTCGCCTCGCGCGCTATCCGGCGTTCGTTGGGGAACGCCAGTTTCTGGTCAAGTTCAGGAAGAGGCACCCAGGCCACGTCGATCGCCTCGTGGTCCGGATCGCCCTCGGTACTGAGCTGGCCGCCGGTGGCCAGCAACAAGTAATGATGCACGTGCTTGTGTACTCGTTTGCCCTCGACCGAGAACCAATAGTCGATCGTTCCCAGACCGTGAAGTATCCGGCCGCGGATGCCGGTCTCCTCCTCGATCTCCCGGACGGCCGCCTGTTCGGGCGTCTCGTCCAGCTCCAGATGCCCCTTGGGCAGGCACCACTCGACCCGTCCGGCCCGGTTCAGCCGGGCGATCACGGCCCCTCGCGGAGCCTCGCCCGAGCGGTCGACGACCAGGCCACCGGCCGAGGTCTCCTCCACGGTCGGCAGCGACCTGCGCGGCCCGTTCGGGGGCCGTGAGGGTCGGGGCATGCCGTCACTGTACTTACCCCGGCGCACCCATCTGGCACGCTTGGGGCTCGTGCCACAGACCCCCTCCGACGACCTGACCGATGCCCGCCGGGCCGCGGCAGCGCGTCTGGTCCCGCTGCAGCCCCTGCTCACCGAGCTCGGATCCGTCTTTTCCGCCGCAGGCCACCGGCTCGCGCTGGTCGGCGGTCCGGTGCGCGACGCCCTGCTCGGCAGGCAGAGTCCGGATCTCGACTTCACCACCGACGCGCGCCCGGAAGAGACCATCCGGCTGCTGCGCGGGTGGGGTGACTCGCACTGGGACATCGGCAAGGCCTTCGGCACCATCGGCGCTCGCAAGGGTGACCACGTGGTGGAGGTCACCACCTACCGCGCCGACGTGTACCGCGAGGACTCCCGCAAACCCCAGGTGGCCTACGGCGACACGCTCGAGGCTGATCTGCTGCGTCGTGACTTCACCGTCAACGCCATGGCCCTGGAACTGCCGGAGCTGACGTTCGTCGATCCCTACGGCGGTCTGGCCGACCTGACGGCCGGGGTACTGCGCACGCCCGGTGCCCCCGAGGTCTCGTTCGGTGACGACCCGCTGCGGATGATGCGCGGGGCCCGGTTCGCCGCCCAGCTCGGGTTCCGCGTGGCCCCGGAGGCCCTGACGGCGATGACGGCGATGGCCGACCGCATCTCCATCGTGTCGGCCGAGCGGGTCCGGGTGGAGCTGGAGAAGCTGCTGCTGGCTCCCGACCCGCGTCCCGGCCTGGAGTTGCTGGTCTCCACCGGTCTGGCCGCACGGGTACTGCCCGAGCTGCCGGCCCTGAAGCTGGAGATCGACGAGCACCACCGGCACAAAGACGTCTACGAGCACTCGCTGATCGTGCTGGAGCAGGCGATCGCGCTGGAGGACGGCCCGGACGGCCCGGTTCCGGGTCCTGACCTGGTGCTGCGCCTGGCCGCGATCCTGCACGACATCGGCAAGCCGGCCACCCGCCGGTTCGAGGAGGGTGGCGGCGTCTCCTTCCACCACCACGAGATGGAGGGCGCCAAGCTCACCACCCGGCGGATGAAGGCGCTGCGGTTCGACAAGGACACGATCCAGCAGGTCTCCCGCCTGGTGCAGCTGCACCTGCGCTTCCACGGCTACGGCGACGGCGCCTGGACCGATTCGGCCGTGCGCCGCTACGTCACCGACGCCGGCCCGCTGCTGGACCGCCTGCACAAGCTCACCCGTTCCGACTGCACCACGCGCAACCGGCGGAAGGCGGCCCGGCTCGCCTCTGCCTACGACGACCTGGAGCTGCGCATCGCCGAACTGCGGGAACGGGAAGAACTCGACGCCGTTCGACCTGACCTGGACGGCAACCAGATCATGGAGATCCTCGGCATCCCGGCCGGGCGCGACGTGGGCCGGGCCTGGAAGTTCCTGAAAGACCTGCGCCTGGACCGGGGACAGATCGGTTACGACGAGGCGCGGGAGGCACTGATCGCCTGGTGGGCGGGGGAACAGGCGTCGGCCACCCCGACTTCTGGTGACCAGGTGGGTGTGACGCGTGACGGCGATGACCCGTCCGGGGCAACACCCGCCGGTCCGGGCGGGGAAACCACCGCATCGGCCTAATCGTTAGCTATGAAGTGCCCGGACACCCGGCGCGAGCGCCGCTCGTCGGGGAACATGGAGACGAGGCAATCCGGGGATTGTCCGGAATATGGACGCCTGAGGGGGTGGGCTTGATCGCAGAGACCGTGCGCTGATCACTCTTGGTCACCGTCGGGATTTGTGGCGAGAGCGGCTTTCCTTCGCAACAATTGGGCTGTGTCGCGGCGCGTCAAAGGGCTACGGCTACGCCTGATGGGGTAAGCCTGGTCGTTTTTCTTTGGCATCGCCGTTGGTCTCCGGGCCCGCTGGACTCTAGAGTGGCGGAGCCTCGGACACTTGAGGTGAGATCAGGCGCAACCCGTTGTACAAGGCAATCTGCAACGCGGAGCGACCGAGTCGTTACTAGTACTAGTAAGGGGAGGAGTCATCGTGCAAAGCGGGATCGCCTATGCCGCAGGGCAACTCCTTGCCGTGGTCGCGCCGAGAACTGTGCTCGTCGTGGACGCGCCGACGGACTGGTCTCTGGCCGGCCCGTTGTGGGAGCTGGCCCTCGACGACGCACCCGTCGACGAGATCCTCGACGTGCTGGTCCGGCGCGGTATTCGCACCGCGCCCAGCTTCGCGATCGTCCGGGTCGAGGTGGACGCCGTTCGCGCCCTCGTCCGGGGCAGCGTGCCGGTGTGCTTCGAACGGGCCGGTGAGCCGGTCCGGCTGGACGCCACCGGTGCCACCACCTGGCTGGAGGGCCTGATCTCAGGCGCCCGCCGGGTTCTCGTCGGCGATGTGGAGACCAACTCCGAACTGCCGTTCACCGTCTCCACCGGGGTCGTGCTGGTTTCCGGCCTGGCCCTGAACTGCACGCCGACCACGTCCGACAGCGACGCTGACGCGCCGGCTGCCATCTCCGAAGCGCCGGCCGCCGCACTTCCGGCCGCCGCCGCGCTCGAGGCGCCGGCCGACTCGCCGTCGTCCGAAGACTCCTCCTCGCTGAGCCTGGCCGGTGCCTCCGACCGGGTCGTCGACCTGACCGAGGGCGAACCGCGCACCCCCGCGTACTCCGGTGCCCCCGGGATCGATGCCCGTGAGGGCTGGCAGCCGCTGCCGACCCGTACCGGTGGTTTCCAGCGCGAGGTCAACGGCCACGTGCCGTCGGTGCTCGACTCCCCGTCCGCGGGCTCTTCCTCCACCGGCTCCCTGCAGTCGTCCTCCGGTTCGACCCCCACGCCCGCGTCGTTCTTCGACTCGCGCAGCGGCAGCGACGACCCGGGCGAACTGCTCGACGTCGACGACCTTGCCGGCGGCTCGTCCGACGAGAACGAGAACCAGGGCGAGAGTGCCCGTTCGTTCGACTTCGACGACCTGCTCACCGACGATGCGCCTGACAGCTCCTCGTCGGCCGACCGGTCGAGCCCCGACTCCGGTAGCCACGACGTCTCCGGCCTGAACGGTCACGGCCCGGGCGTCCCGCCCAAACCGCGTCCGGGTGGTGCTCCCGCCGGCTGGCCGCCGGTCGCCGACGAGCCCGATCCGTTCTCCCAGTTCCGGTCCGAGCCGGAAGCACCCGCCTCGTCACCGTGGGGTGCCCCGGAGCCGACGCCCAGTGCGTTCACCCCGGAACCGGCCCCCGGTGCGTTCTCCTCGGAGCCCGCGCCGAGCGCCTTCTCCTCGGAGCCGGCCCCGAGCGCGTTCTCCCCGGAGCCCACGTCGCAGCCGGAGCAGCCCCCGCTGGGTGAGCTGCCGCTGAGGGTACGTGGCCGGTCACTGCGACCCGAGCACCAGATGCCGCCGTCGGCCCCGAACTCCCCGGTCAACGGTTCCCGCATGCTCGGCAACCCGGCCGACCGTTCGCCCCTGGGCACCGGGTCGATCTTCGAGGCCCCGGTCGCTCCTGCGGCCCCGGCCGAGGAGAACGACTCCGAGGTCTCCCGGGTCGACCTGCCCCCGGCCTTCTTCCGCGGTTCCCGGAACCGTCCGGAGGATGAGCTCGAGGACGAGGCCCCGCAGGCCGAGTCCAGCTGGCAGAGCAGTCCGGAGAGCGACTCCTGGACCCCGCCGAGCCGTGGGTTCAACGGTTCCGGCTTCAACGGCCAGCCCCCGGCCTTCGGTGGCCCGCCGGCGATGCCCGACACCTTCCGTCCGGACACCGAGGCCGACGACCAGCAGGACTTCGAAGAAGAAGAGGTCGCGGTCACCGACGAGCCGACCTCCGACGAAGACCAGCAGGACTCGGCGGAAGACGTCGAGGGCCGCGAGCCCCCGCGTCTGCTGGGTGTCTGGTGCGACGCCGGGCACGTCACCTCGCCCGACCGTTCCGAGTGCCGGGTCTGTGGCCTGACGGTTCCGCCGCAGGCGCCGATCCTGGTCGCCCGTCCGCCCCTGGGCGTGCTGGTGTTCGACAACGGTGACCGCATCGAGGTCGACCGCCCGGTCGTGCTCGGTCGTGACCCCAAGCCGCGCACCGACTCGGCCGACCCCGAGGCGCCGTACCTGCACGCCGTGGCCAGCTCCACCGGCCAGGTGTCCCGCACACACGCCGAGATCCGGCCCTCCGGCTGGGATGTCCTGCTCACCGACCTGGGCGCGATGAACGGCACGGCGCTGACCCTGCCGGGTGAGTCGCCGCAGGCCATCGACCCGGGTGTGCCCACCGTGATCAGCCCGGGCTGCCGGGTCGACCTCGGTGGCGAGACCGGCTTCGTGTTCGAGGTCGAGGGCTAGTCAGTCCAGGTTCCGCTGACGAGCGGGGGTCCGGTTCACTGGGCCCCCGCTCGTGCTTTGTGCCTGGGCCCGCTGACGGTGCTCGCGGAAGGTGTAGCCCACGCCGGCGAGGGTGAACAGCAGGGCGACGTCCATGAAAACCATCTGCGAATAACCGTTCTGGGGCAGCAGCACGATGGACAGGCCGGCCGCGGAAACCAGCGCGACGTTGAAAACTACGTCGTACAAGCCGAAGACACGTCCGCGGAAAGCATCGTCGACGTCTCCCTGCAGGATCGAGTCCACACAGATCTTGATGCTCTGGCCAGTGACGCCGAACACGAAAGAGCCGAAGTAGAGCAGCCAGATCGCCGCGTCGGCCACGAAGAACGCCTGCACCACGGCCGAGATGGCGAGGCAGGCGCCGATCCAGCGCCAGGCCCCGATCCGGGCGGCCACCATCGGGGTGACGAAGGCGGCGGTGGCCACGCCGAGGCCGAGCGCAGCCACGACCTGGGCCAGCAGCCGAACCCCTGCATCCGGATTGTTCGGGTCGCTGAAGTAGTTGCGGCACAACAACATCACCGTGATCGTCATGATCCCGTAGCCGATCCGGTGTACCCCGATCACGCCCAGGGCGTTGGCCACCGTGCGGCGACTGCGGATGTGTTGCCCACCGGCCCGCAGGTCACGCAGCACGTCGCCGGCCAGGCTGCCGATCGAGCGCAGGTTCAGGGGTGCGCTCTGATCCGGACCGAGCAGGGTGCGGGGCATGCGCAGGGCGAGGAGCGATGCGGTGGCGTAGCCGAGGGCGGCGATCGTGACCACGGTGGCGTCGGTGGAGTCGCCCGCACCCAGCAGCGTCCGCACGCCGTACCCGAGGGCCCCGCCGGTCATCGTGGCCACGGTGCCGCAGGTGGGGGAGACCGCGTTGGCCATCACCAGCTCGTGCCGGGGCACCACGTGCGGCAGGGACGCGCCCAGGCCGGCCAGGAAGAACCGGTTCATCGACAGACAGGCCAGGGCGCTCGCGTAGACCGGTGGGCCGACCCCGATGGTGAAGATCATCGTGGCCACCGCGAGCACCATCACCGACCGGATCGCGTTGGCCAGCAGCAGCACCTGCCGCCGTTGCCAGACGTCGAGCAGGACACCGGCGAACGGGCCGATGAGGGTGTACGGCACGACCGTCACCACGGCTGCGATCGCCACGGCGGTGGGAGTGGTGGCGCGGCCGGCGGAGAAGAAGACCAGGCTGGCCAGGCCGACCTGGAAGGCTCCGTCGCTGGCCTGAGACACCAGCCGTACGGAGAACAGCTTGCGGAAGTTCGCGCCCCGCAGCACGACCATCAGGTCGGCGAGGAATGACGTTCGGTCTCCCGGCACGCGACCAACAGTAGGCGCGTCATCGCTTCAGGCAATGGATGAGCTGTGGAAATCGTCCATTTCCCGGAAGCCGTCAGACCGTCGATGGCATCCCTTTCGACAGACGGCCGACCGCACGCAGAACCTCGGGGATCCGGTTCGGGCCGGCGAGGTTCCGCACCGACCCGGCCGCCTCGTCCACTGCTGTGCCGACAGCGGTGACGAGCCACGGGCGCTGCGACGAACCCGTCCGCCAGCAGCAGGTCGGGCAGCTCGTCCTATCGGGAAAGGCCCGCGAACCCGACCTAGCCCCGCTGGTGAGGTGCCCCTTCGGGCATTTTGCCGGACCTGGGCGTCCTCAGTTTTACGTTGTCACTGGAGGGGATTCCGATGGACGTTGTGTGGTTGTTTCTGATGAGTGCGCCACTGACGGTGCTTCTCGCGATCTGTGGCGGCCTGCTGCGCGCGTTCCGCGGGCAGCTACCGGGGTGGTACTTCCCGGTCGGGCTGGTGGTGTGTCTGGTGATCCTGATCTGGGCGGAGATCTGGGTCCGGGAGAACACGGACGGGGGTCTGGACGCGATTCCGGCCCTGATCGTCGAGGTCAACGTCGTGCTTGCGGCGGCTGCCCTGATCCTGGCCTGGGTGGTGTGGAAGGTCCGGGCGGTGCGCAAAACCCAGGAGCCGGACAGCGCGAACGCTGCCCGGCTCCGGTAGGACGGTGGTGCTGTGAGGATCAGGCCTCGCCGCGGATGAACTTCTCCACGTCTTCCTTGGCCTGGTTGTCCTCGACCTGGACCGGCGGGGACTTCATGAAGTAAGCCGAGGCGGAGACGACGGGGCCACCCACGCCGCGGTCCTTGGCGATCTTCGCGGCGCGCAGGGCGTCGATGATCACACCGGCCGAGTTCGGGGAGTCCCAGACCTCGAGCTTGTACTCCAGGTTCAGGGGCACGTTGCCGAACGCACGGCCCTCGAGGCGCACGTACGCCCACTTGCGGTCGTCCAGCCACTGCACGTAGTCGCTCGGGCCGATGTGCACGTTGCGGGCGCCGAGGTCGTGCTCGATGTTGCTGGTGACGGCCTGCGTCTTGGAGATCTTCTTGGACTCGAGACGGTCGCGCTCGAGCATGTTCTTGAAGTCCATGTTGCCGCCGACGTTCAGCTGGTACGTGCGGTCGAGTACGACACCACGGTCTTCGAACAGCTTCGCCATCACGCGGTGGGTGATGGTGGCGCCGACCTGGCTCTTGATGTCGTCACCGACGATCGGCACACCGGCGTCGATGAACTTCTGCGCCCACTCGGGGTCGGAGGCGATGAACACCGGCAGGGCGTTGACGAACGCGACGTTCGCGTCGATCGAGGCCTGCGCGTAGAACTTGTCGGCCTCTTCCGAACCCACCGGCAGGTAGCTGACCAGGACGTCGACCTTGCGCTCCTTGAGCACCTCGACGATGTCGACCGGGGTCTCGTCGGACTCCTCGATGGTCTCGCGGTAGTACTTGCCCAGACCGTCGAGCGTGTGGCCACGCTGCACGGTGACGCCGGTCGGCGCCACGTCGGCGATCTTGATGGTGTTGTTCTCGCTCGAGTTGATCGCATCCGCGAGGTCGAAACCGACCTTCTTGGCGTCCACGTCGAACGCGGCGACGAACTCGATGTCGCTGACGTGGTAGTCGCCGAACTGGACGTGCATCAGGCCGGGGACGGTGCCCTGCGGGTCAGCATCGGCGTAGAAGTTGACGCCCTGCACGAGTGAGGACGCGCAGTTACCTACACCGACGATGGCAACGCGGATGGAGCCCATGCGTTTCTCCTTCTGGGTTCTAACGGGATTCGTGATCGGGACCGGGCGCCGGGGCGGGGAGTGGCGGACGGTCACCGTCGTGTGGGGGGTGGGTCATGTTGCTCGCCCGCTCGGTGTCGATGAGCTCCGAGAGCCATCGCACCTCGCGGTCCACGGACTCCAGGCCGTGCCGCTGCAGTTCGAGCGTGTACTGCTCGGCGCGTTCCCGGCTGCGGTGCATCGACTGCCGGTAGCCCTCGCGCCGCTCTTCCAGACGGCTTCGCCTGCCCTCCAGGATCTGCAGCCGGGTGCCGGCGTCGGTCCTGGCGAAGAAGGCGAAGTGGACGTCGAAGCGCTCGTCTTCCCAGGCTGCGGGGCCGGGGTGGCTGACGAGCGACTGGAAGCGCTCTTTGCCCTCTGCGGTGAGCTCGTAGACGATCTTGGCCCGCCGGCCGGCCAGAGGGGAGGCCGGGGTGGCAGTGCCGGCTTCGTTGCCGGCTCCTGCTTCGTGGATCCACCCGGCGGCCAGAAGCGACTTCAGGCACGGGTACAACGTGCCGTAGGACAGCGCCCGGAACGGGCCGAGGAGGGCGTTGAGCCGCTTGCGCAGCTCGTAGCCGTGGAGCCCGGACTCCTGGAGCAGGCCGAGGACGGCCAGCTCCAGAACGTCGCTACGACGACCCATGCCCGGCACCTCCTCTTCCTGTCTCTGGTCGATCTCATCGGGCTTCGAGGGGACCCGGATATACGGACTGCAGTTGCTGCGTTACATCGAAGCAATGTATCGGAGCGATATATCCAAGGTTCGACTTGAAGATACGACGCCGTGAACGCGAGGACAAGGCCGGGTAGCTCACAGTTGGCGCGTTACTCGTCTCAATCCCGTCTCTTTGGTAACTCGGCGTTAAACCTGGCCCAGCGCGACGTCACTCATAGCCGGACCCCTTACGCTCACTACCGGCGGATTTGGGAACATGTGGGGAGTCGCCGCACACTGGACCGAGCCGTCAAACGGACGAATGCCTCAGGGCGCACGGAAACAGGAGGGCATCGGCCATCGTGGAACGTCCTTCTGGTCCATCCCGTCGTCGCCCAGGTGGGCCCGACGGAGACCCGAACGCTCGCGACGGCCTGGGTGGCCGCCGCCTGGACGCGCAGCAGCCGGGCCAGCCCGGCGTCGGTGGCGGGCAGCGTCCCGCCGCACAGCCCGGTCTGGGGGGACGCCGGCTGAACGCCCAGCAGGGGCAGTCTCGACCCGGACTCGGCGGGCACCGCAACAGCGGTGGTCAGGGTCCGGCTACTTCCGGTGACCAGGGTCGCCAGCAGCCGCCGCCGTCACGCGCGGAACTGCGGCGCGCGCAGCAGGCTCAGGCCCAGCAACAAGCCCCTCAGTCTCCGCAGGCTCCTCAGCAGCCGTCGAGGCCCGCGCAGCCTTCCCGCGAACGTCCCCGCCAGAACCGGCCCGACCCGGGATACGCGCAGGATTCGGGATATGCGCAGGATTCGGGATATGCCGAGAACCGCAGTGCTCCGGTCGCTCCTGGTTCTTACCAGCGTGACCCCTACCAGCGTGACGAGCCGATGCGGCCGACCGCTGATCCGCGCGAACGTCCGCGGAGTTCGCGGTCGGCCGAACGGCCCACGGCCCGCCCGGCTACTCCCGGTTCCGACCCGTATTCCGCTCCCTCCTCCTTCGACCACCAGGATGCTCACACCGTCGCCTACGGCGCGTCGCCGTACGACGAGCTGGGTGGTCCGGCACAGTCGCCCGACGGAATGTCACGAGGCCGACGGACGCAGAACCGTCTGCGGGACAGTCGCGCCGGTCAGCTGTTGGCCAACACTGGTGCGCTGAGCCTTTTCGGCAGCCAGGAGGATGAGCAGCTGGACAGGACCGGTGCGCCCTCGCGTGGCTCCCGCACGTCCCGTTCACGTGCCGGTGGGGGTGGCGCCGGTCTGCCCCCGCAGGGTTACCACCGCTATCTCAACTACCCGCGCTGGGGTAAGCGAGGCGTCAAGCGCTGGCTGCCGTCCTGGAAGCTGGTCACCGGTACCTTCGCGTTCTTCACGCTGCTGCTGGTCGGCGTCGTGTTCTATTTCTACAACTCGGTCTCCATCCCGCCCGAAGACCCGAGCACCCTGGCACAGACCACCACGGTCTACTACGCCAACGGCAAGGACGAGATCGGCCGGCTCTCGGCGACGAACCGCCAGAGTGTGAGCATCAAAAAGGTTCCCGACTCGCTGATCCACGCCGTGCTCGCTGCGGAAGATCACTCGTTCTACGAGAACAGCGGCGTCAATTACACCTCGATCTTGCGTGCCGCCATCGCCACCGTGACCGGCGGGAACCAGCAGGGTGGTTCCACGATCAGCCAGCAGTACGTGAAGAACGTGTACAACGAGCGCGAAGTGTCGTACAAGCGGAAGATGAACGAGGCCGTGCTGGCGGTCAAGATCAACCGCAAACTCGACAAAGACGTCATCCTCGAGCGCTACCTCAACACCATTTACTGGGGTCGTGGCGCCTGGGGTGTGCAGGCCGCCTCGAAGACCTACTTCAACAAAGACGTCTCCAAGCTCGACGAGTCCGAGAGCGCCTTCCTCGCCGGCATCATCAACGCCCCGCGTCTCGCCGACCCGACGGACGGCGACCCGCTGCACAAGGAACGCGCCAACCGCCGCTGGGGTGTCGTGCTCGACGCGATGGTCACCCAGAACTGGCTCGACGCCACCAAGCGCGCGGAGCTGAAGTTCCCGAAGGTCGTCAAGCAGAAGACGACCACCTCTGGCACCGGTCAGGCCGCCTACCTCATGGAAATGGTGAGGAACGAGGCCCAGGACGCCGGTATTGACGAGCAGGACCTCAGCACCGGCGGATACCAGATCACCACCACGTTCAACAAGCGCCTGGTCAATGCCGGCGACAAGGCCGTGAAGAGGTGGACCAAGGACGCGCCCAAGGGCCTACGCGTCGGCATGGCCTCGATCAACCCGAAAACCGGTGGCGTGCTTGCCATCTACGGCGGCACGGGGATCGACAAGCAGCTGAACCAGGCCACCAAGGACCGCGCCCAGGCCGCCTCCACCTTCAAGCCGTTCACTTTGATCTCGGCGCTGGAAGACGGCGTCAGCCTGGAATCGACGTACAACGGCAACAGCCCCCGCGTCATTCGGGTCGGCACCAAGGAGATCAAGAACGACAGCGGCGTCAGCTACGGCTGGATCAACCTGATCAAGGCGACGGCCAGCTCGGTCAACACCGTCTACGTCGACCTGAACAACCAGATCGGCCCGGAGAAGACCAAGAACGCGGCGATCGCCGCCGGCATCCCGAAAGACACGCCTGACCTCGGCTCCAACCTGGTCAACGTGCTCGGTACCGCCAGCGTGCACCCCATCGACCTGGCCAACGCCTACGCCACCTTCGCGGCACAGGGTGTGCACCGGCAGTGGCACACGATCAGCAAGATCACCAGGACCCAGTACCCCGATTACAAGTACGTAGTGCCCTCGGACGTCGTCAAGGGCGACAAGGTCTTCGAAGAGGACAAGGTCGCCGACCTGACCTACGCGATGGAGCAGGTCGTCCAGCAGGGTTCGGGCGTCTACGCCAAGGCCCTCAACCGTCCTGTAGCCGGCAAGACAGGTACATCGACCGGTAGCAAGTCGGCCTGGTTCGCCGGGTTCACCCCCCAGGTGGCTACGGTCGTCGGTCTGCACCAGGTCAAGAAAGACGGAAAGAGCCTGGGCGAGCTCCAGGGCTTCGGCGGGTTCTCCACCATCTACGGTGGTTCCATCCCGGTACGGATCTGGACCGACTACATGACCGCCGCGCTCGCCGGTAAAGAGGTCGTCGACTTCGCGAAGCCGCCGCACGGTGGTGAAATTGTCAGCTCCTCGCCGACGCCGACGGTCACCGTGCCCCCGACCCCGACCGAGACCCCGACGGAAACACCGACCGAGCAGCCGACCGAGCAGCCCACCCGGCCGTCTCAGCCGACGTTCACTCAGGGTCCGACGGCCCAGCCGACAGAGACAACCACCCCGCCCGTCACCTCGACCACGGACACGCTTCCGACGTTCCCGGGCCAGGGCGACGACGATGACGACGACGGGAACAACGGGTTCGGATGAGCGGCAGACGGGTCCGGCAGCCCAGTGTGAGACCGGGCTCGCCCCGCTGGTCACAGACACCGGCAGACATCGATGACGGTGAGGGCGTCTACGCGCCCTCCCGTCTCGACCCCCTGGTGCGCTCGGCCAGTCCCGTCATCGGCGGGCCGGCCGGGCGCCGCCTCGCCTCGGCCGGTGGGTTCTGGCGCGCCGGCACCGTACTCGTGGTGCTCTCGGCCGTGGTGTTCGGGCTCGGCATCGTGCAGAAACAGCACTGCCGCGCCAACGGCTGGAGCTCACCCGACCAGTTCTGGCACGCCTGCTACAGCGACATCCCGGTCGTCTACGCCAGCTCCGGCCTCGGCGGCGCCGACCGTCTCGGCCTGAGCGCATCCCTCGGACCCGCCGGTGGTCTCGGCCAGTCACCGCTCGCCGGGCTGATGATGTGGGTCACCTCCGGCCTCATCGACGGCGACGCCGCGGGCGCCAACCGCAGCTTCTTCGACCTCACCGCGCTCCTGCTCGCCGCCTTCCTGGCGGTCGCGGTGGCAGCCACCGCCTTCACCCTGGGCCGCCGCGGCTGGGACGCATCCCACCTAGCCCTCAGCCCGGTCATCGTCACCGCCGGCCTGATCTCTTACCAGCTCCTGGCCGTCGCCCTGGTCGCGATCGCCCTCTTCGCCCTGTCCCGCAGCCGGGCCCTGGCCGGAGGAATCCTGCTCGGCCTGGGCATCGCCGCGGCCCCCCAGGTCGCGGTCATCGGCCTGGTCGTCGCCGTACTCGCACTCTGGCGATCGCACTCCTACGACCCCGAGTCCGAACTCGACTCCGACGAGGCGGTCATCGAGGCCGGCCGCGACCCCCGCGCACTGGCGGGCGTGTCCTTCGCCGGCAGCGCCGTGATCACCTGGCTCGTGGTGCGGGTACTGCTGCTGCCCGGTGCCACCGGCGAACTCGGAACGGCCTGGGACTCCTGGCGCCACGGTTCGCCCGGGTACGGCTCGCTCTGGCTGGTGCCGCAACTGCTGGGCGCGTCCGAGCCGGACCCGGCCTCGTCGTGGGGCGGCCGTGCCGCGCAGCTGTTCTTCGGCTGGCTCTTCAGCGCCGATGCGCTCAGTGGCACCGCGACCTCGGCACTCGTCGCGATCGCGATGATCGCCGCGGCCGCGCTGCTGCTGCGCCTCACCGTGGCCCGGGTGGCACCGCTGGCCCCGATCCGAACGGCGCGAACCGAGGACGACGACCAGACCGCCACCGGCCCGCGCTCGTCCACCCCCTCGTCCACCATGGCCGACTGGGTGGTCCGGCGCGTCGCGCCGACCTCGCTCGCGGCCCTCGCGTTCTTGCTGGTGATCTCGAAATCCCTGCCGGCCCAGGCATCCCTGCTTCTGTTGCCGTTGATCGCCCTGACCGGCCTGCGCTGGCGCGACCACCTGATCTGGGCCGGCACCGAGGCCGTCTACTTCGTCGGGATCTGGCTCTACATCGCCGCCGAGACCACGTCCAACCGCGGGTTGCCGGCGCAGTTCTACCTGATCATGCTGCTGGCCCGGCTGGCCGGCATCACCTGGGTGGGCATCCAGGGCATCCTCGTCTACCGCGGATCGCAGGCCGTGGACGAGACATTCCGCGACCAGGCGGTGCCCACCGGCAGCATCGGTATCGAGGAGATTTCATCTCCAGGCCTTGACGAAGGTACGCTTCGAGGCGATCGAGAAGCTGGGACTCCCCACTCCCTGGGGTGAAGCAGTTTCCGACGACGCGCAAGACCCCTCCTGTCACGGAGAGACCGTGACCGCTTAGACCGAAGGAGGTGGGTGTTCGCATGCGTCAGTACGAACTGATGATCATTCTCGACCCTGAGCTGGAAGAGCGGACCGTCGCGCCCTCGCTCGACAAGTTCCTCGGCGTCATCCGTAAGGGTGGCGGCACCGTCGAGAAGGTCGACATCTGGGGCCGTCGCCGGCTCGCGTACGAGATTCAGAAGAAGGCCGAAGGCATCTACGCGCTGGTCGACATGACCACGACGCCTGCCGACGCCAAGGAGCTCGACCGCCAGCTCAACCTCAACGAGTCGGTGCTGCGGACGAAGCTGATCCGCCCCGGCGCTCGCTGATCTCCTCACCGCTGTCCGGCCGTAGCGCCGTCGGCATCCCCACCAGTAACCAGCAGGACCGGAGAGAAACCGTATGGCCGGCGACACGACGCTCACGCTGATCGGCAACCTCACCAACGACCCCGAACTGCGTTTCACCCCGTCCGGGGCGGCGGTGGCCAACTTCACCGTGGCCTCGACCCCCCGCGCGTTCGACCGTCAGTCGAACGAGTGGAAAGACGGCGAGACGCTGTTCATGCGCTGCTCGGTGTGGCGAGAGGCGGCGGAGAACGTCGCTGAATCGCTGACCCGGGGTTCTCGCGTGATCGTCACCGGGCGGCTGAAGAGCCGCACGTACGACACCCGCGAGGGCGAGAAGCGCACGGTCGTCGAGCTCGAGGTCGAAGAACTCGGCCCGTCGCTGCGATACGCCACTGCCAAGGTCGCCAAGACTCAGCGCAGTGGTGGCGGTGGTGGTGGCGGCTTCGGCGGTAACGGTGGTGGTGGCGGCTACTCCGGTGGCAACAGCGGCGGTGGCGGTGGTGGCTACTCCGGTGGTGGCGGCGGAAACTCCTCCGCTCCGGCCGACGACCCGTGGGCCACGGGTCCGGCGTCCGGTGGCGGCGGCGGTTTCGGCGGCAGCCAGGAAGAGCCCCCCTTCTGATCATTCCGCCGGCCGGGCTCAGGCCCGACCGGCGCACCCACTCGTGCAGTAAGGAGTAACCACGATGGCAAAGCCTCCCGTGCGCAAGCCGAAGAAGAAGCAGAACCCCCTGAAGGCCGCCAAGATCACGGTGGTCGACTACAAGGACACCGCTCTGCTGCGGAAGTTCATCTCCGACCGGGGCAAGATCCGTGCCCGTCGGGTCACCGGTGTCACGGTGCAGCAGCAGCGTGAGATCGCCAAGGCCGTCAAGAACGCGCGGGAGATGGCCCTGCTGCCGTACTCCAGCTCGGCTCGCTGAGTAGAGGAGAAGCGACGATGAAGCTCATCCTCACGCAGGAAGTCTCCGGCCTGGGTACCCCGGGCGACGTGGTCGAGGTCAAGGACGGCTACGGCCGTAACTTCCTCGTACCCCGTGGCCTGGCCACGTCCTGGAGCAAGGGTGGCGAGAAGCAGGTTTCCGCCATCCGTAAGGCCCGCAAGACCCGTGAGATCGCCACTCTCGAAGAGGCGAACTCGGTCAAGGCCAAGCTCGAGTCGAAGCCGGTCCGCCTCGCGGTCCGCGCCGGTGCCTCGGGTCGTCTGTTCGGTGCGATCACCCCGTCCGACGTCGCCGCGGCGATCGTCGAGGCGCAGGGTCCGCAGGTCGACCGCCGCAAGGTGGAGATCCCGTCGGCCATCAAGACCACGGGTGAGCACATCGCCCGGGTCCGGCTGCACCCCGACGTTCAGGCCAAGGTGACGCTGAAGGTTGTCGCCGAGGGCTGAGCAGTACCTCGTTCACGAAACCCGGTTCCCGCTCTGCGGGAGCCGGGTTTCGCGCATTGGCACTTTGGTCGTCCGCCGTCACCGGCGAGAATGTTTCCTATGAGTAACGCAGTACGACCCTCGTTCGGGCGCCGCATGTACATGGCTCTGTTCCAGATCATGGGCCCCGCCGACGTGAAGCCGGTGGGCAGCCCCGCGGCGCACAACCCGCACGACCCGACCATCCCGGCCGGCTACCACCTGGAGACCTTCACCCAGCCCGACGGGGTGAAGAAGCGGATCATGGTGCCGGACTCCGAGTAAGTCGGAGTTATCGATAAGCGCCGGTGACCAGCCACTGGTCACCTCGCTCGCGCCGCCGCAGCACCACCGCGCGCACCACCATCCAGCCGCCGGCGAAGGCCACCCAGAGCCACACCAGGCCGGCCTTGCCGTCCGGGCCCCAGAGTCCGATCGCGATCGCCGCCGGTGCGTACAGAGCGGTCTGGAGCACGGCCGCGTAGGCCAGGAATCGTCCGTCCCCGGCCCCGATCAGCACGCCGTCGAGCACGAACACGTATCCGGCGACCGGCTGGGTGAGGGCCGCCACGATCAGGGCCCCGGTGAGGGCACGGCGGACCTCGGGATCGTCGCTGAACAGCGGTCCGAGCACCCCGGCGCAGAGCAGCAGCACGCCCGCGAACACCACTCCCGCGCCGATGCCCCAGCGCACCATCCGCTGGGTCGCCTCCCGCACGCCGGCCACGTCGCCCCGGCCCAGTGCGGTCCCGGTCAGCGCCTGACCGGCGATGGCCAGCGCGTCCAGGCCCAGCGCGAGCAGGTTCCAGACATTCAGCGCCACCTGGTGAGCGGCCAGTGAGGGAGCCCCGAAACCGGCGGCCACAGCGGTGGTCAGGAGCAGCAGCAGGCGCATGGCCATGGTGCGGATGAGCAGAGGGACGCCGGTGCGGCCGGCCAGCCTCACACCGGCCAGGTGGGGCTTCAGGGAGACACCCGCGCGGCGGGCGTCGCCCACCACGTAACCGGTCGCGGCGATGGCCATGCCGCACTGGCTGATGGTCGTGCCGATCGCGGAGCCGGCGATGCCCCAGCCCACCCCGTGCACCAGCAGCAGGTTGAGCACGGCGTTCAGCAGGGCGCCGCTGACCGCTATCCACAGGGTCACCCGGGTGTTCTGCAGGCCCCGCAGCACGCCGACCAGGGCCAGCACGATGAGCATGGCCGGTACCCCGGGCAGGGCCCAGCGCAGGTAGGTGATGGCGGCCTCGCGCACGCCGGGCTCGGCTCCGGCCGCCCCGACCAGGTCCACCGCGTAGGGCGCCACGGCGTAGCCCAGGAGCGCCACACAGACGCCGATCCCCGCCGCCAGCCAGGCCGCATCCATCCCGATGGCAATGGCCCTGGTGCGGTCACCCGCGCCCATCAGCCGGGCGACGCTGCTGGTGGTGCCGTAGGCGAGGAAGACGAAGATGTAGACGGCCGTGGTCAGGATGCCGCCGGCGATGCCCAGACCCGCCAGCTCCGTGGTGCCCAGGCGGCCGACGATGGCCGAGTCGACGAGCAGGAACAGCGGTTCGGCGATCAGTGCGCCCAGCGCGGGCAGCGCCAGGGCCAGGATCTGCCGGTCGGTGTTGCTCCGGCCGGGGTTACTACTCAGCCGGATCACCTCGTTGTCTCGCTCTTGTCTCGTCGTGGACGACTCTCACGTCACAGTGTGCCCGACCCGGTGCCGCTGTTCCGGAATGTACCGATTTTCGTTCGGTTTCGGCTGCGAGGGGCAGTTGTGAGGTTTTTGGTGACGGTGAGGTGACGATGCACTGAATAGGCCAGAGCTTTTTGGCATCCACAGCCCGTGGACAGATCCTTGGCCGGTCAGAGGCCTGTGAGACCTATCTCGCCCACCGGTTTTCCCCACTGTTATCCACAACCTGTGCACAAACCCCGGGCTTTGTTAACCACTTATCCACAGGCAGAGCCGAGTTGTGCACCGATCCGGGCACCCCCTGTGGAGAGTGGCGTTGAACGCCTGCCCGGCGACCCGTATTTTTCAGGGGCCTGCTCACCCGTCGAGTCGGTCGCAGAGCAACAGCTGGGAAGAGGTTCGATGTCACTCGCCGATCTGTCCGTGTCGCCGTCCGATTCGGGCGGTGGGTCGGACCTGGGTCGCACGCCACCGCAAGACGTGGCGGCCGAGCAGAGCGTGCTCGGCGGCATGATGCTGTCGAAAGACGCGATCGCCGACGTCGTCGAGGAGCTGCAGGGCACCGACTTCTACCGCCCGGCCAACGAGCTGGTGTACGACGCGATCCTCGACCTCTACGGCCGCGGTGAGCCCGCCGACGCCGTCACGGTCGCGGCCGAGCTGACCAAGCGCGGCGAGCTGGCCAAGATCGGCGGCCCGGCCTACATCCACACCCTGATCTCGTCGGTGCCCACGGCCGCGAACGCCGGGTACTACGCCCGCATCGTGCGTGAGCGGGCCGTGCTGCGCCGCCTGGTCGACGCCGGCACCCGCATCGTCCAGCTCGGCTACAACGGTGCCGACGGCCGCGGAGGCGGTGACGTCGAGGAGATCGTGAACTCGGCGCAGGCCGAGATCTACAAGGTCAGCGAGCAGCGCACCAGCGAGGACTACCACGCCCTCTCCGAGGTGATCGAGGGCGCGATCGACGAGATCGAGGCCTCCAGCCACCGCGGCGACGGCCTGACCGGCGTCCCCACCGGCTTCGTCGACCTCGATGCTCTCACCAACGGCCTGCACCCGGGCCAGATGATCATCATCGCCGCCCGCCCGGCCATGGGTAAGGCCCTGGCCCTCGACACCCCTCTGCCCACGCCCGACGGCTGGACCACGATGGGCTCGGTCCGGGTCGGCGACGTGCTGATGGGTGCCGACGGCCGCCCCACCCGGGTCGTCAACGCCACCGACATCATGGTCGGCCGGCCCTGTTACGAGGTCGAGTTCTCCGACGGCACCGTGATCGTGGCCGACGCTGAGCACCAGTGGCTCACCGACACCCGGGCCTCCCGCCGCGCCGCCCAGCCACAGGCCGAGGTCCGCACCACCGAGCAGATCGCGGCCACTCTGCGCTGCGCCACGGCAGATGCTCGCCTGAACCACAGCGTCCGCAATGCACAGGCGCTGGCCCTGCCCGAAAAAGACCTCCTGGTGCCGCCGTACACGCTGGGCGCCTGGCTCGGCGACGGTACGAGTGCCACGTCCCAGATCACCTCGGCCGACCCGGGCATCGTGATCCGGCTGGAAGACGACGGTCTGGAGGTCGTCCCCAGCAACAGCGCTGAGCTGCGTTACTCGCTGAAGCTCCCGATCCCGGCGGTTCCCGACCGTGAGTGCGTGGTCTGCGGCGTCACGTTCACGCCCAAGGCAGCGGTCGTGCGCACCTGCGGCCAGTCGTGCGGCGGTCGGGCGAAAGCAGTCACCGCCCCGGTGCCGCCGGCTGCGTGCCTGGACTGCGGTCGCGAGATCACCGGCTTCGGGCGCTGCCAGTCCTGCCACGACATCTACGGCACGGTCACGGGCCGTCTGCGCACCATCGGCGTGCTGGGGAACAAGCACATTCCGCGCAGCTACCTGCGGGCGTCCGAGGCCCAGCGGCGTGATCTGCTGGCCGGGCTGCTCGACACCGACGGCACCGTGCACTCCACGGGCGCCATCCAGTTCGCGGTGACCAACGAACGCCTCGCGCTCGATGTGCAGGAGCTCGTGCTCAGCCTCGGCTACCGCTGCACGATCATGCGGAAGGCGGTGAAGGGCCGCAGCGAGGCGAGTTCCGTCGCCTACACGCTGAACTTCACCACCGACGACCGGGTGTTCAACCTCGAGCGCAAGCACCTGCTGCACAAAGACCGGCTGAACCGCCGCTTCCAGCGCCGTGACTCGCGATTCATCACGGCGGTGCGGCCGATCCGGAGCGTTCCGGTGCGCTGCGTCGAGGTGGACAACGACAGCCACCTGTACCTGGCCGGGCGCACCATGATCCCGACCCACAACTCCACCTTCGGCCTGGACATCCTCCGCTCGGCCGCCATCCATCACCGCATGACCTCGGTCATGTTCAGCCTCGAAATGGGGCGCAACGAGATCACCATGCGCCTGCTCTCCGCCGAGGCGCGCATCCCGCTGCAGAACATGCGTAAGGGCACCATGCGGGAGGAAGACTGGACCCGCCTGGCCAAGACGATGGGCGATATCAGCGACGCGCCCCTGTTCATCGACGACAGCCCGAACATGTCGCTGATGGAGATCCGGGCCAAGTGCCGCCGGCTGAAGCAGCGGCACGACCTCAAGCTCGTCGTGATCGACTATCTCCAGCTGATGACGAGCGGTAAGCGCGTCGAGAGCCGCCAGCAGGAAGTCTCCGAGTTCTCCCGGGCCATCAAGCTCCTCGCCAAGGAGCTGCAGCTGCCGGTGATCGCGCTGAGCCAGCTGAACCGTGGTCCCGAACAGCGCACCGACAAGAAGCCGGCCATGTCCGACCTTCGCGAATCCGGTTCTATCGAACAGGACGCGGATATGGTCATCCTTCTCCATCGAGAAGACGCGTACGAGAAGGAATCTCCGCGCGCCGGCGAGGCCGACTTCATCGTGGCCAAGCACCGTAACGGCCCCACCGACACGATCACGGTGGCTTTCCAGGGTCACTACTCGCGTTTTGTGGACATGGCTCAGTGATGCCCTATTGCTATGGCCCTAATAAAACAAAACCACACAAACAGTTGGCTGCGGTAAGATTTGCTCGTGCCTACGGTCTCGGCTGATGCAGACGAACTCGCTGTTCTTTTGAACTGGAAGAAGCGTGATGATTCGTTCATTCTGATCGACTGGAGGCTGAAGCTGTTGTGTATGCCTCATTGGGTGTCGATGCTGAGATGATCGCGGTATCGGTGGAGCGGCCGTCGCTGACGGTTTCTGGGTAGCTGAGGGATTGGGAGAATCTCGGCTACATTCGGTGGTGACGGGTCACGCCAAGAATGAGAATGCGGCGAAGCTGACGGAGGACCAGAAGTCCGAAGTGACTCAGGTACTGGCGTCACCGCCGGCCGAGAGCGGGGTGCGGGCGGCTTTCTGGGATGTCCCAGCATTGCAGAATGTTGTGAAGATTCTTTTTGATGTCGAGTACGAGTCCCGGTCGTCCTATCGGTTGCTCATGAAGTTCCTCGGGATGAGTTTCAAGCTGCCGGACCTGTTCGACAAGCGTCGTGATGAGGACCCCATCGTGACGCGCATGGTTGAGGTGAAGTCGCAGGTCGCGGGGCCGATAGCGTACGAATACGAGGGTTACACCCTGGACGAGGTCTGGGTGCAGCACGAGGCCGAGACCCGGCGGATGCGGCTTCCCCGGGGTGAGCGGACGAAGCCGTACGTCTATCGGGAACGGTCCGCGAGATCGTTCTTTAGCGCATTGAGCCTAACCACGAAGAAGATGGAGATCTATCTTATCGACGGTATGCAAAACGCTGAGCAGATCATTCATATGATGAATCGCCTAGTTGCCTGAGGCATCGGCCGAGAAGATCGCTGTCGTGCTCGACAACGCGAGTTTTCATCGTGCGAAGAAATTCACCAAACTGTGCGTCCGGGAGATATTCGAACGAGTCACTCTGATCTCTTCCCGCCGTACGCTCCCAATCACAACCCGACCGAGCGCGGCTGAAACGCCGCGAAGGGGCAAATCGCGAACCTGCAGCAAAGCGCCCCGGAAGAGGGCTTCGTTGAGTTCATGAACTTTGTTCCCGGGCCTGAATTCGATTATGACTTCGAGAATATATCGATCGTGAAGAGTCCCGCCGACTGAATAATGTCAGCCATACGACGGCGAGTCCACGGTCGATCTTGCGATATTGGCCAGAATCAGCAGCGGCTGATCGGGCCTAAGGGACCGCCGGAGGCGAGGCATGCACAACCTCGGTTGATCATGAATTTTGCCTAAGCACGTGTTTTAGGTTGCCCTGGACGCCTGCGAGCAGGCTGGCTTCACGTCCGTAGAGATACTTGGCGTGAGCGGTCTGGGTGTGGCATTACGTTGACGGAGATCAGGACACCGGTTAGGTCGGGGATCTGCCCCAATAGCCACTCCCCGTAACCACTCCAAGGAACGGGTATAGACATATAAAATCAGACCCGACCACTCAGTGGGAAACAATGATTGTAATACAAGCCAGGTCAAGCATGCAGCGCCAGCACACCGTCGCGAGCCAACCAGGGCTCGACTACTTAACCTTAACCCTAGCCGATATCAGGCAAGGACCCACAAGCAAACGCGCCTGTGACTTTGAACACGAACATAAGGCATAAATAATGTAGCTACCGTCTGGTAGGTTCCAAAACGCTCGATTGTGCGGGAAACCGCCTGATGAATTGGTGGCACTTAATGAAGAGAAGTCATGTCGTTCGCGGGTCAGCAGCCTTTGCTGTCGCCGCGGCCATTGTCACCATTTCGGCCTCTGCCTCCCAGGCAGTGACTGAAACGGCCATCACTGTGGGTTCACAGACTCAGGGGACCTGGACCTGGAAGAGTACCTCCAGCTTCGGCAATGCTTCCCTCAAAGTCTGGGACACCAAATGCGATGCCCACTCCGCGCGTGGCCGCTTCCAGTTCCAGGACCAGAACGGCGATCTTCAGAGTTTCCAGATCCGGGAAAATGAGAAGGGCTGCGGTGAATCGCAGGAGTGGACGGGCCTCAGCGGCTCCAGCGGTTCGGCCATCACGAAGCTTCGGGTGAGGACTTACACCGCGGGTACCGACTATACTGAGCCGTCGGACTACGTCTCGAACCCCTACTGGTAAAGACTGATGAGTCGGCGGTGGGCAGGTAAAACGGGATCGGGAGTTCTATCGATGCGCCGTATTCTTTCAATGGGTAGCACTGTGGCTGTGCTGACACTGGCCGTCTCAGGGTGCAGCCAGGCTCCAGAGGCTGATATGTCCACGGGCGCAGTGGCTCAGGTGGATGCGGTGAGCGGAACGATTGCACTTCCGTTGGATGAATATCTGCCTACCGCGACGCAGGCCACCGTCTTTACACACGCGGTAGACATTAAGGCTCGCGAGTGCGCCAAAGCTCAGGGCATCGATTTCCGGGTGATCATGCCGGATCCACAACCAGTGAACAATAACTACGGTGTCTGGCGAAAATCCCAGGCCGAGAAGTATGGCTATGGACAGCCGATTCCGCAAACAGTCCCTGTTGATTCCCAGCACAATGCAAACCTCTCCGAAGCGGAGGGCAAAGTAGTTTACGACTGCATGGTCAAACCCGAGGTTAGCCAGGTGAAATATCCGGGCAAGCTAATCAAGGGCGATCTACCGTTTCTGCGCACTCTGACGAGAGTGCGTTCGATAGATACCAAACAAGGCCAAGAAATTCTCAAGGAATGGCATAACTGCCTCAAGGAGAACGATATCGCGGCGCCCTCGATGCCCGAGGAAATGACGGTGTACGACTGGACGCCACCTAATGTTGGTTCCATGACTCCGGAGGAACGCTTTCAGGCCGCGCTGATTGATGTCGCCTGCAAGGACAAAGTAGACTTGGTGCAGCGACTCGCCGATATCGAAGCTGGCCAGCAGAAGGCGGTCATTGATGGGCATACCGCAGAACTTGCTGCCTTTCGGGATACCTGGCAGCGGAATCTGACCGCAGCTCAGAAAGTGGTTGACGAGTTCTCCGGTGCCTGATGCGTCGCAACAGCGGTCGGTCGCGCTGCCCTGGATCCAACGACCGAGACTCCTGGCTAGTCTGGCTCTGGGTTGGATCGCTTCTTTGGTCCTCGCCTTTCTGATCGGTAGCCAGATCCATGCGAGTGAACCGGCGACCAATCAGAGCGTCTCCGTGGCGCCGACTTATGCGGTGGCTACGGAACGTTCCGTGCAACAAGTACAGACACGTGAAGGCGTCGTGGCGGGCCGTAGTGTGGTTTCAGTCCCGCCGCCAAGCAATGCCGACTCGGACGCTTCGCGCAATGTGGTCTCGGATCAGGCTGTCAAGGTAGGGGACACCGTACGGTCAGGTGACATCCTAGCTGTGGTATCCGATCGACCCGTCTTTCTATTGAAATTGGAAGTCCCCCTGTATCGGTCGCTGCATTCCGGTGATCAGGGTGAGGATGTCGCCCAACTGCAGCGAGAGCTGTCTCGGCTCGGTCTTTTCAATGGCGGGGTAACCAAAATTTTTGACGTCTCGACCATGTCCGCAGTTTCGTCGCTTTATATTCGCGCGGGATTGTCCGCACAGACCGAACCTGCGGCAACGCAGAAGGCTGATCAAAACGGCAAGGACGGTGGTAGCACCAAGGAAGCGCCTAAGCAGTTAGTGTGGCTGCCATTGGGAGAGATTTACTCGATCGAGCAGAACCAGGCCCAGGTGGACACCGCTGTACGGCGGGGACGGGTCCTCGAGGGCTCTGCGCCGGTGGTCAAGCTCCGGATCGGCGGACTGCGAGTCAGTGTGCGGATCGGGGTGGACGAGAAGAGTCATTATAAGGCTGGAACCGCCGTTGTACTTTCGGCGCCGGAACTGTCCGACCAGACCTGGAGGGGAGAAGTCACCTCAGTAGGTCCTTTCGATCAGGGATCCGGAGGTGACGGGTCAGAACTCGGCCAGGTAGAGGAGGATTCTGATAGCGATTCCTCAAACTCCGGTGTCCAGGCCGAACTTCCCGGCTATGACGTCACGATCCGGCTCTCGAGTCGTCCACAGGTTCTGACGAACGGCAGGAAGGTACAGGTCCGACCTAAGGTTGCAACCAAGACCAAAAACCTGGCGGTCCCGCTGATCGCGATCCGGCAAGACTCCCGTGGCACCTACGTCCGACTGGCACCGGCTGGCGATGGCCAAGCTGCCACTGAGCTTCCGGTGACGGTGACAAGTGACGCTGATGGTTGGGCAGCGCTCGAACCGACCAAGGATCTTCAACCGGGAGACAGCGTCCAGGTGACCCCGTGAGCCGTCCGCTGCTGGAACTGCGCGGAGTGAGCCGGGTGTATGGGCCACCCGAAGTCTTGGCACTCCAAGAGATCAACCTCGTGGTGCCGCGGTCAGAGTTTTTGGCCGTCACGGGGGCCTCAGGCTCGGGAAAAAGCACCATGCTGAACGTGCTCGGATTACTGGACCCACCCAGCAGCGGCGAGTACCAGGTCAATGGCCAAGACATCACAATGTTGCGGGCTCGTGAAGTGGATCAGCTGCGATCACGTCTGTTCGGGTTCGTATTCCAGGCTTCGCACATGCTGCCTGAACGCACGGTGGCTGCCAATGTGGCGTTGCCGCTACGGATCGCGGGCGTCCCAAGAAGTACTCGCCCTGGACGCGTCTGGAAGTCGTTGGAACGAGTTGGGCTAGTGCAGCGGGCGCAGGCTCGAGCGTCGTCTTTATCCGGTGGCGAGCGGCAGCGCGCCGCTATAGCCAGGGCCCTGGTGAACGAGCCGGAGGTGCTGCTCGCCGACGAGCCCACCGGCAATCTGGATGCCGAGAATGCCGAGCGGGTTATGACAATCTTCGATGAGCTTCGGCAGGCCGGCCTGACCTTGGTGATGATTACGCACAACCAGGAACTGGCTGA
This sequence comes from Kineosporia mesophila, assembly GCF_021129235.1. Lineage (GTDB taxonomy): Bacteria > Actinomycetota > Actinomycetes > Actinomycetales > Kineosporiaceae > Kineosporia > Kineosporia mesophila. Next base: position 218,371 of record NZ_JAJOMA010000006.1, read on the forward strand.
GAGAGCCGACCGTCAAGTGGTCCTTTCCGATGGGCGTTTGCTCGCATGATCCGTTCAGCCTGGACCCAGTTCAGCGATCTTTTGGGTGATGTCCTTGACGGACTGCTCACCCGTCCTGGCAGGTTCTTTCTATTGATTGCTATGTTCGCCATTGGTTCGGGCGGATTCGTTGCGGCTGCGGGGATCAGCAGAAGCGCCGCAGACCAGATCACCAGCCGACTCACTCCCTCGGACTTGGACCAGGTGATGATTCGGGAGGCTGACCCGGGAGATCTGCCCGAGCAGGCAGAAAGCCGCGTGCAAGCAGTGAACGTTGTACGTGCAGCTGGAACGGCCTGGCCGGTGGAACCGGGAACAGTTTCGCTAAGTGGGCTGCCCGAGCGTGCATCGACAGAAACTACGACGATGGCTGCGCCAGTTTATGGGGCTGGCCCTTCCTGGCTCAAGGTTCAGGAAGCCGTGGTTATACCGGCCGGGGCTGTCGATCATTTGGCTGGAGATTCCGCGGACCATGTGGCAGTCGTCGGGGCACAATTGAGTCGCCGGATGAATCTGGCCTCCGCAGGTCCAGGCGCCAAGATTTGGGTAAATGGCCGATCATTTGACCTCGTCGGAGTGCTGGAATCCAGCGGCCGCGACGCCACACTCGGGCAAGCCCTCATCATCTCTCCTGGCGCGATCCGAGAGCTAGTGCCGACGGCGACGGGGGTGGTCACCGTGCGCACGATGGTCGGGGCAGCTTCCGCAGTTTCGAAGATGATCGCGACGACGGTCCGTCCGGATGCGCCGGGCCTGCTGCAGGTGGACCCAGTTGTCGACCTTGCCAACCTACGTCGTGGGGTAGCCACCGATCTGGACCGCAGCGTTGCGACTCTGTCTTTCCTTGTACTTGCCTTCGCAGCTCTGACTTGTGGCAACGCCATGGTTGTAACGGTCATAGCTAGAACCGGCGAGATCGGGCTGAGGCGCGCGATGGGTGCATCGCGAACCGGTGTGGCGGCATTGTTCCTAACCGAGGGGGTGGTGACTGGCGTGGCAGGTGGACTGCTGGGCAGCGTGCTGGGGCTAGCCGCAGTTCTCGGCGTGGCCGAGGCTCGCGGGTGGGCACCAGTGGCCAGTCTCCTCACCGTTCCAATGGGCCCGTTACTGGGGCTTCTTGTCGGTGTAGTCGCGGCTCTCTATCCCGCGATGCGGGCCGCCGCGATTCCCCCGGCACAAGCTGTCCGGCACACCGCCTAAGCCCCTAAGTAGCTGGCGACCCAGGATCGGAGCGTGTGGGGCATGTGAGGTTCCCCGAAAGGGTGGACAGATGGTTAAGTAGCGTTAGCTGTGCCTGTCAGGGGCTGTTCGTAGCGGATGGGGCTGAGCCCTCCTGCTCCTGAGTGAAGACGTTCATGTTTGAACCGTTGGATTCATGTGTCAACTCCAGCAACGAGTTCCGTCTTGGCGGTTACGAGGCTAGGCCGCGTATTTCCGTAACGGCAACTCTGCGCGGAAGTTCTTCACGATCGACAGTTGCGTCCATGAGCGTCTTGCGATCTTCGACAATCGCAAGTGCGATATACCGGGCCGTCGGTGGGGCGAGCGCTATGACGGCGCCTGGTTGCCACACCCGGGGTGTTCCGCCAATCTGGAAACGTCCGCAGGGTGGCAGCGCATGCCAGTCATTGAACGATTGCGGTAGGCCGTGTGCGCGAGAAGCGCGTGCACGGCTTGACGGGCGGGGGCTGGAAACGGAGCCCATGGGCCACCGCGCCAGTCCCCGACCCTACTGAGGACGTGGTGGGGAAGGAGGCGGTCGGCGATGACTTCAACCCCTCCCACCTGGGGTAAGGCTGAAAGACTCGATGCCGGGCAGATGGCCGATGAGCTCCACACCCGGACCGGGACGCGGCTCGTGGTGGAGGGGCCATGCGCCGGTGGGGAAGTGGGCGCGGCCTTCGTGCGCTGGGAAGACGGCCACCGGTCAGTGCTCAAGTGGCGTCCGCACAGCAGGAAGGCCGATCTGCTGCGGGGTCCGCTCGCGGTCTGCGAAGCGGCCCGGACAGCGGGTATCCCGGCTCCGGGAACAGAACTCGTGGAACAGGTCGGGCACGCCGTGGTCATGGTGCAGGAGCTCAGGCCCGGCACCCAGCTCGACCATCTCGACGAGAGCCTTCTTCGCCAGGTACTGGACATCAATGACCGGCAGAAAGACCTGCTCGTCGACCGTCCAGACATCCCCCAGATCCAGCTGTTCCTGCAGGATGACGGGCCCGGATACTGCCTGCACGAACCACTCAGGCAATACAGCAAACGCACTGCGGCCCTGGAGCGCCGCATCCGCGAGGTCGCCCCGGACGCCGCCAGGCACCACGACGCCGTTCACCTGGACTTTCACCCGGGCAATCTGCTGGCCGAAGACGGCTCGATCACCGGTCTCGTCGACTGGGACGGCGCCGGCCGTGGAGACCACCGCCTCGACCTGGTCACTCTCTACTTCGGCGCGCACCACCAGAACCAGCCCCTGGAAACCTCGATGCTCGACGGCGTCCTCAAGCGCATCCCCGACGACGAACTCAAACCCCTCTGGGCCCACATGAGCCTGCGCCTGACTGACTGGGCCATCCGGCACCACACCGACGATGACGTGAATCATTGGCTCGACCTCGCCGAGCAATGCCTTTGAAGTGAGAGTTACCGCAAACAACGAGAGGACGCCGACCGCACCAGGTGCGGTCGGCGTCCTCAGTTGTGGTTGTCAGGCCCTGGTGACCGAGACGGTGACGTCCACCTCGCCCGCGACCCCGGCGAAACCGCCGGTCAGCGGCTCGGAGCTGAGCTCCACAGCATCGGCCAGCACCTCACCGGCCACGAACTCCTGGTGGGTGCGCACCGCGTCGAGAACCTCCGACGGGCCGCTGACCACCAGGTTGATGCGGTCGGAGATGTCCAGGTCGGCGTCGCGCCGGGCCTGCTGCACGACCCGGACCACGTCGCGGGCCAGGCCCTCGACCTCGAGCTCGGGCGTGACCTCGGTGTCCAGGGCGATCGTGACGCCGCGCTGGGTCTCGACGACCCAGCCCGAGCGGGGGAGCTCGGTCACGACGACCTCGTCGTTGGTCACGTCGACCAGCGCGCCCTCGAACTCGACCTTCACCACGCCGTCGGTGCGCAGGGCGGCGACCACGTCGTCCGCCGGCAGCGCCGCCAGCGACTTGGCCACGCCCTGCGTCTGCTTGCCGAAACGCTTGCCCAGAGCCCGGAAGTTGGGCTTGATCTCGACGTCGACGACCGCGCCGGCGGCAGCCAGCGTGTCGAGGTTCTTGACGTTGAGCTCCTCGGCGATGTCGTCGAGCAGAGCCTGCGACAGCGTCACGCCGCCCGGCAATCCGACATAGGCCGTGGCCAGGGGCTGACGCACGCGCACCTTCGACGCCTTACGCGCCGCCCGGCCGGCTTCGACGGCGTTACGGGCGGTGCGCACCTCCTCCGACAGCGCCGCACTCATCAGCGACACGTCGGCGGTCGGCCAGTCGGCCAGGTGCACCGATTCGGCGGCCGAGGCGTTGCCCGGCCGCACGACCAGCTGCCAGACCTCCTCGGTGATGAACGGGACGATCGGCGCGAGCAGCCGGGTCAGCACATCGAGGCACTCGTACAGCGTGACGAGCGCGTCCATGTCGCCGTCCCAGAACCGCTGACGCGAGCGCCGCACGTACCAGTTCGACAGGTCGTCGACGAAATCGCCCAGGACGCGGCCGGTTCCGGCGGTGTCGTAGTTCTCCAGCTTCTGGTCGACGTCGCGCGCCAGCGCGTGCAGCTCACCCAGCACCCAGCGGTCGAGGGTGTTGCGCTCGCGGACCGGCTTGGCCTCGGAGGGCTTCCAGTCCACGTGGCTGGCGTACAGCGAGAAGAACGACGCCGTGCTCCAGTAGGTGGCCAGCAGCTTGCGGGTGATCTCGTCGAGCGGGCCCGGACCCACGCGGCGCGGCGACCAGGGTGAGCCGGAGCAGGCCATGAACCAGCGCAGGGCGTCGGCACCGTGGTCGTCCATCAGCGGGATGGGGGCCAGGATGTTGCCCAGGTGCTTGCTCATCTTGCGGCCGTCCTCGGCCATGATGTGGCCCAGGCAGACCACGTTCTCGTACGGAGAACGGTCGAACACCAGCGTGCCGACGGCCATCAGCGAGTAGAACCAGCCCCGGGTCTGGTCGATCGCCTCGGCGATGTACTGCGCCGGGTAACGACTTTCGAGGGCCTTCTCACTGCCGGGCACGTGCGGGTAGCCGATCGCGGCGAAGGGCATGGCGCCGGAGTCGTACCAGGCGTCGATGACCTCGGGAACCCGGGTGGCCGTCTCGCCGCAGGACGGGCAGTCGAAGGTGATCTCGTCGATGAACGGACGGTGCGGGTCCAGTTCCGAGAGGTCGCGGCCCGTCAGCTCGCCGAGCTCCTTGCGCGACCCGATCGCCGTGACGTGCTCGTCCGGGCCGGAGCAGCGCCACAGGGGGAGTGGGGTGCCCCAGTAACGGCTGCGCGAGAGCGCCCAGTCGATGTTGTTCTCCAGCCAGTCGCCGAAGCGGCCGTGCTTGATGTGCTCCGGGAACCAGTTGGTCTGCTCGTTCTCCCGCAGCAGCTGGTCGCGCACCGTGGTGGTGCGGATGTACCAGGCGGGCTGCGCGTAGTACATCAGCGGCGTGTGGCATCGCCAGCAGTGCGGGTACGAGTGCTCGAAGCGCTGCGATCGGAACAGCACGCCGCGCTTCTTCATGTCCATGATCAGCGGTTCGTCGGCGTCCTTGAAGAACAGGCCGCCCACCATCGGCACGTCGTCCTTGAAGTGGCCGTTGCCCGCGACCGGGTTCACCACGGGCAGCTCGTTGGCCCGGGCGACGATGAGGTCGTCGGCGCCGAAGGCCGGGGCCTGGTGCACGAGACCCGTACCGTCGGCGGTGGTGACGTATTCAGCGAGGACGACGCGGTGCGCGTCGGGGATGTCGATGAGATCGAACGGACGCTGGTAGTGCAGGCCTTCCAGCTCCCGGCCGGGCAGCTCAGCGAGCACCTCGGAGTCTTCACCCAGCACGGCGACCCGCAGCGGCTCGGCGACGACGAACGTCCCCTTGTCGTTCCTCGCGAGCTGGTAGGCGACGTCGGGGTGCACCGCGACGGCGGTGTTCGACACCAGCGTCCACGGGGTGGTCGTCCAGATCAGCAGCTCGGCGTCGGTATGGCCGGCCAGCGGCTCGACCAGCGGGAACCGCACGTAGACCGAGGGGTCCTTGACGTTCTCGTAGCCCTGCGCGACCTCGTGGTCGGACAGCGCCGTGCCGCAACGCGGGCAGTACGGCGTGACCCGGAAGTCTTCGTTCAGGCGGCCGTCGGTGTGGATCTTCTTCAGCGACCACCAGACGCTGTCCACGTACTCCGGGGACATCGTCTCGTACGGGTTGTCGAGGTCGATCCAGTAGCCCATGCGCTCGGTGAGCTGGGCGAACTCGCCCACGTGCCGGGTCACCGAGGTGCGGCAGCGCTCGTTGAAGAACGCGATGCCGACCTTCTCGATATCGGGCTTGCCGGAGAGGTTGAGCTCCTTCTCCACGGCCAGCTCGACGGGCAGGCCGTGACAGTCCCAGCCGGCCTGGCGGGGTACGGAGTACCCCTTCATCGTGCGGTAGCGCGGGAAGAGGTCCTTGAACACGCGCGCCTCGACGTGGTGCGTGCCCGGGGAACCGTTCGCGGTCGGCGGGCCCTCGTAGAAGACCCAGCTCGCGCCGTCCTTCGTCCGCTCCAGGGTGCGCTCGAAGATCCGGTTCTGCTTCCACCAGTCGATGATCTTGTGATCGGTGGCGGGCAGGTCGATCCGCGTGGGAAGGCTGGCGAAGGGGGTGGCGAACGTCTGTTCGGCCATCGGGCGCACTCCTGGTTCGTCGGCTCGCATGAGGCATGGGACTCATGCGGGGACGAAGCTGTGCGGCTCCGCGGTACCACCCCGCTTGCACCCACCACCTGCGTGGATGCCGCTCGAAAGCCGCGATGACGTGCGGCGATTCCGTCCGGTTCTACTGGGAGGCCTGCGGCCCCTGTTCTTCCGGAGGCTCCCCGGTGATGGCCGGATCGGTGCCTTTACGTCAACTATACGCGCGGCGGCAAGTCGAAATGAGGGACGAGGTGGCTGGCGCGGCGCGCACCATCCCCTTCGTTCGTGATCATGCAAAACCTTCCCGGGAGGTTTTGCATGATCACGAACAGGGACGAGGGAGTCGCAGGGCCAGGGCGACTACCATCGTGGACGTGTCCGCAACCGGTTGTGGACACGTCCACCGGTAGACGCTCTCAAGGACTGGACCCCAATGCTCGACCGCCAGGTCATCGACTCGCTGTTCCCGGCCGACCTCCCCGAACCGGCGGAGCTGGAGCAGAAGTACCCGCCCCGGCAGCTGCCCGAGGGTGCGATGGTGACCCGGCTCGGTCCGTCCCCGACGGGGTTCGTGCACATCGGCGGTCTCTACGTCGGCATGATCAACAAGGATTTGGCCGCGAGCACCGGGGGCACGTACCTGCTCCGGATCGAAGACACCGACCAGGCTCGTGAGGTCGAGGGCGCCGCCGAGCAGTTCGGGCGGGCGTTCGGCTACTTCGGTCTGGAAGCCGATGAGCCCGAGGGTGAGTACGGCCCGTACTACCAGTCGCAGCGCGAGACCCTGTACCTGACCTTCGCGCGCGAGCTGCTGCGTGAGGGCAAGGCCTACCTGTGCTTCGCCACGCCCGAAGAGCTGACCGACATCCGGGCCCGGCAGGAAGCGTCCAAGGCCCCGACCGGCTACTACGGTCGCTGGGCGATCTGGCGCAACGCCACCGACGAGCAGCTACAGACCGCCCTGGACGAGGGCCGGCCCTACGTGGTCCGGTTCCGCACCCCGGAAGACGGTGACCGCCGGGTCTCGTTCGACGACGCGATCCGCGGCAAGCTGCAGCACGAGGCCAACCGCAACGACGTCGTCATCCTGAAGAGCTCGGCCGCGGCTCTGCGTCTGCCCACCTATCACTTCGCCCACGCGGTGGACGATCACCTGATGCGGGTCACGCACGTGATCCGGGGTGAGGAGTGGATCAGCTCGGTGCCGCTGCACCTGCAGCTCTTCGACGCACTGGGCTTCGAGCGGGTCACCTACGCCCACATCGCCCCGCTGATGAAGACGATCTCCGGCGGAAAGCGCAAGCTTTCCAAGCGGAAAGACCCCGAGGCGGGCGTCGACTTCTATATCGAGCAGGGTTTCCCGGCCCCCGCGGTGCAGTACTACCTGCGCGGCCTGGCCAACGGCCGGCTGGCCGAGGTACCGCTTGAGCAGGCGCTTTCCACGCCGCTGGAGCTGGGCGAGTTCGGTGTCGCCGGTCCGCTGGTCGACCTGGTCAAGCTCGAGGGCATGAGCGCCGACTACATCGCCTCGCTCACCAGTCCGCAGGTCTACGACCAGGTGCTGATCTGGGCGGAGCGCTTCGACCCCGAGCTGGCCACGGTGCTGAAGGCCGAGAAGGACCTGGCTGTCAAAGCGATCGGCGTGGAGCGCGAGGGCGTCGAGAACCCGCGCAAGGACCTGCGCAAGTGGTCGGACTTCGGCCCGCAGTACGGGTTCTTCCTCCCGACGGTGTTCCCCCTGATCGCGGGCCCCACGGACGAGCGGGTCACCGCCCTGAACGTGGCCCCCGAGGTGGTCACCGCGTTCGTGAACACCTTCATCGAGGGCTACCAGCACCTCGAGGACCAGCCCGAGTGGTTCAACCAGATCCGTGAGGCCGCGGCCAAGAACAACTTTGCGCCCAGCCCGAAGGAGTTCAAGAAGAATCCGGACGCCTACCCGGGCTCGATCCGCGAGGCCTCGCAGCTGATCCGCGTCGCGCTGACCGGCTCGACCCGCAGCCCCGACCTGCACGCCATCGCCGTGGTGCTGGGCCAGGACGAGGTGCTGCGGCGCCTGCGGTCGCTGGCGGGCTGACCAAATCTGATTGAGGACGCGGGTGAGCTCGCCTTTCCGGCGAGCTCACCCGCGTCCCAAATTGGCGCAGTTGATACACGTGGTCGCGAGAGGCCTTGCCTGAAGCCGCTCTACGGCGATCGGCAGGCCGCACGACGCGCAGACGCCATACCGCCCGGCCGCCAGCTCGGCCATCGCCTCGACGATCCGCTCGCGGGCAGCGCGGGTGCGATGCAGGGCCGCGGTGAGCTGCTCCCGCTCGAACGCGATGGTGGCGCCCTCCGGGTCGTGCTCGTCGTCGGCATTGGAGTCGAGCGAGGCCTCGATCATCCGGGCATGATCCTTTTCGAGCGCGGCCAGGGCCTCGGTGCTCTCTCGCAGCGCCGCCGTCAGGATCTCGAGTGGCTCCGTCAATGCGGTGGGGGCCGGGATCCGTCGGCCTTCGAGCGTGGCCGATCGCGTCCCGGGTGGGCGTTGGCAGGTCTGCGTTGTGTACACCTGGTACATCCGGTACCGGATGTACCAGGTGTACACAACGCTGGAGCGGTCAGGCCACAAATGCACGACGTGGCACCGCACGACGTGGCACGCTTGCGGTCCAGGTTCCGGGTGGGCCGGCGGTGGGTCCCACCCGGGTGACGTCCGTTCGTAGTCATCACCTCAGCTCGGTGGTTCGCCCCAGGCCACGGCCACGCTGTCGCGCACGAGCCGGGCCTGTGACCGGCCGGCCTTGGCGGCGTCGGAGCGGAACGCCGGGTCGAGGGGGTTGGAACCCATGGCCCGCTTGGTGTTGGCGTCGGGCATGACCACGGCACTGTGCACGTGCGGGCCGAGCTTCTCCAGCTGGTTGCCGACCCGACCGCTGCGCCGCACCGAGGCGGCGAACGGGGCCAGCACCACGACGCGTCCGTACCCCTGGGCCAGGTCGGCGTTGGCCGACGAGCGCACACCGCCGTCGATGTAGCGCCGCCCCTGGATCGTCACCGGCGGCCAGACCGTCGGCACCGCGCAGCTCGCGCCCACGGCATCGACCAGCGGCACCCCGGACTCCCGGTCGAAGACCACGAACTCACCGGTGGACGCGTCCACCGCGGTCACCTTGAGAGGCTCGGTGGGCCAGCGCTGCTCGGGCAGCCGGCTCTGGATCACCGAGCGCCGATCGCTCTCCGGCACGGTTCGCGAGGCCAGGGCGGCCTTGCCGATGCGCCTGCGAGCCCGCTCTTCCCGGCCCGGCGCCAGACCCAGCAGGGCCCAGTGCAGCATCGTGCGTTTCCCCAGCTCGGACGACAGTTCGCCGCGGGCCTCCGCGAGCTGCTCTTCGTAGAGCTGCTCGATCGGCCGCCCCGAACGTAGTTGCGCCCCGGCGACCGAGCCCGCCGACGTGCCAATGACCAGATCGGCCCGGGACAGGTCGACACCCAGCTCGGCGAGACCCGCGATCATGCCGAGCTCCCAGGCGATGCCCGTGATGCCGCCACCGGCCAGGACGAGCGCGCGTCGATCGTCCTTCACAGCTGAAGACCCCCACGAGTGGCCCGAATGGAACCTTGATTCTAGATCGGGGGTCCGCGTCTTCCTATGCCCGAGCCCGGGCCCGAGCCGGGCATCGGCCGGTGGTCAGGCGGGGAGAACCGATCGTGGGCCCCCCGAAATCGCCACGGTGGCAATCCTGCTCGGCGGCGACGAGTCGTGTGTCGGCCCGGTCGATGATCACAACTGGCGGGATCCGGGCGGGTCAGTATGGTGATCAACATCGAGCGAAAGTCCGGAAGGCCGGATTCCATCCGGATTTCACGGACTGCAAGGTCGTGCAAGCAATGGCACCCAACGGAACGTGACGGCACTCGGAGGAAAAGATGCGAATCCTGTCAGTGGTTCTCGTGGTCTGGCTCCTCATCGGTGTTCTGGCGTCCGCCCAGCGCGGATACTTCGACAGCGACAAGGACCCGGACGTGAGCTGCTCCGACGCGGGCACGATCGCGGTCAGCATCGTCGCCGGCCCGCTGAACTACCTGGGCGCCAACCCCAAGGTCGACTGCAAGGTGCCCCAGCCGAGCAAGTGACCGATAGGTTGCTCAGAGTGAAGGGCAAAGCCAAGACGGTAACGAAACTGGCGAAGGTCGTTCTATTCGGGCAAGGTCGGCTGGTATGACGACCGAACCGAACTCTGTCGGCGGGACGAATGATGTGGCGGCCGAGGATCAGCTGCCCACCTACACGCGACGCAGCGACCAGACCCGGTACGACGCCCAGGCCATCAATTCGGCCCTGGACGAGGCATTTCTGTGTCACGTCGCCTATATCGACAGCGGCGACCCGATCGTCGTCCCGATCATTCATGCCCGGGTCGGCGAGGAACTGATTCTGCGTGTCGGGCCGGAGTCGCGGCTGGCCGAGCTGGCCGCCTCCGGTGACATCGCGCTCTGCGTCACCCTCACGCTGCTCGACGGCCTGGTGCTGGCCCGCGCGGAGGTCGACAACACGGTCAACTACCGCAGCATCGTGATCCGGGGCACCGGCACGCTCGTGAAAGACGCCGAGGGCCAGCAGGCCGGGCTGGACGCGGTGGTCGAGCACCTGGTCGCCGGGCGCTCCAACCACTCCCGCCCGCCGACGCCGGAAGAGTTCGCCGAGGTCGTCCTCATCCGCCTGCCGCTCGCCGACGTGGCGCTGAAGACCCGCACCGGGCCGCCGCAGGACGCCGAGGAAGACCTCCCGCTGCACCACTGGGCGGGCGTCATCAGCGTGCGCAACGCCTACGGCCCGCCCTTCCCCTCGCCCGACCTGCCCTACGACCGGCAGGTGCCGGCGCAGCTGGCGAACTACAACCGTTCGGCCCGGGCACAGGGTTACCGGTAGCCCTCCAGCGCCGGAACACCCGCCGTCGTCCCTCTCTCCACCGGCGGATCGCACGCTAAAGTCGCGCGCGGAGGATTGCGACATCCCGGACAGTGATCGTCCGGGTGCGCGCCGCATGCACCGCTCGGTACTGCCCGTCACCAGCTGACGGTCGCTAGGAGGGATGCCCGCAGTGGACCTGCTCGCCGACCTGCGCGAGATCGTCGGGGACACGCACGTCGTCACCGACCCGGAAGCGGCCCAGCCGTACGCGCAGGACTGGACCAGACGCTGGCACGGCAAACCCCTCGCGGTGGTGCGCCCGGCGACCGTGGCCCAGGTCTCGGCCGTGCTGAGAGCCTGCGCGGCCGCCGGGATCTCCCTGGTGCCGCAGGGTGGCAACACCGGACTGGTCGGTGGTGGGGTGCCGCACGACGGGGAGGTCGTGCTGAGCCTGGCCCGGCTCGACTCGGTGGGCCCGCTCGATCCGCTCGGCCGCACGCTGATGGCCGGCGCCGGGGTCACCCTGGCCCAGCTGCAGCGGGCCGCGCGGAGTGCGGGTCTGGACGTGGGTCTGGACTTCTCCGCGCGCGACACCGCCACGGTCGGCGGCATCGCGGCCACCAACGCCGGCGGTGAACGCGTGATGCGCCACGGTGCGGCCCGGTTCCGCATCCGCGGGCTGGAGGTTGTGCTCGCCGACGGCTCGGTGGTGCGGCGCATGTCCGGCGTGGCCAAGGACAACACCGGCTACGACTTGGTGCAGCTGATGATCGGCAGCGAGGGCACACTCGGAGTGATCACCGCGGTGCAGGTCGACCTGATCCGCCCGCACAAGATCGTCGGCACCGCCCTGGTCGCGGTGAGCACGGTGGACGACGCCCTGACCGTGCTGCGGGCCGTGCAGCGCGACTTCACCGGGCTCGAGGCCGCCGAGTTCTTCCATCACGACGGGCTTCAGCTGGTGCTCAAGCACGAGCGCCTGGCCCAGCCCTTCGAGCGGCCGCACCCGCTCTACCTGCTCTTCGACCTGGCCGACGACGACAACCGGCCCGACTCCTTCGACGAGCTCACCGCACTGCTCACCGATCTCGACTGCGTGCGCGACGTGGTGCTGGTCGCCACCGCGGCCGAGCGGCGCCGGCTCTGGGAACTGCGCGAGCTGCAGACCGAGGCCGTCAGCGCCGAGGGGGTGCCGGTCAAGCTCGACGTGGCCCTGCCGCTGAACCAGCTCTCCAATTTCGAGCGGCAGCTCGCCGAGGTGGTGCGCCCGGTGGCCCGGCACGCCGTGTCGATCATCTTCGGGCACATCGCCGAGGGGAACGTGCACGTCAACCTGCTGAACGCGCTGGACGAAGACGCCGGCGGCGCGGTCACCGAGGCCGTGCTCGATCTGGTGGCAGCGCTCGGCGGCAGCATCAGCGCGGAGCACGGCATCGGTCAGGCCAACCGCCGGTGGCTACCCCTCACCCGGGGCTCGGCCGACCTCGCGGCCATGCGCGCGATCAAGCAGGCCCTCGACCCGGAGGGCATTCTCAGCCCGGGCCGGATGCTGCCCGACCCGGTCGTGCCCGAACCTGAGCCGAAGCCCAAGGTCGCTGCGAAGAAGACCACCCGCACCCGGGCCAGGACGACCCGCTGACTCCTCAGAAGAGAGCGCTGCCCTGCTCCAGATCGAGCAGGTAGCGCTTGCGTTCGAGCCCGCCGCCGTACCCGGTGAGCGAGCCGTTCGCACCGATGACCCGGTGGCACGGCACGATGATCGAGATCGGGTTCGCGCCGTTGGCCAGGCCCACCGCGCGGGAGGCACCCGGCACCAGCCCGAGCTGTGCCGCCACCGCGCCGTACGAGGCGGTGCGGCCGTATCCGATGTGCCGCAGCCGTTCCCACACACCGAGCTGGAACACCGTGCCGGTGGGGCGCAACGGCAGGTCGAACGCGGTCAGGGAACCGGCGAAGTATTCGTTCAGCTGCGAACGCGCCGCGGCGATCACGATCTCGTCGTCGTTCTCGGTGCCGCTGAACCGCACTTCGTCCCAGTGCCGGTGCGACGCCTTGTGCGGGCTGAAGAACAGTCCGGTCAGGGCCCCGGACTCAGCGATCAGGAGAAGGTCACCGACCGGGCTGGGGAGTACCGACCAGCTGATGGACATTCCTTGAGGTTAGAGGCCCGTCCGGGAGTGTTGCTGGCAGAAAAGCGACATTAATAGGGCCTCTCCCGGCCCGCTAGGACTGGGGGAGATCACAGGTCACCACAGTTGTTCGTCATCCTACGTTCAGATTGCTGGGGAAGAATCATGGCCGTGCCGGTAATCGACCTCAACGCCGATCTCGGTGAGTCTTTCGGGCGCTGGACGCTCGGCGACGACGCGGCTCTGATCGAGGTGATCAGCAGCGCGAACATCGCCTGTGGGTTCCACGCCGGTGATCCGTCCACGCTGCGGCGCAGCTGCGAGCTCGCAGCCGGCGCCGGGGTCGCGATCGGGGCTCAGGTGGCCTACCGCGACCTGGCCGGTTTCGGCCGCCGCTTCATCGACGTCGCCCCGGACGAGCTGCGCGACGACGTGCTTTACCAGCTCGGCGCCCTCGACGGCTTCGCCCGGGCGGCGGGCAGTCGCGTCACCTACCTCAAGCCGCACGGCGCGCTCTATCACGCGGCGGTCGGCAACGCGGGTCAGGCGAAGGCGATTGTGGACGCTGTGCGCACCTATGACCCGACCCTTGCGGTGCTCGGGCAGCCGGGTTCGTTGCTGCTGAAAGAAGCTGCGGCGGTTGGACTGCGGGCGGTGCCCGAGGCATTCGCCGACCGGCAGTACACCGCGGACGGCGGCCTGCTCTCCCGGTCCCGGCCCGGTGCGGTGCTCACCGACCAGGCCCGGATCGCCGAGCAGGTGCAGCGGCTGATGGCCGGTGAGGGCGTGATCGCGGACGACGGCAGCGTCGTACCGGTCAGCGCCGAGTCGATCTGCGTGCACGGTGACACGCCGGGGGCCGTCGAGATCGCGAAAACCGTGCGCACCGTGATCGCAGCGTCCGGTGGCAGTGTCCAGGCCTTCACGAATCTGCCGTCGTGAGCGTGGCCAGGTGGGGGGACAGTGGAAAAGGACGCGTGCCACTGGCCGAGAGGATGAATTCATTCTCGTCAGGTTCGATGATCTACAGCCCGATAACTGGTCACCCGGTGAATCTGAACGATGACTATGTGTAGAGTAAAACCGCTGTCGAGGGGACGACGCCAGCGGTGTGGGCCGGGGGGCCCATGGGATCGGCATCGCCGACGTCGCGCCAGCTCAGCGGGCACGGCCGACGCCCACGAAGGGCGTCTGGCCGCTGACCGGCGCATCACCAATGTCGGGGGACCGGTTGGTGCGCCGGTCAGCGCTCGTTGCCGACCGGAGAATTCGTCAGCTCACCACCCCCACGGATCGGAAATCCTGTGCGAGTCAGCGGCCAGCCCGTATCTACCGGCAAACCTGCCGGTCCCCCGATCGGCCAGGAATTCGGGAGCCGACCGGGCTCGGGTCCGGCGATGATCCCGATGGCGCGCCGCTCCGATCGCGGGGCCGGGCTCCTCGTCGACGTGGCGATCGTCGGTGGCGGGGGTGCCGGGCTGAGTCTGGTGCTGGCCCTCGAGCACGCCGCCCGCACCTCTGGGCGCCGGGCGCCGTCGATCGCCGTCATCGATCCGGTGCGGCGGACGGGTCAGGACCGTACCTGGTGCTGGTGGGCCTCCGAGCACGACCAGCCCGCCTGGCTCGCGCCCCTGCTCACGCACACCTGGCCGACCATGCGCCTGGTGAACGGCCAGGGCGCCACGAAAACCTACGACCTCGCGCCGCTGCGCTATCAGATGCTTCGCTCGGCCGATCTCTACGCCGCGGCCGACGCCGCGCTGGAGCGCATGGGCGGTGTCCGGATCACCGCGGCGGCCGATGATGTGTACGACGGCATGCCGCACGCGGTGGTGCGGGCCGGGGACGAGCGGATCCGGGCCAGCTGGGTGTTCGACTCCCGGCCCTCGCCGCCCTCGGCCCCCGGCTCCACGCAGCTGTTGCAGCACTTCCGCGGCTGGACCGTCCGGTTCCCCGACGGCTCGGCCAAGCTGGACGAAAATGTGGCCACGCTGATGGATTTCAGCGTCCCGCAGCCCGATCGCGGGGTGGCCTTCGCCTACTGCCTGCCGGTGGCGGCCGACATCGCCCTGATCGAGTACACCGAGTTCAGCCCCGCCGTTCTGGATCCCGCGCGCTACGACGAGGCTCTGCGTTCGTACCTCGACCGCATCTGGCCCGGCGTGACGTATCGGATCGAGGCGCAGGAAGACGGCGTGATCCCGATGACCGACGCGTCGTTCGCCCGCCGCACCGGTGACCGGCTCTTCCGGCTCGGTACCGCCGGTGGGGCGACCCGGGCGTCCACCGGTTATACGTTCTCGGCCATGCAGCGCCAGGCGCAGCAGATCGCCGAGTTGCTGCTGGACGACCGTCTCCCTGTCCCGCCCCGGCCCTACCCGCTGCGGCACCGCTGGATGGACGCCGTGATGCTGCGCGCCCTCGACCGTGGTTACGTCGACGGACCCGGTCTCTTCACCAGCCTTTTCGAGCGCAACCCGAGCGATCGGGTGATCCGGTTCCTGGACGGCACGAGCAGCCCGGCCGATGAGCTGGCCATCATGAGCTCCACGCCCGCCCCGGCGATGATGCGCTCGGCGATGGAAGACGCGTCGGCCCGGCTGAAGCGAATCTTCCGTTAGCGAGCGGCCGTCGCACAGAGTATCGACTGATCACCTGATGTGACACTACAGCTTTTCCCATGACAGAGTCGGTCTGCCGCGGGCAGTCACCGCAGCACCGGAGGCCCTTCGGGACATGTTCCGGTAAGCCGACTTTGGGGACTTCTGACGATGCTGCCACGGGCCTTCCGGCGTGCCGGAACCGGTGTTCTGATCAGCGCGGTCGCGGGCGGAGTACTGCTCAGCGCTACCGGTGAGGCAGCGGCCACGGCCGGCCCATCGTCCAGGAAGAAAGCCGCGGCCGCGGCTGTCGACCGCTACGACGCGCAGAAACTGCGCTGGCGCGCCTGCCTGGACCGCGACGAGATGCCCGGTCTGCCGGACGACTACTACCGGCTGGAGTGCGCCACCCTGCTCGCGCCCCGTGACTGGAACGTGCCGGAGGGCGGCGTGGACATCCGGCTCAAGGTCAGCCGGCTGAAGAGCACCACGGCCACGAAACCGGGCATGCTCTTCACCAATCCGGGCGGACCGGGCGCGGACGGCGCCGATCTGCCCCTGCTGATGGTGAGCGCCCGCCGCAAGAAACTGATGGCCGGCCAGGACATTTACGGCATGGACGTGCGGGGCGGCGGCGGGTCGAGCAACATCACCTGCGGTGGTGCGCAGAACCTGACGGCCGATCCGCGCCTGCGCTCGGATGCCAGTGTGAACCTCCAGCTCGACGCGGCCGAACTGACCGCGCGGGCCTGTGACGTGGCCGGTCGTGAGCTGAGCCAGTACGTCACCACTCCGCAGACCATTCAGGACGTCGACCTGCTGCGCCGGATCGCCGGGCACGACCGGGTGAACTGGCTGGGCTTCTCGGCCGGCACCTGGATGGGCGCGCACTACGCGACCCGGTTCCCCGAGCACGCCGGGCACCTGGTGTTCGACTCCAACGTCGAGTTCACCAGCACCTGGGAGAACGCGTTCAGCCGGCAGCCGCTCGGCTTCCAGCGCCGTTTCGAGCAGGACTTCGCACCCTGGGTGGCGAAGTACCACAGCGTCTACGGGCTCGGCTCCACCCCGCAGGCCGTGATCGCGAGCTACGAAAAGCTGCGCGCTCGCATGACTCCCGACGCTCCGGTGCAGGACGCGGTGACACTCGACGACGTCATTGCGGGCACCATGTACGCCAAGGTGCTCTTCCCCGACGCCGCCGCGTCCCTAGCTGACCTCAACGGGTACCTGCGGGCGCAGGGCAGCGGAAAGTTCCGCACCGCAGACCAGTACGCCGCGAAGGTGCGCAAGAGCGTGGCCCTGATCCAGCGTGACGGTATGAGCAACACCTTCTCCGGCGACGCCAACAGCTCCGTGTTCCTGGCCGTGACCTGCCAGGACACCCCGTGGAACGCGAGTCGCGGGTCGCTGGTCAAGTCTTCGGCCGAGGCCGGCAAGAACTACCCCCTGATCGGCTGGTCGACGATCGACCAGCCCTGCGCCTTCTGGAACCGGCCCGCCGGGGTGGACCTGCCCACACCGACCGGCCACGGTGTGCCGCCGGTGCTGATGGTGCAGTCCGTGAACGACCCGGCCACCCCGATCGAGGGGGCCCGGGCGGCCGCCGCGAACTTCGAAGGGGCCCGGCTGCTGACCGTCACGGGTGAGGGCGACCATGGCCTGTACGCCGGTGGAAACAGCTGTGTGGACAAGAAGGTCGACGACTTCATTCTCAACGGCAAGCTGCCGGCGGCCGGTGCGACCTGCAAGGGCACGGCCATGCCCGACCCCACCGCCGTCGGCGCGATGAGCGCCGCCCGGCTACCGGTCCGGGGCACCAACCCGCTGCTGGCCCTGCGCCAGATCAGCGAGCTGGTGCACTGATCAGGCCCGGAACCGCCGTAGCCGCAGTGAGTTCGTCACCACGGCCACGCTGCTCAGGGCCATGGCCAGGCCCGCGATCATCGGGTTGAGCAGACCGAACGCGGCCAGCGGCAGCGCGGCGACGTTGTAACCGAAGGCCCAGAGCAGGTTCTGGCGGACGATGCGAGACGTGGCACGGGAGAGCCGGATGGCCTGCGGCACGGTCTCCATCTCGCCGCGCACCAGGGTGATGTCCCCGGCCTCCATCGCGGCGTCGGTGCCCGTACCCAGCGCGAGCCCGAGTCGCGCGGTGGCCAGGGCGGCAGCGTCGTTCACACCGTCACCCACCATCGCCACCCGGTGGCCGCTCGCCTGCAGTCGCTCGACCACGGCGACCTTCTCCTCCGGCATCAGCTCGGCGAACACGTCGTCGGGGGCGATCCCGACCGACGAGGCAACCGCACGAGCAGTGGACGCGTTGTCCCCGGTGGCGAGCATCGGTGTCAGTCCCAGCGCCCGGAGTTGGGTGATCGCTTCGCGGGCACCGGGTTTGATGGTGTCGGCGATGGTGAGCACGGCGGCGGGAGTTCCGTCGATCCAGACGACGACCGCGGTGCGTCCCTCGGCGGCCGTGACGGCACCGGTCAGATCGTCCGGGAGTGCCGCGATGGCTTGACGCCGGTCGTCGGTGATGCTGCCCGACTGTTCCGGAACCGTCCCGGCGGCCGGGCGGCCGGGTGCCGACTCGTCCTCAATTTTACTGGTGAGCAACCACGAAGGCCGCCCGACGCGCACGCGCCGACCATCCACCGTGCCCTCGACCCCGAGGCCCTGGGTGCTCCCGAACTCGGTGACCGCCGGTAGCTCGCCGGGAACCGCGGCCACCACGGCCCGGCCCAGCGGGTGCTCGCCCGCGTGCTCCACGGCCGCGGCCAGGCGCAGGACCTCGTCGTGCTGGAACCCATCGGCCACTGTGACATCGGCCAGGCTCATCCGGCCCTGCGTCAGCGTGCCGGTCTTGTCCAGCACGATCACGTCGACGTGCTGGGCGTCTTCCAGTGTCTGCGGCCCGCGGATAAGAATGCCCATCTGAGCGCCCCGACCGGTCCCGACCAGCAGCGCCGTCGGGATGGCCAGGCCCAGCGCACACGGGCAGGCGATGATCAGCACCGACACCGCCGCGATCCCGGCGCTCTGCCAGTCGCCGGTGATCAGCACCCACAGCACCAGGGACAGCAGCGACAACACGATCACGGCCGGCACGAACACGCTGGACACCCGGTCGGCCAGACGCTGCGCCCGGGCCTTGCCCGACTGCGCCTCCTGCACGATGCGCGTGATCCGGGACAGCGTCGTGTCGGCGCCCACCCGAGTCGCCCGCACCACGATGCGCCCGGTGCCGTTCACGCAAGCGCCGGTGACGGTTGAGTCTGGTTTCACGTGAATCGGGAGGGGTTCGCCGGTGAGCATGGATTCGTCCACATCGCTGTCGCCCTCGGTCACCACGCCGTCGGTGCCGATGCGCTCACCCGGCCGGACCACGAAAAGGTCACCCACGGAGAGTTCTTCGGCCTTGACGCGGATTTCCCGGCCGTTCTTGAGCAGGTTCACGTCACGGGCGCCCAGGTCGAGCAGTGAACGCAGCGCCGCCCCCGAGCTACGGCGGGCACGAGCCTCCAGCAGTCGCCCGGTCAGCAGAAAAGTAGTGACTACGGTGGCTATTTCCAGGTAAGGCTCACCGGTGCCGGTCAGCAGTACGCCCACCGACCAGGCCGTGGCGGCCGCGACCCCCATCGACACCAGCGTGTCCATCGTGGCCGCACCGTGCCGCGCGTTGATGCCCGTGGCCCGGTGGAACGGCCAGGCCGCCCACGTCACCACCGGCAGCGCGAGCACCAGCGCCACCCAGCCCCAGCCCTCGAATTGCAGGGCGGGGATCATCGAGATCGCGGCCACCGGCACTGTGAGAATCCCGGCCAGGATCAGCCGCGGCTTGAGAGCTCTTTCCTGGTCGGTTTTCTCGTCGTCACCAGAGGACGCGTCGGGTGACGGGAACGTTGCCGTGTAGCCGGTCGCCTCGACCGTGGTGATCAGGTCGGCGTCGCTCACCCCGCCGGCCACGAGCACATGGGCGCGCTCGGTGGCGAGGTTGACGGTCGCGTCGACGCCGTCGAGGCGATTGAGTTTCTTCTCCACGCGGGTCGCGCAGCTGGTGCAGGTCATGCCGCCGATGGCCAGATCGACCTGACGGCGCGGAGTTACCTCGGTGTCCATCGTCAGGCCGGGGCGGCGAGCTCGTACCCGGCCTCGTCGACGGCGGCCGCGACGGCCGCGGGGTCGAGGGGTGACTCGCTGACGATGGTGACGGGGGTGGTGCCCTCGGGGTGCAGGTCGACCTCGACCGAGCTGACGCCGGGCAGGGCCGCCAGCTCGGAGGTGACCGCCGAGACGCAGTGTCCGCAGGTCATGCCGGTGACATCGATGTTCGTCGTGGTGCTCATGATTTCCTCTCCTGAGGTTTTGCTAGCTACGGACGAGCCGGGCAATGGCGTCGGCGGCCTCGGTGATCTTGACCCGGGCCTCCTCGTCGCCCTGCCGCGCGGCCTCGACCACGCAGTGCGACATGTGGTCCTCGAGCAGTCCCAGGCTCACGGCCTGGAGCGCCTTGGTGACGGCGGCGACCTGCGTCAGTACGTCGATGCAGTAGGTGTCTTCGTCCACCATGCGCTGCAGCCCTCGCACCTGCCCCTCAACGCGACGCAATCGCTTGAGGTAGTCCTCTTTCGAGCCGGTGTACCCAGCCATGTCCGCTCCCTTCCAAGAAACCCTACCCCCCTAGGGTATGCCTAGAGGCAAAGGAAATCTGGGCCCGGGTATTCCAGCAGGGCGGTTCATGGGTCGTACGTGCGTTCCCCGAGCCCATCTTTGCTTGAGCAAGCGATTCGATGGGGCCCGGTTGCGTTCCGGTCCTGGCCCCGCTGGGCGAGGCCAGACGTTCTGCGGGCAGCGGCGGATCTCTGAGAAAACAGTGCTGGCCTCAAGAGTTCGGCGGTGCCGGTGCGGTGGCAGCCCAGGAGGCCAGCATCGGCAGCACCCGGGCCGTCGCCGAGTCCGGCTCGACGGTGTAGACGATCAGCCGCTGGTCCGGGTCGAGGGGGCCGGTCAGCATCTCCACGCCGAAGGTCAGGTCGCCGGCCACCGGGTGACGGATGCGCTTGGTCATCGAGGCATAGTCACGTACCCCGTGGTCGTCCCACCAGCGGGCGATGTCGGGGTCCCGGCGCAGGCGCTGGATGTCGGTGTGCAGTCGCCTGTCGTGCGGCCGCCGCCCGGCTTCACGCCGCATCGTGGCCACGGCGGCCCGGGCGAAATCGGGCCAGTTGATGATGCGATCGCGGGCACCCGGATCGGTGAGGAGCCATCCATTGAAGAGCGTGCCGGGCTCCATCGCGTGGCCCAGCACCTCGCTGAGCAAGGTGTTGCGGGCCAGCACCTGTGACCGGTTACCCAGGAGCAGGGCGGGCAGGTGATCGAGGGCGGACAGTACCCGCAGCAGACCCGGATCGGCGACCTGTTCCGGCTCGGGGCGATGGCGATGGCGATGGCGTGAGCGGGCCGCCGGGGCGGCCAGGTCATGCAGGTGGGCACGTTCCACGTCGTCCAGGCGCAGGGCCCGGGCCAGTCCGTCGAGCACCTCCACCGAGATGTTGGCCTGCCGGCCCTGCTCGAGGCGGCTGTAGTAGTCCGGGCTGAGACCGGCCAGCACGGCCAGTTCCTCCTTGCGCAGTCCGGGTACCCGGCGGGCTCCGGGGAACGGTGTCATACCGGCCTGCGCCGGGGTGATCCGGTCGCGCCGGGAACGCAGAAAAGCTCCGAGTGCCGTGCGGTCCTGCGCCATCCCAGCACGGTACGTCAGCTCCTGAAGTCCTACCTGGTCAGGCTGTGACCAGGAACGACAGGGTGCTGGCCGGGCCCCGGCCGCGAGAACCAGGGCGTGACAGACGAGCTGAACGGCCGTACCGCCCTGGTCCCCGGCGCCACCAGCGGCATCGGCGAGGCGATCGTCCGCAACCGGGCCCGGAGCCCACGGGGAGATCGGTGGACGCGGGGATTCCCTGGTCGGCGAACTGCGCACCGCCGGGGCGAAGGCCGACTTCCTGGCATCCGACCGGGCCCGGATGATTCAGGGGGTCACGCTGGACGTGGACGACGACCTGTCCGCTACCCGCCTGCGCTGGTAGCCGACTCAGAACGGTGGGCCCGGCGCTTTTTCAGGCCGGGTCCACCGTTCTGAACCCAGTGGTTCAGTGCAGCTGGTCGACCAGTTTCGACGCCACGCCGACGTAGGTGCCTGGCGTGAGCTCGATGAGGCGCTGGGCCACGTCTTCGGGCAGACCGAGACCGGACACGAACTCGCGCATCACCTCGGCGTCGACCTTGCGGCCGCGGGTGAGTTCCTTCAGGCGCTCGTAGGGCTGCTCCAGCCCGTGTACCCGCATCACCGACTGCACCGCCTCGCCGAGCACCTCCCAGGTGGCGTCGAGGTCGCGGGCCAGGGCCGCCGGGTCGGCGTCGAGACCGGCCAGACCCTTGCGGGCGTTGTCGATGGCCAGCAGCGAGTGGCCGAACGCGATGCCGATGTTGCGCTGCATCGAGGAGTCGGTCAGGTCGCGCTGCAGACGGGAGGTGACCAGGGTCTGCTCGAGCACCCCGAAGAGGCCGTTGCTGACCTCGAGGTTGGCCTCGGCGTTCTCGAAGCGGATCGGGTTGACCTTGTGCGGCATGGTCGACGAGCCGACCGAGCCCTGACCGCGCACCTGGATGAAGTAGCCCATCGAGATGTAGGTCCAGACGTCGGTGCACAGGTTGTGCAGCACCCGGTTGAACCGGGCCACGTCGGAGTACAGCTCGGCCTGCCAGTCGTGCGACTCGATCTGCGTGGTCAGCGGGTTCCAGGTCAGGCCGAGGTGCTCCACGAAGGTGCGGGAGATCTCGATCCAGTCGGTGTCGGGGGCTCCGGCGATGTGCGCCGAGAAGGTGCCCGTGGCGCCGTTGATCTTGCCCAGGAACTCGGTCTTGTCGATGCGGCGCAGCTGCCGGCCCAGGCGGTGGGCGAGCACGGCCAGCTCCTTGCCGAGCGTGGTCGGCGTGGCCGGCTGACCGTGGGTGCGCGCGAGCATCGGCAGGTCGCGCAGCTCGTGGGCCAGGTCGGTGATGTCTTCGTGCAGGGCCCAGGCGGCGGGCAGCCAGACCAGGGCCACGGCGTCGCGCACCATCAGCGCGTAGCTGAGGTTGTTGATGTCTTCACTGGTGCAGAACAGGTGGACGATCTCGCCGAGATCGGCGAGCGAGTGCCCCTCCATGCGCTTCTTCACGTAGTACTCGACGGCCTTGACGTCGTGCAGCGTGACCCGCTCCGTCTCGGCCAGCTCGGCGACGCTCTCGGCGTTGAAGTCGGAGGCGATCGCCCGCAGGTAGGTGATCTCTTCGGGCGTGAGCTTGCGCAGGCCCGGAACGGCCTGGTTCTCGGTCAGGTGGATCAGCCACTCGACCTCGACGTGCACCCGGCGCTGGTTCAGCGCGGCCTCGGACAGGTGCTGGGCCAGCGGCGCCACGGTGGTCCGGTAGCGACCGTCCAGCGGGCCCAACGGCACGTCACCGAGCACGTTCGGCGGCGAGTTGAGCAGGCCGGGCTGATGCAGGGACGGGCCGGGGCGCGGGGTGCTGAGCTGGGTCACAGGGGCAATGGTCCCACGGCGCCGCAGGCTCTACGGTGCTGGCCATGCCGACGCTTCCCGACTGGGCCAACGGCCTCGGGCTCCAGCAGCACCCCGAGGGTGGCTGGTTCGCCGAGACCTACCGATCCACGCATGAGCTCGAGCCCGGGCAGCTGCCCGCGGCCGGCTACGAGGGGCCCCGGCCGCTGGCCACGTCCATCGTCTTCCTGCTGTTGCCGGGTGAGACCTCGGCCTGGCACGTGGTGCGGTCCGACGAACTCTGGATCCATCAGCGTGGCGGTCCGCTGGCCCTCGGCCTGGGCGGTGGTGACCCGGCCGGTCCGGGCCCGGCGATCGAGTCGATCCTGGGTACCGATCCCGGGCAGAGCCCGCAGCTGCTGGTCCCGGCCGGTATCTGGCAGACCGCGCGCCCGGCCGGCGACGAACCGGTGCTCGTGGGCTGCGTGGTCACGCCCGGTTTCGACTACCGCGACTGGCGGCTGGCCCAGCAATGAATGAAGGACGAGGTGGTCACCTTGCGGTGACCACCTCGTCCTTCATCGGTGGACTTTCGAGGATCAGACGGTGGCCGGGGTCTTCTCCGACTCGGCGACCTCGAGGTTGAGCGCCTCTTCCTCGGCCTTCAGCTCGGCCAGGCGGTCGTTGCTGTTACGCAGCAGGCTGCCGAGCACCAGCAGGGCCAGGCCCACCACGGTGTAGATGATGAAGACGAGCAGGGCGGACTTGCTGCCCTGGCCGTCGAAGAACGCCATCGACCGCAGCACCGTGGCCGTGGCACCGGGCGGCAGCAGCTGGCCGACCGTGTCCCACGGCGACGGCAGCCACTCCGGCACGGTGCTCAGACCGGACAGCGGAGCGCCGAACAGCACCAGCACCGCAACGCCCAGCCCCAGCGCGATCCGGCCGGCCAGAGCGTTCAGACCGAGCAGGATGATCGTCGTGGCGAAGAACCCGGCTGCCAGACCGGCGGCCAGGAGCGGGTAGTTGCCGTGCCAGGTCGAACCGGACACGTAGGTGAGCACGGCGGCGACGGTCAGGCCGAGAGCGGCCGAGGCGAGCACCGCGCCACCGACCTGGGCCAGCGGACGGCGACGGTAGAGCATGATCAGGCCGATCGCGGGCAGAGCAGCGACGATGACCAGCGGGAGCTCGGCGCCGGACAGGCCGTCGGCGCGCGGATCCTTGGTCGGCTGGGCCTTGACGTCGGTCACCGTGACCTGGGCCTGGGCCTGGGTCATCAGCGTGTTCGCCACGGTCTGCAGGGCGTCGGAAGCCTGGATGCCGGCCGCCGTCGAGACCATCATCTGGGCCTGGGTGTCGTCCACGTACAGACCGCCGTAGACCTCACGGTCCTCGATGGCATTCCGCAGGTCGGACTGACTGGTGTAGGTGTGCACCTGGAAGGTGCCCTTGCCACCGATCTGCGTCATCAGAGTGGTGAGCTGGGAGCTGATCTCCTTGGCCCCGGCCACACCGACCGGAACGTCGTGCGGCTTGGCCTTGGCCAGCGGCAGCGCCATCGACCCGATCAGCAGGGCGGCCAGTGCGGCGAGCGCCACCAGCGTGCCGAGCAGCGGGAAGAGCGTGGCGTTCTTGTCCGCCGGGACCTTCTCGGCCTTCGCGCCCCAGGGGGCCGCAGGCTGAACCGGCTCGACCGGTCCGGCGGGGGTGCCGGACGTGATCACCTCGGCGGGCTCGGCCTCCGGGGTGGAGCCGGTGGTCGAAGCCGTCGTGGAAGCAGGCGTCGAAGCAGCTCCGGCACCCACGGCACCGCCGGCGGCGCCGACGGTCGTGGCGGCCAGGCTGGTCTCGATCGGAGCGGTCTTGTCCTCCGGCTCCTCGACCTTTGCCGGGGTCTCGTCGGCCTTGGCCGTCCCGACCTCGGTGACCTTGGTGGCCTCAGTGGTCTCCGTGCTGTCGGTGGACGCCTTGTCGGCCGCCGTGGTGGGCAGCGGGCGGAGCGTCAGGTCGGCGGGCTCGGCCTTGGCCGAGGTCGCCGGCTTCGTCTCCGTGCCCGTCACCTCGTCCTTGCCGTCCTTGGCCGTTTCGACCGCACCCTCGTCCGTGGTGTCCTGGGTGTCACCGGGCTCGTCGTCCGTCGTGTCGACGGCGACCTTCGTCTCCTCAGCGGGGGACGCGTCCTTGGTGGACGTCGCCTCCCCGGTGCCCACGGCGTCCTCAGATGAACTCTTCGGGGTCGTCCCGGTAGGGTCCGGGGCCGCCTTCTCCGAGTCGGTTTCGGGTCCTGTGCCGGACGCCGAATCGCGGGTCATCGTCTCTCCTCTTCACGGGGTGGTTCACGAGGGCCGGTCGGGGCGCAGATTAGCCGACTCAGCAATGAGTCCTTCACAGACAATTTGACCTGGTTGACCCAGGTCAAGTTCAAGCACAGCCATCGGCTGCCGACGCAAGAAGGCATGGACGTCGTGCCCGCCGCCCGCCTGGTGGCCAATATCGAGCAGGTGGTGCGCGGGCAACACGCCGCCGTCGAGCTGCTGGCGATCGCCGTCCTTGCCGGCGGGCACGTCCTGATCGAGGACGCGCCGGGCACCGGCAAGACCACCCTTGCACAGTCGGTGGCCCGCACGGTGGGTGGCGTGTTCCAGCGGATCCAGGCCACGGCCGACCTGATGCCCTCGGACATCACCGGATCGTCGGTCTGGGACCCCAGCCGCCGGGAGTTCAGTTTCATCCCCGGCCCGGTGTTCGCCGACGTGCTGCTGGTGGACGAGCTGAACCGGATGCCCCCGCGCACCCAGTCCGCGCTGCTCGAGGTGATGGCCGAGCGAATGGTCACGGTGGACGGCGTGCGGCATCCCGTCCCGCCGACGTTCTTCCTGGTCGCCACCCAGAACCCGCTGGAGCAGCACGGCACCTACCCGCTGCCGGAGGGCCAGCTCGACCGGTTCGCCGTGCGCCTGCATCTGAGGCCGCTGACCGCCGTCGACGAGTTCACGGTGGTGCGGGAGCAACTCACCGGGCCCACCGTGGACACCCTCGAGGCCGTGATCGACCCGGCCGGGCTGAACCGGCTGCGTGACACCGTGCACGCGGTCTTCCTGGCCGAACCGGTACTGGAATATGCGGTCAAGCTCACCCGATCCACCCGCGCCGACCAGCGGATTCGTGCCGGAGCAGGGTCTCGGGCCGCGATCGCCCTGGCCCGCTGCGCCCAGGCCCGGGCCGTGCTGCACGGCCGGGAGTACGTGACGCCCGAAGATGTCGCCGAACTCGCCGTGCCGGTTCTGGCCCACCGCATCGTGCCCGCCGTGGCGACCCCCGCCGAGACGCTGATCGGCGAGCTGGTCAAGGCCCACCCGGTTCCGGTGCCGGCCTGAGATGCGACTGGACCGGCAGGGTCTGCGGGTTGGCCGACGGGTCGGTCTAGGGGCCGGTCTACGGGCCGGCCTGCGGAAAGACGTACATCTGATCCGGCCGATCACGCCGGGCGGCTGGCTGGCGATCATGCTGGCGGCGGTACTGGCGGCGATCGCGATCCGGGCCCTGAACCCCTGGCTGCTGCTCGTGGCCTGCGCCCTGGCCGTGCCGGCACTGGTGTCCCAGTTCTTCCGGCCTGACCTGACGTCGGTATCGGTGGCGTTCCGCTCGCCGGAGCGGATGGTGGTGGGTGAGCCGGTCGAGCAGGTGCTCTCGGTGCGCAATGACGGCCGGAACAGCACTCCTGGTCTCGGTGTGGTGCACACCTGCGCCGGGCTGGCCCCGGTCACGCTGGCGGTGCCGCCGCTGCCGCCCGGTGGTCAGGTGGAATTCACACTCAGCCGGACACCTGTTCATCGCAGTCACACCGAGATTCACGAGATCCGGTTGTGGACCACTGCCCCCTTCGGGATGGCCGGGCACGCCCGGCGCATCCGCCGGGAGGCCGAGTTCGTGGTGCACCCGGCCCGGGTGCCGGCCCTCGAGATCGGGACCGGTCGCTTTTCGATGGAGGACGCGCAGGGCGCCCGGCTCTCGCAGCCCGGCACCGAGCCGCACGGGTTGCGGGAATGGCGGCACGGCGACGACCGCCGGCACGTGAACTGGCGCGCCACCGCGCGCCAGCCGCGCCCGGAACAGCTGATCGTGGTGGTGCCGGAGCCCGAGGTGGAGTCGCGCCTGGTGCTGGTCGTCACCGGCTCGGCGCAGGACGACGACTGGGAGGACCTGGTCTCCCTGGCCGCCTGGTCGGCCTGCGCCGCGGTCGGGACCCACGCCGAGGTGACCCTGCTGGCGCCGGGCGTCGCCGAGTGGACCGGTACCGACGAGCAGCAGATCCTGGACTGGTTCGCCGGTCTGGGCGCCGAGCCGGACCCCGGTACCCCGGTCGTGGACGGTGAGGAGTTCCACGCCGACGTGCACGCCCGGGAGTCCGCCGGGGTCGTCGTGGTCGTGGCCACCACCCGGCCGTTCGGTCTTCACCTGCTGGCCGGTCACGCGCCGATGCCAGGTCCCGCGACGATGCCGGGCTCCGGGACGATGCCGGGTCCCGGGACGATGCCGGGCTCCGGGACGATGCCGGGTCCCGCGACGATGCCGGGCTCCGGGACGATGCCGGGCTCCGGGACGATGCCGGGCTCCGGGACGATGCCGGGTCCCGGGACGATGCCGGGTCCCGCGACGACGCCGGGTCCCACGTGAAGAGCCCGGCCACGCTGCTGACTCTGGTCTCGGCGGCGCTGGCGCTGGGGCTGGCCGGGTTGCTGCCCGCCGCTGTCTGCCTGCTGGTGATGGTGCTCGTTGTGGCCGTGGGTGTGCTTGTCCCTCTGAGGTTTCCGCAGGTCACGGGTGCTTCGTGGAGCCGTACCGCGGTGGCCGGGGCAGCGCTGGGCCTGGTGGTGCTGGCCACGGCCCTGACCGGGTCGCGGGCCCTGATCACGGGTGACGTCGACGATCAGCTGGCCTCCGCGGCCGCCGTGCTGGCTGTTCCGGAGGGTGTGCCCCTGGGCCTGCTCGCGGCGCTGGCCGCCGGGTCACTGGTGGCGGTCACGCTGGAGCTGGGCGACCGGCGCGGGGTGCAGTCCGGTCTGGTGCTGGGGGCGGCCGTGCTCGGTCTGGCCTGTGTCGCGGCACCGTCCGGCCAGCGGCTGCTGATCCCGATCATCGTGGGCTGGCCCGCGGCCCTGTTCGCCCTGACCAAGCTCACGACCGTGCAGGCCCGGCCGGCCTCCGCCGTCATCGCGATGAAGGTGACGGCGGGCCGGCCGGAATCGGGCCTGGCCCCGGCCCTGCACTGGCGGGTCGTGCCGGTGCTGCTGGCGATCGCGGTGAGCTGCGCCCTGCTGGGGGCCGCCGCGGCTTCTGGTCTGGCCGAGGTCGCGATGAGTGCCGCCGCGGGTGCCTCAGGCGGCTCGCCGGGTGGCAGCAGTGCCCGGGCCTGGGACACGAAGTTCCTCGGTGGCCGCATGAGCCTGAACTCCCGGGGCCCTCTCAGCGAGACCCCGGTGGCCGAGGTCCCCGCCGACGCACCCACCCACTGGCGCACCGCCACGCTGGACTTCTACACCGGCACCGGATGGCAGACCACCGGCAGCTCGAGTCTGACCACCACGCTGGAGTCGGGTGGGGACGGGGTGGTGCTCCGGACCGCCGGCGACGACTCGGCCGCCAGTGTCGATGACCTGGACGTCACAACGGACAGCGGGGGCAGCCCGGCAGATGGTGGGGACAGCTCTACCGGCGGTGGAAGAGGCTCTACCGGCGATGTGGACGGCTCAACGGACGGCACTGCGAATAGCGCGACCGCCGGCACCGACGGCACGGCTGATGACCCTGACGGCACGGCTGACGACCCGGGCGGCACCAGTGACGACGCGAACGGCACCGCTGGCGACGAGAACGGCACTGCCACCGACGAGAACGGCACTGCCACCGACTCGTCGGACGGCTCCAGCTCCTCCGGCTCAGAATCCAACTCCAACTCTGGCTCCGGGTCGGATCCGACTCCGGTCCCGACCACCACCGGCTCTCTGCTCAACCCCGACCCAGCCGTCCCGGATGACCTGACCAACCCCGCCGACCCCGGTGAACTGGGCATCGGTAACAGCAGCCTGAAATCCCGCTCCGACTCCCGCTCCGACTCCCGCTCCGACTCCCGCTCCGACTCCCGCTCCGACTCCCGCTCCGACTCCCGCTCCGGCGCGCACCTCACCCCAGAACCGACCTCAGGATCGGATGTGGTTTCTGGTAGTGGTGCTGCCGGCGGCGCCGACAGCCTCGAGAGTGCGGCCGATCCGCCGAGCCTGACCACCCAGCTCGGCGCGGTCCGCAGTGACGAGGTGGTGATCCGGGGGCGGGGGACGGCCCAGCTGATCTCCCCGGGACGGGTGCTCACAGCGAATCTGCCCGCCCGGTACGCCGATCGCATCTTCATCTCGAACGGTGACCGGGTGATGCTGCCCGCGAGTAACGGCGACGAGTATCTGGTGCGCAGCCAGGTCTATCCTGTCACCGCCCAACCGGAGTCGATCGGGACCGGTGCGGACGATCGGGTGGTGAGCACCTCGTCCACCATTGACCAACGGTGGCTACAGGTCCCCGAGAACCTGCCCACGCGCGTTCTTGATCTGTCGGCTCAACTGACCGCGAACGCGTCCACCCGCCTGGCCGCCGTGCAGGCGGTCGAGCAGCGGCTCGACCAGATGATGACCTACACGCTCGACGCCGCAGTGCCCCCACAAGGCCGTGACGCCGTCGATTTCGCGTTGTTCGACTCGGGGCAGGGCTACTGCGAGCACTTCGCCAGCGCCGAGATCGTACTGCTGCGGGCGGCGGGCATCCCGGCGCGCATGGTGGTCGGCTACCTCGCCGACGGCAGCGACCGGACCGGTGACGGCCGCCAGGTCATCCGGGGGGCCGCGGCCCACGCCTGGGTCGAGGTGTGGTTCCCGGGCGCCGGCTGGGTCACCTCCGACCCGACCCCCTCGGGCGGTGTCGGGCAGACCTTCATGCAGTCGCTGAACTCGCGGTTCAACCGGTTGATGTCCGATCTGGCCGATCACACCGTGGCTTTCGTGACCGGAATCGTCGGCCCGGTGATCCTGATCGCGGTCGGTCTGGTGCTCTGGTTGTTTCGCCGGTCGCTCGTGGGCCTGTTCCGGCGGCGGTCCCGGGAACCGCGGGTGGCCGAGCCGCACCGGATCGACCCAGCTCTGCGAAAAGCTTTCGCAAGCCTGGAATCAGTACTGGAACAGCAGGGCGGAGCCCGGGCGGAGAACGAGTCCCTCGCGACGCTGAAAGACCGGGTGATCGGTGGCCGGGCCTATCTGGATACGACGGAGAAGGACGAGCTGGAGAAGGCTTTCGACATACTGACCCGGGCCCTGTATGCGCGGACCCCACCGGACGAGAACGAATGCCGGGAGGCCGCAAGGAGTTTCGATGAAGAAGCCAACCGCCGACGGGAAGCCCGGAAAGCCTCCCGGTGATCAGCCCGTCGTGAGTTTCGGGCAGTCGGCGCAGTTGATGTAGAGCGGGCACGAGGTCAGGGCGCAGGTGACTGTGTGCCCGGCCAGACCCAGGTAGACCCGCTCCATGTGCATGGCGCGTGATCCCTTGGCCAGTACCACCGCCGGCTCTGACGAGGCGTCAAGAATGTCTTTGACCTGCGCGAACGCCTCGCGCGCGGACGCGACCGGGTAAATGTCGGCAGCGGGTACCCCGTCTTCGGCGGCGCTCTCCCGCAGCGGCGCGGCGGCCTCGCCCACGGTGACAAGATGTGTGACGCTCGTGGCCGCCTTGCGCCCGACCCGGGAGTGCAGCTCGTGCGAGAACTCGCCCAGCTCGCCCATCTGCCCCAGCACGGCCACCTTCACCCCGCCGGGCAGGCTGCCCAGCAGGTCGAGCGACGAGATCATCGCGTCCGGGCTGCCGTTGTAACTGTCGTCGATCATCAGCAGCTCGTCGTCGATACGACGCAGCGACGCCCGCCCGGCCGGCGGCTGCACACCCCGCAGCGCCTCGATGCTCTCGCTCGGCGCGATGTCGTAGACCCGGCCCACGGCCACCGCCAGCATGGCCGCGTAACCGAAGTGCCGCCCGGCCGCGCCGGTGCTGAACCGCAGCGACTGGCCGTCCACCTCGATCACGCCGCGGGTGCCGTGCTCGTCCACCGTGACGTCGACCGCGCGCAGGTCGTTGCCCTCGTCGAACCCCACCCGCACCACCGTGGCCTGTGCGGCACCGGGAAGGGCGAGCGTGGTGGAGGTGAGCAGCTGGTCGTCACCGTTGATGATCCACACCCCGCCCGGGCGGGTGTGATTGAAGATGTCGGTCTTCTCGTTGGCCAGTTCCTGCTGGTCGGCGAAGTTTCCGAGGTGGGCGAAGCCGACGTTGGTGACCACCGAGACGTCGGGTGCGACCAGCCCGGCCAGGTGGCCGATCTCGCCGGGGTGGTTCGTGCCGATCTCCGAGATCACCTGGGTCTGCGTGGGCTCGATGGCCGTCAGCGTGAGCGGCACGCCCAGGTGATTGTTGAAGCTGGCCTTGTTCGCCAGGATCTCGAACTTGGACTGCAGCACCTGAGCGATCAACGTCTTGGCGGTGGTCTTACCGGCCGAACCGGTGACCGCGACCACCGAGGCGGTGCTGCGTGTGCGGGCGTGAGCCGCGGCCTCCTGCAGCGCGATCAGGGTGTCGGGCACCCGGATCACGGTGATGTCGAGATCGGCCAGCTCCGGAACCTCGGCGGGATCGCGGCTGATCAGCGCCCCCGTGGCCCCGGAACGCACGGCCGCGGCCACGAAGTCGTGGCCGTCACGGGAAGGCCCCGGGATCGCGACGAACAGCTCGCCGCCGGTGATGTCACGGGTGTCGACGCTCGCACGGCTGAACTGCTCAGCGTTCTTCCGCACGACCTCGGCATCCTCGATCGCCGCGAGGACGTCGCCCACCTGGATCACAGAATCGTTCCCTCCACGCACAAACCGCCGGAGGCCCGATTCTAGGGCCGATCAGAGCTGGGCGAGTTCGGCCAGGTGCTCCTGGGCCCGGCGCAGGGCGATCAGGCCCGCCTGATCACCGACGGCCAGCCGGCTGGCGTGCCACTCCAGGTCGGTGTCGTCGAGGTGTGAGGGGAGTCGGCGGGCCAGGTCGGCGACCTCGGCGATCTGGGCGCACTGCCGCATCAGGAAGCGGGGATCCACCACGTCGCCGTGGCCGGGCACGATCACGCTGCCCACGCGTTCCAGCAGACGGGTCAGGGTGGGCGCCCAGTCCAGGGGATAGGCGTGGTCGAACGAGGGCGGCGCCCCCTGCTCGAGCAGGTCGCCGACGAAGGTGACGTCGGCGTCGGGCACCTCGACGACCATGTCGTTGTCGGTGTGGCCGCGGCCCGGGTGGTGCAGCACCACCTGCCGGCCCCCGAGGTCGATCGTCGCGTCGGCCGCCATCGTGCGGTTCGGCGGGGTCACCCGCACCGCGTCCAGCTCGCCGGCGAGCACCTCCTCGCCGGACTCCCGCAGCCAGCTCGCGATCTCGACCCGCTGCTGCAGGCCGTTCGTGGCCAGGTCGGCGTGAGCGCGCTCGTGCGCCCAGATCTCGCAGTCGGGCTGGTTCTCGGCGAACACCGCGGTGCCGAAACAGTGGTCGAAGTGCGAGTGGGTCAGGGCCACCACGTGGGGCAGCCCGGTGATCGAACGGACCGCCCGGTACAGCTCAAGGCCCTCGCGCTCGCTGCCGCGGGTATCGATCACCAGGCAGCGGTCGTCGCCGAGCACCAGACCGGCATTGACGTCGAGAGTTTTGTTGCGGCGCACGAAGACCCGGTCGCCGACCTCTCGCCAGCGGCCCCAGTGGGCGGTGTGGTGCTGGGTGAACAACTCGGCTCCCTCATTCTGGCCTTCAGCTCCCCAGCCGAAGACACGCCGACAGTTGTTGCCTGGATTGCCGGATTGATCAGCAGTCGTAGCGACAATCCGCATTGATCACACAACGCAGCGTACGCCCGTTCTGGGTGAATACCGACACTCGGGGTGACTTGACAATTACGAAGGGCTTTCGGCCCCCTCGCGACCAGGTGCTTTACCTAGGGGCGCCGCAAGCTCAATTCAAAGCTGTATCTCGACGCCACGTACACATGGCTGCCGAACTCCACCACTCGTCCCCGGTCGTCGAAGGTCTGGCGGCTCATGGTGAGCAACGCCGCGCCCCGGGTCTCACCGAGCAGACGGGCCTCCTCGGAGGTGGCTGTGCGCGCGCCGATGGTCTGGTGCGCCGCGTGCAGCATCACCCCGGCGGCCCGGATCAGCGAGTAGAGCCCGTGCTCCTCGAGGGCCCGGGTGGTCAGCCCACCGAGCTCGGTCGGTAGCCAGTTGGTCAGCCGGGCGATCGGGCGCCCGTCGGCCGAGCGCAGGCGAACCAGGCAGATGGTGGACGCGTGCGGCGGCAGGGCGAGCCGGTGGGCGACGTCGGGTGGTGCCGGTTCGATGCTGTTCGACAGCACCCGGGTGGTGGGCGAGCGGCCGCCGGCGGCCAGGTCGTCGTGCAGGCTGGTGAGTTCCAGCGGACGGCGCACCCCTGGTCGCACCACCCGGGTGCCGACACCCCGGCGCCGCACCAGTAGGCCCTTGTCGACCAGGTACTGCATGGCCCGGCGGACCGTCGGCCGGGACAGACCGAGCTCGGCGGCGAGCTGGATCTCGTTGGCCAGCATGGTGTCCGGCGGCACCTCACCGGTGTCGATGGCGTGCTCCAGGTGCTGCGCGAGCTGGAAGTACAGGGGCACCGGGCTGGACCGGTCGATCACCAGGGACCGCAGCACCGGATCGACCGGCATGGCGCCCTCCAGGGAAGCGGATGTCCCGGCAGATCTCGGCAGCCGTTCGTCGCTCGACCCGCCCGGGGGCATTGATCTGGATGTCTGACAATCCGACCGTATGACTGTAACTACTGACAAACAGACATGGAAGGCCTGGTCGGTTCTCGGAAAGTCCCGCTGGCGAAGGGTTTTTCACGCATGTCCAGAACGGGAAGAGCTGTCGTGGCCCTGGTTGCCGCCGTATTGGTGCTGACCGCCTGCAGCGAGGGCGGCCGGGTCAAGGATCCGGACACCGGCGACGGCACGGCCGGTGACAACTCCGGCTACACGATCGCGATGATCACGCACGAGACCCCGGGCGACTCGTTCTGGGACCGGGTCCGCGCCGGCGCCGAGCAGGCCGCGAAGAACACCGGTGTGGACCTGAAGTACTCGAACGACCCGGACGCGGGCAAGCAGGCCGTGCTGATCCAGAACGCCGTGGACAGTCGCGTCGACGGCATCGCGACCACCCTGGTCACCCCCGACGCGCTGGCCGGATCGGTGAAGACCGCTACGCAGGCGGGCATCCCGGTGGTCGGCCTGAACGCGGGCATCGACGACTACCGGC
Source organism: Kineosporia mesophila (assembly GCF_021129235.1). GTDB lineage: Bacteria > Actinomycetota > Actinomycetes > Actinomycetales > Kineosporiaceae > Kineosporia > Kineosporia mesophila. The sequence continues at coordinate 252,845 of NZ_JAJOMA010000006.1, forward strand.
GTCTGGGCGTCTCGATGTACTTCGGCTCGGACGAGACCCGGGCCGGCACTGCCGCGGGCGAGCGGATCGCGGCCGAGGGCGCCAAGCATCCGCTCTGCGTGATCCACCAGGCCGGGTCGGTGTCGCTGGAGGCCCGCTGCGAAGGAGTCCGCTCGGCCGTGCCGGACACCGAGAACCTTCAGGTCAACGGCGCCGATGATGCCGCCGTGGTGTCGACCCTCCAGGCCAAGCTGCAGCAGGATCCGTCCATCGACTACATCGTGAGCCTGGGCGCCCCCATCGCCCTCGACGCGGGCAAGGCCAAAGAATCCGGTGACAGCCAGGCGAAGATCATCACCTTCGACCTGAACCAGGAGACCGCGCAGGGGGTAAAGGACGGGACGATCGAGTTCTCCATCGACCAGCAGCCCTACATGCAGGGATTCATGGCGGTCACGTCGCTCTACCTGAATCTGAAGAACGGCAACGATCTCGGTGGCGGTGAGGCGGTCCTGACCGGCCCGTCGTTCGTGGACGGCGACAACATCGGCCAGATCCTGCCGTTCGTGCAGAACGGGACCCGCTGATGACCGAGAGCCTGGTCGCCGGGAGCCCGAACCCGCTCTCCCACCGTCTCTTCGCCCGACCGGAGATCGGCGCCACCGCCGCGGCCGGCGTCATCCTGGTCTTCTTCCTGGCGGCCGCCCCGGCCTTCCGCTCGGGCGGCTCGTTCTTCACCGTGCTCTACCAGTCGAGCACCATCGGCATCGTCGCGATCGGCGTGGGGCTTCTGATGATCGGCGGCGAGTTCGACCTCTCCGCCGGCGTCATCGTCACCACCGCGGGCCTGGCCAACTCGATGTTCTGCTGGTGGTTCGGCATCGATCTGTGGGTGGGCGCCCTGCTCAGCCTCGCGTTCTGCCTGTTCATCGGTTTCGTCAACGGCTACCTGGTGATGCGCACCGGCATCCCGAGCTTCCTCATCACCCTGGGCACGTTCTTCGTCCTTCAGGGCGCCAACCTCGGCCTCACCAAGGTGGTCACCGGCTCGGTCACCTCGCCCGACATCTCCCGCATGGACGGCTACCCGTTACTGGAGGGGGTCTTCGCCTCGAACTTCGACGCCGGCGGTGTGACCGTGTGGGGAACCGTGCTCTGGTGGCTGGGTTTCACGGCGCTCGCCGCCTGGGTGCTGCAACGTACCCGCACCGGCAACTGGGTCTTCGCCATCGGTGGCAGTGCCGACAGCGCCCGGGCCGTCGGGGTGCCGGTGGTGCGCACGAAGATCGGCCTGTTCATGACCGTCTCGTTCCTCGGCTGGTTCGTCGGCATGCACACGCTCTACCGGTTCAACACGTTGCAGGCCGGCAACGGCGTGGGCAACGAGTTTCTCTACATCATCGCCGCGGTGGTCGGCGGCACGCTGCTCACCGGTGGCTACGGCAACGCTATCGGGGTCGGCATCGGCGCGTTCATCTTCGGCACGACCAGCCTGGGCATCGTCTATGCGGGCTGGGACCCGAACTGGTTCAAGGCCTTTCTCGGCGTGATGCTGCTGCTCGCCGTGCTGGTCAACCTCTACGTGAAGTCGCTGGCCACCTCCACCCGGTTGCTGCGCGACTCGCCCGGGAAGGCGGACGACGCATGACGCTCATCGAGATGCGCGAGGTCGGCAAGACCTACGGCCCGATCCGGGCTCTCGGGGGTATCAGCCTGAGCGTGCGGGCCGGCGAGGTGACCTGCGTGCTCGGCGACAACGGCGCGGGCAAGTCGACCCTGATCAAGATCATGTCCGGGCTGCTCGAGCACACCGAGGGGCAGTTGATGGTGGACGGGGAAGAGCTGGTGTTCTCCTCGCCCCGGCAGGCCCTGAGCCGCGGCATCGCCACCGTCTACCAGGACCTGGCGGTCGTGCCGCTGATGGAGGTCTGGCGCAACTTCTTCCTCGGCGCCGAGCTCCGCAGCGGTCGGTTTCCCCTGGCCGGCCTGCGCATCCGGGAGATGCGCCGGATCGCGGACGAGGAACTGCGCAAGATGGGCATCACCGTGAAGGACATCAACCAGCCGATCGGCACCCTGTCCGGCGGGCAGCGGCAGTGCGTCGCCATCGCCCGCGCCGTCTACTTCGGGGCCCGGGTGCTGATCCTCGACGAGCCGACGGCCGCGCTCGGGGTGAAGCAGTCGGGGGTGGTGCTCAAGTACACCGCCGCCGCCCGCGACGCCGGTCTGGGCGTCGTCTTCATCACCCACAACCCGCATCACGCATACCTGGTGGGCGATCGTTTCCTGGTGCTGAAACGCGGCCGGGTGGAGCTGGACTCACGGCGGGACGAGATCTCGCTGAACGACCTGACCCAGGAGATGGCGGGTGGCGACGAACTCGACGCGCTGGCCCACGAGCTGCGCCGGACGACGAAGTGAGCCGGCCCCTGCGGGTGGCTCTGATCGGTTGCGGCAACATCGCGGTGAACTCGCACCTACCGGCGTTCCTGGCCGATCCCGCGCGCTACCAGGTCGTCGCGGTGGCCGACCCGACCGCCTCGCGACTGGAGATCGCCCGGGAGGCGGCCGGTCTCGGTCCCGAACAAGCATTCGCAGACCCGTTGCGGGCCATCACCTCGCGCGACGTGGATGTCGTCGACGTCTGTACCCCGCAGCACCTGCGCCGTGATCTGCTGGTCGCGGCGGCCGAGGCCGGCAAGCACGTGATCTCCGAGAAGCCGCTGGCCTCGATCCCCGCGGACGCGGAGAAGGCTGTGAAGGCGGCGGAGGCTGCGGGAGTCGTGCTGGGTGTCGTCCACAATTATCTGTTCCTGCCCGAATTCATCGCCGCGCAAAAGATTGTCGACAGTGGCGAGATCGGTACGGTGCGAGCCGTCACCGTCAACTATCTGGGCGTGCTCGACCTGCCCGGTGCGGGTGGCTACCGGCCCCAGTGGCGGCACGACCCGGCCGCCGCCGGGGGTGGCGTGCTGATGGACATGCTGCACGCCGTCTACCTGGCCGAACACCTGCTCGGAGCCGAGTTCGTACGGGTCTCCGGGTACGTCGACGCGGACCTGCCCGGCACCGATTCCGGCGGTGTGGAGACCCTGGCCCTCGCCCGGTTCGAGGCCGATCCCGCCGGCGCCGCGATGGTGAATATGGCCTGGGGCCACGGGCCCGGGGGAGTGCAGGTCACGGGCACCCAAGGGCGGCTCATGATTCGCTACGCCGACGACAGCACCCCGCCCTGGGCACCCCTGGCCGGTCTCTCGGTGACCACGGCCGAAGGAACCCGGCACGAAGACGTGCCCATCGGCGTCCCTTTGCCCGAAAAGATGCCGGTGTCGATCGCCGACGCGCTGGCCGACATCGCCGACGCGATCAGTCGGGGCCGTCGCCCGGCCGCCGACGGTCGCGCCGCCCTGCACACACTGGCCTGCACCCTGGCGGTTTACACCTCGGCAGCGCTGGGGCGAACGGTCCAGATCGAGGACGCGGGTGAGCCCGCGGTCTGGTCGGCGGGCGTGGGTGCACTGGCCGGTCTGGACCTACCGGTTCACAGCCCGGTGACCCGGGGCCGCCTGTTCCGGGGAAGGTTTGTGTGATCGCGCCGACCTTCCCCGAACCTCGCGATTTGACCGACCTTTCGGTTTAGTGCGCGTAGGCCCGCAGGAAGGTGTCGACGCCGTCGCGGACGGAGGTCTCGAAGGTCTCGGCGGTGATGCGCAGGGTGCCGAGGGCGGTGAGGCCCGGTAGTTCGGCGTTCACGAGCACCACGAACTGGCGGGCCGCCTTCACCGGGTCGGCGACCTGGAGGCGCCCGGCGTTGCCCAGCATGGCCAGGCGCCCGGCCAGGGCCTCGTGCATCGGGCGCACCGCGCGGTTCTGCACCATGTCGAAAATCTCCGGATCACGCCCGATCTCGGCCGTGATCAGGCGATCGAGGAACACCGAGCAAGGGCTGAGGGAGAAGTCGGCCAGCGCCAGGCCGAGCCGGTAGAGGCCCTCACGCCAGTCGTCGCCGGAACAGTCCAGCTGGCTGATCGCACTGAGCGAGGCCTCGTTCTGCTGCTGCGCCGAGTCGGCCACCGACTCCCGGAACAATTGCTCCTTGCCGCCGAAATGGCTGTAGACCGTCGGTTTCGAGACGCCGGCGCGAGTGGCGATGGCATCGATACTCGCGCGCTCATATCCCTCTTCACCGAAGATCGGTGCCGCTGCATCGAGAATCTCGCGCTTTCTATCCCTCAGTGCCACGGGGTTGATCCTACGACAAACTTCTTCTTTCTTGACAGTAACTTAAACCGCACTTGTTAGTTGGTTAAATCAAACCAGTGAGTTTAGTTTGACTGGCATGTCGGTTAATCAAGTGCAGTGGCCTGCGCTGGCCGCAGTAGCTGCCGCCGCTCTGCTGGCGGTGCTGGACGGCACGGTGGTGGCCGTCGCGCTCAACTCGCTGGCCGGATCCTTCGAGGTGCGCCTCGACCAGGTGGTGTGGGTGACGATCGGCTACCTGCTCGCCGTCGCGGCCGTGTTGCCGGTGCTCGGTTACCTGACCGCGAGGTTCGGGGCCCGGGTGGTGTTCGTGGCCGGACTGCTGATCTTCCTGGCCGGTTCCGGACTTACGGCGCTGGCCGGGTCGGTGCCGGCGCTGATCGGGTTCCGGGTGATCCAGGGGGTGGGTGGCGGCCTGATCGAGCCGACGGCCATGACCCTAGCCGCCGGGCTGGCGCCGACGCGGCAACTGGGCCGTGTCATGGGGGTGATGTCGATGATCATCAACGTGGCCCCGGTGCTCGGCCCGCTCGTCGGCGGCCTGCTGCTGCAGACCGGCCACTGGCAGTGGATCTTTCTGGTCAACTTGCCCCTGGGCGCTCTGGTGCTGATGGCCGTCCTCAGCGCCACCCGGGAAAGCGGTGCCACCCGGGAAAGTAGCGCCGTCGCCCAGGCATCCGTCCCGAAGGCCGACGGCCCCGGTCTGCTGCTGCTGACCGTGGGGTTCGTCGGGCTGCTCTTCGCCCTCAACCGCTCCGGTGAGGGTGGCGTGAGCCCGCCGGTCGTGCTGGCGGGCGTTCTCGGGGCTCTCCTGCTGGCCGCCTACGTGCCGTACGCAGCCCGCATGAGTCGTGAGGGACGTCCACCCGCTCTGGATCTGCGTCTGCTGGCCCGACCCGGGTTCGGGGCGGGCATGGGGGTGATGGGACTGGTCGGTCTGGTCATGTTCGCCCAGCTCACGGCCCTGCCACTGTTCGCCGCGCAGCACTTTGGACTGATCGGTCTGGAGCAGGGCGTGCTGGTCAGCGCGCTCGGTCTAGGCCTTCTGGTCTCGATGAGCGCAGGCGGACGGCTGAGTGACAACGTCGGGGCCAGGCCCTTGGTCATGGGCGGGGCGGCGGTCACCTTCACCGCGGTGCTGGTCTTCGTCGCGACGCACGATGACTGGCCCCTGGGTGCTCTTTACGCCCTGTTCGTGTTCGTGGGACTGGGCTTCGGCGCCACGGCGGCACCGACGGTGGCCGGGGCGTTCCGGCTCCTGCGGCCGGGGGAGCAGGCCGCGGGCAGCACCGCACTGTTCATGACCGTGCAGTTCGGGGCATCGGTCGGGGTGACGCTGCTGGGACTGCTTCAGGCGGTCACCCAGAACTGGGTGACGTGGTTGTTTCTGGTGATAGCGGGAGTCCAGGTGATCGTATTCGGTCTGGGCTCTCAGCTTTTGACCAGAGGGCAGCTACCGCACTTCTCCTCGCCCTGACGGTAGAAGAGGCAGCACATGCCCCGCACCGGGTCGAGTATCTGCTGCCCAGGACCATTCTCGGCGATACGCACAGTGCCGCGCCGGCGGATCGGCGCTCCCTCGGCCACCAGGGCATCGAGAAAGAGCTGCCCGGCTGCCCGGCCGGCCTCCTGGCTGCCCCCGGTCAGCAGCGGGCTCTTGGTGGTGGGACCGAGCACGGAGTCGGCGACCTGGTTCCACATGGCGACCGTGCCGTACCGGATGCTCGTGTGGATCTGCTCGATCAGCGGGGCCAGGGTGGCGTGGGCGCCCCGGGCGGCCCAGACGACGAGCGCCGCCAGGTCTTCGACGACCTCGACGCCCGGGATGCCGGCCAGTGGGTCGTCGGGCAGGACGGCGAAGCGGTCGGAGCGGATGGCGATCTGCTCGACGAGCCCGTCCTCGTCGAGGCGCAGCATCAGGGAGTCGGGCCCGACGTCGTAGGCCTGGCCGGTGGTGGCGATCGCGATGCCGAGACGCCCGGCCACCGCATAGCCCAGGCTCCCGATCAGGCGCGCACCGACGACGGCAGGGCCGTGCTCGTGATGCGGGCCGTCCGACGTCAGCATGGCCTCGATCACCTCACGCGGTGTGAACCACGAGCCACTCTGCGGGACGCGGGAGTAGTGCTCAGCCGCGTACGAGTGGGGGCTGTGGGGGTCGAGGGTGCGGAGGCGCTCAGCGAGCAACGCCACTGGGTTGACACTGATCACAGTATGTGACCCACCAGTAGGTCGGGGGAGCATGCCGACGGCATGATGAACTGCCAAGACGACACCTCCTCCGAACTACCCGGCGTAACTGCGTGCAGCCACTATAAGGTAAGGCTTGCCTTAATCTTGTACGGGTGCAGGTCGTTTCTGGGGGTTCTTCAGCGGTGTTACGTCATGTATCCAGCAGGTACCTGTCGGAGACCGGTGCCTCGTTCTTGAGGGCCGGGTCTGGTGACATTGCGTTATGTCAGGACAGCCGGGTGCTGTGGAGTCGCCGCCGGGGTTCTCCAGAACTTCCCGGGGTGCCTGAGGCCGTGCTGGAGTGATCCACATGGCTGTGGTTCTTCTCGCCCGTAATCCCACCGATTCCGTGACCCGCGGGCTGCTTCCGGCCGCTCACGATCTGGGGCTCCCGGTGCGGGTGCTGACCGACGACCCGCAGGCGCATCGCGACGCCTACGCCGAGCTCGGCGACCGTCTGGGTCACCCCCAAGTGATCGGTTGCGACGTCCGCGACGTCCGCTCGGTGCTGGCCACGATCGAGGCCACCGGCAGACCCCTCGGGGTGGTCAGCAACAGTGATCATCTACAGGTCCAGACCGCTCTGGTCGCGCACTACCTGGAGCTGCCGGGCAAGGACTGGCGCTCGGCCCAGCGCGCCCGCGACAAGGGGCTGATGCGGGCAAGACTGCGGTCGGCCGGGCTGGACGACACGTACTGCCACCGTCTTGTGTCGAAAAGCCCACTCCCGGAAGAAGTTTCTTTCCCGGTAGTGCTCAAACCCGCAGAAGGCGTCGCCAGCGAAGACGTCGTGATGGTTCGCGACCGGGCCGAACTGGTGAGCCGGGTCGAGGAGGTGCGGCGCCGGCGCGACGGTGACCTGCTGCTGGAGGGACTGCTCGAGGGTCCGCTGCACACACTCGAGACCTTCGGCGACGGCGAGCGCCTGCGGGTGCTCGGTGGGTGGCAGACCCGGGTGTCGCCCCCGCCGTACTTCATCGAGGAGCGCCTGACCTGGAATCCCGCTCCCGACCCGGCGGTGGTGAAGGTCGTGCTCGGGCAGCTCGACCGGCTCGGTGCGGGTTTCGGGGCCTGCCACACGGAGTTCGTCGTCACCGGCGACGGGCCCCGGATCGTCGAGGTCAACGACCGGCTGATCGGCGACCACTGCGATTTCGCCATGGCCCGGCTGACCGGGGAGCCGCTGTTCCACGACCTGTTCCGGCTGCTGATCGGTGAGCCGCTGAAAGAGCCTCCGGGGCAATCGGTCCGGAGGGCAGGAGTGGTGCACTGGGTGCTGGTGGACAGCGACGGCGTGCTGCGGTCGGCCCCGGGTGGATTCGCCGAGCAGCGGGGTGAGTACCGCCTGGACTACCGGCCGATGAAAGAGCTGGGCAGTGCGGTGCGGGTGACCGGTACGAATCGCGATTACCTCGGTTCGGTCACTGTCACCGGGCCCGATCCGGACGGGGTGGAGGCCGTGACCGGTGAATTCCTGGCCGGTGGGCACTGGGTGATCGGATGAGGGCCGGTCGTCGTCCGGCCCCGGCGCCGGTGCCCGGGTGGGAACGTGACCTGATTCTGCGTCTGGGCACGGCTCTTCTGCGGGAAGACGTCGCGGCCCTGCGCACCCGGGGGCAGCTCCTGCCTGCGGCGGAGGCGAGGGTGGCCGGGCGGCGGCAGGAGCTGCGGTCGTCGATCGGCTGGACGCCCCGGGTCGAGGCCCGGGAGCGGAACGCCGATCTGTGGCTGGCCCTGAACGGTCTGCGGATGCCGGTGCGGGTGGGCTCGCCGTCGCGGGGTGACCTGGTCAGCGACCTGGTGATGCGTGAACCCCGGGTGATCCGGGTGAGCCCGACCGCTCGTATCGAGGCGACCCGGCTGAGCGCGGTGGTGCACGTGCTGGAGTCCGAGCTGCTCGACGGCGTGGCCCCGGCGCTGGAGGCCGAGTACCGCACCGGGTTCCGGGCCCTGCTGGCCGAGGCCCGGGCGGCGGCCGCGGCGGCCCAGGTGCGGCGTCAGCATCGGCCCGAGGTGATGGGCCGGTTGCGCGTGGCCTGGGCCGGGCTGGCCGGTGAGGACAACGTGATGGCCGTGCCCGCCGCCGACGACGCAACGGTGGACGAGGCCACCGCCCGGGCCTGGGAGATCACCGAGTCCTTGGCCGCCCACCGCGACCATCCGATCTACCCGCTCTCGGTGGCCCGCGTCGGCCTGCGCCGGGCCGACCTGCGGCGCTGGGCCCCCGAGCACGCACCCCGCTTCGGTCTGCGCTGGGTCAGCGTGCCGCGCGAGCACGTCCGGTCTTCCGGCGAACTACCCGGCTGGTGGCCGGGCCGGACCGACGTCGCCTTCCCCGTGCACCCGGCCATGCCGAAAAAGTTCCTGGCCGAGATGCTAAACGTGCCCTGGCAGCCGCTTCCGGCTCCGAGACTCCAGGTGTGCCCGACCCTTTCCATGCGCACGGTGGTGCCGGAGGCCGATCGGTCGGTGCATCTCAAGGTGCCCATGCCGATGCGCACCCTGGGCCGGCTGAACCTGCGTCTGGTCAGCCGCGCCTCGCTGGCCGACGGGGCCGTGCTGACCCGGAGTCTGCGCGGTCTGCTGGCGAGGGACGAGCAGTTCCGCGACACCGTGCTGACCGCGGACGAGACCACCTGGCTGCACGCGGACAACCACCTGGCCGTGCTCGTGCGCCGCTGGCCGGTCATGACGCAGGCCCGGGTGCTGCCGGTGGCCGCGCTGACGGCCCGGGGGTGGGACGGGCGTCTGCTCGCCGATCTCCTGGCCGACGAGTTCTTCGACGGCGACCTGGACACCTTCCTCGCCACCTATCTGCGGGCCCTGCTGACCTGGCAGCTCACGCTCTGGCTGCGCTACGGCATCGTGCACGAGGCCCATCCGCAGAACGTGCTCGTGGTCGTGGACCGGCACGAGGGCGCTCCGCGGGTGCGGCTGCTGCTGCGTGATCTGGACAGCTGCCTCATCGATCCGGAACTGGCCGGGCCCGCCCTGGGCGAGGACATGCCGTCGGGTCTCACCGACCATCGCCTGATCTCGAAGGACCCGGTGGACCTGGCCGCCATGTTCGTCACCACGACCCTCCACCAGTGCGTGGCCTCGGTCCTGATCTCGACGGCCATGGCCCTGGACCGACCGGTGAGACCGCTGCTGGACCGCGTGCGTCCGTTGCTGCGCGAGCTCGCCGAGACGCACCGGAGCGCACGTGACACCGCACTTCTGATCTCGGGAATCATCCGGGCGGAGAGACTTCCGGTGAAACGGACTCTGACCGCCGCCACCCTGCTGCCGAAATCTCGTACCGGAGCTGCCGACGTGAACAAGTTCTACGGCGCCGACGCGCCCACCTACCTGTGAGCCGGCCGATGACCCTCACCGGCAGCAGCGACTGCGAAGTCATCACACGGGTGGACGAGGCGAGCGCCGAGTCCGTCACCGTCGTCGCTCTGCTGAACTGTCTGGTTCGGGAGGTCTCTGGCCCGGGCGGCAACGTCGTGCCCGACGGGGCCGATCGGGTGGTCATCACGCTGGAGAAGACCGGTCAGGCCTTGAGCGCCCGGCTGCATCGGCCGATGATGAATGTTTCCCGTGGAACATTGCAGCCCCGGTTCACCGGTGAGGTAGAGCACGCCGGGATCCGCCTCGGCTGGCGTGAGCTCCTGGCGCTGGTGGACGCGGAACTGACGGCGATCACCGGTGAGACCGCCGGTCACCTGCTGCGGCAGATCGAGGCGTCGCACCAGCTCATCGCCGACGCCCTTCAGCACCGGAAGAACCAGCAGTTCTCCCCGGACATCTACCTCGACCTCGAGCAGTCGCTCCTGGCCGGGCACCGCTACCACCCGGCTCCCAAGGCCCGCTCCGGCCGGCTGGACGAGGTGCGGCAGTACGCGCCCGAGTTGGGCGCCCGTTTCCAGCTGCACCACCTGGCCGTGCGATCTGACCTGGTCCGGGAGATCCACCTTCCCGACGCACGTCCCGACGGCGACGAGGCCCCGGCCGGATACCGCCTGCTGCCGCTGCACCCCTGGCAGTACGCGATCCTGCTGCGCGGCGACGAACTACCCGCCGCGCTCGCGGACGGCCGGGCGATCGACCTGGGCCCGAGCGGACCGTGGATGCGTCCCACCTCGTCGGTGCGCACGGTCGCTGCCGACGACTCGGAATTCGTGAAACTCAGCCTGAGCGTGCTGATCACCAACTGCCTGCGGATCAATCCGTGGCACGAGGTTCAGGCCGCCGTCACGCTGGCCGGGCTGCTCGAGCCGTTGCGCCGCGAGCTGGCGACCCGCTTCCCGGGAACCGTGATGTTGCGGGAGACCTCGGGACTGACGGCCGATCTGGGGCCGGGCACGACCGACCAGCTCGGGGTGATCCGGCGGGAGGGACTGGCCGGCCGGTTGCGACCCGACGTGCTGGCGGTGCCCTCCGCGGCGCTGGCCGAGCCCCTGCCCCATCCGGTCGTGCGGCAGTTGCTCGACGGCCTGGCCGGTGACCGAGCCCGGTTGCTGGAATGGTGGCAGAGCTACTTGCGGCTGCTGCTACCGCCGGTGCTGTACGCATACGCCGGGCACGGAGTGGTGTTCGAGGCGCACCTGCAGAACGTCGTGGTCGGGCTCGACGGTGATGGCCTGCCCGTGCAGCTCGTCCTGCGTGACCTGGAGGGCGTGAAGCTGGTGCGTGAGCTGCGCGGCGACGACCTGGCCGGGATGCCCGAGCCGGTGCGGGCCCACGTCGGCACGCCCCGGGACCGCGGCTGGGACCGGGTCGGCTACTGCCTGCTGGCCAACCACGTGGGTGGGCTGATCTCGGCGCTGGCCGACCGGGCCCCGGCCACCGAGCCGGCGCTGTGGGCGGCCGTGCACGACCAGCTGGCCGAGGTCGAGCCCTTCGCCGAGCTGGAGGCCGTGCTGGCCGGAGAGCCGGTGCCGGTCAAGACGAACCTGCTCACCCGCTGGCGTTCGGCCGCCGACCGGGACAGCGGTTACGTGCCGCTCTACCTACCGCTGGGGCCTGTTTCCTGACTGCGTGAAACAGGCCCCCACGGGCCTTACTTGGTGACCGGGAAGAACATCTGCGCGTAGAGCTTGGCGACGGTGCTGTAGTAGCCCGCCGGCCAGTCGCCCGCGCTCGGGGCGGGTGCGGTGGAGCCGGTCTGGCCGCCCACCACCCCGGCGCCCCGGATGATGTACTTGTCGCCGTCGCTGACCAGGGCCAGCTTGGCCTCGCTGGCCGTGGTGGCGCCGCCGCAACGCGACGACCAGCCCGCCATGACCTCGGCTGTGCCGTCGCTGTCCAGGTCGCGGATCTTCAGGCCGTTCTTCGCGAACCCGGCCTGCCCACCGGCCCGGCCGCTCTTGCACTGCGGCAGGTCGGGGTCGGTCATGGAGCGCAGCACCTGCGGGTCTTTGGTCTCCAGCCGGGCGACCTGAATGACCTTCAGCGTGGTCTTGCCCCGTGAGGTCGGCACCTTGATCGTGACGGCGAGGTTCTTGCCGTTGGTGTCCTGCCAGGTGAAGGCCGACACGATCTGACCTCCGGCCGAGACACCCGCCCGCTGGAGCAGACGCGACGCGGTCACCCGCTTCACGTTCGACAGGCCCTTCGGCTCGGAACCGCTGAGCTCGGTGCTCGGGGTGGTCTCGGGCGCGGCGGTGGGCGTCTCGTCGGGGCTGTTGCCCCGGCCGCTGAGCAGCGCGACCAGCACGATCAGCAGCACCACGAGACCACCGGCCACGGCGATGAGCACGAACCGGGCCTCGGGCACCTGCACCGTGAGGAACTGCTGGAGGGGGCTCTTGTCGCCACCGCCGCCCGCCGGTTCCGGGGCCGGGGCGGGAGCCGGGGCCGGCCGGGCGGGCTTGGCGCTCTGCGGGGCCCGGCCCTGCTGCGCCAGCACCTCGTCGGGCAGGGGGATCGGGCCGCTGAACGTGGCCCAGATGTCGCCGTTCTGCGGCGGGGCGTAGGCGTTGCGGTCTTCGGGCACCGAGCGCCGGGGCTTGGCCGGCTTCGGGGGCTCCGGGGTGGCCACGCGCTCAGGGGCGGCTACCCGCCGGATCGGCGCCTTGGGCGGCTTCGGGCCGGCTGGAGCGACGCCGGGCGGTGCTGCCTCGGCGGGGGAAGCGGGAGGAGCCGGCGGCGCCGGGGGCAGACCGTAGGCGTCGAGCGCCGTGCCGTCGCCGAGCATCGGCAACTCCATCGTCACGGCAGCGTTCTGCGGCGCGACGAAGTCGGCCGGCGGCATTTCGGCCGGCGGCTGGTTGTCCGGTGCCGGAGGTGGTGGATAGGCGCGGGTGGGATCGTTCGCCCCGGGACGATAGAGCTCCGCGTCGTACGGATCTGACCCCTCGTCGTCCGAGGACGCTCCGGAAGATCCGGAGGAGGCGTCGCGCTCTTCGTCGCGAATCCGCACTCGACCGGGCTCCGGCGGGCGGGTCCACCAGGGCCCCTGCTCGTCGTCCACGTGCCGTTACCCCTTCCACAGCCACTCGAACCGCTGACCGCCGGTCATCTCCGGCAGGCAAGTCACGTGGCTCTCGACCAGATTCGATCCTCCCACGCTCGCCCGGGTACTGCTGTCCGCCGTCCGGCCAGGCCACCGGAAGCGCTAAACCCGCTGACTCTCAGTCACTGTCCGGAAGGACCAGGTTGAGCACCATACTCACGAACGTCACCACCACGGCTGCGCCGATGGCCGACCAGAAGAAGTCATCGATCGTGAACGAGATGTTCAGCTGATCCGACAGCCAGGCCACGAGCTCCAGCATCACGGCATTGACGACGAAGGCGAACAAACCCAGTGTGAGGATGTAAAACGGCAAAGAAAAGAGCTTCACCACCGGTTTGATGATCGCATTCACCACACCGAAGATCGCTCCGACGACCAGGAGCGTCAGCGCGGTCCGGCTCGCGCCGTCGCCGCTCACCGACACGCCCGGCACCACGGCGGTGGCGACCCAGATCGCCACCGCATTCACCAGAACCTTGATCAAGATGTTCTGCATCCCGTGAATCCTGCCAGAGCGCGCCCCGGATCACGACGCCCGGATCGTCACCGGTCTCCAGCGTGTTCCACAGATACCGAAAGCGGCCACGGCCACACCGGCCAGGACGATCACGTCACCGACGCTGAACACGTTCGCCATCGGGACGTCCGCCGGGATCCCGAAAACGTCACCGAGGAACCACAGCACCGGTGACCGGACCGGTGCCGAATTGCTGAATCCGCTCTCGTCCGGCGTCAGGCCGGCCGTTCGCAGGGCCGGGGCCGACGCCGGCAGGGTGCCGCCGTTCAGCGCAATGGTGAGACCGTTGAGAAAAGCGCCCGTCGCGATGAATCCGGCGCCGGGCAGCCGGCGGTTGGCCCACAGCACGGTGGCCAGTACCAGGTAGCTGGACACGTGCAGCGCCCCCAGCAGGTTGCGGGCCACCCGTCCCGACAGGCCGATGGCCGCCACCTGCAACAGCAGTCCCAGCAGAAGCCGGTGCCGGTGGGCGACGCGAACCCGGGCCAGATTCGAGAACCGGCCGCCGAGCACTGCCGGGAGCAGCAGCGCAACGGCGGCCAGCACACTCAGGATCACCGGCCGTTCCACGACCGGAACGGTCGGTTCACCGAAATGCCCGGTGACCCGACCGGCCGGTCCACCCGTGCGTCCACGATTGGATCGCCCGGTTCACCGAAAGGTGCCACTACCACCACTTATGGCCGGCGCCGGCGATGGTGACGAGTAGGACGAGACTCGTGAGAGTGAGGGCTGCGCGGGCAGTCAGGTGAGCCTTCATGGGTCACGTCCGTTCGATCGGGGACTGTCGAAACCCGATCGTGAGGTGGCTACTTTTCGTGGCGCCATGCTTGCTTTCGGCTGTCACACCAGTGGCGCACGCGATCACCCGGACGGCAGCGACGTTGCCGGGCAAATCGGAGTGTGGGGGTCTACTCCGCAGCTGCGCGAGCCTGTAGGCCCGACTCCGTGCGGAGCTTCTCCTCCGGCAGGAACCAGCTGATCACGAACGCGATGACCATCACCCCGGCGCCGATGGCGAAGACCAGGTGCATGGACTGGGCGAAGCCCTCGAGGACCGGCCGGGCCAGGTCGTGATTCAAGTGGCTGAGGAACGACGAGTCGTCGATGTTGATGCCGCTGCTGTCGTGGTTCTTCACCAGGTTCACGATCGGCGCGTTGGCCGGGTCGCCGGCCACGGCCGGATCCTGCAGGGCCTTGCTGAACGCCGAGTCCGGATCGGTCGCGGCCGCCTGGATCTTGCCCATGATGTTGCTCGCGACCGTGCCGAACAGCACCGACAGGAACACGGCGGTGCCCAGAGTGCCGCCCATCTGCCGGAAGAAGGTGGCCGAGGAGGTGGCCACGCCCATGTCGCGCGGTGGCACCGAGTTCTGCATGGCCAGCACCAGGGTCTGCATGTTGAAGCCCAGGCCCAGGCCGAAGATCAGGGCGAAGCAGCCGACCACGACCAGCGAGGTGTCCACGTTCATCGTCGAGTACAGGAACATGCCGAGGGAGAAGAGCACCGAGCCGGCGATCGGGAAGACCTTGTAGCGGCCGGTCTTCGAGATGAACTGACCGGACACGATCGAGCCGGACATCATCCCGGCGGTCAGGGGCAGCATCAGCAGGCCCGATTCGGTCGGCGAGTGCCCCTTCACGATCTGCAGGTAGAGCGGCAGCGCGGCCAGGCCGCCGAACATCCCCACCCCGATGATGAAGTTCAGGGTCGAGCCGATGGTGAACGTGCGGTTGCCCAGCAGCCGGATCGGTAGCAGGGCGTCGTCCCCGATGCGCCGCTCGGCCGTCACGAACGCGAAGAACCCGACCACCCCGACCGCGATGCAGGCGATCGAACGGCCACTGGTCCAGCCCCAGGTGCGGCCCTGCTCGGCCACGACCAGCAGCGGCACCAGCATCAGGGTGAGGGCCACGGCCCCGGGCACGTCGATGCGGTGGTCCCGGCGGGTGTGCGGGATGTGCAGTACGCGGGCCACCACGGTGAGCGCGATGATGCCGATGGGCACGTTGATGAGGAAGACCCAGCGCCAGCCGCTGACCCAGAGGATCGTGTCGGCGCCCGCGAAGAATCCGCCGACCAGCGGGCCGAGCACGCTGGAGGAGCCGAACACGGCCAGGAAGTAGCCCTGGTACTTGGCCCGGTCGCGGGGCGAGACGATGTCGCCGACAATCGCCAGGGCCAGCGAGAACAGACCGCCCGCGCCCAGCCCCTGGAAGGCCCGGAACGCCGCCAGCTGATACATGTCCTGCGCCAGGCCACACATGGCCGAGCCGACCACGAAGAGTGAGATCGCGGTCAGGAAGAACGGACGACGTCCGTAGAGGTCGGACAGCTTTCCGTAGAGCGGGGTCGAGATCGTCGAGGTGATCAGGTACGCCGTGGTCACCCAGGCCTGCACGCTGAGCCCGTCGAGGTCGTCCGAGATGGTGCGGATCGACGTCGAGACAATGGTCAGGTCGAGCGCCGCCAGCAACATGCCCATCATCAGCCCGCTGATGATCACCAGGATCTGACGGTGAGTGAGCGCGGTCGCCGCCCCGGGTTCCGGCGTGGTGCCCGGATCGGCCATCATCTGGCCGGGCTCGGGCTGGCCGGGCTCCGGCGGGGTGGGGGTGGACATGCTGCTCCTCGGCGAAGGGCGCCGCGCCGGGCATCCGGTGCGGCGGAGTCAAGGGGTGCATCGGACGATGGGGCCCGTCGAGTAAGCCGACGGGTGCTGGCAATGTCGCGGTGATTGTGTCAGGCAACCAGAGGGCACATCGGGCGCAGGACTGACAGACCGGCGCCGTACGCTGGCGGTCATGCGCGTACACGTGCTCCAGCTGGCCTACGGGGACGACGAACCGGTCGCCGAGCGGGTGCGCCGCGCCGCCGCACTGGTCGCCGGGCAGTCCGGCGCCGATCTGGTGGTGCTGCCCGAGCTCTGGGCGCCGACCGGGTTCGGTTACCGGGGCTGGGCGCAGGCGGCCGAGTCGTTGCGCGGCCCCACGGTCACAGCGATCTGCGAGGCGGCGCAGCAGGTGGGCGCCTATGTCCACGCCGGTTCGATCATCGAGTCGGCCACTGAGGACGAGGATCAGGGCCCCCAGGGAAGGGGCCGTTGGAACACGTCGGTGCTGATCGGGCCGGACGGGTTGCCCATGGTCAGCTACCGCAAGGTGCACCGGTTCGGGTTCGCCGCGGGTGAGCCCGACCTGATCGAGGCGGGCACCGAGCTGGTGACGGCCGGGCTCTCGGTCGCCGACGGGCACGTCACCGCCGGCCTGGCCACCTGTTACGACCTCCGCTTCCCCGAGCTGTTCCGTGGTCTGACCGATCAGGGGGCCGAGCTGTTCATCGTTCCCGCCGCCTGGCCCGCGGCCCGGGTCGAGCACTGGCGCCTGCTGGGACGGGCCCGCGCGGTGGAGAACCAGGCCGTCGTGATTCAGTGCAATACGGCCGGTACCCATGCCGGCACCAGAATGGGCGGGCACAGCCAGGTGGTCGCGGCCACCGGCGAGGTGCTGGCCGAGGCCGGCGACGACGAGACCGTACTGGTGGCAGACATCGACCTGGCCGCGGCGGCCGAGTACCGGGAGAGCTTCCCGGTACTCGCCGACCGGCGACTGTGATGCCGGCGCAACAGTTCTGACGCGACTTCAGTTCTGACGAGACTTCGAAACGGATGACCACCAGGTGAGCAGCACGACGACGATCCGCCCTCTCGCCCCTGCCGACCTGGGCCGGATGGCGGCTGTCGGCACTGTCCTGGTCGCCCTGGCCCTCGGCGTCGGGGCGGCCGCAGCGGCCGGGTCCGGGGCCGTGGCGCCGAGCATCCTGCAAGACGCCGGGCCGCTGGTGCGCTGGGGCCTGATCCTGGCCCGGGTGCTCGCCGACATCGCCGGTTCGATCACGGTCGGCGTGCTGCTGCTGACGGCCTTCGCGCTGCCGGTGGGCAAGCAGGGCCAGGCGCACCGCCCGGCCTTCCTGATCGCCGCGGCCGCGTCCACGATCTGGGCCCTGGCCGCGATCGCCCTACTCGTGTTCAACCTCGCCGACGTGCTCGGTTCACCGGTCGACAGCCCGGGGTTCGGTAGCCAGCTGGTCGCCTATACCCGCGACATCGACCTGGGCCGGGGCCTGGGCCTGACCGCCGCCGGGGCCGCGGTGGTGGGCCTGCTCGCGGCCGGCGCGGTGAAGACCACCTCGGCCGCCTGGCTCGCCGCCGGTTCGCTGGCCTGCCTGGTGCCGACCGCTCTGAACGGGCACGCCAGCAGCAGCTCCGACCACCAGACCGCCGTCACCAGCCTGGGCCTGCACCTGATCGGGGCCTCGGTGTGGGTCGGCGGCCTGGCCGCGCTGCTGCTGCTCGCCCCCACGATCAAGGGCACGGTGCTGGCCGCCACGGCGCAGCGCTACTCCACCTTCGCGCTCTGGGCGTTCATCGCCGTCGGGGTCTCCGGACTGATCAACTCCTGGCTGCGGATCGGCAGTCTCGGCAACCTGGGCAACAGCTACGGGCTGCTACTGCTCGGCAAGACCGTGGCCCTGGTGCTGCTGGGCCTGTTCGGCTACCGACACCGGGTGGCCACCCTGCCCGATCTGGAGGCCGGTCGCCGCGGGGCGTTCACCCGGCTCGCCGTGGTGGAGCTCGGGGTGATGGCGATGGCGTTCGGCCTGGCCTCGGCCCTGTCGCGCACGCCCCCGCCGAACGAGGGCGAGCGCACCACCGACCTGGCCCAGGCCGTCACGGGTTACCCGATGCCGCCCGCCCCGAACCTGACCCGCTGGCTCACCAGCTGGCAGCCCGACCTGATGTGGGTCGTCATCGCCGCGGTCGCCCTCTACGCCTACGCGACCGGTGTGATCCGGCTGCACCGCCGGGGCGACTCCTGGCCGGTGGGCCGCACCGTCGCCCTCGTGGGCGGCCTCGTCTTCCTGATCTACACCACCTGCGGCGGGCCCGCCGTCTACGGCCGGGTCACGTTCAGCGGCCACATGGTCATGCACATGATGCTGACGATGATCGTGCCGCCGCTGCTGGTGCTGGCTGCCCCGGTCACGCTGGCGCTGCGCACCCTGCCGGTGCGCAAGGACGGCAGCCGCGGTCCCCGGGAGTGGCTGCTGATCGTCACCGAATCGCGCTACCTGCGCGTGCTCTCGTTCCCGCCGGTGGCGGCCACGCTGTTCGCCGGCAGCCTGGTGGCCTTCTATTACACCGATCTGTTCGAGCTGGCCCTGACCACGCACACCGGTCACGAGCTGATGGACGTGCACTTCCTGTTCAGCGGCTACCTGTTCGCCTGGACGATGATTGGCGTCGACCCCGGCCCGAAGCGCATGGGCTTCCCGTTCCGGCTGATCGTGCTGCTGGCCACCATGGCCTTCCACGCGTTCTTCTTCCTCGCCGTGATGAGCGGCGAGACCGTGCTGCAGCCTGACTTCTTCGGCAACCTCGGCCGCACCTGGGGCCCGGGTCTGCTGGAGAACCAGCAGGCCGGCGGCGGTATCGGCTGGGGCATCGGCGAGTTTCCGACCCTGCTCATCGCGATCGCCCTGATGGTGCAGTGGTCCCGGTCCAGCGACCGCGAGGCGCGGCGTTACGACCGGCAGGCCGACCGCGACGGTGACGCCGAGCTGGAGGCCTACAACCAGATGCTCTCGAAGCTCTCCGGAAAGAAGAACCCAACTCCGACGAACGAGCCGGAGAAGCCTGCCGCTTCGTGATAGGACGAATCGGGTGACCTCCACCGAGCTCGGCTTCGGCGACCTGGACCACTTCCTCGAGCAGCCCCGGATCTCCGGGCTGGCGCTCTCCCCCGACGGAACCCGGCTGGTCACTGCCGTTTCCGTGCTCGGGCCGAAACGCACGAACTACGTCAGTTCGCTGTGGGAGGTGCCGGCCGACCCCTCCGGCCCGGCTCCGCATCGGCTCACCTGGGGTGCGGGCGGCGAGAGCGGCCCGGCGTTCCGGCCGGACGGCTCGCTGTTGTTCCTGACCTCCCGGCCCGATCCGGACGAGGAGGCCGGCGACGAGCAGCCGGCCGCGCTCTGGCTGCTGCCGGCCAATGCCGGTGAGGCCCGGCCCTTCGTCACCCGGCCCGGTGGGGTGAGCGGCGTCGTGGTTGCTGCCGACTCCGGCACCGTGGTGCTGTCGTCGCCGACCTTCGACTCGTCCACCGACGAGGACGAGCGCCGTCACAAGGCCCGCAAGGAGCTGAAGGTCGGCGCCACGCTGCACGACGCGGCGCCCTTCCGCTTCTGGGACGAGTTCTGGGGTCCGGCCTCCGACCGGCTCTACCGGGTGCCCGACGATGCCTCAAGCGAGGGCGATGGCGAGGCCGAGCCGAAAGACCTCACCGGTCACACCGGCCCGGCCCTGCGCCTCGGCCCGGACCACGCGATCACTCCCGACGGCTCCACGGTCATCGCGACCTGGCAGACGGTCGGGGCCGGGGGCGTGCTGCGGCCGATCCTGGTCGCGATCGACGTGGCCACCGGCGAGCGCCGTACCCTGCTCGACGAACCGGGCCTGGAGTTCTCCGGCCCGGTGATCTCGGCCGACGGCAGCAAGATCGCCGTGGTCGCGGAGCGGACCTCCACCCCGGAAGAGCCCAGTGATCTGCGGCTCGTGGTGCTGCACCGGGCCACCGGCGAGACCCACGAGGCCGCCCCGGGGTGGGACCGCTGGCCGGCCGGCCCGGCGGTATGGACGCCGGACGGTGAGGCGCTGCTGGTCGCGGCCGACGAGCACGGCCACGCCCCGGTGTTCCGGATCGACCTGGACGGCCGTACCGTTCGCCGGCTGACCGGCGACGGCGCCTTCAGCAACCTGGTGATCGCGCGGGACGGGTCCGCGCTCTACGCCCTGCGCTCGGCCGTCGACTCACCACCCACCCCGGTGCGCATCGACCCGGTGACCGGCGAGACCACCCAGTTGCCTCGTCCGGTGCTCCAGCCCGACCTGCCCGGCACCCTCACCGAGATCGAAACCACCGCCGAGGACGGCACCCTGCTGCGGGGCTGGCTCGTTCTCCCCGACGGCGCCGGCCCGGAAAGCCCCGCCCCGCTACTGCTCTGGGTGCACGGCGGCCCGATGACCTCGTGGAACTCCTGGCACTGGCGCTGGAACCCGTGGCTGGCCGCCGCCCGGGGATACGCCGTGCTGCTGCCCGACCCGGCGCTCTCCACCGGCTACGGGCGCGAGTTCCTGCAGCGGGGCTGGTCGGGCTGGGGGCAGGCGCCCTACACGGACGTGCTCGCGCTCACCGATGCGGCGGTGGCCCGCGCCGACATCGACGCCGACCGCACCGCGGCGATGGGCGCCTCGTTCGGTGGGTACATGGTCAACTGGATCGCCGGGCACACCGACCGGTTCCGGGGCATCGTGGCGCACGCCGGCATCTGGAACCTGGAGACCTTCCACCTCACCACCGACGCCGGTTTCCACTGGAACCAGGTGATGGCCCCGAAGATCCGCGCGGAGAACTCGCCCCACCACCACGTCGAGGCGATCACCACCCCGGTCCTGATCGTGCACGGCGAGAAGGACTACCGCACACCCGTCAACGAGGGCCTGTCGATGTTCGCTCGGCTCAGCGAGCTGAACGTCACCGACGAGGGCACGATGAAGCACCGGCTGCTGGCGTTCCCCGACGAGAACCACTGGGTGCTCAAGCCGCAGAACGCCCGGATCTGGTACGAGACGGTCTTCGCGTTCCTCGCCCACACCGTCCTCGACGAGCCGTGGCAGGCACCGGAGCTGCTGCGGTAGAAGATGGGGGGCACCCGGTCACTGGCGCGGGAAACTTCTCGTTGCCCATGCAACGTTATGCCTTCGGCCCGCGTCTTGCCCCGCGGGAGGACGCCGACGGGATGCCGGCGAACGGGACTCCAGGAGTGAGGGAAAGGCGTGATGACGGAGCAGGGAGCAGACGACGAGCTCGCAGCACGACTCGACGTCGCTCTACATGAACGGCTGGACGGCACGACCGTCAATGTCGCCGCCCTCGCGGCCGGCAGCAGACGTCGTGCCCGCCTGGTCCGTACCCAGCGGACGGCGGCCCTGGCCGGGGTGCTTGCCGTGGTGGTCGCGGTCCCGGTCGGCTGGCAGCTGGCCACGGCCCAGCGGCCCACGGCGGTGCAGGGAGCAGCGCTGATGCCCCAGCAGGAACACGCCGAGGTGGTTCCCGACTCGGTCGGTTTCACCGGGTCCGACCTTCCGTCCGGCGCCCAGCTCTCCGGGGCCGCGGCCGGTGCCAGTTCCGGGTCGGTCGATCCCGAGCTGGTGGCGGGGCTGAACTGTGCCGGTCCCTCGGGAGCGGCAGCCACCGCGCCCGGGGCCACCGACAACGCCCAGCAGCGGGAGTGGCGATGGACCGCCGGCAACACCGACGTCTCGCTCACCGTCACCCGGTGGGCCAGCGTCGACGCCGCGGCCGACGCGCTCACCACGCTGGCCAACGACACCGGCAACTGCACCTGGAACAACCCGGTCGAGGTGCTGAACCACGAGGTCCCCGGTTCCCAGCAGACCTGGGCGGCCGCTGCCACCGCCGACGGCCAGTCGGTGGTGCGCACGGTGGTGCGGGTCGACGAGCTGGTCGCGGGGATCCAGGTGACCGGTGACGACCTGGAAGACACGACCGAGCTGGCCGGGTCCCTCGCCGCCGCCGAGGCCGGAAAGCTCCAGAAGGTCAGGTGATGCGGACGGGCCTGACCAGATGGCTGGTCAGGCCCGCTCCGGCTCAGAACGCGGACTCGTCGAGCTCCATCAGTGAGTTGTCGGTGGCTTCGAGGATCCGCCGCTCGACCTCCAGGCGCGGTAGCACCTGAGCGGCGAAGAACGACGCCGCGGCGATCTTGCCCTGGTAGAAGCTCCGGTCGGCGGTGCTGACCGGGCCCTCCAGAGCCGTCGTGGCGATGTCGGCCTGGCGCAGCAGTAGCCAGCCGACCAGCAGGTCTCCCGCGGAGAGCAACAGCCGCGTGGTGTTCAGCCCGACCTTGTAGATGTTCCTGACGTCGGTGCCGGGCACCCGGGTGTCGGCCGACTGCGTCTCCTTCACCAGGTGCGCGACCATGCCCAGCAGGTGCTCGCAGGCCTGGCCCAGCACCTCGCGCTGCACCGCGAGCCGCCCGTCGCCGCTGTCGGCCTTGGCGAATTCGGTGATCTGCTCGGCAATCTCGCCCAGCGCCCGGCCCTTGTCCCGCACGATCTTGCGGAAGAAGAAGTCGGTTCCCTGGATCGCCGTGGTGCCCTCGTACAACGTGTCGATCTTGGCGTCGCGCACGTACTGCTCGAGCGGGTAGTCCTGCAGGAACCCGGAACCACCGAAGGTCTGCAGGCTTTCGGAACCCAGCAGGAGCCACGCTCGCTCCGAGCCGGCACCCTTCACGATCGGCAGTAGGAAATCGTTGATGCGCTCGGCCTTCTCGTCGCGCTCGCCCCGGCGCTCGGCGATCCGGATCGAGTCCTGCTGCACCGCGGTGAGCTGTACCAGAGCCCGGAGCCCCTCGGCGTAGGCCTTCTGCGTCATCAGTGATCGGCGCACGTCGGGGTGATGGGTGATCGTGACCCGCGGCGCGGCCTTATCGGCCATCTGCGTCAGGTCGGCACCCTGCACCCGCTCCTTGGCGTAGCCCAGGGCGTTCAGGTATCCGGACGACAGGGTGGCGATCGCCTTGGTGCCGACCATCATCCGCGCGCCCTCGATGATCTTGAACATCTGCGCGATGCCGTCGTGCACCTCGCCGAGCAGGGTGCCGACGGCCGGGATGTCGTCGACCTCGCCGAACCGCAGCTCGCAGGTGGTCGAGACCTTCAGGCCCATCTTGTGCTCGACGTTCGTGACGAAGGCGCCGTTGCGCTCGCCCAGTTCACCGGTCTCGGGGTCGAAGTGGAACTTCGGCACGATGAAGAGTGACAGGCCCTTGGTGCCGGGTCCGGCTCCCTCGGGCCGGGCCAGCACGAAATGCACGATGTTCTCGGACAAGTCGCTGTCGCCCGAGGTGATGAACCGCTTGACCCCGCTGATCCGCCACTGCCCGTCCTCACCCTGGACGGCCTTGGTGCGGCCGGCGCCCACGTCCGAGCCGGCGTCCGGCTCGGTCAGCACCATGGTGGCGCCCCACCGCTTGTCCACGACCATGGCGGCCAGGCGCTGCTGCTCGGGGGTGCCCAGGCGGTAGAGCACGTTGGCGAAGTCGAAACCCGTGGCGTACATGTGGATCGCCGGGTTGGCGCCGAGCAGGAACTCCAGCATCGACCAGCGCAGAGAGCTGGGCGCGGTGACACCGCCGATCTCTTCCGGCACGCCCATCTGCCAGAAGCCGGACTCGACGTAGGCCTGGTAGGCCCGGACGAACGGCTCGGGCAGCGTGGCCGAGTGCGTGTCCGGGTGGAAGACGGGCGGAGTGCGATCACTCTCGATCGCGGACGGGGCCAGGTCTTCGGTGGCGAGGCGTGCCATCTCACGCAGCATCTCGCGGGCGGTCTCACCGTCGATGTCCTCGAAGGGCGCGGCACCCAGAACCTGGTCCCGGCCGAAGACCTCGAAGAGATTGAACTCCACATCACGCAGGTTGTGGCGGTAGTGACTCATCGCTGTTCCCCTCGGCGCTGATGGAACCAACTAAGTTACTGCTTAGTAATATAATTTTAGTGCACGGAGTCACATCCGGCCAGGGATCCTGCAGCAAAACGGCCGGAAGGCCGACCGCCCCGAGGGGCGGTCGGCCTTCCGATGATGCGGTGCCTGGTGCTAGCTCAGTTCAGAGCCGGCTCAGTGTCAGCGAATGCCGCGGTTGGACCGCAGACCCGAGACCAGGGCGACACCGATCGCAGCCAGTACGACCTGAACCAGGAACTCGATCCAGTCGAAGCCCTTGGTGTCGCTCAGCGAACCGACGACGGCGGTTCCGATGAGCGCAGCGACAATACCGACGACGATGGTCAGCCAGATCGGGATGTTCTGCTTGCCAGGGACGACAAGACGCCCCAGGGCACCGATGACCAAGCCGATGATAATTGCCCAGATGATGCCCGTGATGGTCATTGTGGTCACTCCTCATAGACATCCGGGCCGCTCCTCGGCCCGGTGCTGTCTCTAGATTGATCCACTTCCGTCAGAGCGCAATTCGAGAGCAATTTCGCTGGTCCGAAACCTTGACGACGCGTCGGCCCGAGGTGTCCGAATCCGGTTCGCGCGAGCGGGCCGGGCATACTTCGGGAATGGACGAAGGCGGGCATAGCGGGCAGGTGTTCGATCTCGGCCCCCGGCTGGCCTGGGCCTACCTCACCATCGGGGTCGCGCTGATCGCCACGATGGAGGCCATCGGGCTGGCCGTGCTGGTCTTCGCCCTGCTGCCCGCCACCCCCGCTGCCGTCGTGACAGCGGCCCTGCTCGCCCCGTCCGCACTGATCCTCGTGGCGATGGCCAGTGCGCTGAACGGCCGGATCATCGTGGATCCCGGCTCCCTGACGCTGTGCTTCGGCCTGATCGGGGGTGCCGCCGTGCCGCGAGCCCTGATCGTCCGGGCCGAGCGCTTCGATCCGGCCACTGACCTCAGCCCGATCGGCCTCGGTATCGACGTGCCGTTCGGCTCAGGGCGCGCCACCGTCACCCGGGGCGGCCCGGCGCACTTCGTGCGGGTGACGCTGCGCGGCCCGGCCCGGGTCCGGCTCGCCATGTGGCGGTACGCGATCGCCAACGAGCTGGTCCTGAGCACATCGCGACCCGACGAACTGGTCAGCTCACTGGTCTGACGGCCGGTGACCACCTCGTCCGGCATTCGTGCCCGACTACCAACAGACCACCACCTGATAGCGCAGAGTGGTGCAATACACCGGATTTGCCGTCGTCAGGGCATCGCCGCCGGGCGCAGTGCGGGGTCATGATGGATCGGTGACTACCGAGGCACCTCCGCACCGGAGGTTCAGCGCCGTCGATTCCGCTCTGACCGACCTCGGCCGGGGCGTCGAGATCTGGGGTCGCACGTCACTGCCCGCCAGAAAGCTGCTCCTGGCCCGGGTGCACGCCCTGACCGCGCTCTACGCCCACGACTGGGTGCAGGCGGCGAGCGAGTTCAAGGAGCTCGAGCCCGATACCCCACCGACCGGCGAGGAATGGCTGACCGGGCCGTACGCCCTGCTCAACGGCCTGGCCGCGCTCATTGACACGTTCCGTACCCTGCAGCGCGGCGGTAGTCCGGTGGACGGGCACACGTTCGGCACCGCCCCCGGCGGGCGCACCACGGTCAGGGTGCTGCCGCACGACCCGGTCGATCGCGTCATCCTCAACGGCTACACGGCCGACGTCTGGATGCCGCCCGGAGTCACCGCCGAGACCGTGAAGGCGCTCGCCGGCCGGGCGCAGCGCGAGACCGGGCGCACGGCGGGCATCGGCGCGGTGCTGGGCGCGGGCAACGTCACCTCGATCCCGGTGCTGGACGCCCTGCACGAGCTGTTCAGCGCGAACCGGGTGGTGCTGGTGAAGCTGAACCCGGTCACCGATCGACTGCTGGGAGTGTTCCAGGCGATCTTCCGGCCGCTCACCGAGCACGGCGTGATGCGCATCGTCACCGGTGGTGCCGAGGTCGGGGGTTACCTGGTGCATCATCCTGAAGTCGCACACGTGCACATCACCGGCAGCGCGCAGACCCACGACGCGATTGTCTTCGGCCCGGGGCCGCAGGGCGCCGAACGCAAGCAGGCCGGCACGCCGCTGCTCACCAAGCCGATCAGCAGCGAACTCGGTGGCGTAGCGCCGGCGATCGTGCTGCCGGGGCGCTGGTCCAAGGCCGATCTGCGGTTCCAGGCCGAGAATCTGATCTCGCAGCGGCTGCACAACAACGGCTACAACTGCGTCGCCACCCAGGTGGTGGTGATCAGCTCGGACTGGTCACAGAAGCACCAGTTCCTCGACGAGCTACGCGGCGCCCTGGCCCGGGCGCCGCGGCGGCCGGCCTACTACCCCGGCAGCGACGAGCGGCTGAAGGCCTTGCAGGCCGCTCTTCCCCGGGCCGAGAAGCTTCCCGGTGGACGCGTGCTGGCCGGTCCGATCGACGGTTCGGTCTCCTCCTCCGAGCGCGATTACCTTTTCAATACCGAGGTTTTCGGTCCGGGTCTAGGGGTCATGACGCTGTCCGGCCTGGGGGCGGACTATCTGGCCGCCGCGGTCACCCTGGCGAACGACTCGATCAGCGGGAGCCTCGGCGCTCACCTGATCGCGCATCCCGCCACGCTGCGATCACTCGGGTCGGAGTTCGAGAACCAGATCGCCAGAATGGGTTACGGCTGTATCGGGGTCAACGTCTGGATCGGGCTGGGGTTCGCCCTGCCCGGCGTTCCCTGGGGCGCCTACCCGGGCAACCGCCCCAGTGACGTCGGCAGCGGAATCGGCACGGTGCATAATGCGCTGCTCCTGGACGGTCCGGAGCGCACGGTCATCCGCGGCCCGTTCCGCCCGGCCCCGCGGTCGCTGCTCGCCGGTGAGCTGTCCCTCGCCCCGCCCCGGCCGCCGTGGTTCGTCACCCACCGCACCGCGCACCGGACCGGCGCGGCGCTCACGGCGTTCGCCGCGAAGCCCTCGTGGAACCGGCTTCCCCGGATCCTGGCCGCCGCCCTGCGCGGCTGAGGCTCACTTCACACCGAGGTTCTGTCCTGATCCCGGGGGCTCGTGACTCTGTCTGATGTGTCTCAGTCTTGCGGGTGGAATGGCGGAATGGTTCGCCCGGGGTGATCGTTAACAAGCGTGGCAATGCTGCGTATTGCGTTGCCCCGGGCGCTTGCCTGGCAATAGGCAATGGCGCACGTCCTGTTTCGCCATGCACCGCTCGGCCTCTACTGCTCTGGTTGTACAACCTCAGGAGGATGCCAAATCGTCTGGGCGGCGATAAACCATTACCTAGGATTTCGGCCCCCGCTGTGGGGGCAGCGGCAACGTCGTCGAGTACAGGAGCATGACAATGCGGGTTCGCGCTCAGGCGAGGTGGGGAAAGGCGTTGGCCGATAACGGCTTACGCCACGCAGACAGCAGGATCGGCTAATGGCTCTGCTGCCTGTCGACTATGTGCCCCCACAGGTCGGTAAGCAGGCGGCGTCGGAGCCCAGAAGCGTTGCGAAACAGGACAGGTCCGAAGATCGGGTGCATCCCCGAGGCGGTGTGATCGGGCAGCTCGTCCTGGTTGTCGGTGCCTGGGTGCTCTATTCGCTGGGGCGTTCGTTCTCCGGCCAGGACATCTCCGCCGCAGTACATCGCGGGCAGACCATACTGCGCCTGGATGACGACCTTGGGTTCAGCTGGGTGCTCGACGTCAATCAATGGGCGCTGCAGCACGGCTTCCTCGCGGTGCCGTTGTCCATGGCCTACGCCAGCCTGCACTACCTGGTGACGCCGCTGGTGCTGGTCTGGTTGTGGCGCAAGCGCCCCTCGGCCTACCAGTCGGCCCTCTGGTCGCTGATCGTGATGTCGGCCATGGGCCTCATCGTCTACATCACCATGCCGGTCGCCCCGCCGCGTCTCCTGCCCGGATTCGCCTGGATGGACATGCTGCGGGTCTGGTCGGACTACGGCTGGTGGGGTGCCGGGGCCAGCGCGCCCAAGGGCATGGAGCACCTGACGAACCAGTACGCCGCGGTGCCGAGCCTGCACGTCGGCTGGGCCGTGTGGTGCGCCTGGGCCTGGCACCGCAGCGGTGGCCGGTTCGCCCGGCGCTTCGGCTGGCTCTACCCCGCCGGGGTGGCCGTCACCGTGGTGCTGACGGGCAACCACTACGTGATCGACGTCGCCACCGGTGTCCTGGTCGCCGGTGTGGCCTGCTGGTTCACACCCCGGCTGATGGCCCGGGCCAGCGCCTACCTGGCCTCCCGGAAGACCGCGATCGAGCTACCGACCTCGTAGCCGAACACCGAAGTGGCCCGTCCCCGTCCGGGACGGGCCACTTCGCGTTGGGCGTTCTTGACTCTCACCCGGTGTCAGGCCGTAGACCAGGAGAGTCATGTTCACCATTGGAGACTTCGCCAGACACGGCCGGGTGACGGTGCGGATGCTGCACCACTACGACCGGCTGGGACTGCTGCGCCCGGCATCTGTGGACCCGGCCACCGGGTACCGGTTCTACGAGGCCGCGCAGCTGTCCCGGCTGAACCGGATCGTGGTGCTGAAAGACCTGGGTTTCACGCTCGAGCAGGTGCTGTCGATCATCGACGGGAAGATCAGCACCGGGGAGCTGCACGGCATGCTGCGACTGCGGCGGGCCGAGCTCCAGGAGCGGTTGCGTCAGGATCAGGACCGGCTCACCCAGGTCGCGGTGCGACTCTCCATCATCGATACGGAGGGCGTCATGCCAACCGAGGATGTTCAGATCAAGTCCGTGCCGGCCGTCCGGCTGGCCCAGCTGTCGGCCCCGGCGGAGAGCTTCGAGCCGACCTCGATCACTCCAGTGATCGGTCCTCTCTACGGGCAGCTGTACGAGAGGCTCGCCCGGGCCGGGATCTCCCCGTCCGGCCCGGGTATCGCCTGGTACGAAGAAGGATCGGGCGGGGAGGGCGTCGTCGTGCACGCCGGCTGCCCGGTGAACACCGAGCCCGACCCGTCCCTCGAGGTCGAGATCATCGACCTGCCGGCGATCGCCCAGGCGGCGACGATCCTGCATCACGGCCCGATGGACGACGTGCTCACCTCGATCCAGCAGCTGGCCCACTGGATCGAGGCCCACGGCTACCGCTCCACCGGGCTGAACCGCGAGCTGTACGTCCACTACGGCATGGGTGAAGCCGCGGAGTGGGTCACGGAACTGCAGGAGCCGGTCGTCAAGGCCTAGCACCTTCGTCGGGGTTCGGTCGGTACCACCGAACCCCGATGCTGAGCCATCCGCTGGAAGAGGCCGAAACGCATACCCGGATCGCATCGGAAATTCTTGCGCTGTAGTAGTTCTGGTTGTTCTCGCAGCCGGGGCTCGGACGGCCTCTGACGACGAAAGGCCCAGGGCGGAGAATGACTCTCTGACCTGGGCCCTCATGCTGGAGCGGGTGACGAGAATCGAACTCGCACTGTCAGCTTGGGAAGCTGATGTTCTACCATTGAACTACACCCGCATGACCCCGTCTTCCGACCGGGCCCGCACACACTATCAAGTCTGGGCGGCCTGTGGTGAATCCGGCTGTGTGGCATCTTGCCGCGGCGTGGCGGCTTGCGGGCCGTAACTCCTTGCTACCTTGTTCCGGTGCTGCTCAGCGACCGCGACATCCGTTCAGAGATCGAGAAGGAACGGATTGGCATCGACCCCTTCGAGGCGTCGATGATCCAGCCGTCGAGCATCGATGTCCGCATCGACCGCTACTTCCGGCTCTTCGACAACCACAAGTATCCGGTGATCGACCCGTCGGAAGAGCAGCCTGAGCTCACGCACCAGGTCGAGGTGCCGCAGGACGAGGCCTTCGTGCTGCATCCGGGCGAGTTCGTGCTGGCGTCGACCTACGAGAAGGTGACGCTGCCGGACGACGTGGCGGCGCGGCTCGAGGGCAAGTCGTCGCTGGGTCGGCTGGGGCTGCTGACGCACTCCACGGCGGGCTTCATCGACCCGGGATTCTCCGGGCACGTGACGCTGGAGCTGTCCAACGTCGCGACACTCCCGATCAAGATCTGGGCCGGGATGAAGATCGGTCAGCTCTGCTTCTTCCGTCTGACCAGCGCAGCCGAGCACGCCTACGGTAGCGGGCACTACGGATCCCGGTACCAGGGACAGCGGGGCCCGACTCCGAGCCGTTCGTACCTCTCGTTCCACCGTACGATGGTCTGAGGATCTTCGACGGGAGGAAGCGTTCGTGGCGGCCCGCAGACGACGTGACCGGGCAGCGGAGCCCGTGGCTGAGGTGGAAGACGGTATTTCCGTCGTCGATCTTGCCGCGCGGCACCTGTTGCTCTGTCCGACCACTGTCGATATCGAGGTGGTCGACACCCTGGTGCGCGACCGTCTCCCGAACAGCGACCTCTACAACACCGGTGAGGTCCAGATCGGGCGGCACAGCCGCATCACCGGCCCCTACGAACTCTCCATGGAAGACGCCGTCGACGCGGGCGTCCCCATGCCCTGGACCATCTGTTACTGCCTCGAGGCCCCGGTCGAGCGGGAAGACCCGCCGATGCCGGGCGTCGACGACCGTGACGGCTTCGCCTACGCGTTCCCCGAGGGTCTGCCCTGGAGGGATGAAGGACGCGCGTTGCAGCTGCTGGTCAGTCTGGCGCGGCGGATCGGTGGTGCGGTCCGGGTGGCCGGCACCCTGCAGCTGATCCAGCCCGATCAGGAGCGTGCGGTCGACTACATCGTCCACTCGCGTACTTGGCTCGAGCCCGACACGCTGCTGGGCATCGTGAACCGGGAGATGCCCGGCGCCGTGCTCGCCGTCGAGGGGGAGGAGTGGCCCGGCCCGCCGGATGCCGCCTACACCGGCGAGATCCTCATCGAAGACATCGGCCGGAGCCCGCTCAGCTCGCAAGACCTGGAGGCGCTGCACGCCCGCGCCGACGCCCGCGACCGCAAGATGCTCGCCGAGGACGACGTGATCGACGGCTTCGCCATCGTCGGTGACTTCGGCTGGGACGGTGTGGTCGAGATCCAGGTGCACCTCACCGACGTCGACGACCCGACCGTGATCGGTCAGCCCTGGGCGAGCGAAGAACTCGTCACCTACGAGGTGCGCTGGCAGCCGCCGAACCCGGAAGACCGGGAAAAGCGTTATCCGCCCGAGGCTTTCCGGGCCGGCCGAGCGCGCGTGGCTCCGGTCATCGCGCGCACCGCCCGAGCCCTGGTCGAGGCGGCCGGTGGCGTGGTCCTGGACGAGGACAACTTCGGGGTCGACCGCTACACGCTCTGAGCCCATCGCCTTTCATCAGCCCCCGGGAGCCCTGCTTCCGGGGGCTGCTCTGTGTGCTCGCGTCGTGGCGGTTCACTTCTCTTCGGTATGGGGCTCTTTGGGGCCACCTAAATGATTCCTAAGGGGCCTCTGAGCAGGCCACACGGCCCGATCCGGCTGATACGTTCACGTATCGGCAGTTAATTCAAGACTCCTCACTAATCATGACTCCCACCCTGAAGGGGACCGCCATGAAGCGTGCTCGAATCGTCGTCGCCGGGCTCGCAGCCTCGGCTGCGGCCGTCGCGATGGTCGCGACACTGACTCCGCTCGGCGCCAGCGCGGCCAACCCTGAGGCCGCGACGGAATGCACCGGAGCCACCTGGGCCAAGAACGCCTCGTACAACGGCGGCGACATCGTCACCTACGAGAACCACACCTGGACCGCGAAATGGTGGTCCTACGCGGATGTTCCCGGTGCCAAGGGCGGGGCCGAGGTCTGGGTCGACGGTGGATCCTGCTCCGGCACTCCCACCGACGACGCCACCGCGACACCGACCGCCAGCAGCTCACCGACCGATGAGCCCACGGACGAACCTACGGACGAGCCCACCGGCGGCACGACCACCGAGCCCACCGACGGCACCACCACGGAACCGACGGACGGCACCACCACCGAGCCGACCGACGGTTCGACGACGGAGCCGACGACCCCCGCGGGTGGTGCCAAAGTCATCGGCTACTACACCAACTGGAGCACGTACGGCCGTGACTTCCAGGTGAAGGACCTCGACACCAGCGGCGCCGCCGACAAACTCACCCACATCAACTACGCCTTCGGGAACGTCACCGGGGGCAAGTGCGTGGTGGGTGACTCCTACGCCGACTACGAGAAGAAGTTCCCGGCCGAGGAATCGGTCAGCGGTGTGGCCGACACCTACGACCAGGCGGTCGCGGGCAACTTCAACCAGCTGCGCGAGCTGAAGAAGAAGCACCCGCAGCTGAAGATCGTCTGGTCGTTCGGCGGCTGGACCTGGTCCGGTGGGTTCGGCGAGGCCGCGGCCGACCCCGCGGCCTTCGCCCGGTCCTGCCGGGACCTGGTTGAGGACGAGCGCTGGGCCGATGTTTTCGACGGCATCGACATTGACTGGGAGTACCCGAACGCCACCGGTCTGAGCACGGACACCAGTGGCTTCGACAGCTACCGCAAGGTGATGTCGGCACTGCGCAAGGAGTTCAAGAACGACCTGGTCACCTCGGCGATCACGGCCGACGGCACCGACGGCGGCAAGATGGAGGCGGCCGACTACGGTGGCGCGGCGCAGTACGTCGACTGGTTCATGCCGATGACGTACGACTTCTACGGTGCCTTCAACGCGCAGGGCCCGACCGCCCCGCACTCCCCGCTGACCGACTTCGACGGTGCCCCGGAGCCGGGCTTCGATTCCGAGACCGCGATCGCCAAGCTGAAGAGCCTCAAAATTCCCTCGGAAAAGCTACTTCTCGGCATCGGCTTCTACGGTCGCGGCTGGACCGGCGTGACCCAGGAGAAGCCGGGCGGCACCGCCACCGGCGCGGCCCCGGGCACCTACGAGGCCGGCATCGAGGACTACAAGGTGCTCAAGGAGAAGTGCCCGGCCACGGGTACTGTCGCCGGCACGGCGTACGCCAAGTGCGGCAGCGAGTGGTGGAGCTACGACACCCCGGAGACCATCGCCGGAAAGATGGACTACGCCAAGAAGCAGAACCTGGCGGGATCGTTCTTCTGGGACCTGTCCGGCGATACCTCGGACGCCGAGCTGACCCAGGCCGTGGCCAACGGCCTCAGCTGAAAAAGCTTTTCGGTGCCCGGCCGGCCTGAACCGGCCGGGCACCGCTGACCCCCCAGTTCGTGAACCTTCCCTGAACAGGATCACCTCGCATGTCACAGAAACGTCTTTCGCGTACGCGCCGGACGGCGGTCGTCGCCTCCGGAGCGGTCGCAGCGGCCGTGATGGCGGCCGTCGCCGTCGCGGTGCCGGGGCACAGTGCGCCCGCCTCCACGGTGGCCGCCTCGGCCGACGGCTTCAGCACGGTCTGGTCGGACGACTTCGATGGGACCAAAGGCACTTCTCCCTCGTCCGATAATTGGCTTTTCGACATCGGTCACAGCTATCCCGGCGGTGCCGACGGCTGGGGTACCGGTGAGATCGAGGAGATGACCGACTCCACCGCGAACGCCGGCCTCGACGGCAACGGCAATCTGAACATCACTCCGGTCCGCGACGCGTCCGGCCATTGGACCTCGTCCCGCATCGAGACCCAGCGCACGAACTTCGCGGCCCCCGAGGGCGGTGTGGTGCGCTTCGAGAGTCGTATCCAGCTCCCGGATGTGATTGGCGATGAGGCGCAGGGAATCTGGCCCGCCTTCTGGTCGCTGGGCGAAGACTTCCGGGGCACGTACAACAACTGGCCGGGCATCGGCGAGGTCGACGTGATGGAGAACGTCAACGGCCAGAACACCGTCTACGGCACGCTGCACTGCGGCACCGCGCCGGGTGGCGTGTGCAACGAGTCCACCGGCCGGGGCGGCAGCAGGACCGGTTTCAGTACCCGCCTGCAGAGCGGATTCCACACCTACGCGGTGGAACTCGACCGCAGCGGCGAGACCGAGGAGCTGCGCTGGTATGTCGATGGCGAGCAGTACCACACGGTCACCGAGGCCGAGGTCGGTGCGGACGTGTGGGAGAAGGCCACCGATCACGGCTTCTTCCTGATTCTCAACGTAGCTGTCGGCGGCGGCTGGCCGGGCAGCCCGACGACGGCCACCGCGTCGGGCAGGCCGATGACGGTCGACTACGTCAAGGTGCTCCAGAAGGGCGGCGACACGAGCGGCTCGGACGAGGAGACGCAGGCACCCGAGCCCAGCGGAACGGCGACGACCGAACCGGCCGAGAATCCGACCACCGAACCGGTGACGTCCGAGGGTTCCGGTGAGGGCGATCGCGACGCCTTCCACACCATCCAGGCCGAAAGCTTCGACAGTCAGACGGGTATCAAGACCGTGGCGACGCAAGACGGGGGCAAGAAGCTGGGTTCCATCGCGAACGGCGACCTGGCCGTGTACAAGGGCATCGACTTCGGGGACGACACGGCCCACACCTTCGTGGCCAAGGTCGCGTCGGGTGCGGACAACGGCGTGAGCGGCCTGATCCAGGTGCGCCTCGACAGCCCGTCGGCCGAACCGGTCGCCCAGATCTCGGTGGCGAACACCGGCGGCTGGGAGAAGTACAAGGCGGTGCCGGGCGAGCTGGCCAAGACCACCGGCACGCACGACGTGTACCTGACCTTCACATCGGGCAGCACCCAGGAGTTCGTCGACGTGGACGCCTTCACCTTCAGCCGCTGATCGAAAAGCTAGGACGTAAAAGATGCCGAACCTGAGTCGTCGCAATTTGTTTCTGGGTGCCCTCGGCGGTGGCGCGCTGGGTGCGGCCGGCCTGCTGGCCGTGCCGGAACTGGTGCACGCCGCGAACAAGCTCCCGCTGAAGATCGTGAACAGCACGGGCCGGTGGAGCAGCGACAAGATCTGGGTGCACATCGTCGGCACCGAGCTGTCGTCGGGGCGCATGGGCCACGTCAAGGCCCATGGCAATTTCGTGGCTGCCAGCCTGGCCGACAACGGCTCCAACGGCTACGCCACCTACGGAATGCGCCTCAGCTCGCTGAAGAGCATTCCGATGCCGAGGCTTTCAGGCCGGATCTACATCTCGATGGGCCAGCCGCTCAAGTTCAAGGTGGTGGGCAGCGGCAGCAGTGTCGGCATCCAGTACCCGGCGGGATGGGTGAAGACCGACCCCTCTTACCAGATCCTGCACGATTTCATGGAATTCACCTACGACGGTGGATTTCACACCAACACCACGGCCGTCGACATGTTCGGCCTGCCGATGTACATCACGCTCACCGGCGCCCGGAAGCAGACCACCGGCCGGTTCGCAGCGGGATCCCGGGCCAAGGTCTTCGCCGAGATCCGCAAGCAGCCGGGCTTCAAGAAGCTGGCCATCGGGAACCTGCGCGTGATCGCCCCCAGTCACGGCCTGGACCGCGGGATCTTCTCGAACTCCTACCTCGACCCGTACATCGACGCCCGGTGGGAACAGTACGCGTCGACGACGCTCACCGTGGTCGCGAACAATCAGACCTATCTGGGCCAGGTCGAGGGCTCGAAGCTGGTGTTCCGTCAGGGTGGCGCGATCAAGGCGAGTTTCGCCAAGCCCAGCACCCGTGACGTGCTGTTCTGCGACGGGGCGCTGAACGCGCCGAACGACGGGGTCGGCGGACCGATCGCCGCGGTGGTCGCGGCCGGTTTGAATCGCGGTGTGCTGCACCGGACGAAGCAGCCGATCAAGAACGATGACCTGTACTACCGTCCCGCGCGCACGAACCACTATGCCCGGATCCTCCACGAGCACACCGTTAACGGCAAGGCGTACGGCTTCGCCTTCGACGACGTCTGCGAGCAGGCCTCGTTCGTGACTGACCCGGCCCCGAAGAGCGTGACGCTGGCGCTCCAGGCCTTCTGACGACCTGAGGTCCCAACAATGGGGGACGCCCGCCGGAGCACCGGCGGCGTCTCCCTCGGTTGCGTTCGGAGACTGTAACTCGTTCGGCCTCCTCCATTCTGGCGATCTTGTCTAGATCTAGGCCTACTTGAGCCGTCATCTTTTCGGCTCGATCCGGTGTCCTTGATCTGATTGAGGGACGAGGTGGGCGGCCGTTCGAGTGAGCCCGCCGACAGGGTTTTGGGTCTCCACTCGGCCTGTTTCTGCTGTCGCTCAAGATCGATCTGTGTGATCACGACCGGTTTGGGTGGCCCACGTCGGTCTTTCTCGATCGGAACTGTGCAGGTGAGAAGGGCGTGAGCCTTCTGAAGGTCCGCCGACGCGCCATTCGTCATTACTGAACGTTAATAGACCGATTCTCTGGTGTTCTTCGTGATGCGTCCGACGTCTGCTGATGCGGGCGACACGTCGAGACAAGCCCTAAGTCATGACGCGAAGTAGTCCTTCCCCTACAGTCTGTCGCGGGTCGCAGTCGTCGATCCGTGTCTGATCTCAGTGACAGCCCGAACCCGCCGGGCCCTCCGCGAAGCGAAGATCCGCGGTTGGTACGGGGTCTCACGGTCACGGGTCAAAGAGCGATCACCACCGCAGGGTGGGGTCGCAGAGGAAGGAACTCGCTTGATGAACCTCCAGAGCAAGAAAGCACGGCTGCCGATTGCCGCGCTGGGCGTGACCGCCCTCTGCACCGGTGGGGTCGGCATTTTCGCCTCGCCGGCGTTCGCTGCGACGGAAATCGCTCTGAACAGTGGCGCGACGTCGATCGCGGTCGGGAACTTCGGTACCGGGACGACAGCGACCGCCAACGCTGCTTACGCCTTGAAGATTCAGGACACCTCCGTCAGCAACACGGTGCTGTCTGTGGAATCAAAGCCGACCGGCGGGCATCTGGCCATCGACAAGGCCGCCACCAACGCGGCGGCCGCTTCGGGTGGCTTCAGCACGGTCGGGACGACCAACACCAGTGAAGTCCAGAGCCTGTACTTCAGTACGGTGCCGGCCTCCGGGTACTACAAGGTGACGGTCGGTAGCACCACCACCGCGAACATCACGACATATACGGCGTCCGCCCTGGCCTCCGCCCTGAACACGGCTTTCGCTTCAGGCACGGATATCACCGTCACAGGTTCGGGAACTTCGGGTTCTCCTTTCGTCGTGACCTTCGGTGGAGCCCTGTCCGGCACCAACGAGCCCCAGATGACGGTGGACACGACGACCGGCACGCTGGAGGACTCCGGCAGCACCGCCGTCACGGCGACGGTCGGCACCACCACGAACGGCTCGTCCTC
Organism: Kineosporia mesophila; assembly: GCF_021129235.1. GTDB lineage: Bacteria > Actinomycetota > Actinomycetes > Actinomycetales > Kineosporiaceae > Kineosporia > Kineosporia mesophila. Next base: position 290,068 of record NZ_JAJOMA010000006.1, read on the forward strand.
GGGCAGCGGAACCACCGCCACCACCGGGACTATCGCCAACACGGATTACCTCTACGTGACCGGCGATGTCCCGGGTGCCTACAAGTTCCGGATCTTCCAGGACACCAACGGAAACTCGGTCTACGACTCGCCCGACGAGCGCAGCACCGCCCTGGTCACCCTGAATGTCTACGACACGAGCGCTGCAACCGCCGACACCAGCGACGACGTCGATGCGGTGGTCACCGCGACGTCGCCTTCCTCTGCCGGCGATGCCATCTCCTCCGAGATCACCTACAGCAAGAGCCTTTCGCTGGCAGACGCGCGGGGTAGCGGGGTCGCGACCGGCCTGGCCGGTCGGCTGGGCGCGTTGACCTGGATCGACGTCAACTCCACGGCGGCCGGCGTCTCGACGGCGACCAACCAGCAGCCGGTCTACTCCACGTCGACCAACAAGCTGACCTACGCCGTCGGTACCCCCACCGGTGCCGGAAACATCGTGCTGAAGACGGATCTGGCGGCCACCTCGGGTGCTGCCAGCTACACCGGCGCCGCCCCGAAGACGATCACCGTGACGTCCAACAACGTGGCCACCATCACGTCGGGTGTGACGGTTGCCGACGGTTCGGTCAAGCGGACCGCCAACAACGTGGCGGTCAAGGCGGGCACCGGTGCGGTGGAGTACACCGCCACCGCGCTGGACAGCTCGGGGACGCCGGTGCCGGTGGCCAACGCCAAGGTCACCTTCACGCTCACCGCGAGCGCGGCCAACATCGCCAAGCTCTCGGCGGACGGCACGGCCGGGGCCACCACCACGACCACGAAGTCCTACACGGCCACCACCGATGCCAAGGGTGTGGCCAAGCTCAAGGTGACGTCGACCGACACCACGTCGGCGGTCTCCTACACGGTCGACACCACCTCGAACGGGCACAGCGGTACGCAGTTGAGCACGGCCTACGCGACTGCCACTCCGGCCCGGATCGTGACGACCAGCACGACCAGCGACCTGACGCCCACGGTCGGCACCACCAGTGTCGTGCTCAAGGGAACGGTGCAGGACCAGTTCGGCGGGGCGTTCTCGCCTTCGTCGGGCGACCCGCAGCAGGTGACGGTTCAGATTCCGGACGGCACGCAGGTCGGGTTCGCCCCGCTCGGTAGTGCGGGAACGTTCTCGTACACCTACACGCCGCCGACCTCGCCGGCTCCGGCCGTGGGTGACACCACGACCTTCGACTTCGTGTACGGCACGGTGCCGGACGTGGATTCGGAGGGTGGCACCATCCGCTGGGCCAGCGCCGCGGCGGCTTCGAAGATCACGCTGACGGCCCCGCTGGACGGCGCCAAGGACGTGGTGATTCAGGACAACACCACGCCGGTTCCGGCGCAGGTGGCGGCCTTCGGTAACACGACCGGTGCGATCGCGGGCACCGTCTACGGTGCGGACAACGCTGTTCTGGCCTACAAGAGTGTCAAGCTGGGGGGCGGCAACGGGGTTCTCTTCTCGACGTCCGCCACCCCGGATGCCGACCACCCGCTGGTCGCCACGATCGACGCGGTCACGGACGCATCGGGTGTGCTGGGGGGTGTCTACGTGTACTTCACCAAGGCCGGTGACCACGAGATCACCGCCACCTCGGGCACCATCACGGCGAAGTCCACGGTGTCGGTGGCGGCTCAGGCGGCCACCCAGGGGTACAACGTGACCGTTGACGACATCAACGGCACACCGGGCTCGACCCTGATCGTCACCGGTAAGGTCACCGACCTCTTCGGCAATGCGGTTCCGGGTGCTGTTGTCTCGCTGAGCACGGGCACCTCGACCGTGGGGGCGCTGGGATCCTCGACGCTGACCACCAATGCCGCGGGTGTCTTCAGCACCACCTTCGTCACCGGATCCAACTCCAGTGGCAAGGTGGACCTGACGGCGGAGATCATCAACAACCCGGCCGGGACGCCGACCGCCAATGCCGCGTACAAGGCGGCCGGCCTGGTCATCGCCGACGGCAAGGACACGGCTGCGGGCGTCATCAATGTCGCCAAGGCCGAGCTCACCCTCAGCTCCAGCGCCCGGGTGACGGCCACTGCCACCGGTGGTGTCGCCAAGCTGTCCGGTACCTCTGCGCCGAACACCACGGTCGACATCTATGGTCGGGCTTCCGGTTCCCTGTCCTACACGCTCATGGACTCGGCCACGACCGACGACAAGGGCGAGTGGGGTATCTCGATCCGGGTCATGAAGTCGACCTTCTTCCTGGCCAAGGCCAACGGCCTGAGCAGTGGGGCGACGCAGACCCAGGTCTGGTCGTCGGTCAGCGTCAGTGCCAAGGCGCTCGGCAAGGGCAAGGTCAAGCTCACCGCCAACGGTGACCCGAACGCGAAGGCCACGCTGTCCTTCTACCGATCGATCGCCGGTGCTGACCCGCTGCTCAAGCAGATCGTCTCCAACAGCACGGGTACGGGCAGCGTCACGGTGAGCCTGCCGAAGGGCTCGCGGTCCGTGTACGTCACCTACAAGGCAGCCGGCACCGGTCTCGGCACCAGCAAGACCCTGAAGGTCAACGTCAAGTGACTCATGAGGGCCGGGCCCTCATGAAGATCTGAATCGGCAATGGGCCGGCATCCCCGAAAGGGGGTGTCGGCCCATTTGTTTTGGCGGTCTGACGGCAGCTGGCCGGATGGCTCCCGCTCAGGTCAGTCATCGGTGAACCGGGGCGACCGAAGGCATCGGTCGCGCTGGGTGGCCGGCTGGCCCGATCGGGTAGGTCTCTGCCCGGTCTCAAGATCCCCGCTGCTCGACCTCGGGATGAGCGCAGGTCCGGGCCTTCATCCGCCCGGCCCAGCCGCAGCGGGGCAATCATCCCGGCTCGGATGGTCTTGTACCGGGTGAGAGCGGCTCGGGACCCACCGTCCGCCACCGTCTTCCGCCGGAGCCCAGGTGTCTTCACCCACCCGGCAGATATGACCGCTACCCAACCTCGGTAACTCTCAAGTAACGGGCCGTGACCACATCGCCCGTACGCAGTCGTCCCTTGCGGATGGCTTGAGGGAGATGAGGGTCTTGGGTGCCTGCTCGACTTCGACTGGTTCTGGCGGCCGCGCTGATCGCCGTGATCACTTTCGGATCGGCGCCCTGGGCCGCGGCGCAGAGCACAACGCCGGGAGCCGCCGGCGGCGCCTACAAGATCATGAAAGTAACGCTCAACAGCGGGAAGACGATCAACGCGCGGTGGAATCCCTGTCAGAGCGCCATCACCTACCGGGTGAACCTGAGCGGACTGCCGCAGAGCAAGAAGAAAGCCATGCTGAAGACGGTCAGGGCCTCGTTCGTCCGGCTGAGCCGGGCGACGGGCCTGACCTATCGCTACGCGGGCCTGACCACGTTCGTCTCCACCAGCAAGAACCTGGCGAAGCAGCCGGCCGAGATCGTCGTGGCCGCGGTGGCGAGGACGAAGACTGACTTCCCGATGACGAAGAACTCGCTCGGGTACGGGGGAGTGCTCTGGTCGACCTGGTACGGCAATCAGGGCGAAGGAGCCGCGGTGGTCAGGGGTTACGTGATCCTTGAGGCCAAGGCCATCCAGCAGCTCAAGGGTGGCTGGGGCACGGGGACGCGGCAGAGCAACGTGATCCTGCACGAGCTCGGGCACGCGTCCGGCCTGGACCACGTGAGCAGCCGTGATCAGCAGATGTACCCGACCCTGACCGCGTCCTCGCCGAGTGGCTACGGCCCGGGTGATCTCGCGGGCCTGGCGAAGGTCGGCAAGAAGGCGGGCTGCATCGACATCCCGAGTTACGTCAGCGTGCGCGACCTGCGCTGAGGAGCCACGCCGGAGTTCCGAAGCCGAAGATCCCGAACCGGGGGCCGGCACCGACGCATCGGCGAGCCACGATCGCCGTGGTGACACGCGTCCTCAATGCCTGCTCAAGAGTGAACCACCCCCGGCCGATGGAAAAGCCAACGTCCGGACCATGCGGTTGTTCTTGAAGGAGTGCGATGGAGGCGATCGACGAGATCGTTGCCGAGTTCCTGGTCGAGTCACACGAGAACCTCGACCAGCTCGACACCGACCTGCTCGCGCTGGAGCAGGACCCGACGTCACGGGATCTGCTGGGAAGCGTCTTCCGAACCATCCACACGATCAAGGGCACCAGCGGTTTCCTGGCGTTCAACAAGCTGGAGAAGCTCACACACGTCGGCGAGAACCTTCTCAGCCGCATGCGTGACGGCAAGATCCTGCTGAACGAGGACCGCACGAGCGCCCTGCTGGCCATGGTCGACGCCGTGCGCGGCCTGCTCTCGCACATCGAGGCCAGCGGCCTCGAGGGCGATGACGACCACACCGAGCTGGTCGCCCGCCTGGGTCAGCTGCTCGAGGACGGCGCGATCGAGGCCCCGCCGCTGATCCCCGCCCAGGGAAGCAGCCCTGAGGCTGCCACCGGTGCCACTGAGGCGGTCACCGGGGCCGGCGACTCCACCGAGGAGGTCGTGCACGCCGCGGCCCAGGCCGCCGCCGCCCAGGCGATCGAGGCCGCACACGAACTGGCTGAGGCCGCCAAGGGGCACCCCGAGGAGATCCCGGCCGGTGCGCAGGTCGTGTCCGCCGAGGTCTCGATCACGAACGTTCCCGAACCGCCCGCCGCCGCAGCGCCTCCGCCGCCGCCTGCACCCACTCCTCCTCCGCCCGCCGAGAAGCCCGCCGAGAAGCCTGCCGCGAAGGCCGCCCCCGAGCCGGGTGAGGCCGGCGAGACCAAGCGCTCGGTCGTCGAGTCTTCCGTGCGTGTCGACATCGGGCTGCTGGACACCCTGATGTCGATGGTCGGCGAGCTGGTGCTGTCGCGGAACGCCCTGGTCTCCGAACTGGACGAGCAGAACGACAGCGCCCTGGCCCGGTCCGCGCAGCGCCTCTCCCTGATCACCAGTGAGCTGCAGGAACAGGTCATGAAGACCCGTATGCAGCCGGTCGACACGGTCTGGTCCAAGCTCCCCCGAGTCGTCCGTGACCTCTCCCACCAGCTCTCGCGCAACGTGCGCCTGGAGATGGAGGGCCGCGACACCGAACTCGACCGAAGCGTCCTCGAGGCCATCAAGGACCCGATGACGCACCTCGTCCGTAATGCCATCGACCACGGCATCGAGACGCCGGAAGTACGGATCGGCAAGGGAAAGAACCCCGAAGGTGTGCTGATGCTGCGCGCCTATCACGAGGCCGGCCTGGTCCACCTCGAGATCATCGACGACGGCGCGGGTATCGATCACAACATCGTCGGCAACAAGGCGGTCGAGCGGGGCCTGGTCACCCAGGCCCAGCTGGAGAAGATGACGTCGCGCGAGATCACCCAGATGATCTTCCTGCCCGGCTTCTCCACGGCCGCCAAGGTCACCAACGTATCCGGCCGCGGTGTCGGCATGGACGTGGTGAAGACCCGGATCGAGGCTATCGGCGGTTCCGTCGACGTCGTCTCGAACCTGGGGGCCGGCTCCACCTTCCGGCTGAGCATCCCGCTGACCCTGGCCATCATCCCGGCTCTGACGATCGGTTGCTACGGCCACCGTTACGCGGTGCCGCAGGTGAGTGTGCTGGAACTGGTGCGACTCTCGGGTGAGCACGCCCGCGGCGGCATCGAGCACATCTCCGGAGCGCCGGTCTACCGGCTACGCGGTTCGCTGCTGCCTCTGGTGCAACTGGACGAGCAGCTCGAGCTGGTCTCGATCGGCACCTCCAGCGGCGGTGGCCGCAACGACGACGGGCGGGGCGGCTTCATCGTCGTTCTGCAGGCCGAGCAGCACCGCTTCGGCCTGGTGGTGGACGACGTCCTCGACACCCAGGAAATCGTGGTCAAGCCGCTCGGCCGGCACCTGAAAGCCCTGCCGATGTACCAGGGCGCCACGATCCACGGTGACGGCAGCGTGGTCCTGATCCTCGACGCGACCGCGATCGCCCGCCGGGCCGACGTGCTCTCCAACCAGGCCGCGGCCGCCAGCTCGTCGGTCATGGAAGAGACCACGCCGATCGACCCGGTGCTGGTGGTGGAGCTCTCCGGAGGACGGCGCACCGCCATCCCCCTGGACATGGTCACCCGCCTCGAGGAGATCCCGAACGAGACCATCGAGCGGGTGGGTGGTCGCGAGGTGGTCCAGTACCGGGGCCACATCATGCCGCTGGTGCGCCTGGCGAATCTGCTCGGTGCCTACGGCGAGGAGACCGACAACGCGCGGGTCCAGCTGGTGGTCTACACCCGCGGTGAGCGCAGCGTCGGCTTCGCGGTCGAGCGGATCATGGACATTGCCACTGAGCGCGCCGGTTCCCGTTCCGACATCGACGACCACGCGCTGCTGGGGTCCATCGTCGTCGGTGACCGGGTGGTCGAACTGCTCGACGTGCAGGCCGCGGTACTCGCCGCCGACCCCGCGTTCTACCAGGACGACGCCGGCGCCACGACGGTGCAGCAGCTCGGCGACCTGTACGAGGAGGCACTGTGACCCAGCTATCGACCTTCCACGTCGGTTCCTACCTGTTCGGGGTGGAGGTGGCCCTGGTCCAGGAAGTCGTCCGGATGCAGAAGTTCACCCCGGTCCCGCTCGCCTCGGCCGAGGTGTCCGGCCTGATCAACCTCCGGGGTGAGGTACTCACCGCCATCGACGTGCGGGCCCGGCTGGGCCTGCCGCCCACCACCGGCGAACGCGCCCAGGTCAACGTCGTGGTCCGGGTGGACGACGAACCCGTCAGCCTGCTGGTCGACGAGATCGGCGGCGTGGTCGAGGTTTCCCAGATTCCGTTCGAGGGAACCCCCTCGACGGTCAACGCCAGGGTCGGTTCGCTGCTGCTCGGCGCGTACACGCTGCCGGACAAGCTGCTTCTCGCCCTGGACGCTCGTGCCCTGCTCGCCTTCGACGAAGGTCGATCGGCAGCTGCCTGAGGGCACCCGATAGAAGACCGAAAGGGGCGACGCGATGCGAGCCTTGGTGATCGACGACTCGCGAGCGATGCGATCGATCCTGACCAGGCAACTCCAAGACCTCGATTTCGACGTCGCCCAGGCCTTCGACGGACGGGATGCACTGGATCTGCTCGACACCGGGTACATGCCTGACGTGGCCCTCGTCGACTGGAACATGCCGCGGATGGACGGACTGACCTTCATCAAGGCGGTCCGGACCCGCGACGCAATGAAAGACGTTTCGCTCATGATGGTCACGACCGAGAGCGAACACGGCAACATCGTCCGGGCCCTGGCAGCGGGAGCGCACGAGTACGTCATCAAACCGTTCACCTCAGAGGTGATCGCTGAGAAGCTGGCGCTCTTGGGATTGGTGAGGGTATGAGCGGGGCAACCATCCGCGTTCTGATCGTTGACGACTCGGTGGTCATCCGCCGGTTGATCAAGGAGATTCTCGACGCCGACAGCCGGATCGAGGTTGTCGGCGTCGCACACAACGGCCAGGTCGCGATCACCAAGGTCGAAGAACTGAAGCCGGACGCAGTCACCATGGACATCGAGATGCCCGTGATGAACGGTGTCGACGCGGTCCGCGCACTGCGCAAGACTCATCCGCGCCTGCCGATCGTGATGTTCTCCACCCTGACCGAGCGGGGTGCGTCCGCCACCATGGACGCGCTCGCGGCCGGGGCCAGCGACTACGTCACCAAGCCGGCCAATGTCGGCAGCGTGATGGAGAGCCGGCAGAACATCAAGGACCAGCTGATACCCAAGCTGATCGCGCTCACCGGCGCGCGGAAGCTGGTCGGTACCAGAACCGCTCTCCCACCGGCCCAGCCGCCGGCGGGAGTCTCGCGGGCCGCCGGAACACCGCGCCGCACACAGCCGTTCGGTCTGCTGGCGATCGGTAGTTCCACCGGTGGCCCGGACGCACTGGCGACGGTGCTCTCGGCCCTGCCGGGCGATCTGCCGGTACCGGTCGTGATCACCCAGCACATGCCTCCGGTGTTCACCAAGATGCTGGCCCAGCGCCTCGACTCGATCTCCCGGCTGAACATCGTGGAGGCCGAGGAGGGTGACGTGGTGGAGCGCGGCAAGGTGCTGATCGCCCCGGGCGGTCTGCACATGGAGATGAAGTCCAAGGGCACCGGGGTTTTCGTGCACCTGAGCGATGCCCCGCCGGAGAACTTCTGCCGGCCCGCCGTGGACGTCATGTTCCGGTCGGTCGCCGCGGTCTACCGCAACCGGGTGCTCGGGCTGGTGCTGACCGGCATGGGACGGGACGGCGCCGCGGGGGCCGGGGTGATCCGTTCCGCCGGTGGTGAGGTGTTCGCCCAGGACGAGGCGTCGAGTGTGGTCTGGGGTATGCCCGGTGCCACGGTGCTGGCGGGGCAGGCCGACCGGGTTCTCCCGATCGAGCAGATCGCCCCGACGGTCGCCGCGGCGCTGATCCAGAGTCAGGGTGCGTCCACGCGTCAGGCAGCCGGCCCGGTGACGGGCGGAGTGCGGGCATGACCTTGCAGGACTCTGATTTCACCTTCGTCATCGGAATGATCCGGCAGCGCAGTTCGATCGACCTGCAGCCGGGAAAGGAGTACCTGGTCGAGTCCCGGCTGGCGCCGGTGGCCCGGAAGTTCGGCGACAAGGACGTCGCCGCGCTGGTGCACCGCCTGCGGCGCAACGACCGGGACGCCTGCGACGCGGTGGTCGACGCGCTGACCACGAACGAGACCTCGTGGTTCCGCGACGCCCACCCGTTCGACGCCTTCACCCGGCTGATGCTGCCCGAGGTGAAGAAGTTCGCCGGCACGACCGTGAACGTCTGGTCGGCGGCCTCTTCCAGTGGCCAGGAGGCTTACTCGCTGGCCCTGCTGCTGCTCGACTGGCTGCCGGCGAACCCCGGCAGGACCGCGAAGATCCACGGCACGGACATCTCCCCGACCATGGTGGCGCGGGCCACGGCCGGGAAGTACAGCCAGCTCGAAATCAATCGCGGTATGCCGGTCAAGTACATGGTCAAGTACTTCGATCAGGTAGGGAGGGACTGGATCGTCAAGCCGGAGGTGCGTGCCATGACCAGCTTCCGGCAGGGCAATCTGGCCCAGCCCCCGGTCGGCCTACCGCAGATGGACATCGTCTTTCTGCGGAACGTGCTGATCTACTTCGATCTGCCGACCAAGCGCCAGGTTCTCGCGAATGTTCGCAAAGTATTGCGACCCGGGGGATTTCTGGTTCTCGGCGGGGCCGAGAGCACCATCACCCTGGACACGAACTTCACCCGGGTGGAAACCGACAAGGTAGTGATCTTCCGAAACGGAGGAGGGACATGAGCGTCTTCACCGAGCTGGATGACGATGCGCGAGAGGAACTCGGTGTGATCCTCACCGACGTGTTCTCCTCCGTGCTGAAGGAAGAGGCCATCGTCACCAACAACCAGCTGCCGGTGGGCAACACCGCCGTGTCACGCCTGGCCATTCACAACTTCGCCGACGACAACGACCAGAGCGAGGAACAGTTCGCGGTGATCGAGGTTCGTGTCGGTGTCAGCCTGGCCCGGGTGATGGCGGCCAGGATGATGTCGATCAGTTCCCCGGGACCGAACGACCTGGTCGACGCGATCGCGGAGATCAGCAACATTGCCGGAGGGAACGTGAAAACGCTTCTGTGCAATCACGCCCGCCTCTCTCTGCCGACGGCCGAGATCATTGATGACGAGCGGTTCGAAGAAGCGGAACCCGCAGACGGCAGCACGTGTGTGCGCGCCGTCGTGCTGGGCCACGTGGTCCAGCTCGCCATCCACCCCCATGCCCCGGTAGCTGGCCTCCTCTGGCCGCCGGAGATCAACGACGCAACCCTGGAGCCCACCTCATGAAGATCCTGGTAACTGACGACAGTCGAGCAATGCGGATGATCGTCATCCGGACCATGCGGCAGGCAGGTCTGGGCAAGCACGAGATCCTGGAGGCCGAGAACGGTCGCCTCGGGCTGGAGGCCGTCAAGGACTTCAAGCCGGATCTCATCCTTTCCGACTGGAACATGCCGGAGATGACCGGCATCGACTTCCTCAAGGCCCTTCGGGCCAGCGGCGACACTACCCCGTTCTGCTTCGTCACCTCTGAGGGTGGCGGCGACAAGGCGGAAGAGGGTGTGGCCGCAGGCGCGATCGGATTCATCGTCAAGCCCTTCACCGCGGAAGCATTCATGGACACACTCGGATCGGTGGTTTCAGCATGAGTGTCGAGACAGAACAGTCACCCCTGCCCAGCCGGCATTCGGTGCGCAACACGATCGAGGGCCTGGTCGGCCGCGACGTCGACCTGTCGGACGGCATCCCGCCGCCGGCCAAGTCGACCAACGTCGTCGCGGTCTACGTCACCGATCAGCTGAAGACGTCCGCCCTGGTGGTCGTCGACCTGGAGTGTGCCGCGCGGATCGGGGGCTCCCTGGGCATGATCCCCCGTGGCGTGGTGGACGAGGGCATCAAGGCTCGCGACCTGCCGAAGGACCTCGAGGAGAACTGCTACGAGGTTCTCAACGTGATGGCGTCGATCTTCAACCTGCCCAATCACCCGCACGTGCGTCTCTACGAGATGTACGCCCCGGGTTCGGCCATCCCGGCCGACATCGCGGCCCTGGCCGCCACGGTCGGCAACCGGATGGACGTGAAGCTGAAGATCAGCGGCTACGGCGACGGAACCCTGTCGGTCGTCATCAAGTAGGCGAGAGCGAATGACAACGGACCCCGGACCCCTGTCCGAGGCCATCGCCGATGCGCCGGCCCCCACGGAATTCCCGCGGGTGCCGGCGCAGACGCGCGTCCCGGCCGACGCGGTGCGCAACGTCAGGGTGGGCCGGCACGGGCTCTACGACGCCCGCCGTACCCTGATGGCCTACGAGGTGCTGTTCCACTCCGGCGCGAAGGACCAGGGAGACCGGGCGACGTCTCAGGTCATCGCCTCCACCTTCGGCACCTTCGGCGTGGACCGGATCGCCGGTTCCCGGCCCGTCTTCATCCATCTCACCCGTGCCTTCCTGACCGGGATCATCCCGATCCCGGTGGAGCCCGCCGGCGTGGTCATCGAGATCTCGGCGACCATGATGATGGACGCGGAACTGCTCGCCGGGGTCGAGCAGTTGCGGTCCGACGGATATCGCCTCGCGCTGATCGAATACCGCGGCCAGTCAGAGGCTTCGGGGCTCCTCGATCTCGTCGACTACGTGAAGATCGATGTGCCGGCTCATCCCGGCTGGCAACTCGCCGAGCTGGCCGCCCAGGTGACCGGGCGCGGGCGCGATCTGATCGCCGGTGGCATCGAGGACGCGCCCACGTTCGACCGGGCCCGCGAGCTCGGCTTCGGCCTGTTCCAGGGGCCGTTGCTGGAGAAGCCCAAGGTGCTGGAACGGCGCACCCTGACGCCGACCCAGCTGGTCTGTGTGCGTCTGCTGCGCGAACTGGCCGACCCCGACCTGGACATCGTCCGGCTCGAGCCCACCGTCGGCAGTGACCCCGGCCTGGCGCTGAGACTGCTGCGCACGGCCAACTCGGCCGCGTCCGGTACCAGCGGTCAGGTCTCCTCGCTGCGCCAGGCCCTGGTCATCATCGGCCCGCGCCGCCTGCGTTCCTGGGTCGTGCTGATCCTGATCGAGGGCCCGTCCAGCGCCTCACCGGCCGACGGGCTCTGGAAGGTGCTCGCCCGGGCCGGCACCTGCCGTCTGCTGGCCCCGCAGGAGGCCGGTGACCTGGCGTTCACCGTCGGCCTGCTCTCCGGTGCCGCGGAGTTGCTCGGCGCGTCGCCCCGGACGGTGGCCGAGGCCGCCGGGGTGACCGGGGACGTCCGCGACGCCCTGGTCAGTGGGCTCGGTGGCGCCGGGGTCGCCTTGCACGCGGTGCTGGCCCACGAGCGCGACGACGACGAGGGCGTCGCCGCCTCCGGCATGAGTCTGCACGCCGTTTCGCACGCCTATCTGGAATCGCTCAGCGAGTCGCTCCGCCTGGTCGAGGAGATCTCGGGTGCCGCTGACGAGTGACGCCGGGCCGGTTTGAGAGACTGCTCCTCGTGAGCGAGCGCTTCTACTCCGCGTACCACCAGGGCTTCCTCCGGGTCGCCGCCTGCACGATGCGAACGGCCATCGCCGATCCGGACGCCAACGCCGAGTCGGTGCTGCGGATCGCGCGGGACTGCCATGACGACGGCGTGGGGCTGGCGGTGTTCCCCGAACTCACGCTCACCGGGTACTCGATCGAAGACCTGCTGCTGCACGAGACGCTGCTGGCCGATGCCGAGCGCGCCCTGCGGACGGTGATCGACGGCTCGGCCGGGCTCACCCCGGTGCTGCTCGTCGGCCTGCCCGTGCGCTACCGCCACCGCCTGCACAACGTCGCCGCGGTGGTGCACGACGGGCAGCTGCTCGGGGTCGCCCCCAAGTCGTACCTGCCCAACTACCGCGAGTTCTACGAGGCCCGCCAGGTCTCGGCCGGGCGCGACGTGGGCGAGAGCATCGTGCTGGCCGGTGAGCAAGTCCCGTTCGGCAACGACCTGCTCTTCGCTGCCACCGACGTCCCCGGTTTCGTGCTGCACGTCGAGATCTGCGAGGACATGTGGGTGCCCGTTCCGCCCAGCGCCACGGCCGCGCTGGCCGGGGCCACCGTGCTCACCAACCTCTCGGGCAGCCCGATCACCATCGGCCGGGCCGAGGACCGCAAGCTGCTCTGCCGCTCCGCTTCGTCCCGCTGCCTGGCCGCCTACGTGTTCGCGGCCGCCGGGGAAGGCGAGTCCAGTACCGATCTCTCCTGGGACGGGCAGACGCTCGTCTACGAGAACGGTGTGCTGCTGGCCGAGGGGGAGCGATTCCCGACCGGCGACCGCCGCACGACCGCCGACGTCGACCTGGACCTGCTGCGGGCCGAGCGGCTGCGGATGGGCTCGTTCGACGACAACCGGGCCGCTCACGGCGCCGACCTGCGCACGATCGAGTTCGAGCTCAAGCCGCCGGCGGGTGACATCGGGCTGCGGCGTGAGGTCGAGCGCTTCCCGTTCGTGCCGGCCGACGAGTCCCGGCTCGAGCTGGACTGCTACGAGGCCTACAACATCCAGGTCGCCGCGCTGCGGCAGCGGATGCGGGCGATCGGTCAGCCGAAGATCGTCATCGGGGTCTCGGGCGGGCTGGACTCGACCCACGCCCTGATCGTCGCGGCCAAGGCCATGGACGAGGAGAACCGGCCCCGCACCGACATTCTCGCGTTCACGCTGCCCGGCTTCGCGACCAGTGACCGCACGAAGAACCAGGCGGTCGGCCTGGGGCGCACGCTCGGGGTCACGTTCGAGGAGATCGACATGCGGCCGGCGTCCGAGCTGCTGCTGAAAGATCTCGGGCACCCGTTCGCCGGTGGGGAGCCGGTCTACGACATCACCTTCGAGAACGTGCAGGCCGGTCTGCGCACCGACTACCTGTTCCGGCTGGCGAACCAGCGGGGCGGCATCGTGCTCGGCACCGGCGACCTGTCCGAGCTCGCCCTGGGCTGGTCCACCTACGGCGTCGGCGACCAGATGTCGCACTACAACGTCAACGGTGGCGTGCCGAAAACTCTGATGCAGCATCTGATCCGCTGGGTCATCACGTCGGGTCAGTTCGATGACGAGGTGGGCAAGATCCTCGAAGACGTGGTCGGTGGCGAGATCAGCCCGGAGCTGGTGCCCGCGGGCGAGGACGGCATCACCCAGAGCACCGAGGCCAAGGTCGGACCGTACTCGTTGCAAGACTTCTCGCTGTTCTACACGCTGCGCCACGGGTTCCGGCCGTCGAAGATCGCCTTCCTGGCCCTGCACGCCTGGGGCGATGCCGGGAAGGGCGACTGGCCGCCGCATTTCCCTCCGGACAGTCGCAACGAGTTCGACCTGCCGGTGATCCGGAGCTGGCTTGAGGTGTTCGCGCAGCGATTCTTCGCGTTCAGCCAGTTCAAGCGCTCCGCCATGCCGAACGGACCGAAGGTCACGGCCGGTGGCTCGCTTTCGCCCCGAGGGGACTGGCGGGCGCCGTCGGACGCCTCGGCCCGGATCTGGCTGGAAGAGATCCGCCGCGAGGTGCCGTAGGGAGTTGAGCCGGGCCTGAGGTCTTCAGCCGGCCTGAGCCCGGCGGGCCTCGGCCTCTTCGGCGGCCCGCTTGGCCTCGGCCTCGGCGGCATTCTGGGCGGCCTCGCGGGCGTCCGCCTCGTCCTTCTCTTCCCATTCCTTCTCGTACCGGCTGATCAGGCCCATGATCAGCGAGGCGCCGATCGTGCAGAGCAGAGCGACGAGGCACCAGCGCAGCAGAGCCGTGAAGCCGTCGAGACCGCCGCTCTCGTACTGGGCGTAGAGCGGCGGTCCCGCCAGCACGGCCGCGATCACGCAGCCGACCGGCAGAGGATTCGTCACGAGTTCGCGCCACCCATGGCTAGCTGGGTGCAGAGCAGCGCCGCCCAGCCGACCCGGTCCACGCCGATCCCGTCGATCCGGACCACGGGCAGGCCGAGCTGCAGCACCGACGCCGGCTCGCCGGAATCGAGGGCACCGTCCAGTGCCACCGCGTCGACCTTGCCCAGATACCGCACCCAGCGCTGGTTCTGCTCCAGCGAACGGGATCCGTCGAGCACTGCGATCACTGCCTCAGCTCCTACGGTCTGCAGGACCTTACGGACCTTGCCGGCATCTTCCGTGTGGTCGCCGTCGACCGGCACGCTGACCACCACCGGACGGGTGATGGACACGAGATCCATGGCGCCGATCCGATCCGGACCCACCTCGTGCGGAACCGTGACAACCCTCCGCGGCTCCCCGTTGTGCGGCAGATCCAGTGCGGTGCGGGCGGCTTCGAGCCCGACAACGTCCGAGGGACCCACCACCGCAATCACCCCGACGTCGCCCGGGATCATCGGCTCGGGCATCGAGCCGAGCATCTGCACGACGGCCATGAACCGGTCACCGGCCTGAAGATTCGCCGTCCACTCCGGCGGCACGCCCAGGTTGCCCAGGGCCGTCCGGTCGGCGGCCAGGGCCACGGCGGCGGTGGTCTGTTCGGTGGGCTCCGGCGCGACCGGGCTTTCCACGATTGAGGACGTCGTGGTCGCCTCGTCCTCACCGGTCCAGTCGATCTCCGGCTGGGTGGACCAGACCGGGGACAGGCTCCAGTCGGTGGTGTCCAGGTCCGGTGTCCAGGGGTCGGTCAGCGGGTCGGCCGGTGCGGACGGCTGGGTCGGAATGGAGCCGAAACCAGCGGTCGATGAGGGAGCCGCGTCCTGCGCGGGCGACTCCGGGGTGGGCGACGGCTGAGGCTGCGTCGACCAGGTGATGCCCGACAGAGCATCGTCGGCCGAGAGCGCATCGGGAGCCGGGGGGACCGGAAGCGGCACCGTCGAAGCGGCCGAATCATCCTGCTCGGCAAGCAAATCCGGAACCGATCCAGGCATAGGCAGAGAAGCGGACGCCGTGTCGGCGGCCGAAGGTGCAGAGGACGCTACGGCCGGTTCGGTTGAGGTGCTGGTGGTGACATCGAAGGGGGAGCTGAACGGCGATTCGATGGTCGCGGGCGTGGCGTCGGACGGCGAGGTCTCGATCCCCGGGACCGAGCTGGATCCGGAATCCGCTGCCGGGCCGGGAACCGAATCCGGCAACGACGTAGCGGACGAACCGGTCAGCGCGTCGGCCGCCGCCGGTGAGACCGCCCCGGCCGTTGAACCGCGGGGAGAGGTGACCGCTGCACCCGGGTCCGAACCCGCCGATCCGGGCAGCGGGTCGGCCGTCGAGCCCTGAACGTCTCCACCGGTGGAGTTCGGGTCGGCGCCGTCGGCCAGTCCCGGAACGGGGTTGGCGCTGGACACCGGTTCGGAACCGTTGGTGAGGCCGGGGATGAGTTCGGTGGTGGAGCTGGCGATGTTGGTGAGGCCGGGGGCAGGTTCAGTGGTGGAGTCGGAGCCGTTGGTGAGACTGGTCATGGAGTCGGTGGTGGAGCTCGGGTTGGAACTGCTGACGAGCCCCGGGACGGTGTTGGTGTCCGGCTCCGAACCGTTCTTGAGTCCGGGGACAGTGGCACTGGTGGAACTGTCGCTGAATCCGGGGAAGGATTCCGGGGCGGAACCGGTGGCCGGAGCGGTGGCGAAACCCGGCACCGGGGCGCCGGCCAGAGAGCCGGGCCATGAACCCGAATCCGAACCCGGCGCGGTGCCGGACGGTGAATCGGCCGTCGAACCGGTCGCATCCGCGGGCGTTGAATCGGTCGCCGAACCGGTCGCCGAACCGGTCGCCGAACCGGTCGCCGAACCGGTCGCCGAACCGGTCGCCGAACCGGCCGTCGACTCAGCAGCTCCGTCGGTCGCCGGGCCAGGAGCCGCAGTGGCGGTGGCGTCCGACGCCGGGCCGGGCATCGTGTCGGAGAACGAGCCGGGCGGTGTGTCAGTCGTTGATACGGTGATGGAACCGGGAACCATTTCGGACAGCGAGCTGGGCGCTGTGCCCTTGGCCGAGCCGGTCGCCGTGTCGGCGAACGAACCCGGGGAGGGGTTCGTGGCCGTGTCCGTGGGGGCGCCCGTTGCTGGGGTTTCGGGGGTTGGGGTTTCTGGGGTGGCCGAAACGGCCCAGGCAGCCGTTGCTTCGGCCGGGGAGGCCCAGCTCGAAGTGGGGCCCTCGTCGGGTGTCCCCGGCGCGGGAGCCGCGGGTGCGGGCCATTCCGGGCTGGTGTTGGCCGGGGTGGTGGCCCAGGTCGACGTGGTGTCCGTCTCCGCGCTGGGGGCGCTCGGCTGGGTGGGGACGATGGGCTGGGCGCTCATGTCCGGGGTTCCGGAGGCCGGGTCGGATCCGGAAGTCGTCTGCGCGGAAGGGGTCTGGTCGGTCGTGGTCGTCTGGGCGGTCAGGACCGAGTGTGCTGCCGCGAGCTCGCCGGCGGCCGCGGCCGCGCTCGCCCGGGCCGCCATGATCTCCCAGGCGGGGGGTTCTTCGAGGGCGGCTTCGGTGGAGGATTCCATCCGCGGGGTCGGCACGGCCGGGGCCATCGGGATCGGGGCCACCGGGGCGGCGGTCTCTTTCTGAGGCTCGTCCTTACTCTTGGTCTTCTTGCGCCCGCCCAGGCGGATGCCGAAAACCTTTATACCGGATTTAATGTCGGCCTCCGGAGTAGCAGTGCTGCGAGCGGCGCTGACCGGCGTGGGCGCTGCGGTGCCGTCAGCCGGCGTGCCCAGCGTCGGGTCGGTGCCCGGGCCGGTGTGCCGCGCGTGGCTGCGGTCGCGGCGCGGGCGGTGCCGGCCACTGTCGTCGGTGGTGGTCTCGGTGGATGTGGCATCCGCCGACGCGGTCGCGCCCGGTGTCGCTGCCGGGCTCGGCGCTGAGGGGGCGCTCGGAATCGGTGCGGCGTGGGTGACCCGGAAAGAGGGAGCAGGCATGGCGGTAACTTCCGGCGTCTTTCGCTGAGTTGGCTCGTTCTTCTTGGAGCGTCGCGACTTTGCCTTGGGCAGAATAGTTGTCGCCCGGGGAGCGGTCGCGGGAAGGTGGGACAGGTCCGGGCCGCCAGCGGGTCGGGCCGTCGTCGGCGCAGACGGGTCGGATCCGGTGGCCGGGGTCTGCGTCGTGAACGCCGAGGGCGGCGTCGCGAACTGCTGACCGGATTCCTGGCCGGATTCCTGGGCCGGCTGACCGAACGGGTGGCTGAACGGGGACGGCCGGCCCGGCTCACCGAACTGCTGAGCCGGAGCGGGCTCCTGGCCGGACACCTGCGCCGGCTGACCGAACGACTGCGGTGCCTCGAACGACTGCGGTGCTTCGAACGACTGCGGTGCCGTGAACGGTGAAGGCCCGCTGAACTGCTGGCTCGGCTCGGCCGACGGCTGCGTACCGAACTGCGGCGTCTCCGGCCCGGCCTGCTTACCGAACTGCGGCGTCTCCGGCCCGGCCTGAGCGCCGAACTGTCCGGCCTGCGGGGCGTCTGCACCGGGCGCCGGGGCCGGCTGAGCGAAAGGCGTCGCCTCGGGCTGAGGCGCGGGAACCGCGAACTGCGGCGTGGTCGTCTCGGGCGAGCCCGGCTGAGCGGGAATGGCCGCCACCGGGCCGGCGGGGGCATCCGGGCCGGAGACCGGAGCTCCCCACTGCTGGTCCTGGGTGTCGGTGTTCCCGCCGACCGGCTCGTCCCATCCTCCGATGAGGGTGATGGGCTCCGCCGGAGCAGGAGCTGCCGCAGGGGTCTCGGCCCAGGGTGATGCGGCGGTCGGCTCAGGAGCGGTCAGCGGACTGTCCCACTCGACCGCGGGCTTGAGGGCAGGCGTGGCCGGAGCCAGGGTCGCAGCCCCGGCCCACGAGGCAGCCGCGTCATCGGCCGTGGGGGCTACCGCCGGCGTGGGGGCTACCGCCGGCGTGGGGGCACTGGTCTCCCGGGTTGGCCCGGTCGGATCCGCCCATTTCGCCAGGAGTTCAGCCTCCGGGTCCGGTGATCCCGGGAGTGCCGCAGCGACCGGAGCCGGCCCCGGAGCCGGGACGTCCGGTGTGGCCGTGCCCGCAGCGACCGGAGCCGGCCCCGGAGCCGGGACGTCCGGTGTGACCGTGCCCGCCCGGGTCTCGTTCTCGTCCGGTGCAGCAGCCTGCTTCGGGGAGCCGGAGGGGGTCCGCGCCGATTCGTCCGCACCAACCGACCCGGACCCGCCGGAGCGAGCCCGTGGGGGCAGCGGGAGAAGCTTCGGGATTTCCCTCACGGTCGATGGATCGGAAGGAACACCGTCCGTGTTGAGGGGGAGCGCCCCGCCGGTCTGAGCAGGCTGTCCCCCGGACGGCGGCAGATCCGTCATCTCCACCCGGATGCCCGGCCGGGAGTCGGTCATCAGGGCACCGGGAAGCGCGGCCCGGCGGGAGAAGTTCTTGCTGGCAGGCAGCGTCAGGTTCTGGGCAGCCGGCCGGCCCGCGGCCCCGGGCGTCGTGCCTCGCGGGCGGGCCCACGCCGGCCGCAACCGGCTGAAGTCCAGGTCGTCGCCGCCCCGGGTCTCCACGGTCAGGCTCTCCGGGATCTCGATCTGCTGCGGAGTCGTTGGTTCAGTCAGGTCGACGGGGGTGGTGCGGCCAATGGTGGACGAGGATGTCCTCCCACCGGCATCGGTCACCTCGGTGCGGATACCGGCGGGCGGGGTGGTGATGTCGACGGAGGTGAGGACCTCGACGGTGGGGAGCTGAGGGGCGCGGTGGTTCTCCGCCTTCGCTGCCGCCGTACGCCGCCGCGCTGCCGCCTTGGCCGCCTTCGCCCTGCTCTTGCGGGCCGCCTTGGCCGCCCGCTGGACGTGGATCTCCTCGGCCCGGGCGGCGATGCGGGCCGCGCGCTCCTCGATCTCCCGCTCCTCGGCCTCGCGCCGCTCGATCTCCCGCCCCTCGGCCTCCTCGTCCACCTCGTCCGGCTGGGACTCGGCGTTCGCGTACTCCTCTTCCCAGTCGTCCCACTCCGCCTCGTCCTCGGCGAACTCGCCGGGGTCCGCGGGTGCTGCCGGACGGGAGAGCGGCAGGCCCCGGCCCGTCGGCACCCGACGCTCGGGTGGTCGTCCACTGCTCGTGGACCGGCTGGCGGGATACCCGCCGTTACCGAGAATCTCCGTCAGATCGAGCGTCTCGCGAACTTCGTCCTGACCGTAGGGGTCGAACGACGGCCCCCGGCCACCCCGGGGAAGGCCGAGGCCCAGGATCGGCATGCGCTCGTCCGAGGCCATGGCCGCCTCGAACGCCGCCTGCCGGGCCATCGCCAGAGTCGCGGTGTCTTCCTCGGCCGACTCGTCCCGCGCGCCGGCCTGGCGGGCCAGGGCGAGCAGGTCGCGGTAGCCGGAGCGCTCCTGGCGCAGCGGAACGGCGGGCAGCGCGAGCTCCTCGTCGTCGAGCCCGTCACCGGGCACCTCGACGGCGACCTCGAAGCCCTCTTTCGCGAAGAATCCGAGAACGCCACCGCGGCGCACCTTCTCCGCCCGCACGATCCGGGCGAACGGGCCACCCTCGTGACGTGCCCGCATGAGCAGCGCCTCGAGGTCGTCACCTTCAAGCAGCAAATTCATGACTACTACTCACCTGTCCGACGGTCTCGATCTGGTGAATGCCGGTCGCCTCGGTGAAGGCAATGACGGGCAACTGGGGCAGCGAGCCACGCAGCAATCGCCGCATCGGCAGTCGCAGAGGTCCGGATATGAGGAGGACCGGCAGCTCACCACGCTGTTCGGCAGTGGTCTGGAGGGCGGATATGTCCGAGACCAGGCGTTGCGCCTGGACCGGGTCGAGCGCGATGACCACACCCTGCTCACCGGCTCTCAGCGCCTCGCCGATCTGGGTCTCGACGGCGGGTTCGAGGGTGATGGCACGCAGTACCCCGTCCCGCACGTAGTGCGCGGCGAGGGCCGGCCCGAGCGCGGCCCGGGCGGCCTCCAGCAGGGCGTCCGGATCGCTGGTGGAGCGGGCCCGCTGGCCCACACCCTCCAGGACCCGGCCGAGGTCGCGGATCGAGACCTGCTCGTCCAGCAAGGCCTGGAGCAGACGCTGCACCGCCGCGAGCGGCAGCACGCTGGGCACGAGTTCCTCGACCGCGGCCGGCCGGTCGTTCTTGAGCACCTCGAGCAGGTCGCGGGTGTCGTCCAGGCTGAGAAGACGGGACGCGTTCTGGCGCACCATCTCGGCGAGGTGGGTGGTGACGACGGCGGCACGCTCCACGATCGTGGCGCCGGCCAGCTCGGCCGAGGCGCGGTACTCGATCGGCACCCAGACGGCGGGAAGACCGAACACCGGCTCGGTGGTGTGACGGCCGGGCAGGCTGTCCATCGAGTCGCCGATCGCCAGCAGGTGCCCGGGCGGGGCCTCGCCGGTGGCTACGCTGCTTCCACCGATCCGGATCTCGTAGGTGCCCGGTGCCAGCATCGCGCCGTCCCGGGTCCGCACCGGGGGCAGCACCAGGCCCAGGTCCAGGGCGGTCTTGCGGCGCAGGGCCCGCACCCGGTCGAGCAGGTCGCCACCGCGGGCGGCGTCCACCAGGTCGACAGCGTCGGGGGAGAGCAGCAGTTCGAGAGGATCGACGCGGAGCGAGTCGGTGACCGGGTCGCCGGTACCACCGCCGGCCGGCAGCTGAACCTGGCCGGACGGCATCGCGATCGCGCCGCTCTGGGCGGCGGCCTCGGCCGCCATGTCGTCGCCGTGGGCGTCGGTGGAGCGGTAGGCCACGAAGAGCACCAGCCCGCCGACGATCAGGAACGGGAGCTTGGGCATGCCCGGGACCAGACAGAGGGCCAGCAGCGAGCCGGCACCGATCATCAGGGCCTGACGGTGGCGTCCGAGCTGCTGGATCAGGTCGCTGCCGACGTCACCGGCGCCGGTCGAGCGGGTCACGATCACACCGGTCGCCACCGACATCAGCAGCGCGGGGATCTGCGAGACCAGACCGTCACCGACGCTGAGGAGGGCGTACTTCTGGATCGACTCACTGGCGCTGAGACTGTTCTGCAGCATCCCGATCGCGAAACCACCGACCAGGTTGACCATGGTGATGATGACCGCGGCCATCGCGTCGCCCTTGACGAACTTCGTGCCACCGTCCATGGCGCCGTAGAAGTCGGCCTCGGCCGCGACGTCCTTGCGTCGCTGGCGGGCCGTGTCCTCGTCGATCAGGCCGGAGTTCAGGTCGGCGTCGATCGCCATCTGCTTGCCCGGCATGGCGTCGAGGGTGAAGCGGGCCCCGACCTCGGCGACGCGGGAGGCACCGTTGGTGACGACGGTCAGCTGGATGATGATCAGGATCGCGAAGATGACCAGACCGATGATCAGGTTGGCCCCGATCACGATGTGGCCGAACGCGTCGATCACGTGCCCGGCGAAACCGTCGCGCAGTACCAGCCGGGTCGAGCTGACGTTCAGCGCCAGCCGGAAGATGGTGGCGACCAGCACGATGGTCGGGAAGATCGCGAAGTCGAGCACGCGCTGCACCTGCAGCGCGACCAGCAGAACGATCAGGCTGATGCCGATGTTCAGGGCGATCAGGATGTCCAGGAGGGCGGCCGGCAACGGCACGACCATCATGAGGACGACGAGCACGATCGCAATGGGTACGGCGATACGGGTCATCCGGTTGGACGGCACGGGGGCGACCTCCGACAGCAGGGCAGGTTGGATCTGTGTGAGGGCGGGCGCCTCACTCACGCATGAGGGTGAATCCGTTGCCCCGCGATTACGCCATCCGTGGCTGTTGCTCACATCGGCGGAGCCTGGGTGGGACTTGAGGCGGGCACGGCGTTCTGCCATCCGGGGGATATCCGGGCCGATCTGCGCGGCCGGCCGTCACCCCTGGGTTGCCTACCGTCTACTGACTGTCAAAGGCTTTGCGGGGCGGGCCTGCCCGGCCTGACCGCCGAACGTGCCGAGCGTGAAATGCGGCGTATTTTATGGTGAAGTGGCTGCTATCACTGTCGAAGCGGAGCAAAATAGACTCTGCTCGGCTGCCTGACACCAGACACCTGTTCCAGCCTCCGTACCCGACGACGTGTGCGTGCGCGTAGGTGAATGATGTCCGTATCCGTAATCGTTCCAGCACTTTTAGCACCGCCTCGGCGGAGGTCTCGAATGTCTGTTGTTATTGCCGTGATCGCTGTCTTCCCCGTGTTCACCCTGCTGATGATCGGCCTTGCCAAGGCTGAGAACGGCCTCTACCAGCGGAGCGCTCCGGCTGATCTCCCCGCGGCAGCGGTGGAGTCGACCGTCAGCTGATCGCCCGGCTACAAACCGTCTGCGGCCCGTATCTCGTTGTCGAGATCCGGGCCGCAGCCGCGTCTTCGGGAACTCACGTTCGGGCGGGGAGACTGCGGACCAGCTGGGCGTGCACGTAGAGCCGCTCGGCGGCGGAGAACTCGGGGTGACAGGTGGTCAGGGTGAGCCAGGCCCGGCCCTTGGCCGTCTTCTGCTGGACGACCGAGATGTCCGACGGATCGGTCACTCCCTCGCTGAGGACCGAGTAGTCGAACCTTCCGCGTACCGTCCAGACCTGGATCACGTCGCCGGGCCGGAGCTCGTTGATCCGCCGGAACGGTGCTCCCCAGGTGGTGCGGTGCCCGGCGATGCCGACGTTGCCCCGTCGTCCCGGCTGCGGACTGCCCTCGTACAGGCCCAGCCCCTGCCGCAGGATGTCGGTCCCGGTGCCGGGTTCCACCGGCATCCGCCAGTCCTGGCCCAGCCGCGGGATGCGGACCACGGCGACCACCGGCCCGGCCACCCCCTTCGGGATCACTGCGGTCTCGGGTCCCTTCCCGGCCGGGGACGTCCAGGCCCGGGTCGCGCGGTCGGCCAGACCGTGCGCGGTGGTGCCGGCCTTCCAGTTGGTCCACCACCAGCCGCCACCGACGCCGGCGATCAGCATCACGCCGGCGGTCAGGGTCACGAAACCGATGAGGCGGACCCGCGAGCCGCGGGTCCGCCTCATCGTCGTCACTCCTGCATCCTTCCAGTTCCTTCGGTACGCGACTGGTTACGCCACGTCGTCAGGGACGTGGAACTGGGTCTCGCCGTCCTTGCGCTGCGCGTCGAGATCACTGCCGGCCAGGCCGGCCGGCATCAGCAACCGCCCATCCTCGTCGAAGGTGCCGAGGTTGTCGTGGTCGTCGTCGGAACCCGGCTGCCAGGAGCTGGCGGTCCGGCGCATCCGCAGGCGCTCGGCGCCGAGCAGACCGGTACCGAGCAGCATCAGCAGCAGGCCCAGGGCCAGACCGGGGATGAGCAGCACGGGGGTACCGGTGAAGGCCAGGCCGCCCCCGGTGTCGTTGCCGCCGGCCCCGCCACTGCCGCTGCCATTGCCACTGCCGTTGCCGCTGTCATTGCCGTCACCGTTGCCGGTGTCGTTGCCGCCCCCGCCTCCGGAGCCACTGCCGCCGCCGTCACCGTCGCCGGTGTCGTTGCCGCCGCCACCCCCGCCGCCGGTGCCGCCTGCCTCGACGACCGTGACCTCGACCGTCTGCTCCGAGGTCTGGCCGAGGTCGTCGATCACCGACATCACGAAGGTGTCGTCGCCGAGCTCGTCCGCGGCCGTGTAGACACAACTCTTACCGCTGTCCGAGATCCTCGTGGAACCGAGCCCGTCCGGCGTGGAGCAGGCGGCCACCTCGATGCCCGAGTAGCCCGGGCCCCGCGGCGCGATCGCCTTGCTGGCCCCGAGGGCCACGTCGGTCCGGATCGTCACCGTCGCGGCGAGCACCGGGATGAAGGTGAAGGACTCCACGAAGCTGATCGAGCCCGCCGAGTTCGTCACCGTCACGGTGGTGGGCCCACCGACGTGCGGCGGCGTGTTCACCGTCAGCACGTTGGAGGCCGCGGCCTTCCACCGGCTCAGCGCCTGGCCGGCCACCTTCGGGCGGTAGGCCTGGGCCTTGGTGTGGTTGTCCCGGGTCGGGCTTCCCAGCTTGCTCTTCCTGGAAGCCTTCTCGAGACCGACCGAGGGGTTGTCCACATCGGCGCCGAGCCTCAGGTTGGTCCCCTGCACCCCGTCGAAGGCGACGGTGGTGGAGTCGTCGAACCCGGTCCCGCCGATCGTGACCCGGGTGCCACCGGTCACCGGCCCGACGTTCGGCGTCAGCGTCTGCACCGTCGGCAGCCCGGTGAGCGGTACGTAGGTGAACAGGTAGGAGCTGCTGGTGCCCTGCGGGTTACGCAGCAGCACGGCGATTCCCCCGGCCGCGTGGGCCGGCGTCTTCACCGACAGCGTGGTGTTGCTGATGAGCGTGAGGTCCAGGCCCTCGACCCCGTCGAACGTCACCCGGTCCACGTTCTGCAGCCCGAGCCCCCGGAATACCACCGTGGTACCGCCGGCGGTCGGTCCGCTGCGCGGCGTCATGCTGTCGACCATCGGCACGCTGTTCGCGGCGACGTAGGTGAACTCCGAGGCGCTCGCCGCGGTACTGCTGCCCACCGGTGTGGTCACGATGACGTTGACCGGGCCGACCGCGTGCGCCGGTGACGTCGCGAGGAGCGTAGTGCTGTTGATCACCGTGACGTTCGTGGCCGTGGTGCCCCCGAAGCTGACACCGGTGGTCGTGAGGAACCCGGTGCCGTAGATCGTCACCTGGGTTCCGCCGTCGACCGCGCCCATACTCGGCACCAGGGCGGTGACCGTCGGCGAGACACTGGCCGGAAGGTAGGTGAACAGGCCGGTACCGGTGCCCTCGACGTTGCCCGTACCGACCACGACCACGTCCACCAGGCCGGCCGCGTGCGACGCCGTGGTCACGGTGATCTGGGTGCCGGCGCCGTTCACGCTGAACGCCGTACCCGCTGTACCGCCGAACCGGACCCCGGTGGCTCCGGTGAAACCGGTACCGGTGATCGTCACGACCGTGCCACCGCCTGCCGGACCGGAGATCGGCGAGACGCCGGTGATTTCCGCGTCGAAGGCGACGTAGGAGTAGTTCAGCGTGACGACGCCGCCGGCCGTGGCGATGATGACCGGGACCGGGCCCGAGGTCAGGCCGGCCGGCATGGTGAAGGTGATCTGGGTGTCACCGGTGACCGTGTAGTTGGTGATGACGTTGGCGCCCACCGTCAGCGCCAGGAGCGAACTGAACCCCGTACCGGTGATGGTGACCTGGTTGCCACCCTGGATCGGGCCGCTGGGCGGTGCGACCGTGGCCGGGCCGGCCGCGTTCGGTGTGTAGACGAACGTGCCCGCGGTGGTAGACGCACCGCCCGGCCCCAGGAGGGCCACGGTGTAGGCGCCGGCGTTGTTCGGCGGGGAGTCGAACTTCAGCGCCGATGCCGTGCTGCCACTCTTCGGGTTCACGGTCCTGGTGCCGACCTGGACCGACGTGACCAGGTTGAGATCGCTGCCCGTCACCGTCACCTCGGTGCCGCCGCTCACCGGTCCGGTGATCGGGCTGATGCCGGTGGTCGTGGGAACCGGGTTGTAGGTGAAGTTGGTGCTCGTGCTGGTCACCGATCCGGTCTTGACCCTCACCCCGATGGTGCCGGCCGAGCCGGGCGGGGTGGTGACGCGAAGAACCGTGGGGCTCACGTACTCCGTGCTCAGCGCGGTGTTACCCCAGTAGACGACGGACGACGAGGTGAAGTTGGTGCCGTTCACCGTCACCGTCGTACCACCGGTTGCCGGGCCGTTGTCCGGGGTGAGGTTCCCGATCGTGGGCGTCGCCGCGATGTACGTGTAGGTGCTGTCCAGGCTGACGAGGCTCGTTCCGCTGGAGTTGGTGACGGTCACCGGCACGACGCCCGGGGCGTCCCCGGCCGGGGTGGTGACCGTGATCGACGTCAGCGTCGGGGTCCCGACCACCGTGGCGTTGTTGTTGCCGAACTTGACGGTGGTACCGGTCAGGGTCACGAAGAGGCCCTGCAGCGTGACGGTGTCGTTCCCGGCGATCGGCCCGCTGTTCGGGCTGACCGAGGTGATGGCGACGACGCCCGGCACCGGGATCGTCGGGGCCGGGTCGGCGAAGAGGAAGGTCCCGGCCGGGGTGGTGCCGCTCGGGCTGATCAGCGTCACCGCCGTGGCCCCGGCGGCGTGGGCCGGGGTGTTGAAGGTGATGCTCGTGGCCCCGACGGCCGGGCCGGCGACGGCCGCACCGTCGATCCGGACCTCGGTGACGGCATCCAGGGCGGTACCGGTGACGGTCACCGCGGTGCCACCCGCCGTCGTCCCGGTCACCGGGGTCATCGTGGTGACGACCGGGATGGCCTGGTAGGTGAAGGTCCGCGCGGCCGAGGTGTCAGAACCACGCTTGACCGTGACCGGCACACCGCCTGCCGCTGTCGTCGCTGGGGTGACCGCGGTCAGCTTCGTGGGACTGACATAGGTGGTCGCCACCGTGGTGTTGTCGACGGTGATCTGCGAGTCGGTGGTGAACCCGGTGCCGGTGGCGGTGATCGTCGTGCCACCGGTGATCGGGCCGGACGCCGGGCTGATGCTGCTCAGACCCAGGGCGTCCTGGTAGGTGTACGCGGTGGCGGCACTCGCCGCCGACGTCCCCCCGTTGTTGGTGACCGTGACGAACACGGTGCCGGTGCCGGCCGGCGCGGTGGCCGTGATCGAGGTCGGGCTGTTGACCGTCACGTTGGTGGCGTTCGCGGTACCGAACTTCACGGTCGGGGCTCCCACCCCGGCGCCGCTGAAGCCCGTTCCGGTGATGGTCACCGACGTGCCCCCGTTCGGTGAGCCTCCCGAGGGAGCCACGTTGGTGACCGTCGGGGCGCCGACGTAGGCGAAAGTGTTCGTCCCGGTGCTCGCGCCGCCCGGCGCGGGGGTCGTCACGACCACGTTCGCCGCACCGGCCGAGTGAGCGGGGGCGGTCGCCGTGATCTGCGTGGTGCTGTCGATCGAGTAGCTGGCGGCGACCCCGTCGAACTCGACCTTGGACGTGCCGCGGAAGTTCGAGCCGGTGATCACGACGCTGGTGCCGCCGGTGGTCGGCCCGGTGGCCGGGGCGAGCCCACTGACCGTGGGCACGAGGGCGTTGGTGGTGGAGCACTCCGTGTGGCCGGCGATCACGTCACCGGCGCCGACGGCGTCCAGAAGACCGCCGTTGCCGCTGAGCCGCAGGTGAAGGGCATTGGTGACCAGCCTGGTCCTGCCGGCCGTGGTCGTCCGGACCTGCTCGTTCAGAGTCAGTGCACCCAGGTTGGCCACGTTGAGCACGGTGTTCGGAGCTGGACGCTCGGGGGTCGAGCTCGCGACGCCGGAGAGCTTCAGCCCGGTGAGGGTGGCCGTGGCGCTCACTCCCGAGGCGTCGCCGGTGCACTGCGACGAGATCAGGTCGGCGGAGACACCCTGAAGACCCAGCACGGTGCCCAGGCCGAGCTTGTCGACCGCGGAGGTCGCGTTCACCGTGTCCTTCAGATCCTCGCCGTTGGCGGCCACGGTGGCCGTGCCGCTGCTCAGGACCCCGGAAACTCTGACGTTCGCCGTGGTCGCGGTCGCCGGACCAGCAGGCCAGTCCGCCTTCGGCGTCTGCTCGGTGCCGACCGCGGACGCCCCCAGAAGCTTCACGCCGGCGAACAGGCCGTAGGCCGACGCGGCGGTAGAACCGTCGGCGGCAGCCTTGAAATTCCTTGCACCAAGCTCTTCTTTGCTCTTCGACGGCTTCCCCACCGTCGAGTGCGCGAAAGAGACCGGGGCCGCCGACCGAACCGGGCCGGTCGTCAGTGTCGCGGCCGAAGCGGAGGCAGCGGCCAGCGGCAGCCCTCCGCCGGCGACGAGAAGGCCGGCGACGACCTGCGCCACCCCTCGCCTGTTCCGGAAGCGGTGACAGCCACGTAAAAATGGCCTCCCGCCCGGGTTCGTACGGTTTCGTGTCAAGACACGCATGGAGGCGCCCCCGCTACCTGATTGCCAGGACCATTGCGATCCGGTCGATCCGCGACTCTAGGTAGCGGTGTAATTACAGGCTTGGGATTCCGCTCGGCGTGTCCTGAAAGATCTCTGGACGGCTAGCTGAATTTGCTCCTCGCTGACCGATTCTGGTGGGCGTAACTGGTCAGCGGGCCCGATGTCGGGCTTCGCTGATTTCGCGGCGCCGACGCGAGCTGAGCTCTGAGCGGCTCGGCAGCACGTCCGGAACCGGTGTGAGCGTGGGCGGTTTCCGGGTTCCGGCATTGCGCCCCGGCTTGCCCGCCTGCATCACGAAAGCGAGGATCCGGGCGACGGCCATGTAGAGCTCGGCGGGAATCTCCTCGCCGACCTCGCAGACCCGGAAAAGCGCTCTGGCCAAAGGCTTGTCCTCCACAATGGGGACGCGGTTCTCCCGGGCGGTCTCCCGGATCGCCATCGCGACGGTGCCGGAACCCTTGGCCACCACCTTGGGCGCGCCCTTGCCGGCCTCGTACCGCAGAGCGATCGACAGGTGTGTCGGGTTCGTCAGGATGACGTTGGCAGTGGGAACGTCAGCCATCATCCGGTTTCGGGCCATGGCCATCTGCTTCTGGCGGATGGCGCCCTTCAGCATCGGGTCACCCTCCTGCTGCTTGTACTCGTCCTTGATCTCCTTGGGCGTCATCATGAGTTGTTTCATGACCTCGTGACGCTGGTAGATGTAGTCGGCCAGGGCCAGCACCAGGCCCGCGATGGCGGCGGCGTAGACCATCGACCGGATCCCGGCGCTGGTGCGCTCCACCGTCGCCAGGAGCGGAAGCGTGCCCGAGCCGACCAGTTCCGGGATCAGATTCTTGCCCGTGAGGTACACGACGAAGGCGAGAACCATCACCTTGAGCAGGGCCTTGAGCGCTTCCCAGGCCGCGCGCGGACCGAACATCCGCTTGACACCCTGCAACGGGTTCAGCCGGCTGAACTTCGGCTTCATCGCCTTGGTCGAGGGGTAGACGCCCTGGGCCGCCGTGGCGATCGTGCCCGCGAGCATCGAGGCCAGCACCATCGGCGCGGAGCCGATCAGTACGGTCATCGGGATGTCGTTCATCACCTGCAGGGCCCGCGGCACGCTCGGATCATTGACGATGGCAGGTAGTTTCGTGAGCATCGCCCGTAAGCGCTCATTGGTCAGGTGCACGCTGAGGGGCGCCAGCGAGATTGCCACGGCGATCGACGCCCAGGTGCCGAAGTCCTGAGAGCGGGGGAACTGACCGTCCTTGCGGGCGTCCTTGATCTTCTTCTGTGTCGGCTTCTCGCTCTTGCCGTCCTTGTCACCGGCCATGGCTCACCCTCACCCCCCGACCAGCCGGATCATGGTCACCCCGGCGGTGTTGACGAAGCGCTCCAGGGTGCCCGGGATCTGCACCAGGATCAGGCCGATCAGGAACAGGCTGAGCACGATCTTCAGCGGGAACGCCAGGGCGAACGCGTTCAGGGCGGGAGCGGCGCGGGTGAGCAGTCCGAGGGCGATGTCCGCGATCAGCAGGGCGGCCAGGATCGGCGCCGTGATCTGGATGGCCGAGAGGAACATGGCCGAGAGCATCTTCAGCAGGGCCTCGGAGACCTGACCGAGGTTCATCCGGGCCAGCGGCGAGATCTCGAACGTGCGCGAGAGGCCGCGCAGGATCACCAGGTGGCCGTCAGCGCCGAACAGCAGGGTGATGGCCATCAGCTGGTGCAGCCGGCCCATCACCGAGCTGTTCACCATCGACAGTGGGTCAAGGCTCTGCGAGATGCTGAAACCACCGGCCAGGTCGATAAAGTCACCGATGGACTGGATCGCGGCGACAGCCATGAGCACGAAGTAGCCCAGGGCCACGCCGAGCAGCATCTGCAACAGCATCTGCCCGATCATGGCTCCGGATCCCAGCTCCGGAGCGGTGCGGATGGTCCACGTGGACAGCGGGATCGCCAGGGCGATGGCGGTGGCGGCGCGCACCTGGGAGGGGATGGCCCGGGTGTTGAACGGTGGGGAGATCATCATGAATCCCACCGTGCGGCCCAGGGCGAGCAGGTACCCCGACAGGGTCAGTCCGGCGATCGTCAGGTCCACGGCGGACTCTCAGCTGCGCAGGAGGGTAGGCACCATGTTGAAGAGCTCCCGGGTGAAGCCCTCCAGCGTCTTCAGGCACCAGTTGCCGGTGAGCACCAGAACCACTGCGGTGACTACCAGTTTGGGCACGAAAGTCAGCGTCTGTTCCTGGATCTGGGTGGCCGACTGGACGATCGACAGCAACAGGCCGATGGCCAGGGTGGAGAACAGCACCGGGCCGGCGACCTTGGTCGCGGTCAGCAGTGCGGCCGCCACGATCTGGATGACCGAGTCTTCCATGGGGGGACTCCTAGAACGGTTAGCGGTAGCTGCCGATCAGCGTGGTCACGATCAGCGACCAGCCGTCGACGAGCACGAAGAGCAACAACTTGAACGGGAGGGAGACGAGCGCCGGGGGCAGCATCACCATGCCCAGCGACATCAGGATCGCGCTGACCACGATGTCGATGACCAGGAAGGGTATGAAGATCACGAACCCGATGATGAACGCGCCACGCAGCTCGCTGAGCACGAAAGCCGGTATCAGGGTGCGGAGGTCGACCTTCTCCCGGGTGGCCGGGTTGGGCAGGTCGGCCGCCCGCGTCATCAGGGCCAGTTCCTCGTCGCGAGTGTGCTTCAGCATGAACTCACGCAGCGGCTGGCTGCCGGCCCGGTAGGCCTGCGTCACCGTCATGTCGCCCTTGGAGTAGGGCTGGATGGCCTTCTCGTTGATGGCGTCGGCGGTCGGCCCCATGATGAACAGGGACAGGAACAGGGCGAGCCCGACCAGGACCTGGTTCGGCGGTACCGACGGTGTGCCCAGCGCCTGCCGGGTCAGCGACAGTACGACCACGAGCTTGGTGAACGACGTGCACAGCAGCAGCACCGAGGGCGCCACACCGATCAGCGTCACCAGCAGGATGATCGAGATCACCTGACTGCGCTGTCCCGGCACGCTGACCGTGACGTCACTGCTGTCGGCGGCCGTCGGGTTGTCCGGGTCGGCCGGGTTGTTCGGCTCGACCGGGGCCGAGATCGAGGCAGAGACGGGGGTGGAGCTCTGGGAAGACACCGCCGCCTGGGCGGCCGGGCCCGGACCCGCGATCTGGAGGAAGCAGAACGCCAGGCCGAACAGCAGCCCGGCGAACAGCCGAAGACCAGGTCGCAGGCCCTTCCGGGAGGAATGGCCGGTCATGGTCACCCCCGCCGGACGGTCAGATCACGCAGCGCGTCGACTCCCTGTCGCCACGTCCTGGGCGACAGCACCGATCCATTGATCTGAGGGTCTTGCTGCTGGGACCGGCGGCCCGAGGGCCGGGCCGGAGCCTGGGGTGCGCGTCCCTGCGCCTGGGCACGAGTCTGCCGGGTGGGAACCGGGGGCCGAGCCGCGCTGCCGGGCAGCGGGGTCCGGTCGGGCTGGGTGGTCCGGCCGCGCTGCGCGGGCAGTACCGACTGGGCCCGCCGGGCCGGGGTGGGTGCCGGCACCGCCGGCTGGGCCCGCTCGGGGCGCAGCGAGGGGTAGGCCTCGGCCTGGAACTCGGCCACCTGGCGCGCGGTGCGCTCGGGCAGGGTCTCCGGCCGGGCGGGTCGCACCTCGGTACGGGAACGCGCCTGGAGATCGATCTTCGGACGCGGTCGGCGTGCGGGTGGCTGGTTCCGGGGCTGGTCGTCGAGCAGCGCGGCCGGGGAGTCCGGGGCGAACGTGCTGCGGGCGGCCCGCCTTCCGGGCCTCGCCTCGTCGGTCGGCCGCGGTGCCGGGACCGGCGTTGGAGCCGGAGCGGGCTGGGGTACCGGAGCGGGCTGGGGCACCGGCGCCGGCCGGGGTACCGGGGCGGTCCGGCCCGCTGCGCGCAGAGCCGTGGCCAGGTCCGGGTACTCGTCCACGTTCAGGGTGTCCGGCAGAGGGGTGGGTGTGTCGTCGGCCGGGGCCTCCCGCAACGACGCCCGGTTCTCGGCGCGGGTGCGGGGGGTCTGGTCGAGCGGTGGTCCCGCGGCCCGGCGGCCCGAAGGCCTGGGTGCCGGGGGCGGGTTGTCCAGATCAAGAGCAACGGACGAGGTGCTCTCCCCGGTCGTCCCGCTCACCTGGGGCAGCGGGTCGACCCGGTCTCGGACGTCGATGAGCAGCGAGTCGACCGGGGCCCCAGGGTGGTTCGGGGCCTCGGTGTCGTTCGGGGCCTCGGTGCCCGGCTCGAACTCGCTCAGCTGTTCGTAGGTGCCGGCCGGTTCCAGTTCCTGTTCCGGGTACGTCTCGAGATGGTCAGGCGTCTCGAAACTGCCGTACTCCTGAAGGTTGTCGTCCTGCTCGGCGTCGAAGGCGGGATCGGTCGGCTGGGTCTCGTACTGCTCGGCCGAGTCCGGCCTGACCGAGTTCTGCTCGAACAGGGCGGCCAGTTGCACCGCGGCGTCTTCGCTCTCGTGCAGTTCATCGGTGTCGATGTGTTCGGGGCTGCTCACAGAAGTGGGGACGCGGGTGGGCACCACGGTGGGAACCGTGACCCCGCGCGGTCCGGCCCGGCGACGGCCACGCCGCCGGGAGCGGCGGCTCGTCGGAGCCGGTTCCTCGTCCATCATTTTCTTCCCGAAACCCAGCTGCTCGCGCAGGCTCGCCCCGATGAAACCGGTGACCCCGCTGGAGCTCCGGGCGGCCGAACGGCTCCGCCGGGACCCGGTGGAGTGAGCTGCGAACGCCTCGGCGATCTGCCCGTCCTGACCCTCCTGCCCGCAGTCGATGTCGGCGAGCATGGTCACACCCTGTGCGGTGACCCCGAGAAGCAGCTTGCGGTCGGAGATCTCGATGACCGCCAGGTTCGCCTCACGGGAGAGACCGATGCGCTCGACGATCTTCAGGCCGCTGCCGCCGTTCTCACCGTGGGCCCGGCGGGCGACGCGGGCGACGAGCCCGATCGACACCAGCACCACGATCAGGCCGCCGACGACCCGGCCCAGCATGTCCAGGTCGCCGCCCATCATGTCGCGTCCCGGGTGACGATCTCGGTGATGCGCAGGCCGAAGCTCTCGTCCACGACCACGACCTCGCCGCGGGCCAGCAGGGTGCCGTTGACCAGCAGGTCGGCCGGGGAACCGGCGAGGCGATCGAGCTCCACCACGTCGCCGGGGGCGAGTGCGAGCAACTGGCGCACCGACATCCGGGTCCGGCCGAGCTCGCAGGTCACCTCCATCTCGACGTCGCGCAGCATCTCGATGCCCCAGCTGTTGCCGCCGGTGCCCACGGCCGGGCGGGAACCGCCCTGGGCGGGTACCGACGCGGCGGGCGGGGCCATCTGGGTCAGGGACAGGCCGACGACCGCGCTCGTCGTACCCTCCGGACCGGCCAGCGGAAGGATGACAGTGGTACCGCCGGTGAGGACGTCGAGGCATCCCTCGACGGGGGTCGCGGTCGGGTCGCCGTCCAGCCGGCCGCCCAGCGAACTGGCAATCGAATCGAGCGCCGGGCGCAGGGCCTGGGCGGGCTCGAGCGTGCCGAACGGGGTGCCGGCGAGGGCGTCGACCAGCTCCTGGCCGACGACCAGGAGCACCTTGCCCTCGATCCCGCCGGAGAGGAATGCCGTGATCGCAGCCCCCGCCGGTTCGGGCAGGGTGGCCTGATCCGGTTCGTGGACGGGATCGCCGATGGTCAGCGGTGACGCGGACGGAATCTGCGGCAGGGCTTCCCGCACGGCCCCGATGGCGGCCTGGACCGCGGCGTCCCGGTTGCCGACGCCGGCGTCGCCGCTGCGCTGCTCAGGAACTAGGGGTGAGGCGGAGAAAGACATGAGGGGTCCTCGGTATGCGTGAGTCAGATGTTCGAGGTGGCTTCCATGCTGTTTCTCGGCTGCATCCCTGCGCTGATTGAGCTATCCGGGTGATCCGGCTGAAAAAAGCTTTCAGCCCGGTGCCGGGGGCTGTGCGTGGTCCGTCACTGTTCCTGCGGGTCGACGATCAGCGCCGCCAGCTGCTTGCCCGAGGCGCCCGGGATCGCGTACCCGAAGGTGGAGGTCGCCGAGGTCACCTCCAGCGGCTTGGACGTGCGGTGACCCAGGCCGATCACGTCGCCGACGGCCAGGCGGCCGATCTGCGACGAGCTCATCCGGATCGGGTCGAAGCGGATGGACACGTCCACCTCGACATCATTGAGCCGCCGGGTGGTCTTGGCCGCCGCCGCGGAACGCTGCTTCTGCTTCTCGCCGCGGTCCTGCGAGCGGGTGGCCTGTTCCAGCGCCGGCTGCAGCATCGCGTACGGCATGCAGAGGTCCATGGTGTTGATCCGCTCACCCATGACCAGCTGCATGCGGGCCACGATCACCGGGTCGGTGGCCGCGGCGGCCTGCACGAACTGGGCGTTGCTCTCCAGGGTGAGCAACTGCGGGCGGGTGACCGCGATCGGTTCCATCGCGTAGGCGAACTCGCGCAGCGCCCGGCCCATCAGATGCCGGATCAGCATCTGCTCGATGTCCGTCAGCTGACGCTCCGGCTGCTCGTCCACCCCGCGCCCACCCAGCAGATGGTCGATCATGACCATCAGAGTGCTGAGGTCGAGACTCATCAACGCCTTGCCCTGCAACGGTTCCAGCGACATCACGGCGCAGATGCTCGCCTCGGGCAGCCCGGTGAGGAACTCGTCGTAGCTCATTTCCTCGACCTGGATGAGGCTGAGCACGCTGACCGCACGCAGACTGGTCGTCAGCACGGTGGTTGCCTGCCGGCCGAAGGTCTGCATCGCGACCTTCAGCAGGTGGGCATCCTCCCGGGCCAGCCTGACCGGCCGGCGGAAGTCATAGGTTCGAGCACCCGCCCGTGGGCGTCTGCCCGTGCTGGTCGCCTGATTGGAGTAGCCCACGAAAAGTCCATCGGTGGGTTCCCCGAATTCCTTTAACCCGCGCTCCGGTCAGCTCCTCACGAGATGGGCGAGCGTGCTGATCATGAGCCGGTCGAGGCGGTCGGGCCAGGGGAACGTGTGCATGAGGTCCCGCTGGTGGGCAAGGCCGTGCAGGCCCGGCCACAGACTCATCGCATCCTCGGAAGATCCCGAGCAGCTGGACCTTCCGGACACCACGCAGTCACGCAGGACCGTGTTCGGAACACCCGGCACCGATGTGGTCCGGGCGTCGCCGGACATCGTGCGGTACCTCCCGGGACAGTCCCGGGCGAAGTCCAGGTAGGCCAGGCCGACCGCCCCGAGCCGGGCCACCGGGTCGTCGCCGTTGATGCCTGCAGCTCTCGTTCCAGCTCGGCGAACGCATGGCGGACGACGGCCGGCACGACAGCCGGCCGGTCGGGGAAGTGCGAACAGATGGACGGCGCCGTAATCCCGACCCGGCGGGCGACCGAGCGCAGGCCGACGGCGCGCTCGTCGCCGGTCTTGTCGAGCAGGGCCAGGGCGGCGGCCACGATCTCTCCCCGCAGACGCTCGCCCTCTCCCCGCCGGTTGCGGCGGCGACCTGAGATGGCGTTGCCCTGGACTTTCGGCATGCCATCGAGCTTACGACGTAAAACTCAAACACGTAACCTTGCGAGCGTTAGGCAACGCATGTAAGTTTTTGATCGCGTCGAAGACGAGGTCTACCGAGGAGCCACGATGAACAGCACCGTCACCGCCACCGAGATTCTTCTGCCGGGTCCGGTCGAGCCGGAGGGCCTGCTGGTCCGCAGCCGCGAACTGCCGCAGCCGGGCACCGGGCAGGTCGTGCTGCGGATGGAGGCCACCGGGGTCTCGTTCGCCGAGCAGCAGATGCGCCGCGGCAAGTACTACGACCAGCCGGCGTTCCCCTTCGTGCCCGGCTACGACGTGGTCGGCACGGTGGTCGCGGTGGGGGCGGACGGGGACGCCGCCCAGGTCGGCCGGCGGGTCGCCGCAGTCACCAAGACCGGGGCCTGGGCCAGCCATCTGGTGCTCGATGCGGCCGACCTGGTGCCCGTGCCCGCCGGTGTCGATCTGGCCGCGGTGGAGACGGTGGTGGTCAACGGGGTGACCGCCTGGCAGATGCTGCACCGCACCGCGAAGGTGGCCAGGGGCGGCACGATCGTGGTGCTGGGCGCCAACGGCGGGGTCGGCACGACGCTGGTGCAGCTGGCCCGCCACGCGGGCATCACCGTGATCGGCACCGCGTCGCCGCGCAACCACCAGGCCGTGCGGGACCTGGACGCGATCCCGGTCGACTACCGCGACCCCGACCTCTACGAGCGCATCCGCGAGATCGCTCCCGACGGGGTGGACGCGGTCTTCGACCACGTGGGCGGCGAGGGCCTGGTGAAGTCGTGGCAGTTGCTGCGGCGCGGCGGCACGCTGGTCTCCTACGGCACCGCGGCGACCAAGGACGAGGAGGGCAACTCGCAGTTGCCGGTGCTCATGCTCTTCGCCCGGCTCGCGCTGTGGAACTACCTGCCCAACGGCCGGGGCGCCCACTTCTACAACTTCTGGGCCGGCCGTCGGTTCCGCACCGCCACCCACCGGGCCCGGCTCGCCGAAGACCTGACCCAGGTGCTGCGTCTGCTCGCCGACGGTGCCATCACGCCGCTGATCGCCGCGACGTTCCCGCTCTCCGAGACGGCGGCCGCGCTGACCCTCGCGGAGTCGCGCACCGTTGCCGGCAAGGTTGTGCTGCTCCCCGACGCATGATCGGCCTCCACCACCGCGCGTGCCGCCCCCTCGGAAGGGAACGACACGCGCAGCCGGGCGAATACCCTTACTGCATCACGAACTCGGTGAAGTAGACGTCGTACACCTCGGGTTGAACGGTGAGCGCGGCGGCCCGCTTCTCCGCCTGGGCGGCGGTCAGATCGTCGGTCTCCTTGACCTTTCCGCCACTGACCGACTCGTTGGCCTTCTCGATCTCCTCGTGGGTGATCTTGTCGTGCGGCAAGTAGGCCAGCTTGATACGTGCCACCAGTTCCTTCTTGGCGGCATCCTTACCCTCGGCCGATGTCAGTTCCTTGACGGTCAGGTTGCTGAACACATTGATGACCTGGTCCAGAGCCATGGAACCGTCGGGTGTCTCCTTCACATCGGCCGTGGGTTGCAGGGCTATGCCGATCTTGAGGAAGTGTGCCCCGGCCAGGTTGACCGTGATCGAGTCAAGAGGGGCAACCGTTCCGGGAGTGGGGGCGGGAAGCGCCTTGGCGGCCCCGGAGCTGTCCTCCTTCGGCTTCAGCACGAAGAAATAGGCAGCGGCGAGCACCAGCACGATGACGGGCAGCGCAATGATGATGAGCTTCTTACGGCCCCCACCCTTGGCCTCCTCGTCAACCTCCTTCTCGTCTCCCTTGGCCATGTTCCGTCTCCTCCTGAGGTCAGTTCATCCGTGAGCTGGTCGGGTCTTCCGTGGTGGCTTCCCTGCCGGTACTGCGAGAAGTCAGTCGCTGCTGGAACCTGACGAGTTGCCGAGCTCCTCGACCGACTGGCCGGCCGAGTCGTCGACCTGGGCCAGCACGATGATCTGGACCCGCCGGTTCCGGGCCAGCGCCTTCGGGTCGCTAGCCGGCAGAAGGGGCTCGGTGTCCGCGAATCCGGTGGAGGACATCCGTCCGTACGGGATCTTGTCGCGGGTGTTCATGTAGATCAGCACCCGGTTGGCGCGACTGCTGGAGAGGTCCCAGTTGCTCGGGAACTGGGCGGTGTGAATCGGAATCGAGTTGGTGTGGCCCTCGATGCTCAGCTGGTTGGGCAACTGCCGCAGCGTCGGTCCCAGGGCCCTGAGGATCTTCCGCCCCTGGGGTTCCAGCGTGTCGCTACCACTCTTGAACAGGACGTTGTCGGTGGCGATGGTGACCACCAGGCCACGCTCGTTGAACCGGAAGGTCGCCCCGTTCTTCAGGCCGGCCTTCTGGAGAGCCTTCTTCAGGTTGTCCCGGGCCTTCTTGAGGTTGTTCACCTCGCCCTTGACCTGAGCATCCTGGGTCGCTTTGGCCAGCTCGGCGACCTTCTTCGGGTCGATGTTGCCCAGGTTGCCGCTGGAGCCCGAGGTGCCGTCAGTCTTCTGGTTGCCGGAAGAGCCGGCCAGGTTCGGATCGTCCGGCGCGACCGCGCCACCCGCGTCCAGCAGTGCGGTGCCGCCCTCGAGAATCTGCGCCGGGGCCCCGAAACCGCTCGCCAGACCGGTCTTCAACTCGGCGAAACGCTTCTCGTCGACCTGGCTGATGGCGAAGAGCACGATGAAGAGCACCATCAGCAGGGTCATCATGTCGGCGTAGCTGACCAGCCAGCGCTCGTGGTTCTCGTGCTCCTCGTGTTCTTCCTCATGACCGCGTCGCTTGCCGCCGCCCCCGCTCATTAGGCCGCCTCACGCACTTCGTTCGGGCCTGTCGGTGTCATCTTCGACCGCAGCTTGGTGGCGACCACGCGCGGGTTCGAGCCGGCCTGGATCGCCAGCACACCGTCGATGACCAGTTCCATCTTGGCCGCCTCCTGAGCCGCCAGGTACTTGATGCGCTTGCCCCAGGGCAGGAACATCACGTTGGCCGACATGACACCCCACAGGGTGGCGACGAACGCGCCGGCGATCAGGTGGCCGAGTTTGTCCGGCTGGCTGAGGTTCTCCAGCACGTGGATCAGACCGATGACGGTACCGACGATGCCGATGGTGGGTGCGTAACCACCCGCGTCGGTCCAGAAGCCCGAGCCCAGGGCGGCGGATGCCTTCTTCGCCCGCACCTCGGCCATCAGGATGTCGTACAGGTCGTCGGGGTCGGTGCCGTCGACAGCCATCTGGAGACCCCGCTGCATGAACGGGTCCTCGATCGTGTCCATCTCCGACTCCAGCGAGAGAAGCCCTTCGCGCCGGGCCTTCTCGGCCATCTTGACCAGGGGCTCGACCACCTCCTCGTGCTTCGGCGGCTTCGCGGTGAACGCGTAGATCAGCCACTTGAAGCCGGTCAGCATCGACGAGATCGTGCCGCCGGCCAGGCAGGCGCCGAACGTACCCACGATGACCAGCATCATGGCCGGGATCAGGAAGATCGCCATCGGGCTGGAGCCCTCGAGGATCATCGAGGTGAAGATGGCGCCCATGGCGACCACCAGGCCGACAATCGTTGCTACATCCATGGCTCACACCTCCCGGGAAGGCAGCCGCAGAACCCGGCCGAAAGTCGATTCATGTGCCGAGCGTTCCGCTGTGGAGGCGGCATCCGCGGTCGCGGCGTCGTCGCCGTACCGGGTGAGAGTGAGGGCAGCGGCCGCGACCGACGCGCGCCAGCTGCGGACCAGATCGACGACCTGCGCCAGTGGCTCTTCGACGACCAGCTTGTGGCCGTCCACGAGGGTGATGACGGTGTCGGGCGTCGCCTCGGCGCGCTCGATCAGGTCAGGGTTGACGGCTATGGCCACCCCGTTACCCAGTCGGGTCACAATGATCACGCGAAGATCCATCCTTGGAGTTGTCGGGCCGTCCATTGGCCTCGTCCCTTTGGTTCGGCATCGCAGCGTGGGGATTGAGACGTTCGGGGGGCGGCTGGTCCGGTCGGGCTACCGAAAATTTCCCCGCCTCACGGAAGGTGCCCCGGCTGGGGCGAAAACGCCCTTTCCGTGCGGTTACCCGGGGCCGAACGGTGGACCGGCCGAAAGAGGGCCCCGGTCCGGACGCGTACGTCGGTAACCCGTCCGGGTGACACGCCAGAGGGCCACCGGCCGCGCAGTGCGACCGATGGCCCTCGTCGGTGAGGTGTTGTCACTACCTCTTGATGTTGACCAGTTCCTGAAGGATCTCGTCGCTGGTGGTGATCACCTTCGAGTTCGCCTGGAAACCGCGCTGGGCGATGATCATGTTGGTGAACTCGGCCGCCAGGTCGACGTTCGACATCTCCAGTGCGCCACC
The DNA here is from genome assembly GCF_021129235.1 of Kineosporia mesophila. Lineage (GTDB taxonomy): Bacteria > Actinomycetota > Actinomycetes > Actinomycetales > Kineosporiaceae > Kineosporia > Kineosporia mesophila. The sequence continues at coordinate 330,199 of NZ_JAJOMA010000006.1, forward strand.
GGTGATCAGACCGTGGCCACCGGCCCCGGGGATACCGATCTCGGCCAGGCCGGAGTTGGCGGTGTCGCGGTAGACGCTGTCACCCTGCTTCTCCAGGCCGCTCACGTTGTTGAACGTGGCCAGCGCGACCTGGCCCAGGGCCTGCTTCTGGCCGTTGCTGAAGATACCGGTGATGACACCGTCGGTGCCGATCTGGAACTCGTTCAGCGTGCCGGCCGCGTAGCCGTCCACTGCCTTGGGCGTCGGTGAGCTCAGCCCGGCGTATCCAGTGAACTGCGTCAGATCCACCGTCATGGTCACACCGTTGATGGTGAAAGTGGGGGGCGTGGAGCTGTCGGCGTCGTAAAGACCGGCATCGGTGAAAGAGATGGTGCCGGTGCCGATCGTGCTGGAGTTGTCGGCCGGATCCTGCACATTGATGGTGTAGTTGCCGTCCGGCGGGTCGTTCGGTACCAGGTTCATCGGTACGGCATAGGCCGCACCGCCGGTGTCGTAGACGGTCGGGGTGACCGTCAGCGTCTTGGTGCCTTTCGGGTCCAGGTTGCCGCCCAGAGAGACGGTGCTCGTGGCAGCGCCCGGAATGCTCAGGCCCGCCTGCAACTTGAGCTTCGAGAGCTGGCCGTAGGCGCTGATCGTGCCGTTGACCGCCTGGTATCCCTGAACGTACATACCGTTCGGGTTGACCAGGTAGCCGTCATTGTCCAACGTGAATGCGCCGGCCCGGGAATACACCTGCGTACCGCCGTCGTCCAGCACGAAGAAACCGTCGCCGTTGACCATCAGGTCGGTCGACTTGTTGGTGATCTGTGTCGAACCCTGCGAGAAATTCTGCTGCACCGCAGCGAGTTTCACACCAAGGCCGATCTGGGTCGGATCCAGGCCACCACTGGTCGCGGTCGAGGCGCCGGCGGCGCGCATGAGCTGGCTCAGGGTGTCCTCGAAGACGATGTTCGAGGTCTTGAAGCCGGCGGTGTTGACGTTGGCGATGTTGTTACTGACAACGTCCATCATCTGCTGGTGGGCTTTCAGTCCACTGATACCTGAGAAGAGTGAGCGGAGCATGCCGGACCTCCTGGTTCGGTCATCACTGCGGTCGGCATCCGTGCCGGGGTGATCCGGCGCATCGTGCGCCCGGAACTTGAGCCCGTATCAGGCCCCGGCGGCTTCCTTGCCGGACGAGGTGTCGGGGGTGGTGGACTTGGTTCCGGTGACCTTCACACTGGTCAGATCGGTCAGCGGAACCTTGACCGGGGTACCGCTGGTGCCGGTGACCAGCAATTGGGGGGACCCGTCCACCATCGTGATACCCGTGACGAGTCCGGAACCCGCCTTCGTTCCAACGCCGTACTCGACCGTCGCCCCGATCATGCCCAGCGACGACTGCATCTGGCTGGCGGTGAGCAGGCTGGTGGTGTTGTCCACCATGTCGCCCAGCTTCTCCACGGTGGTGAACTGCGCCATCTGCGAGAGGTACTGGGTGGAGTCGGTCGGATTCATCGGGTCCTGGTACTTCATCTGGGCCAGAAGAAGTTTCAGGAACATGTCCTTGTCGGACTTGGTGCTGTTGGTGGCGGCGGACACCGTCTTGGTGTCCGTCGTCGGGGTGCCCGTGAAATCGGACAGCTTTCCGATCGGTGCGGCCATGGGCGCGCCTCCTTGCCGGGGGTGAGGTCAGATCATCAGATCGACGTTGCCGTCACCGGACGCTCCACGCGTCGCCGCGGGGGCGGCCGTGGTCGTTCCGGTAGTGCGGGCTCCCGTGTTCACCGAGCTGACTCCCGATGAAAGCCCGCCTCCCGAGGGGGAGTTCTGGGATGACGACTGTGAGCCGCCACTCATGGACGCCCCCGCGTCCATGCTCTGCTGCATCTGCACGTCGGCCAGGTTCAGGCCGGACTGCTGCATCTGGTCGCGCAGGTCGTTCAGGCCGGCCTGCAACTGGGAAAGGGCCGCCGGGGCCGCGACCAGGTCGAGGCGCACATCGCCGCGATGCACCGACAGGGTGACCGTCACGTCGCCGAGATCTTCCGGCGACAGGTGGATCACCGCGCGGTGACTGCCCTCCTTCAGGGTGCGCAGCTGGGCGGCGATCTGCTGTCCAACCTGCTCGGCCACGCTCTGGCCGGCCGCCGCGCTGTAGCCGCTGCCCGTCACCGTGCTGCCCGGCGCGGCCGACTGGGTCTGCTGGGCCTGGCCCAGCTGGGTGCTGAAGGACGAGGCGTCGGGGTTGTTCTCGGTGGACCGCGCGCTCTCGGCGGTCTTGGACGCCGAGGTGGCGCCGGTGTCCGTCTGAGGGCTGTCCTCGGAACCGTCGGCCTGCGAACCCGTGCTCGAACCGGTCGCGCCGGTCACGCCGGCCGCTCCGGTGGCTCCGGTGGCAGAAGTGGCCGCCTCGTCGGCGGCTGCCGTCCCATTCAGAAGGGCCGCCGCGTCGGAGCCGTTCGTCCACTGGCCGTTGACCATGATCCGGCCGGGCATCGGGGCGATCGCGTTGTCGGCCCCAGCCCCAGCACCCGTCTTCTGGGTGCCGGCCTTCTGAGCACCGGAACCGCCGTCGAAGTAGTCGCCGACCTCGGAGCCGTTCATCCACTGGCCGTTCACCATGATCCGGCCCGGCAGCGGGTTGGCCGATCCCTCCCCGAACTTGTTCAGGCCCGCGGCCGCGGCCCCCGCGACATCGCCCGCGATCGCGGCGGAGGCCGTGTCCGCGCCGGTCTTCACCTGGACGCCCTCGGGCAGTGTGCTGTTCGTGGGCTCACCGGTGGTGGAGGCCGACCCGGAGGCGCTGGTACCGGTCATGCCCTGTACGCCGGTGGAGGAATCCACCGATGCATTCGACTTCTGGCCGAGAAGTGCCTCTAGCGAACTTTTCTCGTCCTTGGTGAGCGTGGAGTCAGGAACCGCCGTGGCTCCCGCGTTCAGGCCCGCCCCGGCGGCGCCCCTGGATCCCTCGAGACCGTTCAGGGCGGCCAGGGTGTCGGCGTCGGTGGTCAGCTCGATCGACAGCCGGGTGTGAATACCGTCCGGGCCGGCGGTGGTCTCGACCGAGGTCACGGTCGGCACCTTCGCCGCGGCCTGCGCGTCGCCACCGGCCAGGGCCTGGGCGATCTTCTGCGCCGCGGCCGCCTCGATCGCCAGCACCTGGGCCAGGGCGGACATTCCGGCTGCGGTCCCGGTGCTGTCCGCCGCGGTCTGGGCGTTCTCGGCGCTCTGAACGGATTGGTCTTTCTGCTGGGCGGTTTCGGCAGCCTTGGTCGCCGTCGCGACGGCGACCGCATGATAGCGCTCGTTACCGCCCGGCTCGACCTGCGCGCCGTTCGAGCCGTCTTTACGAATCGCCTCGGCCAAGGCCCGGCGAGCGGCGGCCCGCTGGTCGGCGGCCTTGTCCGCCGCCTTCTCGTCGGCCGTCCGGTCGTCGGCGGCCTGCTCGGCCGCCGCGTCCGCCCGGTCGCGAGAAGCATTGGTACGGCGGCGAACCGCTTCCTGGGCGGCGCGCTCGGTGGCATTCTGCCGCTGTAGGGCCTGGTCGCTGCCGGCCCGGTCGCGGGCCGCGGAGAGCTGCTTCTCGAACTGCAGTGCGTGTTCGGCCGTGGCCGATGAACCGGTACGGAAGGTGGGCCGGTTGGCCGTTGGGTTGAGCAGGGCGTCGATCGAGCTCTGCACGTTGGTCGACGTGGTCATCGTAGTTGCCCCCAAGCTTTCTGTACTCGTCTGACGTAATTCTCGGTTTCGGTGTACGGCGGCACGCCGTCGTACTTCCGGACCGCCCCAGGCCCGGCGTTGTAGGCGGCCAGGGCGAGATCCACCCGGCCGAAGGTCCGCAGCTGGTCGGACAGGTACCGGGCCGCACCGTCCACGGCCTGGGCCGGGACCATCGGGTCCACCCCGAGTTCCCGGGCGGTGCCGGGCATGAGCTGCATCAGGCCCTGGGCCCCGGCCGGGCTCTTCGCCGATGCGTTGTAGTTGCTCTCCGTCTTGGCCACCGCGGACAGCAGCGCCGGATCAAGGCCGTAACGCTTTCCGGCCGCCGTGAAAACATCGGCGTAAGGCGTCGATCCGAGTGCCGAGGCCCTCGTCGCGCCGGTCAGCTTGGCCAGGGTCTCGACCACCGACCCCGGGGCCGCGTTGCCGGAAGCATCGGCCGAGGTGTCGGTGAGTACCCGGCGGATCTGGCTGGGCGTCTCGTAGACGTCACGGATGCGCACCACGTCACCGGCCTTCGGCGCGTCGATCATCTTGCCGTCACCCAGGTAGATACCGACATGGTGCACCGGCGATCCGAAGAAGACCAGGTCTCCCGGCTGGGCCGCGGCGATCGACGAGACCCGGGTGCCCTTCGTGGCCTGCAATGCGCTGTTGCGCGGCAGCTCGATGCCGAGCTGGCGGTACACCAGCTGGGTGAGTCCCGAGCAGTCCAGCCCGGTCTCCGGGTCGGTACCGCCCCACCGGTAGTTCACGCCCAGGTACTGCTTCGCGGTCGCGACCGCCTTATCGGCGAGAGTGCCGGCGGACGAGGTGGTCCCCGAGGGTGCCGGGGTGCCCTTCACCAGGTCGAGCAGGTTGTCGAAGTTCGTCGAGCCGGTGCTGTCACCGGTGCCGGAGGTGGAACCCGGGTCACCGGTCGCACTGGTCGCACTCGTACTCGTCGTAGTGGTGGTGCTGACCGGCTGCGGGCTGATCAGTGACTCGATCTGACCGATCCGGCTGAGCACCGCGCTCATGCCTTCGGACATCAGGATCCTCCAGAGTCGTTGCCCGGGAACGGGCCCGGCAGGCGCCGGCCGGACCCGGCGAGTTCGTCCATCTCCCGCTGCTCGGTGCGCTGGAGCATCTCCGCGCGCTGCTTGCGGTAGCGGTCGTGCAGAGCGGCGACGGCGTGCACCTCGGCCCGGGCCTGGAGCCAGGAGTCCCGTCGTTCCGCCAGTTTCGCCGTGAGTTTCGCCATCTCGTGGTCCACTTCGGCCAGGTCACCGCGCAGCCGGAACCGGTACACCGCTTCGAGTTCCAGCTCGTGCGGTGTGTTGTGACCGTGGCGCTGGGCCCGCAGGCGTTCCAGCAGGTCGTCACGCCGGGCCTGGGCCTCGCGTACGGCGGACTGGGCCAGGTGCAGAGCCTGAGCGGCCTCCTCGAGGTGCTTCTCCCTCAGTCGCTCCACGGTGGCCAGCCGGAAGCCCTTCCTGCTCATCGCCTCACCCCGAGCAGGGCGGCCAGCTCGGTCCACGACTGCCGCACCGGAATTGCCTCGTCCGGCCGCTGCCGCAGGAAGTTGTCGATGGCCGGGCGCAGCCGGATCGCCGCGTCGGCCACCGGGTCGCTGCCGTTCACGTAGGCGCCGACCTCGACCAGTTCGCGCACGTCCCGCCACGACGCCATCAGCCGCCGCAGGGTGAGGGCCAGCTGGCGCTCGTCCTCGGTCAGCACCGCGCGTTCCACCCGGGACACCGACTCCAGCACGTCGATGCTGGGGAAATGGCCGGCGGTGGCGAGGTCACGGGACAGCACGACATGGCCGTCGAGGATGCCTCGCACCGTGTCACCGATCGGGTCCTGTAGGTCGTCGCCCTCCACCAGAACCGTGTAAAGGGCGGTGATGGAGCCGTTCTGGCCCGGACCGGAGCGTTCGAGCAGGCGGGGGAGCATGGCGAAGACACTGGCCGGGTATCCCCGGGTGGCCGGTGGCTCACCGGCGGCCAGGGCGACCTCGCGCTGGGCCATGGCGGTGCGGGTGACCGAGTCGACGACGAGGAGCACGTCCTCACCCTGGTCCCGGAACCACTCGGCGATGCGCGTGGCGGTGAACGCGGCAGTGACCCGCAACAGGGCCGGGTCGTCCGCTGTGGCCACCACCAGCACGGTCCGCGACCGAGCCTCGGCATCCAGGGTGTCCTCGATGAACTCCCTTACCTCACGGCCCCGTTCGCCGACCAGGGCGACCACGCGGACCGGTGCGATCGTGCCCCTCACCGCCATACCGAGCAGAGTCGACTTGCCCACCCCGCTGCCGGCCATGATGCCGACGCGCTGCCCGGCGCCGACCGGGATCAGGGTGTCGATCGCCCGCACCCCGGTGGGCAGGGCGTCGTCGACCCGGCGGCGCAGCAGCGGGTTGGGCGCCGAGGCCTCGACCGGAACCATGGTGACACCGGTGGGTTTCGGCTTCCCGTCGATCGGCCGACCGAGGGGGTCGATGATCCGGTTCATCATGCCGTAGCCCGCGGGCACCCGGAGCTGATCGCCCGTGCGCCGCACCGGGTCACCCGCCGCCACTCCGGCGGTGGTGCCCAGCGGCATCGCGCTGACGCCGTCCCGCTGCACGGCGATCACCTGGGCCGGCAACTGGCCGGCCGAGGTCTCGATCGTCAGCAGTTCGTTCACGGCCGCGGACAGCCCGCGGATACCGATGCCGAGTCCGACCACATCGCTGACCCGGCCCTCGGCCCGCGGTGACGCAGCGCCGGCGGCGGCCCCGAGCCGTTGCCGGAGCTCCTGCGCCAGAGAAGAATTCACCCGCGCAGCACCTCCTCGGCGGCGGCCAGCGCCGCCGGGAGGTTCTGACGCAGGCGCTGTGTGGGGGTGAGCACGGTGAGATTGCCGGGGGAGAGGGTGATGTCAGGAACGATCGTCACACCCTCCGGGCCGTCGTCACCGAGCATCGCCGCGTCGTCGGGGTGCAGGTGCACCACGGTCTCGTCGGAGGCCGCCACCTGCCGGAGGGCGGCCTGAACCGCCTGCCCGACCGCGTCGTCCACTGTTTGCAACTCTCGCCCCAGGGCGGCGGCGGCGAGCTTCAGCGAACCTTCGACGAGCACGTCCGCCACCTCGTTCCACTCCGGCAGACAGGCCTGGCCGGCCTCCTGCACGGCGTTGCGCAACGTCTCGAGCAACTCGGTCACCTGATCGGCGACCTCGGCGCGGATCCGCTGGTTCTCCTGCTGTTGCTGCGCCCGGATCCGGGCGGTGTCCTCCGCCGCGGCCTGCCGCCCCTGGGCCCAGCCGGCCAGGTAACCCTGGGCCTGGGCCCCCTCGCGGGCCTCCTGCGTGGCGGTGCGGACCATCTCCTCCAGACGCGGATCGCTGTACTGCGGGTCGATCGTGGTGCGGTGCAGCGGCCGGTCCAGGTTCGCCGGTCGTACCGATGTCCGCGCCTGTTCGGCCGTGAGTACCGGCGTCTCGGTGGTTCTGGACATCGTCACTCCACCATCGCCTCTTCGTCGCTGCGCTGGATGAGGATCTGACCGGTCTGCTCCAGGGCCCGGATCTCCTGGACCACCTTCGCCTGGGCCTCCTCGACCTGCTTGATCCGCACGGCACCGAGCATGTCGATCTCCTCGATGAGGTTCTCGGCGGCGCGGGTGGACAGGTTGCGGGTGATCTTCTCCTTGACCATCGGGCTGACACCCTTGAGCGCGAGCGCCAGATCGGCACTCTCGACGTTGCGCAGCACGAGCTGGATCGCCTTGTCGTCGAGCGTGAGAATGTCCTCGAAGATGAACATCTGGGCGCGAACGGTCTCGGCGAGTTCCTGGTCGACAGCCTCCAGGCCCTCAAGAATCATCCGCTCGGTCGACCGGTCGGCCCGGTTGATGATCGCGACCAGCGGCTCGACACCGCCCACCGACGACATCTCCTGCGGGCCCAGCACCGTGGTCATCCGGCGCTCGAGTTCCCGCTCCACCAGACGGATCACGTCCGGGCTGGCGGGTTCCATCGAGGCGATCCGGTAGGCCACCTGGGCCTGCAGGCTCTGGGCCAGGCCCGAGAGCACCACGGCGGACTGCTGCGGGGCCAGGTGGGCGAGCACCAGCGCGATGGTCTGCGGGTGCTCGTCGGCGAGGAATGAGAGCAGCTGCCGGGCATCGGCCCGGCGGATGCTCTCGAACGGCATCTCGGCGAGGGAAGCGCCAAGGCGCTCCATGATCTCCTCGGCCCGGTCGCTGCCGAGGCTCTGCGCCAGCAGCTGCCGGGCGAGGTCCATACCGCCGCGCGACCCGGACTGGGCCGCGAGGTTGTCGTGGGCCTCGGACAGCACCGACTCGGCGTCGATGGTGCTGACCTCTTTGAGGCGGACGATCTCCCCGGTGAGCTCCTCGACGATGTCCTCGGGGAGCAGACCCATGATCCGGGCAGCCTTCTCCTGGCCCAGCTGCACCAGGAAGATGGCGGCCTTACGGAGCCCGGTGAGCGGCTCGTTCGAGGTTGCGAGTGCCATCTGCCACTACTTCCGTTCTGCCAGCCAGCCCTGGAGCATCGCGGCGACGTCGTCGGGCTGATTGTCGACCATGGCGGACACCTCGTCGCGCATCCGATCGCGGGACAGGTCGGCCTCCTGGGCCAGGGCGAGCTGCTGGTTGTTGGCGATGGCCTGCGGCGACAGCAGCATCCCGTCGGGCAGGTCCGAGGCGGTGGCTTCGATCCGGGCCTCTTCCTCCTCGATCTGCTGCTTCTTGCGACGGCGCAGGAAGATGATCACCGCGATGAGCACCAGCAGCGCCAGGCCGACCTGCTTGGCCAGGCTCAGGTAGCCGGCCGTCTTCTCGGAACTGGCCTGGGCGTCCAGGGCCTTCTTCGCCGCGTCGGCCGCCGAGGTGTCGAACGGCAGCACGCTGACCTGCACGCTGTCACCGCGGGCGGTGTCCAGGCCCAGGGCGTTGGTGACGAGTTGCGAGGCGGTGTTGGTGTTCATGGCCCCTGCCGTCTTGCTGTTGAGCACGACCGCGACGGTCATCCGTTCCACCTTCCCCGGTGCCGCCTGGACCTCGGCCACGCTCTGGTTCACGGCGTTGTTCACGGTCGACTGGTACCGCCCGTAGTTCCCGGCGCCGCCGCTGGAGCTGAGCGGTGTCGGCAGGGTCTGTCCCAGCGTGCCGCCGGCGGCCGCGTTGTTGCCGCTGTACGTCTCGGTCACCTGGGCCTCGCTGATCGGCGGCGGTGTGGGTGTGGACTGGGTGAAGATCTTGCTGGTGGTCTTCTGCTGGTCGAAGTTGAGGGTGGCGTTGACCTGTACCTTCGAGTTGTTCGGCCCGACCACCGCGTTCAGCACGTTCTCCACCGAGTTGTTCATCCGGCTTTCGAAAGCGGCTGTCTGAGTGTCGGTCTGACCGGCGTCCGAGGCGGCCGAACCGCCGCCGGCACCGGAACCCGAGAGCAGTTCCCCGCTCTGGTCGGTGACCGTCACGTCGTCGGGGCTCAGGTTCGCCACCGACCCGCCGACCAGCTGGGTGATCGACTGCACCTGGCTGTCGGTGAGTTCCGTGCCGGGCTTCAGCTTGAGCAGCACCGACGCGGTGGGCTTCTGATTGTCCTCGGAGAAGACGCTCTCCTCAGGGATGGCGAGCTGCACGACCGCCTTGTCCACCCCGTCCATCGCCTCCAGGGTCTTGCCCAGCTCACCCGAGAGGGCCCGCTGGTAGGCGACGTTCTGCTGGAACTCGGTGGCGGTGATGCCCTGGTCGTCGAGCAGTGACCAGCCCTCGCCGCTGCTGCCGTTGGCGCTGCCGGCGAGGCCGGCCGCGGCCAGCTTGATGCGCTCGGAGTAGACCTGCTCCTTGGGCACCAGGATCGCTGTTCCCGAGTCGGCGAGCTGGTACGGCACCCCGTCGGTGTTCAGCTGTTCCGTGATCGCGTTGGCGTCCTCGCCCGAGAGACCGCCGTACAGCGGTGTCCAGTTCGGTTGCGAGAGATACTTGCTGAGGGCGAAAGCGGCCAGCAGCAAGGCGATGACACCGATGATCACGACGGCGCGCTGTCCGGCGGTGAAGCCGTTGGCGAACGTGCGCACCCGCGTGGTGACTGCCTTGGCGTTGAACTGAGGACTCAAAGCTGCATCCCCATGATCTGCTGGAACGACTCAAGCGCCTTGTTGCGCAGGGTCGTCGTCAGCTCGACGGCGGTCTGGGCCTCGACCGCGGCGATCACGTAGTCGTGGACATCGTTGAGGTCGCCGGTGGCTGCCCCGATCGCCTTGTTCTGGGCGGTGATGTCGAGGTTCTCGACGCTCTGCAGGCCCTTGCCCAGCGCGTTGCCGAACGAGTCGCTGCGGGCCGAGGCGGCCTCGGTGATCGCGGAGGTGCCGGCGCCGGGCACCGAGATGTTCTCGATGCTGCCGACGTCGGCGGTGCCGAGCCCCGCGGCCATCTGGCTGTAGAGATCGGCGCCGGAGATCAGGGCGCTGGGGTCGGTCACACCGACCGCGGCGACGGGCATGACGCTCATATCAGCCACGTCCCATCTGGATCGCGGCCTGGTAGGCGGCCCGCACCCGGTCGAGATTGGCGGTGTTCGCCTGGTAACCGCGTTGCGCCATGACCATCTCGGTCATCTGGTCACCCATGTCGATGTCCGGCCGCCGCACGTAGCCCTGGGCGTCGGCGTAGGGGTGCTCGGGGTCGTAGACCAGCTGCCCCTTGGCGTCGCCGAGCTCCACGCCGGCGACCCGGACACCCGAGCCCACCCCGCCGTTCTCGACCGACTGGGCGATCACGTAGCGGGCCTGGAAGGCGTCCTCATTGCTGGGACGCACCGTGTTCACGTTCGCGATGTTGTCCGACACGGCGTCCATCCAGTTCTGGTGGACGTACATACCGCTGCCGGAAATGTCGAGAGATTCAAACATGTCAGTTGCTCCTGATCGCGGCACGCAGCAGGCTGAAGCGATCGCCGGTCGCGCGAAGGGCCAGCTCGTAGCTCATCTCGGTCTTGACGCTGCTGACCGAGGCTTCGCCCAGGTCGACGTTGTTGCTCGTGAGATCGCCGGCGGCCCCGGAGTACGCGACCGTCGGGGTGACCACCTGGGTCGGGTCGTCACCGTTCGCCAGTGCCTGCTTCAGCTGACCCTCGAAATCGACCGAGCGAGCCCGGTAGTACGGGGTGTTGACGTTGGCGATGTCGTCGCTGATCGCCTGCTGCCGCTGGGACAGACCGTCCAGTGCGGTGTGCAGGGCTTTGATCGAGACGTCGTCGAGCATGGACATGGAACGTCGCCCTTCCCGGGAACTCGCGGGCACAATCGTCGAATGACTGGGGGGTCGCGCCGATCCGTGGCGCTACAAGAGCGGTCCTTGCTCAGAACCAGGCTTCGACGCAAGCTCATCGGGTCTTGAGGGATGCTCCGTTCCTGTGAATGTCGTTCATCCGAAAGAACCAGCCACCCTTGAGATTCCCGGCGGAATGCCGGAAGGTGAAGGGTTCGCGGCTTTTGGCTGGACCGGCCGGGCGACCGCCGAACCGGTGAGGCGGACACCGCCTCGAGAACTCGTTCTCCGCGTCCAAAAGCAAGAAGCACGGCCATCGGGGGATGACCGTGCTTCTGTGTCGGCTGCTCAGCCGTTGATGTCCAGGGTGGAGCCCATCCGGGCTTCCGAGGCCCGGGTGAACGTGGGCCGGATACGGGAGATCTCGGAGCGGAACTCCTCGCGCAGGAAGCGGGCGCGAAACTCCAGCTCGGTGACCCAGCGCTGCAGTTCCTCGGACCGGTGCCGGAAGGACTCCGGTGGACGTCCGGGGGGAGGGGCGATCGGCCGGAGCGCGAAGACGTCGTGCCGGCTGAGGGCCACTTCGAACTCGTGCATCGATTGCTCGACGGCGTCGAAATAGCTTGACCAGGCGGCCGTGGCCTCCCGGTTGGCGGCTCGGACCGAGTCGGTGGTGGTCATCAGATGTCAGCCCACCGGAGAGGGGCTCGTCGACGCTTCCAGCGTGAGCGCCTGCTTCCAGGCGTCACGTAGTGGTTCCAGCATTTCTCGCACCGCCAGAATGCGCTCCGGCTGCGGGGGCAGCCGGCTGCTGTTCAGCTCGTTGACCATCCACAGGTACAGGCTCTTGAGGCCGGCGCCCTCGGGCCAGGCCGCCACGTCGAGGCTGCTCCACAGCTCCAGGATGATCTCCTGGGCGTGCTGGATGCGGTTTCCGACCGTGGAGTGGTCCCCGGTCCGCATCGCGGCCTCGGCGACCGCGAGATCGCCGATCAGCCGGTCGTAGAGCATCGTCAGCAGGCGCTGCGGTGAGGCCGTGTGGGCGGTGTCGTCCGCGTACCGTGACCGGGCCAGTCCGTTCGGCATTCGTACTCCTTGACCTCGCAGGCATCTCTCCGGGCAAAGCTGAGCCGCAGGGCCCACGCCGGGATCGGGGCGGGCCCTGCGGATCGGATCAGCTGGACGAGGAGCTGCTGCTGCTGTTGAAGAAGCTCGCGAGCGAGCTCTGCTGCGCCTTCAGCGCGGAGAGCGAGCTCTCCATCGCCGTGAACTTCGCCGTGATGCTGGAGCGGTACGCCGCCAGACGGTCGGTCCAGGCGTCGATCTGTGTCTGCAGATCCTTCACCTGGGTCTTGGCGGTGGTCTGGGCCTGCACCAGGGTGCCGGTCTGAGAGTCGCTCATCTGGCTGAAGAGCGACCCGAACTGCTGGGCCAGGCCGGGCTTGTAGGTGATGTCACCGATGTCGCCGGTAGCAGTGCTGTTGACCAGGATCGACAGGCCCGCAGAAGGGTCGTCCGAGGTGGGGGGCACGGTCAGGATGTTCCCGATACCCGTGGCCTCGACGCCGTTGATGGTGCCCTTGATGTCAGCACCTTCGGTGGTCTGGCTGACGGTGGCACCGGCGACGGCACTGCCGCTCGATGTCTCGGTGAACTTGACCTCGAAGGCGCCGGCCGAACCCGGGTTCGTCGAGGTGAAGGAGAGATTGCCGCTGGCGTCGGCCGCCGCGGTGATGCCCATGCCGGACTGGGCCAGCATGGTGTTCAGTTTCGCGGCCACCGCGCTGGCATCCTCGCCGGAGGCGACGTCGTACTTGACGGTGGTGCTGCCCCGCAGCAATGCCACCGTGCGCCCGACCACACCGGTACCGGGTGGGATCACCTGCCACTGCTCGGCCTTGGCCTGCGAGGTGACGTCGACGGCGTAGGTGCCGGCCTGAGTGGCCGATGTGGCCCGGGAGAGACTGGCGCTGGCGGACTTACCGGTCGCGGCGGTGAAGGAGGAACTGGCCCCGTACGCAGCCATCGTGCCGGTCGGATCGGTCTTGAACGCGGTGTCGAACGTGGTCTTGTCGAACTGCACCTGTCCACCCGAAGTGACGGACAGGCCCGGGGCGTTCATGCCGGAGACGGTGCTCAGGATCTGCTGCTGCAGGGCCCGGACGGTGCTGTCCCCGAGCAGTGGTCCACCGGTCTTGGTGCTGGAGTCCCAGGCCGTGTTGGTCGTGATCGAGCTCAGCAGGTTGTTGATGTTGGTAACGACACCGGAGATCTGGTCGGACACCTTGGTCGTGTCGACCGCGCTGCCGACGGTGACGCCGGCCTCGACCTTGCCGACCGTGAACGAGAGGCCCTGGGCGACGTCGCTGAAGGTGTTCGTGGCCGAGGTGACGGTGTAGGCATTACTGCCGCTGCCGCCGATCTTGATCTCGGCGTCGGCCCCTTCGGCCAGGATGTTCATCTGGGCGCCGGCGCCGGGGAAGCCGCTGAGCCCGGACAGGGTGAACTGGGAAGCCTCACCGGTGGTGGTGGAGGCGACCTGCAGGCGATAGGTGCCCGGCGAGGTCTGGACCGCGGACGCCGTGACGCCGGCGTTCGCGCTGTTGATGGCCGAGACCACCTCGCTGAGCGAGCCGGTGCCGACGTTGATCGAGGTGGACGTGCCGTTCTTGTCCAGCGTGATGGAGCTGCCCGACGCCACCGTGGCGGAGAGCGAGTTCACCGAGCCGTTGGAGATCAGCGAGTGCGCGCTGGCCACCGAGGTCACGTCGAAGGTGAGCGAGTTGGCCACGCTGCCGGTCGCGGTCGCCGTGACGGAGGAGGACGACGAGGTGGCCGAGGTGGTGGCCCAGGAGCTGGTGTTGGCCAGGCTGCTCATCTGGGTCACGAGCGAGCCGATGCTGCTGAGCATCGAGCTGTAGGCGCTGACGGCGCTGTTCTGCTCGATCTGGCGGTTCTTCAGGAGTGTCTGGGAATTGCCCTGGACGGACACCAGTTTGTCGACGATCGATTTGGTGTCCAGGCCAGAGACGATGCCACCGATGGTAAGCGAAGTCATGGGCGTGGTCTTCCTGTGCACAGTGCGACAGCGGGGCTTGTGACGATGGGCCGGGCATACGAAGCCCTGCCCGGCCCATCGTCACGATGTGAAACTAGAACCGGGTGGCGGCTTTTCGATCACCACCCGGCCCGGAATCACTGCAGCAGCTTGAGGATGCTCTGCGGCTGCTGGTTGGCCTGCGCCAGCATGGCGGTACCCGCCTGCGACAGGATCTGCGCCTGGGTGAAGCTCACCATCTCCGAGGCCATGTCGGTGTCCTGGATACGCGCGTTGGAGGCGGTCAGGTTCTCCACCGACACGTTCAGGTTGTTCACCGTGTGCTGGAAACGGTTCTGGTAAGCACCCAGTGTCGCCCGGGTGGTGGACACGGTGTTCAGTGCGGCGTCGATGGCGTCGATCGCCGACTGGGCCGAGGCCGTGTCGGTCAGGGACACCGAGCCGGTGTCCACGGCGAGACCGGTGGTGGTCATGGCCGTCCCGGTGAGGTCGGCCGTGATCCGGTCGTTCGCCGAGTTGTTGGCGCCGATCTGGAAGGTACCGGTGTAGGTGCCGTCCAGAAGGTTCTGGCCGTTGAAGTTGGTCGTCCCGGCGATCCGGTCGATTTCAGACTGGAGCTGGCTGAACTCCGTCTGGGAAGCGGCCTGGGCGGAAGCGCCCTGCGAACCACCGGAAGCGGCCTGGACGGCCAGGCTTCGCATACGCTGCAGGATGACCTGCGTCTCGTTCAACGCACCGTCAGCGGTCTGGACGACGCTGATGGCATCCTGAGCATTACGGACAGCAACGCTCAGACCACCGATCTGCGCCTGCAGCCCCTGAGAGATCGCCAGGCCGGCCGCGTCGTCAGCCGCACGGTTGATGCGGTAACCACTGGACAGCTTCTCGAGGGAGCTGTTCTGGCTGGTCTGGGTGTTGCTCAGGTTGCGGTAGGCGTTCAGAGCGGCCACGTTGCTGGTCACGTACAGACCCATGATGTCCTCCTTGGTCGGGTCGAATTCCGATCCATCCGTGGACCGGGACAGCATCCTCATCGGCGGGGGTGCTGCGGTCATGAAGGTTTCCGGAAAGTTTTTCGCCGGAACTACAACCGGGCGTCGACGTCCGGGGCGGACGAGAGGTAGCGGCCGACATTGACCCGGCTGCTGACCGTGGAGCGCCGCGCGACCGCGTCCACATACGCGTCCCTCCGTCGCCCACGGGCCCCCTGGACCGGCTGGCTGACCGCACCCGAACCGGCCCTCGCATCGGCCTCCAGGAGCCGGGACAGGGCCTCCCGCAGGAGTTCCAGTCCCTCGGCCCGCAGTTGCGACACCCGTGACTGGGTCACGTTCAGCTCGGTCGCGAGCTCGGTGAGCGGCCGGCTCTCCAGGTAGTACCCGCTGACCACCAGGCGCAGGCGGTCGGGCAGCTCGGCGATCGCGTCCCGGAGATAGCCGACCCGTTCCGCGGCGACCAGGGCGTCTTCCGGCTGCGGGGCCGGATCGCGCAGGGTCGCGGCCAGGCCCTCTCCCTCGGGGGTGAAGGAGTCGAGGGAGAGCAGGGAGGCGCGGTCCTGCCCGCCCCGGATCTCCCCGATCTCGCTCTCGGTCAGACCCGAAGCGGCGGCGAGCTCGCTGTCCAGGGGGGTTCGCCCGAGTGCCACGGTGAGCGCCTCGGACGTGACCGCCAGGGCCCGGGCCCGGCTGCGCAGAGAGCGGGTCGCCCAGTCGCGCTGGCGCATCTGATCGATCATCGCCCCGCGGATGCGCGTGTTCGCGAAACGTGCGAACGGCACACCCAGGGTGGGATCGAACGACTGCGCCGCCTGAACCAGGGCGAGCGCGCCGGCGCCGGTGAGGTCGTCGGAGTCCAGGTGCCTCGGCAGACGGGAAGAGGTCTCCCGGGCGATGTAACCCACCAGGGGCAGGTGCTCCCGGACCAGAGCCTCCACCTCGGCCGCCGAACGGGGGGAGGCGGACTTCCCGGACGTCTGGGGGGAGTTCAGAAGATCGGCCACGCTTGGTCTTCGACCGCTGCGCGCCCCAGCTCGACCACCGCTCAGGAGTTCTCCGGCAAAGCATCCGGATGGAGCAAGACCCCCCGCGCGGGGGAGCGATTTCGGGACGGGACGGGCCGGAGCCAGGCAGATCGCCGGGACTGGATCGCCCACTGGGGCTCAGGTCGGCCACCCGGATGCCGACAGGCATTGCATGCTCCGGCAATGCCGGAGCGGGTGCGGCGGGAAAAGGAAGCAGCCAGGTGGATGAATCCCCCACCGCGGTGGTCAGCATTCCCGGACGTACGCCGATCGAACGACCGGATGAACGCGTCCGGTGCTTGAGTAAACCGAACTCGGAACCCCTTTGGAGATGTCCCGATGAGCCTTCCCGATCTTGCCGCCGTGCTGTGGCGACAGCGCGAGCTGATCGAGCGGCTCTGCTATCGCCTGGAGTGCGAGCAGCTTCTGCTCGCCGCCGGCCGGATGAACCGAATCGCCTTTGCCGTTTCCGAGGTGGAGACGGTCGTCGAGGACCTGCAGGTGCTGGAGCTCCAGCGCGGGGAGGCGGCCGACCGGGCCGCCGCCGAGCTCGGTCTGCCGGCCGGAAGTGGTCTGTCCGACCTGGCTGCGGCTTCGCAGCCACCGTGGACCGGGGTGCTGCTCGAGCACCGCGCCGCCCTCATCGCACTCACCGCGGAGCTGCACGCTCTCGCGGACGCCAACAAGACCATGATCAGCAGCGGCATGGCGCTGGTCGAGGCCGCAATGAACTCTCTCGGATCGCTGTCCCCCCACCAGGCCGTGGGTTACGACGCGACCGGCCATGCCGATCCAGTAACCGGGCGTCTGCCCGCCGTCATCGATCGGGTGCTGTGACCACATGAGCTTCAACATCCTGGGCAACGGACTGACCGGGTTGCAGGCGTCCCAGCAGGCGCTGAATGTCATCAGCCAGAACATCGCCAATGCCAGCACTCCCGGATATGTCCGCCAGCGGGCCATTCTGGAGAGTCAGCAGACCTCGCCGGGTACGAACGTGTACACCGGCAACAGCGCTCAGTTCATGGGCGTCAAGGTCACTGGCGTGGAACGCATCTCGAGTGCGTTCAAGCAGGCCGCACTGAACAGCGCCGTGGGCAAGCAGGAAGCGCTCTCGGCCCAGGCCGCCCCGCTGGACAACATCCAGGGGCAGCTTCAGGAACCCGGCACCACCGGCCTCCAGAGCCTGATGACGCAGTTCTACCAGGGCTGGACCGACCTCGGGAACAACCCGGTCAAGACTGGGGGCACCATCAACGGGGCCGCCGCCGGCGTGGTGATCCAGCAGGGCGCCACCCTGGCCGGGAAGCTGAACTCGCTGTCCGACGGCGTGGCCTCGGAGTACCAGAACCAGTTCGCCAACCTGACCGGCATCGTCGAGCAGGTCAACGCGCAGACCCAGAAGGTCGCCGCCCTGAACCAGCAGATCATGCAGGGCACGGCCGGTAGCAACAACGTCAACGCCCTTCTGGATCAGCGTGACTCGGCGATCAACGAGATCGTGAAGCTGACCGGCGCGACCGCCACGAGCCTGGACAACGGGTCCGTGCAGGTGTCCGTCTCCGGCGTGACCATCGTGTCGGGCAACGCCTTCAACCTGATGTCGGTCTCGGGTGCCAGCACCATCGAGGAGGCCGGTGGCGCCAACGCCCCCGGACTGCTGGTCGGGACCGTCAAGGCCTCACCGGCCGGGGGTCAGGCCGCGGGGGTGCTCTCCGCGCTGAACACCGACCTGCCGGCGATCAGCGCCACGCTGGACACCATCGCCAACGGTATCCGCGACGCCGTGAACTCGGTGCACAGCGCGGGTTACACGCTGGCCGGTACTCCGGGTGGGGACTTCTTCACCGGTGAGGGGGCCCAAGGGCTCACGGTGGCGGTGACTTCGCCCGAAGAACTAGCCATCTCGCGTGTGGACGGGGTCTCGGCCGACGGCAGCAACGCCGGCAAGATCGGCGATCTGGTGACTCCCGGAACGATCTCGGCGGTGCTCGGCGGGGCTACGGCACCACAGTCGGTGTACTCCGGGATGGTCACCCGGATCGGCACTCAGCTACAGGGTCTCAACACCGCGATCGATTCCCAGAGTGGCATTGTCGCCACCGCTCAGAGCGCCGTGGACTCCGAGTCCGGCGTCGATCTGAACGAGGAACTGACCAACATGATCCTCTTCCAGCGTTCGTTCCAGGCGAACTCCAAGGTGATCTCGGCCGCCAACGAAATGCTCCAGACTCTGATCGGAATGGTGTGACATGGCTAGGGTGACCACGCTCGGTCAGGTGAACCAGTCCCTGGCCGCTCTTCAGGCCAGTCAGACGGCGGCCGCGCGCCTGCAGGAGCAGGCCGCCAGTGGCAAGCGCATCAACAAGGCGAGTGACGACCCGACCGGTACCGCCATCTCGATACAGCTGCGCGACCAGCAGGCGGCCAACACGCAGTACACGCGCAACTCGCAGTACGCCAACGGCCAGCTCTCCACGGTCGACAGCACCCTCCAGTCGATCGTCTCGCGGATCAGCCAGGTGCGATCCACCATCATCTCGGCGACCACCACGACGAACGCGAACTCGCGATCGGCCCTCTCCGCCAACGTGACCCAGATCAAGAACGAGCTCCAGGGCCTGTACAACACGCAGTACCAGGGCCGTTCGATCTTCGGCGGTACATCGGCGGTCGGGGCGGTGGACTCCGACGGGGCCTACATCGGTGACGGGAACCCGGTGATGGTGCGGCTGAACGCCTCGACCAGTGTGCGCGTCGACGTCGACGGCGCCTCGATCGGGGCCGGCACCTTCAGCGACCTGCTGGACAAGATCGCCGGCGATGTCGCGAACGGCGAGGGCAACGACAGCCTCGACGATCTGGACTCGCTGATCAACAGCGTGATCACGGCCAACGGAAACGTCGGTGCGATCCAGAGCCGGGTGACCTCCAGCCAGGTCGCCGTGAACGCTCAGGACGCCGACCTCAAGACGTCCCTGGCCGAGAACGAAGACGTCGACTACGCGGATGTTCTCACCCGCTTCTCGTCCCAGCAGGTGGCCTACCAGGCCGCGCTCGGCGTGACGGCGCGCATCAACCAGACGTCCCTCCTCGATTTCCTGCAATAACCCGCCCAGGTGCGTGCAGGAAAGCGCGCACCGCTACCGAAGGGTGCGCGCCCCGTTGGGCGCGCACCGCGATCAAGGTGCGCGCAACCGTGCGCACCGGAGCCGAGAGGTGCCCGCTCAGCGGGACACCAGGATGGGGTGACAGGACTTATGCATCCTGCTCTTCTCACGAACGCCAATGCCGGAACGGCGACGACCGCCGACATCCCGGAGATCAATTTCGTCCGGCCGATTCCCGGGTTCAGCGATCTGCGGCACTTCGCGCTGACCCGGCTCGACGACCGGGAGACGCTGATCTCGGAGTTGCGGAGCCTGGAGCGACCGGACGTACGGTTCGTGGTGACCACGCCGGCGATCTTCTTCAGTGACTATGTGGTGCAGCTGGACGACCAGGACTGCGAACAGCTGGGCCTGGAGTCCGCGGCGGACGCGCTCATCCTGACCGTTCTCACCCCCGGTGACAACGCGAAGACCACGACCGCGAATCTGCTGGCACCTATGGTCATCAACGCCAAGACCCGGGCTGCGGCCCAGGTCATCCTCACCGGCACGGAATGGCCGGTGCGCGCGCCACTGGGTTGATCGGTGCTTACTTTCCGCTAGCCTCTCCTCACGGCCTGAAGTCGGCCGTGGTCGCGGCCCCTTGCTGATCGCGATCCAAACGGGGTCCAGGGAGGGAGCCGCGGTGCTGGTACTGACACGCCGAGCTGGCGAGAGCATCGTGATCGGGGACGACGTGCGAGTCGTCGTCCTCGACGTGCGAGGAGACACCGTCCGCCTCGGTATCGAGGCCCCACGCAGCATCCAGGTGCACCGCGCGGAGGTCTACGCCGAGGTTCAGGCCGCCAACGCTGCTGCGGCGGCCTCCGGGGAAAGCCTTGAGGAAGTGTCCGAAAGGCTGCGCCGCATGGCCCGCCCGGTGGTTCCTCGCCCGACCGCGCCGCACCGTCAGCCGGGAGAGCGGCGCCCGGGTAGGACTTCGACACCGTCGACGCCCAAACCCGGTCCACCGCCGTCCGGTCAGTCCGGTCAGCCCGGCCCAACGGCGGAAACAGCACAGAACAACCAGCCCGCGCCGTCTTCCGAGTCGGCCGGGCCGCCGGTACCGAGCGCAGCGACGCGACCGGTGCCGGCACCACCAGCCCGTGGAGCGGGCCAGCAGGAACAGCGGGGCGGCCGCACCATGCAGGCCGCCAGGCCCGTTCCCGCGCCACCTCGGTCGGGAGTTCCGAAACCGGGTCCGATTCCGCGACCCGGCCCGCCCGCCGAGGAGACCTAGACCGACCAGGTCATGTTCGTGAGCACGGTCCGGCCCGTTCATTCGGGCCGGACCGCTTGCGTTGGGGCGCGGGTTTTCGCCCATTGAGGACGAGGTTGTCACCAGCGACGGACGCGAACGTTCGCCTTCTTCGTCCGTGATCAGGCAATCCCCCCAGCCTCCGGCCGGGAGGTGCCCCCACTTCCCCGGGGAAGGATTGCCTGATCACGAACGGTTCGGATGGCCGAGCGGGAGCTCTTGCTCCTACCCGGGGTCTACTCGGCGGGGGCCTTGCCCCGCTGCACCGCGGCCAGCAGCATCTGGGCCACGTCCAGCACCTGGACCTCTTCCCGCGCAGCACCTTCGGACTGCTGGGCGGTGAGCCCGTCGGAGAGCATGACCCGGCAGAACGGGCAGCCGACCGCGATCGTGTCGGCTCCGGTCGCGACGGCCTCCTCGGTGCGGGTGACGTTGATGCGCTTGCCGAGCTTCTCCTCCATCCACATCCGGGCACCGCCGGCGCCGCAGCAGAAGGCGCGTTCCTGGTTGCGCGGCATCTCCCGCAGCTCGATGCCGGGCAGCGAACCGATCAGCTCACGGGGCGGTTCGTAGATGCCGTTGTGCCGGCCGATGTAACACGGGTCGTGATAAGTCGCTGTACTCGTACTGCCCCCTTCGATGGGGGCGACGGGAGTCAGTCGCTTCTCGCGGACCAGCCGGTTCAGTAGCTGGGTGTGATGGACGACCTCGTAGTTGCCGCCGAGCTGCGGGTACTCGTTCTGGATCGTGTTGAAGCAGTGGGCGCAGGAGACGACGATCTTCTGGGCCTTGGACTCGTTGAGCACCTCGACGTTCTGCATGGCCAGCTGCTGGAACAGGAACTCGTTGCCGGAGCGGCGGGCCGAGTCACCGGTGCAGGCCTCGCCGTCGCCCAGCACCGCGAACTCCACGCCGGCCTCGTTGAGCAGCTCGGCGATGGCGATGGTGGTCTTCTTCTGACGGTCTTCGTAGGCGCCTGCGCAGCCGACCCAGAACAGGTACTCCACCTCGGTGAGGTCCTCGATGTCGCCGCCGACCTGCTTCACCTCGAAGGACAGGCCCTTGGCCCAGTCCATCCGCAGCCGGGGCTTGAGGCCCCAGGGGTTGCCGTTCTTCTCCAGGTTCTTGAACAGGCCGTTCAGCTCGTTCGGGAAGGCCGACTCGATGAGTACCTGGTAGCGCCGCATGTCGACGATGTGGTCGACGTGCTCGATGTCGACCGGGCACTGCTCGACGCAGGCCCCGCAGGTCACGCACGACCACAGCACGTCCGGGTCGATCACGCCGCCCTCGGCGTTGTACGCACCGAGCGGGTTGTCCAGCTCGTAGCCGGTGTCGCCGATCAGGGGACGCCCGGCGAGCGGCTGGGCAGCCGTCAGCACCTCGGAGGATTCGGCGTTCTTACGCGCCTCCTCCGACGCCAGCAGCCACGGCGCCTTGGCGTAGGCGTGGTCGCGCAGCGACATGATGAGCATCTTCGGCGACAGCGGCTTGTCGGTGTTCCAGGCCGGGCACTGGCTCTGGCAGCGGCCGCACTCGGTGCAGGTGCTGAAGTCGAGCAGCCCCTTCCAGGTGAAGTTCTCAACCACCCCGACGCCGAGCGCGGCGTCTTCGTCCAGCTCGTCGATGTTCTCGAAGTCGAGAACCTGGCCCTTGATCGAGATCGGCTGCAGCGGGCCCAGGCTCGTGGTGGAGTCGTTCACCCGGGTCGGTGTGGCGTGGCGCTTGAACCAGATGTTGGGGAAAGCCAGGAACCGGTGCCAGGCCACGCCCATGGTGTTGTTGAGGCCGATGGTGATGGCCCACGACATCGAGATGGCGATCTTGATCCCGGCCACCAGCACGATCAGGTTCTCGAGCGTGCCCTCGGACAGGCCCTCGAAGGCCCGGCCGAGGATCTGGCCGAAGGGGAAGTGCAGGCCGCTGGGGTGCAGCGCGTACTCCAGGCTGCGCAGCAGCAGCACGCAGACCAGCACGCCGAGGATGATCGCTTCGACGAAGTAGGCCTGCCAGAAGCTGGACCCGAAGAACCGGGAGGAGCGGCCCTCGCTGCGCGGGTGGTGCTTCTGGCGCACCGCGATCAGCAGCAGGATGCCGGCCAGCCCGATCACGGTGATGCCCTCGGCGATCCACTCGTACGGAGGGAACGTGCCGATCAGCCACAGGGTCGTGTGCGGGTCGAAGATCTGACCGTACGCCGTGACCAGGGTGGTGAACAGGAGCCCGAAGCCGACCATGGTGAACCAGTGCGCGATCGCGACGATCGGCAGCCGGGCCATGCGGGTGTGCCCGAGGAACTCCCGCACCAGCGTCGTGGTGCGCGCGACCGGGTCGTCCGAGCGTGATCGGTCGGGTTCCCCGAGCCGGATGACCTGCACGAAGCGGTTCGCGGCGCGCGTCAGCAGCGCGACCCCGGCCGCGGTCATGGCGAGGCTCACCACGATCACCGCGATCTGGAGCGGAGTGTTCATGGCCGAAGTCTCGCAGTCACAGATTCCCGCTCTGCAACGACCCGGCGTGGCGCATCTCATTCATGACCGGCTTCACCCCCTCCGATCTGCGGGGGAACCGGTCGCAGACCGGAGGAACGGCGGTCAGGGCCCGATCCCTCGGTAGCGCGCCAGGCGGGTGCTCAGGCGTCGTTCCGGGTCGGCCCGAGCACGGTGTGCAGTCCGCGTTCCAGCGCGAAACCGATCCGCCGCAGAAAGGCCTCGGCGGTGTCGTCCGGGTACTCCGGCACCACGGTGTCCACGATCCGGTCACGTAGGAGGTCACGGGCCCGGACGCCTGGGCGTCGGCGATCCGGGCGCCCCCGGGTGGGCGTGCGGTACGGGATCTCAGAGGCACCCTCCGGTGGCAGGGGCGAGACCCAGCCGTGGCTCCGCGGCGATCACCCGGTTCGCGGGCAGCAGGGCCGGCGCATCCCGCCCGCGCCCTGCCCGAGCACCAGGCACACCCATGGGGGCGGCCAGCGTGGTCAGGTCGGCCGGCGACCGGGCAACGGCGCTGCACCGTCGTCCGGCCTATGGATGTGGGGAACGAAACTCCGGCTGATGACCGTTTTCCTGAACAAGATTCGTGTTCGACCGGTGACCCGGCCGGACTTCGGGGATCGGCCGAAAGAATCAGGTGGGCGGATGCAACGTGCGCCCGAATCGCGGCGTCTGTAGACCGTTGCGCCTGAAGCAGACGGGTGCAAAGGCCGTCAATCCGGAGGGGGCAACGATTCAGTCTCAGCGTTAGCCCGATAGACGGGAACTGTGCTGGAGCTGTGCATCCGTCCGATACGGTCGAGTAAGAACTGCGGATCCCCGGGCATCTGCTCGGGTGGTGCCGGACATCCGGTCGGCGAGGGGCCGAAACCGGACCAACAGCAAGGGGTGGGGTAGTGACCACGCGTTCCAAGGCAATGGCATTCGCGGGCTTCGGCCTGGCGGCCGCAGTCGGGATCACCGGCTGCGGATCGGGTTCCGACTCGGCCGACGGTGAGACCGGCTCGGGCAGCAACAGCGGCGGCACTCCGAAGGAAAAGGTCGCGGCCGCGTTCCAGAGCCTCAACGGCTCGTCCAACGCCGGCTTCACTCTGAAGCTGGACAGTTCCACGGCCGACCTCGAGAAGATCAGCGCCGCGCAGGACTCGAGCGAGAAGCTCGACGCCGAGGACAAGAAGACGTTCGGCTACCTGCTCAAGGGCAGTGTCACGATGAACGTGTCCGCCCCCGAGGGCAAGACGTTCGCCGACGTCACCAAGGACAGCGCGGCGACGAAGTCCGACAACCTGCTGAAAGACCCGGCCGCCTTCGAGGCCGCGCTGAAGAACTCCGGTTCGGTGGCGACCTCGGTGGTCTACGACGGCTCCGGCCTGGTCGACTTCGTCAGCAAGGACGGGTTGTTCTACCTCCGGGCCGACGCGGACAAGATCGCGACGCTGTCCGGTCAGAACCTCAGCAGCCTCACCAGCACGCTCGGCCAGCTCCCCCCGGTCATCGCCACGCCGGCCCAGAAGCTGTTCGACGGCCAGTGGGTCTCTCTCGACCTGGTGAAGACCGTGCAGATCCTCGACAAGCAGGGCCTGCTCGACGAGCTGTCGAAGAGCCAGGACGCCACCGCCGCCGATGCGGTCGACCCGGCCAAGGTGCAGAGCCTGATCACCTCGCTCGAGGCGTCGTACGACAGCGACTCCCAGGTCACGGAGGTCGATGGTGGCTACCAGGTGTCGGTGCCCTACGAGAAGACGGCCGACGCCATCAACGACGACCTCGTCGCCCTGATCGGTGCGGACGAGGTGGCCGACTTCCGCAAGGAGCTGAAGCAGGCCCCGAACAAGGACCTCGTCTTCACCGTCAAGGCGGACGACGACAAGCTCACCGGCGTCAACATCGACCTGAAGCAGTTCCTGACCAAGCCGGTCGAGGACGCCACGTTCGCGGTCGACCTCGCCGTCGACACGGACGCCAGCGCGGTGCAGGTGCCGACCGGCGCCACGGCCGTCGACATCCAGGGCCTGTTCAACCTGATCCCGGCCGACAGCCTGGCGGGTCTGGCCCAGGGCTCCGGTCTCTGATCGGGTAACCCGGACCCAGCCGGCGGGGCCGGAACCTTCGTGAGAAGGTTCCGGCCCCGCCGTGCGTCCAGGGTCTGTTTCAGAACATCGGATGCCGGTCGGCGAAGTCGACCGCGAACACCCAGAGCCCGATGATCTCCCCGCACACAGCGACCAGCGCGACCGTCGTCTGAATACCGCGCGACTGGCCCGGCAGCAGGGTCTTGGCCAGGCGGCGGTTGAACTTCCAGAGCTTGTCCCAGAGCCAGTTCACCAGATCGACGAAGACGAAGAACGTGTCCCGGACGAGCCTTCCGGTGGAGTCGATCATCGCTGTCCTCCCGTCGTCGTGCGCTGAGGGTCTGCCCCGTGGATCACCATTCTGCGCACCGGCAGGCGTCGGCCGGGATGTACGCGCACTGTCGGGGTGCGAAGACGCCATGCACCGCCCTGCGCTCGGTTCCTGGGAGAGGCATGCGGGCATTGTCCCAATTCCGGGCTTCGTGCCGAGGGATTTCCGCCGGATCGGGGCTGAGAGGCTTGCCTCATGGATCTGGCACCGCTGACCGCGTCCGGCGACCCCCGCCTCACCGCGCCCGTCATCACCACCGCCGACGGCTTCCCGCGCAGCGTGCTGCGTGACCGGCATCCGGAACTGCTCGCGAAGGTGCTCGACGGTGTGCCCTACCCACCGGAGGTCCGCCTCGCCGTGAACGGCCTGCTCCAGGAGCTCGACGGGTCGATCCTGCCCCTGTCCGACAGCCATGCCGATGCCGCGCAGTGGGCTGAGTGGTCTGCGCCCTATCTGGGCAAGAGCTGGTACGAGGTGCCCTTCCTCTGGGCCGAGAACTTCTTCTACCGCAAGTTGCTCGGCGCCACCGGCTGGTTCGCCCCGGGCCCCTGGCAGAGCGTGGATCCGTTCGGTCCGCAGAAGGATGCCGAGCTCGCCGGCGCCGCCGTGCAGGCCGAGCTGGAGGCCCTGGAACAGCTGGGATCGCTTCCCGACAGCCAGGCTCTCGACTCGCTCGTCCTGGCCGCGCTCTGGGGCAACCGGGCCGACCTCGGATTCAAGATCCAGCGCCCGACCGGCGACGACGGCGCTCCGGAAGTCGACAACATGATCGCCGACCAGCGCGATGCCCTGCTTCCGCTGCTGACCGATGCGAGCCGGATCATCCTGATCACGGATAATGTCGGTCGTGAGCTGCTGCCCGATTTAGTGCTCGCTGACCGGCTTTTGGTAGGCCGATCGGGCGTCACCGCTTGGTTGCACGTGAAACCGAGCCCATACTTCACCTCCGACGCCATGCCGGCCGACGTGCTGAAGACCGTGCAGCGGATGGTCGACGGGCCGCCGGCGGCGTCTGAAATAGGCCACCGGCTGCGGAATTTTCTCTCCGAGGGCCGCCTGGAGCTGGTGGCGCACCCGTTCTACGTGGCGCCCCTGACCTACGACCAGGCTCCGCCCGACCTTCAGAAGCATTACGCGCGGGCCGATCTCACGCTGCTCAAGGGTGATCTGAACTACCGCCGGCTGGTCGGCGACGCTGCGTGGCCCGCGACCACGCCCTTCGGGGCCGTCACCAGTTACTGGCCCGGCCGGGTCGCGGCCCTGCGCACGCTCAAGTCCGACGTGCTGGTCGGTGTGGACGAAGAGCGGCTGGCCGCGCTCGACGCGACCGGGGAGGCGTGGCGCACGAGTGGGCGCCACGCCGTGATCCAGCTGAAGTGATGGTGCACCCGGCCGCCATCGGGCCCTGACCCCCGATGGCAGCCGGGCCGTCTGGTCGCCGGTACCTGAGTGCGTTGTTCCGGTCGTGGAGGGGCGCCGGCGTGAGGCTGTCAGCCCGGGCCGCTGCTCCTGCATGGACGTTCCCCCTCACCCGCTCCTGCTCACCCCCGAGCAGAATCAGGCTAGGCAGGGATCGGGCCGTTCGGTGCCGAAACGGCGAAATTGTCTCAAAGCCACCATCCGGACCGGATCGCGAACGCCACCAGCTGAGCCCGATCGCGGGCCCGGAGCTTGACCCTCGACCGGCTCACGTGGGTGCGTCCAGTGTCGGTAGAAACACTTAACGGGGTTGCTGTCTCGGCGTTCGAACGGCTCGTCGCGACCCACGAGACGATCTCCTGCTCGCGGTCGGTCGGATCCTTGAGGCGAGGACGCGGCCGGTGGGAACGACGTCCGTCCCGAACTCCTCGATCACCCTGCGCGTCACGGACGGTGCCGGCCACGACCCACCGTCGGCCACGACCCGGATCGCCTCCCGGATCGGTCGGGGTGCAGCGTCTTTCAGGAGGAATCCGCTGGCCCCGAGTTCCAGCGCCTCGAAGACGTATTCATCCAGCTCGAAAGTCGTCAGCATGACCGTCCGCACCGATGCCGGCGATGGATCGGAGGTGACCCCGGCGAGCAGGCCGAGGCCGTCCAGGACGGGCATCCGGATGTCGCAGAGCACCCACGTCGGGCCGGGTCCGCCGGATCAGCGCCAGGCCGTCACGGCCGTCCGTCATGGCTTTCACGGCCCTAACGGCCCTAACGGCCCTCGCGACCCTCACAGCCCTCACGGCTGTCACCCGCCTTACCGGCCGGTTCCAGGTCGTCCTCGGTCGCGATCGACGTGGCCGGCCCTGGCCGCACCAGCGGCTGGTCGCCGACCAGCGCCACGCCGACCAGCGCCACGCGGATCACCGGGGCACCGGGAAGCGCCCGGGTACGCAGGAGCGGGCCGCCGTCCTGAACCCCGGCGGCAGCTGGGGGGCAGCGTTCGCCAGCCACCTCGTCCTCAATTTCACGAAGGCACCGGCAAACTCGCGGTGACCACAAAACCTTGTAACACCGTCCGCGATACCCGTCCCGGTGGCCGACCGGATCGTGCACCCGGCCCCGTCGTCGGCGACTGTGACCGTGAACCGGCCGCCGGAGAGGAGCCGGGAAACCACCGCACGCCGCGCCCGGGCGTGCCGCAGCACGTTGGTCAGCGACTCCTGCACCACGGCGTACACCACCTGACCGATCTCGTCGGGACCCGCCAGGGCCGGGTGGACGTCCGTGGGCAGTTCCACGGCCGGCCCACCCGAGCGCACCCGAGCGCACCCGAGCGCACCCGAGCGCACCCGAGCGCACCCGAGCGCACC
>NZ_JAJOMA010000060.1 GCF_021129235.1 Kineosporia mesophila
CTGACCGGGCGGGGATGGTTCGCGGTCCTGGCCGTCACCGCGTTCGGCGGCTTCATCCGCTTCTGGCACCTGGGCCGCCCCGGCACCCTGGTCTTCGACGAGACCTACTACGTCAAACAGGGCTGGTCGATGATCCGCGCCGGCTACGAGCTGGCCTGGCAGGGCAAGGGCGAAGAGGTCGACCCCCGCTGGAACCGCGGCGACATCGACGTCTTCACCAGCAACCCCGACTTCGTCGTGCACCCACCGGTCGGCAAATGGATGATCGGCCTGGGCGAATGGATCTTCGGCCCGACCAGCTCCTTCGGCTGGCGCTTCTCCTCCGCCCTGGTCGGCACCCTCTCCATCCTGATGATCACCCTGATCGCCCGCCGCCTCTTCGGCTCCACCCTGCTGGGCCTGACCGCCGGCCTGCTGCTGTCCATCGACGGCGAGCACTTCGTCCACAGCCGCACCGGCCTGCTCGACATCTTCGTGATGTTCTGGGCCCTCGCCGCATTCGGCTG
>NZ_JAJOMA010000061.1 GCF_021129235.1 Kineosporia mesophila
GAGATCTCCCGGGCCGCGTCGGCCGAACGCTCGGCCAGCTTGCGCACCTCACCGGCGACCACCGAGAAGCCCAGACCGTGCTCACCCGCCCGGGCCGCCTCGATCGAGGCGTTGAACGCAAGAAGGTTCGTCTGATCGGCAATGTCGCTCATCACCTGGACGATCTCCCCGATCTGGGCCGAGCTGCGCTGGATCAGCGAGATCGCCT
>NZ_JAJOMA010000007.1 GCF_021129235.1 Kineosporia mesophila
CAGGTCCGGCCGGTATCCACCACCGCACGGCAGGGGCACATCGTCCTTCATCCCTTGTTCGTGATCATGCAGAACCTCCCCGGGGAGGTTCTGCATGATCACGAACGAAGAAGGGCGCTGGCCGGGTTTTGGTGACCGGAAGCGCGAGGGTCGCTTGCCTCGTCCTCAAACCGGGGTCAGTTGGGTTTGAGGGTCTCGGCGAAGCGGATCGGCACCGGCTCGGGCAGGTTGGCCGGCTCGAAACCGAAGACCTGGCCGTAGAAAGACAGTTCGGACTCGGTAGCCCGGATGATGTTCTCGGCCCGGCGGAACCCGTGCTGCTCGCCCGGGAAGAGTAAATAGCTGTGCGGCACCTTCTTCGCGGCGAGCGCGGCCACGATCATCTCGGCCTGGGCCGGCGGAACGACCTCGTCCTCCTCACCCTGCAACACGATGAGGGGACGGTCGAAGCCGTCGATGTGCGACAGCGGAGAGCGTTCGGTGTAGATCTTCTCGGCCTGGGGCCACGGCCCGACCAGTCCGTCGAGGTAGCGGGACTCGAACTTGTGCGTGTCCCGGGCCAGTGCGCCCAGGTCGGCCACGCCGTAGAGACTGGCACCCGCGGTGAACACGTTGCGGGTGGCGAGGGCCGCGAGGACCGTGTAGCCCCCGGCGCTTCCCCCACGGATCGCGAGGCGGGCCGGGTCGGCCAGTCCCTGGGCCGCGACCCAGAGTGCGGCTGCGCAGGCGTCCTCGACGTCGACGATTCCCCAGGAGGCGTCGAGGAGCTTCCGGTAGGGGCGTCCGTAACCGGTGCTCCCGCCGTAGTTCACATCGATGACAGCGAATCCACGGCTGGTCCAGTACTGGGTTCTCAGCCGGAAGGCGGAGCTCGCGGCACTGGTCGGACCGCCGTGCACGGTCACGATGAGTGGCGGACGCTCGTTCTGCGGCCCGCGCACGGCGGCGGAGGCCGGCAGGTAGAGCAGGGCGTGCGCGTTACGGCCACCGACGCTGGGGAAAGTGACGTGTTGCGGTACCGAGATGCCGGCCGGGTCGAGGCCGTGGTCGGGTACCTCATTGAGCACGGTCCAGGCCAGAGCGCCCTTTTCGTTGACCTGGAACTCGACGACGGCGGGCTCGGACGTGGTCTGGGCCGCGATGGCGGTGAGCCGGGAGCCGTCGGGAGACAGGCGCAGCTGGTTGAGGGAGGGGAACGGGAGCGCCTCGGTCTGGATCGAATCATCCTGCAGCCGGACGAGGTTCGCGCCCTTGTCGTCCGAGTAGGTGAGCCAGGTCAGGCCCCCGGCGTCCATCGCGTAATTGCTGTTGCCGAAAACCCAGGCCGGACTGCCCACTTCGTGCCGCAGGGGCAATACCGGAGCAAGGTCACCGCTGGTGTCGTCGACGCGGTAGACGTTCCACCACTGCGAGGTGTCGGAGATGACGTGGAGCTGTCCGTCGGGTCCGAAATCGGGCTGCATGAGCGACTGTCCGTCGCGCGAGGCCGCCCGCCCGTGACCGACCCGCTGGGCACCCGCCAGCAGGTGGGCGTCCACCATCGAGAGCCCCGCGTCCGAGGCCACCAGCTCGCCGATCCACAGCGCGGTGCTGTCCCACGGCATGTTCGGGTGCTGCCATTCGATCCAGGCCAGGTGCTGCCCGTCGGGGCTGATGCGCGGGGCGGCGACGAAGTCGGCGCCACTCACGAGCACCCGCGGAGCGGGATCGCCGGTGTCGCCGGGAACGGCCGGGATGGCCACGATCTCGTTGCGCACGTCGTTGCCCTCGTGCGTCTCCCGCACACAGATGACGGTCTTGCCGTCGGGAGTGAGGCGTCCGTCCGCGTAGCGCCAGGCCGCCTTCGTCGGCGGGGTGGGGGTGATCGCCACCGGGTGCTTCCCCGGTTCGGCGCGGTAGAGGCGCTGGTCGTCCCAGTTCACCGCGAACACCACGTCACCGGCGACCCACCAGCCGCCTCCTCCGTACTCGTGCACCCGGGTACGCACGTTCCAGTCCGGCCCGAGCACGTCGGTGACCCGGCCGTCGGCCGTGCGGAACACCAGCTGTTCGCGCCCGCCCTGATCGGGGCGGCTCTGCGACCACCAGGTGCCGGTGTCACCGGGCCAGGCCTCGACCGGGCGCACGACGCCCGAGACCAGGTCGGCTGCGCTGATCGGTGACGGCCAGGTGCCGTAGGGCACGACCGGGAGTTGTGTACCCGTGGAGTCGTTCATGCCCGAACGCTACTGCGAACGGGTGGTGCCCACCCCTGCGGAGAGCCCATCGTGAGAAACCCGAACGCGGGACGCGGGTGGGGGCCTGCGCGACACCCCTGCGCCACAACGGATACCAGGGATGGGAGCCGGAACCGGCCGGCCGTGTCCCGGCGTCCCTCGTCGGTAGCTCCGGGGGTTCAGCCCTTCCGGCGGACGGTGAAGGTATGGGCCACTTCCTGGTCGGTCGAGCCCTTGCCCGGCGGGTCGAGAAGGACCCGGCCGCGGGCCGAATCGCCCTTCTTCACCGAGCCGCCGTCCAGCCAGGTGCACTCACCCTTCTCGAGCACCTGCCGCTCGACCGTCGCGAAGGAGCGTCCCTTGGTGGCGACCTGGAGCACTGCGCGGGCGGCCGCGTCGCCGGTGTTGCAGACCCGGGCCCGGACAGCCCCGCCCGACGACACCGCGGTCTTCGGCACGGTCAGCTCGTAGTCCGGGGCCGGGCACGTGAACTTCTGCTTCAGCACGACACCGTCGGTGAGGGCGGAGGCCAGCGAGACCGACCAGGGGCCGGCGCCGGTGAGCCGCAGGGTGGCCGGCAGATCCAGCTCGTCGTCGCCACCCGTCACCAGGGTGTCCGGGTAGGTGCCGGTCAGGCGGACCGCGGCGCCCTTGGCCGAGCAGACCGGCGTACCGGCGGTCACAGTGCCCAGCGCCAGCGGCGCGGACTCGTACCGGCTGCTGATCTCCTGGTCCGCGGCGAGGCAGTCAACGGTGACCCCGTAGTCGCCGAGGTCAGCGTCGTCAGGGATCGGGAGCTGCGTGGACGGCCAGGTGTTGCCGGCGATGTCGACCTCGGTGGTGACGATCGCGTTCGGGTCGGCCTCGGCACCCAGACCGGTGACGTCGCCGTCGTCGCCATTGTCGTCGTCGCTCAGGGCCGCCGGGCTCACCTGGATCCGGGCGGTGGTGGCGGCTGCGGCGCAGACATCGACGGGGGACACGGTGACGGTGTCACCCGGCCCGGCCAGTCCTGGTGTCAGGTTCACCCGCGCCGCGCTGCCGGACACCGTGAGTGCGGCCGGAGCGTAGGTCAGGGTGACGCCGCCCTCGTCGTCGCCCGGGTCGTCGGAGTCGATCACCTGCTGCCCGAGCCGGTCGGGGGCGGTGGCGGAGAAGCTGCTGACGTTCCGGGCCATCACATAGGCCGAGCTCAGGCAGAGCACGTCGACGGTGCCCGGACCGGCCGCTACTTCCGCGGAGTCCCAGGCGCCGTTCTCGTCGGGACCCGTCACCGGCAACCGCACGGTGGTGGCGTCCCAGGCGCCGTTCTCGTCCGTCGTCAGCAGGTCGAGCTGGTAGGTGGTGCCCTCGGAATCGGTGTAGGTGACGAAGACGTCCTGCTCACCGCCCGCGGAGGGACAGGGCTGCGGCGGGGTGACCGTGAACGAGGTCCCCGGGCGCACCGAGGTGGCGCTGAGGGTGGGCGCGGCCGCGGTGTCGTCCTGCGCCGCAGCGAGGGCGAGGCCGGAGCCGGAGGTCAGCATCACGGCGAGCGTGACCGAACCAGTGACGAGGACGCGGCGAATCATCGTGCATCTCCTTCTGCTCCGGTGCGCAGGGACTCCCATGTCTCGACATCCCGGCACCGGACCTGAACCCGGCGTCACCCGGACAGCCTGATGACGGCGGGAAGACACATCCGTGACGGCAGGTGAGACGACTCTCCACGCGGTCGGGGCCTGCGCCTAGGCTGCCCTCGTGGCGACGACAACGGAATCATCGGGACCGATGACCGCGGACGACGTGGAGCAGGCAGCACAACGGCTTTCGAGTGTTCTGTCACCCACTCCGCTGCAACCGCTCGACCGGGTCGGCGCCCGGATCGCCGGCCGGGTCTGGGTGAAGCGCGAAGACCTGCAGCCCGTGCGCTCGTACAAGGTGCGGGGCGCCTACAACCTGATCGCCCAGCTGTCCGACCAGGCGCGGGAGGCCGGGGTGGTCTGCGCGAGCGCCGGCAACCACGCCCAGGGCCTGGCCTACGCCTGTGGGAAGCTCGGCGTGCACGGCCGGGTCTACCTACCGCGCACGACACCCCGGCAGAAACGCGACCGCATCGCCGTGCTCGGTGGTGACCTGGTCGAGGTGCGGGTGAAGGGTGACACCTACGACGACGCCGCGGCCGAGGCCGCCGCCGACGCACTGCGGACCGGGGCCACGCTGGTGCCGGCCTTCGACCATCCGTGGACGGTCGCGGGTCAGGGCACGGCGGTCGCCGAGGCCTTCGCCCAGCTGGACGAGCTGGGCGAGGCCCGGCCCGACGTCGTGGTGATCCCGGTCGGGGGAGGCGGTCTGCTCGCCGGCGCCGCGATCTGGCTGGCCGAACGGCATCCGCAGGTACGCCTGGTGGGGGTGGAGCCGGCCGGCGCGGCCTGCATGGCGGCCGCGCTGCGGGCGGGAGAGCCGGTCACGCTGCCGGAGATCGACGGTTTCGTGGACGGGGCCGCGGTGCGCCGGGCCGGTGATGTCACCTTCCCGATCGTGCGTGACGCCAAGGTCGAGGTGGTCAGTGTGGCCGAGGGCCGGGTCTGCGCCGAGATGCTCCACCTCTACCAGTCCGACGGCATCATCGCCGAGCCCGCTGGAGCGCTGGCCGCCGCCGCTCTCGGTGACGTGGTGCGGCCCCAGCCGGGGGCGAACGTGCTGGTCCTGCTGAGCGGTGGTAACAACGACGTCAGCCGCTACGCCGAAGTGGTCGAGCGGGCGCTGATCCACGAGGGCCGCAAGCACTACTTCCTGGTCGGTTTTCCGCAGGAACCCGGTGCGCTACGCCGTTTTCTGGACGACGTGCTGGGCCCGGACGACGACATCACGCTGTTCGAGTACGTGAAGCGCAACAACCGGGAGACCGGGCCCGCGCTGGTCGGTATCGAACTGGGTAGCCCGGCCGATCTTCCGGCTCTGCTCGCCCGGATGGAGGCATCGCCGCCGGACATCGAGAAGATTCCGGCCGACAGTCCGCTGTTCCGTTACCTCCTCTGAAAATGAAGGACGAGGTGGGCACCTGGGGTGCCCACCTCGTCTTTCATCTCAGCTCTGGATCTCGGACTTGTCGCCCGCCCACAACGTGTGGAACGACCCCCCGGCGTCGACGCGGCGGTAGGTGTGCGCGCCGAACAGGTCACGCAGGCCCTGGATCAGCGAGGCCGGCAGGCGGTCGCGGCGCAGACCGTCGTAGTACGCCAGCGACGACGAGAACGCCGGGGTGGCAACGCCGTTCAGTGCGGCGGCGGAGACCACCCGGCGCCACGCATCGGAGCCGTTCGACACCGCCTCGGCGAAGTACGGCGCCACCAGCAGGCTTTCCAGTTTCGGCTGGTCGTCGTAGGCCTCGCGGATCCGGTCGAGGAAACGGGCGCGGATGATGCAGCCGCCCCGCCAGATCGTCGCGGTCTTCCCGCGGTCGATGTCCCAGCCGAATTCCTCGCTGCCCGCGGCAATGTGGTCGAAACCCTGGGCGTAGGCGACGACCTTGGACGCGTACAGTGCCCGGCGGACGTCTTCGACGAACGCGTCGCGGTCGCCGTCCGCGACCCAGCCGTCGGTGACGCCCGAGCCGAACGCCTCACCCGCGGCGGCGCGCTGGGCGGCGTGGCCGGACAGCGAGCGCGCGAAGGTGGCCTCGGCGATGCCGGTGATCGGAACGCCCAGCTCGAGCGCGTTCTGCACGGTCCAGCGGCCGGTGCCCTTCTGCTCGGCCTGGTCCTGCACGATGTCGACGAAGGGCTTGCCGGTGCGCTCGTCGATGTGGCTGAGCACGTCGACCGTGATCTCGATCAGGAACGACTCCAGGTCGCCCTCGTTCCAGGTGCGGAAGATGTCGGCGATCTGCGCGGGCGTGGCGCCCAGCCCCTGACGCAGCAGGTCGTAGGCCTCCGCGATGAGCTGCATATCGGCGTACTCGATGCCGTTGTGCACCATCTTCACGAAGTGACCGGCGCCGTCCGGGCCGACGTGCGTGCAGCAAGGGGTGCCGTCGACCTGCGCGGCGATCGACTCGAATATCGGGCCGAGCCGGTCGTACGCCCACTTCGAGCCGCCGGGCATGATGCTCGGCCCGAGCAGCGCGCCCTCCTCGCCGCCGCTGACACCGCAGCCGACGAAGTGCAGGCCCTTGGTCTTGAGAGCTTCTTCCCGCCGCCGGGTGTCGGCGAAGTGCGCGTTACCGGTGTCGACGACAATGTCGCCCTCTTCCAGCAGCGGCACCAGCTCGTCGATGACGGCGTCGGTGCCCGGGCCGGCCTTCACCATGACGATGACGACGCGGGGTTTCTGGAGGGAGTCGACGAAGTCTTCGAGTGACTCGCTGGGCACGAAGGTGCCCTCGTCGCCGTGGTCTTCGACCAGGCTCTGCGTGCGGGCGTTCGTGCGGTTGTGAACTGCTACCTGATGGCCGTGGCGGGCCAGATTACGGGCCAGGTTGCGGCCCATGACGGCGAGGCCGGTCACACCGATGTTGGCGGACCCGGTCTTCTTCGTGACGTCATTATCTGTACTGGTACTCACCGTTCTCCTCAGTCTCTGCAGTCACCGGGCAGAGGCTGTCCTGTCCGGTGACGAGCCGGCGGGGTTGGATCAGAACCACGCTCGGTCAGGCTACCTGCGACTTTGCGCGTTGAGCCGGGCCGAGGGTGGTTCTGTTGGTCCCCCCTGTCAGAGGAATACGGTTCAGCAGCGCTCTTCGTAGGGGGCGACCGTCACGGTGACGGGCACGCCGTCGAACGTGTCGCCGGCCTTGGGCCGCTGGTCGCAGACCCGCCAGTCGCCGAGGTTGCCGTCGACCGTGTCGCCGTCTTCCCGGTCGATGAAGCGCACGCTGGCCTTCTCGCCGAGGATCTGGCCGGCCATGTAGGCCGTGCGGTTCTTCAGGTCGGGCATGTCGGTGGTCGCGACCTTGTAGAGCGCCTGGTCGGAGGAGGGGCACTTCTCGTCGAGCTGCACCGCGCCCAGCTCGACCTTGGAGTTTTCGTCACGCGAGCCCGCGGCGGGGGTCTGGAAGCAGACCACCCATTCCTTGTCGTCGCTCCAGCGCCGGTCGCGGCCCAGGGCGTCGTGGGTCTCCACCTTGCCGAAACCGGACTTGTCGGCCTTGTCCTTGGCCCATTCCAGCCCCTTGCCCACCAGCTGGGGCAGATTGGACTTGGCCGCCGCGCTGTCACCCCCGCCGCTGCCGATCATCCAGAAGATCAGGATCAGCACGACGGGCGTGGCCAGTACTGCGATCAGCACGATCGTGGGTGTGCTCGGACCGGTCCGCTCGCCTGCCATCAGCGCAACAACCCTTTCGGCCGTGGAAAACCCGGTTGTGGCTGTTTGGGCAGCCGGAAGAATTATCCCGGACCCGGTGGTTGCATATCAATCCGCCGCGCTGCGCAGGTCCGGCACCGACTCTGCACCGCTTTTGGCCAAGCCCCCTGACCTGCGCCTTCCTGGATGCCAAGGCAGGTAGGCCACCCCCCGCGGGCTCCCACAACCCCCTCCTTCCTTCCGTGATCATGCAAAACCTCCCCGGAGTTCTAGAACTCTCCCCCTCAGAGTTCTAGAACTCCGGGGAGGTTTTGCATGATCACGAACAAGGTTTTTGGGGGAGGGGCGCCAGATCATCAGGCCTTGTCGGTGTGGGCCGGGGGGTCGGCGGGGGTCAGGTCGAGGGCTGCCAGTTCGGCCGGGGTGGACGTGGCGGCCACGGCGGGTTCCTCGGCCGGCAGTTCGGGGGCGGGCGGCAGGTCGCGGTTCTCGCGGGCCTGGCGCGCGGTCTCCTTGGCGGTCTCGATCTGGGTCAGCTCGTCGGAGTCCAGCGGGTGCACCTGCACCCGGAGGATGGCCCGCGGCGTGACCTCGAGCGCGGTGAGGCGCCAGTTGCCCACGACGGTCTCGGTGCCGGCGGCCGGGAACTCGCCCAGGGCCTCCAGCATGATCCCGGCGATCGTGGCGCTGCGGCCCGCGTCCAGGTCGATGCCCAGGTCGGTCAGGTCGTGGGCGGGGAAGGAGCCGTTCAGCTCGATGTCGCCGTCGGGCCGGTGCAGGACCTGCGCGGTGTCCAGGTCGAACTCGTCGTAGATCTCGCCGACGATCTCCTCGAGCAGGTCTTCCAGCGTCACGATGCCGGCGACCGCGCCGAACTCGTCCATCACCAGGGCCAGCTGACCGCGCTGCTGCTGCATGCGGCCGAGGGCCTGGAGCACGCCGACCGAGTCGGGCAGGACCAGGGCGGGGCGCACGTAGTCGGCGACCGTGCCGATCCCCGCCACGAGCTGCCGCAGGTGCACGAAACCGATGACGTCGTCCTCAGTCTCGCCGATCACCGGGGCCCGCGACAGACCGGCCTCGATGAGCAGGTCACGGGCGGTCGAGGCGTCTTGCCCGGCGTTCACGAACACCACGTCGGTGCGCGGCACCAGCACCTGGTAGAGCTTGCGCTCGTCGAGCTCGAGCGCGCCCTCGATGATCGAGCGCTGCTGCTGCGGAATGGACTCCTGGGCGGCGATCATGTCCTTGATCTCCTCCTCGGAGACCTCCTCGCGCGCCGCCTTCGGGTCCAGGCCGACCATCCGGACGACCAGTTCCGTCGACTTGGCGAGGATCCAGACCAGCGGCCGGGCCAGCACCGAGATCAGGTTGATCGGGCCGGCCGCGCGCAGGGCCCAGGACTGGGCGGTCTGCATCGCGATCCGCTTCGGGGCCAGCTCGCCGATCACCAGCGTCACGTAGGTCAGCACGATCGTCACCACGACGACCGAGACCGGCTCGGCCGCGCTCCCGAGGAAGCCGAGGGGCTCGATCAGCGGCTGGGCCAGCGATACGGCGGCCGTGGCCGACGCCAGCGCCCCGGCCAGCGTGATGCCGATCTGGATGGTGGACAGGAACCGCGTCGGGTCGTTCGTCAGACTGGCCAGCCGACGACCCTTCTCGCTCTCCGTGGCCAGGCGGTTGACCTGGCTCTCACGTAACGAGACCAGAGCCATCTCGGAGCCCGAGAGCGCGGCGTTGATCAGGATCAGCACGGCGACCAGGGCGATCTCGACCCACATGGTGTGCTCGGCTCCTTCGGGGCTGAACTGGGGCCCCCTCCCGGCCCTACCGGGCGGAGAGGTCAGCATGGGGCTGCCATCATCCGGCAGCGATGATCACGCCGCCTCCTGAGAACCTTGGCACGTCTGGCCCTCGGGACGGTTCCCGGGCAGGTCAGGTGCCCGTCCGCGGCCAAAATTATTGTTGTTGCCGTCGGCCCCGACCAGGGCGACCCGCGCGGGCAAGGGGAACAACGCGCAACCGTTGGCCAACGAGCGGTGAACTCCTGGTTCTGTGGCCGTGAAACTCCGGCCCGCGACCTGTCGGACGGCCGGTGCGCGGTGCGAACGTCGCGGGATGGAGAACCTCCCGGCGGACGAGCAGATGGCCGAACTCAGCGAGCACCTGCGGATGCCCGGCGGCGGGCAGCCGGTGGAGGGCCTGAGCGTCGACGACTCCGATGACGACGACCCGGTGCTGATCACTCCCACCGGCGACCCGGTGGACACCTGGCGCGAGGGCTACCCGTACTCCGAGCGGCTGGGCCGCGACGTCTACGAGGCGGAGAAGCGGCTGCTCCAGATCGAGCTGCTGAAGCTCCAGAACTGGGTGAAGAGCTCCGGCGAGAAGGTGGTGATCCTCTTCGAGGGTCGCGACGCGGCCGGCAAGGGCGGCACCATCAAGCGGTTCATGGAGCACCTGAACCCGCGCGGCGCCCGGGTGGTGGCCCTGGAGAAGCCCAGCGAGCGCGAGCAGGGCGAGTGGTACTTCCAGCGCTACGTGCAGACGCTGCCGACCAGCGGGGAGATCGTGCTGTACGACCGGTCCTGGTACAACCGGGCCGGCGTGGAGCGGGTGATGGGTTTCTGCTCGGCCCCGGAGTACCTGGAGTTCATGCGG
This sequence comes from Kineosporia mesophila, assembly GCF_021129235.1. GTDB lineage: Bacteria > Actinomycetota > Actinomycetes > Actinomycetales > Kineosporiaceae > Kineosporia > Kineosporia mesophila. The sequence goes on from NZ_JAJOMA010000007.1 coordinate 10,167, forward strand.
CAGGCCCCGGAGCTGGAGCGGATGCTCGTGCGCTCGGGGATCCGGCTGGTGAAGTTCTGGTTCTCGGTGTCGCAGCACGAGCAGCGCACCCGGTTCCTGATCCGCCAGGTCGACCCGGTACGGCAGTGGAAGCTGTCACCGATGGACCTCGCCTCGCTGGACAAGTGGCAGGACTACACCGAGGCCAAGGAGGCGATGTTCTTCTACACGGACACCGCCGATGCCCCGTGGACGGTGGTCAAGAGCAACGACAAGAAGCGCGCCCGCCTCAACGCCATGCGGCACGTGCTGCACCGTTTCCCCTACGAGGGGAAGGACCAGGAAGTCGTGGGCACTCCGGATCCGCTGATCGTGGGCTCGGCCGCGGAGGTGTACGAGAACGGCGAGCACACCTCGCGGTACTTCCCCCGCCTCTGACCGGTTCCCCGGGGTCGGGCATGATCAGTCGATGGACACGGGGTGGATCGGGAATTGTGATGTTTCGTGGCAGTGCCACGCCGATCAGGGCATCCTGTCCGGGTGTCTGAAGCCCGTACACCCCCGACGACGACGTCGCGGGAGCACGTCCTGAACGCCATCCCGTCCCCGGGCAGCCACCCGGCGCCACGGGGCACGGAGATCGAGATCTGGTGGTCCCGGGTGGACGTCGGCAATCTCGCCGACGACGTCCGCACCGAACTCGCGGCCGACCTGAGCGAGACCCGCCTGGCCAAGATCGAGCGCTACCGCCGGGCGCAGGACCGGGACCGCGGCCTGGCCGCCCACTCGATGCTGCGGCGGCTGCTCTCGGCGGTCACCGGTACCCCACCGGCGCAGTTGCAGCTCGGGTCGTTCTGCATCTCGTGCGGCGAGACCGGGCACGGCAAGCCCTTTCTCGACGCCCCCGACGGCAACCGCGACGTGGAGATCAACCTCTCGCACTCGGGTGAAGTGGTGATCGTGGCGCTCGCCGCCCCCGGGGTGCAGGTGGGTGTGGACGCCGAGCAGGGGCGCACCGTGGACTGGAACGCGCTGCGGAACTCGATCTTCGCCGACCAGGAGTGGGCCGCCACCGAGCGCCGCACCGACCGGGAGTACCGGCGCCTGCTCACCTGGGCGCGCAAGGAGTCGTCGGTCAAGGCCAGCGGGCACGGGCTGTCGCTGCCCCTGCGTCACGTGGTCACCTCGGACGCGGAGGGGGCGACCTGGTCGGCCTCGATGCCGTCCGGGGTCGGGCGGGTCGCGGGTGCCGACCTCGACCTGGCGCCCGACGTGGCCGCGGCGGTGGCGGTGCTGCGCCCCGAGGGGTGGCCCGATCCGCCCGTGGTGCGGCGCATTTCGATTGGCTGATCGGTAGTTTCGGCTGGTGGTCGAGCGGGCGGACACGCGGGTGGAGAGCTGGATGGCGGAGGCGGCCGGTACGCAGGAGGAGCAGCGGCGGGCGGTGGTCTCCCGCACCGAACGGCTGCGCGCGGCCCTGGGGCAGGTGACGCTCGAGGAGTACCGCAGCGAGGACGTCCGGTTCGAGCGGGACTCCCGGCTCGGGCGGGAACTGCTCTACCTGGTCGCGAACAACTCCTGGTGCCGCCGCACGACCGAGGTGCTGCACGTCCAGCTGGCCCAGGCCGTGGACACCGACGTGGTCGTGGACGTCGACCTGTCCTACGCCGATCACGAGGCGTTCGAGCTGGACGCCGGGCTGACCTGGCTGCCGCTGCTGGCCCTGCCGCCGATGCGTCCCCGGGAGCCGTCGAAGAGCCGGGACCCGCGGTTCCTGGCCGAGTTCCGGCAGAACCGGCTGGACGTGCCGCTCGACCGGTGGGCCGACGACGAGGCCGACCCGATCGCCTCGCTGGAGGTCAGCGACGCCAACGGGCAGCGGATCCACCGGCTGACCCAGGCCGAGGTGCGACAGCGTCTCTCGGCGGCGCTGGCCGAGATGATCATCAACGTGATGACCCGCCGGCCGCAGCAGACCGGGCCGGAGCCCGGCGCGGTCGTGCAGCGCACCCAGAAACTGTTGCTGTCGGCCGCCATCCGGCGCATGCTGCCGGGCGCCTCGCCGATGGCGGAGGGCGGTGAGCTGCCCGCCGGGGGCACGGTGCCGGAGGGCATCCGCGATGCCCGGAACCTGCTCGACGCCATTCTGGCCGCGGACATCTTGCTGGCCCAGGAGTTCTCGGACGCGGACACCCCGCCCGAGCCGAGCCCGCCGACGTCCACCATTGCCGCGGTGGAGGTGCCGGAGCGGACTGGCGGACCGCGACCCGGGCTGGACACCGAAATCATGAAAGTCCTGACCGGATCTCATGTCCCGGGTGGACCGGAGACCGGTCCGATCGCCGCCGGCTCCCGGGTCGACTCCTGGCTGGAAGACGGTGGCCGGTTGCGGCCGGCGCTCGGCTCGCACGTCGGGGAGATCCTCGATGCGCTGGTCGGCACCACCCTGGTCGTCATCGCGATCCGCGACGAGGGCAAGCCGATGTCGTACACGGTGCACGTGCCCTCGCGCCGGCTGGTGCGGCAGGGGCGTGCTTGGTTCCAGCCCCGGGCCCTGCTGAGCATCGACCTGCTCGCCCCGACCGCCCACGCCGACCGGCAGATCCGGCTGGTGCTGCCCGAGGGTGTGGTCTGTCGCGGGGACCGGGTGCAGGGACGTATCGACGTCGAACTCCCCAGCCCGTTCGAGCGCCTCGAGGCGTTGATGCGGCGCCTGTTCCCCCGGCAGATGCCGCATGACCGCCCGGCCTCCTGGGTGGACGTGCAGATTGCCGAGATGGCGCTGCACAAGGTGGATTCCGCGCTCGACAGCCTGCGTTACTACCTGGTCGAGGCGACGCACGACGAACTGGCGGACGACGGTGGGCCGCGCGGGTGGTTCTCCCGCGGGTCGCGGCGCCCGACCCGGGAGGAGCTCACCCGGCGGCTGGACTCGCGCCTGCGTGAGCTGCGCGGACACCTCGACCGGGTGCGTGCCGACGGGGTGCTCGGCGACGGTATGGCCGGGCTGTGGCAGGCCTGGGACTCCGGCTCCTGGTTCCCCCGCTGGATGCGGCGCCGCGTCGACGTGAACACTGCCAGCGTGAATCTCGTGATGCTGCGGGCCAGTTCGGTCGACGACATCGCGATCCGGGCCCGGCCGATCCGGGCCCGGATCGAGGCCGACCTGGCGCTGTCCGAGGTTTCCGACGTGGCCCGGTACACCGGCGGCCTGAACCTGGCCGTGCTCGGGGTGCTCTGTGTGCTGCTGGGCCTCTACCCGCCCCAGGGCGACGGCGCCGGTGACACCGTGCAGGTGCTGGCCACCATCCTCACGCTGTTCTCGGCGGTGCTGGCCGGCCGGGTGGAACTCGGGCACGCCTCCACCCTGCGCGGACTGATGACCCGGGCCACCTACTGGCTGATGTTCGGTTCGGTGCTGCCCACCGTGCTGCTGGCCATGGCGCTGGCCCTGCTGCCCCTGCACTACGCCACCGGGTCCGCCGTCACTGCCTTCGTGGTGCAGTCACTGCTGATGCTGCGGTTCCGCCGCACCGAGCCTCTGCGGTCCCGGCCCGGACAGCGGTCCCGGCCGGCCCGGATGCGGGTCACCAGTGCCTACTCACCCGAGTACGCCCGGGTGGACATGCTGCGCGGGCGCCGCAGCCGGGCCCTGATCACCGAGGCCCTGCTGCTGGGCCGGGACGCGTTCGCCTACGTGGTCACCCGCCCCGCCGGGGAGGGGCAGTTGTTGCGTCTGCTGGAGGGCAGCCAGACCGGCGGCAACCCGGTGACCACCGCCCGGCGGTCGGTGGTGCGTTTCCTCAACGCGCGCGGCGTGGACGTGCGGGCGGCCGCTCCCGACCCGGTGAACCTGCTCGGCGCCGTGCAGTCCGCCACCGCCGGGCGGGCCATGACCTACCTGGTCTTCCGCGACCAGCCGATGGACGACTGGCGCACCCTCAGTGGGGACAAGGACGATGTGGTCGCCCCGGTGCCTCTCGATCCGGACCGGGTGGCACCGCAGGAACCGCCGGAGTGGGTGCTGCAGATCATGATCGGTCTGCCGGTGTCCCCGGTGGCCATCGCCCTGGCCCGGCACCCGGTGATGGCCGTGGTCTCCGCCGCGGCCCGCTACAACTTCCAGGTCAGCGGCGTGCAGTTGCCGGCCCCGCCACCGCCCGGCCACACCGGTCAGGGCCTGCGGTGGATCCAGCTCAGCGTCGGTGTCACCTACCGCCGGGGCGACTCGCTGCGGGGGCTGGGCTCCTTCCTCTACCGGGTGCACCGCATGGACGGCATGGCCTACGGCGGGGGCAAGCTCTCGGTGCTGGTGCAGATCAATGCCGAACGCCCGCCGCTGCCGGCTCTGCTTTCGTCGAAGCCCTTGAGCGACAAGGACTTCGACGTGGTGCCGGACGACGAGGCGGCCGGCGACCCGGAACGCAACTGGCGCACGCTGGCCCTGACCGCGCACTCCCGGGTCGGCCTGCTGCGCGACGTGCTGACCGGGCTGGCCACCCAGGCGCCGAACTTCGAGCTGGCGAGCCTGACCGTCGAGGGGGTGTACGGGCAGACGGTGCTGTTCCTGGTCGGGCGGGAACGTCTTTCCGGGGCTCCCGCGCGGGACGACGCGTTGCGGGGCGCGTTGCCGCGCTGGATGCGGCCCTCCGACCGGCTGATCGTCGCGGTCGACCGGCGGCTCAGTGCGCGGATGCTCGACGGCGCCTCCGGCCAGCGGGAACGTCTTCTGCTGCAGATCTTCCTGAGGACGCCCGACCGGCCCGGAGTGCTGCGCGAGACACTCCGGAACCTGGCCCGGGCGCTGGAGATGTACGGCCCCGCCGGGCACGCGTACGGCGAGACGCTGGAGAAGATCGACGTCTGGTTCGTGACCATGGAGGTCGCCGACGGGCGCACCTTCCGCGGGCACCTCACCGTGCGGCTTCCCGGGGAGCCGGACTCCTGGGCCGACTGGGCCGCGGTGGACTGGTCGGCCGTGGAACGGTCGATGAGTCAGGCGTCCGCCCAGGCCGCGCGGGGTGAGGGCAACGACGCGGCGATGGGCGGTGCGGTGGCGATCATGGACGACACGGTGATCACGGTGGAGCTGATGCGGACGACCGGCTGACCTACGCCGCGGCCGGTACGGCGGCGGCGAAGGCGGACGCGTTGAGGCGGCCGATCTTGTTGTTCACGCCGTCGACCTTGTACTTGGTGAGTTTCACGTCCAGGCCGGTTCGGGGTGCCTGGACGGCGGTGCCCGGTTCCACCACGATCATCACGTGGCCGGCCGAGCCCCGTTCACCGAGCGCGCTGAAGATCAGGTCGCCCGGCTTCTCCTGGCCCGGCTCGATGATCGTGGAGTTGTCCATCATCTGCGCCGCGGTACGGATCTTCAGCGGGTGACCGGCCTTGCGCCAGGAGTAGACGATGAGGCCGGAGCAGTCGAACGACTCGGGGCCGACGGCGCCCCAGACGTAGGGGTCGCCCTGCTGTTCCAGCGCGGTCTGGAGCATCTTCCCGACCGATCCGGTGGGCAGGTTCGCCGCGACCACGTTCTTGTCGCAGCCCAGCGGGTTGTCGCCGACCACGGACTCCACCAGCGAGGCGGCCATCGACTCCCAGCGGGCGTAGGCGAACGGGAAGGCCGACACCTGCACGGCCTGGGCCGCGTCGGTGACCGGCATCGACTCCCAGTCGCGGACGTCCAGCAGGCCGGGCTGCCCGCCCTGACCGCCGGTGTAGAACATCCTGGCGGCCTGCTCCGGGTTCGTCCGCCGGGCCTGTGAGCCCCAGGCGTCCCGCTGCTGGAAGAGCCCGACGCTGTCCAGGTCGCCCCCGGAGAGGTTCTGCAGCGTCGATTCCTGCATGGCGGTGGCCACGGCCACGACCAGCCCGCGGGACGGGACGTGCAGCGAGACCCCGGTCTCGATCACCGTCTGGGCGTTGGCCAGTTGCTCTTCGTTGAGCACGACATTGGTGTTACCGGTCTGGGCGATGGGGCTGCAGGTGGTGCTCGTGATCCCGGCGGCCTCGTCTTCCGACACCCCGGCGATGCCCATCATCATCATCGCCGGAACCAGGACCAGGCCGCCCCCGAGGAAGGCGAGGACCGCCAGGAGAGCGACTACCAGCTTGAGCGGGACACGCCGTTCCATGGGCTCAGTCTCCGGTGTTGGGCTGCACGTCGGACACCATCGGCTCGGACGTCCCCTCTCCGGCGACCACGGTCACCAGCACCGAGGACCCGTCGGCGAGAGGGACGGCGATCATGGACGACTCCTGGGCGAGGAACCGGACCACCGGCTCACCCTCGGGCTGGGTGCCCGGCAGGGTGGAGGTGTCGGTGGTCTCCAGGGCCGTGGCGTAGTCCGGGGTCGCCAGCGGGGTGAGCGCAGCCAGCCAGTCGGCCGACGTCTCACCCGGCTTCAGCTCGGCCCACAGTCGCACGAAATTGACCGCGGTGGTGACGTATCCGTCGGACGCCGGAACCACGGCCGCGGTCACGGCGGTCTGGGACATGTCGTCGTCGCTGCTGTTGCCGCTACCGGTCTTGCCGTCGTTGCCGACGGCGGCGCTGCCGATCACGAAGATCAGGATGATCGCGCTGAGGCTGACCACCACCAGGCGGCGCGGGCTCTTGCAGAGCCAGGTGATGAAGTCAGCAACCATGGGAACCTGCCGTACCGGTCGTCATCCGAGCCCGGCCCTACCGTTGCCCGGCGCGGTCGTCGGAGCCGGACTCCGCCCCGGAACGGTGCGGGCGGAAGACCTCGTCGAGCTCGGTCTCGAAACTGTCCGAGGGCTCGCTCTCCAGGCGCTGGAAGCCACGGTCGCCGGGGCGGACGACCGGGGCGCCATCGTCCTGGGGCCGCCAGCCCTCGCTGCCGACCTTGGCCGCGGGCTCGGTGGCGAACTCGCGCTTCGGCCTACCGGGAGTGCTGCCGGTCTCGAAACGCCCTGAAGTGTCTTCGCGTTCGGCCGGCCCGCCGAATCCGGAGAGCGCGGCCCGGGCGGCGGCGCGGCCGGCTCCACTGCCCTGGCTGACCGTCGCGGACTCGATCCGGCTGCCGGGGGCGACGGTGGGGGCGTAGATCTCGCCACCCTCGCTGGGAACGGCCGGGGCCGCGGCCGCCTCGCCGCGGCTCGCAGCCGCTCCGGCGGCCGGTCCGCGAACCACGGTGACCTGGCTGGTGTTGACCGTGACGCCGTTGCTGAGAGCCGCCGGCTGGGCCACCGGGGCCGGTGCGCTCTGGGCCTCGGCGGGCAGGACACCCTCGGCCGTCGCCGGGACGGGGTAGTTGCTGATGGCCTCGATGCGTTGCGGGGCACGGCCTTCCGCGGCCTGGGCGTCGGCGATCGCCTGGGCCGGGTTGGCCCGCTGGGCGGCCGAGACACCGAGGAAGGTGCTGAGGGCGCCGGTGAGGATGCGGGTGCTGGTGCGGGCCGCGCCCCGGGCCGTGGTGGTGACCCCGCCCGCCGCGCCGGCGAAGTGGTTCTCCCGGCTGGAGACCATCTGGGTGAGCCGCCGGAACGGGCGCAGCGCCACCCACATGACGATCGTCAGCAGCAGCATGAGGATCACGCTCAGCCAGCCCGGGGTGGCGCTGGTCGGGGAGAGCAGCACCCCCATCCCGAGCACCGTGACCGACGCGCCGATGCCGAACACCATGGCGTTGATCAGGGCCGCGGCGACCGTGCTGCCGATGCCCGTCACCAGGGTCCGCATCGTCGGGAACAGGCCCAGCGTGGCGAAGGCGGGGAAGAGCATGACGCCGAAGCGGACGATGATCAGCGCGCCGAGCACGAGCAGACCGGCGATGAACAGGAACGGCACCGTGCAGAGGGTGGCGATGAGCGCGAGCATGGCGTAGCCGACCCGGCTGTCCGAGCGCTTACCGGTGAGGTACTCGTAGGCGTCCGGGTCGGCCGACTTGATCTCCTTGGCCGCGGTCTCGAACTTCTTCTCCTTGGCCTCGATGATCTTCCTGCCCTGCGCCGGGTCGGACTGCATGACCGCGGCCTCGCGCCAGGTGAGCGCGGTGGCGTCGAAGATGACCGGACCGTACTTCTCGGCGACGTCGGAATCGGTGCTGCCGAAGGTGCCGCCGAGCCAGGACTCGTAGAGCAGGGACTGGTGCATCCCGGAGGTCGCCTCGGTGCCCGCGCCGGCGTTGCCGTCGGCCGACTTCCCGTTGAGCCCGCTGGACACCGCGGAGAGGGTGGTGGTGACGGTCTGATCAGCAGCGTGCCCGGCCACCAGGGGCCAGCGGAACACCATGGTGACCAGCACCATCACGAACAGCGCCCAGCCGATGGCGCCGGCCGACGAGGCCAGTGAGGCCTGCCGGGACCGCCAGATGAGCAGCAGGCCGAGCGCGGCGATCACGACGAACGCCCAGCGCTCGAACACGGTGCGCTGCAGCGTGTCCACGACATTGGTGATCAGCGGGTCGAAGACGCCGAGGAAGTCGGGGGAGAACGCGGCGTCGAGCACGGCGCCGGTGGCAGCGACCATCGTGGTCGGGACCTCGAGGATCCAGTTGCCGATGGCCGTGCCGATCGAGGCGTCGGGGTTGCGAACGATGTCCGAGCCACAACCGAGGTCGTACGTGTTCCACCGCACCCCGGCGTACCCGTAGACCTCGTAGATCGAGACCTTGGCATTGTCGACGAACGGGTCTTCATCCGCCGGAAGAGTTTTGGGCGGTGACTCGAAGAACCCGACCACACCGCGCCCGGGCACCTCCGGCACCGGTGCCTCGGCGCAGTCGGAGAAGGGCGCGGCGGGGGCAGCCGTGGTGCTGCCGGTCTTCGCGGTGGGGCTGCCTCCGGCTGCCAGGGCCGCGGGGGCGGCGATGGCACCGGCGACGGCCAGGGCCAGCGCTGCGGCGGCAATGACAACGGCGCGCCGACGGTGCCTCATCGCTGCCCACCGGTCTCGTCGGAACGACGGTCGTTGTCCGAAGGAGCGGCCGGCCAGCCGTTCCCGTTCGTGGAGGGGGAATCAGCCGGGCCGTCGAGAACCCGGTGCGACCCGGTGCTGAGAGTTGCGTGCTCACCGGTGGCGGTGCCGTTGCGGGGTCGCGTACCCCGGCGGGCGCGGGACGCGCCGACCGGCAGGGCGTGCCGGGACCCGCCGGGCGGGGTCTGCGGATCGGTGCCGTTCCGCAGCCCGCCGCGCGAGCTCCAGGAACCGCCCACGCCGCTGGCAACCGGCCGGCCGGAACCCACGGGGGCGCCGGACGGGTCGAGTTCCACTGCGGTGAGGTCAATCTGGTCGGTGCGGGGCTCGCGGATCGACCGCGACTCCTCCGGTGGCCGGGGCAGCGTCGACGGTGCGGCGGTGGTGTCCAGGGCGGCCAGGACCTGTGGCAGGTGATCCAGGTCCACCCGCATCCGGTCGACATTGCCGTCGACGTCGCGCATGACGAATTCACGCAGACCGGAACGGGTTCCGGTGGTCGACCGGGGGGACAGCCGGGCCAGGACACCCTCGTACCCGACCCCGGGCGGAACCCGCAGCATGCGCAGGGCGTCAGCGGCCACCTGATCGTCCTCGATCCGTCCGACGAACGCGGCTGAGATGAAGTTGGAGACTTCCATGCCGAGAACGTCGGCGGGGTTCTGGGAAGCGGCCAGGACGCAGGTGTTCCACTTTCGGCTGTCTCGGCCGAGCCTGGTGAAAAGTGCTCGGCCGGCGCCCCATTCACCGAGGAAGTGGGTCTCGTCGAGGGCTACGAGCTTGCGCTCGTTGCGCGGCCGACCGTAGATCGTGCGGGTCGCGTACCAGGAGGCCAGGTGCAGCAGGGGCACAGCCATCTGCTCCTGGGTGGACCAGTGCTCGCGGGGCACCGAACCGGGCGGCAGCAGCAGGCCGGGCATGGTCAGCACGGTCAGCACGGCTTCGTCGTGGATCGGTTCGGTGCTCGGCCCGATCGGGAAGAACAGCCGGGCGAGCGGCATCTCGGCCATGTCGCGCAGGTAGGCGGCGATGTCGGCGGCGTGGTCGTCCTGCCGGGACTCCAGGAACTCGACCACCGTCCACAGGCTGGTCTGCGGTGCGCCCTTGGTCGACCGGATCGCCTCGGTGAGCACGAGCCGGGTGCGTGGCGCGGCGGCCAGACCGGGCGGCAGCAGCATCGTGGCCACGTCCAGGGCCAGGAGTTTGCGGTCCTGCGCGGCCAGCGTGCGGGCCTCTTCCAGAGCGTCGAGCGTCGGGTAATCTTCCGGCCGGGGCTGGACCACCACGGCGTACGGGTTGAGCGTGCCGGAGGGTGCCGAGGTCAGGTCGATGTGCCGGGAGCGGTCGCGCAGCTCGGGCAGCTCGGTGAGCCGGGCCAGCGGGCCGGACGGGTCGAGCATCACCGAGGTGATGCCGCGGCGCACGGCCTCGTAGGTGATCAGCCCGGCGAGGACCGACTTACCGGAACCCAGCGCACCGACGATCGGCACCAGGCCGGAGGTCTCGCGGACCTCGGTGGCGAAGTGGGTGTCGAACATGACGGCCCGCCGGCTGGAGGCAGCGGTGTGGCCGATGTACGGGCCCCGCCGGTCACCCAGTGAGGACGAGGCGGCCGGGACCCCGGCCGCGTAGTAGAGCGTGGGCAGCCGACGGCGGTAGGCCGTGGACGAGAGCGGTTCCCCCGGGATGAACTCGCGCAACAACCCGTGCTGCCCCTTCGGGTGGGCGATCGTGACCTGTCGCTTGCGGTACGTGTCGACGACCTGCCGGGCCCGTTCCAGGGCCTCTTCCTGGGTGGCACCGGACACGGCGATCCGGAACCAGCCGTGCACCCGGGAGGCCGTGGTGTCGCCGCCGGTCGTCATCTCGTCCTCGATGGCCCGGGCCTGCCGGGCCTGACGCTCGAGGGCCAGCGGCTCGTCCAGGTCGTGGTCGCGGTAGTGACGCTGCATGTCCCGGACCACCAGGAGCTTGCGCTGCACGGCGTCGAGCGCCTGGTCGCCGTCCAGGACGTCCAGGCGGATCGACCACTCGACCGCGAACGGCAGGCGGTCGGCGTGTACCAGCCAGGGCTCGTGCGAGGGGTCGGGGATCTCGATCTCGTCGACCCGGCCGACGGTGAGGACGCTGACGTGACGTTCGGTGCCGGAGCCGCCGGGGTCGCGGCGGGCGACCTTCACGGTCGGCGCGAACGGCTCGGCCTCGTGCACGACGCCCTCGGTGAGCTCGTACAGGTCTTCCGTCTCCCAGCGGCCGTCCTGCACCGGGGAGAGAGCACCGGGAGCGGGCAGTCCGAGCCCCAGGGAACGGCGCATCAGCCACTCCAGCTCCCGAGGGGTGACCGGCCGGCCCTCCAGGCCGGGGCCCGCGATCGCCTCGGCCACCAGCGCGGCGTCCTTGTCCACCTTCTGCAGCTCGCCGAGGGTGGGACGGCGCAGCACCCGCTGGGTGAAGCTCGCCATCTGGGACCGCTCGCTCACCTGGACGCCGAGGTACACCTCTTTCTCGGCCATGGTCGACGCGCGGACGTGCTGCTGCGCGCTGACCAGGTGATCGGCCCAGGTGTTCCCGTCGGTGCCGGGCAGTGGGTCCGGCGTGCGCGAATCCAGCGCCCGGGCCCAGGAAGCGGCCGGGTAGGGTCGCGATGTCACCCGCAGGTGCAGGCGACGGCCGGACAGCGCAGCCATCCGGGTCGCCGTGTCGATGATCAGGTTGAGTCGGTCACCATCGGCCCGGAAGGCCCAGCGCTGCGTGGGTAGCGCGAACCAGGCCCAGGCGGCCTGATCCGTGAACGCCAGATTGCCCTCGATTGTCCGCAACGCCAGTGCCATGTTCGCGGCCCGGGTCTGGCCGCTGCTGAAGATCCCCATGAGGTGGCCGCGTCTCTCCCTAGCTGCTGGCCCTGCGTGCCCGGGCTGAGGTGCGTTTGTCCCGTACCCGGACCTTGGGCTGCAGCCGGTACTTACTAGCGCGGCCTGCCCGGGGAGCGGTGAGATCCGAGACGAAGGTCTGCCAGACCGCCCTGGCTGGGCGCTCATGATCGATGAAACCCATCAGCCCGTACGTTCCGAGCGTGGCGATGCAGAGCTCCCACACCGGCGGGATGTGCACCTTGAGCGGGGTGACAGCCTCGACGAGCAGGATGAGCAGGAAAGCCACCAGCCAGGCCGCATACGCGCTGTACCTGGCTGTCCAGGGAAAGGTCAGTCCGCTCGGGCCGAGCCACACGGTGTTGACCCGATAGACCTCGTCATCAGGCGATACCCGCATGTCTCAGCCGTTCCCGAACACCAGTTCGGTCAACTGACCGGCGAAGCCGTAGAGCACTGCGGCGCCGGCGATGACCCCCATACCCAGCATCACGTTGGTCAGGGTGTTGGCGTTGTCGCTGATCCTGCCTTTTCGGGCAGAGGCGATGATGCCTATCCCGATCACCAGCAGGACCAGCGGGATGATGTTCTTGACGCCCCACTCGACCACTCCGTTGGAGTTGAGCGAGGGTCCATCGTTAGTAGTGGTCGCGAGCATGACTACCGACGTGATGACGGCCATTCGTACCTCCAGGGCACCGGTGAACCCCTCCGTAACCTCGGCGCCGTCACGCTGCTTCGGGCTCCGCTGAATCCGCACGTTCTGTTACGACCTTGCCACGCCAGGTCAGGTCGATGGTAGGGGTTCTGTCACGATTTACCGAATAATCCGTTGTGACAGAGTAGCGCCGCCCAGCCGATCCGCCGTTCCATGTCGCTCGTGTCAGCTTAAAGCTATGCATAACCAGACGTCATCGGTGGCCGCCACACCGGTGGTGTACCGATGTGGCACCTGATTCATAGATTTGCCGGTGTCACCGGTGTTCCCGCAGGTGGCCGACGGGTCGTGGTCGGACGGGCAACCCGGCCGGGCCGCATGTGGGATGCATCGCGCGGCCCGGGTCCACCGCCCTACCGGCCCCCGGGGTGGACCGCCTACAGTTCGGTCCGTGGCAGAGCTGGTCTATCCCCCGGTCATCACGTTGGCCCGCACGGCGTTCCGCGCCCTCGGCATCCGGTTCACGGTCGAGGGGGCTGAGCACATACCCGTCGAGGGCGGGGCGGTGCTCGCGAGCAACCACATCAGCTACCTGGACTTCACGTTCTGTGGTCTGGTCGCCCGCCCGCAGCGGCGCCTGGTGCGATTCATGTGCAAGGAATCGGTCTTCCGGAACCCGGTGGCCGGTCCGCTGATGCGCGGCATGCACCACATCCCGGTCGACCGGGCCGCCGGCACCGGCGCGTTCGACGAGGCGGTCCGGGCCCTCAAGGCCGGCGAGATCGTCGGGGTCTTCCCGGAGGCCACGATCAGCCGCTCGTACGTGCTGAAGGACTTCAAGACCGGCACGGCGCGGATGGCGGTGGCCGCCGACGTCCCGATCGTGCCGATGGCCATCTGGGGCGGGCAGCGGATCTACACCAAGGCCCGCAAGCCCGACCTCCGGCGGGGCAAGGCCGTCATGCTGAAGGCTGGCGAGCCGTTCCGGCCCGAGCCCGGCATGGAGGCGTTCCAGATCACCGCCGAGATCCAGAGTCGCGTCGGCGTGTTGCTCGGGGAATTGCAGGACCGGTACCCGCAGCAGCCCGCGGACGACGCCGACCGCTGGTGGGTGCCGGCCAACCGCGGCGGGTCGGCACCGACCCCGGAAGAGGGCCGGAAGCTGGACACGGCCGCCGCCGTGGCCAAGCGCCTCAAGGCCCAGGCGAAGCGGAAGAAGTAGCCCCCGGGTCTGTGGACCCAGGGCAAAACAAGGACGCCGGCTGACAGATGTCAGCCGGCGTCCTTGAGGGAACGTCAGTTCGACAGCATCGTGTCGAAGAACGTCCCGATCGAGTCTGCGGCACTGGTAAGCCAGTCCCAGATGTCGCCCACGAAGTTTCCGGACTGGCGCGGGTCGTTGACGACCGCGTAGATCAAGAAGACAACCAGGATGACCACGAGCGCTCGCCGGGTCCTCGTCACTGCGGCCTCCCCAGAGTGGTGTACTCAGGACAAATGTAGCGCTACGAGTATGTTCTATCCGTGTCGAGCTTGTCACGCATGGCTACTGCGCCAGTCTCAACCTCGGCTTGAGGTTGATAGTAGCGGCGGCGATCACACTACGCCGTACAAGCGGTCGCCCGCGTCCCCAAGACCAGGGACGATGTAGCCGAGTTCGTTCAGCCCGGGGTCCATTCCGCCCAGAACGATCTGCACGGGAGCCTCCTCGCCGACGGCCTTTCGGACATGTTCGACGCCTTCCGGTGCACCAAGGAGGCAGATGGCGGTGACATCGTCCGCGCCGCGCTCCATCAGGTACTGGATCGCCACGGCGAGCGTGCCGCCGGTGGCGAGCATCGGGTCCAGCACGTAGACCTGCCGCCCGGTCAGATCGTCCGGAAGACGGTTGGCGTAGGTGCTGGCCTCGAGGGTCTCCTCGTTCCGGATCATCCCGAGGAAGCCGACCTCGGCCGTCGGGATCAGCCGGGTCATGCCCTCCAGCATGCCGAGGCCGGCCCGCAGGATCGGCACGACGAGGGGTTTGGGCTGGGTCAGTTTCACGCCCGTGGCCGGGGCCACCGGGGTGGAGATCTCGTGCTCCACCACCCGGACCCCACGGGTGGCCTCGTAGGCCAGGAGAGTGACCAGTTCGTCAGCCAGGCGACGGAACGTCGGCGAGTCGGTCTCCCGGTTCCGGAGCGTGGTGAGTTTGTGGGCGACGAGAGGATGGTCGACGACGTGCAGGCGCATGCGGGCAACCTACCGGTGTCCGGGCCCTGGGGCCCTGTGGCCTGAGTCCCGTATCCGGGTCGAGAGGAAGGAAAGGTCTCGATGAGTGAGCTGGAGGCCTGGATGGGCCTGGCCCTGGAGGAGGCCGCGCTCGCGCCGGCGACCGGGGACGTGCCGGTGGGGGCCGTGGTCGTGGATCGCGCCGGGCGGGTCGTGGGGAGGGGCCGCAACGAGCGGGAGGCGGTCCAGGACCCGACCGCCCACGCCGAGCTCCTCGCGCTGCGTCAGGCCGCCGCCGCGACCGGGAGCTGGCGGCTGGACGGCGCCACGCTGGTGGTGACCCTGGAGCCCTGCGCCATGTGTGCCGGGGCGATCGTCCTGGCCCGGGTTTCCCGGGTCGTGCTGGGCGCCTGGGACCCGAAGGCCGGGGCGACCGGCTCGACCCGCGACATCGTGCGGGACGCGCGGCTGAACCACTGGGTCGAGGTGGTCGGTGGGGTGCGCGGTGGCGAGGCCGCCGGCCTGCTGACGAATTTCTTCGCGGAACGCCGGTAGCACAAGGGCTTTCGGGCTTCTGGGCCTGGACGCGGCGAGAACTGCCGGGGGCGGATTGGATGAAGCGGCCCCTGGTTCGGTAAGGTTCTCCACGGTGGCGTGTCCGAGCGGCCGAAGGAGCACGCCTCGAAAGCGTGTGAGGGTTTACGCCCTCCGTGGGTTCAAATCCCACCGCCACCGCTGTTGAAGGGTGTGGCTCTCCAGTACTGGAGAGCCACACCCTTCATTGCGTTTGGCCTCAGGTTCTTTATCCGGAATTCCTGATCACGGATTTAGAAGCGGCGTCGCCGAGGATTGCAGTGGCGATGCCCGTCCGTATCAGTGTGATTGCCGAGAGGCCTTCCGAAGGAAGTCACGCCCGTTGCTGAAGTGGCTGCGGATTTGTGCAGTGACTGGTGAACGCGTCCGCCCCTGTGAATGACGATCCGGCGAGGTCGGATTTATTAACGGCAAGGTCAGAGCCGTTTGAGTCCTTCGAGAACTCGAAGGGCGATGGCCACCCGGCTGTTCGGGTCCAGGTCTTCGGGAAGAGCGGCCGGACGCGGTGGTTCCGCCGGTCGTTCGGGGGTAGCCGGAGGAGTGGGAGAGAGGCTGTCACCGGCCGGATCCGCGTCGATCGGGCGGGGCCGGCGCCGGGGGAGCCGGTCGGGGGGCGGTGGGGTCGTGATCGGCTTCGACGCGGTCAGGATGGACGATGCGGAGACGACCCGATCGGTCTCCAGCGGCCCGGTCTCGGGCGGCAGGACCGGGGGTTCGGCGGGCGGGCCCGTCACCTCGGCCGGCGCGAGATCGGTTGCTACGGAATCGGCCTGCACGAGCCGGGCGACCCCGGAGGTGATCATCGAGGCGATGCTGCTCAGGGTCGCGCTGAGCGGGATGCCGGAACGCCGGGCCAGGGTGCGCGGGCTCTGGGCGCTGGTCAGCCGGGAGGTCAGGGCCCACTGCTGGGCGTCGATGACGACGGTCTTCCCGCGGGGCAGCCAGGACAGGCTCACCTCGTCGTCGGGGGCCACCCCGAGCGCTCTGAAATGGTCTATCAGATCGGTGATCTCGGCCAGCAGATGCTCGACGGCGAAGCGGTAGCGCCGGCCGGTCCAGTGCTTGCGGCCGGGCCGGAAGAGGGGGCGGTCACCCTCGACCCGCGGGGCCGAGAGCATCTCGACGCCGGCCTCGAGAATGTTCGAGCGGATCAGCGAGGGGAGTTCGGGGTCGCCGGTCTCCGGTACCGGGGGTACGCCGATGGTCTCCGCGTAGGTGACGTCGCCTTCGTGCAGGAAGAAGGCGCCGCCGGGTACACCACGCACTTCCAGTGCACCCGAACTACGGCTGATGGCGAGCACCCGGAGAACGTCGATGGCCGGATGCTCGGTTTCCTGGACCGTCATCGCGGGGAGCCGACTCTCTTCGAAAGGGGTTGGCGGAGCGACCGGTTCGCGACGACCAGGGTGGGCCGACGCGAACCGGACCGGGCGGGGGTCAAATTGTGAGCTCGCCCTCGATGCGCTTGAGGTGATGACGGGCCAGGGCCAGGTTGGCCTTGGTCTTGTCCAGCGCCAGATAGATGAACAGCCCACTTGCGGCCTGCCCCCGGACCAGCCGGATCAGGTGGTACTGGCGGCCCAGGGTGATCAGGATGTCGTCGATCGTCTCGGTCAGGCCGAGCGACTCCAGGGTGCGCATCTTGGCCCGGACAACCTCCGTGTTGCCCGCCGACGCGATCTCCAGGTCGAGATACTTGCCGCCGCCCAGACTTCCGAGCGACATTCCACTTCCGTAGTCGACCAGGCTGACGCCCAGCGCTCCGTCGATCTCCATCGCTTCTTTCAGCGCGGTATCGATGTCCACAGGAAGATCTCCAGTCTCATTTCGACGTTGACACAAGGGTGTGTCGGGTAAGGTCAGAGTGCCCGTTTCGGCGCATCTCGCTAGTTCATCGAAGTGGCCGGTGGGTAGCTGATCGAACCTGATCTATCGGGGCGCTTGTAACAATTCGTAAGCGGCAGAATACTGCACTCAGGCGGGGGCAGCGTCAAGAAGTCGGGTAGAAGACGAAAGAGAATCGAGTTCGATATCTGTGCCTCGTGATAGCGATGTGATAGTGCTTTGCCGGTTGTCAGAGCAGCTGCTGAGCAGGGTTTGATGCCGGTGAATGCACCACCGTCCCCCCTGGGCGTTCCATCGGGTGGTTCAGATGCGGTCCATGCTGTCCTGGCCCGGTTGCAGGGGCTCGACGGTCTGGTCACGGCCTGCCTGGTCGAGCCGGATTCTGCCTTCGTGCTGGACACCGTCGTGGGGAAGCCGGCCACCGAGGCCGACACCACGGCCGAGGCGCCCGACGACGGGGCCGTGGCGGCGACCATCTCGGCCGCGGCCAGCGATGTTGTCCAGGTCATCGGCCTGATGACCTCCAGCCTCGGCGACCCGGACGAACTGGAGGACGTCACGATCACCTTCGGGCGTAAGCACCACCTGATCACGCCCCTGCCCGAGGCCGGGGTGGACGGGCTGCTCGTGGTCGTGACCCTGGACCGGGCCCGCACCAACCTTGCGCTGGCCCGGCAGCAACTGCGCGCCCTCGGCCCGCTCCTGCGCCACGCGATCCAGCCTCCGGCGATCGAACCCGACCATGGCTCCTAGCGTCTGGGGGCGCTGGACCGGCCGGGGGCGGGCCGGCGACAGCACGCCGCCACCGGTCGCACCACCGCCCGAGTCCGAAGAGACCGCGTACGACCGGCTCTTCGACCTGGCCGAGGACCAGGCCACCGGCGCCCTCTACCTGAACGGTCGCTGGGGCGGCACGGTCTACCTGGTCAGCGGCCGGATCGGCTACGTGGAGTCGGTGCTCACCCCGGGGATCGAGGCGCTGCTGCTGCGGCCGACCTACACCGACGAGCGCAGCTGGGCCCGGTTGGTGTCGTCGTTGCGCCGGGGCCGCATCGACGCGGCCGTCTCGGCCGCCTCGCAGTTGCTGAGCGGCGACGCCACCTCGGCGTTCGACGCCGAGGTGCTGCGCCGGACCGCTCTGGCGGACGCCGCCCTGGTCACCCTGGGCGCCGTGGTGCCCGACGCGACCGGCGCCGTCGCCCGGTTCCGCCCCGGCGCCTGGCACTGGTGCGAACCCGTGCGCACCTTCAGCGTCGCCGAGGTCCTGACCGAGGTCGAGCGCCGGAAGGCGGTGCTGGGCCGGATGACCCGCGGCGTGCGGATGGACGCGCCGATCCAGCGTTCGCCCCAGCTGCCGGTGGAGCGGATCCGCCTGACGGCCACCCAGTGGAACATCGCCGCCCTGGCCAACGGCACCACCACCCCTCTCGACATCGCCTGGATGCTCGGGCACGGCGTCTTCGCCACCACCGTCGCGATCCACCAGCTGGCCCGGCTCGGCGTGATCAAGGCCGGCCCGGCCCCCACCTCTGCGGTCACGGTGCCCCCGAGCGCCGTGCCCACCTCCGTGCCGGCGCCCGGAACGGTGCCGGAGACCTCGCCGAACGGGATCCGGACCGGGATCGGGGCCCCGCGCCCGGCCCGGCACATCCCGTCGTTCCTGCCCTCCCGTCCACTCCGGATCGATCTCGACGAGGCGCAGGAGCGCCAGCGCGGACGGGCCCAGGTGTAACGGGCCCGTCCGGAAGGGTGGATCAGGCGTGCGGTGGCCGGCCGAGCAGCGGCTGCCACCAGGTGCCCCCGGTCCAGTCGAACTCCCAGGGCCAGTGCCCCTGGTCGTCGGTGTAGACCACCTGCAGGGCCGGCACCAGGCCGGCCGCACTGGCGTAGATCTTCTGGGCCTGCACCAGCCGGCGCGGGTCGTCCACCCCGACCAGCTGGAGCTGGTGGATCTCACAGCAGTGCTCGACCAGCTGGTCACCGGCGATCAGCCGGAGCCCGCACCGGATCTGGTCGGCGAGGTCGTCGAGCAGCGTGGTGGCCTGCCACGCGTCCAGCCCGGTGACCACCAGTTCGGGATGCCCGTGGAAGCGGGTCATCCCCACCGTGTAGGTGAGGCAGGGGCTCCCGCCGCCGCCCTCGACATGGACGTAGCCCCAGCCGTGGAGCTCGATGTCGCTCCGGCTCTTCTCCAGGATGGCCTCATCGCTCCACCCATCGCACTTCAGACACATGGCGACCCCCCGCCTGCTCATCAACCCGTTCGGTGATGTCTTTCCACACCACCTGATGACGTTTGACGACATTAAGCGCCACCACCGACAGTCTTGCCCGGGCCGGAGGACCGGGCCGTCGTCCCGCCTACACGGAGGAGTCGGTCGAGATCCGGCAGCCGCGCGGGGTGGGTCCCGCGGCGATCGCCGCGGCGGCCTGCGTGCGTTCCCGCATCGCCTTGTAGCGCTTGCCGATCACCACGTCCACGGAGTGGTCGTCGCGGGCCCGTCCGTCCGGCAGCAGTTTCACCCGGCCCGGGAACTGCCGGGCCACGGTGCGCGCCAGGACCTTGTCACCGGAGCCGTACCGGACGGTGACCGCGATCGTCTGGGCGCCGTCCCGGGCGTTGGCGACGTCGACCACCCGGAACTTCCGGCGGCGCAGTTCGTCGGCGACCGCCCCGGCCAGGCCCCGCCGGTCGGTGCCGTTGTAGACGTTCACCGAGGTCTGGTTCGGCCGGCTGACGGTCTGTTCCGGGCAGACCGGACGGTTGCGCCCCGGTGCGGTGACGACCCACCAGCCCAGGGAGTTCCCGAGGGCTCCCACGCCGGCGAGCAGGACGCCGAGGAACAGTGCGGTAAAGGTCAGGCCCTGCCGGCGGCGCCGGCGCCGGGCCCTCTCCTCGCGGGTCGGGACATGTGTGCTGGACCCCATCGGCCAACGCCCCCCTCGGGCACGGACGGGTCGGCCGGGTCAGCCCCGGGGCGCAGCCCCCACCTGGCCGTCCTGAGCATCGATCACCAGGACCCGGGCGTGCAGCACGGGACGCTGGTGCAGCGCGGCACGAACCGCGCGGTGCAGACCATCTTCCAGGTAAAGCTCACCCTGGTACTGAACGACATGGGCGAAGAGATCGCCGAAAAAGGTGGAGTCCTCGGACAGGAGCGCATCCAGGTCCAGGGTGCGCTTGGTGGTGACCAGGTCGTCCAGCCGGACCTGGCTGGGCGGCACGTCGGACCACTGCTTGGACGTGCTGTACCCGTGATCGGGATACGGACGGCCCTCGCCGACTGCCTTGAAAATCACCCTCAGGATTGTGTCGTCTCTGTCGTCGCCTGCGCCACTTTCATGGCGTTGTGCAACCGAATTGCGACGATCCGTAGATGGTCGGAGCCGGGGCCCGAACGACGTACGGCGGCCGATTCCTGCACGCTGAGGTGCAGAAACAGGCCGCCGTAGCTGGCGGAGGATAGGGGATTTGAACCCCTGAGGGCGTTAACCCAACCCGCTTTCCAAGCGAGCGCCATAGGCCACTAGGCGAATCCTCCGTGGGAGAGTCTAGCCAGATCCGGGGAGTGCTTGTGCACGCGGGGTCCCCCGGCGTGGCCGAAGGACTCCCGGGAGGCTCCCGGGCGGGGGGCTGGTTCAGCCCCGGGCCGGGATTCGGTACAGTGGTGCGCAGACCCCTCGTGCGGCGTCACCCAGCTGAACTCCCCCAGGGCCGGAAGGCAGCAAGGGTAGGCAGGCTCTGGCGGGTGTGCGGGGGGTCCTTTTCATGCCCGGGTCCGGCCCGCCGGCGATCGGACCGCAGGCGATCAGGTGGACTTCTCCACATCTTGGATTCGAGCCTGAAGCGTCCACCCCAACTGTCCTAGGCTGACGGCCGTGACGACCGCTCTCTACCGCCGCTACCGGCCCGAGTCCTTCGCCCAGGTGATCGGTCAGGAGCAGGTCACCGGGCCGCTCTCGGTCGCCCTGACGAAGAACCGGGTCAACCACGCCTACCTGTTCTCCGGCCCGCGTGGGTGTGGCAAGACCACCAGCGCGCGCATCCTGGCGCGCTGCCTGAACTGTGAGCAGGGTCCCACTCCCACGCCCTGCGGTACCTGCCCGTCCTGCGTCGACCTGGCCCGTGGCGGTCCCGGCAGCCTGGACGTGGTGGAGATCGACGCGGCCAGCCACGGTGGTGTCGACGACGCCCGTGACCTGCGTGAGCGCGCGGCCTTCGCGCCGGTCCGCGACCGCTACAAGGTGTTCATCATCGACGAGGCGCACATGGTGTCGCCGCAGGGCTTCAACGCCCTGCTGAAGATCGTCGAGGAACCCCCGGAACACATCCGGTTCATCTTCGCGACGACCGAGCCGGAGAAGGTCATCGGCACCATCCGGTCGCGCACGCACCACTACCCGTTCCGCCTGGTCCCGCCGGAGCGGCTGGTGCAGTACCTGGCCGAGCTCTGCGAGCAGGAGGGGGTGCCCGCCGGCAAGGGCGTGCTGCCCCTGGTGGTGCGCGCCGGCGGCGGTTCGGTGCGTGACACGCTCTCCGTGCTGGACCAGCTGATGGGCGGCGCGGGAGAAGACGGTCTCACCTACGCCACCGCGATCGGCCTGCTCGGCTACACCGACTCCACCCTGCTCGACGACGTGGCCGACGCCCTGGCTGCCGGGGACGGCGCCACGGTCTTCCGGGTGATCGACCGGGTGATCGAGTCGGGGCACGACCCCCGGCGGTTCGTCGAGGACCTGCTCGAGCGGCTGCGTGACCTGCTGGTGGTCGCGGCGGTCAAGGACGGTGGGCACGCGGTCTTCCGCGGCATGCCCGACGACCAGCTGGAACGGATGCGCAGCCAGGCCGGCCGGTTCGGCTCCTCCGAGCTGTCCCGGGCCGCCGACGTCACCAATGCCGCGCTCACCGAGATGACCGGTGCCACCTCACCCCGCCTGCAGCTGGAGCTGTTGTGCGCCCGGTTGCTGCTGCCCGCGGCCGACGACGAGCAGCGGGGTCTCGGCGCCCGTCTCGACCGGCTGGAGAAGCGCATCGGTTCCGGGGCCGTGGTGGCCGCGGCCCCCGGAGCGCCCCTGGCCGGGTCGTCGGGTCCGGCCTACGCCGAGTCGCCCGGCCCCCCGTCCCGGTCCTCCGGCCTCGCCGCCGTCCGCGCGGCGATCGGCAAGGGGGGAACCGATACTGTACCCGAGAACGGTCCGGGGGCGGCCTCCGCGGGTGCCCCGGCCGTCCCGGAATTGAGGACGACGAACACCTCCACCGCATCAGTGACCGCGGCCCCGGCCGTTCCGGCCGCCTCGTCCGAGCCGATCGCCCGGAACCCGGTGGGCACGTCGACACCGGCGACCCCACCGCACCGGGAGAGCGTTCCGGAGCCGGCTGCCGCATCACAGACCCCAGCCGCACCCGCGCAGCCCGTCCAGCAGCAACCGGTCCAGCAACCGGTCCAGCAACCGGTCCAGCAACCGGTCCAGCAACAGCCCGTCCAGCAGCAACCGGTCCAGCAGCCGGCCCAGGCCTCTCGGCCGACCCAGGCTCCTCAGGCGACCCAAAATCCTCAGGCGACCCAGCCGTCCTCAAATGGCACCGGTGACCTGGAGGCCGTGCGGCGCAACTGGACCGAGGTGCTCAACGCGGTCGCCTCGATCAAGCGCACCACCTGGAGCCTGGTCTCGCAGTACGCCCAGGTGCTCGACTACGACGGCAAAAGGCTGCTGCTCGGCTTCGACTCGGCCGGTCGCGCCCAGTCGTTCGGCCGCGGCCCGCACCCCAACTTCGTGCGTCAGGCCCTGATCGAGGTGCTCGGCCTGGACTGCATCGTCGAGGCCGCCGTGACCTCGGAGTTCCAGGCGGGAGGCGGCCGGCCCGCCGCAGGACCGTCCGCGCCGTCGGGACCGTCCGCGCCGTCGGGACCGACCACGTCCGCCCGTTCGGCCCCGCCGGCCGAGGTAGCTCCGCACTCCGCCCCGCAGCCCCGCCCGGCCCCGGAAACTCAGGGCTCTCAGGGCTCTCAGGGTCCCCGGAATGGCTGGGCCGAGCGCCCGGCCCCGAGCTCCGCCCCGAGCTCCCCGCCGAGTCCTCCGTCGGCCTCGGCCTGGACCGAGGTGTCGCAGAACCAGCAACCGCCGGCCGGTCTGACGTCCCCGGCCGCCCCGGAGTCGTCCGGAGGCGTAGGACTGGCCACCCGCGAGGTCATCCAGGAGGCCCCGGTCCGTTCCGTCGGTGCGGCCGCGGCCCGGGCCGTAGCCGCGGCGGCCGCCGCCCGGGCGGCCGAAGGGCAGACGGGCCCGAACCCGGTCGCGAAGCCGCAGGACAAGCGCGGCCAGACCGCCGCACCGGACGACGAGCACGCCATGCCCACCCCCGCGGCCTCGCCCTACGACGACATCCCGCCCGACCTGAACGAGCCGATGCGGGAGGACGAGGCCCCGCCGGACAGCAGCTGGTCACCCTCGCGGGGCGGCCGGCCGCAGAACCGGCCGAACCCGGCCCCGAAGCCGGCGGACCCCGCCCCGGGCACGGTGAACGTCGCGGCCCGGGAACGGAAGAACGTCGTCGACCTGGATGAGGACACGGGCGGCGAGGATCTCGACAACCCGCCGCTGGTGGGCGTCCAGGCCATCGAGCAGCTGCTCGGCGGCCGCGTGATCGAGGAGCGCGACCTGTGAGCGCGCTCGCCGGCATCGACGACTGGGAACAGCTCTGGGGCGTGCCGAACACGTCGGCCGCCGTGATCACGGCCGACGGCACCGTGGTGGAGACCCGGGGTGACCAGGACCACGAGTTCGCCCTGGCCTCGGTGACCAAACTGCTGACGGCCTACGCCGTGCTGGTGGCGCTGGAGGAGGAGGCCTTCGCGCTCTCCGACGCGGCGGGCCCGGAGGGGGCGACGGTCGAGCACCTGCTGGCGCACACGGCCGGGTACGGGTTCGACTCCGGCTCGGCCGCGGTGACCCGGCCGGGATCCCGGCGGATCTACTCCAACCAGGGCATCGAGGTGCTCGCCGGGCACCTCACCGAGGTCACGGGCATCGACTTCGGCACCTACCTGATCGAGGCCGTGCTGACGCCGCTGGGCATGACCGCCACCTCGCTGCCGGGATCACCCGCGGCGGGCGGCCGGAGCACGGCGGCCGACCTGGCGAAATTCGCCGCCGAGCTGCTGAACCCGCGGCTGATCGACCGGCAGACCCTGGACGAGGCCGTGCGGGTGCACTTCCCGGGGCTGTCCGGGATCCTTCCCGGCCTGGGCCGGTTCGACCCGCTGGACTGGGGTCTGGGTTTCGAGCGGAACTTCGCCCGGCCGGGCCACTGGGCCGGCACCCAGATCTCGCAGCAGGCGTTCGGCCACTTCGGGGCGGGTGGAACCTTCCTGTGGGCCGACCCTGACCACGGCCTGGCCTGCGTCTGCCTGTCCGACCGGGACTTCGGTGACTGGTCCAAGCAGGCCTGGCCGCCCCTCACCGACGCGGTGATCGGCGGGCCGGGGTAACTCGTCCGGGGGACGTCCCACCGCGACTGCAGGCGTGGGATGGGCGACGCCGCCCGGTGCAGCACGTAGGCTCCTGCTTGTGTATGAGGGCGTGGTGCAGGACCTGATCGACGAACTCGGGCATCTTCCCGGCGTCGGTCCCAAGAGCGCGCAGCGCATTGCGTTCCACATCCTGCAGTCAGACCCGGTGGACGTGCGCCGGCTGGTGGCTGCCCTCACCGAGGTGATCGACAAGGTCAGGTTCTGCGTCTCCTGCGGCAACGTGTCGGCGGAGGAGCTGTGCCGGATCTGCAGCGACGCCCGCCGGGACGGCACCGTGCTGTGTGTGGTCGAGGAGTCGAAAGACGTCGTCGCAATCGAGAAGACTCGTGAGTTCCGCGGCCGCTACCACGTGCTGGGTGGCGCCATCAGCCCGATCGAGGGCGTGGGCCCGGACGATCTGCGGGTCAAGGAACTCGTTACCCGGCTGGCCTCCGGTGAGGTCACCGAGATCATCCTCGCCACCGATCCGAACCTGGAGGGCGAGGCCACAGCTACCTATCTGGCCCGGCTGCTGAAGCCGATGGGTCTGAGGGTCACCCGGCTGGCGTCCGGTCTTCCCGTCGGGGGAGACCTGGAGTACGCCGACGAGCTCACGCTGGGCCGGGCCTTCGAGGGGAGGAGACTGCTCGATGTCTGACGAGAACGAGAAGTCACGCAGGAACGGCTCAGACCCGCTGCGCCCCGAGCGCGACGCGTTCGGCCGGCTCACCGGCCCGCGGGGCCGTCACCAGGCCAGCGCTTCGGCGATCCCGCAGGCACGCACCCGCGGCAGCTCGTCGATCGACCTGACCGACGAGCGGGCCGACGAGGCCCGCGAGCTGCACCAACTGGCCGAGGAGACGGCCACCGACGCGCAGACCTACCTGAACGCCCTCACCGAGGTGGCGGCCGGCTCCTCGCCCGACACGGCGATCCCGGTGCTGCTGCTGGCGGTCTCCCAGATCCTGCTCGGCGGGGCCCGGCTGGGCGCGATCACCGATGTGGTCCCGAGCGAGCGGTTCGAGCCCGACGCGGGCCCGGACCCCGACATCGACCCGCTGCGCACCGGCCTGGCCAACCTGCTCGACGGCCTGGACGAGTACGCCGACATCGTCGACCCGCTGACGTCGGGTGAGCTGATCCGCGGCATCCTGTCCGACGACCTGGCCGACGTCGCCGCCGACCTGGCCCACGGGCTGAGGCACTATCGCGACGGCCGGGTGGACGAGGCGCTGTGGTGGTGGCAGTTCTCCTACCTGTCCACGTGGGGGGTGCGGGCCACGAGCGCGCTGCGTGTGTTGCAGAGCATGCTCGGGCACCTGCGGCTCGACGTCGACACGGACACGGTGGCCAATGCGGAGTTCGAGGCTCTCAACCTCGATTGATCCGGCGAAGACCGGTTCTGCCCGCACGATCTGGGGAGCAACCCGGCATCCGCCGTGCATCTCACCTGCCGAAATACTGTCCCGGTCGCCATTCCGGCCGCAGGTAGGATAGCCACGTCCGAAACTCCCTTCACGAGTAGCAAGGAGCGACCCGGTGAGCTTGGTCGTGCAGAAGTACGGTGGTTCTTCCGTCGCGGATGCCGAAAGCGTCAAGCGGGTCGCCCGGCGGATCGTGGACACGCGAAAGCAGGGGCACGACGTCTGTGTCGTGGTCTCTGCGATGGGTGACACCACCGACGACCTGATCGAACTCGCCGAGAAGGTGTCGCCGCTCCCGCCCGCCCGTGAGCTCGACATGCTGCTCACCGCCGGTGAGCGCATCTCGATGGCCGTGGTGGCCATGGCGATCGCCGCGCTGGGTCAGGAGGCCCGATCGTTCACGGGCAGCCAGGCCGGTGTCATCACCGACGGCGTGCACGGCAAGGCGCGCATCATCGACGTCACCCCCGGCCGCATCCGGGCCGCGCTGGACGAGGGGCACATCGCCATCGTCGCCGGTTTCCAGGGTGTGAGCCAGGACACGAAAGACATCACGACGCTCGGCCGCGGTGGCTCCGACACCACGGCGGTGGCCCTGGCGGCCGCGCTCGAGGCCGATGTCTGCGAGATCTACACCGACGTGGACGGCATTTTCACGGCCGACCCGCGCATCGTCCCGTCCGCCCAGCAGATCGCGCGGATCACCAGCGAGGAAATGCTGGAGATGGCGGCCTCCGGGGCGAAGGTGCTGCACCTGCGCTGCGTCGAGTACGCCCGTCGGTTCAACCTGCCGGTCCATGTCCGGTCGTCATTCAGTCATCGCGAGGGCACCTGGGTCACTGACCAGCCCGTCGAAGGAGCAGTGGTGGAGCAACCGATCATCTCCGGGGTCGCACACGACCGGAGCGAAGCGAAGATCACCGTGGTCGGCGTGCCGGACAAGCCCGGCAAGGCCGCCGAGATCTTCCAGGTGGTCGCCGCCGCCGAGATCAACCTCGACATGATCGTGCAGAACGTGTCCGCGGCCGTGAGCGGCCTGACGGACATCTCCTTCACGCTGCCGAAGACCGACGGCCAGACGGCGATGAACGCTCTCAACCGGGCCCAGGAGCAGATCGGCTTCGAATCCCTGCGCTACGACGACCAGATCGGCAAGGTCTCGCTGATCGGCGCCGGAATGCGCAGCCACCCGGGGGTTTCCGCGCAGATGTTCGCGGCGCTCGCCGAGGCCGGCATCAACATCGAGATGATCAGCACGTCGGAGATCCGGCTGTCGCTGGTCACCCGCGCCGAGCGGCTGGACGACGCCGTTCGCGCCATTCACACCGCTTTCGGCCTGGACAGCGCCGACGGCGAGGCCGTGGTCTACGGAGGTACCGGACGATGAGCACCCGCAAGCCCACTCTCGCCGTCGTCGGCGCGACCGGTGCTGTCGGCACCGTCATGCTCGGCATCCTGACCGAACGCGAAGACGTCTGGGGCGAGATCCGCCTGATCGCCTCCGCCCGCTCGGCCGGCAAGCTGCTGAGCGTGCGCGGTGAGCAGGTCGCGGTGCAGGCCATCAGCCCCGAGGCGTTCGACGGCGTCGACATCGCGATGTTCGATGTGCCCGACGAGATCTCGGCCGAATGGGGCCCGATCGCGGTCGAGCGCGGCGCGATCGTCGTGGACAACTCCGGCGCCTTCCGGATGGACCCGGACGTGCCCCTGGTGGTGCCCGAGGTGAACCCCGAGGCGGCCCGTAACCGCCCGCGCGGCATCATCTCCAACCCGAACTGCACCACGCTGACCATGATCGACGCGCTCGGTGCCCTGCACCGGAAGTGGACGCTCACCGAGCTCGTGGTGGCCTCCTACCAGGCCGCCTCCGGCGCCGGTCAGCCCGGCATCGACCGGCTGCACGACGAGCTCGAGGTGGTCGCGGCCGACCGTTCCCTCGGCTCGGTGGCCGGCGACGTGCGCGACGCGATCACCGCCAAGCTGGGTGACGGTCCCTCGCCGTTCCCGGCCCCGCTGGCCCTGAACGTCGTCCCGTGGGCCGGTTCGGCCAAGGGTGACGGCTGGAGCAGCGAAGAGCTGAAGGTCCGCAACGAGTCCCGCAAGATCCTCGGTATCCCCGACCTCAAGGTGTCCGCCACCTGCGTCCGGGTGCCGGTCGTCACCACGCACTCCCTCGCGGTGCACGCCACCTTCGCCGAGAACATCACGGTGGACGAGGCCCGGCAGACACTCGAGGCCGCGCCGAGCGTGCTCGTGGTCGACGACCCGGACGGCAAGCAGTTCCCGACCCCGGCCGACACCGTGGGCGGTGACCCGACCATCGTCGGGCGGCTGCGCCAGGCGCTGGACTTCCCGAACACGCTCGACCTGTTCGTGACCGGTGACAACCTGCGCAAGGGGGCGGCGCTCAACACGGCCCAGATCGCCGAGCTGATCGCCTCCGAGTTCTGATCTCACCTGCACCTCTGCGGGCCGGTACCGAAAGGTACCGGCCCGCAGTAGTTTCAATTGAGGACGCGGATGGGCTCCCCTTGACGGGTCGGTCAGGCCGGCAGATGCCGCCGGACGAAATTGATCTCGGCCCGCACCTGACGCACCCGTTCGTCGTCCACCAAGGAGCCGTGCCCCGCGTCGTACCGGTACACCTCGTGCTCCGCACCCCGCTCGGCCAGCACCCCGACGTAGTTCTCGATCTGCCGGATCGGGCAGCGCGGGTCGTTCTCCCCGGCGAGTACGAGCACGGGGGCGGCCACCTTCTCCGCGTAGGTGATGGGACTGGAGTCGCGGTACTTCTCGGGCACCTCGTCCGGTGAACCACCGAAGAGCGAGCGGTCGAAGGCTTTCAGCGCCTCCATCTCGTCCTCGTACGCCGCCAGGTAGTCGGCCACCGGTACCCCGGCGACCCCCACGGCCCAGCGGTCCGGGTACAGGCCGAGCCCGAGCAGCGTGAGGTAGCCGCCCCACGACGCCCCGGCCAGCACCACCCGGTCCGGGGCCACCACGCCTACCTCGACCAGATGGTCGCGGACCGCGACGACGTCCTCGAGTTCGATGTGCCCGACCCGCTTCTCCAGGGCGTCGCGCCACTGCGACCCGTACCCGGTGGAGCCGCGGTAGTTCACCTGGAGCACCGCGAAGCCGTGGTCGACCCAGGCGCTCGGGTAGGCCCGGAACCAGTCGCCGTCGTGCGCGGTCGGGCCGCCGTGGATGTCGATGAGCAGGGGCAGCGGTTCGGTGGCACCCACTGGCCGGCGCAGGAGGGCGTGGATGCGCCCGCCCGGCCCGTCGACCCAGACGTCTTCAAGAGGTACCGAGGCCGGGGCCGGATCGCCCGGAGGAGCCAGCACCAGGTCACCGTGCAGATTGCGTACGGCCGCGGGCAGCGCCGCCGACGACCACAGGGCCCAGACCTCGCCGCCGGGGCGGGTGGTCGCGTCCATCACGGTTCCGTCGGACTGGCCCACGGCGGTGGTGGTCAGGTCGACGAGGCTGAAGGTGTAGAGCCGGGTGCGGGCCTCGTGGTCCACGCTCACCAGCAGTGCGGACGCGTCACGGAACCATTCGGCGTCCGAGATCTCGCCCAAGACATCGAGTTTCACCTCGAGCTCGGTGCCCGCCACAGCATCCCAGACCAGCAGTTCGCCCCGGCCCCGGCGCTCGTGCAGCACCAGTAGCCGCGGATCGCCCGTCACGGGGGCGAAACCCAATGGTTCCAGGCTTTTTCCGGGGCCATCCCAGAGATCGGCCACGGTCGAGCCGTCGCTCACCGCCAGCACGCGCAGAGCGGTGTGGCGGGAGTCGCCGTGCTCACTGTGGGCCAGGGCCAGGAGGGTGCCGTCCTCGCTCAGGCCGCCCACCCCGGCGTCCTCGGTGTGCTCGTAGATCAGTCGCAGCGGCCGGCCGGGTTCCTGGATCTGGATCCGGGTGCCGTAGCCGTCGTCGTTCTGGCCGATCACCGCCAGACCACCCCGGCCGAGCGCCAGACCGGCCGAATATGACGGTTCCAGGCCGGGAATCGCGATCTCGTCGGCCCCCGGGGCCGATCCGAACGGCTGCTTGCGCCAGATGCCGTGCTCGTTGCCGGCCGCGTCGTCGAACCACCAGATCCACTCACCGGACGGGTCGATCTCGCCGTGCGCCGTACCCTCGCTCCGCGCGGTCAGCCGGGTGAGCCCCGCCTCGGGGCTCCAGCTGTGCATCTCCAGCACACCCTCGTGGGTGGCCACCACCAAGCAGCGGTCGGGTGCGTCCGTCGCCCAGACCGGCATCGCGATGCGCCCGGCCCGGAAGCGTCGTTCCCAGGCGGGGAGTGGACTGTCCTGTGGATTCGGCGCGGTCATGGCGAGAATCCTTGCACGCAGCGGGCGTGCGCGACCTGATTCGCCGGGGGTGTCCCGCTCGGCGACGGATTGGGTGGCACTCCGCCGCAGTGGGTCGAGCCAATCCACGGCGGAGCACCGTGATGGTCATATCGGCAGCCCGGCCCAGATCTTGAACCTCACCACACCGCAATGCGCCGGCACCGAGGTCAACCGCTCCGCGTCCTCCTCTTCCCTCTTCGTGATCATGCAAAGCCTCCCCGGACTTCTAGAACTGTGGTGGTGGTTAGAGTTCTAGAACGCCGGGGAGGTTTTGCATGATCACGGGGATGTTGTCTGTCCCCGGTCACGGGGGATGTCGTCTGTCCCCGGTCACGAGGGGTGTGGTCTGCCCTTGTCGTGGGGGATGCTGGGGGCCGGGTAGCGGGACGGGGAGGCTGGGTCGATGGAGAATGCTGGTGTGGCAGGGTCGT
This sequence comes from Kineosporia mesophila, assembly GCF_021129235.1. GTDB lineage: Bacteria > Actinomycetota > Actinomycetes > Actinomycetales > Kineosporiaceae > Kineosporia > Kineosporia mesophila. The sequence continues at coordinate 40,998 of NZ_JAJOMA010000007.1, forward strand.
TCGACGACGGTAATAACGGCGACGGGAACAGCGGCGACCAGGGTGGCGAGGCGGCGGTGAACAGCGACGTGGCCGGTTCGGGCGACTCGACGGGCAGTGGCGCCGTCCCGGATTCCCGGGGTGTGGTCGCCGGTTCGGGTGGCGTGGACAGCAGTGTCACCGGTTCCAGCGGGGCGACCGTCTCGGGTTCGAGCGGGGTGACCGGTAGCATCGACACGTCCGGATCGCAGGGGGTGGCCGGCAGCATCACGGTGGCCGGTTCCAGCGGGGTCGCCGGGAGCATCGGTGTGACCGGGAGCTCCGGGGTCGCCGGGAGCGTGGCGGTGACCGGCAGTGCCGGAGTCTCGGGCAGTGTGGCGGTGGCCGGGAGCGCCGGGGTGGCGGGCAGCGTCGCCGTCGCGGGGAGCGCGGGCGTGGCCGGCAGCATCGCGACCAGCGGCAGCGCGGGGGTGGCCGGGAGCATCGGCACCAGCGGCAGCTTCGGCGTGCTGCTCAGTCTGTTCACCGTGCTCGGGATCGGGATCCGGCGGTGTTACGGCACCTTCGCCTGCGTCGGCTGTCAGGACTGCGTCGGGTGTGCCTTCTGCATCGGCTGTCGCGACTGTGTCGGGTGCGCATTCTGTGTCGGTGGCGTGGGGCTGCGCGGTGTGAACGGTCTCCGGAAGAACAAGTAGACCCGTCACCGTCCGTAAGAAATGGAAGTGCAGTAAGAGTGCAGTGTTTAAGGTTTGGTGATGGCCGCTCAGGGGTAAGCGGCGGGGGTACTAGAACCATCGGCGCATACCGCTTACGCCACCGGGTGCGAGAGAACTGAGGTGAGCCGGCGGCGACACGGGTGTCGCCGGCACCCTCGACAGGAGTTCTCATGATCATCCGCAAGCCGCGCTCGCTCGCCCTGGCCACCGCCGCGCTGATCGCGGGTGGTGCCGCCCTCACCCTGGTGCCCGCCGGTGCGGCGCAGGCCAAGGCCAGCCCCAAGGGTGACTTCGCGGTCACGGTCAACGGCACCACGTACAACCCGGCCGAGGGTAAGGACGTGAAGCTGAAGGATCTGGCCGTGGCCGGCCCGATCGCCGTGCGGGGCAAGCACGTGGGCTTCGACGTCAACCCCTCGACGCTGGGCGTCTACAACTACACGCTGACCGGTGCGGCCGACCCGGAGCGCATGGTCACCGAGCCCACCGTCGTCTTTGCCTCGAAGGTGCCGGTGCTGACGCCGGCGCAGATCGGCACGGTGAAGATCGACCGGCTCGAGGTGAAGGACGACGACGCCACCATCATCCTCAGCGCCGCCGGCGGGAAGATGAAGTTCCAGGCCAAGGACTTCGCCCAGGGCGGGATCTTCCAGCAGGAGCCCGAGTTCGGGTCGAACGTGGAGATCGTGCACACCCTCGGGCCGAAGCTCTTCTATTTCGTCAACGAGTTCACCGGGAAGATCAATTTCGGCGACGGCAAGGACCCGGTGACCACGGCCCAGAGCAGCACCGGTTATCACGAGATGCTGCTGGGCAAGGACAGCCCGCAGGTGGCCACGAAGCTTTACCAGGACGGCTCGGTGACGCGCTGGTCGGTGACCTCCGGCGGCCGGCTGGGTGGCGTGCTCGGTGAAGACGCCATCGAGCTCTCCCAGGGGGCGACGAACTGCACCAGCAAGTGCCAGGCGCAGAACCAGATTCACGGTTCCCTGCCGGTGCCCCCGCTGCCGACCGACCCCACCCCGATCCCGGTTCCCGCCAACTGATTTCACTGGCTGAGAACTGTTCCGGCAGCGGGAAAGTGCGAGGGCCGGGGAGCGGGCGACCGCTCCCCGGCCCTCACCCGTGCGAAAGGTCAGTGACTGCTGAGGCCGTCGAGCCGGCCGCCCTTGGCGGCGTCGATCCAGGCCGAGAACTCGACCGGGGCGAACCGGAGAGTCGGGCCGTTCCCGTGTGCCTTGGTGTCACGCACCTCGACATCGTGTCCGTTGCGCCGGATTTCCACGCACTGGCCTCCGCCGCCGCTGGCCTGAGCCTTGATCCAAGGTGTCTGCGTACTCATGTCGTGTACTCCTCGAGTCGGACGGATTTCTGCCTGAGCGTTTCCCAGACGTCCCGGTAGGTACGGAGTTTGCTTTCCTTTTCCAGGTACCGGGCGTCTGCTTGGGACTCCAGATAGACCACGTCGGTGTCTGGTTCGGTGAATTCCAGCAGGGTGAAAGCCCCACCGCGTAAACCCGGGTGCGCACCGCCGGACCAGGGAAGTATCCGAACCTCGACATTGGTCTTCTCGTCGCTCAGGCGACGAAGATAGCGCAGTTGTTCGCGCATGATGTCAGCCGAACCGATGATCCGGTGCAGCGCCGATTCGCCGATGACAGCCGTGACGAGGGGTGGGTCGGCCCCGCCGAAAGCCGTTTCCATACGAGTAATGCGTAACTCGGCGTCACGTCGCCGCGCATTTTCCGCCATGCCCTCACCGATCGTGAGATGTTCGTGGTACAGCGGGGTTTGGAGAAGGCCGTGAATCAACTCAGCGTCATAGGTCTTGATCGCCGCCGCGGACTGCTCGAGATCCAGGTACAACCCGAACCCCGGTATCAGGACATCGGTGAAGTCTTCCCAGATGTTTTCCGCGTCGGCCCGGGCCGCCAGGTCGGTGAGTCGTTCGGTCATGGCCTCGTCGGCGCCGTACATGAAGCAGAGAGCGCGGATGTCGGCGTACTTGAAGGGCCCTTTTCCGGCCTCCATTCGCCAGATCTTCTGACGCGATCCGACCGACCGCACGTCTTCCGGCTTCTTGCCGGCCATTTCCCGTAGCCTTCGGAGCTGCCGCCCGAGGGAACGCCGCCCCATGCCCGACCCACTGCTCATGGCGGCGAGTTTGGCATTTTCCTGAACAACGGGCGAGTAACAAGTCGAGGGCGCGAATGTCGTCACGCTCCCCCCGTCACAAAACGTTACATTGAAGTGGCTCGGGGTAACGGCTGAGACTATTCAATGGCGGGGGGAGAGCCGATGTGTTCCAGGCATCGGTCCAGGCCACACAACGGGGGTTTACGCCCATGCAGGAGCAGGCAGCTCTGAAAGGTGAAAGACCGGGCGCCGGGGAGTGGGTCGGCCGGGTCGAGGTCGATCTGCGTAATGCCCGGGACTGGTCTATCGGCTCGCTGCATCTTGAGGTGGAGCCGGGGACGGTCACGGTCTGGTTCGGGTCCCGCGCCCTGGCGGTGATGAACCGCGACGAGCTGCGTGAATGGATCATTCATCCACGCGGCACCCGCCTGGCGGCGGACGATCTGGTCTGGTCCACCCAGTACGGCTCCACCTATGTGGCGATCGGCTGGACCGCCGAGTACCGCATGGGCGACGCGTCGTTGCGTGAACTGACGGCGGTGATCTGAGCCGTGGTCGCCATGACCTCCTCGTCATCCGCATCGTCGTTGGAAGTGGGTACGGGCCGCCCGGGTCCGGAACGTCAGCACCCCGACGGAGGCCCGGTCGATCACCGGCCCACCGGGGGCTTCTGTGCGTGTTGCGGCGCGGTGTACCCGTGCGCGACCGCTCGGAGGCAGGGGCGTGACCGGCCGCTGGTCCACGAGTTCCTGGCCCCGATGAGCCGGCTGGCCCGGCTGCGGGACGAAAGCATCGCATCGGCAGGGTGATCCGCCGACCCGGATCCACCGGGTCCGGACGGCCGCACGAAATGCACGGTCCGGGAAAGATTTCCGGGTACGGGCGAGTAGATCCACGGACGTCAGGGGCTGATCGGGCCAGCGGGGTCTGATCAGCCCCTGACGTTTTCCCGAGGGCCGGGCGGGGTCGGCACCATTGCTCCGGGCAACTGAAAGGTTTTCAGGGGAGGGTGTTTACCCTCAGTCGAGTTCAGTCGAAGGACCCGTTCGTCGAACTCCGGGGGGTCAGTCCGATAGTTGTTCTGACAAGCACTCGGAGGATGCGGAAAACTATTGGTCGTGTGTCAAGCCTGTGCCGGCCCGGCCGGCGAGTTCCCCCGGAGGTGGTCATGACCGGGATCAGGGTGCCGCGTCAGTGGGCCCCGCCACCCGCGGTGTCGCCCTATGCGATCGTCAGCTACGGCACCGACCGGCGGGTGTTGCTGTCCGGGCAGGAACTCACCATCGGCCGGGGTGCCGACGCGGCCGTCCGGATCGCCCACCGGCCCGCCGACGAGCACGTCTCCCGGCTGACGGCGACCCTGCGCACGCTCGACGACTGTGTACTGATCCGGAACCGTTCCCGCAGCAAGCAACTCGTGCTCCGCCCGCTGGTCGGAACGGAACGGATGCTGGAGCCCGGGGCCGCCACCACGTCCATGCCGTTCCCCGAGTTCCTGGTTGTGGTGACCGGCCGGTTCGGTCGCGAGTACGCCGTGCACGTCGACGTCCGCGACCTCACCCCCGACCGGCCGCGGCCGGTGCTGGATCCGGTCGAGACGGTGGACGGTGTGGCGGTCGGCCTGACCGGACCGCAGCGCCGGTTGCTGGCCGCGCTCTGCGAACCCCTGCTCACCCGCACGGGAAGCCGGGCCACCCCCGCCACCTACCGGGAGGTCGGGGAACGGGTGGGCCGCAGCCCCGACTACGCCCGCACCGTATTGCGCCGGCTGCGCGGGCAACTCGCCGCCCAGGGGGTGGCCGCCCTGGTCACGTTCAGCCTGGAGAAGGTCTACGAGGACTTCCGTCCGGCGCTGGCCCGCTGGGCGATCAACAGCGGCACGATCACGGTGGCCGACGTGCAGGCACTCGATGCGCCGGCCTGAGCTCCCCGGGTCCGGTATCCCCGGGCCGGAAATGTTCGGACCGGTGGAGCCGGTCCCCGTGACGCTGTCGCCCGATGCCGTCACCCTCGGGGGCGACCGGACGGAACCGGCCGGCGGCCCGATCGACGTCTCCGGCCTGCTCGCCACCGACGACCGGTCCCGGATGGTGGGCGGGGCGCAGCCCAACGGATGGTTCGCCGGGCCCCCGGGTGATCCGGACCGCTACGAGCTCCTTGGCCCGGGCCTGTCCGGCGGCGAGGGAGACATCTGGCGCGCCCGGTACCGCGGCGACCTGACCTCGCCGTTGCAGGTCGCGGTGAAACGGCTGCGACGGCCCGCGAACATGGGCGACGACTGGCCCACCCCGGCCGATCTGCGCCGGTGGGAAGATCTCCGGGCCCTGCTGCTGATCATGCGGATCGACCACATGGTCAGCGTGCTGGACGTGTTCGTCGGGCCCCCGCCACATCTGCAGCACGCGCCACTCCCCGTCCCGGGGCCGCGCCCACTGGTGACTCCGTACGTGGTGATGGAGTGGGTGCCCGGCCCGACGCTGGCCGACGAACTCGCCGGCACACCCGCCACCGCAAAGACCCTGACGACCCGGCTGCGCTACGTCGAGCAGGTCGCCGCGGCCCTGGGAGCGCTGCACTCGCGCACCGCCTCGGCGGGTAATCCGAGCCTGCACCGCGATGTGAAGCCGCCGAACTGCATCCTCGCCCCGTCGCGCGGGGTGGTGCTGGTCGACATCGGCACGATGCGGCGAGTGGACGACGGCCGCGACCTGTCCGGCCGGCACAGTCCGGCATACACCGCGCCGGAGGTGCTGGCCGACCCGATGGCGGCCCGCGACCCGGCCTCCGACCTGTACTCGCTCGGGGCCCTGGCCTGGTTCTGCGTGGTCGGGGAGAACCCGCCGCACGCCCGCGACCCGTTCGCTCCCGACCGGGCCCGTCGACGGGCGGAGATCGTGGCGCGTGATGCCGAAGTGCGCGACCCCCGGGCCTTCGCCGACCACCTGACCCGGCTGCTGGCCCACGACCCGGCGGACCGCCCGGCCGATCCCCGCGCCTGGGCCGGGCAGTTACGCGCTCTGGCGACAGCCCGGCGGGCGCGCCCCAGCGTGTTCCTGGCCGCCCTGGTGCTGATCCCGCTGCTCTCGATCGGCCTGATCCTGGCGCCCCTGCTGTTCACCCGGCAGACACCGCAACTCACCGACACCCCACGGCCGGCGAGTACGTCGTCCATCATCGGGGGGCCGCAAACCGCCGGCGACCCGCAGGGGCGGCCACCTCGTCCGTCATTCGGGGTCGCGGTTACTCCCTGGCCCGGAAAACCCTCGACCAGTAAGGAAGCCGCCTTCGTCACCCCGCGCAACGGGGCGGGGATCGGCCGCTGCCCCGGGATCAGCGGTACCGCGCACCTGCCGCCGGGCCGCACGCTGCTGTTCTCCGTGGAGAACCTCAGCGCCGGCGACGGGGTCCGGCACATCACGCCGATCCGGGGCTGGCAGCACCCGGCATCACTCTCCCGCTGGAAGCTGCGCCCGCCGGTGGGCCTGCCGTTCGACCCCCTGGGGATGCAGTACCGGCTGGAGGTGATCGTGGTGCCGCTGGACCCGCTCAAGGAGCGGGGACCGTTCTCCGTACCCGACAACAGTCACGTCGGGGCAAGCCTTTTCGTCAGCCGGGAGAGCCAGTCGGAGCAGGGCTGCTGAGCGCTCAGAACTCGATCTGGATCCGGGCGATCTCGGCGGACAGCGGCCCGAAGATCTCCCGGCGCAGACGGTTGTGTTCCTCGTCCTCGTCGTAGGCCCGATAGGCGGCGACATCGGCGAAGTCGGCCACGATGGTGAAATCCCAGTTCCCGGGGCGGAGTCCGGCGTCCCGGCCGACCTTCACGTCGGTCATCCCGGGAATGCCCAGGGCGAGGATGCCGGCCAGGCCCTCGTCGAGAAGGGTGGTGTCGGCGTCCGGCTTGAGCCGGCCCGTCACGACGTTGCGGATCATGCGACGACTCTCCTTGGTGGCGGTGCCTCACGGGTCGGCTGATGCTAACCCGGTGCCACCTGACCGGCCGAGAGGGCCGTGATGTGACGAAAGGCGCCACCCGGTGATTCCGGGTGACGCCTTCCTCGTCAGAACGGATCGGAACCGATCGGAACTACGAAGACTTACGTCGGAACATCTGCTGAGAGCCCGAGGTCTCGGGGCCGTGGGACCCGCCCACCTTCCCGTTTCCCTGGACCTCGCCCTGGTGCTGCCCGCCGTTGGCGTTCTTGCGCTCCAGAGCTTCGCGGAACTTGCGCTTCGTGTCTGAGCTGACCTGCTTGTCGTCAGTCATGAGTGCCCTCCTCTTCGGGTCGGCATCCATACCCCGCCGATCTAGGGTGACAGCCTACCGACGGAGCCGCCAGCGCATTTCCACCCACGTGGACCAGCCGCCTCAGGAAGGACCCTCGTCGCTGCTGACCGCACCCACGGCCCGCAGCACGGCGTCGGCCTTGAGCCGCACCTCCTGCCATTCCTGCTCAGGATCGGAGAGGATGGTCACGGCCCCGCCCGCTCCCACGCTCACGGCGTTCCCGTCGTGCACCAGCGTGCGGATCACGATGCTGAGGTCCGCCGTGCCGTTCACCCCGAGGAACCCGATCGCGCCGGAGTAGACGCCCCGGGCCCGGCCCTCCAGCTGCTGAAGGATGCGCATGGTGCGCACCTTCGGGGCGCCGGTCATCGATCCGCCCGGGAAGGCGGCCCGCACGCAGTCCACCGCGTCGCGCCCGTCTGCCAGATCGCCCTCCACGGTCGAGACCAGCTGGTGCACCGTGCTGAACGACTCGACCTGCATCAGGGCGGGCACAACGACCGAACCGGGCCGGCACACCCGTCCGAGGTCGTTGCGCAGCAGGTCCACGATCATCAGGTTCTCGGCGCGTTCCTTCACGTCGTTCTCGAGTTCCTTGGCCAGGCGCCGGTCGTCGTCGGGGGAGGAGCCCCGGGGCCGGGTGCCCTTGATCGGCTTGGCGCTGACCCGCCCCGAACGGTCGATCCGCAGGAACCGCTCGGGCGACGAGGACGACACGCTGATCCCGCCCAGGTCCAGAAAAGCACTGTAGGGAGCCGGATTCAGCTTCCGCAGGCGCCGATGGACGGTGAGGGGCGATTCCGTCGTGGTGGTGTCGAAGCGGGTGGTGAGGCAGACCTCGTAGGTGTCGCCCTGCTCCAGGTGTTCCCGCACGGTCTGGATGTCGGCCAGGTACTGGCGGCGGCCTCGTACCGGGCGGGCGACAGAAGCGGGTGGATCGGCGAGAGGTTCTAGCGGCTGCAGGTTCTCGATGATGTGCCGGGTCCGGTTGATCCACTGCCCGGCGTCGTCCCGAGGGTCGGACCTCAGGTCGAGCGCCAGCAGGAACACCTCATCCTGCTCGTGGTCGAGCACGACGAGACGGTCGGCGAACACCAGCGCGGCATCCGGGTGGGGTGATGCGTGCGGGCCGGCCGTCGCCGGGTCGGCCTCGCACTCGTAGCCGAGATATCCCACGTAGCCACCGGTGAAGTCGAACGGCAGATCGGGCTCGTCGATGCTGAACGACCGCAGTCGTCGCTGGATTCGATCGAACGAATCTGCCTGGGGGGTCAGCATTTCCCAGAGCTTTCCACCCGGGGCGCAGGCCAGGTAGGAGAACCGTCCGGTGCGCGCGCTGTCCAGCCAGACGGCCCCGTCTCCCCGGTGCAGGGTGGCGAACAGGGACTCCGCGTCGATCGGCCCCGGAAGCCGGTGAACGGTGAGGCGTAACGGCGTGCGTTCTTTCTCGTCCATTGTCGTGGAGGCTTTTTCGGTGACAGAAACCGAATGGTGGACGTCGGTCAGGTCGCGGAAATTCTCGATGATCCGGGATCCGTGCTGCGTGAGAATCGATTCGGGGTGGAACTGAACCCCGAAAAGCGTTGCCCCGGAATTCTCCAGCGCCATCACGGTGCCGTCCTCGGACCAGGCCGTCGCGGTCAGTCCGGCCGGCAGGGGCTCCGGCACCGCCAGGGAGTGGTAGCGGACGACCTCGAAGTGCTGCGGGATCCCGGCGAACAGGGGGCTCTCGTGGCGCACCCGGCTGAGTTGCCCGTGCATGATGCGCGGGGCGGGCTCGGTGCGGGCCCCGAAGGCCACGGCGATGCCCTGATGGCCCAGGCAGATCCCGAGCAGGGGCAGGCCCGAGGTGCGGGCCCAGGTGATCGCGGCCGCCGACAGGCCGAAATCTTCCGGGTTCTCCGGCCGCCCGGGCCCGGGGGAGATCACGATGTTGTCGAAAGTCCCCTGGATGCGCGACATCAGGGTGTCCCAGTCGCACTCGTCGTTGCGCACCACGATTGGCTCGGTGCCGTTCGCCACCGCCAGCTGCTGGAACAGGTTGTAGGTGTAGGAATCGTAGTTGTCCACGAGCAGCGTCCGGACCGGCTGCGGGTCGGGCGTCATCGGGCTCCTCGGGCGGGGTCGGGCCAGGTATCTTACGGCCCAGTCACTTCCTGAAGATTCTGGACTCCGTTGATGAAGCCGTTCGGCGAGATCCCGCCCGGCCCCCTGCTCTGGCGAGGGCCGGGGGAGTTCGTGCCCGCCACCCGTCCGGCCGGGCCCGGGCCGCCGGTCGCCGACTCGTGGCTCGTCGACGAAGGCCGCTGTCGCGGCATCGATGAGCACCGAGCACGTTTCGTCCGGAGCGTTTCAATGATGGACGACCATCCGCCTTCGGTGCCGTCCCTCACCTCCGGGTGGGCGAACCGGTTCATGGACGATGTCCTGGCCGTTCTGCCCCGGTCGGGTCGGTGGTTCCCGCGGGTCGACCGCACCGGTGACGAGCTGACGCTGTGGATCCGTCCCGCCCCCGAACCGTCGTCGGAGGTGGTGCTGTGGGGGCCCGGGGTGCCGGATCCGCGGACCCGGCCGGGCGTCAAGGGCCCGGACCTGCCCCGGCTGGCGGACCTGCGACGTCGGGCGGCCCTGGCGGGGGCGGGGGAGGCGGTGCTGGTGTCACCGGACGGGGCGGTGCTCGAGGGTGCGCTGAGCACGCTGCTCTGGTGGCGGGGGGACGTGCTCTGCAGCCCTCCGCGCAGCGATGCGACTCTGCCCGGTGTCACCTGGCGGCTTCTGGAGGGGATCGCCGAACGGCGGGGCGTCGAGACCCGCTCCGAGAACGTGCCACCGGTCGCACTCGAGGGCCTGGAGGTCTGGTCGGTGAGTGCTCTGCACGGTATCCGGGCGGTGACCGGCTGGCGCGGCCTGGACCTGAACGCCGGCGCTGCCCACCAGGCACCCACCTGGCAGGCAGTGCTACGGGAGCTCGCGCGTCCTCTGCCCTGACCGAAGTGATCGGCCGCGGTCGGGGCCTACCCGTCGGCGTTGGCCAGGTCGTACAGGGAGCGCACGGAGGTGCCGAAGTACGGCCCGTTGATGGGCTCGGAACTGCCGACCGGACCCCACGAGCTGACCGACCGGAGCGTGCCGATGCCGGCCTGGAGGTTGTAGTCCGAGAGCTACAACCTCCGGACGCGCCCTGGCCGAAGCCGAAGCCGAAGCCGGAGATACCGGAGAAGGGCGTCGAGCTTGCCACCAGTCTTGCCAAGGGTCGGTCCGGCTACTGGTCTCGCATTCAGCCCTGTCGGCCGTCCCGCCGGAGGTCTCGTCAGTCGTCGAAGTCGATGCCTTCGGCCTCACCCTTCGCGATCAGGGCGGGCAGCAGGTCGGGGGCGTTGACGACCGCGGCCAGGGCGGTGCCGAGCACGGCCAGCGCCTCGCGGTCGGGGCCGTAGGCGCAGAACATGCCGGCCTCGGGGTCGAACTTCACCCGCCCCTCCACCTCCGGTACCTGGGTTCGCACCAGCCATTGGGCCATGCCGCCCCAGAAGTAGCCGTTGGGCTCGTGCCCCGACTCGCCGACCACCACATCGGCGGGCGTGCCCCCGGCGTTCATGATCAGAGAGAAGTTGCCGGGGCTGGTCTCGATCAGTTTCAGGGGATCCATACGGGAATCCTGGCAGGCACCACCGACAGAATGGCCGGGAGAACGTGTCCGGTCACGAACAGGGCACGCGCTACGAGGAAGTCGTCTCCTCCGTCGCCTTGGTGTCTTTCAGGTAGCAGGCGCCCGACACGGTGATGGTGGTGTTGTCGTACTCGCCCACCTCGAGCGTGCCGCCGATGCCGTTGCCCACGGTCAACACCCTTTTCCTGGGCTCGTCGCTGATCTGGTTGACCTCGGTGTACCCGTACTGCGCGGCGATGTCGAGCATTTTCTGCTTGACCTCGGGCCAGACGGCATCAGGGGTGTTGCCCTCGCCGACACCGGCGTCGTAGGTGTACGACCGGACCCCGTCGATCTGCCGGAAGGGCGCCAGGCAGGTGCCGCCCGAGACGACCCGCGGCCCAGGCCGGTCCCACTTCACCGTGGGCGCGAGATCTTCATACACGGAACGGATCTCGCCCAGCATGGCCTTCTGGTCCCGATCGGCCTGCTCGAACGAGGGCCGGCTCTGCAGCTCCCGCAGGGCCTCTTCCTTCGACGACGACTCGCTGATCATGCTTGTCTCTCCACATCCGGCCCCGATCAGGGCGATTCCCACGACAGCGATCACGAGGCCCGCCCGGCGGGCCCGGAACCGGCCCGGCCTCACCGCTTCTCCCACGGTCCGGAGACGAGCCCGCGGGTCAGTTGTTCGTAGATGCTGCCGGCTTCCTTCCGCATTTCGTTGCCCTCCTGAGCCAGCTCGAGACCACCCTCGGCGAGTCGGCGGGCGCCTTCCTCAGCCACGTCGGCGGCGCGCTCGGCCCCCTCCTGCACCGTGTCGGCCGTGCGCTCGGCACCTTCCTGTACCAGGTCGACAGTTCGCTGGGCACCGTTCTGCACCGCCTCGGCCGTGCGCTCGGCACCGGCGACGACCGCCTCGCTGAGGTTACGGGGGAGGTCGCGGATCTCACGAGCTGTGTCCACGGCGCTGTCCAGGCGGTCTTTCCAGGCCTCCCCGGTCTGGGGATTGTCGTTGCCCAGCACGAGTTTCTCCTCCTGACCGGCCACGAGCGACCCGAGGTTGTGGGCGCTCGTGGAGCCCTCGTCGAGGTAGGCCGTGTGCCCGGTGACAGCGTTCAGGTGGCCCTCGTCCGAATCGTCGTACGCCTCCGGGTTCAGCTGCGTGACGCCCTTCATCTCGGTCGGGTCCTTGCCGAAGGCCTCGAGGTCGCCGACCCCGTCCTGCCGGGCCTCCTCGTAGTAGATCTGGCCGGTGGGCACGTTGATGTCGTTCACGTCGTCGGTCCCCAGCCCGGGTGAGCCGAAAAAGGCGACCCGGTCGACGCCGGTGCCGGCGTGCTGCAGCGCGTACCCGGTGGTGGTGGAGCCGTAGGAGTGCCCGAGGGCGGTGATGTCGGCGCCGGAGTTCTTGATATCGATGCCCTGGAAGAAGTTCGCCAGTGAGGCGCCGCCCGCCTTCGCCGTGCCCGACGAGGCGACCGAGGTGCCGTCCAGGTTCGCGAGGCTCTCCGGTGAGATCTGCGGGGCCTGGTAGCCGAGCCAGGTGATCATGGCGACCGACTCACCCTTGGTCGCGGCGTCGCGGTTCAGGCTCGTCTCGGCCTTGTCCCGCATGTTGCGCATGTGCTCGACGTAGTCGCCCATCCCGTCCACCGTCGAGGTGAGGCCGGGAGTGAACACTCCGACGTGGTCGGCCGTGTCCGGGTCTCCGTGCGAGATCACGGCCTGGGCGCGTTCTTTGCTGATGTCCAGGCTGAGCACCATCAGATCGCTCGGGATGCCGGTCTCCTCGGCCACCTGGTCGGCGTCGTTGATCATCTTCTGCACCTCGTTCAGCGAGGCCTGCTTCTTCTCCAGGATGCCGAGCTGCCGGCGCAGCTCGTACTGCCGCGCCAGGTCGTCGGGCAGCGTGTGCCGGAGCTTGTCACGCACCTTCTCGAGGTCGTTCTTCACCTGCTCCTGGTACTTCGGGAGCATCGCCTTGTTGGCCCGGTCCAGCACATCGGAGGGAAGCCCGTTGCGGTTATTGGGCCACTCCGGGTGCTTCTCCTCGATCTCCTTCTGCTCGTCCTCGGTGAGCGCGTCCCACCAGGCCTTGACCTGGGCCGGTGTGGCGTCTTTCGCGGGCTGGCCGTAGATGTCGGCCGCACCCGCCTTCTCACCGCGCGTTTCCGCATCGTCGGGGCTGCGGTAGTCGATCGCGGCCAGGGCTCCGCTGAGTACCTGCCCGTTCAGCACGCTGCCGAGATCGGTGTCCATGTCCTGGCCGCGGCGCACCGCCTCCTCGACGTAGGCGACGCACTCCCCGACCAGGCGCGTGCGCATCTCGCGGGCCAGGTCGGCGTCGTGCTCGGTCTCGAAGACATCGGTGACACCGCGGACGTCCAACACGCTGTTGCCGACGAACTCCAGGCCGTTGTCCTCGGCGAACTTCTCCGCGATGCTCACGGCCTGCTCGACGCCCTGCACCGCGTCACTCGCGTCGTCGAGCGCCCGCCGGACAGCCGTGACCTCGGCGATCCGGTCTTCGAGGAGTTCCTTGTACTGCTCCAGCGCGGTTCGAGCGGCCGTCGCGGCGCCGCCGTCCCAGTGCTCGGGAAAGACCTTGGCCAGGTCTTCGCCGACATGCACCAGCTGTTCTTCGACGGTCATCAGGGCCCTGGAGGCCAATTCCACCTCGGACGATTTCCACTCGCGTACCTGCGCCCAGCCAATGGCCATCGTCCCACCCGCGATTTCATCGGACCCCTCCCATAACCGCAGGTCAGAGAGTATCAAATGAGGCAAACGGCACTCAGGGTAAGAACGTCGTGACGCAGGATCGGTTTTGTCGGTGCCCAGTCGCCCGGTCTCGGACTGCCCGGATCGGTGAAGTCGGTACGGCTCAAGTCGCTGGGATCGCCCAGGTGTCGCACACCGGGTCGTGCGAGGGCCACAAACCACAACCGCCGGTCAGTCGACGTGCGACTGACCGGCAGTTTTGCTGTCGGGGTGACAGGATTTGAACCTGCGGCCTCTTCGTCCCGAATAGCGTTAGCAGGCTGACGCCATCTCGGGAGCACTAGGTTTCCGCAGTTCAGAGCGTTGGGATCCGTTGGTCTGCGTTGGCCGGGTGCGGCCTGCAATCCAAGATCATCTCCCCAGATTCTCCCGACACTCCGGAACCGGCTGAAACAGTCGGCGCGCCTGTTTCAGCCGGTCTTTCCCTCTCGGTGTGGTGGCTGGCTGAGCGCAGTCTCCTCAGCTCGTAACCACTCTGCGTAGGCGCACTGGGAGCACCTGGCCGTCTCTTGAGCGGCCTCCAGCCGTTCTGCCGGTATCCCGGCGGCGAGAAGGTGCGCCCTGGCGGCAGCGCCGCGGAACGCGTCAGCCAGGGACACCCACCCCTCAAGCAGCGTCATCCCTCGCGGCGCTGTCCAAGTGATCAGCGCAGCGTCGTCGGTCCAGCCCTGGGCGGAGGCCGGCACCAGCCGAGACCAGCCCCGGACCAACGGAGGGTGGCGACCACCGGGATCGCGGGATCCGCGCGCGTGATCGCTCCTGAGGGTGGACCTGTTGCGGTACTCCGAGCTCCACCGCGCATCACCTTGCCTATCGCCGAGCGCTCCTTGAACGCTTGTTCGACAGGGAGACTGGCTGGGGATACTCGGGCCTAGCTATCCCCGACCGGCTGACCATCGGCGCAGGTGAAGGCGATTTCGGGACAGTGGGGACAGGTGGGACACCATGACCCTTGGTGCTGACTGGGGCGGGTGCCGATGGGTGACTGACGTGGCCGCCAGGATTCTGGGTGCGACGAAATTGTCGCGACATGACACTAATGAGGACACGTCTCGAAAGGCTCCCACTTGCTCAAGAGTTGGCGTAGCCTAATCGTGTTTTATTATCGTGGCGGTCGTGGACTACCCAACGGGGGATTTGTGCTGATCAGTGCATCGCTAAGTGGGCGACTGAGGAACACGCCGCTACCGAAAGCGCACAGCTTATTGCCCTTGTTTGAGGCTGTGGTCAACGCGATTCAATCAATCGACGCGACCTTCGACAATCTATCTAGTGGCAAGATAACGATCACCATTGAACGGACTATGCAGCCCTTCCCTGGGGATCTGGCAACCTTTGGTCGTAGTGCTCGCGAGCCCATCATTGGATTCGTTATCGAAGACAACGGCGCAGGATTTGATAACGAAAATATGCAATCCTTTCAGACTCTCGACAGTGAATACAAGCAAAGCCAGGGCTGCCGAGGTGTAGGGCGACTGCTCTGGTTGAAGGCGTTTGATCATGTGGACGTAGAAAGTATTTATAGAGCAGAAGACGGGCTCAAGTGTCGTAAATTTAGGTTCAGCACTGAAGAAGGTATCTCGCGTGAAGAATGGCCCGCGGTCGCCGGGTCGAACGCTGCGCCTAAAACCATCGTTCATCTCGTCAACTTTCACAAGAAGTATCAGAGTGAATCCAGAAAGCTTCCAGACACGATTGCGCGTGACCTGCTGGAGCATTGTCTTTGGTATTTCGTCAGGCAGCGTGGAGTCCCGGATATTCTCGTCGTCGATAATGGTGAGACTATAGATCTAAAGGCTAAATATTCGGATTTCATTCAGTCCGTTGAATCAATCCAGGACATTGAGGTGCGCGGGCAAAGGTTTGATCTTGTGCATTTGAAGGTTCAGGCTCGATCTCAAGACGTGCCGCAGCTCAACTGGTGTGCTGCAAACCGAGTCGTTATTTCCGAGAACATCTCGGGAAAATTGCCGGGTCTGCACGGCGCGCTCACAGATGAGCACGGGAAATTTACTTATTCTGGCTACTTAGTTTCCCCATTCTTGGATAATAAGGTTCGGTCCGAGAGGACGGGGTTCGACTTGGACGAGTTGCCCAGTCCGGGAAGAAATGAAGACCAGGATGCTTTTGATGATATGGAGGAGGTCGATATCTCGCAGTCGGAAATCAGAGAGAAGATTTTGTCTGAGATCCAGACCTTTCTGATGGCGAGCCTTGTCGGTGCACAAAACGATATACGTGATCGAGTCGAAGCGTTCATCGAAAACAAGGCCCCCCGCTACCGTCCCGTTTTGCAAAGAATTGACGAAAATGGCTTCACGGTCGATCCAAAGATCAATGAAAGAGAATTGGAGCTGGAGCTCCACAAGGGCTTAAGGGAGATTGAGCTAGAAGTTCTGAAAGAAGGGCAAGAGGTCCTTGATATAAACCTGCTGAACTTCGACACCGATGGATATCAGGAGCGTCTGAAGGGATATCTTGCCAAGGTTGAGGACATCAAGATGTCAGATCTTGCCGGGTATGTATCTCACCGCAAGGTAATAATTGAGATTCTAGCCAAGGCAATTGAAAAACAGGACGACGAAAAATACTCTCGGGAGGATGTGGTTCATAATCTGATCATGTCTATGGGCACGACTTCGAACGACGCATCTTTCGCTTCAAATAACCTGTGGCTTATCGATGAACGGCTCACCTTCCATAATTATCTTGCTTCAGATAAAACATTGAGTGCCATGCCGGTTACGGGTTCCGCTTCCACGAAGGAGCCGGATCTATTCGCCGTTCGCCAGTTTGATCGTGTCCTAATTGCCGATGGAGAACCGGCCAAGAGTGCGTCGATATCCATAATCGAAATCAAACGTCCCATGCGTAATGACATGGCGGCCGGCTCGGAAAAAGATCCGATTGAGCAATGCCTCAACTATTTGGAGCTCGTGCGCGCCGGAATTGTTCGGACAGCTTCCGGCCGGCCAGTGAACGCGCCTGAAAGCATACCGGCTTTCTGCTACGTAATTGCAGATCTCACGCCTTCATTGATAAAGCGTTGTAAACAGAGAGATCTGACCATGACTGATGATGGCATCGGCTACTTCGGTTACAATAAGAGTTTTAATGCCTACGTTGAAGTTGTAAGTTTCGATCGACTGCTGATCTCGGCAAGGCAGAGGAACAGGGCGTTCTTCGACGTCCTGGGTCTCACCAGGTAAGTGTGCCGAGATTGAGATTTGCAAAGCTATTCGTCGCCTAAGCCAATACAGCGATGATTCAAAGCTCTGTTGAGGCCGCCAATTGATCAAATTGAAGGAACCAAACTCCGGGAGTCAAAGTCGTGGACTTTAGATGGGCGCAGCGAGTTCCAAATAAGAATCTACTTGAATCGCTGGCTAGGCAATTCCATGTAAAAGGAATTATCCTATGCGCGGTCCTTGGTTGCATCGGCGGGATGATTTTCGCGCTCCTCTCCTTTCCGCATTTAGAACTCCAGCGCGATCGGGAATCTACTGATAGGGAGATTGGACGGGCATCGAACATAATTGGCTATGACGATTTTATGGCCATAAGCCTTGACTTAGGTTCCGTTTCTACCTCTGAGCGCACAATGAGTGGTTCGCTCTACATGTCATGGGTTTCAGGCGCGAATTGGAAGTCGCGACTTCTTGGAAAAGACGGGTCTCCCGTATTTGATTCATCCGGACGGTTGAAGCCGAAGTACGAGAAATCTTATGCCTCAGTGAGGTTGTTAGCGAATCATTTAGCAGTTACCAAGATTTCTTTCGAGGAGTTGGAAGCATACCGAGTAGACGGACCCCTTTCCCACTCAGGCTCCGCCCCGTTGCTTGCACCGGAGGGACATGCATTCACAGTACCCTTCGGCTCCGGGCCAGGGCGGCGCTTTCCGTTTGACAGTTACACAACCTATCTCGGCGCGAAAGTCGTGTTTAGTGACGACGTACGTTGGATAAGTCGCTATGGTGCTAACAGAATCGAGTCTGGGCCAACCGTAGTTATGAATGTTACCGGTGCGCCGACCTTGAGCGATTGGAATATAGAGGACACCATGTGGGTGGCCGCTCGGCCGCGGGCAACCGTATATCGTCCGGGGAGGTCTGGAGAAATTACGCAAGCAAACATTGAATTGTCGAGGAAGGCGCAAGACGCTTCGTTCATATCGCTAATCTCACTCAGCCCCTTTGCATTGATTGTTGCATTCGCAGTTCGGGGATTTGAAATCAGAAGACATAAATTGGCATGGCGTCTAACGCTTTACAGTGTCCGTCCAAGATTCTTGGACTCTGCCACAAGCCCCCTCGAACTGGCGGCGGCTCTTGTAGCCGTGCTTACAATTCGGCAAGTCTTCACCCCACCAGATGTTTTGGGATTAACTATCCTTGATTATCTCTTGGGTATCGAAGTTATCTTGATCATAGGTTTGGCAACTTGGAGCTATACCGTGAAGTCCATTCGTATGCAACGCATAGCCCGGAAGTTGGCTGTTCGGGAGCGAATGGTTCGCGAGGAGATGGCACGCGAGGAAGCGGATCGAGAGAGGTGGCTCAGGAAAGCTTTTCTTTAATATATTTAACTTGTGTTGCCTACGCGGGAAATGCTGTCGTCTGCCTCTTGGCGGCGGCAAGTGCAACGCTGGACCTAGCGATTCGTCAGACATAAAACTCCGGCCGCGCCCGGCGCTGGTAAGCCATCAGCGCTGAGGACGCGGCCGGAGCCTTCTTGCCCGTGACGCGACTCGACGGAGGGAGTGTCAGCGCGCCACGATGGTGCCCCCACCGCGCCAGGACTCTTGGATGTTCACCGGGGCGGTGGGAGCTGTTGGTCGGGTCGTCCGGTGGAGCGGCGTAATGCCGGAACGGACGCCCTGCCTGCTGGTCGCCGTCCGGGACCGGGTTGCACCCCGGTCCCGGACGGCGACGTTTCCCCTGCGCGCCTCGCCGGCCTGCCCCCGTCTGAGGCCGGCGAACAGGGGAGCCTGTGGGTTACTCCAGGGGAGAGACGTAGACGTAGGCCGGTACGCTCTGGCCGTCGCCGAAGGCGTGTTCCACCTCGGCGATCCGCTGCCACCCGAGCTTCTCGTACGTGCGGATGGCGGCTTTGTCCTTCGCCATCACGTCGAGCACGGCCCGCCGGCCGAGCTTGCGGGCGATCTCGGTCGCCGCGTCGGTGAGCCGGGCGCCGAGCCGATCGCCCCGGGCCTCGGGGCCGATGAAGAGCCGGCCGACCATGGCGATGTGGTCCGTCGGCTCGCCGGAGCGCTTGGTCCACTCCTCGGCGCCGGCATCACCGGGGCCGGGGTAGCTGAGCATGACGTGCCCGACGACCTGGCCGTCCTTCTCCGCGGTGAGCGCGGCGAGCTCCTGGTCTGACTTCAGCCATGCCTGCGGGTCGTCGACGCCCTCGACCGGGTAGCCGTCGAGCTCGTGCACGCGCACCAGGAGCGCGCCGAGGGCGGGCAGATCTTCTGCGGTCCGGGGCCGGATGCGGCTGGTTGCGGTCGTTTCGTCGGGCACTAGTCCTCCACTGCCATCGAGTAGTCCAGTCCGGTCAAGTCGGATCGCATGATGAAGTTGGTTACCTCGAAAGGCTTTCCGTGCTGGTCGATGCCGGTGTGAACGACATCGAGGACGGGGACACCGGGCGGGGTGCGCAAGATCTGCGCTTCCTCCGGGCGGGGCATCCGAGCGGCGATTTCCTCACGGACACGAGTGATTTGGTGGCCGAGCTCGGCGAAACGGGCGTAGATGCTGCCGGTTCCGGTCTTGGCCTCGGACGCCAGCACCGAGCCTTCGGCGATCTCCCACGGGATGTACGTGATGCCGATCTGAACCGGAACGTCATCGGCGTAGTAGTGATTAACGCGCTGCACAACGGATTTCGACTCGGGATCGACCGCTAGGCGTTCGGCGACGATGGCCGGCGGAATGACGCGGCTGATGTCTGGCACGTCCACTCGGACGGTCTTGCCCTGCTTGAGTGCTTCGGCGCGGAACGGGGACAGGCCAGTTTCCCGGCGTGTCCTCTCGCTATATCGCTCGGCGCCGAGGCGGATCATCCGGACCTGCCGGCGCACGTAGGCGCCCGACCCGTGCCGGACGTCGACCAGGCCCTCCGTGGCCAGGATGTTGATTGCCTCGCGGGCGGTGTTGCGGGCTGAGTTGTAGGTGGCGGCCAGGACTCGTTCGGAGGGGAGCTTGTCTCCCTCCTGGTAGGTGCCGTCCGCGATTGCCCGGCGCAGCGTCTCGGCGATGCGGCGGCTCGGGGGCAGTTCGCGTTGCGTGCTCATGGGTTGGGCTCTCCGTTCGGGTCCTGTGATCAAGGAGTCTAGGCGATCTGGCTCAAGCCACTTGTTGACTCTCCCCCGCCATGTCGCTATAACTGGCTCAAGCCACTTACTGGCTTAAGCCAGTTGGTTAACGGATGGGGAACCTGATGCATTCCTGGCGCTCACTGAACGGGCCGAGCCGGGCCGAGCTGCGGCAGATCGAGGCCGAATGGCCGCTGATCGCGGCGGACCTCGCCGTGGTTGATGCCGAGATCGCAATGGCTCTGACCGGCGACGACGGCACTTCGGAACTGGGCCGGCGGCGACTGTCGCAGGCCGAAACTGGCGCAACGATCGTGCGCGGCGAGCTGGGCGGGCAGCCGCGCGACTGGTTCAGCGGTGGACCACTTGGCGGTGCGGCATGACTTCGGTTGCCTCGCATATCCGCAGTTCAGAGCCTCGGCACGCCTCTGCGACCGTTCGCCGCATCGGTGCCGGCCTGCTCGCGGTGGTCGTGTCTGCCATCCCGTCCACGCTCGTGATCAGGGCTGTCTCCGGTGACGACGCGGCCGAGATAGGCCGTCCGGTTCATCGGGTGGTCGACGTCCGGTGTCTGAACGGCCGGGTTCAGCACGGGATCGACACCGGCCGGCCCGATGGGCTGCTCCTGGCCACGGACACCGGGGAGCCGTGCTGATGCCGGCGCGACCGTTGAGCGCCGAGGCTGCTGCGACGGTGGCGCGGATGGTGGCCGGCGGCGGTAGCCCGGCCGGGGTGACTCTGGACAACCGGGTCATGCCGGTGACGGCGGGGGAGTGCCCGACCTACCGGTACGGGATGGCGCCCTCCGGTCTGGCCACGCTGCGGCAGTTGAGCGCGATGGGCCTGCGCCCCGGTGGCTGCCGGCCGGTCGCGGGTGTGGCCCGTCCCCGGGGCCGTTGGGTGGCTCACCTCTATGACCTCACCACGGCCAAGCCCAAGCGGCCGATGACGCCGGGCCGGTGGCGCGCCCTGGCGGCGGCGAACCGGGCGCGGCGGATCTGCCCGACCTGCGAACAGGACGCCGGCTACGTGATCCCGGTCGTGCTGGGCGAGTGCGTGGACTGCCACGACGGACCGGCCGGCGAAACCGGCCACGGAGAGCACGAGATCGGGGAGGCGGCATGAACGCGCGGACGAACAAGACGCCGGATCAGTACGCCGACGACGCGGCCGAGGCGGTGCGGTCGCTGAACCACGCCACCTTGCGCACCGCCGGCGGGTACGTCTGGCCGGCCGATGTGGACGCCGTGATTGCGCACTTGACCACGGCGGTTGCGGGCTCGGAGCAGGCACTACGGCAGGGCTATGGGTGGCTGGCGCGGGCGGCGAAGACCGGGGCGGTTGGGCATGACGCCGGCGCTGATGTGGCCGGCGAGATGGCGGTCTTGCGGACGGCGACGGGTGAGGCAATCGAACAGGTGCAGGTGCTGACGGCGCGGTTGAACGAGATGCGGCTAGTGACGGCGCATCTGACGGGTGTCATTGCGGATGGGGAGGGCAAGTGATGATCGAGAACACCAACCAGAGGACGCGGGTCGAGGGGAGCCAACGTGCGTGGCCGGTGCTGCTGTTGGCCCTGCCGGCGTTCGTGGCGATCTGGTCGGGCTGGGTGGAGCTGGGCCGGCTGACCGGGTTCGGTGAGGTGAAGCCGCTGCCCGGGATCTGGGACACCCTCACGATCGACACGGCGATCACGCTCCCGATTGGGGTGGAGACGTACGCGGCGTACGCGCTGAACGTGTGGTTGGCCGGCGGCACCTCGGACAGGGCCACCCGGTTCGCCCGTGCCTCGGCGCTGGGGTCGCTGGCGCTGGGCGCGGCCGGTCAGGTCGCCTACCACCTGATGTCGGCGGCCGGCATGGTCTCGGCACCCTGGCAGATCACCGCGGTGGTGGCCTGCCTGCCGGTGGCCGTGCTCGGGATGGGTGCCGCCCTCCACCACCTGGTGACCGAGACAGCCGAGGTGACCGAGGGGCCGGCCGTGGTCGGGCCGAGCGTCGAGGGCGACGACCAGGGCGACGCGGCCGGGCCGGATGACGCCGAGGTGTGGACCGAGCGGGCCGTGATCGTGAACGCGGTGCGGGAGCGGCACCCGTCCTGGCCGGCGGACGCGGTCGCCGAGATCGCCGAGGCCCTGGCGCCGACCGGGCACCTGCCGACCCCGGCGCCCCGGACCGTCCCTGCGGACGACCAGGGCGACACGGTCGCGGCCCGCAAGCCGCGGACGAGTGTCCGGGCGACGGCCGGCCGCAAGAGCGTCGGCACCGCGACCAAGGTGCACGAGCTGCGGGCCAAGCACCCGGAGTGGACGGTCGAGAAGATCGCTTCCCGCGTCGGTGTGACTGACCGCACCGTCCGCCGGCACCTCAACACCGCGCCGGCCGAGATCTCGGCCGAGACGTCCATCGACCTGCCCGCCACGGGCGAGCCGTCGGACCTGGCTGCCTGATCACTGCTCACGGAAGGGGATGCATCATGAGCAACGTTCACGAACCGCACGAACTCGCCCGGGCGACGGGGCAGGCGGGCCGGCCGGAGTACGGCACTCCCACCCCGGCGCCGCAGGTTGGGCCGGCGGGCGAGCTTGCATCGGTCCAGTGGTGGCCGGCCGCCGAGGACGACGCCGACCCGGACACGGACCCGGACAACGACCCGGACAACCGGGCGGACACCGCCCCGGACGCTCCGGCCGTGCGGGAGGTGCTGGAGGGGCGTGTGTTGCCGCCCTTCCCGGCGGGTGGCGTGTCCGGGCCGATGTCCGGTGCGGTGTCCGGGGTGCGGGTGGTCAGGGCGATCATCACCAGCGATCGCAGCGTGTCCGCCTCCAAGGTGCTGGCCCGGCACGTCCTCTACGTCCCCGGCGGCGCCCTGAGCCTCACTAAACGGCTGTGGGAGGCCGGCACGACGTCGCGGCATCAGCGGATGATGCGGTCGGCGGAGCTGTCCGGCAACGCCGAGTTGCTGTCGGAGTGGGAGACCCGCGCCGAGGCGTTCCGCAACGCCCGGCACCGGCGCACGATGGATTGGATTGCCGCGCCCTTCGTCCTGGCCAAAGGGCTTATCGTCGGCACGTTCTCACTGTTCTTCTTCCTGCTCGGGCTGGGCATCCTGCTGGCCTGTGCCCGGCGGGATGCCGGCGCGCTGCTGGGGCCGATCGTGGCGTTCCTGGCCGTGGTGAACGTGCTGGCGATCGTGGTCACGGTGGCGTGGACGCCCCTGGTCGTGGCGTTCCCGTGGATCGTGGTGGCGGCGCTGTGGAATGAGGGACGCCGTCGGTCGCCGATGCCGTCCTGGCTGGCAACCGCGTCCGAGGCGGATGTCGATGTGGCCATTGATGAGCGCACGATCGCTCAAGCTCTCCTGGCGCTGCGGATCCCGCAGATCACGGCGGCGCTGAAAGTGGCTCCGTTGCAGTTCATCACTCCGGCCCGCCGAGACGGGCGGGGGACGCACGCGGTCGTTCGTCTGCCGGCCGGGGTGACGGCCGAGCAGGTCGCCACGAAACGGGCCCAGTTGGCCGGCGGGCTGTACCGGCAGGCCAAGGAGGTATGGCCGACCACCGGCGCCGAGGCCGGCATCCTCGACCT
The DNA here is from genome assembly GCF_021129235.1 of Kineosporia mesophila. GTDB lineage: Bacteria > Actinomycetota > Actinomycetes > Actinomycetales > Kineosporiaceae > Kineosporia > Kineosporia mesophila. The sequence goes on from NZ_JAJOMA010000007.1 coordinate 64,456, forward strand.
GTGGGCGGCCGACAAAGGCGCCCTGGCCGACGGCGCGGGGGAGTACCCGCTGCTGAGCGAGGGCAAGTGCGACGTGTTCAAGGGCGTGCCGTTCGGCAAGACCCTGCGCGGTGAGCCGGTGGTCGCCCCGATCATGGAGCGCAACACCATCGGCGGCGGGATGCCCGGGCAGGGCAAGTCGTCCGCGGCCCGGGATGTGTTCGCCGGCGCTGCCCTCGACCCCACGGCCGAGCTACGGATCTGGGTGCCTGACGCCAACTTCGATTTCGAGGCGTTCAAGCCCCGGTGCTCCCGGTACGTGATGGGCGCCGAGGACGAGAAGCTCGAGCAGATCGTGCAAGATCTGCGCGACCTCCATTCCGAGGTTCAGGCCCGGGGCGAGCTGCTGGTCAAGTACCAGGTTCCCTCGGTGACCAGGGAGCTTGCCTCCAAGGATGTCGGGTTGCACCCGCTGCTGTGCCTGCTGGAAGAGGCACACGTCCTGATCCAGCACCCCGACTTGGGCAAGGAGGCATCCCGGCTGCTGGTCGACATCGTGCGGCTCGGGCGCAAGCGCGGCATCCATCTGTTCGTCTCCACGCAGGCCCCGACCAAGGACTCCATGCCGCGTGACGTCACCCGAAACTGCTCCAACGGAATTGCTTTCGCCGTCGGGGACCACGTCGCCAACGACGCCTTGCTCGGACAGGGTGCCTTCCGTGCCGGCCACCGGGCAACCGAGCTGATCCCGGGCACCGACCGGGGAACCGCTGTGGTCAAGGGGTTCTCGGGGCAGCGATCCGAGATCGTGCAGGTCTACTTCATCGACGTCGACAAGGACAACGACCAGATCACCCCAATCATCGAACGCGCCATGAAGGCCATCGCCGACCGCGGCCGGGCCGTGCCCGGCACCGGCAGAACCCGCCCGATCGCTGCTGCGCCGGCGGTCCGGGATCTGCTGGCCGATCTCGACCAGGTGCTCGGCGCCGACCCGGTGCCGGCCGCCGACGTCCCCGCGCTGCTGGCCCGGGCGTTCCCCGGCTGGCGCCCGTACCGGGAGCTGAACGGCAAGAGCCTGCGGGCGATCCTGGCCAACCAGCACGGCATCAAGGTCCCCTCGACCGGCAACCGCTACCCCCTCGATCCCGCTACCGTCCGTGACGCCATCGCCCGCCGGCCCGACCCCGGAACCGCCGGCCGATCCGGCGACGGCGAGGACGGCGAACCCCCGGCACTGCTGGCCAGTTAGCCGGCCAGGACGGGCGCCGAAACGGCTCTCAGCGCCGTTTCGGGACGCTGACCAGCACCGATCTAACGGGGTTAACTCCTAACTCCTTGCAGCTCAGACCCAACATTGCCATCCACGGGTGGCGGGTTAGGAACCTAACCCGCCACCGGTGTGGCTAACCACGCCCATAACCCGCCCGACGCCCCTGCCCTGGGGCACGGAGGTCACCATGAGCACCGCCGGAACATTCCTGATCCTGGTCGCCATTGGTTACGCACTGTTGTACGCGCTGGCCTGTCTGATCTTCCCGTTCCGAGCCTGCAAGCACTGCCACGGACGCGGCACCCGACAGAACCGGCTGATCGGCGGCGGGTTTCGCCAGTGCACCCGATGCGCCGGCACCGGCCGCGCGATCCGACCGGGCCGAAAGGTGCTGGAAAAGCTGAACACCGACCCCTCCGGCCGCTGGTCGAAGATCACCGGCGACCCACGTCCCCTCACCCCGCGCCGCCGTCGCCGGTGGTGACTCCGTGACCGCAACCCGACCCAAGGCCCCGTCAGTGCTCACGCCAAAAGGATTCAGGATGAACGCATCACGGGCCGTCGTCGCCCTTGCTTCGGCGCAGAATCGACCTGAACACCAGCCCCATGCAGATGGCTGCCACCACACGCAGGCTGCCGGTAACCAGCGCTCCACTGAGGAAATCGTCAAGGGCAACCAGAGCGAGGCCGAGGCAGCCCGCGATGGCGCTGAACCAGAGAAGCCGGCGCATCCACGGATCCAGATCTCGCCGGGGTCGATCAACGCTCATGAGCCGGACCGTACCGGCCAGGACGCCGGCCGCACCCTGGCCGGCCGAAATTGCACCGAGCGAGGCCCTGCCGGCGCGGCTCGCCGTGAGGCCCTGGTCGCCGCGGTACTGGCCCACGCCGAGCGAGGCTGGCATGTCTTCCCCCTGCGGGCGGACGACAAGCGGCCGGCCTTCCCCGACCATGCCGAGGCGCGATGCGCCGGCCGGGATCCGCGATGCCGGCGGGCTGGGCGGCATGTGTCGTGGGAGGAACGCGCCACCACCGACCCGGCCCGGATCCGCGCGGCGTGGACGTCGGCGCCGTACGGGATCGGGATCGCCACCGGCCCGTCCGGTCTGCTGGTCATCGACCTCGACCAGCCCAAGCCCGACCCGGCCGGAGCTATCGCGCTCCCGCCGGCCGAGTGGGCCGAGCCCGGGATCCTCGACGGCGGAGACGTGTTCGCCCTGCTGTGCCAGCGGGCCGGCCACCCGGCACCGTGGGACACCTACGCGACCCGTACCGGCTCCGGTGGGACGCACCTGTACTTCACCGCGCCCACCGGTCCCGAGGCGCCGGAGCTGCGGTGCACCGCTGGGCACCTGGCATGGCTGATCGACACCCGCGCCCACGGCGGCTACGTCGTCGCGGCACCCTCGACCGTCGCCGGCCGCGCCTACGTCGCCGAGGACGACACCGCCGAGCCGGCGCCGCTGCCCGGATGGCTAACCGAGGCACTGACGCCCCGGCCGCTGCCGGTGCAAGCCCCGACCCCGATCCACCTGCGGGCCGGCGCGGGCGACCGGGCCGGCGCTTACCTCGAAGCCGCGGTGAACCGGGCGGCCGAGGCGGTGCGCGCCTCGGGCCACGGGCAGCACAACCGGGCGCTCTACGGCGCCGCGGTGCAGCTTGGGCAGCTCGTCGCCGGCGGTGCCCTGCCCGCCGGCCAGGTGTACGCCGCGCTGATGCCGGCTGCGACCGCGGTGGGGCAGTCCGAGGCCGAGGCCACCCGCACGATCGCTTCCGGCCTGCGTGCTGGCGCCAAGCGTCCCCGCACCCTGCCCATCGAATCCAGCACCGGAGTTGCCGCGTGATCGACCAGACCGCACCCCAGACCCAGCCCGACACCGGGCAGTCCGGCCGGCACCTCCAGGCCGTTGACCCCGACCAGCCTCGGGTATGGCGCCCGCAGCTCTGGTCGGCCGACCAGATCATGGCGACCGAGTTCCCGCCCCCGAAGTGGGCCGTGCCTGGCCTGATCTGTGAGGGCGTGTCGCTGCTGGCCGGCCCGCCGAAGGTGGCCAAGTCGTGGATGCTGCTGGCCGTTTCCCTGGCTGTCGCCTCGGGCGGTATGGCGCTGGGCTCGATCCCGGTTCGGCCCGGGCCGGTGCTGTACCTGGCGCTGGAAGACACTCCGCGCCGGCTGAAGTCCCGGATGGGGCAGCTTCTCGGCGACCGGCCCGCGCCGGCCGGCCTGCACCTGGCCACCGAGTGGCCCACCATGCCGCAGGGCGGAGACGCTGCGATCGCGGCGTGGTTGGACGCTCACCCTGATGCCCGGATGATCGGGATCGACGTGTTCGCCAAGGTTCGGGGGATCGCGCCTCCGTCGCTGTCGGCTTACGACGCCGATTACGCCGCGGTTGGGCGGATTAAGCGGATTGCCGACAACTACGGCGTTGCTATCGTCCTGATTCACCACGTCCGGAAGGCCGGATCGGACGATTTCCTCCAAGAAGTCAGCGGCACCAACGGAATTGCCGGCGCCGCTGATGCGACCTTGATCCTCAAGCGTCCCCGGGGACAGGCGGACGGCACGCTGTCCATCACCGGCCGCGACGTCGAAGAGACCGAGATCGCCCTTACCCACGATTCGGAAACCGGGCACTGGGTGAAGATGGATCGGCCGGCCGATGAGGTGAAGCTCGGCGACACCCGCGCCGCCATTCTGAAATGCCTGCGGGAGAGCACAAAGCCGCTCGGGCCTACGGCGATCGCCGAGGCGACCGGGATCAAGGGCGAGACGGTCAAGAAGACCTGTCAGCGGATGAACGACGCTGGGCAGATCTGGCCGGCCACCGGCGGACGGTACACGGCGCCGGCGCCCGGATCGGCGCCGTTGCCTGGTGTCGAGGGGAGAGTCCCTGCCGTCCCCGGTGTCCCCGAATCGCTCTGATCAGCAGGAACACCCGCACTGCGGGGACGCCCGTCCGCGAGGCGTCCCCGGAAGACGCTCCGGAGGGCACGATGCGTTCAGAGAAGAACCACGCTGATCTCTACTCACCGGCTGAAGCTGCCGCCGCTCTCGGATGCTCGGAGTGGTGGATCAAGGAACAGGCTCGGCGCCGGCGGATTCCGTTCGCTTGGATCGGCGGAAGCTACCGGTTCACCGCCGAGCACCTGATCGAAATTGTTGCTATCTGCGAGGTTCGGCCGATCGATAGCGCCGAGCAGACCACAACGCGCCGCCGCGCGACACCGGGGCAGGCGGCCTCATTGCGGCTGGTCGACCGCTTGGTGGCCAAGCAACCCCGGCGCGCCGGTCCAGCCGCTGCCTGAGCACTGAATCACCGCACCACGAAAGGAAAAACGCTGTGGGATTTGCCGAGAAGCGCGGGGACTACTGGCGCGGTCGCTACAAGAAGGCGCCCGGTCAGTACGGCACGGTGGCCGATGAGCGAGGCGACACCATTCGGTTCCGCACGAAGCGAGAAGCTGAGGCGGCAGCGAACGATGTGGAGAGCAAAGCCCGGGCCGGCACCCTGCGGGATCGTTCGGCCGGCCGCGAGACGTTCGGCCACTACGTCAACCGTTGGTACGCGGTGCAGGATCTCGCGGCATCCACGATGGAGAACTATCGGCGGCATATCGAGTCCCACCTCTTGCCCGCCCTCGAAGACAATCCGGTGGGCGACATTTCAGCCTCGGATATCGCGTTGTGGGAGAAGCGGGAACGCGCGGCCGGTTACGCCGCGTCCAGCGTGAAGACGTGGCGCGCGACGCTACACCTGATCCTTTCCGATGCGGTCGAGGAAGGATTACGGGCAGACAACCCCGCCGCCGTCCGGCGGGGTTGAGGCCGGCGCGCGGGACGGTCCCGGAACCGTGGCCCGGAAAAGCCGGTGACGGAAGCCCTCGGGCTGCTGCTGATTGCCGAGCGAACCGCACTGCTGTCGGGCCGGGATGATGAATTCGTGGCCGTGATCCTCGCGGGTTACACCGGGATGCGGTGGGGCGAGTTGGTCGGTCTGGAAACCCAATTCGTGCGTCCGACCAACGTCCGGGTGGAATGGCAGCTTTACGAGCTGGGAACCGGGGAGCTGCATCGGTGCCCGCCGAAGGATGACTCTCACCGCACGATCGATACCCCGGAATGGCTGGGGGAGCTGGTGACGTCCCACATCGCCCGCACCAGGCCGGCCGCCTGTCGGTGCCACGGGCTGCGGTACGTCTTCAGTGGTCATCGGGCCGCGAACGGCTCGGCCCGACAGCAGGGACCGACCATGGTCGATGTGGCCCGGCGGGCCGGCATCTCGACCGGCACGGTGTCGAACGTCCTCAATCGCCCCGACACCGTGCCGGCCGCGACCCGGGAGAAGGTGGCCGGCGCCCTGGCCGAGCTGAACTACGTGCGGGGCGGGAGCGCCGGCGAGCTGGCCGCTCATTGGCGACGCTCAGGATTCGGCGCCTGGCTGTTTCAGCCGGCTACGACCGGCGCCTATCCCAAGCGGGCGCCGGCAGAGGCGCACCCGGTGCCGATTCTCGGCGAACCGTGGCCAGGCATCCCCCTGCGCGGTCGAGGTGCCTCAAGCCGCGCTGACGCCTGCTGGCTGCCCATCGCGCCGGGGCTGACGCCTCACGGTCTGCGGCACACGCACAAGACCCTGATGTTGGAGCTCGGCATCCCGCCGAAGCTGATGGATGAGCGCATGGGCCACGCGGACGGCTCGGTTCAGGCTCGCTACTCGCACGTCACGGCTGAGATGCGTCGGAGGCTGCTTACGGCGCTTACGGATCTGTGGGCCGAGTCACTGGAGAGGCGCCGGGCGATCAGCCCGAGCTCCCCGGTCGCCGCGCTCGACGCGCTGCTCAAAGACCCTGGTCGGGAGAGCTGAGTTCTCCCCAAAACCAAGATCATCTCCCCAGATTCTCCCGAGAGGGCCATTCGGGGTGCCAAACCACAACTGCTGGTCAGCCAATGTGCGGCTGACCAGCAGTTTTGCTGTCGGGGTGACAGGATTTGAACCTGCGGCCTCTTCGTCCCGAACGAAGCGCGCTACCAAGCTGCGCCACACCCCGGTGGAGCGGTCGTAACCTTACCCGACGAGGTGCCGAAGTCTGAAATGCATACCCGCTCCGGCCTCAGAACGAGACGGAGCACACGTCAGACGGCGGCCGTGAGGGTCAGGAGGGTGGCCTCCGGGCGGCAGGCGAAGCGGACCGGGGTGTACGGGGAGGTGCCCAGGCCGGCGCTGACGTGCATCCAGGCGTCCGTCGGGTCGGAGCCGTTGCCGGGGTAGCGGGAGACGCCCTTGGCCCGGCGCCGGTCCAGGTCGCAGTTGGTGGTCAGGGGGCCGTAACCGGGCACGCAGAGCTGGCCACCGTGGGTGTGCCCGGCCAGGATCAGGCCCGCGCCGTCTGCTGTCATGGCGTCGAGCACCCGCAGGTAGGGCGCGTGGGCCACGCCGATGGTGAGCGCGGCTGTGGGGTCGGCCTGACCGGCGACCTCGGGGTAGCGGTCCTTCTTGATGTGCGGGTCGTCCACCCCGACGAACTCCAGCTGGAGGTCGTTGATCTTCAGCTGCGCGCGGCGGTTGTTGAGGTCGATCCAGCCGCCCTCGCTGAAGCCCTCGACCAGCTCGCGGGTGGGCAGGCGCACGCCGTGGATGCGCTTCTTGCCACCGTAGGGCAGCAGGTAGCGCGCCGGGTTCTTGGGGCGTGGGGCGAAGTAGTCGTTCGACCCGAGCACGAACACACCGGGCAGCTTCAGCAGGTGCTCGTGGGCCCGGAGCACCGCGGGCACGGCCTCCAGGTGGGCCAGGTTGTCACCCGTGCTGACCACCAGATCGGGCTCCAGGGCGGCGAGGCCCCGCACCCAGTCCAGCTTCTTCGTCTGGTTCGGCACCAGGTGCAGGTCAGACAGGCAGAGCACGCGCAGCGGTGAGCTTCCCGCGGGCAGGACCGGCACGCTGAAACGGCGCAGTGTGTAGGCCTGCGCCTCGGCGAGGGACCAGCCCAGCCCGGCGGCGCCGGCGGCCAGCACGGCGAGGGGAAGCTTCACGGATGTGCGCATTCGGACATCTTCGCAGGTCTGCCTGAGTGGGTCGCGCGGTACGGGGAAGTAAACCGGGGACCGCTGGGAGGGAGCTCATACGCGTCCTCAATCGGGCGTTTTCGGTCGAACGGGGGATCGATGACGGTGAACCGAAATCCGGTACTGCCGAATCGGCCCGGGTGCGAAGATGACCTCATGCCCGACTCCCCGACCGGCCTCAAGGCCCGCCTGCGTTCCGACCTCACCACCTCGATGAAGGCCCGTGACGCCATCCGCTCCAGCACCATCCGGATGGCCATGACGGCGATCAAGGGGGAGGAGGTGTCCGGCACCGTCGCCCGTGAGCTCTCCGACGACGAGGTGACGACCGTGCTGGCCCGTGAGGCGAAGAAGCGCCGTGAGGCGGCCACCGCCTACACCGACGCCGGTCGCGCCGAGCTGGCCGAGAAGGAACGCGCCGAGCTCGCGGTGCTGGCCGACTACCTGCCCGAGCAGCTCTCCGAAGACGACGTGGCCGCCATCATCGCCGAGGAGGTCGCGACGGCCGAGGCCGCGGGCAAGACCGGCCGGGCCGCGATGGGCCTGGTGATGAAGGCCGTGCGGGCCCGCACCGCCGGTAAGGCCGACGGTGGCCTGGTGGCCGCCGAGGTGAAGAGCCGGCTCGGGGCCTGACGCTCCCACCAATATCGAAGGCCGGGAACCCCTGAGGGTTCCCGGCCTTCGTCGTTCCTGTCGGCCTACGTCATCGGCCGTTGCCCTGACCGCCCCCGCCGCCGGTGTCGTTCCCGTTGCCGGGGTCGGTGGTTCCCGTGGTGGGCGCGTCGACCGTGTCGTCGCCCTCCTCGGTGTCACCGGTGTTCGGGCCGGCGCTGAGGTAGATCGTGATCGTGCTGCCGGTGCTGGCCGAACCCGACGGGTCGACCCGGGCCACCGTGCCGGCGGGCTGGTCGGACGTCTCCAGGTCGCCGCTCTGGCTGACCTGGAACCCGGCGTCCTCGAGGATGCCGCGGGCGTCGTCCGGGCTCTTGCCCACCACGCTGGGGATGTTCGTGGTCGGCGTGCGGGTCAGGCTGGAGTCGGCCTCGGGGAATTCCTTGACCGGCTTGCCCTCGAGCGCGGCCTCCATGATCTTCTTCCAGGTCGGCGCCGCGATCGAGCCACCGTAGACGCTGCTCCAGTAGGTCCCGTTGATCCGGACGCCCCGCATGGTCTTGCGCTGGCCGTTCACCGTCTCCGGGCCGACCCAGACCGCGGTGGACAGCTGCGGGGTGTAGCCCAGGAACCAGGTGTCCTGCGAGTCGTTGGTGGTACCGGTCTTACCGGAGGCCGGCTGGCCGTTGGAGAGCGGGCCGGTGCGGGCCGCGGTGCCGTTGGTCAGCGCGCGGCTCAGACCCAGGGTCACGGTGTTCGCGACCTTGGAGTCGACGGTCTGCTTGCAGTCTGCGGTCGGGACCTCGAGCGACTTGCCGTTGCGGTTCTTGATCGAGGTGACGACGATCGGCTTGCAGTACTTACCGCTCGCGGCGAACGTCGCGTAGGCGTTGGCCATGGTCAGCGGGGACTGGTTGGCGATACCGAGTACGACCGAGGGGTAGCAGTTCGGGATCTTGGTGGTGTTCTTCACGCCGCACTGCTGCGCGACCGGTGCGGCCAGGTGCATGCCCACGGCCTTGGCCATGTCGGCCACGTCGCACAGGTCGAGCTGCTGCTCCATGCGGATGTAGGCGCCGTTGATGGAGTTGGCGGTCGCGTCCCAGACACTCATCGAGCCGCGGGCGCCACCGTCGCCGGAGTTGACGAAGTTCCAGGTCGCGCTGGACTGGAGGCTCGAACCGCAGCGCTTGAACGAGCTCTCGGCGATGGCTCCGGGGGAGCCGTCGATCGTCGCGTTCAGCGACTTGCCCGCCTTCAGCCAGGTGGCCAGCACCACGGGCTTGAACGTCGAACCGGTGAGGAAGCCCGAGGAACCGCCGTACTTGTAGTCGGTGGAGTAGTTGATCGTGGTGTTCTTACGACCCTTGTCCACGCTGTAGTACTTGTCCTGGATCATCGAGAGCACCTTGCCGGTGCCCGGTTCGACGGTGACCGCGGCCGTCGCGACATTGCTGCTGTCGTTCGGCGGGATGGCTTCCTTCACGGCCTTCCAGCTGGCCCTGAGCAGCTTCGGGTCGAGCGTGGTCCGGATCGTGTAGCCACCCTGCTTGAGGGCCGCCTGGCGCGCCTTCTTGGTCTTGCCCAGGGCCTTGAAGTCATTGCTCTTGGTGATCAGGTTGTAGACGTAGTCGCAGAAGTAGGCGCTCGTGCCGGCGTTCGCGCACCCCTGGTAGGTGGGGGTGATCTTCGTGCGCAGCTTGGTCTTGATCGCCTTGTCGCGGGTCTCCTCGTCGATCATGCCCTGCGAGTACATCTTGTTCAGCACGGTGTCGCGGCGGTTCCTGGCCGCGGCCAGCTTGTCCCTGTCGGCCAGGTTGAACTGCACCGGGGACTGCACCATGCCGGCCAGCATCGCGGCCTGCGGAAGGGTCAGCTTCGCGGCCGTGGTGTTGAAGTAGTAGCGGGACGCCGCCTCGACGCCGTTCACCTGACCACCGAACCAGGCGATGTTCAGGTAGGCCGCGAGGATCTCCTTCTTGGACATCTTCTTCTCGAGGGCGGCGGCGAGCCGGATCTCCTTGATCTTGCGGGACTTCGTCTGCTCCTCGGCAGCCTCGTAGGCCGCCTTGTCGCCCGCCAGGTAGGCCTGCTCCTTGAGCATGTTCTTGACCAGCTGCTGGGTCAGGGTGGAGGCACCCTGCGAGACGCTGCCGGCGATCTCGTTGACCACCAGGGCACGGATCAGACCCTGCGGGTCGACGCCGCCGTGCTCGTAGAAGCGCTCGTCCTCGATCGCGACGATGGCGTTCTGCAGATACGGCGACATCTTGTCGAGCGAGACCGGCACGCGGTTCTCGTCGTAGAACGTCGCGATCACCGACCCGTCGGACGCGAGCACCGTGGTGTTGGCTGCCACCTGGGTGCTGGCGAGCTCACTGGGCAGCGCGTCGAACGCCTCGACCGCGTTGTTGGAGGCCATGCCCGTCGCGCCGATCGCCGGCACGGCCAGACCGGCTGCGAGTACCCCCGCCACCAGACTGGTCACCACGAAGGCGCCAAGCAGGCCCAAGACGTTTCTGGGGGCAGGTGCGGACGACATGCTTCGTAGGTTAATACGAGCTGCTGTGCGATTTTCGCGATCGGGCGGGGATCTTTCCCCTGGTCGCCGGGGTGGGACCAGGCTGTTGTCAGCCGCCTTCGCCCGGCTTCACCCGCTGCACCAGCGGGTTTCGGGTGCCGCAGACCTCCGGAACGGGCACTGAATCCGCAGCGCATCCATGTATCGATCCTTGCTCTGTGTGACTCTCTCCTGACGCAACGGTAGCTTTGCGCTCCGGATGACGTGGCCTCGATATGCCTGCCTTAAGAGCCCAAAAGGGTGGCGTAACGAAATTACGGGCTGGAGCGATCCACTGGGCAGAGATGTCCGGGAAGGGCAAGTTGAACGGCGAGCTTCGAGTGTTCGCAGGTCAATGTGCTGTGACGGACTGCCCGCGTCAATGGGGACGTGGTCACTCAGAAGCACCGCCAGACGGGCAACACAATCTCTCAATCCGGCACTATCTGTAGCGAAACGATTGCACAGAGTAACTCATCGTCACTTCGGCCGATGCTGTTTCATCCATCCGGTCCTTATTGGCGTTGTAGTTGCTCACCTACCGTCATCGCTAGAGGGGTTCGGCTCGGGGGTGAGCGTGGATCCACGGGGGTCCAGGGAGGGCCGAGGGAAATGAGTGTGACGGTGAACCAGTGGGCAACTCAGGGCGCTTGTCGGAAGAGCGACCCTGATGCACTGTTCGTTCAGGGGGCGGCACAGAACAGGGCCAAGTTGGTGTGTATGTCGTGCCCGGTGAGGACCGAGTGCCTTTCGGATGCTCTGGACCACAAGATCGAGTTCGGGGTCTGGGGCGGGATGACCGAGCGGGAGCGCCGCGCGCTGCTCCGCCGTCGCCCGAACGTGCAGTCATGGCGTCGACTGCTCGAGACAGCTCGTTCGCAGCAGGTCCGGATCGTCGATCTGCTCAATGAAGAAGCCGCCGTCAAGGTCGGCTGAGGGCTCCGCAAACATTTGAACCGGGGGCCCGGGCTGGACATCCAGCCCGGGCCCCCGGTTTCTTGCCTGTTAGACGGAGAGGACCGGCTGACCGGACCGGGCCAGGTCCGCGCCGACGCCGCGCAGGCCGTCCAGGTCGTGCACGTCTTGCGGCCGGGCGGGCACCTGGGCCACCTCGACGGCGGGGTGAGCCTGCACGAACCGGCTGGCCACCGCCTTCTCCCGTTCGCTCAGGCGCATCCGGTCGGCGTGGATCCGCAGCAGCCCGGCCGTCAGCGCGTGCTCACCCGCGTCGTCCAGATCCTCTGCCGCCGTCAGCGCACGCTCGGCCGAGAGCCCCTCGGCGGGCCCGGTGTGCACGCGGTTGAGTACCAGCCCGGCCAGGGGCATCCCCTCGTCCTCCAGGCGTTCCACGAAGTACGAGGCCTCGCGCAGCGCGTCCCGCTCCGGTGCGGCGACCACCAGGAACGCCGTACCCGGCGCCTGGAGCAGCCGGTAGGTGGCGTCGGCGCGCTCACGGAAACCGCCGAACATGGTGTCGAGTGCGGCCACGAAGGTCTGCACGTCTTTCAGCACCTGGGCGCCGAGCAGCTTCGTCATCAGGCCGGTGGCCGTGCCGATGGCCGCGGACATGACCTTGAAGTAGGCGCGCCCGCCGGCCTTCGCCGGGGCACTGAGCACGCGGATGAAGCGGCCGTCCAGGAACGAGCCGAGGCGCTGCGGCGCGTCCAGGAAGTCGAGGGCGGACCGGCTCGGTGGGGTGTCCACGACGATCAGGTCCCAGTCGTGCTCACCGGCATCGGCCTGGGCCCGCAGCTGCCCCAGCTTCTCCATCGCCATGTACTCCTGAGTGCCCGCGAAGGAACTCGAGAGTGCTTGGTAGAACGGATTCTCCAGGATCTGCGAAGCCTTCTCGGGCGTCGCGTGCCCCTCGATCACCTCGTCGAAGGTGCGCTTCATGTCGAGCATCATCGCGTGCAGCGCACCGCCCGCCGAGGTGTCGATCCCGGCCACCGGCCGCGGGGTGTTGTCCAGCTCGGCCAGGCCCAGCGACTGGGCCAGCCGCCGGGCGGGGTCGATGGTGAGGACCACGACGCGCCGGCCCCGCTCGGCCGCGCGCACACCCAGCGCAGCCGCGGTCGTGGTCTTGCCGACGCCGCCGGACCCGCAGCACACCAGGATCCGGGTGGCCGGGTCGTCGAGCAGGGTGTCGATGTCGAGCGTCATGCCGCCCCCTGCTCACCCAGGAGCCCGGCCAGCTGGTAGAGCGCGCCGAGGTCGATGCCGCCGGCCAGGGCGGGCAGTTCGTAGGTGGGCCGCCCGAGGGAGAGCAGTTCGCCGCGCTCGGTGTGTTCCATCGCGACGCGTTCCCCGTGCCCGGCGGCCTCTTCCAGCAGGGCGGTGGCCAGGGCGGCGTGCGAGGTGTCGTTGCCGGTGGCGCGGGAGCGCCGGCCCAGCCCGGCCGCGGCCAGCCCGTCCAGCACTTCGGAGCGGTCCAGCGAGCCGCGGGTGGCTGCCTCCAGGGCCGACGGCGGCAAGAAGGGCTCGCGCACCATGTTGACGAAGACCCCGCCGACCGGCAGCCCGATCTGCTCGAGCTCGGTGACCGCGTCGGCCGTCTCCTGCACCGGCATCTCCTCCAGCACGCTGACCAGGTGCACCGCGGTCAGGTTCGAGCGCATCAGGGTCATGATCGAGTTCGCCTGGTTGCGGATCGGGCCGACCTTGGCCAGCCCGACCACCTCCTCGTTGACGTTGAGGAAGCGGGTGATCCGGCCGGTCGGCGGGGCATCCATCACCACGGCGTCGTAGACCGGGCGCTCCACCTCCGCGCCGCCGTCCCGGATCGTCTCCCGGCGTCTGACCGCCTCGTAGACCTTGCCGGTCAGCAGGACATCACGCACGCCCGGGGCGATCGTGGTGGCGAAGTCGACGGCACCGATCTTCTCGAGCATCCGGCCGGCCCGGCCGAGGCGGTAGAACATCTCGAGGTAGTCCAGCAGCGCGGCCTTCGGGTCGACCGCCAGGCCGTAGAGCTCACCGCCGCCCGGGGCGACGGCCACCTTCGTCTCCTCGTACGGCAGTGGCGGCACGTCGAAGAGCCGGGCGATGCTCTGCCGTCCCTCCACCTCGGCGAGCAGGGTGCGGTGCCCACCGGAGGCCAGGGCGAGGGCCAGAGCGGCCGCGGCCGTCGTCTTCCCGGTGCCGCCCTTGCCGGTCACGATGTGCAGCCGGACGCCGGGCCAATCGGTCTCCCGTTGCCCGGCGGGAAGCGAACGGGCCGGGCGTCGCCTGGCCGAGTCGGTGCGAAAACCCTGCGATGCCACGGCACCAGCGTAAACAGCAGCGGTCCGGACCGCAGGGTGACATGGGTGGTTCCGCCTGTCGGGGCACGTCGATCCGGTGACAATCCTGCATCGCCTACCAGAACCAGGGCTGCAGCCCCACTCACCTCATGGATAGGCTCACGGCCATGGTCAAGTGGGAATACGTGACGGTGCCTCTGCTCGTTCATGCGACCAAGCAGATCTTGGATCAATGGGGCGAAGACGGCTGGGAGCTGGTTCAGGTGGTGCCTGGGCCCAACGAGACAAACCTTGTTGCCTACCTGAAGCGCCCCCGAGACTGAACAGGTGACGGCGATGACTGGACGGATCGAGGCGAGGCTCATCGAGCTGGGGTACGTGCTGCCCCAGGTTGCTGCGCCGGTGGCGGCTTATGTGCCGGCTGTGCTGGACGGTGACCGGGTGTACGTGTCGGGGCAGCTCCCGATGGTGGACGGTGCTCTCCCGCTCACCGGCCGGGTGGGCAGCGGTGGCGGTGAGGGGCTGATCAGCCCGGCTGAGGCGAACGGATTGGCCCGGGTCTGCGCGCTCAACGCGCTGGCTGCCGTGCGGTCGGTGATCGGCGACCTGGACCAGATCCGCAGGATCGTCAAGGTCGTCGGATTCGTCGCGAGTGAACCCGGTTTCACCGGTCAGCCGCTGGTGATCAACGGTGCCAGCGAGTTCCTGGGTGAGGTCTTCGGCCCGGTCGGGCAGCACGCCCGCAGCGCTGTCGGCGTGGTCGCGTTGCCGCTGGGGGCACCGGTCGAGGTGGAAATGGTGCTCGCCATCAACTCCTGAGGGGGTTCGGGCTGACGGCGCCGGATTCCGGCGCCGTCCCCGATTTCACGATGTCAGCCGCGGGCCAGTCGGCTGCTGCCCAGAACACCCCTGGTGATGGCCGTCGCCAGATCGATGACGTCGGCGGTCTGCGGTTCGCCGTCCAGCACGACCAGGTCGGGGACCGGCCCGGGAGTGAATTCTGGTTCGTCCGGGGCGGGTTGCTGCGGCGTGCGCGCCGCCGGTTCGCCGTCCTCGTCCAGGACGTCGGTGAGTTCCTGGGCCAGTAACCGTCCTGCGGACGCGGCCCGCAGGGCCACCCGCAGAACCGTCGAGGCAGGCACTCCGGCCTCGCGCAGGGTGCGCATCAGGTCGTACGCCTCGGGATCGACCAGCACCGATGCGCCGGTGGGAGCCGGGCCGTCGTCATCACCGTCGAGACGGCGTCTTCCTCGTTCGACCGCGGTCGGCCCGGCGGCCTGCCAGAGCGCCCCCGTGGGCCCCAGGTCTTCACCCCGGGCCGCGGCGTCGATGATCATCTTGAGAGGTAGCCCGGCGTCCCGTAGCTGCCGGATGTCATGCAGCCGGCGGAGGTGGGAGTCCTGGTAACGGGACGTCCGGCCCACCCGAGTCGGTGGGGCGAGCAGTCCCTTGGTCCGGTAGGCCCGCACATTGCGCGGTGTCATCCCGGCCGCCGTGGCCAACTCCTCGATCGTGAAAGTGTCCTGCGCCCCCATCGTCATCCCCGTGTCGGCGAGCAGAGCGCCGTCCGCCCGCGATGTAGTCAAACGCTCGTTGACACCCCGTCAAAGAGTTGATCGCTATCAGTAACCACCGTACTGCCTTCAGCCAAATGGGCATTCACCCGAGCTGCACCGAATATCGGCGGCCTGTGCAATTACGCACCTAGTGCTTCTGCTGTGCATTGCGTGGCGCCCGTAGCATTTTCTTCGTGCCGAACACATCGCACGACTCCACCGGGCCACATCCATCGTCAGGGTCGCAACCGGCTCCCGGCAATGTGCCGTGGTTCGGTGGTGCAGTGGGAGAGGACGCCTTCTGCGTTCTCGCCGGTAATCCCGGGCCGATGACCCTGGACGGCACCAACACCTGGATCCTGTCCGCGCCCGGTTCCACCGAGGCGGTGGTGGTGGATCCGGGTCCGGACGATGATCGGCACCTTCAGGCAGTGCTGGACGCCGTGGCCGGTCGCGGGGCCCGGGTGGCGCAGACCCTGCTGACCCACGGCCATGCCGATCACGCCGAGGCCGGACGGCACTTCGCGGAACTCACCGGGGCTCCGGTGCGCGCGCTCGATCCGGCCCACCGTTACGGCGGCGAGGGACTGACCGGTGGCGACGTGGTCGAGGCCGGGGGAGTTCGGCTGGAGGTCGTGGCCACGCCGGGCCATACCGCCGACTCGCTGTCGTTCCTGCTGCCGGGGTCCCGGGCGTTGCTCACCGGCGACACGGTGCTGGGGCGGGGCACCACAGTGGTGGCGCACCCGGACGGGCGGCTGGACGCCTACCTGGACTCACTGGAGCGGCTGGGGGAACTCTCCGGTTCTGCGCACCTGCGGTACCTGCTGCCCGGCCACGGCCCGGTGCTGGAACAGCCCGGGCTGGTCGTCGACGGATACCTGGCGCACCGCCGGCAGCGTCTGGACCAGGTGCGGGCGGCGGTCGGGGCCGGGGCCCGCACACCGCGCGAGGTGGTGGAGGTCGTCTACGCCGACGTCGATCGCTCGGTCTGGCCGGCGGCCGAGCTCAGCGTCCGCGCACAGCTCACCTATCTGGGGGTCACCACTCCTGATTGAGGACGCCGTCCGGCCACCGGGGAGGGGGCCGGACGGAATGGGTCGCGGATGTTCAGCGCGCGCGGCGCCGCATCCGTTCCACGTCCATGAGCACCACGGCCCGGGCCTCGAGCCGCAGCCAGCCGCGGGAGGCGAAGTCGGCGAGGGCCTTGTTCACGGTCTCGCGGGAGGCGCCGACCAGCTGGGCCAGCTCTTCCTGGGTGAGGTCGTGAGCCACTCGCAGGCCGTCGTCGGTGGGCCGCCCGAACCGCTCGGACAGATCCAGCAGCGCCTTGGCCACCCGACCGGGAACGTCGGAGAAGACCAGGTCGGCGAGGTTCTCGTTGGTCCGGCGCAGGCGCCGGGCCAGAGCCCGCAGCAACTGCCGGGCCACGTCGGGCCGACCGGTCAGCCAGGTCACCAGGTCATCGTTGCCGAGCCCGATCAGCGACGTGTCCGCCACCGCGGTGGCGGTCGCGTTCCGCGGGCCGGGATCGAAGAGGGAGAGCTCACCGAACATCTCGCCCGGGCCCAGGACCGCCAGCAGGTTCTCCCGGCCGTCGCCGGAGGCGCGCCCCAGCTTCACCTTGCCCTCGACGATCACGTACAGCCGGTCGCCCGGGTCTCCCTCGTGGAAGAGCACCTGGCCTCGGGCGACGTCGGTGGGCGCCATCGTGGCCCGCAATGCCGCGGCAGCTTCATCGTCCAGCGCTGCGAACAGTGGCGCCTGACGAACGACGTCGTCGTCCACCTGTTCCTCCTCACACGCCGCCCGATTCCGACGGCCTCATCAATGAGGCATCATGCCCCACCCGCACGCAGTTTGCCGCACCCCTGGGTCCCGGTGACACCTGGGGCCGAAGAACGGTCACCCACAGTGCGCCGATGATGCACGTCGTGGCCATGGGGCCACGGGTGGGGACAGGCTCGTGCCTGTCCCGGATGCTTGCACTCCATCATGGCGGAAAGGGCTTTGAGCTGTGGAATCGGGGCTACCCCGAAAGTGGTCCGGGACCGGACCGCTCAGGCGACGGCCCCGATCCGACAGGCCAGGATGCCCGCGGCCTCCCCGGTGACGGCCTCGAGCGTCTTCTCGTAGCGGGCCAGGTCGTCCAGCGCCCCGCGCAGGCGGATCAGCATGCCTCCCTCGCCGGCGTGGACGTCGGTGGGCGCGATCCCGATGAGCCGGCGCAGACCGGCGGGTGGATGGCAGGCCGTCCCGTGAAGACCGGGTGGGGGCCGCAGCTCGTCGAGATCGGTGACGGAGGCGACGGCCAGGTCGATCCGGGCGAGGATCAGCCGCCGCCAGTGGTCGACGTCCCGCTGCGCTGCCACCAGAGCCCGGTGGTAGTCGGTGAGCTGGTCGACCGGCATGGCCGAGAACGACAGGGCGGTGAGTGGATCGGTCAGGCCCAGGGCCACCTCTTCTCCTCTCCCCGGGCGGCTGCAGAACGCAGAGGCGCGGCGTACGGCTCGAACCGGACCCGGATCTTGGGCCGGCGTTACGCATGAGTGTTCGTCGGTGGCGTCTGGGCGCTTGAGCGGGCCACCGGCCGCTCACACTCCCGGGGGACCACGGTCGGGCCAGGCGTTCGGCGGATCGGGTTATGCGGGGCGACCTGCGACGATGTCTTGAGCGACCAAGTGGGTGGCGTGACCCGACCGGCGAGTAGCGTTCACGGGCCGCGCCGCTTCCACCGGGTCGCGCGGAGATCCGGATTGTCGGTGGTGACGCGTACGCTGAGCCCGTGACGGTAGGCAATGGGCGGCGAAACGGGCAGAAGGCCGAGGTCGAGAGCCCGGTCGCGCTGACGCGGCGGGCACGCAAGATCCACCGTCTGCTGGCCGAGCGATATCCCGACGCGCACTGCGAGCTCGACTTCACCAGTCCGCTGGAGCTGCTGGTCGCGACCGTCCTGTCGGCGCAGACCACCGACAAGCGGGTCAACCTCACCACCCCGGAACTGTTCGCCAAGTACCCTTCCGCGGCCGCCTACGCCGGTGCCGACCGGGCCGAGATGGAAGAGATCCTCCGGCCCCTCGGCTTCTTCCGCGCCAAGACCGACTCGCTGCTGAAGCTCGGCGCGCGCCTGGTCGAAGAGCACGACGGTGAGGTGCCGAAGAAGCTCGAGCAGCTGGTCAAGCTGCCCGGCGTCGGCCGCAAAACCGCGAACGTCGTGCTCGGCAACGCCTTCGGGGTGCCCGGCATCACCGTCGACACCCACTTCGGCCGGCTGGCGCGCCGCTTCGGCTGGACCGCCTCGGAAGACCCGGTCAAGGTCGAGACCGAGATCGCGGCGCTCTTCCCGAAGAAAGACTGGACGATGCTGTCCCACCGGCTGATCTTCCACGGCCGCCGCACCTGCCACGCGGCCAAGGCCGCCTGCGGCGCCTGCCCGGTCTCCGCGCTCTGCCCCTCGTTCGGCATCGGCGAGACCGACCCGGTCAAGGCCGCCAAACTGCTGCGCGACTCGGCCTTCACCGCGGTTTCCGCGTGACCTCCTCGCCACCGGCGTGGCTCGACCGGCTCACCCAAGCCGTTGCCGACCCCCGGCACCGCCCGGCCCTGCGCACCCTGACCGCGCCCGGCCCCGACGCCCGGCACTCGGCGGTGCTCGTGCTCTTCGGCCCCGGCGAGAACGGGCCCGACGTGCTGCTCACCCAGCGCGCGGCCACGCTGCGCTCGCACGCCGGCCAGGTCGCCTTCCCGGGTGGGCGCGTCGACCCGGGCGACGCCGGCCCGGCCGGGGCCGCCCTGCGCGAGGCCCAGGAAGAGGCCGGGGTCGAGCCGGGCGATGTGCTCGTGCGGGCCGAGTGCGCCGAGCTCTTCCTCAACGTCACCAACTTCCGGGTCACGCCGGTCATCGGCTGGTGGCAACGCCCGACCGCCCCCGTGCCGGGTGACCCCGGCGAGGTGGAACGGGTCGTCCGGGTGCCGCTGGCCGAGCTCACCGACCCGGCCAACCGGTTCGTGACGCACTTCCGCGACCGCCGGGCCGGCCCTGGGTTCGAGGCCTCCGGGCTCTTCGTCTGGGGCTTCACCGCCGCGGTGCTGAGCTGGATGCTGGGCCTCGCCGGGCTCGAGGAACCGTGGGACCGCACCCGGATAATTCCGGTTCCCGAGCAACAGGTTCGCCTCTCGGCGCGTCAGGAACTCCGCAGGGATCTCATCGAACAACAGGGCCTGAGCGTGCACGGCACGTCCGGGCCGGACGAGGTGGAAGTTCCATGATCGACATCATCCTGGTGCTGATCATGCTCGGCTATGCCATCTCCGGCTTCCGCCAGGGACTGGTCGTGGGCGTGCTGTCGCTCGGCGGTTTCGTCGGCGGGGCGGTACTGGCCATGTTCGTGGTGCCGCAGCTGGTCTCCGGCCTCGACCCGGGCACGCAGCGCTCGATCATCACGCTGCTCGCGGTCATCTTCACCGCCTGGGCGGGCCAGTTCCTCGGCGCCCTGCTCGGTGGCCGCATCCGTCAGGCGGTGCCCGAGGGCGGTGGGGTCGCGCTCGCCGACCACATCATCGGCGCGGCCGCCGGGGTGCTGGCCGTGGCGCTGGTGCTGTGGTTCGTGGCCGGGGCCGTGCGCGGAGGGCCGTCCGAGCAGTTGTCCCGCACGGTCGCCGGGTCCAAGGTGATCCGGTACATCGACGACCTGGTGCCGACCCAGCTCATCGGGGTGGCCGACCGCTTCCGCGACGCCGTCGGCTCCAGCAGCTTCCCGCGGGTGTTCGCGGGCGTGGAGCCAGAAGATATCACCCCGGTCAAGGCTCCCGACGAGGCGCTGGTGAACAGTGAGGCCGTGACCAAAGCCCGCCGGGCGGTCGTGAAGATCACCGGTGAGGCGAACAGCTGCGGCCGGGGTCAGGAGGGCAGCGGTGTCGTGATCGCCCCGCAGCGGGTAGTCACCAACGCGCACGTGGTGGCCGGTGTCGCCGAGCCGCGGGTGCAGGTCGGGGGCAAGGGCACGGTCTACGCCGCGCGCGTGGTGTCGTTCGACCCGACCCGCGACCTGGCCGTGCTGGCGGTGCCGAGGCTGCGGGTCGCGCCGTTGCAGATGACCGGCGACCTGGAGCGGGGTGACGACGCGGTGGTGGTCGGCTTCCCGAACGACGGGCCGTTCAAGGTGTCCCCGGCGCGGATCCGCTCGATCGTCCGGGCCAGCGGTGAAGACATCTACGGCAACGAGGGCGCGGTGCGCGAGGTCTACTCGCTCTACGTCAATGTGCGTCCCGGCAACTCCGGCGGCCCGGTGCTCGACCCGTCCGGCAACGTGGTCGGCGTGGTCTTCGCCAAGTCACTCGACGATGCCGACACCGGCTACGCCCTGACGATGGACGAGGCCCGCGACGCGATCAAGACCGGCGCGGCGCAGACGAAGCGGGTCAGTACCGGCAACTGCGCCAGCGGCTGAGCCACTCCGCCGGTGGCGGAGGAGCCCCTCACAGGCTCTTCAGCCAGTCCAGCAATGCCTGGGTGACTCGCTCGGGTGCCTCTTCGGGCAGGAAGTGACCGGCGCCGGGCACCAGTTCGAAGTTCAGGGGCCCGGTCACCTGACGGTGTGAGGCGAGCACACTGGGCAGCAGCACGAACGAGTCTTCCTCACCGTGCATGCTGAGTGTCGGCACCATGATCGGCTCGTTCACCGAGGTGGAGAATCGGCGCCCGTCGCGGCGCGGCACCGACCGGAAGGCCCAGCGGAAGTACTCCATCGCGCTGTGGGCTACGAACGGCACCCGGATGGCCCTGCGGTAGACGTCCAGACTCTCCTCGTCGGGGAACCCGCCCGGTCCGGACCAGTCGCGCAGCACGTCGCCGACCAGGTCTTCGCGGGCCAGCCGGCGCTCGGGGCGCATCGGCATCTGGAACTCCAGTACCCGTCGCCAGGCCCGGCGCTGCCGGGGGTTGCGGGTCAGCGCGCGGCGCATCACCAGCGGATGACCCATCGACAGGGCGGCCACGGCGCGGGTCTGCTGCGGGGCCAGGCCGGGCATCGACCAGGCCAGCCAGCCGCCCCAGTCCTGCCCCACGATCACGGCCTCGACCTCGCCCAGCGCCTTGATCACCCCGGCCACATCGGTCGCCGAGGTCATCGTGTCGTAGCCGCGCGGAGGTTTGTCCGAGGCGCCGTAACCCCGCAGGTCCATGGCCACGGCGCGGTACCCGGCCTCGGCCAGGGCTGTCAGTTGGTGCCGCCAGCTCCACCAGAACTGCGGGAAGCCGTGCAGCAGCAGAACGAGCGGACCCTCACCGGCCTCGGCTACGTGGAAGCGGGCGCCGTTCGCGGCGATGAACCGGTGGGTCCAGGGACCGCGAATCAGTGTGTCCGCGGAATCGACATAGAGCGCGCCCGCCGGTTCCAGGGCGGGACGCGTGACAGCGGACTGTTCGGGGGAGGGCTCGGAGTCGTCGGCCCGGCGAAGCCTCACCGGGCAAATGGTGTCACGACCGGACACTGCCCTTCACCGCGGCAATGGTCTTCTTGGTCGAGGCGATCGTGCGCTGCGGCGGCTTGATCTTCTTGACCTGGAGGAATCCCAGGAAACCGAGCAGCCCGGCGAGCAGCAGCAGCGCCACGGTGACGATCAGGAAAGCCAGCCAGGCTGACAGCCCCGCGGCGACCAGGGCGAAGCCGATCGTGACGATCAGCGTGATCGAAGCCAGGAAGGCCAGGTACCCGGCCGCCCCGAACAGGCCGCCGCCCACGGCACCCCGCTTCACGTCGGCCATGATCTCGGCCTTGGCCAACGCGACCTCGTAACGGACGAGTGCGGAAAGGTCCTCACTCGCCTGAGATACGAGCTGACCTATCGTCCGTTCCTCGGCCATCAGCAACTCCTGCTTCATGTTCGTCACGGCCGGCCGCCGCAACCTGATGAGCCTATTGGACCCGTACGGGTTTGCGCCGGTCAGGACCGCACCCGAGACGCCCATCGTTAGACCGGACGGCCGCGTGAGCCCGCACGTCGTCCTCAATTATCGGTGACCCGGGCCACCTCGGCGCCAGGGCGCGGGGCGACAGCACCTTCTCACCCGGGAAGAAATCGGTGACGACGTCGCCGTGCTCCAGCTCCCAGGTGCCCGGCGCAGTACCGGAGTCTGTCCCGTCTGCTGCGCGGGCTCACCCGCCGGCCGGAGATCGAACCGCAGGGCCAGGTCGGCTACGTCAATCCGATCAGTGGGGCCACCGCCGCCGTCCAGGCGATCAACGGGCACCGGGACCGGGCGTCCACGCAGTGTTCGGGGAGTCGTTCTAGCAGTTGCGGGTGGACGTCGCGGGCCGAGAGATCGGTCTCGGCGGCTCAAGATCCGGAGGATCTCGTGAAGCGTTTCCGCTCAACCCGTGTCGTCCAGAGGGTGGCGAGGGGGTGGTGGCGACACCCGCGCCGGATCGGTCGGGGAACAACCAGCCCGGTAGATCGGCGGACGCGGGTGTCGGATTGCTTATGGACGCGGGTGTCCTGCGTATTCACGGCATCCGCGTCCGCTGGTTGGCTCGGAGGGTGACGAGCGCAGAACTGAAGATCCTGGCCGAGCATGCTGCCGAGACCGAGGAGAAGGGGCGCCCGGCGGCGGAGAGTGTCGAGGCCGTGCGTGCCGATTTCACGCTCAGCCGGGGCGCCGGGGCTGTGACCACGGTGCGGCGGCTCGCCGAGCTGGCGTCGGCCTGCCCGTCGACCAGCTGGAACGTGGGCACGAACGCGGTGACGAAAACCCTGGCGAAGAAAGCTTTCGGCGACGCGCTGCCCGCCGGCTTCGATCAGGTGCAGGCCTGTGGCACGGGGGTTCCCTCCGGGCGGGCGGAACGCGGTGCCGATGGTGTGCGGGTGACGGGTTCCTGGAAGAGCGTGTCCGGTTGTGAGGACGCGACCTGGGCCGGAGTCGGGGTGCTCGACGGGGACGTCTTCTCGATAGCCCTGGTTTCCACTGCCGAGCTGGAGGTGCGGCACAGCTGGGACATGGCGGGGATGCGCGGTACCGGGAGTCACACGCTGGTCGCTGACGGTGTGCTGGTGCCCGAGGAGCTCATTGCCCCGATGCCGCTGCCCGGGTTGCTCTCGGACCGGTTGTACTTCGGTCTCACCGCGCTGGCTCCGGTGGTCGGGGCCACGCGGGGTGCGCTGGGCGTGATCGAGGACATGTTCGCGTCGGACCGTAAGCCCTACATGACCGCGTACACGCGGATGGGGGAGTCGTCCGGGGCCCGGTACTGGCTGGCCGAGGCGACCCGGCTGGCGAACCGGGCCGAGCAGGCCCTGCTGGTCGTGGCCACGCTGGTCGATTCCGAGGAGATACCCCAGATCGATGGTCCGCGACTGGTGCGGGAACTGGCCGAGGCGTCCAGGGACTGCCGCGCGGCGGTCGAGCTGATGCTGGACCTGGGGGCCACCCAGGGGCTCGCGAACTCCAGCACACTGCAGAGGTTCTGGCGTGACATCGCGGTGGCGGGGCGGCATCCGATCCTGAACGCCTACCTGGCGGCCGAACGGTTCGGGGAAGCACTGGATCCCGCCTGACCAGTGCTTGTGGCCCGTGTGATCGCCACCCACTTCGTTCGTGATCAGGCAAACCTTCCCCGGCTCATGCGTGATCGCGAACGAGGCGCGTTCGGCCTTGCCGGTCATCGGCCTAGAATCGCCGGCATGGACCTGGTCAGTGTGGCTCTGGGCGGTGCCCGGATCGGCGAGGCCGGTGCACGCTGGTTCGGTGGGTCAGGCGGCTGGGGCATGCGGTTCGACCGTTTCGAGGGAATCGGCTTTCACGCGGTGCTTTCCGGCTCGGCGTGGCTGGTCGGCGCCGCCGGCGAACCGCAGTCGCTGAACGCCGGTGACATCGTGCTCATCCCCAGCGGTGCCGAGCACGGCCTCAGCCTGCAGCCGCGCCCGCTGCGTGAACTGCCGCTGATGAAGCTGGAGGCGCAGGCTCCGCCACCGCCCCTGAGCGCATTCGACATCGAATGCCTGTGCGGTGCCTACCGCCTGGGCCGAGGCCACCTGCACCCGTTCCTGCGTAACCTGCCCGACCTGATCGTGGTCTCGCCCGATCCGGCCCAGTATCCGGAACTTTCCGCGCTGATCACGGTGCTGGGCCAGGACATCAGCGAGAGCCGGGCCGGCACCAGCCTGACCCGCACGGCCCTGATCGACCTGATCCTGGTGCACGCGCTGAGGGCCGGGCCGGAGCCACTGTTCGAGATCGACGACGCCGGTGTCGCCGCGGCTCTGAGCGCGATCCACGACAGCCCCCAAACCCTTTGGACCGTAGACCAGCTCAGTGCCCGGGCGGGGCTCTCGCGCACGGCCTTCGGACGCCGGTTCGTGGCCCAGACCGGCACATCCCCCATGGCCTACCTCACCACCCAGCGCCTGACCCGGGCCGCGCAGTTGCTGTGCGACACGGACACGCTGCTGGCCGGGATCGCCGGGCAGGTGGGGTATTCGTCGGAGTTCGCTTTCGCCAATGCTTTTCGGCGGGAGTTCGGGGTTTCGCCGGGCCGGTACCGGCGGGAGCATCAGCGGGTGCTGGGGTTGGCGCTCTGAGATCGATGTCTTCTGGGCCGTTCAAACCGCCCGAAGGCCGATTGCCTACGGCGAAAGGCCGGGCGCCTTGGAGGACACCCTCCTCCTGGAGAGCTGTCAGGACCGCTTGGCCGTGCCGTCCGTCTCCCGACAGGGTAACAAAGCGTTCATGAATGTGATGACCCGCAGCCGGGTCCGACGGCTGGTGCGGGCGGCGGTCTATGCGGTCGCCGTCGCGGTTCCGTTCGCCCTGTTGGCCTACCTCGTGCGCACCGGGTTCGACCCGCTGGCCCGGGCCGACCAGTCGGTCATCGTGGCCGCCACCAGGGTCGCCCGCACGCATCCCGGCTTCCTTCAGGTGCTCGAGGTCTGGCAGAGGGTGAGTCAGCCGCTCGTCGGATACCCGCTGATCGGCCTGCCGGTCTGCCTGTGGATGTGGTTGCGCCGCAGCTATGTCACCCGGGCCTGGTGGGCCATCGTGACGATGCTGGTCGGCTGGATGCTCGGCTGGTCACTCAAGCTGGTGGTGGAGCGGGCCCGACCCGTTGTCGAGGACCCGGTCTCGCAGCCTTCCGGCTACTCCTTTCCCTCCGGGCACGCTCTCAATGCGACCGTGCTCGCGAGCACTCTGATAGTGCTGGTCTGGCCCGTGCTCTCCCCTCGCGCCCGCCCGTTCGTCCTCGGCCTGGGTGGGGCCTGGGTCGCTATCACCTGCGCCGACCGCCTCTTCCTGGGTGCCCACTTCCCCTCCGACGTCATCGGAGGCGTGATGTTGGGCTTGGGCCTAGTCTGGGCGGCTTATGCCGGGTATAGGGGATGGACCCCGAATCTCCCCACTCCGGCTCCCGATCATCCGGCCCTGAATCCGGCGCCCCCCGCGAAGGAGAAAATGTGAGCAGTTTCTTGACCAGATGGGAGGCCGACACCTCCGCGCCGCCGAAGAAAGTCGCGGCCCGGGATGTCGTCCTGCGAGCCGTCCTGCCGATGGCGGCCTGGTGGCTGGTGGTGGTCGCGGGCGGGTGGCTGCTCACGAACGGCCCGCTGAAGTCGCTCGGGCGTTCCGAGGAGAGCGTCAACCGGCAGTTCGAGGACAGCCGCACCTCGATCCTCAACCACATCACCCTGATCTTCTCCTGGGTCGGTGCCACGGCGAGCATCGTCGGGCTCTGCCTGGTCGTGGTGGCGCTGGTGTTGTGGCGCACCAAGCAGTGGTGGTACTCGGTGGTGCCGCTGCTGGCGATCACGCTGCAGTCGCTGGTGTTCTTCTTCGCCACCCTGGTGATCGATCGCGAACGCCCCGACGTCGAGCAGCTCGACGACTCTCCGCCGACGTCCAGCTACCCCAGCGGGCACACCGGAGCGACCACGGCGCTCTACTTCAGCTTCGCTCTGATGGCGCTGCGCATCCGCCATCCCGTTCTGCGAGCCGTGGTCATGACGGTGTGCGTGGCGATGCCGTTCCTGGTCGCCTGGGCGCGGCTGTACCGGGGGATGCACCACGTCAGTGACGTGTCGGTCGCCGTCCTGAACGGACTGGTCGCGGTTCTGCTCGCGTGGGCCTGGCTGGGCCGGTCGGGCAACGGGAAGAATCAGACCCGTGCGTAGCGGGCCCGGGCGAAGGAATAGGCCCCGTACGCCGCCAGGCCGATTGCGATCAGGACCAGCAGCGCCGTGCCGGCGGGCAGGTCGCGCAGAGCCCGCAGCGCGCCGTCGAGGCCGGTGGCCTGGTCTTCCTGGCGCCGGACCGCAGCGATGACGAAGAGAACGCCGACGGCGGCCAGGGCTGTTCCCTTGAGGATGTAGCCCGTCCGCCCGGTGTACACCGCCCAGGAACCGGGGTGCTCCTGCAGATCGCCCAGGAACTTCTTCTTCCACCCCTTGTAGACATGGTAGGCGGCGACACCGAGGATGCCGATCCCGATGGCGGCGACGATCAGACGGCCCCCGGGCCAGTCCATGACGGTCCGGGTGAAGTCCCTGGTCTGCTTGTTGCTGGATGTCCCACTGCCGTGGGCGAACTGGAACGCGGTCACTCCCAGCGCGAGGTAGACCACTGCCTTGCCGCCGGCCTTGGCCTTGTCCGAGATCTTGCGGCGGGTGATTATTTCGGTGATCTGCCAGAGCGCCAGCAGCACGAAGCCGGCGACGACGGGCCACAGCAGCGCCTTGCCCCAGGGCTGCTTGGCCACCTCGGCCAGGGCACCGGACTGACTGGCCTGGCCGGAGGAATTGCCGAAGGCGATCTGCAGGGTCAGCCAGGCCAGCAGTAGGTGGATCAGGCCGTTGGCCGCGTAACCCAGGCGAGCCCCCCACTCGATGACAGGGTTGTCGCCCGCGTGATGCGCGGCTCTCTGGACGCCGTCGTTCGACCCGTTGATCATTCGTCCAACCTAACTACCGTCCGGGAGATCTGCCTCCCACGAACAACCCCTGGGGGTACAAGAGTGCACGCCATGACATCAAGCGTGGCAGTGGTCGTGAACCCGACCAAGATCGACCTCGACGACGTCCGGGAGGTCCTCCAGGAGGAGGCCGCAGCCGCCGGCGTCGAGGATCTTCGCCTGCTGGAGACGACCGAGGACGACCCCGGTTTCGGGCAGACCCGCGAGGCGATCGAGGCCGGCGCCCACCTGGTCTGCGCCCTCGGCGGCGACGGTACGGTACGGGCCGTGGCCCAGGCCCTCGTCGGCGCCGACGCTGCCCTCGGCCTGCTGCCCGGCGGTACCGGCAACCTCCTGGCTCGCAACATCGGTATCCCCTTGGACGACCTGCGTAGGGCCTTCCGGGTGGCACTCACCGGGCAGGCTCGCGCCATCGATGTCGGCTGGCTCGTGGTCGAGCCCACCCCGGCTCAACAGGAGCAGACCCCGCCGTCTCCGGCCGACAACGTGCACTGCTTCGTGGTCATGGCTGGGCTCGGCTTCGACGCCCAGATGATGGACGACGCCCCGGAGGCATTGAAGGACAAGGCCGGCTGGGCGGCGTACATCGCTTCGGCCGGTCAGCATCTCGGCGACGACGGCTTCGGGTTGACCCTCGGGCTCGACGGCGAGACGAGCACCTACGAGGCCGCGCGCACCGTTGTCGTCGGCAACTGTGGAGAACTCCAGGCAGGCATGGTGCTGCTGCCGGACGCCCAGATCGATGACGGCCTCCTGGACGTGGCCGTCCTGACTCCCAAGAGCCTCGGCGGGTGGCTGGCCGTGGCGGCGCGTGTGCTCACGCGTTCCGGCGACGGCCCGTCCGTGCAGCGGCAGCGCGGGCGCGATGTCACCCTCCAGGTCGTCCCTGCCCAACCGTGCGAGGTCGATGGCGACGTCCTCGGTGAGGCTTCTTCAGTGCGCCTGGTGATCCAGCCCGGGTGTCTCGTCGTGCGGGTGCCGGTGCCGGCCGGCTGAAGACGCCGGTCGGTGGCCGGGTCGGGGCCACCCGCGGCGAGCCTGAACGCGATCGAGGACGGGGAAGTCACCCAGGAGCACGTCAAAGTGTGGCGGGTGGGAATGGAGCTGGTCAGGAGTCTGATGATCTTTGCTGGATGTGGGGCGTGGTGGCGTAGAACGGCGGCGGTGCTGGATCTTCCTGACCTTCATCGAGCCCAGCTTCGGGATCAGCAGTAGCTCGATCGTGTCCCGGGTGCTGTCCGCGGTCGTCAGCTCGTGGTCGGCCACCTCGACCCAGCGGCGCAGGAGCGTCTCGACCGTGGCCTATCGGTCGGGGTGAGTCTCGGCCTCGACCTGTTCCAGGAGCCGAGCCTGGGCCTCCGGCGCCGAGACCTGGGACCCGCAGGTCTCACGTGGGTGACTCTTGTTCCCGGTGATCGGGTCTTTGCCCGCGTACACCGAGACCCGGAAACTGCCGCTCGGGAGCTGCTCGATATATCCGGTTGCCATGCTCGGAAGGTAGGTCCGTGGTTGCAACGGATTCCACGCCAGATTCCACAGGCAAGATCAGCGAACACAAGAAAGCCCCAGGTCATCGATCTGACCTGGGGCTTTGCCTGAGCCACCTATCGGACTCGAACCGATGACCTGCTCATTACGAATGAGCTGCTCTACCAACTGAGCTAAGGTGGCGCCTCGCCAAACCGGTAGCGAACCACCAGTGCGACGATGCAAGAGTATACGGGCTTTGCGGAGTGCGTGTGACCGGCCCGCCGCTGGGGCCTACTTACAGGTCGTTCCGTCGGGCGGCAGGGCTCCGGTGAGCATGTAGTCCTCGACCTTCTCGTCCACGCAGGTGCTGCCCTGGCGGTAGGCCGTGTGCACGGTTCCCTGCCAGGTCAGCAGGTGGCCCGAGTCGAGCTGGGAGGAGAGGGCCTGGGCCCACTCGTACGGGGTGGCGGGGTCGTCGACCGTGCCCAGCACCAGGATCGGGGCCGCTCCCTGGGCGTGCAGTTCCTTGCGCTCCATCACGGCCTTGTACGGCCACTGCGAGCAGCCCAGTCCACCCCAGCCGATCGAGCCGCCCAGGGGCGGGAACTGCTTGTTCAGCTTCTCCGCGGCCTCGGCGATCTGGTCGGGGGTGCGGGTCTCGGGCACGTCGAGGCAGAAGATGGCCGGGTTCGCGGCCAGGGTCTGGCCGTAGGAGCCGTTGTCGGTGCGCTCCAGGTACGCGTCGGCCAGGGTGAGCAGGCCGCTGCCGTCACCCGAGACGGCCTGGGTCAGCCCGGTCGTCAGCATCGGCCACAACTGCTGCGCGTACAGCGCCTGGGCGATGCCGGTGAGCATGAGGGCCTGAGTCAGAGGACGCGCGGGGTCACCGGTGTCGAGCGCGCTGGAGTCGGTGCGGTCCACCAGAGTGGCGAGCTGGTTGAGCCCGTCGTCGACCGATCCCCGCAGCGGGCAGTCCCCACCGTCCTGGCAGTCCGTGACGTAGGCCCGCAGCGCCCGGGAGAAGCCCTCGGCCTGGCCGGCCACGTACTCCTCGGCCGTGGTGGAGGGGTCGATGGCGCCGTCGAGCGTCATCCGGCCGACGCGCCACGGGAAGCTCTCCGCGTACCAGGCGCCGAGATAGGTGCCGTACGAGGCGCCGTGGTACGAGAGCACCTGGTCGCCGAGGAGGGCGCGCAACACGTCCATGTCCTTGATCGTGCTCAGCGTGTCGACGTGCTCGAGCAGGTCGTGGTTCGTGTTCGCCTGGCAGGCCGCGGCGAAGTCCTTCGACCCGGCGACCGCGGCGTCGATCTCGGCCTGGTCGTCGGGGGTGCTCTCGGACGACGTGTACTTGTCGTACTGCTGGTTGTCGTAGCACTTGACCGGGTCGGACTCGCCGACCCCGCGCGGGTCGAAACCGACCACCGCATAACTGCGCAGGATGCTCTGGCCGAACGCCTGGCGGGCCACCTTCGCGTAGTCCAGACCGGAAACGCCCGGGCCGCCCGGGTTGACCAGCATCGAACCGATCGGGTTGTCGCCCGAGGCGGGGAGCCTGTTCACCGAGATGTGGATGGTCTCGCCGGTGGGGTCGTCCCAGTCGGTGGGCACCTCGTACTTCATGCAGGTGAAGCCGTCGCCGCAGTCCGACCAGGTGACCTTCTGGTCGTAGAACTTCGAGTACTGCGCGTCTGTCGCGGGATCGGTGACCCCCGAGGGCACCTCACCGGGACTCGGCAGGGCCGTCGGGGTCGCCGTCGAACCACCGTCCGACCCGGAACTGGGGAACGAACACGATGCTGTGCCCAGAAGGGCCACCGTGAGGAGGATCAGGGACCGGACGGCGGGTCGGTGCTCCCGCCGGTCGCTGCGGAACATCGCACTCCTCGGCATAACTGGTGATCGACCGGACCAGAACGCTATCGGACCCCGCTGGGCCACGGGGGCGGTACATCAGGCGGCGGGGCGCAACTGCACCATCAGTGACTCCAGAGCCATCAGTGGTGACACGTTCGCTTCGATCCGTTCCCGGGCCACCCCGATCGCCTCCATCCGCCGCAGCGTCGCCGTGGCCGAACTATGCCGGGCCTCCGCCTCGATCAGCTCGGCCATCTCGGCGTTCACCAGCTCGATGCTGTCTTCCCGCCCGTTCGCACCGAGCTGCAGCACGAGGACGTCGCGGTACAGCGAGAGCAGGTCGATCAGGGAGCGGTCGAGCACGTCACGCTGGGCCCGGGTGGCCCGGCGCTTCTGGTTCTCTTCCAGCTGCTTCACCTGCGTGCGCACGGCCGGGGGCAGGGTGGACAGGCCCTCGGCACCGAGAGACCGCAGCAGGGTGGACTTCTCCTCGGCGTCGCGTTCGGTGGTACGAGCCTTCGACTCCTCGGCGCAGACCTCGACCAGCTGCCCGGCGGCCAGGACGGCGGCCCCCACACTGCGCAGGGTCGAGGGCAGTTTCAATACCTCACGGCGGCGAATTCGCGCGGCCTCGTCGAGCGCCAGCCGGCGGGCCAGCCCGATGTGGCTCTGCGCGGAACGGGCCGCGAAGGCGGCGATGGCCGGGTCGGCGCCGTCGCGGCGTACCAGCAGGTCGGCAACCGCGGCGACCGGCGGGATCCGCAGGCCGATACGGCGGCACCGCGAACGAATAGTGGTGAGGACGTCGTCGGCACCCGGGGCGCACAGCAGCCACACGGTGCGGGGCGGGGGTTCCTCGATCGCCTTGAGCAGTACGTTGCCCGAGGAGTCGTTGAGTCGATCGGCGTCTTCGATGACGATCACCCGCCAGCGGCCCGCGGACGGGCTGCGCTGCGCGAGCTGGATCAACGGACGTACGTCGTCCACTCGCAGCTGCACGTGTTCGGTGGCGACCAGGCTGACGTCGGCGTGGGCCCCGGACAGTGACGTGGTGCAGGCGTGGCAGATGCCGCAGCCACCCTCGGGACACTGCAACGCGGCGGCGAAGGCCCGGGCCGCGGTGGAACGGCCGGAACCAGGTGGGCCGGTGATCAGCCAGGCGTGGGTCATGCCGCCGGATACGGCGGCGGCCTCACCGGCGTCTTCGGCCGAGTCGACGCCGAGCCCGCGCCCGGCCCGGACCAGTTCGTCGGCGGCGCCGACCGCTCGTCGCAGAATGCCGATGGCAGCTTCCTGCCCGACCACGTCGTTCCAGACACTCATGTCTGCCGCCGTCCGCGCCGGCGCAACGGGCCGGTCTCAGGGCTGTTCTCGCTGTCGAGAAGGACGATGGTGCGGTCGTCCGCCTGATCGTCGTCGGGCAGGTAGACCGTGTGCGGCGGCGCCTGTAAGTCCTGCTCAGGCTGGTACTGCGGATCAGACGGTTCAGACGGCGGCGGGCCCTGCGGCACCGGGTTGGTCTCGCCCTCGTACGACTCGAACGTCTCGTACGGCTGGGCCTGGGGGGTCTGGACCGGCTGGGTCAGGTCGGCCGGGGGCGCCCAGAGATCCTGTTCCTGCGGCTCGAACGACTCCTGGATCGGCTCTTGCACCGGCTCCTGGACGGGCAGGTGCCCGGTCAGCGGGTCGGTCGGCGGCTCGGCCACGCGGTGCCCCGGATACCGGCCCGGCATCTGCACCGGCTCGGTGACCGGCCCCAGCGTCGCGGCCGCCGCAGCCTCGCTGGCCCGCCGGTCGACCTCCTCGCGGTTGCGCCGGGACTCCTGGGCCCGCAGTTCGCGCTCCGCCTCTTCCTGGAGCTGACGTTCGGCCTCGTCCCGGGCCCGGCGCCGCGACTCCTCGCGCTCCCGGGCCTCTTCGACGCGACGACGGCGCAGGTCGGCATCCATCCGCAGGACCTCGGCCTCGGCCGACGCCCGGCGCTCACGGGACTGGTCCTCGTCGGCGAGCCGTTCGTTCAGCTCGGCCCGGCGGCGGGCCGAGACCGGCAGCACCTGGCGCACCCGCTCACGGATCAGCTGTTGCACCTGATCGGCACCCAGCCCGGCGTCGACGACCAGATAACGGTGCGGTGCGCGGCGGGCCAGAGCGAGGAACTCGGCCCGGACCCGGTCGTGGAAGTCGTCGGCGAGGGATTCGAGCCGGTCTTCGCCCCCGCGGGAGGCGTCGCGGGCCCGGCGGACCTTGCTGATCACCGGGTCGACGTCGAGCAGCACGGTCAGGGCGGGCACCAGGTCGTCGGTGGCCCACTGGGACAGGCGGAGCACCTCGTCGCCGTCCAGCTCCCGTCCGGCGCCCTGGTAGGCCACGGAGGAATCGATGTACCGGTCGGTGACGACGATCGCACCGCGCTCCAGCGCCGGCCGCACCACGGCCTCGACGTGGTGGGCCCGGTCGGCCGCGAAGAGCAGCGCCTCGGCCCGGTTACCCAGGTCGGAACCGTTGCTGAGCAGCACTTCCCGCAGTCGCACCCCGGCCGGGGTGGCGCCGGGCTCACGGGTGAGCACCACGTCGTGACCCTGGTCGGAGCGCAGCCAGTCGCCGAGCAGACGGGCCTGGGTGGACTTGCCGCTGCCGTCGCCACCCTCCAGCGCCACGAAGACGCCCGGATAGGTGGGCCGGGGCGCGTCGGCGGGGCGGGGACCCCGCGAGGACCGGAGGGCGCGCAGTTCCTGCAGCAGGCCGGTGCCCGGGCGGTCGTCCAGCCGCCGGTAGGCGGCCAGGCCCAGGGCCACCACCAGGACGGCGGCGATCAGGAAGACGAACGCGGCACCGTTGTAGCTGAGGGTGCGGGAGTCGGTGAAATGGATCGTGTGCCGGCCGATCACCGCGGCCAGGACCGGGCCGAGGGCCAGCACCAGCAGCAACACGACCCGGGAGGCCGCGGCCAGGAAGCTGAAGGTGCGGCTGCGCACGCTGTCGTCGACGGCGAGGCCGAGCAGCGTGTGCCCGGTGTTCCAGGCGACACCGCCGCAGGCGCCCAGGCCCACGGCGAGCAGAGCGGCCATCACCATGTTGGGGATCAGGGCGATCGCGGCCAGGAACAGCCCGGCGGTGATCAGCGACAGGCCGAACAACCGGAAGGGGGAGAGGCCGTCGGGCAGACGGGAGCCCGCTGCCAGCCCGAGGGCCAGGCCGAGGAAGACCGCGGCGAACAGCACGCCGTACCCGGGCTGACCGGCCCCCAGGTCGTGCACGTAGGTCTGGGAGAGACCGAGGACGAACCCGGCGGCCGCGAAGGCCCCGAGCATGCCGGTGACCAGGCCACGGGCGACCGGGACGGAACTGATCAGCTGCCGGCCGGTGGTGATGGAGCGGATCACCGACTCGTGCTCGGCGCTCTCACCCGGGCGGCGGCCGGGGACCGGCGCCCGTGAGGCCAGCCCGGCGGAGACGGCGAAGGCCAGGGCGCAGGCGTACAGGGCGAGGTCGACCGGGTGGGTGCCCAGCGTGGCGACCGCGTTGTCGAGCACCCCGCTGAGCAGGCTCAGGGCGGAGAACACCAGGGCCGCGACCGGGGCCGTGCCGTAGGTGATGGCCAGGTACCGGCGCCGGTCGGCCGGGGCCAGGGCGGCGACCGCCGCGCCCGCGGCCGAGGTCCACAGCAGTGCCAGTGCCCCGAGCAGGACGGTGGCGACGTAGAGCCAGGTGAGCGAGCCGAGCAGGGGGACGGTGACGATCACCGCGGCCCGCAGCACGTCGGCCGCGATCATGCCGACCTTGCGGTTCATCCGGTCGGCCAGCGCGCCCACCACCGGCCCGAGCAGCACGGCCGGGACGAGACGCAGCGCCAGCACACCGGCCACGGCCAGGTTGGTCTTCGCGTACGAACCGTCGGCCAGCGTGGCGGCCGACGCGATGACGGCGAGCAACCCCAGCCAGTCCGCGAAGGACGACGCCCCGAGCGCCGGCCGGAACCGCCGGAACGGTCCGGCCGCGACGTCGTGGTGCTGGTCAGGCACGCCGGTGTGGGACGGCCCGGCTTCCCGGCGCCCGTTCTCGTGCTGTCCGCTGGCTGTCACTCGGTCAGGGTAACGGCCACCCCGGACACTCCTGGGAAACGTTCACCCGTGCCGCCCGGACCGGCGCGTGGCGTTTTGAGCCGAATACGTTACGCACGCCCCTGATCGGCGTCCCCCAAAGAGTTTTCATCTCTGGAGGACGCCGATCAGCTCGGCACCGACGGCCGTGATCAGGCGATTGCCCGCCGGTCCGGGACGGGCCCACCCGAACCGGACAGCACCCGAACGAGACTCGGGCACCGACCGGGCGGACCGGCGTCCACAGTTACCGAATGCCTTACTCGGACGTGGCCTTCGCTGTTTTCTTGGCCGCTGACGAGGTCTTCTTCGCCGTGGTCTTCTTGGCCGTGGTGGTCTTCTTGGCGGCGGTCTTCTTGGTTGCCGTGGTCTTCTTCGCGGCCGCCTTGGTGGTTTTCTTCGCCGTCTTCTTGGCGCGCGGCGCGGCGGCCCGCTTCTCGGCGAGCAGTTCGGCGGCCCGCTCCAGGGTCACCGACTCCACCTCGTCACCCTTGCGCAGGGTGGCATTGGTGGTGCCGTCGGTGACGTAGGCGCCGAACCGGCCCTCCTTGATCACGATCGGCGACTTGGACTCCGGGTCCTCACCGAGCTCGCGCAGCGGCGGCGCCGCGGCCCGGCGGCCACGCTGCTTCGGCTGCGCGTAGATGACCTTGGCCTCGTCCATCGTGATCGTGAAGATCTGGTCCTCGGTCTCCAGCGACCGGGAGTCGGTGCCCCGCTTCAGGTACGGGCCGTAGCGGCCGTTCTGGGCGGTGACCTCCTCGTTGGTCTCCGGGTCGACCCCGACCAGACGCGGCAGGGACAGCAGCCGGAGGGCGTCGTCCAGGCCCACGGACTGCACGTCCATGCTCTTGAACAGACTGCCGGTGCGGGGTTTGGCCGACTTCGGAGCGTCGTCGGGCAGGATCTCGGTGACGTACGGGCCGAACCGGCCGTTGCGGGCCACGATCTCCCGCCCGGTGTCCGGGTCCTGACCCAGCTCACGGTCGCCGTCGGCCTGCGTCTCCAGCAGCTCGCGGGCCTTCTCCACGGTGAGCTCGTCCGGGGCCACGTCGTCCGGCACGCTGGCCCGCCGGGCCTCACCGTCCTCGCCCGGAACCTCCAGATAGGGCCCGTAGCGCCCGACCCGCAGCACGATCCCCTCGCCGAGCGGCACCGAGTTGATGTCGCGGGCGTCGATGTCACCCAGGTCGTCCACCAGCGGCTTCAGGCCGTGCATCACGTCCGGCCCGGTCGAGGGGGCGGCGTCGGAGCCGGCCGCCTGACCGTCACCGAAGTAGAACCGGGCCAGCCACTCCTTGCGGTCCTGCTCGCCGGAGGCGATCTGGTCGAGATCGGCCTCCATCGAGGCGGTGAAGTCGTAGTCCACCAGCCCGCCGAAGTGCTCTTCCAGCAGTCGCGTCACGGCGAACGCCAGCCAGGTCGGCACCAGGGCGTTGCCCTTGTGACCCACATATCCGCGGTCGACGATCACGCTGATCGTGGCGGCGTAGGTGGAGGGGCGGCCGATGCCCCGCTCCTCCAGCGCCTTCACCAGGCTCGCCTCGGTGTAGCGCGGGGGCGGCGAGGTGGTGTGACCGTCGGCCGTCAGGTCGCGGGCGTCGAGCTGGTCGCCGACCGCGAGTTCCGGCAGGCGCCGTTCGTCGTCGTCGCCACCGTGACGCTCCTCGTCACGCCCCTCCTCGTAGGCCGCCAGGAAGCCCCGGAAGGTGATCACGGTGCCGGAGGCACCGAAGACCGCGTCGCGTCCGTCGCCGGTGCGTGCTCCCAGACGGATTGTCGCCGTCGAACCCCGCGCGTCTTCCATCTGCGAGGCCACAGTGCGCTTCCAGATCAGCTCGTAGAGCCGGAACTCGTCGCCGCGCAGCTCGTTCGAGACCTGAGCCGGGGTGCGGAAGTGGTCACCGGCGGGGCGGATCGCCTCGTGCGCCTCCTGGGCGTTCTTCGATTTGCTGGTGTAGACCCGCGGTTTCGCCGGGATGTACTCCGGGCCGTACAGGTCCGTGGCCTGCTGGCGGGCGGCGTTGACGGCCTGGTCCGACAGCGTCACCGAGTCGGTACGCATGTAGGTGATGTAGCCGTTCTCGTACAGCGACTGCGCCACCCGCATCGCCTGTCGCGCCGAGAACCGCAGCTTGCGCCCGGCCTCCTGCTGCAGGGTCGAGGTGGTGAAGGGGGCTGCCGGCCGACGGCGGTAGGGCTTCTCCTCCACGCTGCGGACGTCGGTGGAGGCGCCGTCGAGCGCCCGCACCAGGATGTTCGCGGCCTCTTCGTCCAGGTGCACGACATCGGACGAGGTGAGCTGGCCGGTGTCGCTGAAGTCCCGGCCGGTGGCGACCCGGCGGTCGTCCAGGCTGACCAGACGGGCGCCGAACCAGCGTCCGGCCTGGGCGTGGCCCTCGGAGGCCGCGAAGTCACCGGTGATGTCCCAGTAAGAAGCGGTGCGGAAGGCCATCCGCTCGCGCTCGCGCTCTACGACCAGACGGGTGGCGACGGACTGCACCCGTCCGGCGGACAGGCCCGCCCGCACCTTGCGCCACAGCACCGGGGAGACCTCGTAGCCGTACAGCCGGTCCAGGATCCTCCGTGTCTCCTGGGCGTCGACGAGGCGCTCGTCGAGGTCTCGGGTCTGCTCCAGGGCGCGGCGGATCGCCTCGCGGGTGATCTCGTGGAAAACCATCCGGTGTACCGGGATCTTCGGCTGCAGAACCTGGAGGAGGTGCCAGGCGATCGCCTCGCCCTCCCGGTCCTCATCGGTGGCGAGATAGAGCTCGTCCGCGTCTTTCAGGGCCCGTTTGAGCTCGTTGACCTTCTTCTTCTTGTCCGCGTCGACCACGTAGTAGGCCTCGAAGCCGTTGTCCACGTCGACGGCGAACTTGCCGAAGGGGCCCTTCTTCATCTCCGGCGGCAGCTCACTGGGCTGGGGCAGGTCGCGGATGTGGCCGACACTCGCCTCGACGTCGAACTCCGGGCCGAGGTACTCGGCGATCTTCCGGGCCTTCGTGGGCGACTCAACGATCACGAGCCGCCTGCCGGTCGCGGTCTTGCTGGCGGCCACAAGCTCACCTTTCCTGACGCATTTTCCTGATGCTCACGACGACGCCCGCTCCCGGCGTCCGTAATTCCGGCAGCCGGGCCGGGGCAGATCCTTCAGATGCGGCTGCGGCGGGACGCTACACAACCCGCATCGGTGAAGCACCGTAACCCGACGGCGACCCTCGTGGGTGTCCACGGTCCCCGGCGGTGATCACATCGCCGTTGCGAGAGTGACACGCAAAGTGACGAGTGGCCACCCCCGGCCCAAACCGGCCAAGCCCATCCGGGTGTGATCAGCGTCACAACCGAAGCCACTTATGGGAGCTTGCCCAGGCCGGGGCTCATGGGCATGAGCCGCGATTCCTGCCCGGTTGCTTCGAGGCGCTAGGGTGATTTGAGCACGAGTGCGAAGAATAAGGCCCTCATGGCGGCAGTGCGGGTTGAGACCGGGTTCGTCGAAGGCCGGTATCGGGACGTAGCCTCTGGGCGAGACCTTCTGCCACGATCAGCACACGCTGGACAACGAGGTGGGTCGAAATGCCTGGGATTAGCCGTGTCGACGAAGACACGGAAAGATCACTGAGCGGACGGCCAGATTACCGGATGCCACTTGAAAGTGGCCGCAGGGAGGATCGCGTGCCGCGACACGGTTCGGTCGAACCGGGGGTCGACGTCGAAAGCGTCCCGGACGCGCCCCGTCGCTCGTCTATTGCCGGATGGTCCATCCGCCGCAAGCTGACGCTTCTGGTCACCATTCCGCTCGTCGTGCTGCTCATCGGTGGTGGCGTGCTGGTCGCATCGCTGGCCAGCACCTACCGGGATGCGCACACGGCGCGGCTCGACGCCGAGCTGATGGAGCCTTCGCTGCGCCTGAGCCGAGTGCTGTTCAACGAGCTCGGTATGCCCGGTGCGAAGACCGACAAGACGACGCTGACGAAGGCGCGCGCCGAGACGGACCGGGAGATCGATGCGATCCGGCCCAAGCTGGAAGATCTGGCCGACCGCGACACCGCCGGCTCGTCGCTCCCCACCAGCGCCAAGAACCTGCTGGCGCAGCTCGACAACCTCCCGGCCGTCCGCGAGACGGTCGACCTGCTGATCACCGAAGGCACGCTGAACAGCAACTCCGGTGTCAACCAGGTCTCCACTCGCACGGAGACCATGTTCGCCCTGGTCCGGCAGCTGCCGCAGGGCCTGGCCACGGACATCGCGGTCACGGCCAGCAGCCGCTCCACCATTGCCTCGGGAACGTTGTTCGCCAACGTCTCCCAGACCGGCTTCGCGTCGGCCGAGGAGATCGTCGTCTTCTCGAACGTGTTCACCGGGCAGGCCCTGGTCAACACCGACCGCATCCGTGAGCTCGAAGGCCTGATCGCGCAGCAGCAGCTCGGCCTCACCCAGGCCCAGCGAGTGGCTGACGCCGACCAGAACAAGCAGCTCCTGGCGCTGGGCAACCGCACGGCGGCGATGACCAGCTGGCGCGTTGCCCTCGAGGGCAACATCGGCAAGCGGGACGCCAACTTCGGTGACTCCTCCAAGTTCGCCGAGCTCGCCTCGAACCGTCTGGCCGAGATCGAGTCGGTCGCCACGGAGAGCGCCCGCACCACGCTGAAGTCCGCACAGGACTCCGAGACCGGTGCCCTCTTCCGGGTCGCCCTGGTCGCCGGAGCCGTGCTTCTCACCATCGTGGTCGTCAGCACGCTGCTGACCACGATCGCCCGTACCGTCACCGCTCCGCTCCGCCGCCTGCGCGCCGGTGCCGTCGAGGTCGCCAGCGTGCAGCTGCCGGCCGCGGTGGCCCGGATCGAGCAGGACGGTGTCGGCGCCGACATCTCGCTCCCGCCGGTGCTGCCGGCCAACTTCAACCCGGGTCCGGAAACCCTCGAGGTCGCCCACGCGGTCGACGACCTGGGTGCCGAAGCGGTCCGGCTGGCCACCGCGCAGGTTCGCCTGCGGCGCGCCCTGGACGAGGCATTCGTCAGCATGTCGCGTCGTAGCCAGTCGATGGTGGAGAAGCAGCTCGCCATCATCGACAGCCTGGAGAGCCAGGAGCAGGACCCGGACCAGCTGCGCAACCTGTTCCGGCTGGACCACCTGGCCGCCCGGATGCGCCGCTACAACGACAACCTGCTGGTGCTCGCCGGCTCGGCCGTGCGTACCCGTGCCACCGCACCGGTCAAGATCGCTGAGCTCTTCCGCGCCGCCACCTCCGAGATGGAGCAGTACGAGCGGGTCCGCCTGCAGCCCGTCAGCGGCGCCTCCATCGCCGGTACGGTCGCGGGCGAACTCGTCCACCTCCTGGCCGAGCTGCTCGACAACGCAGCGATGTACTCACCGCCGTCCAGCGCGATCGTGCTCTCCGCGGCCTTCACCGCCGACGGGGGTCTGCAGATCGAGGTTCTGGATGCCGGTGTCGGTATCAGCCCCGGTGAGCTCGACCGCCTGAACTCCCGCCTCACCCAGCCCGAGTCGATCGATACGCAGGTCCCGTCCCGCATGGGTCTCTTCGTGGTCGCCCGCCTGGCCCGTCGCGGCACCTTCGGGGTGCAGTTGCAGGCCCGGCCCGACGCCTCCGGCACGATTGCCCTGGTGCGGGTCCCGTCATCGCTGGTCATCGGCGCGCCGGGTGGTACCGGCGAGAACCCGACCGGTGCCCACCCGACGATGCGGCCGCTCACCCCGGCCGCCGGGATGCCCCGTCCGCAGCTCCCGCAGAGCCCGGGCAACCAGGGTCAGGGCAACTACGACACGTTCGGCGCGATCGGTATGACCGACCAGCTGCCGCAGCGAGACCAGCAGCGCGAGCAGCAGCAGCGTGACCAGAGTGCGCTCTCGGCCGCCGCTGCCGCCGCCGGGGTCGCAGCCCAGGCTGCCGCCGGTGTCCGCTCGGTCGCCGACACGGACGACTCCGAGCTGCCGCGTCGCCGCCGGGTACCGGGAGGCCAGAACGCGGGCCTGCCGCCCGAGGCGAATGCCATCCCGGAGACCGGCTCGACGGGTCTGTTCACCCCGAATGTC
This sequence comes from Kineosporia mesophila, assembly GCF_021129235.1. Classification (GTDB taxonomy): domain Bacteria; phylum Actinomycetota; class Actinomycetes; order Actinomycetales; family Kineosporiaceae; genus Kineosporia; species Kineosporia mesophila. The sequence goes on from NZ_JAJOMA010000007.1 coordinate 105,180, forward strand.
CCGGCCGCCGCCGGGGAGTCCGGCGAAAACGGTGTGGCCAACCGTGGACAGGTCAAGCCGCAGTCCGGTTTCGGTCAACCGGCTCAGCCGGGCCAGCTGGGTCAGCCCGAGCAGCCGGCCTTCAGCTTCGGCCAGCCGGAGCAGCAGCCCGCCTTCGGGTTCGACCAGCAGGAGCAGAGCGGTTACAGCCGCCCGCCGCTCCAGCCCGGTCGAGGTGGCCACTTCACTCCTCCTCCGCCGGAGACCACGCCGGGCGGGATCCCCAGCCTGCCTACCCGCACCCCGGGTGAGCGCACGCCGCAGCCCCCCAGCGGGTTCGGCGCCCAGGGGCTCCTGAGCCCGAACAACCCGAGCAGCTCGAACAACCAGGGCAACCAGGGTTTCGGCCAGAACAACCTCGGCCGGAACAACGGCGCGACCCCGGCTACGACCGAGCAGGGCTTCGGCCGCCGCGACCTGGGCTTCGCGCCCCGGCCGGGGCAGCCGCTGGGCCAGCAGCAGGGTCCGGGCACCGAGAACCGTCAGGCGCCGCCCCGTCCGGCCCCGTTCGGCACGGGCGACAGCACGCCGGCGGCCGGAATCTCCGGTCTGCCCGGTCTGGCGCGGCGTCCGATCGAGAGCGGCCCGGCGACCGGTGCGCAGAGCGTCACCGACCCGCTGTCGGCTCCGACCGGATCCTTCCGCGCCGCCCCCAACCAGGGGCTGCCGACCGGTGAGATCTCCCAGGGCTGGCAGGACGACAACCTGCCCAGCGAATTGGCGGCACGCGCCTCGGCCGCGGCGGCCTACCGTCCGGCCGAGACCCCGGCGCCGCTGATCGGGGACGGCCCTGGAACCGACTTCGATGACCCGACCCCGATCTTCGACCAGATTTCGGTCTGGTTCAGTTCGGAGCCGGCGCAGGCCGCCCCCTCGATCTCCGTCGAGAACGGCGACCAGCGGATCATCGATCTGCGCGACCACGAACGGGAGCGCAACAAGCAGTCCAGCCGCTGGGCGACGCTCGGGGACCAGCGATGGCTGGCCACGAACGCTCGTGCAGCATCGGCCCCCGAGACGGACGGCCGCTCCGAGGCGGGTCTCCCGACCCGTCGACCCGGTGCCAACCTCCTGCCTTCGACGGCAGGGTCAGTCACCGAAACCACACCGGCGCGTTCTCGTCCGGTGGCGCGAAGCCAGCCCGCAGACGCAACTGTCGTCCGTGGCCGGCTGGGCAGCTACCAGCGTGGTCTTGCCAATGCACGTAAGGCACGGGCGAAATCAGACCCGGCATCGGCCTTCAATCCGGTCGGTGCAAGCCTTTTCACCACCAACAGCGACGGCGGTGCCGATAATGGCTCCTCCGCAGAGCAGGGAGGGGACCAGTGAGCACGGGCACCGGCACCGACGTCACCTGGCTGGTCGACGGGTTCGCACAGCGGGTACCAGGAGTGGCTCACGCTGCCGTGGTCTCGGCCGACGGTCTTCTGGTGGCGAGTTCCGCAGGGCTCCCACGTGACCGAGCCGACCAGTTGTCCGCAGTGGCCTCCGGCCTGGGCAGCCTCACGAACGGCGCGGCCATGTGCTTCGCCGCGGGTGCGGTTGTTCAGACGGTTGTCGAGATGCAGGGTGGATTCCTGCTTCTCATGGCCATCTCGGACGGCTCATGGTTGGCAGTTCTGGCGGCTCCGACCTCCGACATCGGACTGGTCGGATACGAGATGACGCTTCTGGTCGACCGCGTCGGCCAGCACCTGTCGCCGGAGATCCGTCACAACGGCCACGGCGGCTCGCTGCCACAGATGTGAGCAGATTGCCGAGATGACCGATTATTCAGCTCATGAGGGCGGGGACCCGCCACCGTCGATGGTGCGTCCATACGCCAGAACCGGTGGGCGGACCCGCCCGGTGCACGACCTCGATCTCGAGGCCCTGGTGGTGACCACGGTCACCGGTCAGGACCCCGGAATGAACGACTTGCTCTCGCCGGAACACAGCACGGTGATCGAGTTGTGTGAGGGAACGATCTCCGTCGCCGAGATCGCTGCCCGACTCCACACCCCGCTCGGCGTGGCCCGCGTGATCATCGCGGACATGGTCGAACTGGGTCTGGTCGAGGTGCTGTCCACGGCGAACGCTTCTGGTGACGAACGTGATCCAGCTTTCTTGAGGAGGGTGCTCAGTGGCCTTCAGCGGCTCTGAGACCAGGGCCACCCGATCGACGAAGATCGTCATCTCGGGTGGATTCGGTGCGGGCAAGACCACGTTCGTGGGTGCGGTGTCCGAGATCATGCCGCTACGGACCGAGGCCGTCATGACCTCGGCGAGTGTCGGCGTCGATGATCTGACGGCCACGCCGAACAAGACCACCACCACGGTCGCCATGGACTTCGGTCGTATCAGCATTGACCAGGAGCTTGTGCTCTACCTGTTCGGCTCCCCGGGGCAGAACCGGTTCTGGTTCATGTGGGACGACCTGGTCCGTGGTGCGATCGGGGCGGTGGTCCTCGTAGACACCCGTCGACTCGAGGACTGCTTCGGGCCGATCGATTTCTTCGAGGCCCGCAACCTTCCCTTCGTGGTCGCGATCAACGCCTTCGACGGTCTGCTCCGGCACCGTCCGGAGGACGTCCGCGAGGCGCTACAGCTCAGCCAGGACGTTCCCGTCCTGGTTTGTGACGCACGGGAGCGGGAGTCTGCCAAGCAGACCCTGATCTCGGTGGTCGAGCACGCTCTGGCGACCTGGAGCCGGGCCTAGAAACCCGGCCCCAGGGCCAGCTCAGACGGTCGGTTCCAGCAGACCGTCCCGCACGAGATTGCGGGCATCGCTGAGCAGCTCGGTACTCAACGCCTGACCGTCGACCTCCAGCAGAGATGCCAGGGCGGCGATCAGGCGGCCCACCGGGATGTCGCCGGAGCATGCTCCGACGAAGCCCGCCAGAGCGGTGCCGGCCTGCACCACGCGGCCGGCCCCGCCGCCCTGCCTCAGAAGGATCACGCTCGGGTCTTCGGCCCCGGGCAGATGATGACGTTCTTCGGTGACGTCCGGGGCCACCTTCAGCATGGCCGCGAGCAGGGCATCGTCGTCGTGCGCGGCCAGCCAGTCCTGACGCTCCAGTGTGGAGATCACCTCGTCGCCCCAGGGCAGACCCGGTCCGCTGCGGCGTTCCTCCACCACGCGCAGCCGCGGCTCCCCGGACTCCGGACGCCGCAGCGTGATCAGGCCGAACCCGACCCCGTCCACACCCCGGGACGCGAAGTCGGACAGCCACGCGGCGTACAGATCGTCGGCATCCTTCCCGAGGTGCTGCCCGGAATCGCGGATCCAGGTCTCGGCGTACTCGGCGGGGTCCTGCCACTCACGCTGCACCACCCAGCCGTCCAGCCCGGACGTCTCCAGCCAGGACGACACCCGGTCGGTCCAGCCCTCGTCGCGGCGCCCCTCCCAGTTACCGAGGAACTGCGCGACGCCGCCCGGGGCGAGCACGGTGCCGACCGACTCGATCAGGTGCCGCACCAGATCGTCCCCCACCATCCCGCCGTCGCGGTACTCGAACGTGGCGGCCGGGACCGAGCGCGGGGTGATGACGAACGGCGGGTTGCTGACGACGAGGTCGAACAGCTCACCGGCCACCGGCTCGAGCAGGCTGCCGGGCCGTCCCTCGAGCACCGCGCCGGGCACGGTGCCGGAGTTGAGCGCCCAGTTGATCCGGGCCAGGTGCAGAGCCCGGGCGGAGATGTCGGTGCCGATCACGTGCTGGGCGTGCCGGGCGGCGTGCAGGGCCTGGATGCCGCAGCCGGTCCCGAGGTCGAGAACCCGTCCGGTCGGCCGGCGGATCGTGCAGCGGGCCAGGGTGAGGGAGGCGCCACCTACGCCGAGCACGTGGTCCTCGTTCAGGGGATGTCCGGTGGCGACTTCGGAGAAGTCCGAGATCAGCCACCAGTCGGCCGGTCCGAGTGCGTCCACGGTCGAGTAGGGGCGCAGGTCGAGCAGGGCCCGGACCGGGTCACCCGGGTCGTTACCGGCCGTGGCGATCAGCCCGAGCTCGGCCAGGCCGGCCAGGCCGATGGTGGGTACGGCCGGGGCCAGGCGGGCCGCCGGTACCTCGAGACCGAGCAGGAATACGGCGACCAGGGCGGCGAGGGGTTCGTCCGGGTGCTGGGAGACCACGATGCGTGCCGGCAACGTCTGCTCGCGCCCCAGAGCGGCCTGCGCCACGGGGCCGAGGAGATCGTTGACCGCGTCCACGGTGAACCCGGCCAGGTCGGTGCGCAGCCGCCCGACCAGTTCGCCCGTGCGGGGGTCAGTGACGTCAGCTGTCATGCCTGAGTTTCTACCTCAGAGCGGATCACGGCGGATCAGGGCGGACACGACACCGGCCCCGCGGGCTGATCGCCCGCGTGGCCGGTGTCGGTCAGGAAATGCTTACTGCGTGGTGCGGCCCGTGGACGCGGAGGGCGCGGTCTCGTCGACGTCCACCGTCTGGGCGACCGGACGACGTTCCACCGGGCTGGTCACCGACGTGGCCGGATGGCCGGCCGTCACCGGCGCACCCGCGCCGGTCGACGTATCGTCCCCGTAGTCGACCGTCCGGCCCTTGGTGATGACCAGGGCGATCACGATGATCACCACGGCCACCCCGGCGATCGTGTAGCGCAGTCCGGCGGAGGCGTCCTGGCCCACGCTGAGCTGCACGACGGCCGGTGCGATCAGCACCGCGACCAGGTTCATCACCTTGATCAGCGGGTTGATGGACGGTCCCGCGGTGTCCTTGAACGGGTCACCGACCGTGTCACCGATCACCGCGGCCGCGTGGGCCGGAGAGCCCTTGCCACCGTGGTTGCCGTCTTCGATGATCTTCTTCGCGTTGTCCCAGGCGCCACCGGCGTTGGCCAGGAACACCGCCATCAGGGCACCGGCCCCGATGGCCCCGGCCAGGTACCCGGCGAGCGGGCCGATGCCCAGACCGAAGCCCACGGCGACCGGGGCGAGGGCCGCGAGCAGACCGGGCGTGGCCAGCTCGCGCAGCGAGTCGCGGGTGCAGATGTCCACCACGCGCCCGTAGTCCGGCTTCTCGCTGTAGTCCATGATCCCGGGGTGCTCCCGGAACTGGCGCCGCACCTCGACCACGATGGCCCCGGCGGCCCGGGTGACGGCGTTGATGGCCAGACCGGAGAAGAGGAAGACCACCGCCGCACCCAGCATCAGGCCGACCAGGGTGTTGGGCTGGACGATCTCGAGACTGAAGCTGCGACCGAGTTCGTCCAGGGCCACGCCGCTCTCGGCGAGCGCCGTCTGCCAGGCATCGGTGTAGGAACCGAACAGGGCGGTCGCCGCGAGCACGGCCGTAGCGATCGCGATGCCCTTGGTGATGGCCTTGGTGGTGTTTCCGACGGCGTCGAGCTCGGTGAGGATCTGCGCGCCCTCACCGTCCACGTCGCCGGACATCTCGGCGATGCCCTGGGCGTTGTCGCTGACCGGGCCGAAGGTGTCCATCGCGACGATGACGCCGACCGTGGTCAGCAGGCCGCAACCGGCCAGCGCGATCAGGAACAGCGACAGCCAGACCGAGACGCCGCCCAGGCTGAAGGCCAGGAACACGGCGCCCGCGATGACCGCGGTGGTGTAGACCGCGGATTCCAGGCCGAGTCCGATGCCCGAGAGCACCACGGTCGCCGCACCGGTCGTGGTGGTGGCCGCGACGTCCTTGGTGGGGCGCTTGTCGGTACCCGTGTAGTACCCGGTGAGCCAGAGGATCACGCCGGCCAGGACGATCCCGACCATCACCGCCGCGAAGGCGATCAGGCGGGGGTTGCCCTCCAGACCCTGCACGACAGTGTCGCCGCCGGTGAACTCGCCGAAGGACGAGGGCAGGTAGGCGAAGGAGGCGATCCCGCAGAGCACGGCCGAGACCACGGCCGAGATGCCGAAGCCCCGGTTGATGGCGGTCAGACCGCTCTCACCGGGCCGGGTGCGGGTGATGACGACACCCAGCACCGCGGTGAGCGCGCCCAGGGCGGGCACGATCAGCGGGAAGACCAGGCCCTCGACGCCGAAGGCGGCCTTGCCGAGGATCAGTGCCGCGACCAGCGTGACGGCGTAGGACTCGAACAGGTCGGCGGCCATACCGGCGCAGTCACCGACGTTGTCGCCCACGTTGTCCGCGATGGTCGCGGCGTTGCGCGGGTCGTCCTCCGGGATGTTCTGCTCGACCTTGCCGACCAGGTCGGCGCCGACGTCCGCGGCCTTGGTGAAGATGCCACCACCGACGCGCATGAACATCGCCAGGAGGGCGGCGCCGAAGCCGAAGCCCTCCAGGACGGAGGGGGCGTCGCCGCCGTAGAGCAGCACCACGGACGAGGCCCCGAGCAGGCCCAGGCCGACGGTGCACATGCCGACGAATCCACCGGTGCGGAAGGCCAGTTGCATGCCTCCGTCGCGGTCACCGTTGCGCGCGGCCTCGGCGACGCGGACGTTCGCCCGGACCGCCAGGGACATGCCCAGGTAACCGATGGCGGCGGAGAAGAGCGCACCGATGATGAAGAAGATTCCCCGGCCGATCCGTACCTCCGTATCCCCGGGGAGAAGGAAGAGGACGATCAGGACGAGGACGACGAAGGCGGCCAGGGTGCGGAACTGCCGGCGCAGGTAGGCGGCGGCGCCCTCCTGCACGGCAGTGCCGATCTCGACCATGCTTCTTGTGCCGTCAGGGGCCGCCAGGACGAGCCGGCGGAACGCCGCCGCCACTCCGAGCGCGATGATCGAGATCACGAAGACCACGACCACCAACGTCAGATTTCGTCCCTCGAGATTCACATCTGCCGTAGTGGTGGCAGCCAGAGAGCCTTGCATCCGTCCTCCTCGACGTGCGCAGACGACCCCCTTCACCCGTCGCGGGTGGGAGGTCTCCAGTGCAGGCGACAGGGTGGAACGGGGCGGTGGCTTGCGTGGGACGCCTGACCTCCGGCGGAAGTTCCCACTCCGCGGAGTCTATGTACTGTGATGCGCGCCACCAAACGTCTGACGCGTGGCTCTTTTCACTTTGGGTGGATTTGCCCGTTTTAATATCGCCGAACTGCCGGGTTCAAAGCGGGTAACAGTGGACGTGGATCGCTGGCCGACGTCGCGTGGTCGGGTTACCGGTCGGGATCGAAAGGTGCTGCCGGCCACCACTCCAGGTGCACCTGGGCGCCGGAAATGCCCTGATGGGTGCGAACCTCGACGTAATCGGCCAGACCCTCGATCAGGGAGAGCGACACCTGCTCGGGCTCGGCCTCGGGTGCCGGGGCGATCTTCGCCGCGTCGGTCACCTCGACCACGAGGCGGGGACCGGTGTCGTCCACGAACATCGTCACCGGCTCGTCGCAGTCGGCCGCGTCGCAGCGCCGCACGGCCCGGGCGCAGGCCTCGCCCACGGCCAGGCGCAGCTCTTCCAGGTCGTGCGTGAGTCCGGCACGGCGAGCCACCGCGACGGCGACCAGCCGTGCCGTGCGGACATATTCGGCGGCCGGCGGGAACCGCAGCTCGACACCGGCCACAGGCGTTCCCGACCCGGACCCGGTTATGGCGTGCCTCTGGAGGACTCCCCGTCCGGCGGGCCGTCGAGCGACTTCTCGGTGGTGCTGTCGAGCGAGATCGTGACCGGCCCGGGATCGCCGGCCGGTTCGGCCAGTGCCTCCTCGAGTGAGGCGTGGATCGGGAAAACCTTGGTCAGCCCGGTGATCCGGAAGACCTTGAGAATCTTTTCCTGGTCGCAGACCAGTCGCAGCGAGCCGTCGTGCGAGCGGGCTCGTTTCAGCCCTCCGACCAGGACCCCGAGCCCGGTGGAGTCGAGGAAGTCGACCCCACCCATGTCCACCACCAGGTGGTACTCGCCGTCCGTGACCAGCTCGTTGAGCCGTTCCCTCAGGGTGGGAGCCGTGTACACGTCAATCTCGCCAGCCACGCTGATGACCGTCTGGACACCTTCGCGCCGTGTCGCCACGGTGAGCTCCACATCGCCTCCCCGGGAAATTCTGTGCCCGTATCGCGGTGTACGAATCTGTTGTTCAGCCCTCGCCATGGGGGCGCGCCTCCGGCATTCAATCATCTGACGGTCACTCCAATGGTCCACACCGCCCACTGGGTGTCACCAATTTGGCGGACAAGTTCCCCCGCCCCTGGGCCAGGTACCCGTTCCACCCCTGATCCTTGCGCTCGCTCAACCCGTTCGGGAGTCCATCGGTGCAGGTCCAGGCCCCGCCCGTGCGGTGCAGTAAACATTTCGGTGCAGTCCCGGTGCCTCGACCGCGACGCTCACGACGACCGTCCCATCTCTTCCGGGGACGCATCGAGCCAGCCGGGCACCGTTCGCCGTCGCGATGCGGGCCGCCGCCGAACAGCCCGAGGGAGAGTCCACGGCGGCCAGCGCCGCCAGGTCGGCGGCCGCCGCGGCCCGATGACGCGCCGACACCGCCGAGCCGAGGGTGAGCACGACCGTCATCAGCAGCGCCGCGGTGGCGATCAACGCCAGATGCAGCACCGTCCCCGACCCCCGGTCATCGAAGACGCGGACGGGCGGAGAGCTCCTGGACGGTGCGCAACCGCCCCGGCGCCCCCCGGCGCCCGGCTCCGGCCGGAGAACGGCCTCAAGGCCCGGACAGGACGGGGAGCTGGGGCTCGAACCGGGCGCGGGTCGGGGGTTCGGGTGGGGCGCAGCGCCGGGGCCTGAGCCGGGCGCGGGCCGGGGGCTCGGGTGGGACGCGGCCTCGGGTCTGCGATGAGGCGCCGTGCCGGTGCTGGAGGGAGGTGAGATTTCGGGACCGGGACGACCCGCTGCAGCAGGATCCGGACGAGAAACGGGGCCGAGGTTCTGGTGGGGTGGGACAACGGGGTCCCGAGAAGTCACAGCGCCGGGGTTGAGGTGAAACGAGGTGTCCGGGCCGGGACGAGGCACCACTTCATGCGCCGGGCGCGATACGGAGCCCTGTCGCCGGCGGGGCGATGCCTCCGGGGTTCGGTGAGGTGAGAGGCCATGATTCCGGCGGCTCGCTGCCCCCGGGGCGGACCCGGAACCTCGGTCACCGCTGATGGTCGTGCTGCTTCTGATGGTCACGGGCCGGCCTCCGGTTCCACCTGGGCGGTGTTCTCCGCTCCCACCGTGAGGTGCGGATGCCAGGGCAGGGGCAGTGACACCTCGTCCGACACCCGCACTGTGACCGAGTCGGTTCCGTTCGACACGTCCACCTGTGCTCCCTCCGGGCCGACGGCGGTCGCGGCCGGCCGGGCGTCGTCGTGACGGGCCGCCGCCCGCGCCCCGGCCCGAGCGGCGTCGATGCACTGCAGCTGTCTCACGCCGGCCGTGGCGGCACTGAGGACGGCCGTCAGGAGAACCACGAGAACCGGCAGGAGAAGAGCGAACTCGGCGGTGACGCTGCCACGGTCCGGCCGGGCGGTGCCCGCGGCCGGGCGGGCCGGGGTGATGTGCTCATCACCCCGGCCGTCCAGTTGATTCATCAGATACTCAGCGCCTTCTGGATGATCGCGAGCACCAGGCCCTTCACCGCGCTGCTGCGGATGATGGCCAGCAGAACGCCCGCGAAGGCGCAGGCGGCGAGCATCGTCATGGCGTACTCCGCGGTGCTGGCGCCCCTCTCGCGAGTCGGCCGGGTGGATCCGACGGACTCCCGGCAGCGGAGCAACCCGGCCGAAAACCATTCCTGAAAGCGGTGAGCCGACGAAATCGTGCTCAGCTGCATGGCTGTCCTCTCCCCGTGGCCGGTGCCCCCGGCCGGGTCGGCCGCCCCGATCGCGGCCAATCTCAGACTGCCTGGCGAAGGTGCCCCCACCTGTGGGAAAAGGCCTGCCTGTGGATGGAATACGGATCGTGCAGGCTGTGGACGAAGAGAAGGTCATCCCGCCACCAGCCGGATCACCAGAGGGGCGATCCCGAGCAGCACGAAGGCCGGCAGGAGGCAGACCGCTCCCGGGATCACGAGCAGTACCTCCAGCCGGTGGATCGCGGCTGCCCTGGCCGTTGCCTGACGCCGCCGTTCCTCGGTCGCCGCCCGGCGGATCAGGGCCGAGGGCGGCAGTCCCGAACGGGCCGCCAGGGTGAGGGCCTCGGTCAGGGCGGCCGTCACACCGTCGGGCTCGGGGGAGCCCGGCTCCGGCTCCGGTATCGGACCGGTGACCAGATCGCTGAGCCGCAGCAGCTTCTCACCCCGGGGATCACCGAGCTCGGCGAGTACGGCGCCCGCTCCCCGTAACGCCGCGGCCGGGGGCGCGCCGCTCTCCACCAGCGCCGCGATCAGGTCGAGCACCAGCGGGCCGGGCATCACCGCGGTGACCGGGCCCGCCGGGCTCTGCGCCGACCGCCGGTGCGGCCGCAGGGCCCGGTCCAGCCGGACGCTCACGACCGTTCCCGCGAGGCCGAGCGGACGAGACGGGCCGTCCACCGCCGGCCCACCCACCAGAACCCGGCGCCGCCCAGCAGACAGGCCAGACCGGCCCCGGTACCGAACAGCACGCCCAGGGTGTTCACCCCGAGCACCGCGCCCAGCAGCAGGCCGATCACCGGCAGGGCCGCCAGCACGCGCGCGGTGGTGCGAGGCCCGGCCAGAGCCACTTCCCGTTCGTCCGACTCCGCGATCTGGGCCAGCAGCCCGTCGCCGATCCCGTCGAAGATCGCCGCCGCCGGGGCACCCGACCGTCGCACCACCTCGGCGGTGGCAGCCAGCCACTCCAGCGCCTCGACCCCCGGCCCCTCACACCCGCCGGCCGCCAGCCGCAGCCCTTCCGCGGTGGTCCCACCGACGGCCAGCATCCCGGCCACGGTCGCGGCCACCCGGGCGTCCGGCCCCCGTCCGGCGGCCAGCACCTCCCAGGTCCGCCCCGGCGGCACCCCGGCCCGGGACAGGGCCGACACCCGCCCGCACAACCGGGCCGCATCGTTGCGACCGATCGACGACCCCGCAAACTCCCGAAAACCTCCCGGGGACAGCCGAGAACTCAACCGGCTCATCCGCGTCCACCATCCAGTCGCTCAGCCAGCGCCGGCCACCCCGGCCCGCGTGACCCTTCGGCGAAGGGATCCCGCGGATCGGCCGTCAACGCCGGCAGCATGCTCAACTCGCCCCGCTCACCCCGCCGGGCCACCGCGATCTGCGTGACCTGGCGCCGGTTCCCGCGCCGTTCCACGTGCACCACGGCGTCGAGGGCGGCAGCGGCCTGGGCCCGCACCGCATCGGCCGAGAGCCCGGCGAGCGCACCCAGGGCCTCGAGCCGGGCGGGCACATCGGCGGGGGCGTTCGCGTGCACCGTGCCGCACCCGCCCGCGTGCCCGGTGTTGAGGGCGGCCAGCAGGTCGCGGACCTCGGCGCCCCGGCACTCGCCCACCACCACCCGGTCGGGTCGCATACGCAGCGCCTGGCGCACCAGAATCTCCAGCGAGACCTCGCCCGCTCCCTCGACATTGGCGTGCCGGGCCTCCAGGCGAACGAGGTGGGGGTGGGCGGGCCGGAGTTCGCCGACGTCTTCGACCAGCACGATCCGCTCGGCGGCCGGTACCAGCGACAGCAGGGAGGCCAGCAGCGTCGTCTTCCCGGCGCCGGTGCCCCCGCTGACCAGGAACGCGGCCCGCGCCGCGATCATCGCCCGCAGCACCGGTGCCCAGCCGGCGGGCAGCGAACCGGTCTCGACCAGCGTCTCCAGGCGCAGGGGTTCTGGCCGGAGCAACCGCAGCGAGATCAGCGTGCCCGTCGGGGCGACCGGCGGGATCACCGCGTGGAGCCGGATTCCGCCCTCCAGCCGGGCATCGGCGTAGGGCGCGGCGTCATCGAGCCGACGGCCCCCGGCCGAGGCCAGCCGGGTGGCGAGGGCCCGCACCGCGCTCTCCTGCGACAGCGCGGCCGGGCAGGGCACCCGGGTCAGGCCCTCGCCCCGGTCGATCCAGACCTCGCCCGGGCCGTTCACCAGCACATCGGTGACGCCCGGCAGGCGCAGGAACGGCTGGAGCGGGCCGAGCCCCCACAGCTCCGCGCTGATCCGCTCGGTCGCCGCCAGCACGTCGTCCTGCCCGAGCACCTGCCCCAGCCCGGCCGACGTGGCCGCGACCATCGCCGCGAGTTCGTGCCGCCCCGGCCGGTCGTGGCCGGCCAGCCCACCCCGCAACCGGGTGACGACCGCCGAGAGCGCCGCCTCGGACGTCTTCACGCCAGCTCCTCAAGCAGGTCCCGGCAGAACCGGGCCAGCGGCCCCCGGCGGCGCAGCCCGGGAGGTTCGCCCCGATCGAGAGCCGCCTTCAGCCTCGGCTCGGGCGGCAGCAGCCCGGCCGGCGGCAGGCCGAGTGCGGTGCAGATGCCGGTCGGGTCGAGGCCGGACGGTGCGGGCCCCCTCACCACGACACGGAGATCGGCCACCCGTGGCCGCAGGGAGGCCACCACGCGCCGCGCTGCGGCCGTCGCGCGGACCTCGGCGGGCACGACCACCACACCGGCGTCCACGACCCGCACAGCGGCCCTGGCGGCCTCGTCCAGATGCCGGGGTAGATCGAGTACCACCACGGGATACTCGGCCCCGGCCGAGTCGAGCACCGCGGACACGGCCGCGGCGGACGGACCGGTGGCCGGCCCGGAACGGGCTGCGGCCAGCACGTGCACGCCGTCGATCAGCGGCAACGAGCCCGACAGGCTGCCCGGCAGCAACCGGCCCCGGGCCGAGGTCAGATCGGGCCAGCGCAGGCCGGGTTCGTCCTCCGCGCCGAGCAGCAGGTCGGCCCCGCCACCGAGCTGATCGATCTCGACCAGGAGGGTCGGTCCGGTCCGGGCCGCCGTCCGGGCCAGGGCCGCGGCCAGCACGCTCGCCCCGGCGCCCCCGCAACCACCGATGACGCCGACCATCAGGCCGCGGTGTTCCCGGGCGGTTCGGTGCGGATGAGGAGCGGGTAAGGGCGGAAGAAGAAGGGCCATGGGCCCAGATTCCGCATCCGGCGATGTGCCGGCCGGGAGAAGACCTGGTCTGTGGATAACCGGGCGGTCGTGCCGGCTGTGGAGAACTCGTCCGGCGGCAGGGGAAGAAATCCACCGGCAAAAGGCGACGGCCCCCGCTGGGGGGGAGCGGGGGCCGTCTGGCCGGTCCGGCTCGGGGGGGAGGAGTCGGACCGGGCGGGCACGGCAATTAAGCCGGCAACATCAGTCTGTACCCCCTGTGGCGTCCAGTGCAACACCTACGCCACCGGACAGCGGCAACTCGACAGGAAAGAGACAGCCAAAAGGCCGTTCTAGTGACAGCCAAGCACTTTGTGTTACCCCAAAAAGTGATTCGGCATTAACTGCTCACCGTGCGTCATGGGCGATTGTGCTGATCCCGGCCGGAATTCCGGGGAGCCGAACGCCTGAAAGTTCTTGCCGAAAGCAGCCCTGCCTTTACTACGGGTGATTTGGGTGTGCACTTATCCTGATCGGCATGGGTGAAGGCGCGGTCGGTCCGGGGCTCGAGGCGGCGTTCTTCGATCTGGACAAGACGGTCATCGCCAGATCCAGCACGGTGGCGTTCTCCCGGCCGCTGCACGCCGGGGGCCTGCTGACCCGGTCCGCGATGCTCCGCAGCGCCTACGCGCATTTCATTTACCACGCGAGTGGCGCCGATCACACCCAGATGGAACACATGCGCGACCTGGTCTCGCGCATGGTCATCGGCTGGGAGGTGCAGCAGGTGAGCGACATCGTCGCCACCACGCTGGCCGAGCTGATCGCGCCGATCGTCTACGAGGAGGCCACGGCCCTGATCGCCGAGCACAAGGCGGCGGGCCGCGACGTCGTCATCGTCTCCGCCTCCGGGATCGAGCTGGTCGAGCCGATCGGGGCCCTGCTGGGCGTCGACCACGTGGTGGCCACCCGGATGGTCATCGACGAGGGGCGCTACACCGGCGCCATCGAGTACTACGCCTACGGTGCGAACAAGGCCGCGGCGATCCGCGAGCTGGCGGCCGAGCGCGGCTACCGCCTCGAGCGCTGCTACGCCTACAGCGACTCGATCACCGATCTGCCGATGCTCGAGGCGGTCGGGCATCCCGTCGTGGTCAATCCCGACAAGGGGCTGCGGCGCGAGGCGATGACGCGGGACTGGCCGGTGCAGGACTTCGTGCGTCCCGTCAGCCTGCGCCCGCGGTTCCCGGCGCAGAAGACGGGGACGGCCGCGCTGGGCACCGCCGCGGCCGGGGCCGCCGCGGGCCTGGTCTGGTACGCCAGCCGACGCAAGGAATCCGGCCGGGAGGCTACCCGCGTGCGTCGGGCGCCTTCCCGGCCGGAGTCGTAACCTTTTCTCAGGGGATACTTTTCATAGGCTGCCTCGGTCTTCGGGCGGGGGATGGAACTCCGTGCCGGGTGGCGGCGCCCCGCAGCAGGGCGCCGCCACCCGGGAGCACGGTTCCCGACTACCAGGCGCGCAATGGCAATTCGCCGGAGCGGTGCAAGCCCGTCCAGGCGGGTCCTCACGAGGACTGGTCGCGCGTGGGTACCGATCAACCGTGCTGTCCGTGTGGATCCGGAGAACCTCCGTTCATTCCGGTGTTTCGGATCCTGGGTACAGGTGTACTCCGGAATTGCCGCCCGCAACAGGGGCTACCGGCCGTTCGTGCGATCCGGAGTGGTCGCGTAAGCCTTCTGGGCCAAGGTTTTCGTCAAAGCTTCCAAGCATGGACGCCAACCAGCCCCTACTCCGAGGTACCGGACACGCGTCCCCTCGTGACCGCGTCGCAGACCACGCGACCCTCGCCCGCCCCCTTGACCACCGCGTCCGCACTCTGGACCAGCCAGTCCGCGACCGCGTCCACCCGTCCGCTCGTGTACGCCTGCAGACTGCGGTGGTAGGCCGGGCCGGCATCCAGGTGGGCGGCCTCCCACACCACCACGCCCATCGGGTCCAGCCCCCGCCCGACCATCACCGCGTGGGCGACGGCCCGGGCGACCAGACCGTTGCCCGCCACGAAGGGCCGGGCGGTAAGGATCTCGGCGTGCACCAGGGCGGCCACCACCAGCGCCGGGGCCGAGGGGGGCGCGGCCAGCAGATCGGTGATCCCGTCCAGCCGGGCACCCAGGGCCCGGCCCACGGGCGCGCTCGCGGGCTCCCCGATGCCGTCGGCGGGAAGTTCGCTGCCCTGACGCGGACGGCCCACCTGCTCGGCCGGCAGCAGATCGCCGGCTGCCGACAGGTGCAATCGGGCCAGCGCCTGGGCCGGGGCGGCGGAGAGGGACTTCTCCAGCTGTGCCGCCTGCGAGTAGACCCGCACAGCAGCCAGGGCCAGGCGACCGGAGGCGTCGTCCGGGAGGGAGGAGGCGCCCCGGGCGACGTCCCGGATCAGGTCGAGGGGATAACGGGCACCCTCCAGCGCGGCGGAGCTGCGGGCCGAGCGCACCGTGGCCTCGGCCCGGGCCTCGGCCGAGCGACGGCGCAGGGCGTTGTGCCACCGGATCTCGGTGCAGGCCGTGCGGGCCGACTGCACCGCGGCAGCCACTCCCGGCAGATTCTCCAGGGCGGCCAGGCTCTCGCCCAGGGAAACGGTCACAGCCCCCGAGACTAACCAGCCTTCGGAAGCCGCATCCGCAGGGCGATGAACCGCAGCACCGTGGAGATCGCGTTGGCCACCGTCAGCACGACCACCTCGACCCAGTGCGCGTCCACCCCGGCCCAGTGGATGACAGCCAGCGAGCCGTTCGTCAGCGCCAGCCCGACGGCGAACGCCAGCAGCCCGACGGCGTGATCCCCGGCCAGACCCGCGTTGCCCCTGACCCCGAAAGTGACCCGGCGGTTGGCCGCGGTGTTGGCAACTGCGGTGATCAGGAGGGCCAGCGTGTTGGCGGCGAAGGAGTTCATGAAACTTCGCAGGATCAGGTAGAGCACCGAGTAGGCCAGTGTGCTGAGCACGCCGACCCCGGCGAAGCGGAGCAGCTGGCCTATCGTCTTACGGCGTTGACCTGCGACTTTGTGCCTGCCACCGGCGCTTGCGACGAGGTCCGGGCTGGTCGGTGCGGTCATGGGATCGAGCGTGCGCCCGGAAACTCAAAGTCCCCTGTGTGTGACTTATGGAAATTCATAGGTTCACAGGAACACGGTGCGTCCTTACTCTTGTCCGTATGGCAACGGCGCCTGGGAACGTGACGGCAATTGGTCGGGGCAGAACTACCGGTCCGCGATGGACCCATCCCCCGGACCCGGCTCCGCTACGGGCACTCATCGTTGACCCGGACGGAGCGGCACTCGCTCGGATGACGCAGTTCCTCCGGGCCGATCCGCGGATCAGTGCTGTGCGCACCACGCGTAACCGCGCGGGAGCGTTACAGATACTTCGCGACGATCCGGTCGACCTTCTGGTCTGCGACGTGTCCACACCCGGGCTGGACGGGCCGCACCTGGCCCGTGCCCTCGCCCGGATCGACCGACATCCACATCTGGTGTTCACCGTTCCGGCCCGGCAGCATCCACCCCGCTCGTTCGAGCTGGACTCGGTGGAGTATGTCGACAAGCCGGTGACCGCCGAGCGTCTGGCCGAGGCGGTGAGACGCACGGTCGCGGCCTCGACCGACGAGACCATCGCCGTGGAACTCGCGGGGGTCACCCGGTTCATCCGGCGCTCGCAGATCCTGTTCGTGCAGGCCCAGGGCGATTACGCCCGCCTGCACACGGCGACGGGCAGTCATCTCATCCGGGTGCCCCTGACCACCCTCGAAGAGCGCTGGGAACCCTACGGTTTCCTGCGCATCCACCGCAGCACGATGGTCGCGCTGCCGCATGTGGACGAGGTGCGCACGGTCGGGGGCCGCATGCGGGTCCGGCTTCGCGGGCGCACGCTCCAGGTCAGCCGGCGCCAGGGCCGGCACGTGCGCGAGGTGCTGCTCGCCGGGGCCGGCGAACCACCGCCGCGCGCCGATCACGCTCAGAGTTCCCACGAACCCCGGGTCGCGGACGCGGGCTGAACCGATCCCTGTCCGACGGGGCAGGCCTTTCCCCTCCCGGGGAGAGACCTGCCCCGTCGCCGTGTCGCTGTCGGCCCGGGGCGATTAGGGTCAGGTGAGCACGAGCACACCTGTGACTTAGATGACGCGAACGTCTTGAAGGGGATCCGATGACGGACGAGACCCTGTCGAACCTGCTCCACGAGGAACGGCGATTCCCGCCGGACCCGGCGTTCGCCGGCGCCGCACTGGCCCAGCCGGAGCTGTACCAGCAGGCCCAGGCCGACCGCCTGGCCTTCTGGGACGAGCAGGCCCGGGCACTGGACTGGACGACGGAGTGGACCCAGACCCTGGACTGGTCGAACGCCCCGTTCGCGAAGTGGTTCGTCGGCGGCACACTGAACGTGGCCTACAACTGCGTGGACCGGCACGTGGACGCCGGTAACGGCGAGCGGGTGGCGCTCCACTTCGAGGGTGAACCCGGTGACACCCGGTCGATCACCTACGCGCAACTGCAGCGCGAGGTCTCCAAGGCGGCGAACGCCCTGCTCGGCCTGGGTGTCGAGGCCGGCGACCGGGTGGCCATCTACCTCCCGATGATCCCGGAGGCGGTGATCTCGATGCTGGCCTGCGCCCGCATCGGCGCCGCGCACTCCGTGGTGTTCGGTGGTTTCTCCGCCGAGGCCCTGCGCAGCCGCATCGATGACGCCGACGCCAAGGTGGTCATCACCTCGGACGGCGGCTACCGGCGCGGGAACCCCTCGGCGCTCAAGCCGGCCGTCGACGCCGCGGTGGTGAACACCCCGTCGGTGAAGAAGGTTCTCGTCGTGCAGCGCACGAAGCAGGACGTGGCCTGGGACGACTCCCGGGATGTGTGGTGGCACGACGTGGTCGACAGTGCGGAAGACGTGCACCAGCCGCAGGCCTTCGACGCCGAGAACCCGCTGTTCATCCTCTATACCAGCGGCACCACGGGTAAGCCCAAGGGCATCCTGCACACCTCCGGCGGCTACCTGACCCAGGCCGCCTACACCCACCGCAACGTCTTCGACCTGCGGCCGGAGAAGGACATCTACTGGTGTACCGCCGACATCGGCTGGGTCACCGGGCACAGTTACATCGTCTACGGCCCGCTGGCCAACGGCGCCACCCAGGTGATCTACGAGGGCACCCCCGACACCCCGCACAAGGGCCGGTTCTGGGAGATCATCCAGAAGTACAAGGTCACGCAGCTCTACACGGCGCCGACCGCGATCCGGACCTTCATGAAATGGGGGGACGACATCCCGGCCCAGTACGACCTGTCGTCCCTGCGGGTGCTCGGGTCGGTGGGCGAGCCGATCAATCCCGAGGCCTGGATCTGGTACCGCAAGCACATCGGCGGCGACCAGGCCCCGATCGTCGACACCTGGTGGCAGACGGAGACCGGCGCCATCATGATCAGCCCGTTGCCCGGCGTCACCACCGCCAAGCCCGGCTCGGCCCAGGTGGCCCTGCCCGGTATCGGGATCGACGTGGTCGACGACGCGATGAAGCCGGTGCCGAACGGATCCGGCGGCTACCTGGTGCTCACCGAGCCGTGGCCGTCGATGCTGCGCGGTATCTGGGGGGACCCGGAGCGGTTCAAGGAGACGTACTGGTCGCGGTTCGAGGGCCTGTACTTCGCCGGCGACGGCGCGAAGAAGGACGAGGACGGCGATATCTGGCTGCTCGGCCGGGTGGACGACGTGATGAATGTGTCCGGCCACCGGCTCTCCACCACGGAGATCGAGTCGGCGCTGGTCTCGCACCCGAAGGTCGCCGAGGCGGCCGTGGTCGGGGCCTCCGACGAGACCACCGGCCAGGCCGTGTGCGCCTTCGTGATCCTGCGCGGCGACGCGGGGTACGACGAGTCGCAGTCCGAGGCCGTGATCGCCGAGCTGCGCAACCACGTGGCGAAGGAGATCGGCCCGATCGCCAAGCCGCGGCAGGTGATGGTGGTCAACGAGCTACCGAAGACCCGCTCCGGCAAGATCATGCGCCGTCTGCTGCAGGACGTGGCCGAGAACCGCACTGTCGGCGACGTCACCACCCTGGCCGACTCGACGGTGATGGACCTGATCAAGAAGGGCCTGCGCGCCGGGTAACCTCCTGTGACCGGGCAAAGGTTCCCCCGGGGGAGCCTTTGCCCGATCACGCCGAAGGAGAGTGAATGTCGCAGACTCCGGGTCCCCGTGGACTCCTGCACCACGTCGAGCTCTGGGTGCCCGAGCTGTCCCGGGCAGTTGCCGAATGGGGCTGGCTGCTGGGTGAACTCGGCTACGAGCAGTTCCAGGACTGGCCCGCCGGGCGCAGCTGGACCCAGCACGGCACCTATCTGGTGGTCGAGCAGAGCAAGGCCATGACACCGGACCGGCACGAGCGCCTGCGGCCGGGCCTGAACCACCTGGCCTTCCACGCCGGCACCCGGGAACAGCTCGGCGACCTGGTGGCCCGGGCGCCGGAGCAGGGCTGGAAGCCTCTCTTCGGGGAGAAGTACCCCTTCGCGGGCGGCCCCTCGCACTACGCCGGATACCTGGAGAACAGCGACGGTTTCGAGGTCGAACTGGTCGCTTCCTAGCTGCCGGACTTCTCCTCGAAGATCCACGCGGTGGAGTCGTTCTCGGTGTTCGACCAGGTGAGGGAGCGGCCGTTGGCGGCCAGGTAGGCCGTCATGGTCGACTCACTGACCACGGAGGAGATCGCGTAGGTGGTGCCGTCGTCCGACAGCGTCATCCGGAAGTGCTGCTTCTCGTCATCGTCGTCACAGATCTCCTGGCGGAAGTCGACCTCTCCGTTCGTGACACAGATCAGGTCCGGTTCGCTGGTCGGATCACCCATTTCCCAGACATCTTTCGTGCCCGGCACCGGGATGAGCAGCATCTGCCCGGAGTAGCTGATCCACGTCTCCTTGCGGTTCGACTTGGTGAGGTCGAGCTTCTCGGTCTTCGGGCCGTACGTCAGCATCCGGCTTCCCGGGCCGGTGTTCGCCGCCCAGATCCAGTACTGCGTATTGCCCTTCGCCGGGCTGAGCCGGTCGGTGCGGGTGGGGATCTTCACCGTGCTGCCCGATGACGGCGTCGGGGTGCTGGAGGACGCGTCGGTACCGGTCGGTGTCGGGTTGACCGGGGACGAGGTGGCCGGGGCGGCGGGGACGATCCGCGTGCGGGTGCTCTCCTGGCTCACCCAGGCCGTTACCCCTCCGGCGATGAGCGCGACCACGGCGAAGGTACCGACCGCCAGCCGGGTGCGCTGCGCCCGGCGTTTACGGTCGCCGCGGCGACGCAGCTCGCCGGGGGACGGCAACTGCCCGGAGGACTGTGCGAGTCCGTCCAGGTCGCGCAGGCGCTGCTCCACTTCGTCCACCATTACTCGCTTCTCCCGCCGTAGGCCGAGGAGGCGGACTCCCCGAGCTCGTTCTTCAGGGCCGCGCGGCCCCGCGACAGCCACGACTTCACGGTGCTCTCGTTGGCCTTCATCTCCCGGGCCACCTCGCGCACGGGCAGGTCGGCGATGAAGTGCAGCACCAGGGCCTGGCGCTGTTTGGCCGGCACCTTCTGCAGGGCCTGCACCAGCATCACCCGGGCGGGGTCGGGGGCCGTGGCCAGCGGGTCGGAATGCTGGTCGCGGCGATGCGCCAGCAACCGGTTCCGGGCCTTGCGCCAGTTGCTCACCGCCACCCGCAGGGCCACCGTGCGCACCCAGGCCTCCGGCGAGCCGTACTTCTGCAGGCTCGGCCAGCGCTGCCAGGCCCGGGCGTAGGCCTCGGCGACGGCGTCCTCCGCGGCGCTCAGGTCGCCCGTCATCACGTAGACCTGGCCGAGCAGCTTCCGGGAGGAACCGGCGTAGAAGTCGTCGAAGTCGGCGTCGTTCATCCGGTCACCTCACCCCTCGGCCGGCCGGCGCGTTGGCATTCACACCGGCAAACACGTGCGACCGGGCCGCCCGGTTGCAGTTCTTCTGAGAAAATCACCTGATGGACGCGGACCCGCACCTTTTCGGGTGGGGGTCAGCGTAGCCGCGCGAGGGCGGCCTGTCCCGATTCGGTGAGCCGCCGGACCCGGGAGAGCGGCACCGGGCAGGTGACCTCGAACAGGTCGGCCCGCTCGCGCGCGGCCAGCAGGTAGTCGTCGCTGGTGCGTAGTTCGTCGACCAGGTTCAGCTCGAGAGCATCGCTGCCGTACCAGTACTCACCAGTGGCGACCCGCTCCAGCTCGATGCCGGGGCGCTGCTCGACCACGAAAGTCTTGAACAGGTCGTGGATCTCGTTGACCTGCTCGGTGACCTTGGCCCGGTCCTCGTCGGTGTTGCGGCCGAACATCGTCACGGTGCGCTTGAACTCGCCGCCGGTGAACTGCTCGACCTCGACCCCGAGCCGGTCGAGCAGCCGGTGGAAGTTGGGGATCTGCGAAACCACGCCGATCGATCCGATGATCGCGAACGGTGCGGCCACGATGCGGTCGGCCACGCAGGCCATCATGTAGCCGCCCGACGCCGCGACGGTGTCGACGCAGACGGTGAGCGGGATGTCGCGGTGCCGCACACGCTGCAACTGCGAGGCGGCCAGGCCCTGGTCGTTGACCGTGCCACCCGGATTGGTCAGGCGCAGCACCACCTCGTCGGCCGGGGTGGCCAGGCTGAGCACGGCCGTGATCTCTTCCCGCAGGCCACTCACCCGGGAGGCGCGCAGATCGCCGTGGAAGTCGAGCACGAACACCCGGGGCCGGGCCGGGATCTTCCCCCGGGCGGCCAGCTTGCGCTGCGACTTCTGCACCCGGCGCCGCTCGCGCAGTGCCCTCTTCGGGAGTACCGCCTCGGCGAGCTTGTCCCGCAGGTGGTCGTAGTGGTCGCCGATGTTCTTCACCCGCAGCCGGGACTGGGGTTTTCTCGGGGCGGCGAGCCGGGCCACCCCCACCACGAGAGCTCCCAGCAGCGCGACCACGGTCACGCCCTCGGCCAGGAACAACAGATAGTCCGTCAAGGCGTGCCGCATGCTCCACTTTAAACCGCCAGGTGACGGGTGGGACGGTGATTCACGGGGCCGCCGGGGAAAGGCCCGGGGAAATTGACCGTGATCCGGGTCACACCGCCACTGGGTCTGGACGATTGTCAAGAATTCTTCTGGCCAGATGTCCAGCAATTCTGCCGAAGTTCATTGTGCCGCACTATTTCCGGTGAGCGAAAGCAGCTTTCGGCAAAGCCCGGGGATTCACCCTCCGGGTGATTTCCGGGAACCGCGGGACGCCAGGGGTATGAAGAAGGGGTAAAACCCATACCGTTCGCCGCTTCCAGCCGGTCGGAGGAGGGGACGGGGCGGCGGGCCGGGGTGCTGCGGCGCCGCTATCGTGCGGGTCGACGGCTGGATCGACGTACGGACGCGAGCGACGAGATCCCACGGGGGAGAGTGTGGCTGAGCCAACGGGGCAATTCGTGGCAGCCGGTGACGAAAGACCGGCACGCCACGAAGGCCGGGGCCGCGGAAGTGGAAAATTCGAGCAGCGGCGCACCGAACTCGCCGACGCTGCGCTGAAAACTCTGTCGGAACTGGGATATGCCCGCACCAGTCTGCGGGAGATAGCTCAGAATTCCGAGTTCTCGCACGGCGTGCTGCATTACTACTTCATCGACAAGGTCGATCTGATCACCCAGTGCGTGCGCCAGTACAAGAAGCGCTGCATGTGCCGGTACGACGACATCGTCGACACCGCCACCACCGGGTCACAGTTGCGGCACGACTTCGCCCTGGCGATGGCCGAGTCGATGGTGCAGGACTCCGATCTGCACCGGCTCTGGTACGACCTGCGCTCGCAGTCGATGTTCGACGACGCGTTCCGCGCCGACGTCGGCGCGATCGATACCGGATTGCAAGACATGACCTGGCGCGTCGCGACCCGCATCAGCCAACTTGCCGCGGTGCCGCTGCCGTTCGGCGCCGACGTGATCTACGGCCTGCTGGACGGCCTGTTCCAGCAGGCACTGCTACGACACTGTGGCGGCGATGCAACGGCGTCCGACTACCTGATCGGTGCCATCGACGAGGTGATGGCGAGGTTCATGCCGCTGGCGCCGGTTTGAGCTGGAGGCCCTATCGTTGCGGGCTATGGAGAAACGGACCCTGGGCCGGACCGGCCGCAGTGTGGGAGTCATCGGGCTGGGAGCCTGGCAGCTCGGTGCCGACTGGGGTTCGGTGAGCACGCAGGACGCGCTGGCCACCCTGCACGCCGCCGTCGCGGCCGGTGTGACCTTCATCGACACCGCCGACGTCTACGGCGACGGGCGCAGTGAGAAGGTCATCGGCAAGCTGCTGAAAGAGCTGCCCGACGCCGGGCTGACGGTCGCCACCAAGCTGGGCCGACGCGCTCAGCCCTTCGAGCCGGCCTCGTTCACCAAGGACAACATGAAGGCGTGGGTCGACCGCAGCCGGTCGAACCTCGGCGTCGACACGCTGGACCTGGTGCAGCTGCACTGCCCACCGACCCCGGTCTACTCGACGGACAAGGTCTACGACGCGCTCGACTCGATGGTGGCGAAGGGCCGGATCGCGGCCTACGGCGTCAGCGTCGAGACCTGCGCCGAGGCCGTCACCGCGATCGCCCGCCCGAACGTGGCGAGCGTGCAGATCATCCTCAACCCGCTGCGGCAGAAGCCGCTGGAGCAGGTGCTGCCCGCCGCCGAGGCCGCCGGCGTCGGCATCATCGCCCGGGTTCCCCTGGCCAGCGGCCTGCTGTCCGGCCGCTACAGCGAAGACACGGTCTTCGCCGACGACGACCACCGCACCTTCAACCGCTCCGGTGAGGCGTTCGACGTCGGCGAGACCTTCGCCGGCGTTCCCTTCCGGGCCGGGGTGCGTGCGGTTCGCCGCCTGCAGCAGCAGCTTCCGGACGACGAGGGCACGCTCGCCCAGACCGCCCTGCGCTGGATCCTCGACCAGCCGGGCGTCACCACGGTGATCCCGGGCGCCCGTTCACCCGAGCAGGCCCGGGCCAACGCCGCCGCCGCCGAGCTGCCCGAGCTCAGCGACGACGTGCGCGGCGTGATCCGGCGGGTCTACGACGAGGACATCCGTCCCCTGGTGCACAACCGCTGGTAAAGCTCTCAGGCCGAGGCCGTGGTGAGTTCGTCCACCTCGGCCTCGGTCAGTTCCACCTGCTCCGTGAGGGCCGGAAGCTGTTCCACCGTGCGGGCACTCGCGATCGGGGCGAGCACGTTCGGGCGGTTCCGCAGCCAGGCCAGAGCAATGGTGGTGAGCTGCGCCCCGTGCGCCGCCGCCACCCGGTCGAGTGCGTCGAGCACCCGGAAACCCCGCTCGTCCAGGTAGTTCCCGGCCCGGTCGCCGCGCTCGCGGCCGGCCACGTCGTCCACCGTGCGGTACTTGCCGGTGAGGAAGCCACTGGCCAGCGAGTAGTAGGGGAAGACCGCCAGGTCTTCCTTGGCCACCAGTGCGGCCAGCTCGCCCTCGACGATGTCGCGCTCGACCAGGTTGTAGTGCGGCTGCAGGGCCACGTACCGGGCCACGCCCAGGTCATCGGCGATGCGCAGGGAACTCTCCAGCCGTTCGGCGGTGAAGTTCGACGCCGCCAGGTAACGCACCTTGCCCTCGCTGACGAGCTCGCCGAAGGCCGCCACGGTCTCTTCCTGGGGCGCGTCCGGGTCGTCGTAGTGCGCGTAGTACAGGTCGATGTAATCGGTCTGCAGGCGCCGCAGCGAGGCCTCGACGCTCTCGCGGATGCTGTCGCGGGTGAGCCCCTTCAGCTTGGTCGCGATCACCACGTCGTCCCGGCGCCCACGCCGGGCCAGCCAGTTACCGATGATCGTCTCGGACTCCCCTCCCACGTTGCCCGGCACCCAGTGCGAGTAGCCCTCCGCCGTGTCGATGAAGTTGCCCCCGGCCTCGGTGTACGCGTCGAGCACGGCGAATGACCGCTGCTCGTCGGCGGTCCAGCCGAAGACGTTCCCCCCGAGGCAGAGCGGGAAGACATCGAGGTCGGTGCGGGGAATCAGGGACACGGGGGAACCTCCTGGGCGGGCGACGACTACCGGTAGCGACAACGCATCACCCACGACGTCATTCCCGCCCCGCCGAAGCTGTGAACCGGCCCGGCGTGGTGCCCAGCATCCGCCGGAAGTGCCGGGCCAGGTGCGACTGGTCGTAGAACCCCGCCAGCACCGCCACCCGGGCCGGGGGCTCACCGGAAGCAGAAGCCCGCGCGCCTTCTCCACCCGCCGCCCGGTCAGGTACAGGTGCGGTGGCATGCCGAACTCGCGGGTGAACGACCGCACCAGGTGGGTCGGGTCGCGGTGCAGGGTCCGGGCCGCATCCTCCAGTGAGATGCCCTCCACCACGTGGTCTTCCAGGAGGTCGCGGAGGTCGTGGGCGAGGCCGGCCCGGTGCTCGGGACGCTCCGGGGGCGAGCCCAGCATCTCCTGCACGCGCTCGCGGATCAGGGCCAGGCGGCTGGCGGCCTCCAGGTCCTCCGTGCGGCGCCCCAGCACCACGTTCAGCTGGTGCACGCGCAGTCGCAGCACCGGATCGTGCAGGGAGGGCTGCCGGAGCGCGGCATCCACGAGGGCGGGGCCGAACTGGGTCTCGTCCAGGTAGAGCACCCGCTTGCGGAAGCCACCGGGCCCGGCGGCCCGCCCGTCGTGCGGCACTCCCGGCGGCAGCACGGTGACCGTGCTGGTCAGGGCTCCGTGCTCGTGGCGGGCGAGGTGGTAGCGCACCGCCCCGGAGTCGATGAGCATGAGGATCCACGCGTCGTGCGCGTGCATCGGGTAGGCGTGCTGGTGGAAGCGGGCATGCAGCACTTCCCGGACACCACTCAGGCCCGGTTGCCACGCCGTGAGCTCCGGCGCCTCGTCCGCCATGTCAAGAACGTACAAGAGCCTGCTGGAGGACGCGGGGCACCATCGGTCGCGTGAGTACAGCAGAACTGGCACCCATCCGTTTCGACACCAAGATCGCGGTGCTCCTGCGCGACGACCTGGCCCCCTGGCAGCGCCTCAACGTGTGTGCCTTCCTGGTCAGCGGCATCACCGCGGGCCAGCCCCACCTGATCGGTGAGCCCTACGAGGACGCCGACGGCACCGGCTACCTGGGCATGCTGCGCCAGCCCGTGCTGGTGTTCCAGGGGTCGAAGGACGTGATCACCGCGGCGCACGGAAAGGCCCTGGGCCGCGAGCTCCCGATGTCGATCTTCACGACCGACCTGTTCGCCTCGGGTAACGACCGCGACAACCGCGCCGCCGTGGCCGCCGTGCCCCGGGCCGAGCTCGATCTGGTCGGGATCGCCGTGCACGGCCCGAAGAACGCGGTCGACAAGGTGCTCAAGGGTGCGGTCATGCACCCCTGACCGAAGAGCCCCGACCTGCTCGTGATCAGGCAATCCCCCAGCCTTCGGCCGGGAGGTCCGGGGAAGTTTGCAGGATCACGCACAGGGTGGAGCGGGTCACGGACGGCTGGGTGGGGGTTTATGGACGAGGAGGGGCGTTGGGGTTGCCGCCTCCGGTGGGGGGTTGAGGGAGGCGGTGCGGGTCGGCCCGACCTGCCCGCGCCCGGCGTGCTTGGCCGCGTACAGCGAGGCGTCCGCGGCCGAGTACAGATCGCGCAGCGGCATCGGGCCGGGATCGCTGTGTCCCACCCCCACGCTGATCCCGAGGGTCAGGTCCGCCCCGGTGCTCATCGGCAGGGGGTGGCTCAGCACGCGGGCCAGCAGGGTCCGGGCCCACTCCTGCGCCGTGTGGGCGGTGCACCGGGTCAGCAGCACCGCCATCTCGTCCCCGCCGAGCCGGGCGACCACCACGTCCGGCCCGGCGTCGTGGCGCAGCAGCGCGGCCAGGTGCACCAGGGCGTCGTCCCCGACCGGATGGCCGTAGGTGTCGTTGATGGCCTTGAAATGGTCCAGATCCAGCAGCACCAGAGCCGTCCCCCGGGCGTCACCGCCCTGCCGGGGGACCAGCGGCATCAGCGCCTGGTGCATGGCCTCGTCCAGCACCCGCCGGGTGACCAGCCCGGTGAGCGGATCGCGGGAGGCCTGGGCCTTGAGCATGGCGACCAGCCGGTCGTGCCGCTGGGCTCCGAGCAGCAGGATGCCGGTGATCAGGCCGATCACCAGGGACACGTCGAACCAGTCGTACACGCCGCCACCGTCCGGCCGCAGCACCGCGACGGTCAGGGCGACGCCGAACATGCAGAACACGGCCACGATCAGCGCGCCCAGGGATCTCAGGTGCGTGGCCGCGAACAGGGCAGGCAGGCAGAACATCACCTGAGCCCCCGCCGAAGCGTCCCGGGTGGCGATGTTCAGCGTCACCACGCTGACGATGCCCAGGAGCGGGGCGAGGATGAGGAGAGCACCCCGCACGGCCTCGGGAAGACGCCTGATCGTCAGGACGCCGGCCAGGGCGATGGAGATGACGGGCGAGCCGATCATCATGGTCCGCTGAGTCGCCGGCCCGGGCAGCCCGATACTGGAGACCGGGATCGCGGCGGCCGAGAGCAGGAGGATCCAGCTCGCGGTCCGCGCCGCGGCCCTCGGATTCCGGGCGCCGAGTCCCGAACGCGCCCAGTTCACACCTCCTCGTCGGTCGCCGCGCCCCCGGACTTCAGCCGCGCAGGCGCTTCATCTCCGGGTCGAACAGCGGTTCCGCCGCCACCGTGGCGGGCAGGCGCCGGTCGAAGTAGCCGATCTCGACCCGCTGACCCGGCACCGACAGCGAGGCGGGCAGCCAGGCGTAGGCAATGGGAGCGTCCACCGTGTACCCGTAGGCGGCGCTGGTGACGTAGCCGACGCAGGCGCCGTCACGGTAGACCGGCTCCTTGCCCAGGGGCTGGTCGTAGGTGGCCGCATTCTCGTCGACGTCGACCAGCAGGCAGGTCAGGCGGCGGGAGACGGACTCCTGGCGGGCCACCACGGCTTCCCGCCCGAGGAACGACTCCTTCTGGAGCCGCACCGCGAAGTCCACCCCGGTCTCCCAGGGGTCGTGCTCGAACGTCATGTCCGTGCCGAACGACCGGTACCCCTTCTCCAGGCGCAGGCTGTTGAAGGCCCCCCGCCCGGCGGCGATCAGGCCGTGCCCCTGACCGGCGGCCCAGAGCGTGTCCCAGAGCTTCTGGCCCTGGTCGGAGGTGGTGTAGAGCTCCCACCCGAGTTCCCCGACATACGACAGGCGCATCGCGGTGACCGGGATGTAGCCGATCTGGATCTCCTTGGCGCGGAAATATTTCAGGCCCGCGTTGGAGACGTCGTCGTGGGTCAGGCCGGCCAGCACGTCGCGGGCCCGGGGCCCCCACAGGCCGATGCAGCAGGTTCCGGGCGTGATGTCGCGGACCTGAGTGAGGCCGTCGTCGGGCAGGTGCCGCGAGAACCAGGCCTCGTCCAGGGCCCCGTTGGCGCCCACCTGGTAGCGGTCGCGGCCGAGCCGGGCGATGGTGACGTCGCTGCGGATGCCGCCGTCGGCGTCGAGCAGCAGCCCGTAGGTCACCGAGCCGATCGACTTGTCCACGTTGCCGGTGAACATCGTCTGCAGGAACGCGGTGGCGCCGCGCCCGGTGACCTCCAGCCGCTTCAGCGCGGTCATGTCGAACATCGACACCTGCTCACGGGTGTGCTGCGCCTCGGCCGCGACGATCGGCGACCAGTAGCGCGAGGCCCAGGCGTCCGGTGTGCGCGTCGGGTACTTCGCCACGAGGGGGGCGTTCGAGCGGTACCACTGCGGGCGCTCCCAGCCCGAGGCCTCCAGGAACATCCCGCCCAGCTCCTGCTGGCGGTGGTAGAAGGGCGTGGTGCGCAGTGGACGCGGGTCTTCCATCGGCTGGAGCGGGTGCTTGATGTCGTAGACCTCGACGAAGTTCTGGCAGTCCCGGGCCAGCACGTAGTCGGGTGTCAGCTGGTGCTTCTCGAACCGGTTGACGTCGCACTCGTGCAGGTCGAACGACGAGCAGTGGCCGTCGACCAGCCATTCGGCCATCGCCGCGCCGACCCCGGCCGAGTGCGTCACCCAGACCGCCTCGGCCACCCAGAAGCCCTCCACCTCGGTCGAGGGCCCGAGCAGCGGGAAGTCGTCGGTGGTGAACGAGAAGATGCCGTTGATCGCCTCACCCACCGACGTGCCGGCCAGATCGGGCAGCAGGCGCTGGCTTTCGGACCAGGCCGGGGCGAAGTCGTCGGGCGTGAACTCCAGCACCGAGGGCATGTCGGGGGCCTCGCCCACGGAGAGGATCTCGTCCTGGGCGACGGGCATCGGCCGGTGGCCGTAGTAGCCGATGCCGATGCCCTCGAAATGCTCCCGGTAGTACAGGTCGCCGTCCTGGTGCCGCAGGATCGGGCGCGTCGCCTCGGCGGTGGAACCGGCCAGCGAGGGAACGGTTTCGGTCCAGGCCAGCTGGTGCCCGAGCGGGGTCAGCGGCAGGGTCAGGCCCACCATCGCGGCCACCTTCGGACCCCAGAAACCGGCGCAGCAGACCACCAGATCGGCCTCGATGTCGCCCTGGTCGGTGCGCACCCCGGTGACCTTGCGGCCGTCGTCGGTGCGCAGCACGTCGAGCACCTCGTGCTGGTCGAGCACCTTCACACCGCGCGACCGGGCCCGCCGCAACTGTGCCTCCACGGCCCGCACGGCCTTCGCCAGGCCGTCGGTGGGCAGGTGCAGGCCCCCGAGCACCCGCGACTCGTCGAGCATCGGCCACAGGGCCGTACATTCGGCCGGGGTGATCACCGTGGCGTCGATGCCCCAGGCCGTGGCCCAGCCGGCCCGGCGATGCAGCTCGGCCAGACGTTCCGGGGTGGTCGCGATCTCCAGCCCACCCACCTGGAGGAAGCACGGCTCACCGTCCAGGTCGAGCGAGACCAGCTTCTCCACGGTGTATTTCGCCAGCTGCGCCATGGTCTTGGACGAGTTGGCCTGGAACACCAGACCGGGCGCGTGCGATGTCGACCCGCCAGGTCTGGGGAGTTCGCCCTGCTCGACCACGGTGATCTCGGTCCAGCCCCGGCCGGACAGCTCGTCGGCGAGGGCGGCTCCGACGACGCCTGCTCCGATGATGACGACGCGCGGTCCAGTCATGGCCCAGCCTCCTGTGGGTGCGTATTACGCAACTCAAATCATCAAGCGCAACTCGACTGTCCAACGTCGGGCGCACTGAGTCAAGAGGCAAGTACGGGCAAAGTGCCACGCCGACCGCGAGAAGCTCAACGACGTCCAAAATTGTTGCCCTGAAACGCAACCGGAACATCGAGGCGACCTGACCGCAAAACCCGAGCGGGGCAGTGGCCGCAGCCACTGCCCCGCTCGTGAAAGACCTACTTGATCCAGGCGTCGACCTTGGCCTGGTTCGCGTCGACCCACTTCTTCGCGGCGTCCTCGTCGTCCATCTTGTCCTCGGCGATGTACTTCGCCACGATGTTCTGGTCGTCGTTGGTCCAGCTGAAGTTCTTCACCAGCTTCGCGGCCGGGCTGCCCGAGTCCATGAACTCGGTGCGCGCGAACTTGATCAGCGGAGTCTCCGGGTAGTCGCAGTCGACCTTCTCCGGGTCGGCGTCGCAGCCCTCGCTGTACGCCGGCAGGTCCACCTTCACCAGGGGAACCTCGGAGAGGAACCACTGCGGCGTGTAGAAGTAGCCCAGCAGCGGGGTCTTCTTCTCCTCGGCCTGACGGAAGGCCGTGATCAGCGCGGCCTCGCTGCCCGCGTAGACCACCTTGTAGTCGAGGTCCAGGTTCTTCACCAGGGCCTCGTCATTGGTGACGTACGACGGGTCACCGTCCAGAACCTGGCCCTTGCCGCCCGACTCGGAGGTCTTGAACAGGTCGGCGTACTTGTTCAGGTTCTTGGAATCGGTGATGTCCGGGTACTTCTCGGCCATCCACGGCGGAACGAACCAGCCGATCTGGCCGACGTTGCCGCTCTCGCCGACCTTGGTGGCGACCTTCTGCTCGTCGACGTACTGCTTCTCCAGGTCGGGGTGACCCCAGTCTTCCATGATCACGTCGATCTCGCCGGAGGCGAATCCCTGCCAGGAGACCTCCTCGGTCAGGTCTTTCGTGTTCACCGAGCAGCCGAGTTCCTTCTCGGCCACGTACTTGACCACGGCGACGTCGGCCTCGAAGCCGACCCACGGGTTCACGGCCATGTTCACGGTGCCGCAGTCTTCGGCGGAGCCTCCGCCCGACCCGGTGCTGCCGGACTCCACGGTCGCGCCGCCGCAGCCGGACAGCGCCAGGCCGAGGGCTGCCGCCCCCAAGACGGCCCTCCTGGCCTTGTTATTGTCTAGCACGGGGTTTCATCCTCCTGATGGGCATGCATGAATCTGGAACGGCACGCACTTACTGTCAGGCCGTGCGCCGGCGTTCGGCGGCGGCCTGAGTGATCCGGTTGAGCATGATGCCCAGGATGACGATGGCAAACCCGGCGGTGAGGCCCTTGCCGAACAGCTCACCCTGTGAGAAGCCCGCCACCACGTCGTATCCCAGCGCGCCGGCACCGACCAGGCCACCGACCACGATCATCGCGAGCACATAGCAGATGCCCTGGTTGGCCGCGAGGACCAGCGCCTGCCGGGCCATCGGGATCTGCACCTTCCAGATGATCTGGGTGCTGCTGGATCCCGAGGCGATCGCGGCCTCGACGGTGGTCGCCGAGACCCCGGAGATGCCGTCGGCCACCACCTTGATCACCACCGGCGCAGCGTAGAGCACGGCGGCCAGGATGGCGGTGAACCGGCTGGCGGCGAACAGGGCCAGGAACGGCACCAGGTAGACGAACGGCGGCATCACCTGAAGCGCGTCGAGCACCGGCCGGATCACCATGTCGGCGCGCCGGCTGCGGGCCATCCAGACGCCGACCACGATCCCGATCACCATCGTGGCGGCGGTGGCGATCAGCGTGGCGGCCAGCGTGGTCATGCTGTCCTGCCAGAGTCCGCTGAACACCAGACCGGCCACGCAGAACGCGGTGAGCACGGTGACCCGGAGATTGCCGAGCAGATAGGCCAGCGCCAGCAGCAGGGCCGCGACCAGCCACCACGGCGACTCCACCAGCAGCGTCTGCAACGGGTCGATCAGCAGCAGGCTGGTGGTGTCTTTCATCCAGCCGGTGACGTCCGACGCCTGGGTCGTGAACCAGTCGGCGAAATTACCGCTGATCCGGGCAATGTCGTTGCCGAAGTTGATGTCGGTGCTGCCCACGGTGTCCGGGAACTCGGCCGCCCAGATGAAGGTGCGGGAGAGATAGATCGCGAACAGCGTGAGGACGCCCGCCACCCCCAGGAGGGGAAGCCGGAGTTTGGAGGGCCGATGGGTACGGGCCCGCCGGCTCGCGGCCGTGGTCAGCCGGTCCAGCACGATCGCCATCACCACGATCGCCAGCCCGGCGTTGAACGAGGTGCCGACGTCGAGGGTCTGGAGCGCCTTGAGGATGGTCTTGCCCAGACCGGGCGCGTCGATCAGCGAGGCCACGGTGGCCATCGAGAGCGCGGCCATGATGGTCTGGTTCAGGCCGAGCACGATGGTGCGCGTCGACATCGGCAGCAGCACGCCGGTCAGCCTCTGGAACCCGTTGGCACCCAGCGACTCGGAAGCCTCGACGCTGGCCCGCGGCACGGACCGGATGCCGTGCGCGGTGTAGCGCACGGCCGGTGGCAGCGCGTAGACCAGGGTGACGAGGGTGGCCGAGGCCGGCCCGATGAGGAACAGCAGGGCGAACGGGGAGAGGTAGACGAAGGTCGGCATCGTCTGGAGGAAGTCCAGTACCGGCGTGACCACCGCGTTGACCCGGTCGGACAGGCCGGCCCAGATGCCCAGCGGGATACCGATCACCAGCGCCAGCAGCACGGCCGAGAGGGTGAGGGCGAGCGTGTCCATGCTCTCTTCCCACAGCCCCTGCAGGCCGATGAAACCGAAGCCCGCGATCACCAGGAGCGCCACCCGCAGGTTGGCGAAGGCCACCGCGATCAGCGTGATGATCGAGACCACGCCCAGCCAGCCGATCACCGGCACCGGGCGGCCGTAACTCGGCTGCGCGATGAGGTTCTGGATCAACGTGGTGAGACCGTCGACGAAAGCCCGGATCTCGTTGAAGAAATACAGGAAGAGCGGGCTGTCGTTGCGGTTGGTCGTGACCCAGTGATTCACGTCGTTGAACCAGCGGTGCAGCGCCGTGGTGTCCGAGGGCACCAGCGAGAGTGTGTTCTGACCACGGAACACCGCGGCCAGCACCACGAAAACCACCAGCACGGCCGCGATGATCCGGCCCCGGCCGGGTTTCGCGATGGCCGCCCGGGAGGCCGTCAGCACGGTCACCGGGCGCCTGCCACGATCGCGAGAATCTCTTCCTGGCCGACGATTCCGAGCAGCTTGCCGGCCTTGTCCACCACCTTGACGGGCTTGTGGCTCTCCAGCACCACACGGGTGGCGTCGCGCACCACCACCTCCGGCCCCAGTTCCGGGCCGTCGGTCGGGTCGGCGTCGGAGACCGGCCGCATGATCCAGCGCAGGGTGAGCACGTCGCCCTTGGGCACGTCCGAGACGAAGTCCCGCACGTAGTCGTCGGCCGGGGCCCCGACCAGCTCGTCGCCCGTGCCGATCTGGACCGGCCGGCCGTCGCGCATGATCAGGATGCGGTCGCCGAGTTTCAGCGCCTCGGAGAGGTCGTGGGTGATGAAGATCATGGTCTTGCCCAGCTCGCGGTGCAGCCGGATGACCTCGTTCTGCATGTCCCGCCGGATCAGCGGGTCGAGCGCGGAGAAGGGCTCGTCGAAGAGCATCAGGTCGGGCTCCACGGCCAGCGCCCGGGCCAGGCCCACCCGCTGCTGCATACCGCCGGACAGCTGATCGGGGTAGGAGTTTTCGTAACCGGCGAGGCCGACCAGCTCGATCACCTCGTCGGCGCGCTTACGCCGCTCGGCCCGGCCGGCGCCGCGCACCTCGAGGCCGTAGGCCACGTTGTCGGCCACCCGTCGGTGCGGGAGCAGGCCGAAATTCTGGAACACCATGGAGAACTTGTGACGACGCAGTTCTCGCAGGCGCTTCGCGTCAGCCTCGAGCAGGTTCTCGCCCTCGAAGACCACCGAACCACTGGTGGGTTCGATGAGCCGGGTGAGACATCGCACCAGCGTGGACTTACCGGAGCCGGACAGGCCCATCACCACGAACACCTCGCCCGGGGCCACGTCGAACGAGACGTCGCGCACCGCGATGGTGTTACCCGTGCGCTGCATCAGTTCCTTGCGCGGGAGCTCACACAATTCTTTATTTGCCGGTACGGCAGCGGCTTTCGGGCCGAAGACCATCCACAGGTCGCGCACCGAGATATGCGGTGCGGCGGGGGCGGTGGTCGGTTCGGCGCTCGTTCCGGGCACTACGGCCAGGTCTTGACTGTCCCCGGTGACGGCGGCCATCGCTCACCTTTCTGATTATCCACAACGGAAGGGCCAATGGCCCTGGGCGAGCTACGGACTTCATGAAATGTTGCGTATGGCGCACTACGATTCTTCTTGGGGGACACACTGTGCCCGTGGTGAGGTCATGGTCAAGGTATACGGTCGTTTCGGTGTGGTTAATCTAGCCAAAGCCGTAGCTATACCCGAATCTCCGTCGCCCAATCGTGACATGACGCACTGTTGGTCACCCGTTCACTCTGAGTAGTGATTACGGACGACCAACAGGCGCTTTGCGTATCGTGCGGTGCGAGGGTGGCCCGGTGGGGCGGCTTGCGCCGAACGGTTTTCGGGCCGCCGGTTGAAGGCGGATCGAGAAGCGTTGAAGGAGGGCGTCGCGGCTTTCCTAAGCCGACTGCTCGCTACTCACGACGTGCCGATAGAACGGCACCGGCTGCGCTTCCAGAGGCGTGTTTCCACCGATCAGGTCGGCCGCCTTCTCCGCGAGCATGATGACCGGCGCGTAGATGTTTCCGTTGGTGACGTAGGGCATGACCGAGGCGTCGGCGACGCGCAGGCCGGGAACTCCGTGAACGCCCATCGTGAGGGGATCGACGACGGCGAGGTCGTCGGTGCCCATCTTCGCCGTGCAGGACGGGTGGTAGGCCGTCTCGGCGTCGCGGGCGACCCAGTCCAGGATCTCCTCGTCGGTGCTCACTTCGGGGCCGGGGGAGATCTCCCCGTCGCTGAAGTCGGCGAAGGCGGGCTGGGCGAGGATCTCGCGCGCCACGTGGATCGCCTCGACCCACTCCCGCCGGTCCTGTTCGGTGGAGAGGTAGTTGAAGGTCATGGCCGGGGCCCGGCGCGGATCGGTGCTGGTGATCTTCACGCTGCCCCGGGCGTCGGAGTACATCGGGCCGATGTGCACCTGGTAGCCGTGGTCGGCCGCCGGGGAGCTGCCGTCGTAGCGCACGGCCACCGGCAGGAAGTGGAACATCAGGTTGGGGTAGCCGACGTCGTCGTTGCTGCGGGCGAACCCGCCGCCCTCGAAGTGGTTCGTGGAGGCCGGGCCGGTCTTGCGCAGCAGCCACTCCAGGCCGATCGCCGGGCGGCGCCACAGCTTGAGCGAGGGGTTCAGTGACACCGGCTGCTTGCAGGCGTGCTGCACGTAGACCTCGAGGTGGTCCTGAAGGTTCTCGCCCACCCCGGGCAGGTCGGCCACCACGTCGATACCGAGCTTGCCCAGTTCGGCCGCGTTCCCGATGCCGGACAGCTGCAGCAGCTGCGGGGTGTTGATCGCACCGCCGGCCAGGACGACCTCACCGGCCTCCACCCGCTGCGGGCCCGATCCGACCCGCCCGAGAGGCCCACCGAACGGAAGGGATCGTGTGTACTCCACCCCGACCGCGCGTCCATCCTTGAAGATCACCCGGTGGACCAGCGAAAGCGTTCTCACCGTCAGGTTTTTCCGGATCTTCCGGACCGGGTGCACGTAGGCGCGGGCGGCCGACAGCCGCCGGCCGTTGCGGATCGTGCGGTCGAACTCGTGGAAACCCTCTTGCTGGTAGCCGTTCACGTCGTCCGTGAGCGGGTGGCCGGCCTGCTGCACGGCCTCGAAGAACGCCGAGAACAACGGGTTCGTGGCCGGGCCGCGCTCCAGTTCCAGGGGGCCGTCACCGCCACGCCACTCGTCCGCCCCGGTCAGGCAGTTCTCCATTTTCTTGAAATACGGTAGACAATGCGCGTAATCCCAGGACTGCATGCCCGGGTCCGCGCCCCACCGCTCGAAGTCCAGGGGGTTGCCGCGCTGGAAGATCATGCCGTTGATGCTCGACGAACCACCGAGCACCTTCCCCCGGCCGTGCGAGACCCGCCGCCCGTGCATGAAGGGTTCGGGTTCGCTCTGGTACCGCCAGTCGTAGAGCGGATTCCCGATCACCATGGTCAGGGCCGCGGGCATGTGGATCAGCAGGTCCCAGGCGAAGTCGGATCTGCCGGCCTCCAGTACCAGCACGCTGGTGGAGGGGTCTTCGCTCAGCCGGTTCGCCAGTACACACCCGGCCGAACCACCGCCGACGATGACGTAGTCGTACCGCTCGACCATGCCTGTCCTCCTGATGACCGGGGCGGGCAAACCGCCTACCATCGTTGCGTCATACGCACTGCGTTCCAGACAATGCAACGGCCACAGTGAATCATCACGATTGGTGAGGGGTCTAGATGTCATCCGCGGCTACTCAGCTCGCAGTCTCCCTCGACGGCACGCCCACGGTGCCCGGCACGCTCTACATCGGTGGGCAGTGGCGCTCCGCGTCCGGGCATCGCGCGGTGCTGAATCCCGCTGATGCCAGAGAGATAGGCCAGGTGGACGAGGCCTCGGCCGCCGATGTGGAGGCCGCCGTCGCCGCCGCGCGGGCGGCCTTCGACGCGGGGGAGTGGAGCTCGACCTCGCCGGCAGAACGCAGCGCGATTCTCGGGAGGGTCGCCGATCTACTACAGGCCAACCGGGCCCAGATCGCTCGCATCGAGACGCTTGACACCGGAAAAACCTTGCGCGAGAGCGAGATAGATGTCGATGACGTGACATCTGTGTTTCGTTATTACGCGGCGCTGGCTCTCGGCGAGCCGGGCCGGCTGGTCGACGCGGGCAACCCCGCCGTCATCAGCCGGGTCGTGTACGAGCCGGTCGGGGTCTGCGCGCTGATCGGTCCGTGGAACTATCCGTTGTTGCAGATCTCCTGGAAGATTGCCCCCGCTCTCGCGGCCGGCTGCACCGCGGTGCTCAAACCCAGCGAGGTCACGCCCCTCACCACGATCGTGCTGGTGGGACTGCTGGAAGACGCGGGGGTGCCTGCGGGGGTGGTGAACCTGCTGCTCGGGTCGGGTGCGGTGGCGGGCGCGGGTCTCGTCGAGAGCGAGGATGTCGACCTGGTCTCGTTCACCGGCGGGCTGAACACCGGGCGCTCGATCATGCGCACGGCGGCGGACACGGTGAAGAAGGTCGCGCTCGAGCTGGGCGGCAAGAACCCGCACATCGTCTTCGCCGACGCCGACCGGGAGGCCGCTCTCGACGCCGCCCTGACCGGCGTCTTCCTGCACGCCGGGCAGGTCTGCTCGGCCGGCACCCGGCTGATCCTCGAAGACAGCATCCACGACGACTTCGTCGCCGAGCTGGTGCGCCGGGCTGAGCTGATCCGCATCGGTGACGGTCTCTCCGAGGAGACCGAGATGCCGCCGCTGGTCTCCGCCCAGCACCTGGCCAAGGTGGAGGACCACGTGCGGATCGGTCTGGAGGAGGGCGCCAAGCTGCTCACCGGCGGTGCCCGGCTCTCCGACGACCAGACGGGGTACTTCTACCGGCCAACCGTTTTCGTCAACTGCACGGGCGTGATGCGGATCGTGCAGGAAGAGACCTTCGGGCCCATCGTCACCGTCGAGCGCTTCAGCAGTGAGGACGAGGCGGTCCGCCTGGGCAACGACACCCGGTACGGGCTGGCCGGGGGCGTCTGGACCTCGGACCGGGGCAAGGCCCACCGCGTGTCCCGGCGGCTGCGGCACGGCACGATCTGGATCAACGACTTCGGGCCGTACCTGCCGCAGGCCGAGTGGGGCGGTTTCAAGCTGTCCGGCACCGGGCGTGAGCTGGGCCCCTCCGGGCTGGCGGAGTACCGCGAGGCCAAGCACGTCTACGAGAACACCGAGCCGGCGGCGCAGCACTGGTTCTCCGGCTGACCACGAATTCCCGCGCCGCGCTGCAACGCTGATCCATCGGGTGACGTCGGGGTGTTGGTGCTGGTCGACGGGCTGCTAGGTTCGCGCGACCCTGACCGCCAGCACCACCCCTTGACCGCCGACATCATGGAGAGCCCGCGTGTCGATTCAGGAAGCCGTGAGAACGGTTCTGACCCAGAAGTACGCCACCTTCGAAGGCCGGGCCCGGCGGTCGGAGTACTGGTGGTGGTACCTCGCCTACTCGATCGGCTTCATCGCGGCCCTGATCGTTGCCGGAATTCTCTACGCGATCCTTCCGGCCACTGCCGGCGAGGCGTTGTTCGGCCTGATCTACTTGGCGATGATCTTCGGGTTCATCGTCCCGAACCTGGCGGTCACCGTCCGGCGCCTGCACGACACCGGCCGTTCCGGCTGGTGGTTCCTGGTCTCGGCCGTCCCGTTCGTCGGTCCTCTGGTGGTGCTGGTCTTCACGGTGCTCGACAGCCAGCCCGGCTCCAACCAGTACGGTCCCAACCCCAAGGGCATTGAGGGGGGCTTCGGCGGGCAGGGTTACGGCCAGCCGCAGGCTTACGGGCAGCAGGATTACGGCCAGCAGCAGAACTACGGCCAGCAGCAGAACTACGGCCAGCAGCAGAACTACGGGCAGCAGCAGCCCGGGTATGGCCAGCAGCCTGGCCAGAGCGAGCAGGGTCAGCAGGGGTACGGCCAGCAGCCCCCTTACGGCCAGGGCTAACCCGCCCACCCCTTCGTGATCATGCAAAATGTCCCCGGAGTTCTAGAACTGCCGATGGCGGTGTTCTAGAACGCTGAAAACACTTTGCATGATCACGGCAAGGTCGGATGGGGCAGCTGACAGCGGCCGCCACCGACCTCGTCCTCAATTTCAAATATCAAGGCGCCGCTCCCCATCACGGGGAGCGGCGCCTTGATATTTTCCCGAAACCAGCTGGCGACGATTCGGGCAAAAATGATCTTGCTGATCAACGGGACTGGCGCTCCTCGTCTTCACGAGTGCAGGACAGCGAGGCGGGCAGCAACGGCTACGGCTGTATTTCTGCCGGATGGCCGATCGCGAATTTCCCCGTAACTTTCTCAGTCGCCGTAATATCCGAGGCGTGAACTGATCTCGTCCGCCCCACTGATCAGTCTCCCGGCCACCGCCTCGAACCGGTCCGGGGTCAGGCGGAACGACGGGCCGGACGCACTGACGGCCGCGATCACCCGTCCTCCGCCGTCCCGCACGGGTGCGGCGACCGCTGTGAGACCGATCTCCAGCTCCTCGTTCGTCGAGGCCCAGCCCTTCTCCGCCACCTCGTGCAGCTCGCTGAGCAGCTCGTCGGGGTTGCTGAAGGTGTTCGGGGTGAGGTGATCCAGATCTCTCGTCAGGGCGTGCTTGCGCACGGCCTCGTCGCAGAAGGCCAGCAGCACCTTCCCGCTCGAGGTGGCGTGCAGCGGCGTGCGCCGCCCGATCCAGTTGCGGGTCATCACCGAGGCGTCGCCGTACTCCTGGAGCACGTTGACGGCCGACGTGTCATCCATGATCGCGATGTTGACGGTCTCACCGAGCTCGTGAGCCAGCTGTTCGCAGACGTCACGCCCTTCGCGGCTGACCTCGAGCTGGCCGGTCGTGGCCGAGGCCAGGCGAAGAATGCCCAGGCCCAGGCGGTATTTGCCGCGGTCACCGATCTGTTGCACCAGGTCACGGCGCTCCAGGGCGGTCACCAGCCGGAACGCCGTGGACTTGTGCACCGCGAGCTCGGCGGCCAGCTCGGTCACGCCGAGCTCGCCTCTTCTGGCCAGTAGATCGAGCACCATCAGCGCCCGGTCGACAGACTGCACCTGTGAGGCGTCGCCTCCGGCGCGGGTCGTCTCCCCCATGAACGAAACCATAGCTCCCCACCAGTAACCCCGTTATGTCTTGACGCGCGGCATCCGTGGGCCGCACGCTGTTGCATATCGCACTTCGCGTTGTGCAAGGCGCAACAAATGCAGCGAGAAATTCCTCCAGTCCTTCCGTCTTGAGATGAGGCGTGCCGTGATTCGGGTCTGTGCGGTCGGGGAGATCCCCGAGGGTGAAGCGGTTCGGGTCGAGAGTGGTCCGGACGGCGTCCCGGTAGCGGTGTTCAACGTGGGCGGCAGCTATTACGCCATCGACGACACCTGCTCACACCAGGATGCCTCGCTCGCCGAAGGTTATGTCGAGGAGGAGGACTGTGCGGTCGAGTGCCCGCTGCACGCCACCTGCTTCGATCTGCGTACGGGGCAACCCGGTGGGCCGCCGGCCCGGGTCCCGGTGCGCACGCACACCGTAGTGATCGAGAACGGCGATGTGCACGTGGCGCTGTCGCAGGCCACCGCCCAGGTTGCCTAGGCCGGACGCGAGCAGGAGCAGGATTGATGACGACGGAACAGACCGCCGGCACCATGCACGTGGTCGCGGTGGTCGGGACCGGCCTGGCCGGGCTGTCCTCGGCGCGGGCGCTGCGGGAACTCGGCTTCACCGGCCGGATCGTGCTGATCGGTGACGAGAAGCACGACCCGTACGACCGGCCGCCCCTGTCCAAGGCCTTCCTGGCCGGTGAGTGGGACCCGGCGAAGATCGCGCTGGGCCTGCCCACCGACGCCGGGCTCGACCTGGATTGGCGTCTCGGGGAACGGGCCGTCGGCCTGCGCCCCGAGGGGGCGGGCTGGGTGGTCGAACTTGAGCACGGTGAGGGAGTGCCCGCCGACGGCGTGGTGATCGCCACCGGGGCGCGGGCCCGGAAGCTTCCCGGTCAGGTGCTGGCGGGGGTGCACACACTGCGCACTCTCGACGACGCCCTGGCCCTGAAGGCTGAGCTGGTTCCCGGGGCTCGCCTGGTGATCGTCGGCGGCGGATTCATCGGCGCCGAGATTGCCTCCACCGCAGTTACCCTCGGGATCGACACGACCGTGGTCGAGATGGCCCCGGCGTTGCTGGCCGGTCCGCTCGGTGATGCCGCGGGGGCTGCGATGGCCCGGATCCACGAGGCGCACGGCGTGAAAGTCCTGACGGGTGTCGGTGTATCCGGTCTGACGGGCGAATCGGGTCGGGTCGCCGGAGTGTCTCTGGCCGACGGGCAATCACTGCTTGCGGACGTCGTTGTCGTCGGGATCGGTTCGGTTCCGAACACGGAGTGGCTGGCGGGGACGGGTCTGACCGGCCCCGAGGGAGATCTCGCCGGAGGCGTGCTGACCGAGGAAGACGGTCGCACCGCCCTTCCCGGTGTCGTCGCGACCGGCGACTGCACTGCCACGCACCATCCCTTTGCCGGCCGCGTGACCCGCCAGGAACACTGGACGCACGCCGCGCAGCACCCGGCGCAGGCTGTGGCCGTCCTGATCGGTGCCCCGGCGCCGGTCGTGGCCCCGGCGATGCGGGTGCCCTACGTCTGGTCCGAGCAGTACGGCAAGCACTTCCAGTTCGCCGGTCATCATCAGCCGGGTGACGAGGCGGAGCTGGTGGACGGCGATCTCGATGATCTGACCGACCCCGCCTTCACGGTCGTCTACCGGCGTGAGGGCGAGCCGGTCGGGGTGTTCGGCGTGGGCCGGCCCAAGGTGTTCGGCCGCTGGAGAAGAGAACTGGCCAAGCGACTTTCGTAGTCACCAGGTGAGTACCGCGTTGTGATCGCGGGGAAACAAACTCCCGTGATGATGTTTCATGCCACCACTCCGCCTGTCGTTTATGGCATTTCGGCGGATTCTGCGCGGAAATTGTTGATAGGAGCTCAACATGACCAGTGTCAGTTTGCCGCCGAGCCTGGTGGCGACCCTGCCGGGGAGCATCTACGCCGACCCGGGCGTGTTCGCGCAGGAGCAGGAGAAGATCTTCGAGCGGATGTGGTTCGCGGCCGCGCGGTCCAGCGATCTGGCCGAGACCGGCAAGTTCGTCACCAAGCAGGTCGGCCGCGAGAACGTCGTCATCGTGCGGGGCCGCGACAAGCAGCTGCGGGCCTTCCTCAACGTCTGCCGTCACCGCGGGGCCAGGCTCTGCACCCAGGAAGAGGGTCAGCTGCGCCGCAACATCCAGTGCATGTACCACGCCTGGACCTACGGCCTGGACGGCAAACTCGTCGCCGCCCCCAACCTGACCAAGATGCAGGACATCGACCGCGGCGAGTACGGCCTGATCAACGTCGCGCTGCGCGAGTGGCTCGGCTACGTCTGGGTCTGCCTGGCCGACGAGCCCCCGTCGTTCGAGACCGACGTCATCGCCGCGGCTGACGAAAGGCTCGGCGGCGAAGGGGTGATCGGCGGCTGGCAGGTGGACGAGCTGGCCGTGGGCAAGCGCATCACGTACGACGTGAAGGCCAACTGGAAGCTCATCATCGAGAACTTCATGGAGTGCTACCACTGCGCCACGATCCACCCCGAGCTCACCGAGATGCTGCCCGAGTTCGCCGGTGGATACGCGGCCCAGGCCTTCGTCGGTCACGGGGCCGAGTTCCGTGACGATGCCCAGGCCTTCACCATCGACGGGGCCGGCGGGCACGAGCGCATCCCGGGTGTCGACGAGGACCACGACCGTCGCTACTACGCCATCACCGTGCGCCCGCAGGTGTTCATCAACCTGGTGCCCGACCACGTCATCTTCCACCGCATGTTCCCGATGGCCGTCGACCGCACCATCGTCGAGTGCGACTGGCTCTACCTGCCCGGCGTCGTCGAGTCCGGCGCCGACCTGACCCGCTCGGTCGAGCTCTTCGACCGTGTCAACCGCCAGGACTTCGAGGCCTGCGAGGTCACCCAGCCGGGCATGTCCAGCCGGGCCTACCGGGCCGGCGGAGTACTGGTGCCGAGTGAGCACCACATCGCCGAGTTCCACGAGTGGGTCCAGACCCGGCTCCTGGGCTGACGTCCGCCTCCTGTTCGTGATCAGGCAATACCCTCGATGATCATGAATGCGGGGGAATTCTTTCGCGGGTAATGTCTCTCGCCTGGTCCCACTCCGGCGCCCGGCGGGGGAGCGGGGGCGTCTCGCGGCCCCTGGGGGCTGGGGGATTGCCTGGTCACGAAGAATGGGAGTGGGGTGCTTCGTGACGGTGACCGGTCGGAGGCCGTCTCCCGGACGGGTGGACCACCTCGCCCGACGTCCGGTGGCCGGCGGCCTTGTCGGCCGACAGTCATCCCCGAGACCACACGGGCCCGCGCACCCAGAAGGAAGCCCGGCCTCGGGGTCCGGAATTGGCGTCGTGTCACCGCTCTCGAGTACTTGGCGCTGGTCCGCGCGCCCGGGAGGGAGACCGGTTTCAGGCTCCGGAATCGGCTGTTGCTCCGCCGGTCTCGAGCACCCGGCCGTCGGTGAGCTGGAAGCCGTCGGCGGTGCGGGCTTCGACGAGGCCCCCGCCGAACTGCTGCTCGTACAGCCGGGCGTAGGCGCCGTCGAGATCCAGAAGGGTCTCGTGGGTGCCCTTCTCGACCACGCGGCCGGCGTCCATCACGAAGATGACGTCGGCCGAGCGGATCGTGCTCAGCCGGTGGGCGATCGCGATGGTGGTGCGGCCGGTCATCAGGGGCTCCAGGGCGGCCTGCACCCGGCGCTCGCTGAGGGTGTCGAGCGCGCTCGTGGCCTCGTCGAGCACGAGCACCCGCGGATCTTTCAGCAGCACCCGGGCAATGGCCAGCCGCTGTTTCTCGCCGCCGGACAACCGGTATCCCCGCTCACCCACCACCGTGTCGTAGCCGTTCTCCAGCTCGAGGATGCGCTCGTGGATGAACGCCGCCTCGGCCGCCGCGACCACCTCGTCGTGCGTGGCCTCCGGCCGGGCGTAGGCCAGGTTGTCGCGCACCGTGGCGTGGAACAGGTACGTCTCCTGCGTGACCATGCCGATCGCCCCGGCCAGCGACTCGAGTGACAGCGTGCGCACGTCGTGGCCGTCGAGCCGCACCGCTCCCGACGTGACGTCGTACAGCCGGGGGATCAGATAGCTCAGCGTGGTCTTGCCCGCCCCGCTGGCCCCGACGATCGCGGCCAGCTGCCCCGGCTGCACGGTGAGATCGAGCCCCCGCAACGCCCAGCGCCGCCCGTCCGAGGTGTCCGCCTCCGCACCCTCGGGCGAGTCGGGCACCGTGCTGTGCGCGATGGGAAACATGGTGTCGGGTGGGCCGTCCCGATGCTGAACCGGTACCGACCCGGTTCCGGTGTCGGCCGAGCTGCTTCCGACGGAACCGTTTCCGGACGAGCCGATGCCGGCCGAGCCGTTTCCGGCCGAGCCGTTTCCGGACGAGCCGTTTCCGGACGAGCCGATGCCAGCCGAGCCGATGCCGGCCGGACCGGTTCGAGACGCCTGACCCGAGCCCGCACCCGAGCGTTCGCCAGTTGCCTCGTCTTCAAGTAGTTCTGTGGAATCCTCGCCCACCCCGTAACTGAACCAGACATCGTCCAGGCGGATCTCGCCGCGGATCTGCTCGGGGTTCAGGCGGGTGGGTGAGTCGGGCTCGACGATCTCGGGCCGCAGGTCGAGGTAGCCGAAGACCCGGGCGAACAGGGCCAGGCTGCTCGACACCTCGGTGCT
This sequence comes from Kineosporia mesophila, assembly GCF_021129235.1. Classification (GTDB taxonomy): domain Bacteria; phylum Actinomycetota; class Actinomycetes; order Actinomycetales; family Kineosporiaceae; genus Kineosporia; species Kineosporia mesophila. The sequence continues at coordinate 149,746 of NZ_JAJOMA010000007.1, forward strand.
CGTCTGCAGCACCTGGCCGATCGGCATGAACAACCGCGACTGGAGCGTGGTGAAGGCGATGATCGTGCCGGCGCTCGGGCCGCTGCCGCCGGACAGCTGCAGCCCGGCCACCAGGTAGACCAGCACCGGGGTGATCGAGAAGAACGTGGACACCACCGCGAAGAACGCCCGGCCCACGATCTGCTGCCGCACCTGAAGAGCGGCCAGCTTCTCGTTCTGCCGGTGGTAGCGGTCGGCGTCGCGGTCCTGCCGGCCGAAGACCTTCGACAGCAGCACCCCGGAGACCGACAGCGACTCCTGCGTGATGGCGCTCATCTCGGCCAGGGCGGACTGCGTCTCCCCGGTGATCTGACGGCGGATCCGACCCACCCGGCCGGTCAGCCAGATGAACAGCGGCATCATCACCAGCGACAGCAGGGTGAGCTGCCAGGACAGCACGAACATCGCGATCAGCGTGGAGATCAGGATGACGCTGTTGCTGAGCAGCGTGCTCGCGGTGTCGGTGATGACGGTCTGCAGGCCACCGACGTCGTTCTGCAGACGGCTCTGGATCTCGCCGGTGCGGGTGCCGGTGAAGAACCGCAGCGACAGGCTCTGCAGATGGCTGAACAGGCTTCCGCGCAGGTCGCGCATGATCTGCTGACCGACATAGTTGGTCTGGTAGGCCTGCACCACACCGAGGATGCTGGCCGCGGCGGGAATCGCGATCATGATCGCGCACAGCGTGACCAGCAGCGGCACGTCGGGCCCGCCCGACACGAACAGTGCCTTGTCGAAGACCTCGCGGATCAGCAGCGGGTTGGCCACCCCGAGCCCGGCCGTGAACAGGATCAGCCCGGCCACCATCAGCACCCGCCGGCGGTAGGGCCGGAACAGAGCCACCACGCGGCGCAGCAACGGCCGGTCGGCCGCGGCCGCGCGCAGGCCGGCGGCCGCCTCGGAGACCGTGGCCCCCGGGTGGCGGCCGGCGTGACCCTGGCCCCGCACACCCCCGCCCGACGGGCCCCGGCCCTCCCGGCTGCCCGAACCCGCAGATCGTTCGCTGCTGCTCACGCCGCCCCTCTCCGATCTGACGGATGCCGGATGAACCGTCGGGGCGACCGTACCCGGCACCCCCGACAATTCGCGCGCCGGACTGTCCCGGTGCCCTCGCCGCCAACGTCCACCCGCACTCGTCCCTTCCGGTGTTCACCACCAGCCGAAGCGGCCCCGACAGGACTGCCGCGACGTGTACACCTCGTACACCTGGTACCAGGTGTACGAGGTGTACACGTCGCGCACCCTCCGCCCACGGGTCGGGGCGCCGGCCTCCCCGGAAAATGGCCGACCCGGCGTCCGGATCGAGCCCCGCTCGGCGTGTCCGGGCCCGGCTGCATACGATCGACCCGTGACGGATGACGTGAAGATCGGTCTGGTCGGTTTCGGCTTCGGCGGGAAGTACTTCCACGCCCCCTTGCTCGCCGCCGCGCCGGGTGTGCAGTTCGCCGGCGTGGTCACGAAGTCGCCGGAACGCCAGGCGGAGGTCGCACAGCTCTACCCGGGCGTGCCCACCTTCGACTCGCTGGCCGACCTCAAGGCGGCGGGCGCGCAGGCCGTCGCCATCTCGACCCCGGCAGCCACCCACATCCCCCTGGTGCACGAGGCCATCGGGCTGGGTCTGGCCGTGGTCTCGGACAAGCCCTTCGCCCTCGACGCCGCCGATGCCCGCGGCGCCGTCGAGGCGGCCGAGCAGGCCGGTGTGAAGCTGTCGGTCTACCAGAACCGCCGCTGGGACGCCGACCTGCTCACGGTCAAGAAGCTGGTCGAGGCCGGCGAGCTGGGCACGGTGTTCCGGTTCGAGTCCCGGTTCGAGCGCTTCGACCCGACCGGCCGGCCCCCGGCGGCCGGTGGCGGCATCCTGCTCGACTTCGGCAGCCACCTCGTCGACCAGGCGCTGTACCTGTTCGGCCCCGCGGACTCGGTCTACGCCGAGCTGGACACCACCAGCCCCGACGAGCTGGAGTCCCGGGTCTTCGTCGCGATCACGCACACCAACGGCGTGATCTCGCACCTGATCGGCAACTGGCTGGAGGGGGCCCCGGGCCCGCGCTACCGGGTCAGCGGCTCGACCGGATCGTTCGTGCTGGAGACGCCGATGGAGGGCCAGGAGGCTCTCCTGCTCAAGGGCCTCAACCCGGCGACCGCCGGCGACGACTGGGGCGTGGAGCCGGAGAGCGGCTGGGGCAAGATCTACCGCGGTGACGACGGCACCCCGGTCCCGACCGAGCGCGGCAGCTGGGACACCTACTACCCGGCCTTCGCCGCCGCGGTGCGGGGCGAGGGCGAGGTCCCGGTCGACCCGCGCGACGCCATCGCCTCCCTGGAGGTGCTCGACGCGGCCCGCCGCAGTGCGGCTACCGGGCAGATCGTGTCCCTCGGGGCGGCCGGATGACCACGGCCTCCGCGTCGTACCCTGACCCCCGTGAGTTCACCTGGTACCAGCGGAGTGACGGTCCGGATCGTGCGGGAGGAAGACGCCGAGCCGTTCGCCCGGGTCATCTCCCAGAACCGGGACTTCCTCCAGCCGTGGGAGCCCATCCGGGGCGAGGAGTACTTCACCGTCGAGGGCCAGCGCCGCATACTCGATGATTCCCTCCTCCTCTACTCGGGCGGGATCCTGCTGCCCTGCACCATCATCGAGAAGGGTGAGGTGGTGGGGCGGATCAATATCAACAACATCATCCGGGGCGCCCTGCAGTCCGGCGACATCGGCTACTGGGTGGCCGAGTCGGCGGGCGGCCGGGGCGTGGCCACGGCCGCCGTCGCCGGTGTGATGCGGATCGCCTTCGACACCCTGGGCCTGCACCGGCTCGCGGCCAGCACGCTGGTGAGCAACGAGCGGTCGCAGCGGGTGCTGGAGAAGAACGGGTTCGAGCGCATCGGGATGGCCCCGAAGTTCCTGAAGATCAACGGAAACTGGTCCGACTCGATCCTCTTCCAGCGGCTGAACGAGGCCTACGACTGAAAGGCCCGGGCCAGCGGCACCCCCGGCCGGTAGGCCAGGTGCACGTACGACGGGGCGTCGATCACGGCCAGGTCGGCCCGGGCACCCACCCGGATCCGGCCGATGTCGCTGCGCCGCAGGGCGATCGCCCCACCCCGCGTGGCCGCCCAGAGTGCTTGCGCCGGGCTCATGTTCATCTCCCGCACGGCCAGCGCGATCACCAGGGGCAGGGACGAGGTGAAGCAGCTGCCCGGGTTGCAGTCACTGGCCAGCGCGACCACGGCCCCGGCGTCCAGCAGCCGCCGCGCGTCCGGGTAGGGCGAGCGGGTGGAGAACTCGACCCCCGGCAGGAGGGTGGCAACCGTTCCGGAGACCGGGTTCTCCTGGTCGATCCGCTGCCCGGCCGCCCCCAGCGCGGCCACGTCTTCATCCGTCAGGTGCGTGCAGTGGTCCACGCTCGCGGCATCCAGCTCCACCGCGATCTGCGCACCCGGCCCCTCGGAGAGCTGGTTGCCGTGCACGCGCAGCTCCAGACCGGCTGCCGCACAAGCTTTCAGCACCGTCCGGGTCTCGTCGCCGTCGAACGCGTAGGCGCTCGCCGGTTCGCAGAACACGTCGGCCCAGCGGGCGTGCGGGGCGCACGCCTCGAGCATCTCGCCGGCCACCAGCCGCACGTAGTCGTCCCGCCGGTCGCGCATCAAAGGGGGGACGACGTGCGCACCCAAGTAGGTCACCTCAGTGGTCACCTGGGCGGCGATGCGCAGGGCCCGGGCCTCCTGCTCGACGTCGAGCCCGTAACCGCTCTTGATCTCGACCGTCGTGGTGCCCTGTGAACGCATCTCCGCCAGAAGGGCTTTCGCATGGTTCAGTAGCTCTTCGTCGCTCGCCGCGCGGGTCGCGGCCATCGTGGTCGCAATGCCCCCGCCGGTGTACGGCTCGCCCGTCATCCGGGCGGCGAACTCACCCGCCCGGTCGCCGGCGAAGACAAGATGCGAGTGGGAGTCGACGAAACCGGGAACGACGGTGCGACCGGTCAGGTCGGTCACCCGGTCGGTGGCCGGGGCCTGCGCGGCCTGGCCCACCCAGGCGATGTGGTCGTCCTCCAGAACGATCGCGGCGTTCTCGAGCAGGCCCAGCTCCGAACCGTCGCCGATCGCGGGGTCGTTCGTGACGAGCTGGCCGATTCCGGTGACCAGGTGGCTCACGGGGTTTCCCTTCAGTCCGAAAGTGTTGCGAGAGCTGTCTGCAGGAGCGCCCCGACGTCGCCGAGCCGGTGCCGGCCGGCACTCACCACGACCTCGCCGCCCACGATCACCGTGTCCACGTCGGGTGCGGTGGCGCTGAGGGCCACCTGGTCCGGGCGGGTCCCGGCCGTACGCACCGAGTCCAGACGCACGGCGATCAGGTCGGCGGGGGAACCGGTCTCCAGGCGCCCCAGTTCGGGCCAGCCCAGGCTGCGGTGCCCGTCGCCGGTCAGCGCGGTGAGCAGCGCGGCGGGGGAGAAGCGGCCCCGGGCCCGGGTGGCGAGCCGTTCGTGCATCTCCAGCCCGCGCGCCTCCTCGAACAGGTCGATCACGGCGTGCTGGTCGCTGCCCAGCGTGATCGTCGCCCCGGCGTCGGCCAGGGCCCGCGCCGGGCCGATCCCGTCGGCCAGGTCGCGTTCAGTGGTGGGGCAGAAGCAGGCGTACGTGCCGCTCAGGTCGGTGATGTCGGTGGCGGTCAGGTGGGTGGCGTGAATCAGGGACGTCCGCGGCCCCAGAACGCCGGCCCGCTTCAGTAACGCGGTGGGCGTCAGACCGTGGTGGGCCCGGCAGGCCTCGTTCTCCGCCGGCTGCTCCGAGAGGTGTACGTGCAGTGGAAGGCCGTCCTGGCGGGTGAAGGCGGCCACGGAGCCCAGCTGGTCGGCGGGCACCGCGCGCACCGAGTGGATCGCCGCGCCGACCCGCAGACCGGAGGAGGGCTTGAGGCCGGACACCCGCGAGGCCCAGGCGTCCGCCGTCCCGTCGCCGAACCGGCGCTGCACCCCGTCCAGCGGCGTGTAGCCGTCGGCCGTGAGACCGCCGGTCAGATAGCAGGTGTCGAGCAGGGTGAGGCGGATCCCGGCCTCGGCCGCGGCCTGGCGCAGGGCCTCACCCATGGTGTTCGGATCGGCGTAGGGCCGGCCGTCGCGGTCGTGATGCAGGTAGTGGAACTCGCCCACGGTGGTGATGCCGGCCAGTGCCATCTCCGCATAGACCGCCCGGGCCAGGGCGAGGTAGGAGTCCGGGTCAAGCCGGCGGGCGATGTCGTACATCACCGTGCGCCAGGTCCAGAACGACCCGCCGTCGGCATGGGTGCGACCCCGCAGCGCCCGGTGGAAGGCGTGCGAGTGGGCATTGGCCAGTCCGGGCAGAAGGACGCCCGGGAGCCTCTGGTCGGTCGGCTCCGGCCGGACTCCCTCCCGGACCGAGGTGATCAGGCCGCCGGTGACGCAGACCTGCACATCGTCGGCAATGCCCGAGGGCAGCCAGGCGTGGGGCGCCCAGTAGGAGGTCACGAGGCCAGCTCCCGCAGCACGGTGGTCAGCGCCTCGACCCCCGCGACGCAGTCCGCCTCCTCGGCGAACTCGGCCGGGGAGTGCGAGATCCCGGTCGGATTACGGACGAACAGCATGCCGGTGGTGACGCCCGCCGTGGCCAGGATGCCGGCGTCGTGCCCGGCGCCGGTGCCCAGGAGGGGCGCACCGCCCAGGACCCGACTCAGGCGGTCGGCCAGTGACGAATCGAAAGCCGTGTTCCCCGTCCATGATTCCTCGGTGACCGTCGCCCCGAGTTCCTGGGCCGCAGCGGTGAGATCACGCAGCACGCCCTGCACGCTGCTCTCCGAGGGTGCCCGGGCATCGAGCCAGGCCCGCACCAGCGAGGGGATGGCATTCACGCCGTTGGGCTCGACGAGCAGTTTGCCGAAGGTCGCGACGGCCTCGTGCGCTCCGGCGAACGTCCGCGCCGCTAGCACGGTCGAAGCATAGTCGAGCATCGGGTCGTGCCGATCGGCCAGCCGCGTCGTACCGGCGTGGTTGGCCTCGCCCGCGAAGTCGAAACGCCAGCGCCCGTGCGGCCAGATCGCCGTCCCCACACCGATCTGCGCGTCCCCGTACTCCTCGGTCGCCAGCGCCCGGCCCTGTTCCACGTGCAGCTCGACGAAGGCGCCGATGCGGTGCAGGGTCTCGTCGTCGCGCCCGAGGTGCCGGGGGTCCTGGCCGGCGCTGCGCATGGCCTCGGGGATCGAGGTGCCGTCGCCGTCCCGCAGACCCGCGGCCCGGTCGGCCGACATCGCCCCGGTGATCAGTCGCGAACCGGCGCAGGCGACCCCGAACCGGGCGCCCTCCTCGTCCACAAAATTGACTACACCCAGAGGTTTTCCGGGCTGGAAACCCTCGGCCTTCAAAGCTTCCACGGCCGCCAGGGCGCTCACCACGCCGAGTGGCCCGTCGAAGGCCCCACCGTCCGGCACCGAGTCCAGGTGGCTGCCGGTGACGATGCCCGGCGCCGAGTCCGGATCTCCCCACCACGCCCACTGGTTCCCGGCCCGGTCCACGGTGAGATCCATCCCGAGAGCAGCGGTCTCACCGGCGAACCACTCACGCAGAAGAGTGTCCTCGGCAGTCCAGGCAAACCGCCGGTACCCACCGGACGAGGCCCGTCCGATGGGCTCCAGCTCGGCCCACCGCCGCCCGAATCCCCTCGTGATCATGCAATTCCCCAGCCTTCGGCCGGGAGGTGCCCCCACCTCCGGAGCCGGTTTGCCTGATCACGAACGAGGTAGAGGGCGCCCAGTGCGGCGTGGAGCGGGCCCCGCGGGGTGGGGAGGTTGCCTCGCGTGGTGTTGAGGGCGCTCACGCGCTCTCGCCCTCGCGCATCGGCACCCGCACGCCCCGCTCGTCGGCCACCCGCTCCGCGATGTCGTAACCCGCGTCCACGTGCCGGATCACACCCATGCCCGGGTCGTTCGTGAGCACGCGCTCGAGCTTCTGGGCGGCCAGCGGCGTGCCGTCGGCGACCGTGACCTGGCCGGCGTGCAGGGAACGGCCGATGCCGACCCCGCCACCGTGGTGGATCGAGACCCAGGTGGCCCCGGAGGAGGCGTTGACCAGGGCGTTCAGCAGCGGCCAGTCGGCGATCGCATCGGAACCGTCGGCCATTGCCTCGGTCTCGCGGTAGGGGGAGGCCACGCTGCCGGAGTCCAGGTGGTCGCGGCCGATGACCAGCGGCGCGCTGATCTCGCCGGAGGCGACCAGCTCGTTGAAGCGCAGCCCGGCCTTGTCCCGCTCGCCGTAGCCCAGCCAGCAGATGCGCGCGGGCAGGCCCTGGAAGGCGACCTTGTCCTGCGCGGCGCGGATCCACTTCTGCAGGTGGTCGTTCTCCGGGAAGAGCTCCATGACGGCCTTGTCCGTCACGTGGATGTCGCGCGGGTCGCCGGACAGCGCGGCCCAGCGGAACGGCCCCTTGCCCTCGCTGAACAGCGGCCGGATGTAGGCGGGCACGAAGCCCGGGAAGGCGAAGGCCCGGTCGAATCCACCCTGGCGGGCCTCGTCACGGATCGAGTTGCCGTAGTCGAAGACCTCGGCGCCGGCGTCCAGAAAGCCCACCATGGCCTCGACGTGCCTGGCCATCGACGCGCGGGCCCGGTCGGTGAACTCCTCCGGCTTGGCCGCGGCATAGTCGTGCCAGTCACCCAGCTCGACGCCCTCGGGCAGGTACGACAGCGGGTCGTGCGCGGAGGTCTGGTCGGTGACGATGTCGATCTCCACACCGCGGCGCAGGAGCTCGGGGAAGACGGTGGCGCAGTTGCCGACCAGCCCGACGGACAACGGCTTTCGGGCTGCCTTGGCAGCGAGCACGCGCTGCACGGCGTCATCGAGGTCGGAAGCGATCTCGTCCAGGTACCGGGTCTCGACCCGACGACGCAAACGGGAGGCGTCCACGTCCACAATCAGACACACGCCGTCGTTCAGGGTGACCGAAAGGGGCTGCGCGCCACCCATTCCACCCGCACCGCCGGTGAGCGTGAGAGTGCCGGCCAGGGTGCCGTTGAAGCGTTTGGCCGCCACCGCGGCGAAGGTCTCGTAGGTGCCCTGCAAGATGCCCTGGGTACCGATGTAGATCCACGAACCGGCCGTCATCTGGCCGTACATGGTCAGGCCGAGCTTCTCCAGGCGGCGAAACTCGGGCCAGGTGGACCAGTCGCCGACCAGGTTGGAGTTGGCGATCAGCACGCGCGGCGCCCACTCGTGGGTGCGCATCACGCCGACCGGCCGGCCGGACTGGACGAGCATGGTCTCGTCCTCGCGCAGCGTGGTCAGCGTGCGCACCATCGCGTCGAAGCTCTTCCAGTCCCGGGCCGCCTTACCGGTGCCGCCGTAGACGACCAGGTCGTCGGGGCGCTCGGCGACGTCCGGGTCGAGATTGTTCTGCAGCATCCGAAGCGGGGCCTCGGTCTGCCAGCTGCGGGCGGTCAGGGTGGTGCCGTGGGGCGCCTTAACCGGACGCGGCCCGGAAATCGAGGAGGTCATGCCTCTTATTGGACCGCTGCCCGGCGCCGGGTAACAGGACCGCCACGGTGATCGTGTCTCGGATACGAGACACTGAAGCCGTGCCGAAACACGCGTCCACCATTCGGGGAAGGTTTGCATGATCACGGGACAGGTGCCGGCGGCGGCGCGGGCCCTGGCCGTGCTCCGGGTGCTCGCGCGGGCTCCCGGCCCGCTGCCCGCCGGTGCCCTGGCCCGGGAGCTCGAGCTGCCCCGCAGCACCGTGTACCACCTGCTCACGGCCATGATCGAGCAGGGCTTCGTGACCCATCTGCCGGAGGAGCGGCGTTACGGGCTGGGAATCGCGGCGTTCGAGATCGGTTCGGCCTACACCCGGCAGGAGCCGTTGCAGCGGCTGTCCCGGCTGATCCTGACCCGGCTGGTCGACGCGGTCGGGCACACGGCCCACCTGGGCGTACTGCACGGGCGCGAGGTGCTCTACCTGATCGAGGAACGTGCTCCCGGCCGGCCGCCGCTGGTCACCGATGTCGGCGTGCGGCTGCCCAGTGAGCGCACCGCCAGTGGCCGGGCCATGCTCGCGGCGCTGCCCGCCGCTCAGGTGCGGGCCCTGTTCCCGGGGCGGGAGCCGGCCCAGAGCCCGACCCAGCTGCGCCGGCTGCTCACCGGGGTGCGGCGTGCCGGTTACGCCGAGGAGGTGGACGAGGTCACTCCCGGCTTCTCGTCGGTGGCGGTCGCCGTGCTCGACCACACCGGGTACCCGGCGGCCGCGGTGGCGGTCACCTGCCCCAGCGGCACGCTGGACGACGATGTACGCACGAGGTTGGTCACCTCGGTGACCGCGGCCGCCCAGGCACTGGAGCGCCGGTTGCACGGCGGGCGCCTCACGCCGGCTGATCGCCCCGATTCAGCACCGTGATGCCCACGACCACGCCGATGATGACGCCGAGGGTGCCCGCGATCCAGTCGCTGCCCCGGCACGCCCCGGCGCCGGAGTAGGCCTGCCAGGCCTCGATCCCGGCGGTGAAGGCGGAAAGCGCGAGCAGGCTGATGATCGGCCGGCGGGTGGTCAGGGTCAGCAGCAGGCCGGGGAGCACGAACAGCAGCACGTCCACGTACTGCAGCCCCTGGAGGGTGAACCAGGTTTTCGGGGTGAAGCAGCTGGTGATGCGCTCGGTCAGGAACTGGGCGTCGCTCAGTTGCCCCCAACCCTGCGACGGCGGCACTGTCACGGCCACGACCACGGCCATGATCACGAGGAAGGCCAGGTTCAGGGCGGTGGCCCGGGCTCGGACCCGGGGTGCCATCAAGGCGACGACCAGCAGCAGAAGCAGCGCCACCAGGGTCACCGTGACGTCCTGCTGATCGAACAAGGCCCGTACCTGGTCCATGCGACTCCCGTTCGTCCGTAGGTCGCCGCCCATCCTGCCGGTCAGAGGTGAAGATCAGGTGCAATTGATCAAGTGCGGACCTGGGACGCATGAGGCGTCAACAATGTCCATGGCTCTTGACGCTGGAAACTTAGGTCAGCCTCACCTAATGTCTTGGGTATGGGCGTGAAGAAGGCGAAGAAGAAGTGCTGCAAGGACAAGCCCCGGTGCAAGACCTGCCCGGTCGTGCTCAAGCGGCTGTCCGACGCGGGCTTCGCCACGCGCATCGATCTACGGACGTACGACTTCGACGGCAAGCCCCCGAAGAAGGCCGTGGCGGAGGCCCGCTCGCGCTGAGCCCTCACCAAACGACAGAAGTGCCCGTCCCCGCGCTCGGCGGTGGGCGGGCACTTCCGCGTCAGGTGACTAGCTGAGGCCGTTGCTGGAGAGGAACTCCTTGGCGACGTCGGCCGGCTCCTTCTGGTCGAGGTTGACCTCGCCCATCATCGAGGTGAGATTCTCGGTGGTGAGCTTGGCCGAGACGGCGTTCAGCGCGGCGGACACCGCGTCGCTCGCCTTCTCCTTGTTGATGATCGGCACCACGTTCTGGGCCGCGAACTGGTTCTCCGGGTCTTCCAGCGTGACCCAGCCGTTCTCGGTGATGGTCGGGTCGGTGCTGAACACGTCGGCCGCGTCGACCGTGCCGTTCTTCAGCGCGGCGACGGTGAGCGGGCCACCGGCGTCCAGGGACTTGAACTCCTTGAACTCCACGCCGTAGTTCTTCTTGAAGCCGGGCACGCCGGTCGGGCGGGTCTTCCACTCCGGCGGGCCGCCGAGCACGAGGTTCTTGCCCTTCATGTCACCGATCGACTTCAGGCTGTACTTCGCGGCGGTCTCCTTGGTGACCGTCACGACGTCCTTGTCCTCGGCCGTGGACTGGTCGAGGACCGTCAGGCCCTCGGGCAGCGCGGCGGGCAGGGCGGCGTAGACCTCGTCGGAGCTGACGGCCGTGGCCTTGTTGTCGAGGTACGAGAGCAGGTTGCCCGAGTACTCCGGGAGCAGGTCGATCGAGCCGTCTTCGAGGCCCGGGATGTAGGCCTCGCGGGAGCCGATGTTGAGCTTCTTGGAGACCTTCACACCCTTCGCCTCGAGGGCGCCGGCGTAGATCTCCGCCAGCAGCACGTTCTCCGGGAAGTTGGCCGAGCCGACGGTGATGCTGTCGCCGGACGAGCCCGAGCCGCTGTCGCTGGTCGAGGTGTCGAGCGGGTCGCTACCCCCGCCGCACGCGGTCAGCGCCAGCGAGGAGACAAGGGCCGCCGTAGCGAACATCATGCTGCGTCGTTTCATCAGTGCACTCCTGTGGGGATGTTGTGGGACCGCGGTGAACAGCATCTCGTTCGCCACCGACAGTCTTGGTTGGTCGTGAAGGCGCGCGGGTCTCAACTCGGCAACAGTCGGGCCGCAACCCCGCGCAGATCCCGCTTTAGGGGGTCAAACGGAAACACTCGACTCGGCGGCGACCACGTCGGCGCTCGCGGCCGGCAGGGCGTAGCGGCCGGTGATGCCGCGCGACACCACGTATCGCTGGATGACCGCCATCACCAGGTCGAGCGCCACCGCGAGCAGGCCCACCAGCACGGCGCCGCCGGCCATCTGGGCGTAGTCGCGCTGGGACAGGCCGTCGATCATGAACCGGCCCAGACCGCCGAGCGTGACGTAGGCGGCGATCGTGGCGGTGGCGACGATCTGCAGCAGCGAGCTGCGGATGCCGGAGATGATCAGGGGCAGCGCGTTCGGCACCTCCACCCGCCAGAGCACCTGCATCCCGGTCATGCCCATGCCCCGGGCCGCGTCGCGCGCGGCCGGGTCGACGTTCTGCACACCGGCGTAGGTGTTCGACAGCACCGCCGGCACGCCCAGCACCACCAGGACGAACAGGGCGGGGCCGAGGTAGATCCAGTCGGTGGGCAGGTTCCCGGAGTAGGCGATGACCAGGTAGAGCAGCAGGCCGAAGGTGGGCAGGGCCCGCAGTGCGTTGGCGACACCCGCGATGGCCACACCGCCCTTGCCGGTGTGCCCGATGTACAGACCCAGCGGGATCCCGATGATCAGGACGAACACCAGAGCACCGAACGAGTACTCCAGGTGCTGGACGAGCCGGTGGGTGATGCCGTCGGGCCCGGACCAGTTCGCACCGTCACCGAGCCAGCTGAAGACACTGCTGATCATCGCTTTGCCACCGCCCGCTGCCACGGGGTCAGCACGCGGCTGCCCAGCACGATCAATGCGTCCAGAACCAGGGCCAGCGCCAGGCAGAGCAGGATGCCGAGCAGGGTGATCCCGGGGATGTACCGGCTGAAGCCCTCGGTGAAGAGCGAGCCGAGCTGGGGCACGCCGATCAGGGCGCCCACCGAGACCAGGCTGACGTTGGACACCGTGGCCACCCGCAGGCCGGCCGTGATGACGGGCACCGCGATCGGCAGGTCGACCCGCAGGAAGCGGCCGATGCCGGAGAAGCCCATGGCCGTGGCGGCGGCCCGGATGTCCGGGGCCACCGAGTTGAGACCGTCCGCGACCACCCGCACCAGCAGCGCCAGGCTGTAGACGGTCAGCGCGACCACCATGTTGACCGGCGACAGGATCTTCGTGCCGAGGATCGAGGGCATCAGGATGAACAACGCCAGCGACGGGATCGTGTAGAGCAGCCCGGCCAGGTTGGTGATGGGCGGGTAGGTCCAGCGGTAGCGGCTCGCCACCCAGCCGATCGGCAGGGCGATGATCAGGCCGATCACCACCGGCAGCACCGACATCCACAGGTGCGTGAAGAACCAGGACGAGACGTTGTCCGGGTTGTTCTTCAGGTAGTTGATCATCCGTCGCTCCCGTTGCGCCGGCCGGCCAGCTGGGACTCGATGCGCTGCACCACCTCGCTCGCCGTCACGGTACCCACCAGGGCGCCGTTGTCGTCGATGAGCACCCCGCGGCCGGCGGGCGAGGAGAGCGCGGCGTCGAGTGCCCCGCGCAGGGAGCCGGACACCGGGGCCAGGGTGCCGCCGCGGTGCAGCAGCTCCGGCGTCACCTGCTTGCCCTCGGCCAGGGCGGCGGCGCGCACCCAGCCCAGGGGCCGGCGGGCGTCGTCGACGGCGAGCGACCAGCCGTCGCGGGCGGCCCGGCCCACGGCCGCTGCGTCGTCGCCCAGCTTGACCGTCTGCTCGGTGTCGGGGTCAAGCTGGCCGGACTCGAAACCCAGTGCCCGGTAACCACGGTCGCGACCCACGAAACCGGCGACGAAGTCGTCCACCGGGTCGGTCAGCAAGGTCGCGGGCGAGGCCAGCTGGGCCAGCGTGCCACCGACCTTGAGCACGGCGACCTGGTCGCCGAGCTTCACCGCCTCGTCGATGTCGTGCGTGACGAAGATGATGGTCTTGCCGAGTTCCGACTGCAAGCGCAGGAATTCGTCTTGCAGCTCGGCGCGCACCACCGGGTCGACGGCGCTGAACGGCTCGTCCATGAGCATCACGGGCGGGTCGGCGGCCAGGGCCCGGGCCACGCCCACGCGTTGCTGCTGGCCGCCGGAAAGTTGTGCGGGGTAACGCTTCGCGAAAGACGCGGGCAGTCCGACGCGCTCCATCAGCTCGATCGCCTGGCTGCGCGCCTTCTTCTTGTCCCGGCCGAGCAGCAGTGGCACGGTGGCCACGTTGTCGACGATCGTGCGGTGAGGGAACAGGCCGGCGTGCTGGATCACGTAGCCGATGCCCCGGCGCAGCGTGCTCGCGTCGACCTTTCCGGTGTCCTGGTCGTCCAGCCAGATCGTGCCCGAGGTGGGCTCGATCATCCGGTTGATCATGCGCAGCGAGGTGGTCTTGCCGCAGCCGGAGGGGCCGACGAACACCGTGATCTTTCCCGAGGGCGCCACGAGATCGAGCCCGTTCACGGCCACGGTTCCGTCCGGGTACTTCTTCACCACGGATTCAAACTTGATCATGCGCTCATCTCTGCTCTCGGGGCATCGTGCGGGGTTCAGCGGGGTGTGCCGGGTCAGTAGTGGGCATGGCTTCGGTTCTTTCGGGCTTTTCGGAGCAATGGACGAGCTGGTCGCCTCCCAGCTGAGCGCCCAGTCCGGCGGCCAGATGGGTCAGGAGAGGCCCGAATCGGCCGATCGCCGATTCGTCCAGCCGGTAGGTGGGGCCGACGATGCTCAGGGCCGCCGCCACTCCACCGGGACCGGTGACCGGGGCCGCGACCGCCGTGACGTCGGGTTCGATGCCGGAGGCGATGCTGGTCCAGCCCTTGTCCGGGGTGCGCCCGAGCAGGACCGATCCGGCCGCGCTCCCGGCCAGCGGGAAGGCCCGGCCGACCCAGCCGGCGTGTCGCACCGAGTGCGTGCCCTGGGCCATGGCCAGGTAGAGGGCCGTCGCGCCGGGCCCGGTGACGCTCAGGTAGGCCGACTCGCCGGTGGCCTCGACCAGCTCGTTCAGGGCCGGGCGGCTCAGCGGCACCAGGTGCTCGTGGGAGAGGGCCTGGGCGCCCAGCTGCATCATCCGCGGGCCGGGGCGGTAGCCACCGACTTCGGCGCGGGTGACGAACTGGTCCTGCTCGAGCGTGCGCAGCAGCCGGAGTGTGGTGCTGACGGGAAGCCCGACGAGGCGGGCGAGCTCCACCAGGGGACCGGTCCCCCCGGTGCAGACGGCCGCCAGCAGAGCCAGCGCGCGTTCCACGGATCGCGTGGAAGAGCTGGCGGGGGGCTTGCCGGGCATTTTCGGCGCCCCTCTCTGGTCGGTGAATGACCTTTTCTACCTCACCAGGAGGGTTGCGTCGCGGCCGGAAGAAAGTTTTCACTTGATGGAAACACCTTGCCGACTGGTGGAAAGTAAGGTCACATCGACATGAAGCGGTAAGGCGTCCAGAAACCTGCCGGGGCGGCCGTTACTTCATGAGATGGATCGGAAGCGAGGCGTGGCCATGGATCAGACTCCGGCAGACCGGGCCGCCGCCGCCGCTGCGGCCTACGCGGCCCCACCGGCGCGGGTACGCAGGGCGGACGGCCCGCCCGCGATGACGATCGACGGCCGCACCCTCACCACCCGCAAACTCGTGGCCCGCGTGGACGCCCCGCTCAAGGTGCGGATCACCCCCACCGCCCGCCGCCGCGCCGCCGCCTCGCACCAGGCCGCGAACGCCGCCGTCGGCCTGCGCCCGGTCTACGGCCGCACCACCGGCGTCGGCGCCAACCGCGAGGTGGCGCTGCCCGCCACCGACGCCGCCCGCCACACCCTCGGCCTGCTGCGCAGTCACGCCACCAGCGCCGGTCAGGTACGCAACGACATCCGGATCCGGGCCATGCTCGTCGTGCGCCTCAACCAGCTGGCCGCCGGCGGCAGCGGCATCTCGATGGCCGCGATCGACGGCCTCCAGGCGATGATCAACGCCGATGCCCTGCCCCCGATCCGCGAGCACGCCGGCATCGGCACCGGCGACCTCACCGCCATGGCCACCACCGCCCTCGGCCTGCTCGGTGAGGCACCCCTGACCAACCCGCTACGCCCGATCTCGCTCGGCATCCACGACGCCCTGCCCTTCCTCAGCTCGAACGCCGCCACCCTGGCCGACGCCGCGCTCGCCGCCACCCGCCTGCAGACCCTGGCCCGCGCCGGTCTGGCCGTGGCCACGCTCACCGGCGTTGCGGTGCGGGCGAACTGGGAGGCATTCGGCCCGGCCGTGGCCCGCGTGACGCCGGGCCTGGGCACCCGCCAGGTCTGCCGCGTGGTCACCGGTCTGGTCACCGAGCCCGGTCAGGACGTGCCCGTGCACGACCCCGCCCGCATCCAGGACCCGTTCGGCATGCGCTGCCTGCCGCAGGTCAACGGCCTGATGATCGACACGCTGGCGCAGCTCGACCGGGTCGTCGGCGCACACCTGAACGCCGCGGCCGAGAACCCGGTGATCCTGGCCGGTCCCGCGGTGCTCGGTCCCGATCCGGCCCCGGTCGTCGCGCACCACGGGGGTTTCCATATTCCGGCGGTCGCCCTGGGCTGCGACAGCGCGGCCATCTCGGCGGCCCAGTCCGCGTCCCTGCTCCAGGCCCGCCTGGCCATGCTGGTCGACCCGGCCGCGACCGGCCTGCCCCCGTTCCTGGGTGACGGCACTCCCGGCGCCTCGGGTGTGATGATGCTGGAATACCTGGCCGCGTCGGCCTTCGCCGAACTGCGCAGCGCCGCGTCACCGGCCTCGCTGGGTTCGGTGAGCCTGTCGCGCGGCACCGAGGAGCACGCGAGTTTCGCCTCCCGCTCGGCCGTTCAGGTGCTGAACGCCGGAGACGCCTACGCCACGGCTCTTTCCTGCGAGTTGCTCGCCGCGGTCCGGGCCCTGCGCATGCAGGAGGCCGTCACCAAGACCGGTTCTTGCGCCGGCTGGGTCAAGATCCTCGACCTGTGCACCTCGCTCGGCGACAGCGCGGCCGACCGCGACCTCACCGGCGACCTCGCCACCGCCCAGGAACTCCTGCCCGTGCTGGCCGATCTCGTCGAGAGCTACGAACAGGACCGCTGAACTCGAGGACGGGGGCACCCCCCACCATTTCGTGATCATGCAAAACCTCCCCAGCGTTCTAGAACTGTGACTCGCAGAGTTCTAGAACACCGGGGAGGTTTTGCATGATCACGAACAGGAATTACGTCAGTTCTGGATCTGGGCGTCCCGCAGACGTTCCTGGTCGTCCGGGAACGGCTCGTCGATCGGGCGCAGCTCGTCGGCGTAGGAGACCGAGGTGCGACGCAGGACGCCGGTGGTGCTGATCGCGTACTGCCCCATGCGCCACAGGGGCGGGGAGTAGGCGTGGATCGAGACGCTGCCCTCGGCGGCGCCGGTCATCCGGTGGATGTGGTCGGTGCCGAAGCTGAACGCCTGGCCGGCGGGCACCCGGATCTCCAGGGCGGCGCTGCCGATCACCAGGTTGTGCTCGATCACCTCACCGTGGGCCACGGCGACGGCACCGGAGGAGACGTCGTGGTCGTGCCAGCCGGTGTCGTTGCTCGGGGTCCAGCACAGCACCCAGACGTCGACGTTCGCGTCGCGGTGCAGGCAGACGTAGTGGCGGTGCTCGTCGTCGTAGGCCACGTGCGGCTCCCACGCGGCCGGGTCGGCGGCGATGGCCGCGACCAGGTCGCGCAGTTCCGGGCGGGTGAGGACGCGCGCAGGAAGGTCGTTCAGGACCTGCACTTGCGTGGCCGCGGTGTCGGTGGTGCTGGTCATGGCCTACCTCCGATCAGGAAACGCTGCGGATTGCTGACATCGATGGCGTGGTCGGCGGCACTGCCGAAGCCAAGGGGGACGGGCTGGGCGTACGGACGGTCGCTGCCCCGGACGATCGCGTCGATCCCGAGCACGCGGACCAGGGCGTCGACCGCCTGCGGGCCGTAACTGGAGGTCTCGACGAACACACCGGGATCGAGCCGGCCCATCCGTCCGCCCCGGGCGTTCAGGCGCTCGTGCTGCAGAGGGGCCAGTCCGGCCCCGGCGACGAAACCGATCCGGAGCTTCGGCAGGAGCCCACGGCCCACGTGGTGCCAGGACCACCAGGCCGCCGAGAGCTGGGCGGTGTAGTCGACGACGGCGGGCCACCAGCCGGGAAGTTCCTCGACCGGTACCTGCGCGACCGCCCCGGGGTGCACCAGGACGGGCTTGCCGGCCTCTTCGCAGACCCTCAGGACCGGCGCCAGGGCGTCGAGAGCCCGGGGAGTGGCCAGCCAGGGGGCCGGCACCTGCAGCCCGACGAAATCGCCGTGCAGCAGTTCGGCCAGGCCGGACCGGTCGGGCTCGTGACGGCCGACCGCGGCCCAGGCCCCGAAACCGGACGGGAGCTCACGGGCTCCCTCGTGCCAGGTGTCGAGAAGGGGCTGGGCCTCAGAGGCCGGAAGGTCTTCGAGGCCCAGTGGGCTGGACAGCGAGACCAGGGCCCGGACATCGCCCTGCAGGCCGAGCCGGGCGGCGACATCGTGATCGGCGGGGTTCACCTCGTACGGCGGTTCGCCCGGGAGATGAAGGGTCCATCCGCGGAGGAAGGGCGGTTCCCGGCGAGCCCGGAGCGCGGAGATCAGCGTGGACGGCCACAGGTGCTGATGCACATCGCACGACTCGCCCGAACGCGACGACACACCGACCATCCTTCCGCATCTCTCGGACCTCCCCCGTCCCGACCTGCATTCTCGACTAAATCTATAGACTTATTGAAGCGGTTCACCCGAATGATTTCAAGTGCTGTTGCCCATGCGTCTCAAGGTGTGTCGTCCTGACGAACACCGAGCGACGCTCGATCGGGCGTCGGTGATTCCGGTAACCCGGTCCCACCTGCGGTGAAGCGCTTCACTGGTGTCTATTGAAGCGCTTCACCTTGATCATTTCAAGAGGAGGCGCCGGTTCCGTTCGTTACGGTTACCGCATGACTCAGGGGCGTCACCGGCCGACGCTGCGCGATATCGCCGAGGAGACTGGGCTGTCTCCGGCCGCTGTCAGCTATGCCCTGCGGGGGCTACAGGTCACCGAGGAGACCCAGGCGCGCGTCCGCGAGGCCGCGAAACGCCTGGGGTACGAGGCTGATCCGATCGCGCGGGCACTGGCTTCTGGGCGTACCGAGACGATCGGCGTGCTCTGCGGCTCTCTCGCCGACGGATGGCAGCAGCAGGTGGCCGCGGCTCTGGGGCGAGGGCTGCTGGGGGCGGGGCGCAACCCGGTCACGGTGGACGCCGGCAACGACCCGGTGCGGGAGGCCACCCTGGCCAAGCGCATGGTCGACCAGCGGGCCGACGCACTGATCGTGCTGCCGGTCGACCCGAACGCGCCGCACTGGGCCGAGGTGGCCGACCGCACGGTGCTCGTGGCGGTGGGCGACGGCCTGCCCGGGGCCCCTACCGCCGCCGAGGTGGTCTTCGACAACGACACCGGCGTCAGCCACGGTCTGCGCATGCTCGCGGCCGCCGGGCACACCCGCGTCACCCTGCTGACGCCGACCGACCGGGCCACCCCCGACCGCCCGGCCGAGCGGATCGTGCGGCAACTGGCACCCGAGCTCGGGCTCGCCGCGGTGGTGCGCAGTTGCCCGCACGATCTCGACGGGGCCGCCGCGGTGGTGCGTGAGCTGATGGCCGCCGACGCGCCCCCCACGGCGTTCTTCTGCCTGGCCGACTCCATCGCGTTCGGCGTCTACCTGGCCGCTCGGGATCTGGGACTGTCCGTGCCGGAAGATGTTTCAGTCGTGGGCTACGACGACTTCCCGGCCGGCCGCCTGCTCACCCCGCCCCTGTCGAGCTACCGCTGGCCCATCGACGACCTGGTCTCGGCCGTGGTCAGTCACGCCGTCGAGGCGATCGACAGCAAGACGACCGATCGGCAACGGCGCACCGTACTGGTGCCCGAGCCGATGCCCCGGGGCAGCGTGGCGCCGCCCCGGTCTTGAGGTTTCGGCCGGCGGTGCCGGATCGGTTCACGGTGATGTGCACGGAGGTGGCCGCGACGGCAATTATCAGCAGGGCCGGGGTTTTGAGTTTTCCCACGGTGAAGGCGTAGCCCGTTCGCGGGCCTTTGGGTAACAAAGTCCGGGATGTCGCGATGGGCAGCGAGGACGGGTGCCGCGAGCGAGATACGTTTGCCCGGCGGGACATTGGGGTCGACTGCGTTTGCCCCGCCACGACCCTGGGTGACACTGAGGCGGTGACTACCGGGTCCGAGGGAAATGCTCGACGTGAGAACGGCCGCCTGAAGACGGGGCGGGTGGCCCGGGCGGCACCGCTGGTGGCTCTCACCGGCCGCACGGCAGGCGAGGCGGTGATCTCCGCGCTGCGCCGGAAGGACCGGGCCGGCGTGCACCGGCGCGGGGCGGAACGCTACGCCGAGTCCCTCGGGCACAGCCGCGGGGTGCTGATGAAGGCGGGGCAGATCCTTTCGTTCGTCTCGCTCGGCTCGCTGGCCGAGGGCAGCAGCCAGTCGGTGTATCAGGCGGCGCTCGCCCGGCTCCAGGACGACGCCCCGCCGATGGAGCCGGAGCTGGCTGCCTCGGTGGTGACGGCCGAGCTCGGGGCGCCCCCGCACGAGGTTTTCGCCGAGTTCGAGCCGCTGCCCCTGGCTGCCGCCTCGATCGGCCAGGTGCACGCCGCCACCACGCACGACGGGCGCCGGGTGGTGGTGAAGATCCAGTATCCGGGCGTGGACGAGGCGATTCGCGCCGACCTGGCCAACGCCGAGTTGCTCGCGACGTTCTTCCAGGTCATCCGGGGTGTGCTGCCTGATCTGGGCCGCACCGACGCCCGCGCCCTGGCGGCCGAGGTGACCGAGCGGATCGGTGAGGAGATCGACTACCGCACCGAGGCCGCGAACCAGCAGGTCTTCGCCGACGCCTATCGCGACCATCCGTTCGCCCGGGTGCCGGAGGTGCTGCCGGAATACAGCACCGGCCGGGTGCTGACCATGGAGCGCAGCGACGGGATGCGCTGGTCTGCCGCCAAGGATGCCGACCAGGATCTGAAAGACCAGTGGGGAGAGGCTGTCTACCGCTTCACCCTGGGAAGTCTCCGGCGGCTGGGTCGGTTCAACGCCGACCCGCATCCGGGCAACTACCTGTTCCATCCCGAC
Source organism: Kineosporia mesophila (assembly GCF_021129235.1). Classification (GTDB taxonomy): domain Bacteria; phylum Actinomycetota; class Actinomycetes; order Actinomycetales; family Kineosporiaceae; genus Kineosporia; species Kineosporia mesophila. The sequence goes on from NZ_JAJOMA010000007.1 coordinate 170,249, forward strand.
GGCACGGTCACCTTCCTCGACTTCGGCTGCGTGAAGACCTGGCACCAGGAGCAGGTCGGCTGGATGGTCAAGGCCGTGCAGGCAACCATCGACGGTGACGCCGACGAGTTGCTGAAGCAATACAGCGAGCACGGTTTCGTGCCGGGTGAGCCCCCGAACGCGCAGGCGATGCTGGCCTGGGCCCGGGAGTCGCTCACCCCGGTGATGTCCGATCAGCCCTTCACCTACACGCCGGAGTACGCGGCCCGGATCGTCGATCTCGAGTTCTCGCCGCGGGGGCCGCATTCCGCTGTCGTGCAGAAGCTGGCCCTGCCGGGGGAGTACCTGGCCCTCAGTCGCATCGACCTGGGCCTGACCTCGGTGCTGGCCGGGCTGCGCGCGAAGAACGACTGGCGCGGCATCCGCGAGGAGATGGATCTTGGCGCCGAGCCGGCGACCCACTACGGCCGGCTCGAGGCCGACTACCGAAAGGCCCGGGCATGAGCCACGTCAGCTGGGACGAGTCGGTAAGGGCCTTCCGGATCACCGGATTCGACGAGGCCTCGGCCGTGTTGCGGGGGCAGGGCTGGAGCAGCGACCCGGCCAACAGCCCGCTGGTGCCCGACGACGTCACCCAGTTGCCTTCGTCCTTGATGCTGTTCACCGACCCGCCCGACCACACCCGGCTGCGCCGGCTGGTCGCCCCGGCGTTCACTGCCCGGGCGGTCGAGGCCTTCCGGGGTCGGGTCGGGTCGATCGTGGAGTCGTGTCTGGATCAGATGGAGGACGCGGGTGAGCAGGTCGATCTGCTGGCGGACTTCGGGTATCTGGTGCCTCTGGCGGTGATCGCCGAGCTGCTCGACGTGGGCGTCGAGGGGGCCGAAGTGTTTCTCGACCAGACCCCCGACCTGGTCCGGCTTCTCGAGGTCGACCCGACACCCGACGATGTCCGGCTCGCCGTGACCGCCGGGTTCGAGGTCACGATGTTCCTCACCCCGGTACTGGCGCAGCGCAAGGGTGGTGACGGCGACGACTTCATCAGCCAGTTGCTGCGTACCGACCTGTCGGTGGACGAGGTGATGGCCACCTGTGTGCTGCTGCTGGCCGCGGGCCACGAGACCACCGCCAACCTGATCGCCAGCGGTGGTCTGGCCCTGATGCAGCACCGCGACCAGCTGCCCGCCCTGCACGAGAACCCGTCCCGGGCGATCGACGAGCTGGTGCGTCTGGAGGGTCCGGTGCGCATCATCGGCCGCACCGCCCTGACCGACCACGAGCTGGGCGGCGTGCCGGTACCGCAGGGCAGTGCCGTGCTGATCGAGCTGGACCGGGCCGCCCGCGACGAGCGCCGCTGGCCCGACGCCGAACGCCTCGACCTGACCCGTGAGGGTCCGGGCAGCCTGGGGTTCGGCACCGGTATCCATTTCTGCCTGGGGGCCGCGCTGGCCCGGCTGGAGGCCGAAGAGGCCCTGACCCGGTTCTTCAACCGGTACCCGAACGCCCACGCGCTCACCGGCGTCCCTCGTTGGCGGGACTCGGGCACCTTTCACGCCCTGGCCGAACTGCCGATTGCCCTCGCGTGACGGAACAATCCCGGCCCGGGAATGTTGCGGGAGTCATGAGCCTTCACGCGATTCCCCTGTCCACGCTCTCCGGCGACCCCACCAGCCTGGGTGACTACGCCGGAAAGACCGTGCTGCTGGTCAACGTCGCCTCCCAGTGCGGCCTGACGCCGCAGTACGAGGGGCTGGAGCGACTGCAGAAGACCTATGCCGACCGCGGGTTCACGGTGATCGGGGTGCCCTGCAACCAGTTCGCCGGGCAGGAGCCGGGCAGCTCGCAGGAGATCGAGGAGTTCTGCTCGCGCACCTACGGCGTGACCTTCCCGATGCTGGCCAAGACCGAGGTCAACGGTCCTGACCGGGACGCGCTCTACCAGCAGCTCACGCAGCAGCCCGACGCCTCCGGCGAGGCCGGGGACGTGGCCTGGAACTTCGAGAAGTTCCTGATCTCCGGCCGCGGCGAGGTGCTCGCCCGGTTCCGCCCCCGCACCGAGCCGGAGTCGCCCGAGGTCGTGGCGGCCATCGAGGCCCAGCTCGGATAGCAGAGGCCTTACTCGCGCTGCGCCAGCGCCTGGGCCGGGGGCAGGCGCAGCGCGTGCCGGGTGGCGAGCTCGACGGTGAGGAAACCGATCAGGGCCACCACCCCGATCGTCACCGGCACCAGCCAGACCGGGCCGGAGGGGTAGGGGCGGCCGAGCAGTCCCAGACCGAGCAGCACCATCGGGGTGGCGGCCAGCCCCAGCCCCGCCGTCACCGCTGTCGCCGTGATCAGCCCGGCCTCGCGCCGGGTCATCGAGAGGATCTGCCGCGTCGTGCAGCCGTTCAGCCGCAGCGTGGCGAACTCGGCCCGACGGCCCGTGGTCGCGGCCACCAGCTTGTTCGCGATGCCGAGCAGCAGATAGCCGAGCAGCACGCCGATGGCCGCCAGGTTGATCCAGACGTCGGCCGGAACCCCCTTGGGGCCGGTGGCCGTGGTAACGGGATCGCCCAGCACGAGTCCGGGTCGGCTTGCCATGAAGGCCGACAGCGCCGCCTCGTCCGTCGTGCGTACCAGCAGGCTCGAGGCCAGATCCGCGGTGTGACCGGCCACCAGATCGGGTGAGGCCACGAGCGGCCCGAAGCCCAGATCCCGCTCGTAGACGGCCACCACGCGGGCCGTGGCCGGGGTGCCGTCACCGAGGTACAGGGTGGCCTCGTCACCGACCTCCAGATGGGTCGAAGCCCCGGCGGCGACGGTCGCACCCGTCAGGTCGTCCAGCGAGCCCGCGCTGACGTCGAGGTCGAGCACCGGGGCCGCGTCCGGGCCGAGGATCATTGCCGAGGTGCTCTCGACCTCCACGTCGCCCAGCATCCGGTACTGACGCAGCAGGGTCGTGGTGCTCACCGCGGCCGCGCCCTCCACCCCGGCCAGAGCTCGCACCGACTCCAGAGTGCCCGGCGGCACTCCGCCGAGAGCCGGTGCGGAGATGCTGAACCCGGCCTTGGTGCCGGTGGCCGTGTCGTCGGCCTGCGCCCGCATCAGCGTGGTCTGGGTGAACACGTAGGTGATGACGAAGACCACGGCGATACCGAGAGTCGTTCCGGCGCCGGCGAAACGCCTTGCGTATCCCTGCAGGTTGGAGACGGCGAGCCAGGCGGTGGGGGATCCCCGGCGGGGCAGCCGGGCGCTGAGCGCCTGCAACTGGGTCGGTCCGGCCAGAGCCAGGCCGATGGCCGCGATGATGCCGGCCAGGGCCGACGTGGAGATCGCGATGACCGAGCGGGAGACCAGCGGTGTTACCGCGAGCATCGTGCCGCCGGCGATGAGCAGCAGCCCGGCGCCGTTGCGGATCCGGGCGCCCCGGCCGTCGTTCGGCGCCTCGGTACGCGACTCGGCGACGGCCTCGGTGGCCGGGCGCCGGGAGACCCGCCAGGCCGCGCTGCGGGCCGCGATCTGCACGGTGAGCAGGAGCAACACCGCCGCGCCGAGGGCCGGCAGCGGGCTGAACGTCAGGGGCAGGCCCTCGGGCAGCAGGTCCAGGCGCACGAGCAGCCGCCGGGCCTGGTCGGCCAGCAGATAGCCGAGCGGGATGCCCGGCACCAGGGCGAGGCCCGCCGCGACGCAGGCCTGACCGGCCGCCAGCCGCCGGATCTGGCGTGGGGTGGCGCCGACGGCCCGCAGCAGGGCGAGTTCGCGGCGCTGGTTGTCGATTGACACGCCGAGTGCGCCGGCCACGATGAAACCGACCAGGATCAGTGTGATTCCGGACATCGACCCGGAGAGGGCCACCAGCAGGGTGCGGGCCGCACCGAGTCCGGGGTCGAGCACATCACCCCGGGAATCGCCCTGGGCGACAGCGAGATTGGGCCACCGTGATCGGATTTCCTCGATCACCGCATCACGGCGATCGGACGGTACCGTGATGCCGATCAGATCCACCGACCCGGCGGACCCGGCCAGCTCCGCCGCCGCCTCGTCCGTGAAGTACACCCCCGCGTCCGCCGAGGTGACCAGAGAAGTGATGCGGACCGTCCGCGTCCGCCCGTCGGCCACCACCCGGGCCGTGTCGCCGACGCCCAGACCTGCGGCCCGGGCCAGGTTCTGCCCGAGAGCGACCTGATCGCCCCCAGTCGGTGCCGTACCCGTTGTCGTTCCGACGAAAGCCGTTGTCGAGAAACCGTGCCCGGCCGTTGCCGGGTCGCCGGCGACCACCGGCTGCCCGTCGGCGCCCAGCACCGCGGCGGGGAAGCTCACATCCCCGGCGGCTGCGCTCACCCCGGGCAGAGTGGCCATCTCGCTGACCAGACCGGCCTGGAGAGAAGCTCTTTCCGGCAGTGCGATCGAACCCCCGGCCGGATCGGGGAAGTTCTGATCGGCCCCGACCAGCACGTCGGCACCGGTCAGCCGGGTGACCGGGGCGTGCGAGCGGAATCCCGATTCGCCCAGCACCGCGGTGGTGGTGATCAGGGCGGCACCACCGAGGACGGCACTGATCACCGCGACCAGTGCCGCGATCCGCCGCCGGGCCATTTTGCTTGCCACGTACAACATCTCAGCCCTCCCCGACCCGGATCAGGCTCGCGGCCAGGTCGGCCGCCGACGGCTTGGCCAGGGTCTCGACGATCCGGCCGTCGGCCATCACCAGGGCCCGGTCCGCATGCGCCGCAGCGGCCGGGTCGTGGGTGACCATCACCACGGTCTGGCCCAGTTCGTCCACCATGCTCCGCAGCAGTTTCAGCACATCGCGGGCCGCGCGCAGGTCGAGGGCGCCGGTCGGTTCGTCGGCGAAGACCACGGCCGGCCGGGCCACCAGGGCCCGGGCGATCGCGGCCCGCTGCTGCTGGCCCCCGGAGAGCTGCCCGGGCCGGTGGTGCCGGCGCTCGGTCAGGCCGACCCGTTCGACCAGCTCCGACACCCAGGCCCGGTCGGCGGTGCGCCGCGCCATCCGCAGCGGCAGCGTGATGTTGTCCTCGACGGTGAGCGAGGAGACCAGGTTGTACGACTGGAAGACGAAACCGATGCGTTCACGTCGCAGTTCGGTGCGCCGGGTCTCGTTCAGCCCGCCGATCGCGGTGCCGCCGACGGTCACCTCGCCGCCGGTGGGCGTGTCCAGCCCGGCCGCGCAGTGCATCAGTGTGCTCTTGCCCGAACCGGAAGGGCCCATCACCGCCACGAACTCGCCGGATTCCACGTCCACCGAGACCCGGTGCAGAGCGGTGACGTCGCCGTACTCCCGGGACACGTCGGTGAGCCGGATCGCCGGGCCGTTCATCGCCGGTGCAGCCAGTTCACGACGAGCGTGACCACGCCGACGGTGGTGAGGGCGCCGAAGCCCAGGTGCACCGGCATCGAGTCGCCGGCGAGGGAGGCCACGGTGTTGCCGACGACTCCGGCCACCACCGCCAGCCAGGCCCCGCCGACCACTGCAGAGGTGTTCTCCGTCATGAAACTTCTCCTAGTCCGGGAGGGGTTTTCGTTCTTCCCACGCTAGGGACGAACACCCCTCCCGGCCGATCCCGGCTACTGCCGGACCGGGGGTACAGCAGGCTGTACCCCTAGGAGTTCCCGTCGGCCTCGGTCAGGCGCTGCTGCAGCCGCTCCCGGACCTGCTCGGGGGTGTACGACTGGCGCTGGCGCTCGTTGCGCACCACCAGCGCCCCACCCGCGGCCACTCCGGCCGCACCGGCCAGCCCGATGAGTTTCCACCAAGGGATGCGTCGTTGTTTCTTCGCCATCGGCCTAGGGTAGGGGTCGTGCCCGCTCCTCAGCCGCTTCTCCTGTCCCAGGCCGCCGAGCTGACCCGAACCGGCGACATCTGGCTCTTCCGGGGGCGCAGCAGCGCCGACCGGGCGATCCAGACCGTCACCAATTCGCCGGTCAACCACGTCGGTATGGCCGTTGTCCTCGATGACCTGCCCCCGCTCATGTGGCATGCCGAGCTCGGCCGGTCGCTCCCCGACGTCTGGGTCGGCGAGCACCGCCGCGGGGCCCAGCTGCACGACCTGTCCTCCGCGGTCACCACCTGGGTGACGCGGTACGGCCAGCGCGCCTGGTTCCGCCAGCTCGACTTCGAGGTGGACCGGGCCACGGAGGACGCCGTGCTGCGCACCATCGCCCGGATGGACGGCACGCCCTTCCCGAGCACTGTCGGCCTGATGGGCCGCTGGGTCGGCAGCAAGAAGCTCGTGCGCACCCTGCGCCGCTCCGGCCGCACCGACGAGGCTGTCGCCCTGGAGACCGCCTATTGCGCCGAGATCGTCGCCATGACCTACCAGGCGATGGAGTTGCTCCCCGGCGACCGGCAGCCCAGCTGGTACGACCCCGGCCGCTTCTGGAGCGGTGACAGCCTCTCCCTCCAGCGGGGGGCCACCCTGGGCGGGGAGATCAGGGTCAAGCTCGACGACCCGACCACGGAAGACGTAGGGGCCTGACCGGAGGTAGGGGTGCCTCAGGGTGGTGTTGGGGTGATTCCCGATATGCCGTTGTCTCACACCTGCAGCAGGGTGGACGAGTCAGCTCACCCCGAACCAGCAAGGACGTGACGTCGCCATGAACACCGTTCGTCGGAACATGTACGAGCAGGGCCTCTTCCGACCGCGCCACGGCGGAATCCTCGCCGGCGTGTGCGCCGGACTGGCGCGGCGGTTCGGGATCAGCCCGACGATGATGCGGATCATCTTCCTGGTCTCGATCATCATCCCGGGCAGCCAGGTCCTGATCTACCTGCTGCTGTGGCTGCTCATGCCGAAGGAAGAGACCGTCATTCACCAGGGCTGAGGGCGGGCAGTACCAGCCGCCGGTGCAATCCGGCCAGCTCGGCCCCTGGGTCGCTGGTCAGGCCGGAATGCACCGGCCCGGTGTGCACCACGGTGCTCTTCGGGGCGGTGAGCCAGCCGAAGCGGGCCCGCAGGGGCTGCCGGCCGATCAGCCCGGCGACGGGTGATCCCTCACACACCGATCCGATGGCCCGCAGGGCGGCCCGGGCCATGGCCAGGTCGACGTCCGGGTCGAGCGCCTGCAACCGCCCGGCACTGAGGTGGTGCGTGCAGGCCAGGAACTCGTGGTGTTGCGAGTAGAGCACCACCCCGATGTTGACGAACTCCCCGCGTTCCATCCGGGGTACCGCCCGCACCACGGCCCAGGTGAACAGCTTGGGCCCGTCCGGGTCGCTGTCCACGTTGGCCACGGCGGGCGAGCTGTTCAGGCCGCTGTCCAGACCTCCCCGCGAGCTCACGAGCCCACCGGGGCCAGCTCGGGGCGCCAGGTGTCGCGGTCGCGCAGCCGGGCCAGCAGGTACTCCTGGTACCGCGCCCGCCAGGCGCCGGCGGCCCGGTCGTCACCGAAGGCCGAGTTCATCGACAGCAGCCAGTCGTCCGGCACGAGCCCCGTCACCTCGCCGAGCAGCCCGGGGGTGATCCGGGCGGCCAGATCGGCGTCCAGGGTGCTCAGATCGTCCGCTGAGAGCGTGTCGGCCACCGGCGCCAGGATGTGCTCACTGAGGTCGTAACGGCGTGTGGCCCAGCGGTCCACCGGCGGCCAGGCGTGCTGGAACACCAGCGACGCCCCGTGGTCGATCGCCCAGAGCTTCTTGTGCCAGATCAGCAGGTTCGGGTTGCGCCAGGTGCGGTCGATGTTCGCGGCGAACGCGTCGATCCAGCGGATGGTGGCGGCCTCGGGCGCCGGGGGCTGCCAGTGGATGCCGTCGTAGCCGAACGAGCCCGGCAGGTAGTCCATGCCCAGGTTCTCGCCCGCGCTGTTGTTCAGGAGCTCCTGGACCTCCTCGTCCGGCTCCAGGCGGGCCATCTGCGCGGCCACGCCGATCCGGACGAGCTCCGGCACCCGCACGCCCAGACGGCGGGACAGCTCGCCCACCACCACCTCGGCCACCAGGGAGGCCGTGCCCTGCCCGGCCCCACGGAACTTGACCACGTACATGCCGTCGTCGTCCGCCTCCATGAGTCCCGGCAGGGACCCGCCCTCCCGGAACGGGGTCACGTAGGCGGTGGCGGTGACGGTACGGAGCACCTGGTCAGGGTAGGGGCTCGGGGGCCGGTGCGGGTTCCCGGGGTGGACCGCACCGATTGAGGACGAGGCTGGGCTCCCCGGCCCGGGTGGCCGGGAACGAAGGACGGCGCCGTTCTCGTGAGAGCCCGGCGCCGTCCTTCGTGCTGACGTGACCTACGCGGCGCCGTTCTCGGCGGTCTGGGCCTGCTCGGCCTCGGTCGCGAGCTTCTCGCGGTGCAGGGCCATCCGCGCCACGACCTGCTGGTCGGTGACGGCGCGCTCGGACCGGCCGCGGCCGATGAAGGTGACCGTCCAGTGCAATAGCGTGGTGACGCGGTTCTTGAACCCGATCAGGTACACGATGTGCACACCCAGCCACGCCAGCCAGGCGAAGAACCCGGAGAGCTGGATGCGGTCGTTGATCTTGGCCACCGCGTGGAAGCGGGAGACGGTGGCCATGCTGCCCTTGTCGAAGTACTCGAACGCCGGAAGCTTCTCGCCGCCCGGGTGCTTGATCCGGTGCGTGATGGTCTTGGCGGCGTACTTGCCCTGCTGCATGGCGACCTGGGCCACGCCGGGGTACCGCTTGAGCGACATCATGTCGCCGATCACGAAGATCTCCGGATGACCGGGAAGGGTGCAGTCCTCCTCGACCATGACGCGGCCCGCGCGGTCGGTCTCGGCGCCGGTCTGCTCGGCGAGCTGCTGGCCCAGCGGCGAGGCCTGGACACCGGCGGCCCACACCTTGGTGCGCGTCTGGATGCGACGGGGGCTGCCGTCGGGGTCGATGACGTCGACGGCCTCCTCGTCCACGTTCACGACCTTGACGTCGAGCTGGACCTCCACACCCATCCGCTCGAGCTGGGCCTGGGCCTTCTTGCCGAGCTTCTCGCCGAACGGCGGCAGCACGGCCGGGGCGGCGTCGAGCAGCAGCACGCGCGCCTTGGTCGGGTCGATGCGACGGAAGTCCCGCTTCAGCGTGCTGTGGGCCAGCTCGGCGATCTGGCCGGCCATCTCCACACCGGTGGGGCCCGCGCCGACCACGACGAAGGTCAGCCACTGCTGGATCTCTTCCGGGTCTTGCAGCACCTCGGCCATCTCGAAGGCGCCGAAGATCCGGCCGCGCAGTTCGAGGGCGTCGTCGATGCTCTTCATGCCCGGGGCGAACTCGGAGAAGTGATCGTTCCCGAAGTACGACTGACCGGCGCCGGCGGCCACGACGAGCGTGTCGTACGAGGTCACCGCCTCGCCGACCGGCGACTGGGAGGTGACGGTCTTCGCCTCCACGTCGATCTGCGTCACGTCACCGAGCATGACCCGGGCGTTTTTCTGCCCGCGCAGGATCTCCCGGGTGGCCGGGGCGATCTCGCCCTGGGACAGCACGCCGGTCGCCACTTGGTAGAGCAGCGGCTGGAAGAGATGGTGCGAGGTCTTGGCGATGATCGTGACGTCGACACCGGTGTGGGCCAGCTTGCGGGCGGCGAACAGGCCACCGAAACCGGAACCGATGATGACGACCCGCTCGCGGGCCGGCTTGGCGGCAGCGTCGCGGGGCTGTGCAGGCTGGTTCGACATCGTGTCTTTTTCCACTCCCGAAGGTCTTGCCACGTGCGCTCAGTCTTGCATTGGCATCATCTGGAACAGCCAGCGGCACGGGTTTGTGCCGCCCTGCCCGATTCGCCCGGCAGACGTGCGCACCATCACGTCGTCGCTGTTCACGGCCGGTTTGGCGACATCGTCGTCGCCTCGCCGACTGCCCCTGTGGGCTGTTGGTCGGCGGGTCTCGGCATCGAGTTGAGCCCTCGGCGACGGACCTCTGTGTCCTGCGCCACTTCCGGCGACCGCTCGGCGCACGGAATTACCGTGCATCTTGCGGGTCGATCCGGACGGGGTCGCGACGTCCAGTTGGTACCGCCGGCGGTGAGCGCCGTTCGTCGCTGGTCGGGTCACCGCGGCATGGACCGGTGGGTGGTGGCCGACCGGGCGGGCTGCGGTGTGACGCGGTCGGTCAGCATCGTCCAGCGCGTCGGGAAGACCAGCGTATCCGGGCAGACGTCGGGTCTCACCAGGGGGTGTACCGAAGTCGCACCGAATGGTAGGGCCGGACGGCCCGGAAGGAGTGAAGTGAGGAAAGGACTCCCGGGGCGATCACGGGAAGAAGTTTGGTGGGCGCGGGGTGAACGGGAGGGACTCGTTCATCCCCGCGCCATGCCGTAACAATACGAGTGACCGACGAGTAAATGCAAGGATTGCAAACTCATTTTGCGCTTGTCCGGCGAAACACCTGACCGAAAGGATGAGGTCCATGGCCCCGCGCACGCCGCCGACCGTCCGCATGCGCAGACTCGCGAGTGAATTGCGCAGGCTGCGGGGCGCAGCCGGCATGAGCCGCGAGGACGTCGCCGGGCGCACCGACATCAATGTCGCCACCCTGTACCGGCTCGAGACCGCCAAGGGGCGCCCGCAACGCCGCACCCTGACCAGCCTGCTGGAGCTCTACCAGGTTGCCCCGGAAGAGCGGGACGCATTGTTCGCCCTGCTCAAGGCCGCCGGGGAGAAAGGCTGGGTGCAGCCGTACGCCGGGTCGATCCCGGAGGAGTACAGCATGTACATCCAGCTTGAGTCGGAGGCCGCCTCGGTGCGGAACTACGAGTCACTGCTGGTTCCCGGCCTGTTGCAGACCGCGGGCTACATCGTGGCCAGTTCGGCCGGGCAGATGCCGCTGATGCCGGTTGACCAGATCGACCTGCAGGCCAAGATCCGGGTCGGGCGTCAAGACTTGTTAACGCGTAGTAATCCCCTGGCGTTGTGGGCCATTGTCGACGAAGCCGTGTTGCATCGGGTGGTCGGAGGGCCTGATGTGATGCGTGATCAATTTGAACACCTACTGTCGATGATGGAATTGCCGAACGTGACTTTCCAGGTCGTGCCATTCTCGGCCGGTTCCCACGTCGGCATGCTGGGTTCCTTCTCGCTGCTCGACTTCCCCGATCCCGATCCCACCGTCGCCTGCGTCGAAACCATGGCGGGGAGCATGTTTCGGGAGACGGAGGACGAGGTCCGGGCCTGTACTGTGGCCTTCGACCATTTGCGGGCCACGGCCGCATCACCTGCCGCATCAGCGCGCATGGTGAGCGACCGACTGCGATGAAGGACGGAACAGGGCAATGCGAACTGACGAGCTGGCCGATGTCGTCTGGATCAAGTCCAGCCGCTCCGGTGTGAATGGGAATTGCGTGGAAGTCGCATTCCTGGGTGAAGGTCGTGTAGCTCTGCGTGACAGCAAAGACCCCGAGGGGCCTGTGCTGCGTTTTACCCGGGGCGAATGGTCGGCATTCGTCGACGGCGTTTCCGAGGGTGAGCTCCGCACCCCGTAGAACTTGAACGAACGTCGAGGGGCCCGGCACAGGTCTGTGCCGGGCCCCTCGACGTTCGTCTATCGCAGGGTGGGCAGTTCCTTCACCAGATGCGCACCCAGGCGCAGGGAGAGGGCCACGATCGTCAGCGTGGGGTTCACCGATCCGCCCGTCGGGAACACCGAGCTGCCGGCCACGAACAGGTTGGCCGTGCCGTGCACCCGGGCGTTGACGTCGACCACGCCGGTGCCCGGGTCGGCCGACATCCGCACGCCACCCAGGTGGTGGTGGTTGCCGCCGATCATCCGCGGGTGGCCGCTGTCCCAGTCGGTCTGCACGAAGTCGCCCAGCCCGGCCGCGGCGAAGGCCTCGCCGTAGAGGTCGCGGGAGCGGGTGATGCGCTCCCGGTCCGACCGGCTCCAGTTCCAGTGCAGCACCGGCAGCGGGCGGCCGAACCGGTCGGGGGCGCTGCGGTCCAGCACCACGCGGTTGTCCGGGTCGGGCGACTGCTCGGTCTGGTGCAGGATCTCGAAGACCCGGAACCGGCCCACGTCGGGCTGCCGGGACCAGCCGGAGTGGTCCAGGCCGGGCTGGTCGGCCATCGCCTTGCGGGCGGTCAGCAGATGGGTCGCGCCCAGGGCGATGCGGGCGCCCAGCGCCGCCTGGTGCACCAGTCCCGAGCCGCGGCCGGAGGGGCTGCGGATCTCGGTGTAGGCCTGGACGGCGCTGCCCGCGAGTGCGTCGTGCCGGGGCAGGAACAGGCAACTGGTGGAGAGCAGCCCTTCCTGGCGCATCCGCTCGGCTGCGACGGAGAGCTTGGCCATCACCTTGGTCGAGCCCTGCCAGTGCGCGTCGTAGAGCTTCAGGCGCTCGGCCAGGGACACCCCGGACCGGGCGACCAGCATGCCGCCGCGCACCAGCGGGTGCTCCATCCAGTAGCGGCCGACCTGGTCCTTGGCGTTGCCCAGGCCGCCGGTGACGCGGTCGTCGGACATCAGCAGCAGCCGGGCCGTCTCGATGCCCCCGGCCGCCAGCACGACCGCGCGGGCGCGGACGGTGCCGCCGGCGCCGGTGGAGCGGGCGAAGTGGACACCGGTCACGGTGGTGCCCTCGGCGTCCACCTCCAGCCGGGTCACGTTGGCGTCGGTGAGCATGAGCACCCCGATCGCGGAGCGCAGCGCCCCCGCGGCCCGGTTCACCCAGGCCGAGGCCGGGGCGAACTGGAACATCTGGGTCTCGACCAGCGACGGGTCGAGTTCCAGGGGCTGGGCCTGCGGGGTGCTCCAGGAGTTCGGGTGGTAGGCGAACTCGCCCAGGCCGGCGATGCGCTGGGCCTTGGCGTACCAGGGGTCCAGGTCGGAGCGGGTGAGCGGCCAGCCCGAGTGCGGCACGGCCTCGCGCTGCTCGAAGTCGATCGCGTCCATCGGCGCGTACCGGCAGCCGCGCTCCCCGGCCTCGGGGTCGGCGTCCACGTTGGACATCCGGTAGCTCCACTGGCCGGCGGTGCCGCCGATGCCGGAGCCGCGGGTCTCGGTGACGCTGCCCTGCGGGTAGAGGTCGTCGCCCTCGGCGCTCACATCGGTCAGCAGACGCCAGGTGGCCTCGGCGCCGCCCTCGAGCAGCACGACGCGCACCCCCGAGCCGGCGAGCACCGTCGCGACCGAGAGCCCGGCCGGGCCGGCCCCGACGATGCAGACGTCGGCCTCGATCGCGGCGTCGTCCGGTGTATCGGTGGACGCGTCGCTCACGCGAGCGCCCCCGGACCCCCGGACGTGTTGCCGTCCAGGGAGAGGCGGTTGTGCAGGGCACTGCCCTTGCCCCATCCGACGGCCTGTTTGATCATCCGCAGGGCGTTCGGCGGGATGGTGCGGTTGGCCAGCACGGTCAGGCGCATGCGCCGGTCCGCCTCGGCCACGATCGCGGCCAGTTCGGCGCGCAGTTCGGGGGAGATGTCGGCGCGCTGCACGAAGCGGCCGTGCGCCTGGAGGGTGGCGTTGGCGTGCTGCGCGGTCATCTGGTGCTGGCCGCCGTTGACCTGCACCAGCTGGAAGCCGGAGCTGGCCGAGCCGCCGTGCACCATGTAGCCGGACAGCGGCGCGGCCAGGAAGCCGACGTCGGAGCGGCTGGCGATGCGGCACCACAGGGCGATGTCGGCATACGGGCCGTCGGAGCTGTCGAAGCGCTCACCGGCGACCATCGAGCTGCGCGTCATGACCGAGGAGACGCAGACGATGCCGCCGACGGCCAGGGAGCGCCGCAGGAAGGTCAGGCCGGTCTCCAGGGTGTCGCGCTCCAGCCGGGACCAGTTCTGGGTCTCACCGACAGGTGCGGGGCCGTCGTCCAGGTGCCGGAACGCGGAGTGCACCAGTCCCGCGGACGGGTGGGCGTCGAGGAAGGCGACCTTGGCCTCGAGGTTGCCCGGGAGCATGCTGTCGTCGTCCGGCAGCATCACCCGGTAGCGGCCGGTGCCCAGCGCGAGACAGCGCGAGAGGTTGCCGAACAGGCCGATGTTCGAGGGCAGCCGGTCGTAACGGACGCGGGGGTCGCCGATCGAGCGGACGTAGTCCTGCGTGTCGTCGGTGGAGGCGTTGTCCGAGACGATGATCTCGACGTCCTCGAACGACTGTTCGAGCACACTCCCCAGACTCCGGCTCAGCAGCTCACGCCGGTTGAACGTGGGGATGCAGACGGTGACCGCGGGCTGGGCCAGAGTCATGACGTGCCGTCCTCAGGGACCATGCGCTTGATCCTGTCTTGATCGTTCGTTTGACAGTTGGAGAATAGACCGCACTTGTTTCGGGCACAGTGACCCGTTCGGGGTGGCCTTGCCGTGGAGTTCGTCACCCCTCGGCGGACCAGGACTTTAGTCCGGCGTCCGGCTCAGGAGAAGGGTTCTGGGAGAGCAGCTCGACCACCGGCGCCGGGGCACCCGGCAACAGGAAGACCGGACTCGGGGGCCACATCCGGTCTCAGCAGTCGTTAGGGTCTGGGGGTGCCCACGACTGACGTTCCCGCGCCCGGCTCCGCCGGCACCCCCCGCTGTCTGCTGGTGACCAAGGAGTTCTCCACGGTCCCGACCTCGGGCGGCACCCTGCGCACCCTGGCCCTGCTGGAGACCCTCGCGACCCGGTACGACACCACCGTGGTCAGCCCGGAGGGCGTCGTGGCGAAGGGGCCGGGCCGACCGCTCGAAGAGCACCCGGGCCGCGCGTCGGGCGGTGACGCGCTGCGTCAGCTGCGCACCACCTGGCGGTACAAGTCGCTCAGCGGTATCCGCACCGGTGGCTCGAAGCTGCTCGACAACCTGTGGAACGCCGCCGAGGGCCGGTACGACGTCGGCATCATCGACCACACCGCGCTGGCCGGCCTGACCGACGAGGTGGCCTCCGGCTGCGACCAGGTCGTGGTCAGCATGCACAACATCGAGTCCGACCTGATGAATCAGCGCGCCCAGCTGGCCATCTCGGCCAAGTCCCGGCTCGCGATGAACGCCGAGGTGCGGCTGCTGCGTCACCTCGAGGCGCACGTGGCCGACCACTACCCGGTCGTGGTCTGCACCGAGGCCGACTCCCGGGCGCTGAACGCCAAGCGTGGCGGGATCGTCTGCAAGAACGGCATCTTCGCCGGACAGGTGACCCCCTCGGGCAAGCGCCCGCCGAACTCGATGGTCTTCTCCGGCGCCCTGGACTGGGAGCCGAACATCGACGGCATCGTCTGGTTCTCGGAGAAGGTGTGGCCGCTGATCCGGGCCCAGATGCCTGACGCCACGGTCACGATCGCCGGCCGTAACCCCGGCCAGGCGGTCACCGCGGCCTGTGCGCCCGAGGGCATCACGCTGCTGGCCAACCCGCCGGTGATGGCTCCCGTGCTCGACGCGCACGTGATGGGCATCGTGCCGCTGCTGGCCGGCGGTGGCTCGCGGATCAAGATCCTGGAGTACCTGGCCGCGGGCATCGACATCGTCTCGACCGACGTCGGCGCCTCGGGCCTCGAGGACATCCCCTCCGAGCTGGTCGAGCGCCTGGCCATCGACCCCCAGCTGTTCGCGGACATCGTGGTGGCCCGCCTGCGCGCCCCCCGTGACACCTCGGCCCAGGCCCAGGACTGGGTCCGCAAGCACTACTCGTGGGACGTCACCCTCCAGCCCCTCCTGGACTTCCTGGCCCGCTGACCCCCTCTTTCTGTTCACGGACGAAGGGCCTGAGGGCACCGGGGCCGTACTCCAGCCGTCCCGGCCACGACGAAGGGCGCCTCCCCGGTGGGGAAGGCGCCCTTCATCGTGGTGCGAGGTCTCAGCCGGCCTGACGCAGCCGGTTGTCGGACGGGCTGGCCGTGGCCGGCAGCGCGGGCAGGGGCGGCAGCGCGTCGTCCTGGTAGGCGCGGTGGCCGACGTGCCAGCCGACGGCCCACAGCAGGGCGCCGGGCGTCGGGTTCTCCCGCATCAGCTTCAGCGCGGAGGCGACGGGGCTGGAGGGCTGATGCGACTCGGCCACCTGCGAGGCCTTGATCACCGCGATGGACGTGGTGACGGCCGTGACGCTGGCGATCGGCTTGTTGCCGTAGCGGCGCTCGAGCAGGGCCGCGGCGTGGCCGTACGACCAGCCCTGGCGCCACATCTTGCTGAACGAGGTCCGCAGCCGCACGTGCATCACGACGTCGGGGCCGAAGATCAGGGGAGTGCCGGAGAGCTGCACACGCCAGCACAGGTCGGTGTCTTCCAGAGTGCCGACGGCCTGGTCGAAGCCGCCGACGGTCAGGAAGGTCTCCCGCTTGATGCCCATGTTGCCGGCGCCGGCGTGCGGCAGGCCCGGGCCGAAGGGGGACTCCTGGAGTCCGGTGTTCTGCTGCAGCGGGCGCGAGCGCCAGACCCGCTCGGAGTTGAGCTTGCGCGACTCGAAACGGCCGGCCACGAAGGGGTTGCGCTCCAGCGCGGCCATCATCTGGATCAGCCAGTCGTCGGCCACCTCGTCGTCGGCGTCGCAGAAGGCGAGGAAGTCAGCCTTCGATGCGTGGGCGGCCACGTTGCGGGCGTGGCCGGCGCCGGGCCGGTCGGAGGAGTCGATGATCTGAAGGTTAAGAACGCTTTCATAACGCTGGGCCACGACGCGTGTATGGTCGGTCGACCCGTTGTCACTGATGATGACGTCCCAGTCGCCGGTGTAACGCTGGCGGGACAGGGCCTCGAGCTGGATGCCGAGAGTGTCGGCGGCGTTACGGCAGGCGATCACCACGCTCACAGACGGCATTTCAGATCAGGCCTCTCCGTAGGCAACACATGTGCAACTTACTCTTAAAGACTTGCAGGCACAGCCTAAGGCCAACTGAGAGCGGCCTGAGAGTCTGCCGTCATAGTTAATGCTCCCGATCTGCGGTTCAAGGGGCGATTGAGCCTGCCTCATCCGTTCGGACGATGTAATCAGCCCTTTAGGTCCTGTTGATGTTCGTTTCCGTAGTTGAACGGCGCCGAACAGGTGTAACGGAGAGAAACGGGCGTATCTGACGGGACGTAAAGGTAGGCTGGGGCGCCGGAAGCTCCCTGTGGTGATTTCCGGCTGCGCTTCAGCAAGGGGGCTGGCAGCGCCGATCGAACCGCTCACAGACGTGCCGGTCGATCGTTCGGCGGTCCTGTCCCGGGCCCGTCGACCGCGATCCGAAAGGTGTGCGTGAATGCCCGGCCGCAGCGGCGCCCCCGAGTCAGGCACCCGCCGATCAGCAGGTGACCCGTGGCCATAACCGGTAGGCACGTGCGGGCCGACGAGGCCGACCTGGAGCCGGACCTCGAGGACGCCCCCTCCAACCGCAGCCGCATCATCTGGACCTTCGCCGACCAGGCCCTGTCCAGCCTGGCCAACTTCGCGCTGTCGATCGTGGTCGCGCGTGAGGTGTCGGAGAACGACTTCGGCTCGTTCAGCCTGATGCTGGTCACCTTCACCTTCCTGATCGGCCTCGGCCGGGCCATGGTCGGTGACCCCTACGTGGTCCGGTTCACCGACGCCGACCGTCACACGCGCCGCCGGGCGTCCCGTCAGGCCACCGGTGCGGCCGTCAGCTTCGGCGTGATCGCCGGCGTGGTCTGCGCGGTCGCCTCGATCTTCCTCGACAAGCAGAGTGCCGCCGGCATCCTCGGTCTCGGCATCGCGATGCCCGGCCTGATGCTGCAGGAGACCTGGCGCAGCACCTTCTTCGCCGAGGGCCGCCCGCGCACGGCCACCATCAACGACGGCGTGCGCACCGTGATCCAGTTCGCCCTGCTCGGTGTGCTGCTCACCTCCGACAGCCCGTCGGTCTTCCTGATCACCCTCGCCTGGGGCGCGGGTGGCCTGGTCGCCGCACTCATCGGCATCCTGCAGACCCGCGTCGTGCCCGACCCGTTCGAGGCGCTCGCCTGGTACCGCGAGACCCGCGACATCAACCTCAAGATGGGTGCCGACTTCTCGCTCAACCAGGGCGCCACCACCCTGGTCAGCTACGTGATCACCGGCATCGTCGGCACCCTGGCCATCGGCGCCATCCGGGCCGCGCAGTCGCTGCTCGGCCCCCTGAACCTGCTGTTCTCCGGTATCTCCTCGTTCGGCCTGCCGGTCCTCGCCCGCACCGCCCTCACCGGCCGTTCCCTGGTGAAGCAGGCGCTCCTGCTGAGCGCGGGCATCGGTGGCATGGCCAGCGTCTGGGTGCTCATCCTCCTGGTGGTGCCGACCTCGATCGGCCGCCAGTTCCTGGGTGACAGCTGGGGCAACGCCCGCGACGTGATGCTGCCGATGGGTCTCATCACCGTCACGGTCGGGTTCGTGCTGGGCGCCAGCCTCGGTCTGAAGGCCCTGCGCCGCGCCGACCAGATGCTGCGGGTCACCTTCATCCAGGCGCCGCTCATGCTCGGCCTGGGCGCCGGCCTGGGTGCGGTCTGGAGCGCTCCCGGTGCGGCCTGGGGCATGGCCATCGCGCAGGTCACCGGCTTCGTGATGTGCTGGTGGATCTTCATCCGGGCCGACCGCATGCCCCGCGACTGGGTCGACGAGGAGAACGAGGACGGCCCGAGCGTCGCGCCGGGTGGCGACCAGCCCCACGGCCGCGACCACACCCTCCGTCACGGCCCGCACGACCGGCAAGCCTTCTGGGACCAGGACGAGCAGGACCGCTGGACCCGTGAGGAGCCGGAGGGCATCTACGGCGGCCGGCAGGCCGAGGAACCCTGGGCGCCGGAACATCAGCCGGGCTACCGGCGGAACTGGGCCGACCCCCGCCAGAACCCGGACCGGTCCGGCGATTTCCCGGCCTCCGAAGAGACCGTGCAGTTCCGCCAGGACTGGCACACCGGCCAGGCCGCGCCGCCCCCGTCCCGCGGCACGTTCGACCCGGCCGAGCCCACGGTGCCCTTCATCGAGGAACTCCCCCAGGAGTCGCCGCAGCCGGGCCCGGGCTACGACAACCGTTACGCCGACGACCGCTACCCCGAGGAGCAGTCTCCGCGCGGCGGCCGGAACTCCTGGCCGTTCCCCGATCCGGAGCACCAGGGCCGCTGACGCCGGCACCACCCTCGACCACCCTGGAGAGGGCGCCCGCGCAACTTCCTTCCTCCGTGATCATGCGAAACCTCCCCGGTGTTCTAGAACTCTCGACCGGACAGTTCTAGAACTCTGGGGAGGTTTTGCATGATCACGAAAGGTTTGGGGGGCCCACGCCCACCACTCAATGAGGGACGCCTGTCAGCTCGCGAGCTGACAGGCGTCCCTCATTCGTGTGGTCGCCGGGACTATGCCACCGGCACCTGATCTCGGTCCCGCCGCATCACCGCGGCCAGGGCATCGGAGACCCCCACGGTGACGGGTGGGCCCCAGAGGCTGGTCAGGAGCCAGGCCAGGGCGACGGTGTGCGCCTGCAACAGGCTTCCGGACAGGAAGAAGATCATGAACAGCATGGCCGTCGGCAGCACCGGGATCGGTGGGCCGCGGTACACGCTGACCATCAGGAAGGCGACGAACACGACCATCGCCACCAGGCCGTACTCGAAGGCCAGCTTGGGGGCGATGGTGTACACCACCGCGTCACCGCCCGAGCGGAACGAGGTCAGCAGACGGTCGGCGGAACCCGGGCCGGCCCCGACGAAGAGCCGGGTCGGATTGTCCGACAGCCCGGCCGACACCTCGGTGTACGGCTGGACGAACCGGATGTAGCCCGAGGAACCCTGCTGGGACGTCTCGTCGCGCCGGTCGAGCAGGATGTTCGCCGCCGGCGTCGCGAAGACGATGGCCAGACCCACCGCCCCGGCCAGGACGTAGGCCGGCCGGATGCGGTTGGGGGCCACGACGACCATCAGGCCGACCGCGACGACGAGCAGGATGATGCCGGTACCGGACAGCGTGGAGGCCATCCCGATGCCGAGCAGGGCCGGCTGCCACGCGGGGGCGCGGATCAGCAGCGCGATCACCAGGGCGAGCGCCAGGTACTGGCAGAGGAACGAGGGCTCCAGGAAGACGAACGCGTTCGCCTTCGTGGTGGGGTCGTTCCAGGCCAGTTCGTACGAGACGTTGTAGTCCTGGATGAGCAGGTTCTCCGGGACGAACTTCAGCAGGTAGTCCTGGTAGACCCAGACGCCGGCGTACTGCGAGCCCAGCTGGAACACGCCGACCACGGCCGCGACCAGCATGATCCGCGTGTAGAAGCGCGCCAGCGGCACGAACAGGTCGCGGAACTGGATGCTGATGCAGAACACCCAGGGCATCCACAGAATCAGCAGCAGCAGAACCGAGTTCAGCGAGATCGAGTTGCCGAAGAACTGGCTCAGGTAGGTCGCCAGCACGATCAGCGCCGCCGAGGCGATGAACAGCTCGGTGCGCACCCGGTTGTAGCGCACACCGCCCCGCAGACGGGCCAGCACGACGAAGACGTACGTGGCCACCAGTGGCAGGGGGATCGGGAAGCTGCCCAGCGGGATCGCGAACCGCATGCCGACGATGCAGACCAGCAGGGTGATCTTCAGGAGCCGGAGGATGTACCGCCGGTTCTCCTCGCTGACCTCCTTGGTCGGGCCCACGGCCTCGACCAGCCGCAGCCGGTCGGAGCGCTCGTCGTAGGCGGCCAGCGCGTCGAGGCTGGGCTGCGGGCTGGAACGGTCGCGGCGCCAGCGCTGACGCACCTTGCGGACCATTCCGGTACCGCCGCCGTCGAACGCCCGCCAGGGCTGGTGCGGCGTGCCGCCGGTCGGGGGCACGCCGGGCCGGCCCGGCGGCGTACCGCCACCGGGCCGGGGACCTTCCCCGTGTCTGGGGGTCTCGCTCACGCCCGGGTCACCGTCCGGCCGCCCACGCTGGCCCGGCCGCTGGTCACGCCGAGGATGTAGCTCCAGTGCTCCTGCGCCCGGGACTTGTCGCCCTTGGCCAGGGAGGCCAGCACCCGCAGGCCGTACCCGAAGGTGAGGGCCAGACGGATGGCCCGGGCGTTCTGCAGGTTGTTGTGCTGGGCCACGTAGCGCGCCATCGACGCGCCCCGCAGTCGCAGCATCTCCTTGGACGGGGCGCCCGAGTTACCGGCCGCGTGCTGCACCAGCACGTCGGTGCGCAACGCCTGGGTCATGTTCTTCTCGCGCACCGCCCGGCCGAACGCGACGTCCTCGTTGTAGACGAAGAACTGCTCGTCGAAGCCCCCGAGGTCGGTGAACGTGCTGACCCGAACGGCCATGCAGGCCCCCGTGGTCCAGTCCACCCGGATCGGCAGATAGGGCCGCGGACGGGCGAACAGGCCCGCCTGGGGCGCGATCTTGTGTAGACCGATCGAGTGGATCACGGCCCGCCGCACGGTGGGCTCCCAGCCGCCCGTGCCGATCTCCACCGACCCGTCGGCGCCCACCGTGGTGGCCGCCGAGGAAGCGATGTCCGGCTCGGCCGCGAGCTGTGAGACCAGCGTCTCGAGCCCGGTCACCGTGGGGCGGGTGTCCGGGTTGACGAAGATCACATACTCGTACGCGGAGCTACGGGCACCGAGGTTCGCCGCAGTGGCGAAACCCTGTCCCGCGCCTTCCAGATAACGGGCGTTGGGACGGTCGCGGATCAGGTCGCGCAAGCCGTCCGCACCCCGCGCGTTGTCCACGACGGCGAGTGGGATGTCGTTGGGAAGCCCGGCGAGCAGGCCTTCGATCTGGGACCTGCTGTTGTAGCTGACAATGATCAGCTCGTAAGCGGGTACGGCGCCGTCCTGGGCGCTTGACTCCACGTCATTCCTCCTGTGAACCGGCTCGGTGCCTCAGCGTTGTTGAGCGCGACGTGACAGCCTGATGGCCGAGTGTTGCCCTCGCGGACCCAATCGCCGCAATCATCGGGGCGATATAGCCCAAGGCTGCGCAACTCTGCCGCCCAGGCTAGGCGTTCGTGACAGACTGTCGCACGGATACCGGGTGGCTCAATGTGGAGGAACCCATCCGGCTGCGGGGCATTTACCCATTCGGCCGCACTCGGGGGGTGCTGCGGGCCGGTACAGATTTTCGCGACCAGGAGGAGCACGCGTGCAGGACATCTTGGCGGCGCGGCAGGCCGACGGCAGTTCGGCCGCCGAAGAGGCGCCCAGCCTGGTGAACGCCATCGTGCGGGAACGCTGGGTGGTCCTGGCCTGCGTCGTGGTCGCGGCTCTGCTGGGTATTGGTCTCAGTCAGCTGCAGTCGGCCAAG
The DNA here is from genome assembly GCF_021129235.1 of Kineosporia mesophila. GTDB lineage: Bacteria > Actinomycetota > Actinomycetes > Actinomycetales > Kineosporiaceae > Kineosporia > Kineosporia mesophila. The sequence goes on from NZ_JAJOMA010000007.1 coordinate 192,287, forward strand.
TACACGGCCGAGACCACGGTTTTCATTTCGGCCCAGGGTGATTTCGACCCGATCTCCGAGAACCCGACCACCGACGTCACCCGCTACATCGCCAACCAGGCCGCCCTGATCCAGACCAACCAGGTCATGGAGCAGGCGAAGACCGACCTCGGTCTCAAGGGCAGCGCGACCGACCTGGCGAAGGAAATCACGGTCACCACCTCCGAAGATGCCAGCGTCATCACGGTCTCCGCGACCGACGCCACCCCGGCGGGCGCCAAGTCCGTCGCCGACGGCGTCGTCGCCGCCTACCGCAAGGTGCGCCTGGCCCAGGTCGAGGCGCAGCGCGACCAGGTCACCGCGTCGAGCAAGTCCGGCGCCACCAGCAGCGCGGTCACGGCCTCGGCCGCGGTCTACGGCGACGGTGTCGGCAACGTGCAGGAAGCGGTGGAGCCGACCTCGGCCTCCGAGCCCCAGCCGGTGCGCAACGCCTTGATCCTGGCCCTGATCGGTCTGATCGCCGGTACTGGTTACGCCCTGTACACGCAGTCATTCACCCGTCGTAAGGTCGGCCCGGCCGAGGCCAGTGCCATCTTCGGCGCCCCGGTGCTGACCCAGGTGCCCGACCGTGGTCGCATCTCCGCCGACGACGCGATCGCCGCGGCGTACTCCGAGCCGGGTGACGCCTACCGGATGGCGGCCGTCGGCCTCGACTACATCCGCGGCACCGCACCCGGTGTCTTCCTGATCACGGCGCCGCACGACGGTGCCGGTTCCAGCCTGACCGCGCTGAACCTGGCCGCGGCCGCGGCCGACCACGGCCGTCGGGTGTTCCTCCTCAACATCGAGGACACGGTCCGCCCGGCCTCCCAGGCCGACGCGGGCATGCTCCGGGTTCCGCTGCACGACCTGGCCCAGGGCCGGATCGACCTCGGCCACGCGGTCGAGCGCAAGGCGGCCTCCCGGGCCCAGTTCGGCATCATCCGGCTCCAGGTGCTCCAGCCGGTGCAGGGGCACCCGGTGCCCGATGTCCAGGCGATCCTCGACCAGCTGCCCGACGACACCGACCTGGTGCTCATCGACGCCCCGCCGCTGCCGGCGTCCTCCGCCTCGTTCGTGCTCGCCGGCCAGGTCGACGCCGCGGTCGTGGTGATCGACGAGGTCACCACCCCGGCCGATCTCGAAGAGCTGCAGCGTCGTTGCCGTCTCGCCGGTATCCCGGTGGCCGGTGTACTGGTCAACCACATCCGCCGTCCCAACATGACGAACAGCCGTCGCCGCCAGCGCGCGGAGATGAGCTCGGTCCCCGGCCGGATGTACGACACTTCCCCCCGTGGTCTGCCGATCATCAACGACAACTCGGGTGGTTTCCCGGCGCTCGGTGGTGACGACCGGGGCTACGGCGCCGGGCAGAACGGTTACGACGGCGGCGACTACAACAACGGCGGCCAGAGCCGGCCGGAAGACGCCGACCTGCCGTGGAACAACAGCAACAGCAACGCCCGGGGCAACCAGGGCTGGGAAGAGAGCGAGTCCCGCGGCCGTCGCCGCTGAGCCGCCTTTGAATCAGCCCTGAATCGCCTATGGGCACTGCGATCACGAGGAACGGTCACCGGAACCGGTGGCCGTTCTTCGTTTTTGCGACCGACCGGAGTCATCGCTGAGTCACCGCTGAGTGGCGGTTGACCGTCTCGTCCCTCCCGGTCAGTCTGGATGAACTGCCCGGTGGACCGGGTATATCTGCGCGCCATCACACCGAACGGCTTGAACACGGATGCTCGAGCTCCTCAGACGCCACGGGCGTCGTCTCGCCCTTGTGGCGGGCGTTCTCACCCTCACGGCGGCCGTCGTCGCCGGGACCGGATACTGGCTCTGGCAGCGCGATCCCGTGGGTGACCAGGCCACGTCCGGCGCGTTTCCCGAGCGCACCGTGCCGCAGCTGCGCAACGGAGTCTTCGTCGGGACCTCGAAGGAGGACGCGGACGCCTTCCAGCAGTGGCTCGGCGGTGATGTCGACCTGGTGGTGGACTTCTCCACGCGGGAGACCTGGGAGGACATCTCCGACCCGGACTACATGCTGCAGACCTGGAAAGGGTCGGGGTACCGGCCGGTGTACTCGGTGGCGCTGCTCCCGACGGGTGATTCCTCGGCGACGGTGCAGCGGGGTGCCACCGGGGAGTACGACGAGCACTACCGCGAACTGGCGCAGAACCTGGTGAAAGCCGGTCAGCCCCGGGCTGTCCTGCGACTGGGCTGGGAGTTCAACCTGGAGAGCTCACGCTGGGCCACGCCGGACCAGGACGCGTTCATCGCCTACTGGAAGCAGATCGTCGACACCATGCGGTCGGTGGAGGGGCAGCACTTCGAGTTCGACTGGAACCCCAACAACGGCAAGAACAAGTTCGACGCGGTGAAGTACTACCCGGGCAACGACTACGTGGACTACATCGGGGTCGACGCCTACGACGTCTCGTACGCCTGGCGAACCTACCCCTACCCGGGTGACTGTGACAGCGACTGCCGGCTGGAGCGTCAGCGCCGGTCCTGGGAGCGGGCGATCTACGGCGGCAAGCGCGGGCTGGAGTTCTGGTCCGACTTCGCCCGGCACCGGGGCAAGCCGATGTCGCTGCCGGAATGGGGCCTGTGGGAACGCCAGGACGGGCACGGCGGTGGGCTCGACGTCTGGTACCTGCAGAAGATGGGGGAGTTCATCGCCGATCCGGACAACGGGGTGGCCTACCAGGCCTACTTCGAGTTCAACGGCGACGACGGCCCGCACAAATTGATGACGACGTACCAGGATGCAAAGGAAACTTTCCGTGGTCTTTTCGCGGATTAAAAGTCGTGTAGCTGAACGCGACGTGCGAAGCTATGGGATTCTGCGGGGCGAAGCGGACATTCTCCGAACCGATTACACTCTCTGAGCGTGACCCCGCAGCGCTCTGACACGCCCGGCGAAAGCTTCTGCGAGCTGTCGAGACGGGCCGTTCAGGGCGTGAGGCCAAGGATCGGTCATGCCTGACCACCCGGCGAACCGGCCGAATCCCTACGGGGCGGGTCCCAGCGCGGAACCCCCGTACGACGGCCGTGGCCCCTACGCCGCTGAAGAGGATCGGAACGGGCGTGAAACCGTCCGTCCCGAGCGGACATCCGGCTACGGCCGGCCGAATCGGGTCTCCCGTGGCCGGGGTGGGCAAGAGCAGCCGAGCACCCACCCCCGCTATGAGTGGCAGGGCCGGGCATCGGGCGACGAGTACGACCAGCGCCCCGACGGCCAGCGGTCCCGTCGCGAGATCCAGGGTTCCTGGAGCGAGCCCGAAGACGCACGTCGAGGGATGCCGGGCTCTTCCCGGCCTGGGCCCGAGCGGCCGCGGGGCGGTGAGGCGGTAAGGCCGCGTGGCAATCCGGCGGAGAGCTCGCGCGGCCAGGAGTGGGAGAGCTCGCGCGGCGGTGAGGTGGACAGCTCACGCCGGACAGCGCAGGAGAGTGCGCAGCGCCAGCCGAGTCGACCGGGTCAGCCGGGTCAGCCGGGTCGGCCGGGTCAGCGGGATCGGCCAGGCTGGCAGGACCAGGAGGGCCGCCAAGGCTGGCAGGACCAGGAGGGTCGGCAAGGCTGGCAGGACCAAGAGGGCCGGCGGGGCTGGCACGACCAGGAGGAACCGCGAGATCGGCGTGGCCGGCAAGACACCTCGGACCGCTCCGACCGTCACGAGCAGCCCTGGGCCGGGCGCTCACGCCTGCGCAGCGGCGAGAACCCCCGCGACGACGACGGACAGCGCCGGCCTGACGAGAGTCGGCGCCACCCCGACGAGAGCCGGCGTTCCCGCGGGGAGGGCCGTCGCCGGGGCGAACCGACGTCCCGGTCGGCCGGCCGTCTCGGCCCGCTGACCGCGGCCACCGACATCCTGAAGCGCATCCGCTCGTCCCGGGGTGGCGACCAGGCCGACGGGGCTGACCGCACCAACCCCCGGGGTTTTCGACACGACAGCGGCAAAGAACTCAATACCGGAGAGCAGCGGTCGAGCTTCTTCCCTATGGAGTCCGAGGCCCGCGACGACGGCAGGACCTCCGGAGAGCAGCGGCACGTCCCCGGCGGAGAGGGCGGGGCGAGCTTCCCGAGCCTCGGAGGCAGCCGCACCTCGCCGTCCCCGCGTCATCAGCCGTCGTTCCGCCAGCCCAAAGACGACCGGACCAACCGGCGCCGGGTGCCGGTGATCGCGGCCATCCTGGCCGTACTGATGGTCATCGGTGGTGTTGCGTACGCGCTGGGCACGGGCGGGAAGAAGGAATCCGGCACGTCGGCCACGCCCACGGTCGCCGCGACGGGCACCTCCCCGGTCACCGAGACCGCGGCCCCGGTCACCACCGGCGCCGCGAAGAAGGTGCCGGTCGGGGTCTTCCGCGGCACCTCGCCCTCCGAGGTGAGGCAGTTCTCCGACTGGCTGGGGAAAGACGCCACCTACGCGGTGGACTATTCCAGCCGCACCACCTGGGACGAGGTGGCCAACCCCACCTACATGCTCAGCACCTGGCAGAACTCCGGTTACACGATGGTCTACGCGGTCGCGATGCTGCCGACCCAGGTCAGCTCGGTGAGCCTGGCCAAGGGCGCCGACGGGGAGTACGACCGCTACTTCAAGGCACTCGCGCAGAACCTCGTGGCACACGGCCAGGGCGACTCGATCATCCGGCTGGGCTGGGAGTTCAACGTCGGTGGCTGGACCTGGCACCCGAAGCCCGACGACAACGGGGACTTCGTCACCTACTGGCGCCGGATCGTCAAGGCCATGCGGGCCGTGCCGGGCGCCGAGGGCCTGAAGTTCGACTGGAACGTCAACAATGGCGGCGACACCTACGACTCGACGGTCTACTACCCGGGCAAGAAGTACGTCGACTACATCGGCGTCGACGTCTACGACATCTCCTGGGAGGAAGACGCCTATCCGTACCCGGCCGAGTGCACCTCGGCGTGCCGCCTGTCTCACCAGGAGGCGGCCTGGGCGAACATTCTGGACGCCCGGTTCGGGCTGGTCTTCTGGTCGGACTTCGCGGAGTCGCAGGGCAAGAAGCTCTCGCTGCCCGAATGGGGTCTCTGGGAGCGCCCCGACGGTCACGGCGGGGGCGACAACCCGTACTTCATCCAGCAGATGTACGAGTTCATCGACAACCCGCAGAACCATGTGGGCTACCAGGCGTACTTCGACTTCACCACCGACACCAAGGGCACCCACGCGCTCGACGGCATGCCCAAGGCCGGGGCCACGTTCAGAAAGCTCTTCTCCAAGTGACCCGAACAAAAATTGAGGACGCCTCTGGAGACTCCCGAGGCGTCCTCAATTTGTGGGGTTGACCAGGATCAGGCGAAGAGCCCGGCCTGCTCGATGCGCAGCTTGTCGATCAGCCGGCCCTCGGGCAGCGTGACGTCGGCGTAGGTGAGCACCTCGTCCTTGGCCACGTCGCGCAGAAGGACACAGCCCTCGGTGACGCCCATCGGCAGCAGGTTCTCGTCCTTGGTGACCGACGCCTTCTCGGCCACCGAGTACGTGTCGTAACCACCCAGGCCGTCGATCGTCTGACCGGCCTTCAGGTCGCGCTTGGCGACCGCGACGACCTCGACCGTGGGCGCGCCCAGGGGCTGCATCACGGCGTCGTTGAACAGCACGGCCCGCGCCACCGACAGCGGAACTTCGAAGTGGCACAGGTGGTACGGCGTGTAGAAGCTGTACAGCGGGCCCTCACCGAGCTTGTACAGGTTCAGGTAGTGCTTCTGCTTCGGGTCGTCATGCGTGGCGAGTACGAAAACGCCCGGGCCCGGCTGGCTTCCGACGACGTAGTCGACGTAGCCACCGGCCGCCTTGAGCTCCTCGACGTCGTACGCGCCGGTCAGCTCGTCGACGTGGGCCCGGTGGTCGGAGCCGCGCATGCCGCGCTTCTCCACGGTCATACCGGTCGCGTTGGCCACGATCGCCTGCTCGAAGGAGATCTTCGTGCCGTCGGCGAAGGAGGTCACCATGTGCGGGTCCTGCCCCCACTGCTTGGCAAAACCCTCCTGAGTGGTGGGGTTCCGGTACTCGTCCTGCAGGCCCTTGATGTTTCCGCAGACCAGCGGCGTGAGGCCGATGCTCTTCACGAAGCGCACCAGGTTCATCTGCACGCCCGGCTGGTCACCGTCGCAACCGGTCACGATGACGCCCTTGGCGTCGGCGCGAGCCTTGAGCGCGGAGCCCACGGTGCCGTCGACCTCGGCGTTCAGCAGCACCACGTGCTTGCCGCCGTCGATCGCCGAAGTCACTACGTGGGCGCCGAACTCGACGTTGCCGGTGGCCTCGACGATCGCGTCGATGCCCTCGGCCAGGGTGACGGCCTCGTAGTTCGAGGTGATCACCGGGATGCCTGCGGCAACGGCCTTGGAGGTTGCCTCCGCGGTCTGCGTGACCTCCCACGACGTCACGCCGGCCTCGGTGTACGCACGCTCGGCGTTGGCCTGCGTGCGGTTCACGATGGCGGCGACGACCATGCCGGGAACCGAGTTCACGACCTGGTTGACGAAGCCGCGGCCCATGAAGCCGGCGCCGACCAGGGCGACCCGGACCGGGTTGCCCTCGGCCTCGCGCTTGGCCAGCGCGGTGTCGACGATGATCACTGGGCGGCACCTTCCAGCAGCGCCCAGGACTTGTCCTTGTCGCTGATCACGGTAACCTCGTGCGGCCAGGTCAGGCCCAGGGCCGGGTCGTCGTACCGCTGGCCGCGCTCGGCGTCCGGCGTGTACTTACCGGTGACCTGGTACATCACCTCGGTGTCGTCGACCAGGGTCTGGAAACCGTGGGCGAACATCGCGGGCACGTACAGCGCCTTGCGGTTCTCCGCGGTCAGCTCGACCGACACGTGCTGGAGGTAGGTCGGCGAGTCGGGACGCATGTCCACGATCTGGTCGACGACCGCGCCGCGCACGCAGCGGATCAGCTTGACCTCGGGGGCGTACGCCAGCTGGTAGTGCATCCCGCGAAGGGTGCCCGCCTTGTGGTTGTACGACATGTTGCACTGCTCGACGGCCGGGTTCAGGCCCGCGGCCTCGAACTCGGCCACGTCGAACGTCCGGGCGAAGAAGCCCCGGTCGTCCTCGCGACGGTCGAGCTCAATGATCGCGACGTCGGGGATGTGCGTCTTGGTGATGATCACTGGGCCACCGCCTCCTTGGTCCAGAACAGGTCGGCGTCGAGCTGCTTGGTGCTGATCAGGTGCTCGAGCTGCTTCAGGCGCGTGTGGCCGCGACCGGTGAAGGTGGCCTCGTCCATGTCGATGGACTGGAAGACCTGGTGCAGCTGGGCCGCGCCCTTCTGGGCGTCCCAGTCGCAGGAGAAGCCGGGCAGCTGCGAGGAGATCTTGTCGAAGTTCACCTTGTAGCTTCGGTTGTCGCCCCCGGCCGGGCCGAAGGTGACCTCGCAGCCCGGGAACTCGGCGCCGACGGTCTCGGCGATCGTGCGCACCTGGTAGTTCTGCTCGTTGCTGCCCACGTTGAACTTCTCGTTGTGGACGGCCTCGCGCGGGGCCTCGAGGGCGCAGTAGATCGACTTGGCGATGTCCAGACCGTGGACCAGCGGACGCCACGGCGTGCCGTCCGAGTTCATCGCGATCTTCTTGGTGGTCCAGGCCAGGCCGGACAGGTTGTTCAGCACGATGTCGAAACGCTGCCGCGGCGAGGCGCCGAAGGCGGTGGCGTTACGCATGAACGTGGGGGAGAAGTTGTCCGAGGCCAGGGCGCTCAGGTCCCGCTCGACCAGGGTCTTGCAGTCGGCGTAGGCGGTCTGCGGGTTGACCGGCGAGTTCTCGTCGACGGTGCCCTCGGCGACGCCGTACACGCTGCAGGAGCTCATGTAGACGAAGCGCTCGACGCCGGCCTGGATGGCCATCTCGGCGAGCTTGACCGAGCCCTTGTGGTTGACCGTGTAGGTGACCTCGGAGAGCAGCTCGCCCAGGGGGTCGTTGGACAGCTCGGCCATGTGCACGATCGCGTCGACACCCTCGAGGTCGCCGACCGTGATGTCACGGATGTCCTTGGCCAGCGTCTGGGCCGTGAACGGGACGCCGTTGTACAGCCAGCCCTGCCGGTAGTAGCCGGTGTCGACGCCGATCACTTCGTGACCACGCTTCATCAGCTCGGGCGCCACCAGGCAGCCCAGGTACCCCTCGGTGCCTGTCACCAGGACCTTCATGGTCAATTGCTCCTTGTCGTACGTACTCGGGTATGTGTGCGGTGCGGGGTGGGGCTGCTCAGTCCTTCCAGAACTTCCAGACGGCCTCGCCCTTGTCCCACATCTTGTTCAGCTCGGTCCAGTCCCGGTAGGTGTCCATCCCCAGCCAGAAACCCTCGTGGCCGTTCAGCGTGAGCTGACCGTCGCGGGCCAGCTGCTGGAGCGGCACCTGCTCGAGCATCATCGAGTCGTCGTCGATCGGCGCGAGGTAGTCGTCGATGAAGCTGCGCTCGAACATGAAGAAGCCGCCGTTGACCCAGCCGGTGGCCAGGGTGGGCTTCTCGTTGAACTCGACGACCTGCCCGTCCTGCACGTGCATCTCGCCGTAACGGCTGGTCGGGTGCACGGCGGTGACGGTGCCGATGCGGCCACCGGCGCGGTGCGTCTCGACCACCTTGCTGATGTCGACGTCACCGACGCCGTCGCCGTAGGTGAGCATGAACTGGTCGGCCTTGAGGTGCTCGGCGACCTTCTTCACGCGGCCGACGGTACCGGTCTGGAGGCCGGTCTCGACGAAGGTGATCTCCCAGTCCTCGACCTGGCCGGCCGAGTGGTACACCGGCTGGGCGCCGTCGTGCGTCAGGGTGAAGTCACCCATCTGCTCGCGGTAGTCGAGGAAGTAGCGCTTGATCGTGTCGCCCTTGTAGCCCAGGCAGATCACGAACTTACGGAAGCCGTGGGCGCGGTACATCTTCATGACGTGCCACAGCACCGGCCGGCCGCCGATGTCCACCATGGGCTTGGGCAGCTTGTCACCGCTGGCCTCGCGGAGCCGGGTACCCATGCCCCCTGCGAGCAGGACCACGGGGATCTCGGAGACGGGCAGCTGTTCAGTCACAGGGCATTCCTCGCACATGGGGGGTGAACGGTCGGGTTCGGGGGTGCTCGGCGCATTACCGCATGGTGCTGCGGTGGCCTCGGCGACCCAGTATGACGGCGCCTGTTGTGGTTCCGGCCAGGGTTGACCGGTTCGGCCCAGGGCACCGCCACCGGTGTCTGACGCATCGGGTCAGCACACCGTTGCGTCGGATCAGCCGCCCTCGGCCCGGATCACGGACATCGCCGTCCGCATCAGGATCTTGATATCGAGCCAGAGCGACCAGTTCTCGATGTAGTAGTTGTCGAAACGGGCCCGCTCGGCGATCGAGGTGTCCCCGCGCAGGCCGTTGACCTGGGCCAGGCCGGTGAGACCACAGGGAACCCGGTGCCGGGCGACGTAGTGCGGGTGCTGGCTGCGGAACGTGTCGACGAAGTGCGGACGCTCCGGCCGGGGGCCGACGAGGCTCATGTCCCCGCGCAGGATGTTCAGCAGCTGCGGCAGCTCGTCGAGCGACGAGCGACGCAGGAACTTGCCCACCGGACCGAGACGGTCGTCCAGGGCGATGTTCCAGTTGGTGGCGGACTCGGTCTCGTCCACCGGCTTGAGGGAACGGAACTTCATCACGGAGAAGTGCTGACCGTCGACACCCACGCGCTCCTGCTTGAACAGGATGCCGGGGCCACCCTCCATGCGCACGAGGGCGGCGATGACCGCCATCAGCGGCGAGAGGCACATCAGGGCGAAACCCGAGAAGGCGATGTCGATGGCCCGCTTCACCTGCCAGGCGCGGCTGCGGTAGGCGGCGCGGCGCAGGCGGATCAGCGGCATGCCCCACGCGGTGTCCATCTCGCCACCGACGTGGTGGAGCTCGAACAGGCGCGGTACCACGAAGATTTCGCAGTGCAGACGGTCACAGGTGCGGATGATGTCGACCAGCTCGGACTCGCGCATCGAGCCGAACGCGACGATCACGTTGCGCACCTGGTGGTCGAGCAGGACCTCGACCAGCTGCTCGGGACGGCCCAGGATGCGGTGCGAGGCGCTGACGCCCGGCCGCGGCGGGTCGATGTCGAGGAAGCCGATCGGCTGGAGGCCGTACTGCGGGTGCTGGGAGAGCGACTCGGCCAGGTAGGTACCGACCCGGCCGGCGCCGAGGATCAGGGTGCGGTGCGCGATCCGGCCGGTGCGGCGGGCGTAGCGCACCAGGCCGTAGGCCATGCTGCGCAGGCAGACCGTGGCGACCCCGGTGACCGCGGCGGCGACCAGCAGCTTCCAGTCGACCATCTCGACGTCCCAGCGCAGCTGGTTCAGCGTGAGCTGGCCGGTCACGGTCAGGGCCAGGACCACCAGGAGGCGGCCGGACAGGGCCGGGAGGTCGTCGAGGATGCCCGGCGACAGCCGCGAGCGGTACAGACCGGCGGTGGCGTAGGCGGAGATCAGCAGCAGGGTGAAGAGACCCATGATCGGCCGGACCCCGCCCGAGGCCAGGGCCCCGGCCAGGCAGGCGATCAGGTCGAGCAGCACCAGCATCGGGCGGATGCCGGCGCGGACCAGCGGCCCGGTCCAGGAACCGGCCGGCGGGTCGTCGTCCTGCGCACCCTGGGTGACGTGGAGGTCGGCGCCGGGTCGCGAGGCCTGATTCAGCTGCGGTAGCTGGATCGGCTGGGTCGCGGTCTGCTGGTTGAACGGGGCCTGCGGAGCGTAACCCCCGTAGCCGGGCTGGGCCGCGCTCTGACTGGTCAGCTGCCGGTCGGGGACGGAGCCCCCACGAACATCGATGACCAGCCGTGGTTCGTCCGGGCGGGTGTCCGGGACAGTACCCCCGGCGTCTCGCGAAGCCCTGCCCATCGGATCACGGAGCGTCACTTAAAGCCCTCCCTGTCGCACTGTGTCATCCGCAGCCCCGCACTGCCGTCACTGCCAACGTACGGTCTCGTCATCTTCATCGTGAGCCAATGCAGACTTCGTTACCGCAACGCAGGTGTCGAGTGACGGTACTGGCATCATTGACTACCTTGCGTAGTCACTGGAGAAACACTGGTCTCAGAACCAGGCAACCGAAACCTATCTTTCGGAGCTTTGCCGGTCGAACCACCGATCCCGGGCCGCCAGTAATTTCTGGCTGTTCGGATGAGGTTTGGCATCTCCCGTTCACCCGGCTGGAGCGCCCGGCGGAACGACAGCAGCGCTGCTGCCCCCTGGCGTAAGCATGCCAGGGTGCCGGAGGCGATGCGCTCACGCCTTGGAAGAAAGGATGAAGAATCCGGATATGCGCAACACCTGTCACAGGCCGTGAGATCGTTCGCGCTCGCGGATCTCACGGCCCGTGCCGCCGGGAGGTGCCTCAGCTGGTCGCGGAGACCATCAGGTCGCGCAGTTCGTCGGTGATGTACTCGGCGATCGCCAGCGACGACGTGGCGGCCGGGGAGGGCGCGTTGCGCACCGCCATGACCTTGTCGAGCTTGGAGATGCGGAAGTCGTCGACCAGCGAGCCGTCGCGGTCCACGGCCTGGGCCCGCACCCCGGCCTGGGCCTTCACCAGGTCGGCCGCCTGGATCTCGGGCACGTACTGCTGGGCGAACTTCACGTACAGCTTCTTGCTGAACGAGCCCGCCATCTCGCCGGCACCCATCCGCCAGTGCTGCTGGGCCAGCTTGCGCATGCCCGGCCACTTCAGCGTCTCGAACAGCTCCGAGGGCTTGATCGTGCCCCGGGAGTAGCCCTCGCGGGCGAAGGCCAGCACGGCGTTCGGGCCGAGGTCGACGCCGCCGTGCACGCGCTTGGTGTAGTGCACGCCCAGGAACGGGTAGTCCGGGTTCGGGACCGGGTAGATCAGGCCCTTGACCATGTGGGTGCGCTCGGGCACCAGCTGGAAGTACTCACCGCGGAACGGCACGATCGCGGGGCCCGCGTCGTCACCCGCCCAGGTGGCGACCTTGTCGGACTGCAGGCCGGCGCACACCACGAGCCGGTCGAAGACCAGGGTGCGGCCGTTCGACTTCACCTGAACCTTGCCGTTGTACTGGGTGATCCCGTCGACCGGGAAGTTGAACTCGATGGTGCCGCCGGCCGCGCGCACGTCGTCGGCGTAGGCGTCGGTCACGGCCACGTAGTCGGTGATCGCGGTGTGCGGGGAGTGCAGGGCGGCGACACCGGCCGCGTACGGCTCCAGTTCGCGCAGACCCACATTGTCGAGCCAGGTGACGTCGGGCACGCCGTTCGCGGCGGACTTCTCCTGGATCTTCTTCAGCCCGGCGATCTCGTCCTCGTTGATCGCCACGACGAGCTTGCCGCACTCGTCGTAGGGGAGCTTCTTCTCCTGCGTGTACTCCTTCAGCAGCCCGACGCCGCGGCGGCAGAGCGTGGCCTTGAGGGAGCCCGGGGTGTAGTAGAGGCCGGCGTGCACCACGCCGCTGTTGTGGCCGGTCTGGTGGACCGCCGGACGGTCTTCCTTCTCCAGCACCGTGATCTGGGTGCCGGGGTAGACCTCAGTGATCCTCCGGGCGACGGCGAGACCGACGATTCCGGCGCCGATGACGCCGACGTGCTGAACGGACATCTGGAAATCCTCCGAAATCAAGAAGAGCTCGAGGGTATCCAGCGCCGCGGTGTGGTGATGACCGACTTCGGTCCCCCGTAGCCGGTTCGGTGTACTCCTTCAACGCATTGTGAGTGCCGGATCCCCCGAACGTTGTCGTTCTGCTCCACCTCGGTGGCCCTGGGTGATGGCCCCGGGAACCGGCAGACCCGGTCGATAAGGTCGCACCATGACTGGTGCCCCCGCTCAGGCCGCCCGGCGGCCCGTCCTGGATCTCTCTGCCACGCTGGTGCGCCGCGGATACGTCTGCGACTACGAGGTCGGCGAGCGGCCGCTGCCCGGGCCGGACAAGGTGCTCACCTACGGCCGCCCCGCCCTGCTCGCGGTCAGTACGGTCGCCTGCGTCGCGACCACCGAGAAGGTCGTCGGCCTCACCTACGACGACGGCCCGAACCCGGAGTACACCCCGCAGGTGCTCGACGCGCTGGCCGCCGCCGGTCAGCGGGCCACCTTCTTCGTGCTGGTCGAGCAGGCGGAGCGGTACCCGAACCTGATCCACCGGATCATCGGCGGGGGTCACGAGGTCGCGCTGCACGGCATCGACCACACCCGGCTCAGCTCGCTGCCGCTGAAGAAGGCGCTCTCACTGATCAAGGACGGCAAGGGTCGTCTGGAGCAGGTCGCCGGACGTCGGGTCACGCTGTTCCGTCCCTGCTACGGAGCGCAGACCGTGGGGCAGTACCTGGCCACCCGGGCCCTGGGCCTGGAGGTCGTGGTCTGGTCGGCGTGGGCGCGCGACTGGGACAGCGCGGACGCCGGCGTGATCGCCGAACGGGCGATCGGTTCGCTGCATCAGGGCGGTTTCGTGCTGCTGCACGACCACTCGGGCGACGGCGTGGGCGCCCTCGACCCGGTCACCGGGGCGGAGCTGGAACGCGGTGAGGCGACGCGGGTGCTCCTGCGGGGGATGGCCGAGAAGGGTTACACCTCGCGCACGGTCGGCGAGCTGCTGAACCAGTACCCGGCCGTGCGCACGGTCTGGGCGGAGAAGCGCGACCTCAACCGTCCTGGTGGCATGCCCGCGTCCACCTGAGCCGAACCAGCAAAAAATGGGGGACGCCGGCGTCCCCCATTTTTTGTTCGGTTCAGTTCCGCGGTCAGAGACGGGGCAGCTGGATCGGCCGGGTCTCCGGCGGGATCGGCCGGGCCAGACCGAAGATGTCGTCGTAACGCCGGCGCACCACCGCGGGGGAGTACTTGGTGTCCCAGGCGGTGCGGGCGGCGGCCGAGAGCTGCTGGTTGCGGATCGGGTCGGTGGCCCGCAGCATGGCCGCGGCCAGGTCTTGCGGGGTCTGGCCGACCAGCAGACCGCTGCTCTCGTTGCCGTCGATGCCCTGCACGCCGGCCGGGGTGCCGACCACGGGCAGCGCCCGGGCCAGAGCCTCCAGCACCTTGATCTTCACGCCGCTGCCGGTACGCAGTGGGGAGAGCAGCGCGGCGCTGCCGTTCAGCACGGTGTCGAGGTCGTCGACCCAGCCGAGGAACCGCACGGCGCCGCCCCAGGCCTCACCGGAGGGCAGACCGGCGTCGGTGCCCGGGCCCACCACGTTGATGACCACGTTCGGCAGCACCTGCTGCACGGCCTGACGGCACTCCTTCAGGAACCAGTCCAGCCCGTCGCGGTTCGGGGCGTAGTCGAAGCCGCCGATGAAGGTGAACTCCGGGGCGCCGGTGTAGTAGCGCACCCGGCTGTTCGACGGCTCGCGCAGCAGCGGGGGCAGGGTGCCGATGTTCGCACCGGGCACCTTGGACTGAAGCCGCGCCGTCTCTTCGGGGCTGATCAGGTAAGTGCCGTCGAAGTACTCCGGCTGACGGGTCTCCGAGGCCGCCACCAGGTCGCGCTCCAGGCGTAGCAGCGGCCGGTGCACCCGGGGGCTGGCCAGCAGGCGTTTGGCCGGGCCGGGCAGCAGCTTGGCGAACTCGCCACCGGGGTTGCCGGAGCCGCCCTGCTCCTTCAGCATCGCGTCGTAGCGCTCGGAGAACAGGTCGTCCGCGTAGAGGATGCGGCGCTTCACCTGGTGACCGAAGCTGGTGCCGGGCCACAGGGCCGAGCGGTCGCGCGCGGTCTCGCCGCGCTCCAGCACGTACTGGCCCATCCGCACGGTGTCCCAGATCTCCAGGTCGGCCTGGATCTCGTCCACCGCCGAGAAGATCCGGCTGCCCAGGGCCGGGGAGTGCAGCACGGCTTCCTGCAGCGGGTGCCGGTAGCGCCCACCGGCGTGCTCACCGGCGGCCTGGCCGAAACCGGCCGGCCGGAACCGGGGCGGCAGCACCACGTTGGCGAGCACCGAGGTGGCCTGCTCCACGGTGCCGGGCTTGGAGAGGACGTGCCGCCGGTAGGGCACGTCGGGCCGCTGGATGTCGGCGCGGCCGACGAGCACCAGGTGCACGTTGTCCGGCCCGAGCCGCTCGCACAGGTGGTCGAGGATGCCGCCGATCACCACCGGCTTGCCGTACTTGCGCGGTTCCGGCTCGGTAGCCGTGATGAAGACCGCGCTCGAGATCGTTCCGTCGTTCGTGCCCGCGTCCATGCCCCGCACCTTATCTGCGGTACCGGTATCGGCAGCCGGGGAACAACCGGGCAATCAGCCACCCGGATCATTCCCGAAGCTCACCGTAGCCGGGCCGCGAGCTCCTGGGCCGGGGCGTTGATCGCCTCGGCCCACGACGGGAAGGCGTGCGGCTGGTCGGCGAGTGCCTGCACGGTGACACGGGCCCGCA
The DNA here is from genome assembly GCF_021129235.1 of Kineosporia mesophila. Taxonomy (GTDB): domain Bacteria; phylum Actinomycetota; class Actinomycetes; order Actinomycetales; family Kineosporiaceae; genus Kineosporia; species Kineosporia mesophila. Next base: position 207,657 of record NZ_JAJOMA010000007.1, read on the forward strand.
CGGCCAGGGCCAGTTCGGCCGCCCAGGCGTCGGCCTCCGGGCCGATCGCGGCCGCCCCGATCAGCACGCCGGTGTCGGCGTCGGCGATCAGTTCCAGCCCGGCCGGGCGGTCGTCGTCGGGGTCCAGCGTGCGTTCCACCGCGCTGCGGGTGGTTTCCGTGGCGTCGGAGCGGGCTGTCGCGGTACGGACGCCCCGGTCGGCTGCGGTCTTCTCGGTGTCACCGACGGCGAACACGGCCGGGTCGGTGTAGACCACGCGTGGCGTACCCGAATGGTCGGCGTCGCGGCCCCGCCCGAGCAACTCGTCGGCGACCACGCGGGCCTGGTGGTTGGCGCCGTGCGTGTAGGGGTTGATCGCGGTCAGGTCGCCGATCGCGAACACGTCGGTACGGCCGTTGACCCGCATCCGGGCGTCGACCAGCACCTCGCCCTTCTTACCGGTCTCCAGGTCGAGGTCTTCGAGCCCGTCGAGCACGGGCTTCTTCCCGACGGCCACGAGCAGCCGGTCGACCGCGAACGTCTCGCCGTCGGTGGTCAGCGTGGTGCCGTCGACCCGCTTGAGCTCGGTGCCGGTGCGCACGTCCACCCCGAGCCGTTCCAGTGACGTGGCCATCGCCTCGCCCAGCCAGGGCTGCTCGCGGTCGAGCAGCGTCGGCGCCGACTGCAGCAGCGTGACCCGGCTGCCGAACGAGGCGTAGACCTCGGACAGCTCGCAGCCGATCGCCCCGCCGCCGAGGATCGCGAGCCGGCCGGGCAGCTCGGCGGTGGACAGGGCGACGTCGGAGGTCCAGATGCCCGGGGCGCCCCGCTCCAGCCCGTCGACGGGTGGCATCACCGCGGCCGCCCCGGTGGCCAGCACCAGAGCGGTGTTCCAGTGCACGGTTCCCGTGGTCGAGTCGTCGTCCAGCCGCACCCCGCCGGGCCCGGCGGTGGCCCGGGCCCGCACCAGCTCCACGCCGTCCTCGAGCATCCCGTGGGCGGCCAGGGTGTCTTCGCGGTGGTGGACGGTGTCGTCGCGCACGCGCACTGCCCGGGCGAAGGCCTCGAGGTGAGGCACGGCCGAACCGGCCGAACGGTGTCGCCGGGCGGACAGCAACATGGATTTCGACGGTACGCAGGCGACGTAGGCGCACTCCCCGCCGATCCGGTGCCGTTCCACCGCGAGCACCCGCAGGCCGGCCCGGGCCAGCTCACCGGCCAGCGGTTTACCGGCCGAACCGGTGCCGATCACGATCACGTCATAGCGTTCACCGTCGATTTCCGCCGGGGTTTTCCCGGCTTTTCCGACAGCCTCTGCCACTTCTTCGTCGCCCGAGCCGCTCATACCCCGAATCATGCCGACGACCTGCTGATTCGGCATCCCGGGGAATTCCGCGCCGGATGCCTTCGATCTTCTGAGCGGTTAGTTTGGGGCATGGCCGGTTTTCTCGGGAAGTTCAGTGCGTTCGCCCGCTCCCCTCAGGGCAAGAAACTGATCCAGCAGGTCCAGACCGCCGCCAAGGACCCGGCCACCCGGGCCAAGGTGCAGGCCCAGGCCCAGCAGATCAGCAAGCAGCTCAAAGACCCGGCCACCCGGGCCAAGGTGCAGGAGCAGGCCCGCGGCCTGACCAAGCGCCTCAAAGACGCCAAGGGTGAGAAGCCGAAACCCGGGCAGTCTCCTCAGGCGAAAGACGCCCCGGTCTACGGCACCCCGCCGAACGAGGCACCGAAGTACGGTCGGCCTCCGCAGCACTGATCCCGGCGCTACGGCCTTCCCCCTCTTCGTTCGCGATCAGGCAAAATCTCCCCGGGGAAATTTTGCCTGATCACGAACAAGGTGGCGGGCGCATCTCTTCACGCCTTGCCGCCGCCTCGCATCACGGCCGCGAGCCGCTCTCAGGGGCTGGGTCCGGGTCGTTGGCGCGGGCCTTGGTGTCCGCCCGCCCGCCGGGGCCGATGGGTGACGACGCCTGCGGCCCGGCCTGGGCCAGGGCCGTCTCGAACCGGGCCGCGGGACCCCGCCCGAGCAGGTGCACCACTCCCGGCATCAGGCCGCGCACCGGCCGCAGCAGCCGGATGAAGGCCTGGCCGTAGACGTAGGTCGACCGGTGTTCGATGCCGTTCACGATGCGGGTGATGGCCGCGTCCAGGTCGTGCAGGCGCAGCCGGCCGGAGCGCCCGGCCACGCGGCCCATGTCGGTATCGGTGAACGACAGGTAGGCCACGCCCACCCGCACGCCGTGACCGGTCAGTTCGGTGCGCAGGCCCAGGGCGAAGGCCTCCACGCCGGCCTTGCTGGCGCCGTACGCGGTGATCATCGGGGTGGGGGCGAGCGCGGCCAGCGATGCGATCTGGAGGTAGTAGCCCCGATTGCGGACGAGGAGGGGCAGGAACGCACGGACCGTGCGGATGCTGCCGAGCAGGTTGACCTCGATCACCCGGTCGTAGGCGGCCGGGTCGGACAGGCTCAGCGGGCTCCCCATCGCGATCCCGGCGTTGGCGACCAGCACGTCCACCCCGCCGAAACGCTCCTGCACCCCGGCGACGGCGGTGGCCAGGGCGTCGGGGTCGGTCACGTCGCACTCGAACCAGGCGGCCCGGTCGCCGCAGCGGGCGGCCGCGGCGGCCAGCTGTTCCGGCTCCAGCCCGAGCAGGGCGACCTGGGCACCGCGCTCGGCCAGCCTCTGGGCCAGCGCGGCACCGATGCCTCGCGCCGCGCCGGTGATGACAACGACCTGGCCGGCGATCGGCTGCGGGATGCGCATCGCGCTGAGTCTCCTCGGGGGACGGGGGGAGAGAAAAGGCTCAGAAAGTACCTGTGAACGAAGATGCCGTCGGCGGCGCGCCTGATACGCGCGCAGGGCACGATGTGACGAGCGCGACGTCCCCCATGATGTCCCTGGATGTCCGCGGAACCGGTGCAGTGAGGCACGGGCGGAATGCACCGGGTGCCAGAGCGGGTTCGCACCGGTGCGAGCAGTCGCAGACCCGTAGCAAACCAGGCAGACCAGTTGCTTGCGCACGACCCGTGCACGATCACCGCAGAGGAGTCTTTCGTGACCCAGACGCCGACCCCGTCCTCCGGCCCGGCACCGACCGAGGCCGCGTTACGGCGGGCACTGCGGCGCGCGTCGGACGGTGTCACCCTCGACCAGGCCGAGGCCGAGGTGCTGTTGCAGGCCCACGGCGAGCACCTGGACCGGCTGTTGCACGCGGCCGGGGCGGTGCGGGACGCCGGGCTGGCCAGTGCCGGGCGCGAGGGGATCGTCACCTACTCGCGCAAGGTGTTCGTGCCGGTCACGCACCTGTGTAACGACCGCTGTCACTACTGCACGTTCGTCAAGACCCCGAAGCAGCTGGAACGTGAGGGCAAGTCGCTCTACCTGAGCCCGGACGACGTGCTCCGGGTGGCGCGTCAGGGCGCGGCGCTGGGCTGCAAGGAAGTGCTCTTCACCCTCGGCGACCGCCCGGAAGACCGCTGGCCCGAGGCCCGTGAGTGGCTGGAGGAGGCGGGCTACTCCTCGACACTGGGCTACATCCGCGCGCTCGCGGTGCAGGTGCTCGAGGTCACCGGCATGCTGCCGCACCTCAACCCGGGCGTGATGAGCTGGCAGGACCTGGGCCGGGTGAAGCCGGTCTCGCCTTCGGTCGGGATGATGCTGGAGACCACCTCGCGTCACCTCTACGAGACCCCTGGCCAGGCGCACTACGGCAGCCCGGACAAGGACCCGCAGGTGCGGCTGCGGGTGATCGAAGATGCCGGGCGGCACAACATCCCGTTCACCACCGGCCTGCTGATCGGCATCGGGGAGTCGTTCGCCGACCGGGCCGAGTCGCTGTTCGCGCTGCGCCGGCTGGCCCGCGAGTACGGCCACATCCAGGAAGTGATCATCCAGAACTTCCGGGCCAAGCCGAAGACCGCGATGCGGTCGGTCGCGGACGCCGAGGAGGACGAGTACCTGGCCGCGGTCGCGGTGGCCCGGCTGGTGATGGGCCCCCGGATGCGGATCCAGGTGCCGCCCAACCTGTCCGAGCCCGAGCAGCTCGGCCGGCTGCTGCAGGCGGGTGCCGACGACTGGGGTGGCGTCTCCCCGCTGACCCCCGACCACGTCAACCCCGAGCGCCCCTGGCCGCATCTGGACGACCTGGCCAAGTACAGCGCCGACGCGGGTTTCGAGCTCACCGAGCGGCTCACCGTGCACCCGGAGTACGCCGCGGTGGGCGAGCCCTGGCTCGACCCGAGGGTCTACGGCCACGTGAAGGCCCTGATGCGGGAGGACGGCCTGGCGAACCCCGCCGCGCTCCCGACCGGAATGCCCTGGCAGGAGCCGGATCCGGAGTGGGGCAGCAGCGGTCGCATCGACCTGAACGTCACGATCGACACCACCGGCCGCACCAGCGACCGGCGCAGCGACTTCGACGACGTCTACGGTGACTGGCAGGCACTGCGGGAGAAGGCCGTCCACACCGGCGCCCCCGAGCGGCTCGACGGCGACATCGTCAAGGCCCTCAGCGTGGCCGAGAGCGACCCGCAGGCCCTCGCCGAAGACCAGTCCGTGCTGCTGGCCTACGCCGAGGGCGACGCGCTCAAGCAGCTCGCCCGGATCGCCGACGACCTGCGCCGCGAGACGGTGGGCGACGACGTCACCTACATCGTCAACCGGAACATCAACTTCACCAACGTCTGTTACACCGGCTGCCGCTTCTGCGCCTTCGCCCAGCGGCGCAACGACGACGACGCCTTCACCCTCTCACTGGACGAGGTGAAGAGCCGGGTCCGGGAGGCCTGGTCGGTGGGCGCGACCGAGGTCTGCATGCAGGGCGGCATCGACCCGCACCTGCCCGCCACGGCCTACTTCGACATCGCCCGCGCGGTGAAGGAGGCCGTGCCGCAGATGCACATGCACGCCTTCAGCCCGATGGAGGTCATCAACGGCTCCACCCGCACCGGCCTGCCGATCCGGGAGTGGCTGGAGCAGGCCAAGGAAGCCGGGGTCGACTCGATGCCCGGCACCGCCGCGGAGATCCTCGACGACGACGTGCGGTGGATCCTGACCAAGGGCAAGCTGCCGACCGCGTCCTGGATCGAGTGCGTCACGACGGCACATCAGGTGGGCCTGCCCACCTCGTCCACCATGATGTACGGCCACGTGGACAACCCCTCGCACTGGGCGAGGCACCTGCGGCTGCTCGCCCAGTTGCAGGAACAGAGCATGGAGTACGGCGCAGCGCGGTTCACCGAGTTCGTGGCGCTGCCGTTCGTGCACCAGAACGCGCCGATCTACCTGGCCGGCGTCGCCCGGCCGGGGCCCACCATGCGCGACAACCTGGTGGTGCACGCGCTCGCGAGAATCCTTCTGCACGGCCGGATCGACAACATCCAGACCTCGTGGGTGAAGCTCGGGGTGGACGGCACCCGGGCCATGCTCCAGGCCGGCGCCAACGACGTGGGCGGCACGCTGATGGAAGAGACCATCTCGAGAATGGCCGGTTCGCAGTACGGTTCGCTGAAGACCCGCGAAGAACTGGAAGAGATCTCCGAACACCTCGACCGGCCCGCGCGGCAGCGCAACACGCTGTACGAAGAGGTCGAGCTCCAGCACTGAACCGAAAAACAGAATTGAGGACGCCCACCAGCCTCTGGTGGGCGTCCTCAATTCTGGTGGTTCTACAGAGACCAGTCGATCGGCTCGGCGCCCAGGTCTTCGAGCTCGGCGTTGGCCCGGCTGAACGGGCGCGACCCGAAGAAGCCGCTGCTGGCCGAGAGCGGGCTCGGGTGGGCGCTCTCGATCAGCGGAATGTCTTGCAGCGCAGGGGCGAGCGAGCGCGCATCGCGGCCCCAGAGGATGGCCACCAGGGGCTCGTCCCGTTCCGCCAGCGCATGGATCGCCTGGGCGGTGACCTCTTCCCAGCCCTTGCCCTTGTGCGAGGCGGAGGCGCCGGGCGCGACCGTCAGCACTCGGTTGAGCAACAGCACACCGCGCTGCGTCCAGGCCGTCAGGTCACCGTGCTTCGACGGCTCGATGCCCAGGTCGCTGTGCAGTTCCTTGAAGATGTTGTTCAGGCTGCGCGGCAGCGGGCGGACGTCCGGCCCGACCGAGAACGACAGCCCGACCGCATGACCGGGAGTGGGGTAGGGGTCCTGCCCCACGATCAGCACCCGCACGTCCTTGAACGGCTGCTTGAAGGCCCTCAGCACGTTGGGGCCGGAGGGCAGGTAGGTCCTGCCGTCGGCGATCTCCTTGCGAAGGAAGTCGCCCATCTCGGCGATCTTCTCCTCGACCGGGGCAAGTGCCGCAGCCCAGCCCGGGTCGATCTGCTCAGCGAGTGGTCGGCGTGTCACGGCCGCCGACAGTAGCGCCGTGCACACCTAGACTGCACATCCGTGCACCGTTATGACGCCGGGACCGAGGTTCTCGCCGAGGCCGTGATGAGTTACTCACGGCAGCGCATGAGTTACCAGGACGTTCCCCTGGACGCTCCACTCACAGCCGCGCAGCTGCGGGCCCGGGCCGGTCAGACCATCACGCCCCAGGGCCTGGGCGGCGAGAAGGCATTGCGGCTCTTCGGCGACGTGCTGGCCCAGGCCTGCATCTCCACCGACCACCCGCGCTACCTCTCCTTCATCCCGTGCGCCCCGACCAAGGCCGCCACCCTGTTCGACCTGGTGGTGAGCGCGTCCGGGCTGTACGCGGGCACCTGGATGGAGGGCTCGGGCGCCGTCTACGCCGAGAACCAGGCGCTGGCCTGGCTCGCCGGGCTGGCCGGCCTGCCGGAGACCGCGGGCGGGGTGTTCGTGCCGGGCGGTACCACCGGCAACCTGTCCGCCCTGGTCGCGGCCCGGTACCAGGCCCGGCTGGACCGGAAGGAGCACCCCCGGCGCTGGGCCGTCGCGGGCACCGCCAACGCGCACTCGTCCATCGTCAGTGCCTGTGACGTGATGGACGTCGACTTCATCGGGGTGCCGGTGGGCGAGGACGGCCGGCTGACCGGTACGGCCCTGCGCGAGGCGCTGGAGAAGTCCGGGCACGACGGGGTGTTCGCGGTGGTGGCCACGGCCGGCACGACGAACCTGGGCATCGTCGACGACCTGGAGTCGGTCGGCGCGGTCTGCGAGGAGCTGGGTCTCTGGTTCCACGTCGACGGCGCCTACGGGCTCGCCGGTCTGGCTGCACCGAGCGTGCGGCACCGGTTCAGTGGCATCGAGCGCGCCGACTCGTTCGTGGTCGACCCGCACAAGTGGCTGTTCGCCCCGTTCGACTGCTGCGCCCTGATCTACCGCGACCCGACGGTGGCCCGGGCCGCCCACACCCAGCGCGCGGGATACCTGGACGTGGTCACCGACGGCGCGGCGCACGACGAGATCAATCCCTCCGACTACGCGGTCGGCCTGACCCGCCGGGCCCGGGGGTTACCCTTCTGGTTCTCGCTCGCGACGCACGGTACGCAGGCTTACACCGACGCCGTCGAGCGCACCCTGTCCGTGGCGCGCTACGCCACGGAACGGATCCGGCACAGCGACGTGCTCGAACTGCTGCACGAGCCGGAACTGTCGGTGGTCGCCTTCCGCCGCCAGGGCTGGACCCCCCAGGACTATCGCGCCTGGTCGGACCGGTTGCTGGCCGACGACATCGGGTTCGTGGTCTCCACCACCCACGCGGGGGAGACCGTGACCCGGCTGGCGGTGGTGAACCCGGAGACCAGCGAGGCCGATATCGACGCGATTCTGGACAGTCTGGTTTGAATGACACAGGTCGGCCGCGGTTCTAGAGTGAGCGCGACAGATCTTGAGGTGGGTTGAGGAGCGGGATGGATTCGCAGGAGCAGCCGGAGGCCGGTCCGGCCGGTCTGACTGCGCGGGAGGCTGAGATCCTGGCCTTCGAGCGGCAGTGGTTCCGGTTCGCCGGTGCGAAGGAGCAGGCCGTCCGTGAGCTCTTCGACATGCCGGCGACCCGCTACTACCAGGTCCTGAATACGCTGATCGACCGACCCGAGGCCCTTGCCGCGGACCCTATGCTGGTGAAGCGCCTGCGCCGGATGCGGCAGACGCGGCGCCGGAGTGGATCCGCACGGTCACTGGATGCTCACGGCTGAGTATCCAAAGCGTCCGATGGGGCACACCACAGTGATATGGCGTTCTGAGATGCCCGGCCGGGAGGGGCCGGGTCGGTAGTCTCAGGCCGTCGGGTACCCCTGAACCGGGTGGTGCTCGTTCCATCGTTCTGGGAGTCATGCGATGACCGCCACGAGGCCTCCGGGCTACGACGACCGCTCCGCCGCGCCGGTGGAGGCGAGCCGCCGCGGTGCACACCGCGCGCGGCCGAAGACGATTGCCGCGCTCCTGCCGGTACTCGCGGGCGTTGCCGTCGTGCTGCTCGTGCTCGGTGCTGTCTACACGGTGGCCAGCAATCGTTCCGGTGGCGACTCATCCAGCACGGCGGCCGGTGGGCTGAGCGACGAGACCGAGGCCACTGCCACGGCCACGGCGACCGCCGGTGGCAAGGGCGGCGACAAGACCCCCACGGCCGACGACGACACCACGGCCGAGCCGACAGCGGAAGCTTCGGCGACCGAAGATGCGGGCGCCGGTGGCGGTGCCGGCACCACGGCCGACCAGACGATCCCCGTCGTGGTGCTGAACTCCCTCGACGTAGGCGGGCTGGCGAGCACGTACAAGGCGAAGCTCGAGGCCAAGGACTGGACCGTCTCGCGCACCGACAACTCCGTCAACCGTGACCTGGCGACCACCAAGATCTACTACCAGGACGCCGAGATGAAGGCCTCGGCCCTGGCGGTGAAGAAGGCGATCGGCGGCATCGGCACGATCTCCGAGAACGCCTCGGTCAACGCCGGCAGCATCACGGTCGTGCTGGGGCAGGACTCTCAGTAGCCCGACCGGGGCGCCCTGGGATCGGCCGGGCGAACCTCGTGGGTCGCTTGCGTCATGTCCACGCCTGGTGTGTGTCCCCAGGCCGTCTCAGCAGGTCTTGAACCGTGATCGGGTGACTTCCGTGCGGCCAGGACGCACGGAAGTCACCCGATCACGGACGCGAGCCGGTCGAGATCGTGGTCGGCTCCCGGGCGTCACCTTCTTGTTCGTGATCATGCGCAGGAAGGGCTGGGCGCCCTCGCCTTCCCCCGTCGGCGGAGACGTTGTCTCCGCGCCGACGGCTGGGGGCCACGTCGGAGGCTGTGGCGGTGCGCTCACTGCCTGCACACGACGGGCTTCAGGACGTTGGTGATGGCGGTTGGCTGACCAGCGAGGATAGTTCTGGTTCAAATAGTCCTACGTTTCGGACCGTCATCATTCTGACTTTTATCCGGTCCTGGAGAAAGGCCGTTCCCATTCCTCGAACGGTTCTCGGTCTAAGTGCGGTTCACGAACATCGCTAAGAACTGGTATCTCCCGCATGTCGCATTCAGGCGCTACTGTAGGCGTCGGTCGAACAGTTCGATGAGCAATGTCCTCTCCAGCTTTCACGCCAGAGGCCCGCACGTTGGACCATCCCGGATCTGCCCGGTCGGGTGGAAACGGTGAGCGTGAGACCCGGTTCGTGTGCAGTGCGCGAACCGCGCCGCGGTTACAGCACGCAGGAGTTGGAATGGCTCAGGGAACCGTCAAGTGGTTCAACGCCGAAAAGGGTTATGGCTTCATCACCGTTGACGGTGGTGGCGCGGACGTCTTCGTGCACTGGTCGGCCATCCAGATGGACGGCTACCGCTCGCTCGACGAAGGTCAGCGGGTGGAGTTCGAGGTCGGTCAGGGGCAGAAGGGCCCGCAGGCCGAGGCCGTGCGCCCCGCATCCTGATTCGTCGGTCGTTGGCCCCTTCGACGGGCTTATGGCTTGACTCGTCACCGAAGCCGTTCCCGGCTCGATCCCGGGGGCGGCTTCGTGTGTTTGCGCAGGTTTTACATTCCGGAGACCGGGTCGTACTAATAGCCCGGCGGCGCGGAATGGAACGCTGTCAATGGCCGACAGTGGTCGTCCGTCGGGAAGTGACCCGGATCGGGCCCGGGCCTGATCAATAACGACGGATGATTGTTGGGGCAACGAGCCGGAAAAGCCATGGCCAGATGCCGGAATGCGCCGAGCGGCTAATTCTTCTCGGCATAGGACGCGATCGGCGAGGCATCCAGCGGGATGCGAACACCGCGGTTCCCGAGAACCAGGGAAGTGGCTTCGGAACCGCTGTCGACGATCGCGGTGACGGCCTCTCCGGCCAGGTGCGCGGGGAGATGCACGATCACCTCGTCGTGCTGGAAGAAGACCAGCTCGGGTCGGCCCTGCTGATCGGGCAGGGCCGACAGCCGGCGGCGCAGTCCGGCCACGAGCGCATTGGCCCAGTCCGCCGCCGAGGCCTGGATGACGAAGTTGCGCGTGAACCGGCCCCGGGCCCGGGAGCGGGCCAGGGCCTGTTCCGGCGGCCCGTCCTGCCAGGTCGGCTCCGGCGGTGGGCAGGTGCGCCCGAGCACGCTGCGCACGATGCCACCGTCTTCACCGGTGCGGGCCGCGCGCTCGAGCAGATCCAGGGCCTGCGGGAATCGCCGGCGCAACGCCACCATGGCCAGGGAGTTGGCCCGGGCGCCGTACATGGCGGCCAGCAGACCGATCTTCGCCTCGTTGCGGGCCTCGGGCTTGCCCAGGGCCTGCCGGGCCAGGGCGGTGTACATGTCCGGGTCGGCCGTGGCCGCGATCATGCCGCGGTCACCCGACAGCGCCGCCAGGATGCGGGGCTCCAGCTGACCCGCGTCGGCCGCCACCAGCACCCAGCCCGGATCGGCCACCACGCACGCCCGCATCACCTTGGGAATCTGCAGCGCCCCGCCCCCCGACGTCGCCCAGCGCCCGGTGACCACCCCGCCCGGTACGTACTCGGCGCGGAACCGGCCCCCGCTGACCCACTGGTCCTGCCAGGCCCAGCCGTGAGCCACGTGCAGCCGGGCCAGTTCCTTGTAGCGCAGCAGGGGCGGCACGGCCGGATGGTCGATGCCCTTCAGTTCCCAGGCCCGGGTGGTGTCGACCGTGACCCCCTGCCGCCGGAGCGCCTTCAGCACCTCGGCGGGGGAGTCGGGATTCACCTGCAGCCCGGGCCCACTGCTGCCCGGGGCCAGCTCCCGCGAGACCTCTTCGGCCAGCGCCTGCAGCTTGCGCGGCCGCCCGTGATGCGCAGGACGCGGCCCGAGCAGTTCGGTGAGCACCTCGTTGTGGACCCGCACGCTCCAGGGCAGCCCGGCCCGCCCCATCTCCACGGCAGCCAGGCAGACCGCGGACTCGGCGGCCACCAACAGCGGGAAGCCAGGATGAGCACCACGAATGTCAGCGATCTGCTCGACCTGGGCCGCGTAGAGACGGAGCAGCCCAGCCAGACCATGGGGCTGTTCCCCGCGTGGAGTGGGGGCGGCCACTGGTTCGGCCTCGTCGAAGGGGTCGATGCGGTCGGCCGGGTCGGGGTGATCGGCCGGGTCGGGGAGATGGGCCGGGTCGAGGTGGCCTGCCGTGTCGCTGCCGCGAGTCCGGCCGCGAGGGTCGGTGGGGCCGGCCTGATCGCTTCCTGGAACACGGCCGGTAGCCGTTTCGGGTACCGGCATCCCCGCATCGTCGAGCTCCTCGGCCCACGTGGCCACCTCGTCCGGAAAGGCAGGCAGGCCAGGGGCAGTCTCGTCAGTGCCTGGTCCACGCAGCCCCGGCCCGGCCGATCCAGGTTCACCCGCGCCGGTCCCACCCGCGCCGGTCCCACCCGCGCCGGTCCCACCCGCGCCGGTCCCACCCGCGCCGGTCCCACCCGCGCCGGTCCCACCCGCGCCGGTCCCACCCGCGCCGACAGGCGTCCCTACTGCTGTGGTTGCCCCCGAGCCCCCACCGGCGCCCTCCCCGAACGCGCCCTCCCCGAACAATGAGATCTGCGTGGCGCGCCCGGCAACCACCGGCTCGCGGACAGCGGACTGGGGCGGCACGAACGGCTCGCCCTCGTACGTGCGCAGCAAGTTCTCCACCGCGGCCAGGTCGTGACACCGCTCGACCCGCACCCCCGCTTCGAGCAACGCCGGATACATCTCGGCCGTCCGCCACCAGATCCACCGGGGGCGCGCCTGGAGCTCGAGCCGGCGCACCTCCGCGACCGGATCGGCCGCCCAGGTGACCGGACCGACCGGGAGACCAGATGCGTTAACCAATTGCCACTGGACACCATCCCCGGAGGGCACCACCAGCACACGCCCCGCCGCGACCACATTCGCACCGGCCGAACCGCTCGTCACCGCACCGCCCGCCACAACCCCATGCTGGCAGCCACCACCGACAGTTCTGAGCGCCCGGCGCCGGTTACGCGGTCAGGGGAAACAGTGCGCGAACGGCCGTTCGGAGGGGCTCCGGAGGTTTGCACTCACCATGGTCGAGTGCTAATCATTGAACTAGCACTCTCCAAGTGTGAGTGACAGTTTTGCGAGTACGGCCAGGTGGATGAGGGCCGGTGTCGGGCGGGACAGGACCGTCGGGTGCCGATCCGTCCGTCGCGGGCATCTCCCTGGCCAACAACCCACCCTACGTGGAGGGAACACCACACGATGGCCAAGATCATCGCGTTCGACGAGGAAGCCCGTCGCGGCCTCGAGCGGGGTATGAACCAGCTCGCCGACGCCGTGAAGGTGACCCTCGGGCCGAAGGGCCGCAACGTCGTTCTGGAGAAGAAGTGGGGAGCCCCCACTATCACCAACGACGGCGTGTCCATCGCCAAGGAGATCGAGCTCGAGGACCCCTACGAGAAGATCGGCGCCGAGCTGGTCAAGGAGGTCGCGAAGAAGACGGACGACGTCGCGGGTGACGGCACCACCACCGCCACCGTGCTCGCCCAGGCCCTGGTTCGCGAGGGTCTGCGCAACGTCGCCGCCGGCGCCAACCCGATGGCCCTGAAGAAGGGCATCGAGGCGGCTGTCACGGCCGTCAGCGCCGAGCTTCTCGCGCAGGCCAAGGAGGTCGAGACGAAGGAGCAGATCGCTGCTACCGCGTCCATCTCCGCCGCTGACCCCGCGATCGGCGAGCTCATCGCCGAGGCGATGGACAAGGTCGGCAAGGAAGGCGTCATCACCGTCGAGGAGAGCAACACCTTCGGGCTCGAGCTCGAGCTCACCGAGGGTATGCGCTTCGACAAGGGCTACATCTCCGGTTACTTCGTGACCGACCCGGAGCGTATGGAGGCCGTCCTCGACGACCCGTACATCCTCCTGGTCGAGGGCAAGATCAGCACGGTCAAGGACCTGCTGCCCCTGCTCGAGAAGGTCATCCAGAGCGGTAAGCCCCTCGCGATCATCGCCGAGGACGTCGACGGCGAGGCGCTGTCGACTCTGGTGGTCAACAAGATCAAGGGCACGTTCAAGTCGATCGCCGTCAAGGCGCCCGGCTTCGGCGACCGCCGCAAGGCCATGCTGCAGGACATCGCGATCCTGACCGGTGGCCAGGTCATCTCCGAGACCGTCGGCCTCAAGCTCGAGACCGCCGGCCTGGAGCTGCTGGGCCAGGCCCGCAAGGTCGTCATCACCAAGGACGAGACCACGATCGTCGAGGGTTCCGGTGACGCCGAGCAGATCGCCGGCCGCGTCACGCAGATCCGCAACGAGATCGAGGCCAGCGACTCCGACTACGACCGCGAGAAGCTGCAGGAGCGCCTGGCCAAGCTGGCCGGTGGCGTTGCGGTGATCAAGGCCGGAGCTGCCACCGAGGTGGAGCTCAAGGAGCGCAAGCACCGCATCGAAGACGCCGTGCGTAACGCCAAGGCTGCCGTCGAAGAGGGCATCGTGGCCGGTGGTGGCGTCGCGCTGCTGCAGGCTTCGGTCGTTGCCTTCGAGAAGCTCGACCTGACCGGCGACGAGGCCACTGGCGCCAACATCGTCAAGGTCGCCGTCGAGGCCCCGCTCAAGCAGATCGCGATCAACGCCGGTCTCGAGGGTGGCGTCGTGGCGGAGAAGGTGCGCAACCTGCCTTCCGGTCACGGTCTGAACGCGGCCACGGGCGAGTACGTCGACCTGATCGCCAAGGGCATCATCGACCCGGCCAAGGTCACGCGCTCCGCGCTGCAGAACGCCGCGAGCATCGCGGCGCTGTTCCTGACCACCGAGGCGGTCATCGCCGACAAGCCGGAGAAGGCGGCGGCTCCGGCCGGCGGCGCTCCGGACATGGGTGGCATGGACTTCTGATCCATCTGCACCACAGTGGGGCGGCTCTCCTTCGGGAGGGCCGCCCCTCGTGCTTTCTGATTGAGGACGAGGATGCGCACCTGGGATGCCCCTCCCGGAACCGGGCCGGCCGACGTCCGCAATTACGTCTCTTCGCGGTCGATCCGCACGTAGACACGGATCGGTGCGCAGCCTTGCACCAACGCTGCTTACCCTGGTTCCCGTGCCGATCGAGACCACACGCGACCACAGCCGGATCGTCCCGCCCGCCCGGCAGGTGCTGCTGACCCAGGTGACGGATCAGCCGATCGACCTCCAGGAGCTCGCCTCACGTGTCGGGGGAGCGTCGTCGGGGGCCGTGGTCACGTTCGGCGGGGTGGTGCGTAACCACGACAGCGGCCGCGAGGTGACCGGCCTGGAGTACGTCGGCCACCCCACCGCGCAGGCTGTGCTGGAGCGGGTCGTCGCCGAGGTCACCGCCGCCAGTGACGCCGAGGCGGTCGCGGTCTCCCACCGCATCGGCACGCTGGCCATCGGCGACACGGCGCTGGCCGTCGCGGTCGCCGGGGCCCACCGTCAGGAGGCCTTCGAGACCGCCATGCGTCTGGTCGACGAGGTCAAGGCGCAGCTGCCGATCTGGAAGCGCCAGGTGCTGGCCGACGGCACCGACGAGTGGGTCGCCTGCCCCTGAGTGCTACTTCTTGGAGCCGGCGTTCTTGATGCCGGCTTCCTTGCTGCTGCGCTGGTACAGCTGAACCTGGTAAGTGCCCAGGTCGGTGGCCTTCTTGGCGTGGAAGTTGTTGCTCAGCAGCCGCTGCTTGTCGGCCTCGGGGTCTTCGGCGCTCTCGCCCAGACGGGTGTTGCTTGTGACCACCCAGACCCGGGTGCGCTTGCGCAGGGCCTTGGTGATGTCGGCGGTCGAGGCCTCGACACCGAACAGGGTGGCGGAACGGGCGCCGGTCTGGGCCAGGGCGATGTCGTCGACCTCGTCGAACGCCGCCGGGTAGGCCAGCTTCACGACGCGCCGGGACTCGGGCAGGAAGATCACCGCATCGCCCGGCTGGGCCTGCGACTCGATGGTCTGGGCCACGCCCCGCAGGTTCTCCGAGTGGCCGGTGGCCCGCCAGCGGTAGACGGCCTGCATGTGGGCACCGCCGAGGACGAACACGAGCAGCATGATCGCCAGGTACCGGACCCGCAGCAGGGTGGCCAGCGAGGCCAGGGCCAGCGCGCCACCGGGCACGGTGAAGAAGACGTAGCGCCAGTCGTAGAGCGGGTGCACCTGCGAGACGCTCCAGAGCATCACCGTCGGCAGCACCGCCCAGGCCAGGCCGAGCGCCAGGGCCGGGTTGTGGGTGCCCCGGCCGATGCCCGCGAAGGCCAGCACCAGGAGGCCGATGACGACCCAGGTGAGTTCGTACTGGGCCTCGAAGAAACCGGTCAACCGGTTCCAGTGTGGCACCGGCAGCCAGGCCACCTGGGCGCTCTGCCGGCTGGAGAACCAGAGCAGCGGGCTGAGCAGGGCCACGGACAGGCCGCCGGCCAGGAACCAGCGGTGCCGCACCGGGGCGGCCGACGTGGCCAGCACGTAACAGAGGTGGACGGCCAGGATGGTGAGGCCGATGACATTGAGCAGGCCGAGCGCGGTCACACAGCCGATGTAGACCGCCCAGCGCGTGCGCAGCCACGGCTTGCGGCAGACCTGCACCAGGGCCAGCGTGGCAGCGGTGGCCATCAGGGCGACCAGCGCGTAGGGCCGGGCCTCCTGGGCGTAGCGCGAGGACAGCGGCGCGATCACCCAGAGCAGGCCGGCGACGAGGCCGACCCGGCCGGAGCCCAGTTCGCGCCCCAGACGCACCAGCAGGACACCGGTGACGGTCGCGGCCGCCGCGGACAGCAGGCGGATCGGGGTGATCGAGGCGCTGTCGCCGACCAGGGCGTGCACGAGCAGGTAGTAGGTGGCGTGGACGAGGTCGACGCTCTTGGTCAGGTCGAGGATCTCGCCGGTGCTGCGCGACACCACGTCGCGGGTCACGGCCTCGTCCCACCAGGGGCTGGGCCGGTTGATCCACCAGGTGAAGACCACGGCGCCGATCAGCGCGACCAGGCTCTCGGCCATCCCGGGCCGGGCCAGGACATCGTGCGCGCGCCCCTCGAGGCGCTCGAGACGACCCGGGCGGGGCCTGGTGCTGAGAGGAGTGGTCTGCGGTCCGGCGAGTGCGGTGGTCTTCCGGCCCGAATCAGCCGGTACGGCCCCGTCGGGTCCCCGCCCCGTGGTCTGCGTCACCGAACGATGTCTCCTACTTCGACGTGGTGAGTCGGCGCTTATGAGAGTGCCTATGGTCACGCACGGCGACATTGCCGCATCCTGATCCGTGGTCACCCACGGCGGACATCGTCGACAACGGGAGACCGTTACGGCGCCTTCGGAAGGAGCGCCCACGATCAGCCTACGTCAGGCCGGACGCTGTCACCCGCCGGAAGGGTCACGGGAGGACAACGGTCGACTGAGAGATTCCTGGGAGTCGAAAACCCAGGAAAACCGGATCAACCGCCAGCAAATGGCGGCAGCACATCGACGACGGCGCCGACCGGGACGACTCTCCGGCGGTCGCCCGCGACCTCGTCCACCAGGAACGACGACGCCTTGAGAACCCGTGCGAGATCCGCCCCGTGGCGCTCGGCAAGGTGCAGCAGGAGTTCATCGAGGGGGGTGGGCCCGGCGATGGACAGATGCTCCGACTCCACTCCGGCCGCGGCCCGGGCCCCGGCGAAGTAGCGGATCGTGACCAACCCTGTCGTGAGGTTGCTGTGATCTGTGGTGTTGTCACTGGTGGTGCGGGTGTCACCCATGGGAACGGCTCAGCCTCCGATAGCGCTCATCGGCCGGTCCGGCTGGATGAACGAGGTGTCGTTGATGCCATGGCCCGCCGCCTTGCCCCACATGGCCGCCCGCCAGATCTGGGCGAGCTCCGCGTTGTCGGCACCCGAGCGCAGCAGGGCCCGCAGGTCGGTCTCGTCGCGGGCGAACAGGCAGTTGCGGATCTGGCCGTCGGCCGTCAGCCGGGTGCGGTCGCAGTCGCCGCAGAACGGGCGGGTCACCGAGGCGATGATGCCCACGGTGCCCGTGTTGCGGCCGTCGGTGGCGGTCCAGGTCTGGGCCGGCGAGGCGCCCCGGGCCCGGGCGTCGACCGGGATCAGCTCGAACTCCCCGGCCAGGGCCTGCTGGATGTCGTGAGCCGTGACCATCTGCTCGCGCTGCCAGGCGCCCTGCGCGTCGAGCGGCATCTGCTCGATGAACCGCAGCTCGTAGCCCTGGGCCAGGGCCCAGCGCACCAGGGGTACGGCCTCGTCGTCGTTGATGCCGGGCAGCAGCACGGTGTTCACCTTGACCGGCCCGAGCCCGGCCGCGGCCGCCGCGGCCAGTCCGGCCAGCACGTCGCGGTGCCGGTCGCGCCGGGTGATCCGGTGGAAGCGTTCCGGGTCGAGCGTGTCCAGGGAGACGTTGATCCGGTTCAGCCCGGCCGCGGCCAGGGCGCGGGCGCGCTTGTCCAGGCCCACACCGTTCGTGGTGAGCGCGGTGACGGGGGCGCGGCCGGTCTTCGTCCGTAAGTGGGCGGTCGCCTCGACGATGCGTTCCAGGCCGCGCCGCAGCAGCGGCTCGCCGCCGGTGAAGCGGACCTCCTCGACGCCCAGCTCGTGCACCGCGAGGGTGATCAGCCGGATCAGCTCGTCGTCGGAGAGCACCTGGTCGTCGGGCAGCCAGTCCAGGCCCTCGGGCGGCATGCAGTAACCACAGCGCAGCGAGCACTTGTCGGTCAGGCTCACCCGCAGATCGGTCGCCACCCGTCCATAGGTGTCGATCAGGCGGGAGTCTTCGGGGCGCCCCGTGGGCGCGGGGGTCCGCCCCTCTCCACGAGTCCTCGGGAGGCCGAGCATCACCGTTGCCACCTCGCCACTGTAAACAACGCTGGGGAAAACGCGTGTTCGAGGCCGAGCCGGGCACCCCCGGCTCGGCCGTACCGGGGGTGGGGTCGCCCAGATGAACCGGAAGAACCTGTTTCGGTGCCGTCCGGCGACGCTGTGACGTGGCCCTCTTCCAGCACTTTGGGCAGGTGATCCGGGTTGGTTCAGCCGGTCGGCGGCCTCCGGAAACACCCGTCTGCGTGCTGATATGACAGAGAGTAAAAATTGGTGACGCGGCTGGGCTCCCCGGTGGTGAGCGTTGCCTGTGAGCTCCCAGTGTTGTCTCACTTGACCAGGTGCTAACCTGAAGGTGAACAAAAGATGAACGAGAGGTGGCTAGGGGACTATGAAGCGAACCTATGGTCTTGAGACGGTCTCCGGCGCGTCGTCTACGGAATCGGCTTCCGCGACGAATGACTCGTCGCTGCACGAGGGGCACCCGGAGTGGACGGCCGCAGGGCTGCGCCCGGTGGCTCACTGGGTGAAGCTGCCCGACGGTAAGGGTGGCCGCCGGCTGTCCATGGTGTGGGAGGTTCCGAACCCCATGCCCTACGCCGCGCACTGAGGTCCGTAGCGACCCGTAACGACCCGGACCGGCGGTCCGGCCCGTGCGCTCGCGTCGGACCGGTCGAGAGGTCCCGTCCCGACCGGTCCGATGAGTGCCGGCTGACCGCTGTCCTTCCGCCGCCGCGCGTGGCTCCCTGACGGGAGCTGTGCGCGGCGGTGTCGTTTTGCTGGGGTCCCGCGTTCGATCCGGCCCCGTGACTCATACAAACCCGGGGTTTTCCACAGGCGCGGATTCTGTGGACAGTGCCGGATGCCTGCTGGCGGAAGCTGTCATGGTCGTTCCACGCCACCTGAACCGGTGGCGGAACGGCCGCTCCCGCCCGTGCGCACCCCCAGGCCGCAGGCGGGAGCGGTCCCTCGGAAAGACATTTCGTGATGCTGGGGGTTCGGCGGAGGGGAGAGCATGCCCAGGTTCGAGGTGGACAGCGTCCAGGTGGTGCAGGCGAGTGCCGCGGTGCAGGCGTCGGCCCAGCAGATCGGTACCGAGGTCGACCGCATGATGCGGCATCTCGTGCAGTTGCAGGGCAGCTGGAGCGGATCGGCGGCCACGTCGTTCCAGTCGGTGGTCGGTGACTGGCGGGTGACGCAAGAGCGGGTGCGGGTGGCTCTGGAGCAGATCCAGGCCGCGCTGGCCCAGGCGGGGCGGCAGTACCAAGAGGTGGAAGACGCTGCGGTGCGGATGTTCACGGTCTGACGGGGAAGCTGGCGTCAGGGGTTGAGGTGCCTTGGTGGCCGTGGCGGCGGGCGAGTGCGGGGCGGGCGGTGGACCGGAGCGTTGGTGTCCGGTCCGGATCGGTCGGGGGCAACGCGAAAGGCCTCCGGTGATCCTGGCGGATCTCCGGAGGTCTTTCGGGAAAGGGCTGCTCGGATCAGCCCTTTCGTTGTGACGGCCGTGGGGATCGGCCGTCGGGACCGTCCGCCCCGGGTGGGGGCCAGGGCGGACGGTGGTGCGGTGTGGCCGGCCAGTGGCTACCTCATGGCCCTCTCGGGCCGGGCGGGGTAGTGGGCGGGGTCAGTTGGCGCTGTCCGGGCGGGTGTCCAGGGTGACCTTCACGTCCTGGGTCTTACCGTCCCTGACGATCGAGACGGTCACTTCGGTTCCCGGGGTGCGCTCGCGGACCTGGGCCATGAGCGACTCGGCGCCGTTGATGTACTCACCGTCGATGGCGATGACGGTGTCGCCCTTCTTCAGGCCGGCGGTCTCGGCCGGGGAGTCGGCGACCACGGACTGCACCGAGGCGCCGTCCCGCTCGGCGTTGTCCACCTTCACGGTGGCGTCGCCGAGGGTGATGCCCAGCCACGGGTGCTGGGCGCTGCCGTTCTCGATCAGCTGGTTGGTGATGTTCTTGACCTGGTCCACCGGGATCGCGAAGCCCAGGCCGATGCTGCCGGACTGGCTGGAGCTCTCCTGGCCGAAACCGCTGCTCTGGCTCAGGGTGGCGATCGAGGAGTTGATGCCGATCAGCTTGCCCTGTGCGTCCACCAGGGCGCCGCCGCTGTTACCGGGGTTCACGGCCGCGTCGATCTGGATGGCGTTGGTGACGACCGTCTCGCCGGAGCCGCTGGACGAGGAGTCGCTGCTCTCGGAGGACGAGGTGGTCACCGGGCGGTCGACGGCGCTCACGATGCCGGTGGTGACGGTGCCGGCCAGGCCCAGCGGGTTACCGACGGCCATGACCGAGTCGCCCACGCTGACCGAGTCGGTGTCACCCAGGGTCGCGGGCTTCAGGTCGCTCGGCGGGTCTTCCAGCTGGATCACGGCCAGGTCGGTGGCGGAGTCGGTGCCGACGACCTTGGCGGTGTACTTCCGGCCGTCGTTCAGTACCACCTCGATGGTCTGGGCGCCCGTGACCACGTGGTTGTTGGTGACGATCCGGCCGTCGGTGTCAAGGATGACGCCGGAGCCCTCACCCTCGGACGACTGGCTGGTCACCTGCACCGAGACCACGCTCGGCTCGACCGCGGAGGCCACGGCCTTCCAGTCCGCGTTCTCGGAGGACGAGGTGGTCACCGGTGCTTCGGCGGAGTCGCCGCTCTGGGAGGACGAGGTGAGCGAGCTGGTGGCGGAGGAGGGGTCGTCGTTGTTCACGGCGAGCACCACGCCCGCGGTGAGCAGGCTGGCGATCAGGGCCGCGCCGAGACCGGTCGCGATCACACCGCGCCATCCGGGCTGCCCGGCCTCGCGGCGCTTCTTGCCGTTCGGCGGGAGCGGAGGCTGCCCACCCTGACCGGGCTGACCCAGCTGACCGTTCGAGCCGGGCTGGCCCCAGCCGGCCTGCGGCAGGGCGCCGGTCTGCGTGCCGACCGGGGCTCCCGTCTGGGTGTCGGTCGTGGTCGGGTAGGCGGTGAGGGTCTGCGTACCGCCGCTGGTGTTCTGCATGTTCTGGCCTCCGCTGCTCCAGCCCGTCTGCTGTGTCTGCCCGTACTGGGGGCGTGTGTACGGGCTCTGCCACTGGTTCTGGTCGTGCTGCTGGCCGTACTGCGGGGCGCCCTGCGGCTGCTGCCCGTAGGCCTGCGGGTTCTGCTGGGTCTGGCCGTACTGCTGGCCGTAAGGCTGCTGTCCGTACGGCTGGGCGCCCGGCTGGGACTGTGCGGCCTGCGGCGCCGGGGGTGCCTGCGGGGTCTGTACCGCCTGCGTGTCCTGCGTCGCGCTGTATCCCGGGGCTGCGCTGTACGCCGGTGTGGCCGGCGCCGTGGCGGTTTGGGTCTGTGCCGGCGTCTCGTGCGTCGGGCCGGCCGGAGCGGAGGAAGCCTGCGCAGCCGGAGCCGGGTTGGTGGCGGACGAGTCGTCACCGGGGCGGTTACCCCAGGAGGACGTGTTCTCGTCGTGGTTGTTCGTGGTCTGCGACATTCTTCTCACCCTCATGGCCAGCTTGCTGACATGGACTAGTTCAAGCCCCGCCCCTCGGCGTTCGCTGCACCACGTCTGTGAGAAGCCTGAGAACGTGAATCCGGCCTGCGGGAGAGATCGCAAAAACGGCGATGCCCCGGTCGTGAGACCGGGGCATCGCCGTTCGAACGCAAGCGTTCTAGGCGTCCATAAGCGCTTTACTCAGCGGCGGACGGAGTGGCCGGAACGTTCAGCGGCCGGCCGTCGGCGCCGAGGCGCGTGCGACGGGGGTTGGCGACGGAGGCGGATCGAGGAGCCTCAGTGTCGTCACGGTCCGGGGTGGTCGCGGTGTGAAGCATCTTTCCTCCTTAACAAAGGGTCGTAGGCCGTTGTGCTCTACCGATACCCAGGCTCTCGCAACTCTGTGACCGCCTGGTTTCGATTCAGGGAACGCAGTGTTCTCCCGGAAAATGCCCGGGGGAGTGTCGGCATCACCTGTACGGACAAGCATATCCCCGCAGGCCAGGCCGTACGAGTCGGATTGACGAGATCACCCTGTGGTTGGTGTCACGCCGTAGTGCCAGTTTCCCCTCACCCTGCGGGAATGCCCAGGAGAGAGCGCTGTGACGGATGGGGAACGGGACCAAAGGACCGCCCGCCCGATGGTCGGCCATTCGGGCGGGCGGTTACTGAAGGTCAGCGATCTTGCGCTCAGGTAGACGGACTGGCACCGGGTGACAAGGGCCTGCCGTCCAGCTCGTCCGGGGTGTCCGGGGCGTCGGGAGCCTCGTCCGGGGCGGTGCTGACCAGCGGCAGCTCCACCCGGAACGTGGCACCGCCACCCGGTGTCTGGGTCACCCCGACCCGTCCGCCGTGCGATCCGATCACGGCCGAGACGATCGACAGACCGAGACCGGAACCACCGCCCTGGTGCCGCGCCCGGGACGCGTCCACCCGGTAGAAGCGCTCGAAGACCCGGCTCGCGTGCTCGGGGGTGAGCCCGTCGCCGTGGTCGCGGACCTCGAGCACCGCGACGTTGTTCTGCTGCCCGGCGGCCACCTCGATCGGACTGCCCGCCGGGGTGTGCCGCACGGCGTTGGCGACCAGGTTGGCCACCACCTGACGCAGGCGGTGGTCGTCACCCGTCACCACGGCCGGGACCGGGCCGTGGCCCTCGGCCAGCCCGACCAGCCGGACCTGGCGGTCGGGCGCCAGACCCCGCGCGTCGTGCACGGCGTCGCCGGCCAGCACGGCCAGGTCGACCGGTTCGGCGCGGGCCGGGCGCTGCTCGTCCATGCGGGCCAGCAGCAGCAGGTCTTCCACCAGCGCACCCATGCGGCGCGACTCGTCCTCGATCCGGCTCATCGTGCGGGCGACGTCTTCCGGCTCGGAAACCGCTCCCTGCCGGTAGAGCTCGGCGAAACCCCGGATGGAGGCCAGCGGCGTACGCAACTCGTGCGACGCGTCCGCGGCGAACCGGCGTGTCCTCTGCTCGGAGGCTTCCTGCTGGTGGAACGCGCTCTCGATCTGGGCGAGCATGCCGTTGAGCGAGTGGGTGAGCCGGCCGACCTCGGTCGTCGGCGGGTGCGCGGGCACCCGGCGGGACAGGTCGCCCGCGGCGATCGCGGCGGCGGTCTCCTCGACCTCGGTGAGAGGCTTGAACGAGCGCCGGATCACCAGCCAGCCGAGGCTCGCGAACAGCACGGTCACCATCAGGCCGAACATCACGATGAGGATGCGCAGGCGGTTCACCGCGTCCTCAACGTCGTCGAGAGGGATCGCGATCTGCACGCTCCCGGTGGTACCGACCGGGCTGCTCCACCCGGAAGCGATGACCCGCCAGCTGGAGTCACCCTCTTCCGAGCCGACGGTGTAGATCTTGTTCTTCGTGGCCCAGGCCTGCGTGGCGGTCATGTCGCTCAGGGCCGGCACCGAGCCCTCGGCCGGTACGTCGTCGTCGCCGATTCCGCCGCCGTCCACGCCGATCTTGATCACGTAGCGGACGAGGCCCCACTTGAGCGCGTCGCTGTTGTTCCCGCCCCCGTTGAGAGCGTCTTCGGCGACCGGTTTCAGGCTCTTGGTGAGCTGGCTGTCGACCTTGCCGACCAGGTAGCTCTTCAGCACGTACTGGCTGGCGAAACCGGTCAGGGCCAGGCCCGCGACCAGCAGCACGACCATGATCCCGACCAGCCGGGCGCGCAGCGGCGCCTGGTTCCACTGATGGCGGACGCGCTGCACGGCTCGCGGGCGTTTCGCCGGGGCCGGCGGGGGCCCGAGTTCGATCTCGGGCGGAAGGTTCTGGGTCTGGGTGCTCATCGCCGATCAGCCCTGGGGAGGAAGACGCAGCACGTAGCCGACGCCGCGCTTGGTGTGGATCAGCGGGGGCTCGACATCGTCGATCTTGCGTCGCAGGTAGGAGATGTAGGACTCGACGATCCCGGCCTCGCCGTTGAAGTCGTAGGCCCAGACGTGGTCGAGGATCTGCGCCTTCGACAGCACCCGGTTGGGGTTCAGCATCAGGTAGCGCAGCAGCTTGAACTCGGTGGGGGAGAGCTCGACCAGGCGGTTCGCGCGGCGGACCTCGTGCGAGTCCTCGTCCAGCTCGAGGTCGTGGAAGACCAGGCGCCCGCTGGCGGCGTCGGTCGCGACACCGGTGCGGCGCAGGACGGCGCGGATCCGGGCGACGACCTCTTCGAGGCTGAACGGCTTGGTCACGTAGTCGTCACCGCCCACGGTGAGACCGGTGACCTTGTCGCCGGTCTCGTCACGGGCAGTCAGGAATACGACGGGTATGTCCCGGCCGCGTTCGCGCAGTTTGCGGGTGACTGTGAAGCCGTCCATGTCCGGCATCATCACGTCCAGCACCACGAGGTCGGGGCGGTGCTGCTCGGCGAGCGCCAGGGCCTGGGCGCCGTCCGCAGCACCCACGACGTCGAAACCGGCGAACCGCAGACTCGTGGTCAGCAGTTCGCGGATATTCGGTTCGTCGTCCACGACCAGCAACTTCGCTTCAAACGTCTTCTCAGCCACGGCTCTAGCGTGCACCTGGTTTCTGGGAAGTTCCTGGACGCCGACCGTTAAGGCTGCTGGGTGTCGGGGCGGCGCAGGAGGCCGATGATCCGGGCCAGTTCGCGACGGTCGGCCTCGTCGAGCCGGTCGAAGAACTGTTCGGCCTCGGCCGCCCGGGCCTTGCGCACCGCCTCGGCGATCTCCTCGCCCTGGCTGCTGAGCGTGACCAGCGTGGCGCGCCGGTCGTCCGGGTCGGGTGAGCGCAGCACCAGGCCGCGCACCTGGAGGGCGTCGACCACCTCAGTACCCGAGCGCGGGGCGATGCGCAGGTGGTCGGACAGCGAGCTGATGCGCATGCGGCCGTGCCGGCGCAGTACGCCGATGGCCCGGGCCTGGGCCGGGGTGATACCCAGCGGGCTGATGCTCTCGTGGCTGCGGTGGCGCAGGGTTCGCGACACCGACCAGAACGCCTCGGCCAGGGTCTCGTCCTCTTCCTGCGTACTCACCGGAATACCGTAGCCGAGGTTGCGGTTGGAGCCTCATAGTGAGGTAACCTCACTAAATATTCGCCCAACCCGGAGGTCGCTCTTGCCCCGCCCTTCCCGTTCCCCCGAACTCGGTCCCGCCCAGCGTGCCGCCGAGAAGGCGCAGGCCCGCGAGGTCTCGCTGCGCCGTGTCGGTGCGCTCTTCGTCCACCACCGCTCCCCGCTCGCCGTGGTGGTCGCGATCATCGTGGCTTCGTCGATCATCGCGATGGCCTCGCCCTTCCTGCTCCGCGAGATCATCGATGTGGCGATCCCGCAGCAGAAGGTCTCCCTGCTGGTCCGGCTCGTCGGCGGCATGGTCGCCGTGGCCGCGGTGACCAGCATCTTCGGTGTGCTCCAGACCTGGATCAGCACCCGCGTGGGCCAGGAGGTGATGCACCGGCTGCGTACTGACGTGTTCACGCACCTCCAGAAGCAGTCCATCGCCTTCTTCACCCGCACCCGCACCGGCGAGGTGCAGTCCCGCATCACCAACGACATCGGCGGCATGCAGAGCGTGGTCACCTCGACCGCCACCTCCATCGCCTCCAACCTCACCACCACGGTCGCCACGGCCGTCGCGATGATCGCGCTCTCCTGGAGACTGTCGCTGATCTCGCTGGTTGTCATGCCGCCGGCCATCTACCTGAGCCGCCGCGTCGCCGACCTGCGACGGGCTATCACCGCCCAGCGTCAGCGCGAGCTCGCCGACCTGAACGTCACCATCGAAGAAGGCCTTTCGATCAGCGGCGTGCAGCTGAGCAAGACCCTCGGCACCAGTGCCGCGCTGATCGAGCGGTTCACGAAGACCTCGGAACGGCTCATCGACCTGCAACTGCGCTCCGACCTGGCCGGCCGCTGGCGGATGGCCTCGATGAGCGTCATCTTCGCCGCCATCCCGGCCGCGATCTACCTGAGCGCCGGGCTGCCCGCGACCGCCGGCCACATGACCATCGGCACCCTGGTCGCCTTCACCGCCCTGCAGCAGAACCTGTTCCGGCCCCTGATGAGCCTGCTCAACGTCGGGGTGTCGATCACCTCGTCGCTGGCCCTGTTCGCCCGCATCTTCGAATATCTCGACCTGCCCGTGGAGGTGGACGACCCGGCCGACGCGGTGCGGATCGACCCGTCCTCGATCCGCGGCGACGTGCGTATCGAAGACGTCACCTTCACCTACCCCGGCAACGACACCGCGGCCCTGGCCGGTGTCGACCTCACCGTCCCGGCCGGTGACACCCTCGCGCTGGTCGGTGAGACCGGTTCGGGCAAGAGCACTCTCGGGTCACTGGTGGCCCGGCTGGCCGACCCCACCGCCGGCCGGATCACGATCGACGGCATCGACCTGCGCCGGTTCCGGCTCGAAGACCTGGCCCAGGTCGTCGGCGTGGTCAGCCAGGAGACCTACCTGCTGCACACCACCGTGCGAGAGAACCTGCGCTACGCCCGGCCGGCCGCGACCGACGAGCAGATCGAGGCCGCGGCCCGCGCCGCCCAGGTGCACGACCTGATCGCCTCGCTGCCCGATGGTTACGACACCATGGTCGGCTCCCGGGGCCACCGGTTCTCCGGCGGGGAGAAGCAGCGCCTGGCCATTGCCCGCACGCTGCTGCGCGACCCGCGGGTGCTCGTACTGGACGAGGCCACCAGCGCTCTCGACACCGCCACCGAGCGGGCCGTGCAGCTGGCCTTCGACGAACTGGCCCGGGGCCGCACCACGATCACCATCGCCCACCGTCTCTCCACGGTGCGCGACGCCGACCAGATCGCGGTGCTCGACCACGGCCGGATCGTCGAGACCGGCACCCACGAAGCACTGCTGGAGCGGCACGGGCAGTACGCCGCCCTCAGCGTGTGAAGGTCCTCAGGCCTCCGGCTTCTGGGCGCCGATCTCCTCGGCGTCCATGATCCGGTAGGCGTACCCCTGCTCGGCCAGGAAGCGCTGCCGGTGGGCGGCGAAATCCTGGTCGAGGGTGTCGCGGGAGATGACGGCGTAGAACCGGGCCGTCTTCCCGTCGTGCTTGGGACGCAGCAGCCGGCCGAGGCGCTGGGCCTCTTCCTGGCGTGACCCGAAAGAACCCGAGACCTGAATGGCCACACTGGCTTCCGGCAGGTCGATGGAGAAGTTCGCGACCTTGCTGACCACCAGGGTGTGAAGCTCGCCCGAGCGGAACGCGTCGAACAGCCGCTGCCGCTCGGCCACCGAGGTCTCACCCTTGAGAACCGGTGCGTCCAGCCGGTTCCCGATGTCGTCGAGCTGGTCCAGGTACTGCCCGATGACCAGGATCTGCTCACCGGCGTGCTGGCGCACCAGCTGCTCGACCACCTTGGTCTTCATGTCGCTGGTGGCGCAGAGCCGGTACCGCTCCTCCGGTTCCGCGGTGGCGTAGGTCAGCCGCTCCCGTTCGGGCAGGGTGACGCGCACCTCCACGCAGTCGGCGGGGGCGATGTAGCCCTGGGCCTCGATGTCCTTCCACGGCGCGTCGTAACGCTTCGGGCCGATCAGGCTGAACACGTCACCCTCGCGGCCGTCCTCGCGCACCAGCGTCGCGGTCAGGCCCAGACGGCGCCGCGCCTGCAACGAGGCCGTCATCCGGAACACCGGCGCGGGCAGCAGGTGTACCTCGTCGTACACGATCAGGCCCCAGTCGCGGGCGTCGAACACGTCGAGGTGGGCGTACGCGCCCTTCCGCTTCGTCGTCATCACCTGGTAGGTGGCGATGGTGACCGGGCGGATCTCCTTGCGGGAACCCGAGTACTCGCCGATCTCCTCCTCGGTCAGCGACGTGCGCGCGATCAGCTCGTCGCGCCACTGCCGGGCCGAGACCGTGTTCGTCACCAGAATCAGCGTGGTGGTGCCGGACTTCGCCATCGCGGCGGCCCCGACCAGGGTCTTGCCGGCGCCACAGGGCAGCACGACCACCCCGGAACCGCCGTGCCAGAAGCCGTCCACCGCATCGGCCTGGTACGGCCGCAGCTCCCAGCCGTCGGGGGCCAGCTCGATCGGGTGCTTCTCGCCGTTCACGTAACCGGCCAGGTCTTCCGCCGGCCAGCCGAGTTTCAGCAGCACCTGCTTGAGATTGCCGCGCTCGCTGGGGTGCACCAGCACGTTCTCCGGGTCCAGCCGGGCCCCGACCAGGGGTGCGACCTTCTTGCTGCGCAGCACCTCCTCGAGCACCGGCACGTCGAGCGCACGCAGCACCAGGCCGTTGTCGGGGTCTTTGATCAGCTGGAGCCGCCCGTAGCGGGCCATGGTCTCGGCCACGTCGACGAGCAGCGCGTGCGGCACCGGGTAGCGCGAGTACTCCAGCAGCACGTCGACGACCTGCTCGGCGTCATGACCGGCGGCCCGGGCGTTCCACAGACCCAGCGGCGTGAGCCGGTAGGTGTGCACGTGCTCGGGCGCGCGTTCCAGCTCGGCGAACGGCGCGATGGCCCGGCGGCAGGCCGCCGCCTGGTCATGGTCGATCTCCAGCAGCAGCGTCTTGTCGCTCTGGACGATCAGTGGTCCGTCAGTCACGAAGTGCAGTCTCCCTCATTGCCGGCGGGACCGGACATGGCCTCAACCCGATTCCTGCCCAGGTTCATCCCCGGTGGCGGAGGCGGCCCCGGCCACCGCGATCACCCGGTGCACGGAGTACCCCCGCACCTTGCCGGTGCTCAGTTCCAGGGCCCGGATCCGGCCGCCCTCCACGGCCAGCGGCTCGATGATCTGCCGCACCGGCCTCCCGGCGTCCTCCAGGTAGCCGATCCACAACGCACGACGCGAGGCCGCGGCCTCCCGCAGCACCGCGATCGCCCCGGCCGGGTCCATCGGCACCAGCGGCGGGGGCTCGGATTCGCTCGCGACCGGTCGCCGCACGTTCGCGTCCACCGCCCGCATGGCCCGCACCGCCTGGTAGAGCGCCTCCGCGGTGGCGGTGGGCGGGGGCTGACGCCGGGCGACCAGCGAACCGCCCGAACGGGCGCGGCGCGGCGGCACCGACTGGATCACCAGGTCGCCGTCCGGTGACTCGGCCGCCGGGGCCAGGCCCATCTCCCGCAGGGCGGCGAGCACCAGGTCGGGCGGGGCCCCGGCCGCGAGCACGGTCGGGGCGAGCCGGCGCAGCCGCAGCCCCGCGGCCCGCCGGTCGGCGAGCACCTCCGCAAGGAGGCCTTCGTCGTCCGCACGCAGATACGCGGAGGCGACACCGACCCGCAGACGCCCGTACCGGCGCGCGCTGTCGGCGATCAGGTACCCCAGCGGCTGCGGCACCGGGGTGCGACTGTGCCTGGCCAGCCACCCGGTCAGGTCTTCACCCGTACGCCCGGCGTCGAGCGCCCGGCGCACCGAGGCCGCGGTGAAACGGAAGACCGAGGCACCGCCCCGGCTCTCCACGTCGGCCATGAGCAGCAGCTCGCGCTCGGTCGCGGTGGGCAGCCGGCCGGGCGCCACCACGGTCAGGTCGGCCTGGAGCAGCACGTGGTCGACCGGGTCGGGCAGGGTCTCGTCGAGCAGGTCGGCCGCGGGCCGGGCTCCGACCGTGCGGCGCGACACCTCGGCGGCCGAGGGTTGCGGACCGGACCCCGAGCCGTAGCCGTGCACCGCCTCGGTGGACTCGATCAGCGCCCGCCCGAACGACGAGATCGCCGCCATCCCGGTGATTCCCAGCCACGCCGCCTCGGTGAGCGCCCACCGCACCAGCTCCGGCTGCGACGTCGACGACCGGCGGGGAGAGGTCCACACCAGCCGCTCCACGAGACCGGAGCCGGACGCGTCTTCCATGGCACTGAAGGTGTCTTCGCTCCGGGAGGGCCGGTTGATCGTCTCCACCGAGAGATCGGTGAGCACCTGCTGGCGCACGATCCGCGCCTGCGGACGCTCCACCAGGGGCCCGAGCGCCGCGATCGGCCCGTCCTTCGGACCGCGCGAGCCGATCAGGGCCGCCGCCCGGGGACTGTCCCACCACGCCAGCGCGATCCGGGCCCAGCGCTCGCCGATGCTGCCGGCCAGCCAGACGTCGAAGTCGGGGGTGGGCAGCCACGACGGGTCGGCCTCGCCGTCGTCGGCGATCAGCCCGGCGGCCAGGGCGATCTCCACCACCAGGGCGGCCGGCGTCTCGTCGATGTCGAGCTGCGTTGCCACCCGGCGCAGGTCACGCACGCTCAGCCCACCGGCCCGCAGCAACGGCGGCGGGTCGGTGCCCCAGGCGCTGCACAGCTCCTCGACCAGCCGCACCGCCTCGGCCGCGGACAGGGCCGCCGTGTCGTCGACGTGCCGGGCCTTGCGCTCTCGCACCGGCAGGGCGGGCGGGCTCTGCTCAGGACGGCGGTGCACCCGGCCCCCCCGCAGCGCCAGCCCGATCTCCCGGGGCAGCACCACGTGGCCCGGGTCGGCGACGGCGAGCAGGCCGTGGGCCAGCAGCCACTCCACCGGGGAGCCCGCGGTACCGGCCCGCACCGGGCGGTCGGCGTCGGGCACCTGCCCCACGGGCGGCCCCCAGACCAGCCGCTCCAGCACCTGGGCCGCGTTCGCCGGGGCCTTCTCCAGCAGGGCCTTCACAGTGTCCGGGTCGCCCAGGTGCGCGGCCAGGCGGGCCAGCGCGGTGTCCGGGTCGCCGGAGGGCGGGAGCCCGAGATCTTCCATCACCTCGGCCAGGCGCTGCGGTGAGCGGCGGCCCAGGGCCTCGTCGAGCGGCGGGCCCAGACCGGCGGGGTGCGGGCCAAGACTCTCCCGGGCGGCGCGCACCAGGTGCAGGGACCGGATCCCGCCCCAGACCAGGCCCAGCCCGCGCAACCGGGCCAGCGGTGCGCTCACCGGGGCGCCCCAGCGGCGGCTCAGCTCGCCCGACGACACCGGCTCGGGGCTGACGGACAGTACCTCCAGCACCTGCAGCGTGCGCGCTTCCAGCCCGTCGACGGCACGCTGCACCGACAACCGGCTCACGGCGGCCGTGGCCAGGCCGCCCAGATCGACCGGCGGCGGCACGGTCAGGTCGGGGCGCTGTTCCAGGAGCGAGACCAGCGCCTCGTCGTCCCAGCTACGCAGTTCGTCGGCCAGGCTGCGCACGGGGGTGGGAGGCACGGCCTAACGGTAATCGCCCGCAGCGATCCGCCCGACCTGCGTGGGCATGTCGTGGGCCGGGCATTGACATCGCGTTGGCATCTCGACAAGCGGTTTGCCCGATGTGTGGGGATGCTCGATCAAGGAAAACGCTCCGGGTCGTCCGGACGCGTCTGAAGAAGGAGGACGCATGGTTACGGCGATCGTCATCATCGTCTTGCTGGCTTTGCTGCTGCTCGGTCTCTTCGCCTTCCAGAAGGCCCGCCGTAACGCGGAACTCCAGCAGCGACGGTCAGAGCTGAAAGACCGCTTCGGGCCCGAGTACGAGCGGTACCTGGCCGGTTCGGACAACCGGACCAAGGCCGAGCGTCGCCTGGCGGCCATCGCGGACCGCCGCGACAAGCTCCAGATCCGCGACCTCAGCACCGAGGAGAAGGCGCGGTTCGGCGCCCGCTGGTCCGCCGCCCAGGCCCGTTTCGTCGACGAGCCGCCGGCGGCCGTGGACGACGCGGAGACCCTGATCAACACGGTGATGAAGGAACGCGGTTACCCCGTGGAAGACTTCGCCACCCGCTCCGACATGGTCATGGTCGACCACGCCGAGATCGTCCAGGAATACCGCAGCGCTCACGAGTCGCACGAGCGTCACCGCAACTCCGGCCAGCTGGAGACGGAAGACCTGCGTCAGGCGTTCATGCACTACCGCAAGCTGTTCCACGCGCTGGTCGGCACGCCCGAGCCGGTCTCCACCACCCGGCCGCCGGCTGCGGGCAAGCACGCCGACGCCCCCGTCGGTGACGCCGCGGTCAGTGATGACCCGGCCGGCGACGGCTCGGTTCGCGACGGTGACACGCCCGTGCGCGACACGGTGCCGCTCCCGGCCCGCGACGCCGACCGCCGTCCGCCGGTCAGCCCCACCCGTCACGAAGGCACCGGTGAGAGCACCACGGTGAACGCTGACCACGAGAACACCAACCGGCACCCGCAGGAGACCCGATGACGACCCCCACCAACGGCACGGACAAGGACGTCAGGAACCCCGACGAGCTGCGTCCGGACGGGGCGGTCGCCGCTGATCAGGCCGCTCGCGCCGCAGCCGGCCGGAACGCCCGGGCAGAGCGGGACGCCGGGGCGGACCAGGACACCAGGGAGCCGGTGACCGCCGGCCGTCCGACCCCGCAGGATGCCTCCGCCGAGACCCGGCCCAGCTGGCCCGGGCCGAGTTCGGCGAGTTCGGTGGGGCAGGCGGGGCCCGGTGAGCGCCCGGTGGGCGGCACTGTCGACGAGCCCGTCGACAGGCCGGTCGACGGGTCCAGGAGCGGCGAATCACGGACGTCGTGGGCGGGTCCCACGGTCGTGTCGCCGGATCAGGGCGACCAGTCGGTGCGGGAGGACTACGCACACGGCGAGGCCCACCGGCGCGCCGGTTCCGGCGGGGTCTCCGGTGTGGGTAAGGACGAGGTCATCGGTAAGGACCCGGTCGTCACCCGGGTTCCCGCCGAGCGGCCCCCGCAGCCCGACCCGGTCGACCCGGACGACACGGACACCGTCGGCACGGACCCGGTCATCGCCGAGGACTCGGACCGCGACGTCGTGGCCGGTGCCGCCGAGGGCGAGAAGATCAGCGACACCGACGACGACACGCCGTCGGCCCCGGTCACCTCGATCAACAGTGGCCGGCGTCGTTCCGAGGCCGCGCCCGACGCGGTCGACGGCCGTACCGACGTCACCTCGGACGACGAATGGCGTGATCTGCAGGCGAAGTTCGTGGACGACCCGGAGTCCACGGTCACCGAGGCGGCCACGCTGATCGAGCGTGACCTCGCGGGCCTGCGCTCGAAGCTGGCCGGTGGCTCGACCGAAGACCTGCGTAACGCGTTCAAGCGTTATCGCGGTCTGCACGAGTCGCTGCGCTGATCAGCAGCTGACCAGCACCCGCACCACCGGACGGCGAGGGGCCCGCAGGGGCGCCTCGTCGTCCTCTGCTGTGCCGCGGTTGTGCCGGGCCGTGCCGAAACCCCCCTAAACTGGCGGTCGTGCCCACTGAACAGCTGGTGGTCGGCTTCGACCTCGACATGACCCTGGTCGACTCCGCCGACGGCATCGTGGCCACGCTGGCACAGGCACATCAGCAGGTCGGCGGGGGTGCGCCGGGCACGGTCGTCGATCGTGAGCGGGCCTGGCCGCTGATGGGGTACCCGCTCGACCGGATCATCTCCGAGCTGATGCCGGGGGTGGACGTCGAGCTGATGGCCGACACCTACCGCTCGCTCTACTCCACCACCGGGCTGGCGCGGAACACGCTGCTGCCCGGTGTGCTGGAGTCTTTCGCGGCCGTCCGCGAGGCCGGCGGGCGGGTCCTGGTGATCTCGGCGAAGTCCGAGCCGGGGGTCCGTTCCGTACTCGAGGCGATCGGCCTGCTCGACCACCCGCACCGGCCCGACCTGATCGCCGGGGGCCGGTTCGGCACCGCGAAGGGTGAGCTGCTCGTGGTCGAGGGTGCGTCGGTCTACGTGGGTGACCACGTCGGTGACGTGGCCGCGGCCCGATTCGCGGGCGCCACCAGCGTCGGTGTGATCACCGGACCGCAGTCGGCCGGCGAGCTCACCGCGGCCGGTGCCGACGTCGTCCTCAATGATCTTCTCGGATTCCCCCGGTGGCTTTCGGGTCATCTGGCCGGATTAAGCCGTTCGCACGTCGGCAACTGACGGCTAATCTTGAGGAAACGACAGATCGTGAGCAAGAGCGGTTGCCGCGGATAATAAGGTCCGCGGCAATCATCACGTGACAGGGGAAAAAGACGTGCCGACTGGCAGGGTCAAGTGGTTCGACGCCGAGCGAGGCTTCGGTTTCGCCAGCAACGATGACGGTGGCGAGGTGTTCGTGCACGCCTCCGCGCTGCCCGAGGGCACGACCACGCTCAAACCGGGCGCCAAGATCGAGTTCGGGGTCGCCGAGGGCCGTCGTGGCCTGCAGGCCCTGAGCGTGCGCCTGGTCGAGGCCAGCCCGTCCGTGGCCCGGGCGATGCGGAAGCCGGCCGAAGACATGACGGTCATCGTCGAAGACCTGATCAAGCTGCTGGACAATGTTTCCAACAGCCTGCGCCGTGGGCGTTACCCCGACCGTTCTTCCGCGAGCAAGGTGGCAACCGTGCTCCGCGCCGTAGCGGACGACCTCGAGGCGTGATCGGCCGACCGGCTCGCCGCCCGCGCCTGCTCGACACCCTGCGCGGATGGGGGAGACTGGCGGGCGCGGCCACTGCCAGATCGGCGCCGCCCCCGTCGTCGTCGACGGGTGGCACGGCAACCGGTGAACGGTGGCAGGCAGGTCGGGGTGCAGCAGGAGTGGAGCAGATGGTGGACCAGCAGGTGACCGGAACGATCGACGAGGTTCAGGCCCCGATCATTCCTGAGCAGGCCGAACCGCAGGTGCCGGCTCCGGCCGCGCTGCCGACCGAGCCCGACCCGGTCGCAGCGGCCGCGGTCGACCTGGCCCGTGGCGCCGCGGAGGATGTCGCCCAGCCGGACACCGTCGGCCGTCACCTCTCGGTGTCGGTCGACCAGGCCGGGCTGACGATGCACGCCTTCGACTGCACCGCGAAGGGCTACCGGGGCTGGCGCTGGGCGGTCACGCTCGCCCACGTTCCCGGGTCCGATCGGGTGACGGTCTGTGACACCGTTCTGCTGCCGGGCGCCGAGTCGATCATGGCTCCGGACTGGGTGCCGTGGTCCGACCGGCTGGCCCCGGGCGACCTGGGCCCCGGTGACGAGCTGCCGTTCCGGCCCGAAGACCCGAACCTGGTCCCGGGCTACACGGTCACCGACGAAGACGACTCCGACCAGCAGCTCTTCTGGGAGCTCGGTCTGGGGCGCGAGCGGTTGCTCGGGCCCGAGGGGGTCTCGGGTGCGGCTGACCGCTGGCACCGGGGTCCGCACGGTCCCACGGCCGACATCGCCGTTCAGTCCGCCGCGTCCTGTGTGACCTGCGCGTACTTCGTGCCGCTGTCCGGCCGGTTGCGTCAGTCGTTCGGTGCGTGCGCCAACGAGTGGTCTCCCGCCGACGGCTCGGTGGTCACGGTCGACTTCGGCTGTGGTGCGCACAGTGAGACCGACCTGGAGATGCCCGCCCCCGAACCGCTGAGTGATCACATCCTCGACGACACGGTCGTCGAGGAGTTCGACCTGTCGGCCCCCGAGCCTTCGGCTGAGTCTTCGGCCGAGCCGGCTCCCGGCATCGAGACCGGGTCCATGGTGGACGACGACGGGCCCCAGACCCCCGGCAACCGTTCGGACGGGGTCGGCTCGGAGTCGTCGGCCGACGCTGAGACTGGTGCTGAGGCGTCTGGCGATGCTGATGCGCAGGCCGAGGTGCCGACACGCCGGACCCCGCGGGACGCCGGTGGCACGATGAAGGATCTGGTCGAGCCCGACACTGCCCCTCCGGTGCAGATCGCGGTCGAGCCGACGATCGATCCGGAGCCGGTGGCTTCGCCGGAAGACCTGATCACGGTGCATCCGCTGGGTGAGTCGGCGGTGAGTGAGCCGGTGACGAGTGAGTCGGCGGTCGACGAGAACACGGTGAACGCGTCGGTTGCCGACGAGGTCGCTGGGGTTGAGCCGGTTGTGGACGAGGCGGTTGCCGAAGAGGCGGCGCCCGTTTCTGTCGAGCCGGTTCAGTCGGCTGAGCAGGACGAGTCGGCTGAGCGGGTCGAGTCGGCTGAGCCGGTCACTGAGGTCGTTTCGTTCGGGGGTGTTCCCGAGGAGCGGACGGTGAAGGCCGAGCCGGAGGAAGACCAGGCTCCGCCGGTCGCGCTGGGTCCAGATGCTCGGGTGGCAGACGTCGATGCTCCGGAAACGGTTGCGTCAAGCGAGGTTTCCCAGGGGCAGGCGCTCGAGCCGGTGAGCGAGTACAACTCGCCCGCCGATGGTTCGGTCGCGACGCCGGGTCAGTCCATCCGGGAGTCGGACGGTGCGCTGGCCGCTTCGTCCGAGACGGCAACGCCTTCCCTGAGCAGCGGCACTGCCGGTGCCGCGGTGGACGCGGTGACGGGGCCGGACCACGGCGACGCCGCCTCCGAGCCGGTTCGGGCCGGATCGGCCGAAGCCGACCCCGCTGGTCGTGGCGCCGTCGAAACCGACTCTGTGGCAGACGTCCTCAATTTTGAGGCGACGGAGAGCCAGGCGGCGACACCGGTGACGGAAGCCGCGCAGGCACCGGACGACGACGAGCGCACGCCTGAGAGCCGGACCGAGGTGCCGCCGCAGTCGTGACCGACGACCGGTTCGGGGTGGCGGACATCCGGCACCGGGTTCTGGCGGCCTGGGCGGCCTCACCGACCCGGTTCCGGGAAGACGCCAATGCCGAGGAAGAGCTCGTCCTGGGCGGTTACCGGGATCGCCTGGTGATCGAACTGGCCCAGAACGCGGCCGATGCCGCGTCTCGGGGCGAGGTGTCCGGGCGGTTGCTGCTGCGACTGACCGAGTCTGTCGACGGTACGGGCGGACCGGTGCTGGTCGCGGCCAACACCGGTGCCCCGCTCGACGCCGACGGCGTGCAGGCACTGTGCACGCTGCGGGCCTCGGCCAAGCGTGACGGCGGCACGGTCGGCCGGTTCGGCGTCGGTTTCGCCGCCGTGCTGGCGGTGTCCGACGAGCCGGCGGTGCTGAGCCGCTCCGGCGGAGTTCGGTTCTCGGCTGCGGACACCCGCGAACTGGTGAGCCGCAAGGCTTTCGAAGACGATTCACCGAAGCTGACGGAAGAGCAGCAGCGCCGCGACGGCAAGGTTCCGGTGCTGCGACTGCCTTTCGAGGCCGAGGGGGTGCCGCCGGAGGGGTACGACACAGCGGTTCTGCTGCCGCTGTCGGGTCCGGAAGCCACCGCCCGGGTGCGGCAGTTGCTGGCCGAGGTCTCCGACGTGCTCCTGCTGGCCCTGCCCGGGCTGGACGAGATCATCGTCGAGCAGCCCGGTGAATCACCGCGGGTGCTGCGCGATGTCGCGCACCGCTGGCGGATCCTGCGGCGGGAGGGCGATATTCCGGCGGAGCTGTTGGCCGACCGGCCCACCGAGGAGCGGGCTCTCACCCGCTGGAGCCTGACCTGGGCGCTGCCGTCCGGCGAGGCCGACCGGCCCCGGCCGGCGGTGCTCAACGCGCCTACGCCGAGTGACGAATCCCTGCCCTGGCCGGCGGTTCTCGTGGCCACCGTGCCGATGGACGTGACCCGGCGGCACGTGGTGACCGGACCGGTCACCGACCTGATCGTGGCGAACGCCGCCCGGGCCTACGCCGACCTGCTGGGTGAGGTGGTCGCCGAGGGCGGCGAGGCCTGGCCGCTCGTCGTCACCGGCCTGCCCGCCGGAGCGGTGGACGGTGCTCTGCGTGAGGCCGTGCTGGCCCTGCTGCCCGGCATCCCGCTGCTGCACTCGGCTGAGGACGCCTCGGTGCTGTTGCGGCCGACGCAGGCCCTGGCGCTCGCCGGGCCGGTCGGGGCCGACCGTGCGGTGGTGAGTGTTTTTGCTTCCTGGCTGGTCGGTCTCGTGCATGCGCCGCGTCCGTCATGGCCGGTGCTCGAACATCTGAACGTGCGTCGCCTGTGGCTCTCCGACGCGGTCGAGTCCCTGCCGGCGCTGCCCGACCCGCAGCGCTGGCGTGCGGCCTACGAGGCGCTGGCCGGGCTGACGATCGATGAAACGGTTCGCGAGGCACTGGCTTTCCTCCCGGTCCCGCTGGCCGACGGCACGGTCGCACGCGGCGCCCGGGGGTTGCTGCTGGCCTCCCCGGAGACCGATGTCGACGCGGGGGCGCCGATCTCGGTGCCCGAGGCGCTGAGCGTGCTCGGGGCGAAGGTGGTGCATCCCGACGCGGTGCATCCCCTGCTCGAACGGCTGGGCGTCACCGTGGCCGGTCCGCGAGCGCTGGTCGAGCTCCCGGTGGTGCGCTCGGCGGTCCGCGAGATTGGCGACGAGCCGGGTGCTTTCGCTGATCTTGACCGTTCGCCCGACGAACTGCGCGACGCCGTGCTGGCCCTGGTCGCGGTGGCCGTGGCCGCGGGTGAACTGGGTCCGGGGGAGTTGCCCTGGCTGGGCGAACTGGAACTGAGCGACGAGGACGGTGAGCCGACCCCGGCGTCCGCCCTGGCCATCGAGGGCAGCCCGGCCGCCGACTGGTTCCATCCCGACGACGTGGGCATCCTGCCCGAGTGGTGGGCGCAGCGCTGGGGTGAGAGCGCCCTGGTCGCGGTCGGTGTGCTGCGGGGGCCGGGTGCCTTCCTGGCGTCGGAGGCGTCGCTGGAGCCCGATCTGCTGGGTCTGGACGACGAGGAGGGCACGCCCTCCACCGAGCTCGACGCCTGGGACGACTACACCGCCTGGATTCAGGCGGCCCATCCCGAGATGCTGCCTGGCGGGACGATTTCCGAGCTCATCGCGGTGCGCGACCTGGACCTGGTGCGACCCGAGGCGCTGCCCGACGTGGTAACGGCGATCGCCGCCGACCCGCTGCTGCGGCCCGCGCTGGTGCGCCCGGCGCACGTGGTGTCGGGCGGCCGGGGCTTCGACGTTCCCTCGTACACCTCCTGGTGGCTGAGATCCGAGCTGACCGACGGCGACGAGGAGGGCGGTGTCCTCGCGGCGCCCGACGCCGAGCCGTCGCTGCGGGCTCTGCTGGCTCCGGCGCCGGACTGGCTGGCCGGGCTCGATGCCGCCGCAAGCCGCGCGGTCGGAGTGGTCACCGGGGTGGACGACCTGGATGCCCAGGGTCTGCACGACGTGCTGGACCGGCTGGCCGATCCGGAGGTCGAGCTGACCGCCGCGATGTTGCTGCCGCTGCTCGAGCGCATGGCCGACCTGGCCTCCGGTCCGGTTGTGGAAGAGACCGCACGTCCCTTCTCCGTGCGGGCCCTCGACCCGGACGACCCGGCCCGCACCGTGGTGGTGCCGGT
This sequence comes from Kineosporia mesophila, assembly GCF_021129235.1. GTDB lineage: Bacteria > Actinomycetota > Actinomycetes > Actinomycetales > Kineosporiaceae > Kineosporia > Kineosporia mesophila. The sequence goes on from NZ_JAJOMA010000007.1 coordinate 246,680, forward strand.
CGCGGAGGCCGTGATCGTCGACTCACCGATGTACCGCCAGCGTCACGACCTCGGGGCGCAGGTGCCGGTGGCGCCCGGCCGGGCCGGTGCGCTGACCGGCCTGCTCGGCGTCTCCCGCGCGGGGGACCTGGTCTCCGGCGATCTCGACGATGCCGCCGGCACGGAGCAGCCGGTGGGCGAGGCGGTGCGGGCCCTGCTGCCCGATGCCCCGGTCACCTGGTGCGAGCACGATTCGCTCGTCGTGGATGGTGTCGAGGTGGACTGGTGGGTCGAGGGTGAGGGCACGACGGCGAGACTGCACGCGTCCACCGTCGACGGTCTGGCCCGGGCGCTGGCCTGGTCGGGGGAGCGCTGGGACCTGCGCGACCTCCTGGCGGGGGTGCTCGCCGACCCGGATCTGGGCCCGGACGCGCTGGTCGACCAGACCTTCGGCTAGCGGGTCAGCGGGTCAGGGCAGGGTGCCCGGCCCGCCGCCGGGCCGGGGTACGGGCTTGCGCCGCAGCTTGGGCAGCCCGGTGGGTTCCCCGTTGTTGCGCGGCACGTCGTCGACGTCACCCGTGTAGCCGCTGGAGGGGATGACCTCACCCGGTTTCGGCTTGGGACGGCGCAGGAGCAGGTACGTGTAGCCCACGAAGCCGAGCGCCACTCCGGCCAGGGCCGTCCACACCCACCAGCCGCGTCCGGTGGACTCCAGCTCGGGGCGCAGGATCAGTCCCAGCACGAACAGCAGCGCCCAGATGCCGGTGCCGACTGCCACCGGCAGCCGCTCGCCCGGACCACCCTGGGTGACCTGGTAGGGCACTTCCTGTTCTCCCACTCTTTCGAGGTTACCTGTCCGAACGGGCGGACCTGGGGTTATGTGCCCCACAGCGTGATGATCTCGCGTCCGACGGCCCGAACGGGCGACCGGAAACCACCCCGAGGGGAGGGGGAATAGTTAGCACGGCTAAGCAGTTCGGTAGACTGTGAGCGTGCTCGAGGAAACAGACCTGCGCGTGTCCCTGATGAAGGTGACGCGCCGGTTGCGCGCGGAGAAGTCCGACACCGAACTCACCGACAGTCAGATGTCGGTGCTGGCCGTGCTGGACCGCTCCGGTCCCCTGACTCCCCGGGCCCTGGCCGATTTCGAGCGGGTGCAGCCGCCCTCGATGACGCGCACGCTCGCGTCCCTGGACGCCCGCGGTCTGGTCGACCGCGAGCCCGACCCGGCCGACGGCCGGCAGATCATCGTCCGGATCACCCCGTCCGGTGCGGCCGCCGTCACGGCGACCCGTCGTCAGCGTGACGCCTGGCTGGCCCGGCGGCTGGCCGACCTCGACCCGGAAGAGCGAGCCGTTCTCGCCCGTGCGTCACAGATATTGAGGAGGATCGCCGACTCGTGAGTCCCATGTTCAGGGCCCTGGGCATCCGTAACTACCGACTCTGGGCAACCGGAGCCATCGTGTCGAACACCGGCACCTGGATGCAGCGCGTGGCCCAGGACTGGCTGGTCCTCACCCAGCTCACCGACAACTCCGGCGTCGCGGTCGGCATCACGACCGCGCTCCAGTTCCTCCCGGTGCTCCTGCTGGCCCCCTGGGCCGGCGCCGTCACCGACCGGTTCGACCGCCGCCGCGTTCTCATCTTCACGCAGGTGGCCTTCGCCGTTCTCGGCCTGACCCTCGGTCTGCTCGTCGTCACCGGCCTCGTGCAGCTCTGGATGGTCTACACCCTCGCCTTCGGCCTCGGTGTCATCGCCGCCGTGGACGGTCCGGCCCGCCAGGCCTTCGTCTCCGAACTGGTGCCGGTCGACTACCTGCCCAACGCCGTCGGCCTGAACTCCGCCTCGTTCAACGCCGGCCGCCTGATCGGCCCCGGCCTCGCCGGCCTGCTGATCGCCTCGTTCGGCACCGGTCTGGTGTTCCTCATCAACGGTGTCAGCTTCGTCGCCGTGGTGTTCTCCCTGACCCGGATGAACCGCGCCGAGCTGAGCGCCCAGCAGCGCCCGCCCCGCGGCAACCGCTCGGCCCGCGCCGGCCTGGTCTACGTGCGCAGCCACCCCGAGATCGGCCTGATCATGGCCATCGTCGGCACGGTCGCGATGCTGGGCCTGAACTCGCAGATCACCATCGCCCTGATGGCCCGGCTGGTCTTCGACAAGGGCGCCGGTGAGTACGGCATCCTCGGCTCGGTCATGGCCATCGGGTCGCTCGGTGGCGCCCTGCTCGCGGCCCGCCGCGAACACCCCACGGTGAAGCTGGTGATCACGGCCGCCGCGGCCTTCGGCGTCACGTCGATCCTGTCGGCGGTGATGCCCACGTACTGGTCGTTCGGCCTGATGCTGATCCCCGTGGGCCTGTCGGCGCTGACCATGCTCACCGCCGCCAACGCCACCATCCAGCTCTCCACCGAGCCGGCCATGCGAGGACGCGTGATGGCCCTCTACATGGCGGTGATCATGGGTGGCACGCCGATCGGCTCGCCCATCATCGGGTGGGTCGGCGAGACGTTCGGCCCGCGCTGGACCGTGCTCATCGGCGGTATCGGCACCCTGCTCGTCGCCGTCGTGGCCGTGCTCGTGCTGAGCCGTTCGCCGGGCCTGCGAGCGGCGGTGGCCCAGGCCGAGAAGGGCCCGGCCGTCACGGTCACGGCCACCACCGAGCGGGCCCGCGCCACCCGCACCCCCGAGGCCGAAACGGTGGCCCGGACCACGGCAGCCCACAAGACGGCAACCTCCGAGGTGACGGAGAACTCCGTCGCCTGACCCCGCCCTCCAACCCTCCGTGATCATGCAAAACCTCCCCGGAGTTCTAGAACTTTGGAAGCAGCAGTTCTAGAACTCCGGGGAGGTTTTGCATGATCACGAACAAGAAGGGTCAGGTGCCCAGGAGCTTGTCCAGGACTCCCTGGAACAGCTGGTATCCCACGAAGCTAATGATGTCGAGGATGGTGTGGGCCACGATCAGGGCCCAGACCCGGCCGCCGCGCCGGTACCACTCGGCGAACACCAGGCCCATGATCGCGTTCCCCACGAACGCCCCGAAGCCCTGGTACAGGTGGTACGAGCCGCGCAGCAACGCGCTCGCCACGATGATTCCCCGCCAGGTCCAGTTCTGACGGCGCAGCCGGTTCATCAGGTACCCGACCACGATGATCTCTTCGAGCACCGCGTTCTTGACGGCCTGCAGAATCAGCACCGGGACGGTCCACCAGTACTCGCCCAGCCCGGACGCCACGACCGTCGTGGTCAGGTTCAGCCGGTTCCCGATGATGTACAGCGCCAGACCGGGCAACCCGATCAGCGCCGCCAGCCCGGCCCCATGAGCCAGATCGCGCCAATAGGTGCGGCCTCCAGCATCGCTACCCGGCCCTGCATCACCGCCCCGCGCACCCCGGAACCAGACCCCACCCCGGCTCAGCCCGAGTCGCTCGGCCCAGCGGGGTGTGTCACCGGCCAGCAGCCACAGCACCAGGGCCACCGGCACCAGCGTGTTGACGATGCCCAGCAGCTGGTAGGTCAGGTCCAGGTACTCACGCACGCTCTGGGACGTGTTCAGCGTGGAGGTCTGCGACCGCAGGCTGCCCTCGGCCGTCAGCTTGGCGATGATGCTGACCAGCGAATAGACCCCCGACATCCCGAGCGAGAGCCCGAGAACGATCCAGATCTCCCAGGTCAGCCGGCGCCTGGCCGCGGGCTCACCGTGCGGGGGCTCCTCGCTGACGTCGCGGCGCAGGGCCGGACCCCGCATCCACCAGGGGGAACCAGCCACGCCGGCATCGGTCTGAGACACGCCGCCACGATAGACACCCTCGCTGTGGTCGGCCCCGCTACCCGGTCATCGACCCTCCCCGGATGCTCCGGCCCGCGGCAACGCCGGCCCCAGCGCCCCACCGGCACCCGCGTACACCGTGTAGTCGACCGGCACCCGCTCCACCACGGCCGACGGCGGCAGGGCCGGACGGGTCAGGTGCGCCACCCCCTCCGGCACCGGAGCGGTGCGGTAGGCCGCGCCGATCCGTTCCGACAGCTCCGCCCGGCGCTCGGCCGTGGTGGAGACGTCGCGGAACTCCTCGTACAGCCGGTGCGTGTCGCGGGTGACGCGCCAGCTGGCCGGGGTGTGGAACTGCACCTCGAAGGCGATCCCCGTGGACGGGTCGGCCCAGGTGCTGTTGAGACCGCGGTAGCGCCGCGAGCTCCAGGCGTTGTTCAGGCTGAGGTTGTGATAGCCGCGGTGGGCCAGCAGACGGGTGACCTGCTCGACCCCGGACACGTACGAACGGTTCTCCAGCACCACCGTGTAGCGCACCGCGTCTTCGGCCCGGTCGAGCAGCACCGGTAGCGGCCGGCCCGTGTTGGCCTGCTGCGTTGCGACCTTTCGCCGCATCGACTCCCCGGTCTTCAGGCGGTTGGACAGCCCGGCCAGATCGGCCCGGGCGGCGCTCGACACCTCCTGCATGGTCTTGGTCAGGCTGGGTTCACCGGCGGCGATCAGCGCCGAGAACCTCTCCACCGCCTCGACCGCCTGGGGCGTGAGCTCGCGCCCCAGGGTGTGCTCCCAGGCCACCGGGCCCAGCGGCTGGGTGCTGCGGTCGATCAGCCGGGACCGCGCCGACCGGGCCGCCGCCTCGGTGGCACCCCGGCGGCCGGCCTCTTCCGCCCGGGCCAGCTGGGACAGCCGGGCCGCCCGGGAGAGCTGTCCGGCCCGCCCCGCCGCCGTGCTCGTTCCGGACCCGAAACCCCCGGCCACACTGGGTAGCAGGTGCCCCGTGGCGCGGGCCGGGTTGGACCGCCAGGTGTGCCAGTCGACAACCGCGCGCCCGGTCTCGACCGGGTGCGCGGCCGCCTCCTTCGCCGTTCCGAGCAGACTCACCGTGGTCGAGGGATCGTGCCGGGCCGCCCACCGGGTGAACCCGATGGCCGCGACCAGGCTCTGCTCGGTGGCCTCCTGCGCCCCGAGCAGCACCTCGGCGCGGGCGTCTTCGGCGGCTACCAGCCAGCGACGCCAGCGCGGTGGACGCTGCGGGGCCACCGCCGCCAGCCCGGACAGCGTGGTCGCGGTGAGCCGCGCGGCCTCGTGCGCCCGTTGGGCGGCGTCCCGGCTGAGCACCTCGGCCAGGTCGGAAGGAGACGAAAGCGCCCTTCGCAGCCCGTGAATCGCGGGCTCCAGCAGATCGGCGAACTGAGAGTAGGCGGTCGCGGCCCGGCGGCACGCCGAGGCCACCCGGCGCAACTCGTCGGGCTGGGTGGAGAGCATCTTGCTGATCGCCCCGGCGGCCGGCCCGGGCACGGCGCGGGCCAGCGGTGTGGGCAGACCGACAGCCGCCGCCTCCAGCCCGTCGGCGATCACCTGGAGGTGCCGACTCAGCGTCTGCGCGGCGGCCGACTGCGCCGAGAGCCGGGTCAGCTCGCTGGGGGAGATCCCGCCGGAGGAGGACTGGTGCATGGCGCGAGCCACTCCGGTCACGGCTGAAAGCCCCGGGCCACAATGGCTTCGGTGTCTTCACAGGTCGTGGCCAGCAGAGCGAGCAGGTCGGCCAGACGCTCGGCGTCGCCCACCACGTCGCCGAGGGCGTGCGACCAGCGGTCGAGGAACTCGTGCGACGCCCCGACCAGGGCCGGGTCGCCGAGGGCGGACATGGTGGCCCGCACGGGACCGGGGTGGGCGTGGAGGCTGGACGCCTCGGACGCGGCCGACCGGACGCGTCCGGCCAGATCGTGGAGCTCTGCGGTGTCGACGTGAAGCCGTGGGCTCATGTCTTCAGACCGTAGGGCAGACCACCGACAGTCTTGGAAAGTTATCCACAGGCCAGGTTTTCCACAGCTCTAGGGCGTCACGTCGTGCAGATGGTGCACCGGGTCGTGCAGGAGGTAGCGGGCAAAGCTGTCAACGGTGAACCGGGCCCCGTCACTGCGCCGCCCCGGCCGGCTCCACTGCTCGTCGGTGACCGCGGCGAACCGGTGGGCGATGGCGTCACCGGCCTCCAGGAGCTCACGAGAGACCAGCACCGGATCCTGCTCCCAGTAACGGTCGGCCAGAGCGGTGTCGTCCTGGTCCCAGTTGGGGAAGATCGGGTCGTTCTCGGTGAGCATCGTGTGCAGGCGCCCGTCGAAGACCCGGAAGGTGTCGCGCACGTGACAGGCGTACTCCAGCGGCGACCAGACCTCTTCGGAGGGACGTTTGCGCACGTCGGGCGTCACCAGCACCTCCAGCCAGGCGGCGGCGTTGGCCCGGATCAGCGACGGCAGGCGCCACATCGCGATGGATCCGGCCTGGTAACCGCACTCCGGGCAGGTGCGATCGAGTACCCACGTCCAGTCCTTGGTGTCCTTCGCGATCGCCATGGACAAAGATTAGTGCGGACCTTCCGGGTGAATCCTCTTCTATGCGCACTCCGGTCACAGATATTTACCCACCACCTGCTCACTTAGGCTGACCGGATGCACCTGACCGTCGAAGCCGCCCGTCCCGAGCACGCCGCCGAGGTCTCCCGCCTGCTGCGCGACTACCTCACCCTCACCGAGCAGGAGAAGACCGACCGCGGCCTGGCCCCCGGCGGCCCGCTGCCGCAGCGCTACCAGAACGAGGTCGAGCACCCGGAAACCCTTCTCCCGGACTGCCTGCTCGCCTGCGCCGATGACCGCGTACTCGGCCTGGTGGTGCTGAAGGAGCAGGGCGACCAGGTCGAGATCAAGCGGCTCTGGGTCGACCCGGCGGCCCGCGGCACCGGAGCCGGCCGCGCCCTGGTGCGCGCGGCCGTCGACCGGGCCGGGGCGCGGCCGGTCACCCTCACCGTCTGGGACTGGCGCGCCGCCCCCATCGGCCTCTACCGATCGCTCGGGTTCACCGACACGCAGTCGTGGGACGAACGTCCACACCTGCTCTGCCTGACCCTCCCGGCGGATGCCGGTCAGTCGAGCAGATGACTCCGCAGAACCGCCGGGAGCGCGTCCCTCGACGACCGCAGCTGATCGGCGTCCTGCGCCGACAGTTCCGGCACCGCGAGCAGCAGTTCCTCCAGATGCCCGTCCGGCAGGGCCTTCAGCCAGCGCAGAGCGGCCTCGTCCAGGGCCCCTTCGGTGAGTTCGCCCAGGAACCGCACCCGGGACATCCCACCGTCCGGATACACGTCCATCCGGATCTGCGTCACCACGTCGCGGGCCACCCGCAACCGGTGCACCGAGTCGGGCCGCAACGGCCCGCGGGGCAGCAGTTCCAGCCAGGTCGAGCTGTCATTGACTGAGGACGACATGGGCACCTCACCCGTCAGTCTCACCTCTCCGGGGGCGTTGCCGAGGAAGTGGCTGGTGTCGATCACCGCCCGGCGCACCCGCCCGGCCCCGGCCAGCGCGAAGACCACCCAGTCGTTGCCACCGTCGCGTCGCCGGGCGTTCTCCCAGCCGCCCTCGGTGGTCAGCGGGTCGCCGGGCCGGATCAGCTTGCCCGCCGACGAGTAGAACATGTCCGAACAACCCACCACCGAACCGCCGTTCGTGAGCGCGGCGAGGTCGATGGTGCCGGTCAGATGACGCGGGTCGGCCACCGGCTCACCGAGCACCCGCAGCCGGGCCACGCCACCGTCCGGGTAGATCGAGAGCCGCACGTGCGTCCAGCGGCGGTCACTGGCCACCTCGAACGCGTTCTCGGTGTCACCCTTGAGCGCGACCTTCGGCAGGATCGTGGTCCAGGCGCTCTCGGGCAGGTCCTGGGCCACCGGGTGGCCCTCGCTCGCCGTCGCCTCGATCGTGGCGTAGGGCGGGTAGTTTCCCTTGAAGTGCGCCGTGTCGATGACCACCGAGCGCACCACACCCGGAATGCCCAGCCGCACGATCGCGAAGTCGTTGCCCGGCTGGTCGACCGGGTCGCGGCGCCGGCGGGTCTCCCAGCCGTCGTAGATCTTTCCGTCCGGCCCGAACTCGTGCACCTGGTGCGCCGAGGGCTCCGGCCGGATCAGGTTGCGCCGGTCGGCGAACAACTGGTCGTTCGCGTACACCACCCGCCCGCCGACGTTCGAGCACGCGAGATCTGTCAGCCCGCCAAATTGTTCAGCCATGCCGGCCACCTTCCTGTGCCACTTCCCCGGGGAAACTTTGCCTGATCACGACCAGTAGTGGGTTCGCCGGGGTCACACGTCGCCCCGCCGCAGCAGCCGGCCCCGCGGGGGAGCGGCCAGGTCGATGGGCTCACCGGCCAGCCAGGTCTCGCGCACCACCCCGGCCAGGGCCATGCCGTCGTAGGGGGTGATCGCGTGCTTGTGCTCCAGTGAGGCGGCCGACACCACCGCGGCCTCGTCGGGGGCGAACAGGCACAGGTCGGCGTCGTAGCCCAGCGCGATCCGGCCCTTGCGGGTCAGGCCGGCCAGGTTCGCGGTGCGGGCCGCCATGAACTCGGCCACGTCGACCAGCGTGAGGCCGTGGGTGCGGGCCTGGCTCCAGACCGCCCGCAGACCCAGCTGCAACGACGAGATGCCACCCCAGGCCACGCCGAAATCGCCGATGTCGAAACGCTTCAGCTCCGGCGTGGAGGGCGAGTGGTCGCTGACGATCACGTCGATCACGCCGTCGCGCAGCCCTTCCCAGAGTAGTTCGCGGTTCGAGGACTCGCGGATCGGCGGGCAGCACTTGAACTGCGTGGCGCCGTCGGGAATCGACTCCGAGGTGAAACTCAGGTAGTGCGGGCAGGTCTCGACGGTGATGAGTACACCGTCGCGCTTGGCCGAGGCCAGCATCGGCAGGGCGTCGGAGCTGGACAGGTGCAGGATGTGCACCCGCGCCCGGGTGTACCGCGCGGCCTCGATCACCTCGGCGATGGCCATGTTCTCGGCGCCGCGCGGGCGCGAGGCCAGGAACTTCCGGTAGCGCTCGCCGTCGGCGGCCGGGGCCCGGTCGATCGCGTCGGAGTTCTCCGCGTGCACGATCATCAGGGCGCCGAAGTCCTGCAGCTGGCCCAGGTACTGCTCCAGCTCGGCCGACGACAGCGGCTGGAACTCGTCCACCCCGGAGTGCAGCAGGAAGCACTTGAACCCGAACACCCCGGCGTCGTGCAGCGGCCGCAGGTCGTCGACGTTGCCGGGCACGGCCCCGCCCCAGAACCCGGTGTCCACGAAAACCGCGCCGGACGCCGACTTCCGCTTGATCTCGAGGGCCTCGACCGTGGTCGTGGCCGGGATCGAGTTCAGCGGCATGTCGATGACCGTGGTGACGCCGCCCGCGGCCGCGGCCCGGGTGGCGGTCTCGAAACCCTCCCACTCGGTGCGGCCCGGCTCGTTGATGTGCACGTGGGTGTCGACCAGGCCGGGCATCAGCACCACGTCGTCACCCAGCTCGATCACCCGGGTGGCTTCCAGCGGTGCGTCGAGAGGCTCGATCGCCACGATGCGCCCGTCGCGAATCCCGATGGAACGTGCGGACTCGCCGACCGTGGTGATGGCGCGTCGAGCCCGGAAAACCGTGTCAAGCATGAGAACCCCGTCCCGTCAGCGTTTTGCCAGCACCAGTAGGGCCGCGCGGTCGAGTCCGGAGGCCCGGAGCACCTCGGAGTCGTCGCAGGCCCCGCACTCCACCGCCCGCAGCACCGCGTTGGCCAGGGCCTGTGCGGTGGCGGGCTCGTCCATCACACCCGAGTCCGCCTTCTGGGTGTAGGCCCGCAGCCGCGCCGCGCTCGGCGCGAGCTGCGCCCGGTAGAACGCGTACGTGGCGGCGTACCGCGTGACCAGGTGCCCCGGGTGCAGGTCCCAGCCCTGGTACAGCGCGCGCTCCAGGGCCCGGGTGACCAGGCGGGCGTGCAGCGTCCAGGCCTGCGCGACCGCCTCCGGGGAGCCGACCGGGATCACGTTCGTCGACCCGTCGCTCACCCGCACGCCGGTCTGCGCCGCGGCCAGTTGCATCACGGCCTTGGCGTGGTCGGCCAGCGGGTGCTCCAGCGACTGGTACCCCGCGACCACCCCCGCCGCCGCACTGAAATCGTAGGTGCCGTAGTGCAGTCCCTCGCATCGCCCGTCCGCGGCGTGCACCAGCCGGGCCACCGCCGCCGTGCCGTCCGGCCCGTAGACCGCCTGCGGCACCTCGATCTGCAGCTCCAGGCGCAGCGATCCCTCGGCCAGCCCGTAGGCCGACTCCAGGTACGAGAGCACCCGCACCCCGGCGCGGACCTCGGCCTCGTGCGCCACCTTCGGCAGCGTCACGACGAATCGCTCCGGCAGGCCGCCGTGTGAAATCGCGGCGGATACGAGGAGTTCCAGCGTCTTCAGGCCTCTCCAGCGGGTGGAGGGCTGGAGTCCTTTGATGCGTGTGCCAGTGAGCAGCGGAGCCTCGGGCCGGCGGGCCAGCTCGGCCAGGGCGATCCCGGCGGCGGTCGCCGCCGCGTCCTCCTCCTCGGAAGGACGCAGACCGTAACCGTCCTCGAAGTCGACCCGGACGTCCTCGATCGGCTGGGAGGCGAGTTTCGCCGTCAGGCGCGGGTGGACGTCCACCATCAGTTCCGCGGGCAACCCCGAGAAAGACGCCAGGGAGGCGGAATCGGTGACGTGGGTGCTCAGCAGGGTCAGTGCCCGTGAGCCCCACTCCGCGCAGGTCGACGCGGTGAACTGATCGGCCGGTACGTATGCGGTGTGCACCGGCTGCCGGCTGGGCGCCTCGCCGGGGAACCGGGCGGCCTGGGCGTCGGCGGGGGCCAGCAGGGTGTCGATCTCGGAGATGAAAGCAGCGTCGAACATGTCGTTCCCCTTACAGGACTCAGGCAAAACCGGGAACGAACTGCCAGGCGGAGCCGGCGTCCGGCGCCTCCTCGCGCAGCACCTGACCCTCGATCAGGCCGTACGGACGGTCCCCGGCGATGAACACCTCGTTCGGGTTGTCCAGCCCGAAAGGTGACAGGTCGGCCAGATAGTGGTGCTTGTTCGGCATCGACAGCCGCACCTCGGCGACGTCGCCGAACTTCTCCAGCACGGCCCGGCCCATTGCGTACAAGGTCTGCTGGAGAGCGAGACTGTGAGTTGCCGAGAAGGTTTCGAGCAGAACCGAGCGAATGGCCGGGTAGATCTCGCCGAAGGCCAGATCGGCCGAGGAGTACCGCCAGCGCGCGGTCACCGAGGTCGCCAGGATCCGGTCGGTGGTCTCCGGCAGGGTCGTGTACTCGTCGCGCGGGAAGCCGTGGAACTCCGAGCCGGTGGTCTTCAGCACCACCAGATCGGTCAGCCCGGAGACCACCCAGACCTGATCGCCGTCGAAAGTCACGCTGGTGGTGCGACGTTCGCCACCCGGCCGGGCGAAGGAGTGGTCGTCGAGGCGGTCCCAGGGCAGCTGGTCGATCTCGATCTGCGCACCCTGCACCGGCTCCTGCGACTCGATGAAGTGCCGGCCCAGGCGGATCGCGAAGTCTTCCGGCTCATCCACGCCGAACTTCCGGGCGAACGCGTACACGGTGTTCTTCTGCGTGTCCGTGGCCAGTACCGACGCGTTGTCACCGGTCAGGTAGGTGGCGTCGAACGCCCCCCGCAGGTGCGTACTGATGTTCAGGTCGGTGAGCACGTGCCGCGGCGTGGAGCGGTCCACGTGCACGAGCCGCACCTCGGCCTTGCCGTACTGGTTGGCGCCCAGGACGATGCCCATGCCTCAGCTCCCTCGGTAGGTCGAGTACGCGTAGGCCGACAGAAGAATCGGCACGTGGAAGTGACCGTCTTCCGTGATCCGGAACGCGACGGTCACCTCCGGGTAGAAGCAGTCCCGGCCCTGCTGCCCGAACCATTCTCCGGTTCCGAACGTCAGGCGGAAGATGCCGGGAGTGAGGATCTCGTCACTGCCCCAGTCACGGATGCGCCCGTCGGAGTCGGTGCGCGCAGTGGCCCGGGTCGTCCAGCCGGACGTCAAACCCTCGAGCACCACCGACATGCCCTCGGCGGGGCGGCCGGTGCCCGAGTCGAGCACGTGGGTGGACAGCGTGGCCATCAGGCGACCTCTGCCGACAGCTCGTCGATCAGCGCGCCCAGCCGCAGCTGCGCGATCTGGGCGAGCTGGTCGCGCACCACGCCGGCCTCGGCCGCGGGGTCGTTCTCCAGCCGCTCGGTCAGCGCCAGCAGAATCTCCGGCCCGCTGCGCCCGGCCGCCCGGATCAGGAAGACCCGGTCGAACTTCTTCTCGTAAGCCAGGTTTCCGGCTTGTAACTTCTTCGCCAGATCGGCGTCCGCGGCATCCACGCCGGACTGCTCCGACCGGGAGTGGGCGGCCTCGCGACTGGCGTCGGCGGGCCTCTCACCGATCCGGGGATGCCTGCTCAGGGCCAGATGAAGGTCGTCGTCACCGAGCACCAGCCCGAACCGGTAGGCCGTGGCCAGCAGGCTCTCGACATCCGGGTAGGGACGTCCGGCCAGCACCGCAGTCGCCCAGCCGGGCCCGTGCAGGCAGGTCAGGAGCCGTTGCCGGGCGGTCTCGGAAGTGAGCTCGTTGAACACTGCGACACCGTGCGCTGCGGGCACCTGGCTCCTCAAGATCGATGGTCGGGTTCCCGGACACCATACTCAACGACGGCGTCTGCGAGAATGACTAGGACGCAACATGATCGCCGCGCTGAACAGGACGACCATCACCACCACCGCCCCGCCGGCCCCGATCAGCAGGCGCAGGCGGTTGTCGTCACCCGTGAGAGTGCGCAGGGTTTCGGTTGTCCCCGAGGTCGTTTCAGCAGAGGACGAGGTGGGCGCCGCGGTCTCGACCGCGTAGGAAGGCACCCGTACGCGCAGAACCGGCTGATCCTCCCCCTCCGACCCGATCAGGGCGTAGGCGCCGTCGTCGACGACCGCGATCGACTCACCCTGTTCCTGGTCGGGCAGGGCCTGCGACGCCAGCGTGTCGAGGCTGCCGTCCTCGGCGGTCTCCGGGGCGGCGATCACCGACTGGTTGCCGTAACCGCGCAGCAGCATGTTCCCGTCGGGCAGGAAGGCGCCGTCGGTGACGAGCGCGGCCCCGGTGCGGGCGACCCGGGTCATCCGGGTGATGCGCGAGACGCCGGTGCCGCCGGGCCAGACCTGGGTGGGGACGACGAACACCTCCGACCCGAACAGCGTCTTGGAGACCACGTAGAGCCGGCCCGTACGCGGATCGGCCAGCAGGGCCTCGGCGTCGCGCGGCCCCCCGGGGTAGGTCAGGCGCAGCACCCGGATCGGCTGCACCGTCATGTCCGTCAGATTCTCCGGCTCCCGGATGATCGCGATCCGCACGTAGTCGTGCTTGGCGTTGTTGTCGCCGATGTCCCCGATCGCGATCAGTGCCCGGCCGTCGGCGTCACGCCAGCTGGTGATCGCCTCCCAGTCCCGCGCGTCCTCCCCGGCGATCGTGACCGCCGCGGCCGTGGAACCGTTCTTCGCGATCGCGTAGATCTGGTTCGGGTTGCCGGAGTCGTTGTGGGTCCAGAGCACACCGTCGTGCAGCAGGCTCGGGGCCAGGCCCGAGCTCTCCAGGATGCGCGGATCGCTGATCACCCGGTCGGTGCGGGTCTTCGCCAGGGCCGTCCCGGGAACCAGCAGCACGAGCAGCAGCGCGAGCAGGGCGATCAGCGGCTTCCTCACCCGAGCGTCACCGCGTCCACCTCGGGCCGCAGGCGCTCGGCCAGGGCCGGTTCCACCTGCCAGGCCGAGACCAGCTCGGTGTACTCGGCCACCCGTCGGGCGGTCGGCGCGGTGCCGGTGTGCACGGCCCGGATCAGGGCGTTGCGGGGGGTGTGCCGGGAGTCGATGAACTCGACCACCTCCACCCGGTAGCCGAGCAGCCGCAGCAGGTCGGCCCGCACGGTGTCGGTGAGCACGTCGGCGAAACGCTCGCGCAGGATGGCGTGCCGGGTCAGCCCGGCGAACGGGATGCCGCCCTGCGAATCGGCGAGCTGCCGCTGGATGTCCTGGTGGCAGCAGGGGGCGGCCAGCACGCCGCGGGCCTGCCAGCGCACGGCCAGGGCCAGCGAGTCGTCCGTCGCGGTGTCGCAGGCGTGCAGGGCGAGCACGATGTCAACGCCGGTGAACTCCGGGTCGACGGCGGCCTCCTCGATCGAGGCGGCCTTGAACCCGAGGCCCTCCAGCCCGGCCTGCGCCGCGACCCGGGCGTTGCGCTCGGCCATCTCCGGCCGGATGTCCACCCCCAGCGTCTGCACGCCCGGATCGACCTCGGAGGCCAGATACCGGTGCGCGGCCATGGTCAGGTAGGCGTTGCCGCAGCCCAGATCGACCACGCGCAGTGGCCGGCCCTCCTGCTTCACCTTGCGGGCGATCGGGGCCAGCTGCCGCAGGAAGGCATCCACCTGCCGGCGCTTGGCCGCGTCGGCCCCGAGCACCGTGAACAGCGGGTCGGCGGGGTCGATGAGGTGGTTCTTGGCCCGGTCGTGCGTGGTGTCGACCGGCTCGGCGGTCTGCTCGGAGGTATGTACCTGCGCCTCGCCGCGCTTGGTCACCCGCACCTGCACCACGCTGTCGCGGGTCTCCACGTGCCAGTTGCCGAACGGCTGGGCGAGCAGGCCGGCGACCGTGCTCTCGGCGTCGGCCCCGGTGAGATTACGGACGACGGGGATGCGTCCGTCGGTCGAGGTCACCTGGAGGTGCCGCTCACCGCGGAGGTCGACCGGCCGCAGTTCGGCCCGCTGTGGATCCGGATGGGCAGTGCGCCGCCGGCCCGAGGCCACGGCACGCACCAGCCCGCCCGTGTCCAGGAGAAGGGGGCGAAGTCGGTCGAGGGCGGGCTGGAGCGGTTCGGGCACGAGAACGATTGTCTCAGGACCCACCCACCACCCCGGTGTAGCCAGCCCCAACCCCGGCGTGGTGAGCCCCCAACCCCGGCGTGGCGAGCTCCCAAACCTTTGTCGTGATCATGCAAAACCTCCCCGGAGTTCTAGAACTCTCGCGCGGACAGTTCTAGAACTCCGGGGAGGTTTTGCATGATCACGAACAGAAAGAGGGCGGGCGGTAGCCAGCCGACCAGCCGACTCACCGACCAGCCGACTCACCGGCTAGTGGTCAGCGGGCGAGCCAGGCGTCGGGGGCTTCGGCCATTTCCCGTACGGTGGCGGGGAGCTCACCCGTGAGCACGTCGTGCAGCGTGGTCTCGTCGAGCACCATGCGCAGGCTGTGCCGCATGGCGACCCAGACCGTGGGCAGGTGCTCGGCGACACCGGTGTAGGCGGTTTCGTGTGGACGTAACCCGCGCACCTCGGCGAGCGGCCCGTCCACCACCCGGATCACCGCCCCGATGGTGATCTGGTCGGCGGGCCGGGCCAGCGCGTAGCCCCCGTCGGCGCCCCGCTGACTGCGCACGAGGCCTGCCCGGCGCAGTTCGGAGAGGATGGCCTCGACGAACTTGCGGGGCAGATCCTGCTGGGCGATCAGCACGTCCACCTTGACGAGATCGGGTGACTTCGAGGCGAGCATCAACAGGGCTCGCACGGCGTAGTCGGTCTTGGCGGAGATCTGCACCCGACCATTGTCCCAATAGCTGGGACTGCGCGCTGCCCGGCCTGCGCCGACACGCCCGATAGGGCGTGCGGAGTGCCGGGTGGAACGGGTTTTATGTCTTTTTAGGACACTGCCAGGGTCTTCGGGGCGTGCGTGGTGCGCAGCCAGACCGAGCGGCCGGGTTCGAGGTCGAGTTCCTGCGCCTGGATCCGGGTGAGCTGCACCCAGGGCTCGCTGCCGCCCTTGCTGGTGCGCAGTTCGGCCCGCACCTCGAAGCCGACCCGGGTCAGCCGGGTCACCGTGGCCTCGATCGCCTCCTGGCCGGGGGCGGCCAGGAGCTCGATGTCGTGCGGGCGCACCAGCTGACCGTCGAGGGTGGTGACCGGGCCGAGGAACTTCATCACGAAGTCGTTGGCCGGCCGGTCGTAGAGGTCGGCGGGGGCGCCGACCTGCTCGATCCGGCCGCCGTTGATCACCACGATCTCGTCCGAGACCTCAAGGGCCTCTTCCTGGTCGTGCGTGACGAAGATGGTGGTCACATTCATCTCGTCGTGCAGGTTGCGCAGCCAGTCGCGCAGCTCCTTGCGCACCTGGGCGTCGAGGGCGCCGAACGGCTCGTCGAGCAGCAGCACCTCCGGCTGCACGGCCAGGGCGCGGGCCAGGGCCATGCGCTGGCGCTGGCCGCCGGACAGCTGCGAGGGCAGGCGGTCGGCGAACTGCTCCAGGTGCACCAGCTCGAGCAGTTCCATCACCCGCTGACGGATCTCGGCCCTGGGCTTGCGCCGGATCTCCAGCCCGAAGGCCACGTTCTTGAACACGGTCATGTGCTTGAACGCGGCGTAGTGCTGGAACACGAAGCCCACGCTGCGCTTCTGCGGGGGCAGCCAGGTCGCCTGCACACCCTCGATCTCGACACTGCCGGTGTCGGGGAACTCCAGACCGGCGATGATGCGCAGCAGGGTGGACTTACCGCCGCCGGAGGGGCCGAGCAGTGCGGTCAGCCGGCCGGTCGGGACTTCCAGGCTGACATTGTCGAGGGCGACGAAGTCGCCGAAACGCTTGTTGATGCCGGAAACCGAGATGCTCACTGGTTCTGCTCCTTCGGCCGCAGCAGGGCGATGACGACGATGAAGAGGACTGCCACGCACATCAGCAGGAAGGCCGCGGTGAAGGCGTCCTGCTCGGCCTGCGCCCCGAACTCCTGGTAGGCGTCGTTGACGAAGAGGGTCGGGGTCTGGGAGACGCCCGCCACGCTGCCGCTGACCACTCGCACAGCCCCGAACTCACCGAGCGAGCGGGCCAGGCTGAGCACCACGCCGTAGGCCAGCGCCCAGCGGATGGTCGGCAGGGTGATGCGGACGAAGCGCTGAAAACCGTTGGCCCCCAACGACTGAGCGGCCTGGTCCTGTTCGGTGCCGGCCTCTTCGAGCACCGGGATCACCTCGCGCACCACCAGCGGCAGGGCCACGATCACCGTGGCCAGTACCAGGGCCGGGGTGGCGAAGATGATCTGGATGCCCATGCTGTTCAGCGCCGGGCCGAACCAGCCGTTCGTGCCGTAGACGAAGATCAGCGCGATACCGACGACGATCGGGGAGATCGAGACCGGCAGGTCGATGATCGCGTTCAGCAGGCGGCGGCCCGGAAAGCGGTACCGCACGATGAGGATCGAGATGCCGATGCCGAAAACCGTGTTGATCAGCACGCTGATCACCGCGACGAACACACCGAGCCGGGCGGCGGCCTGGAAGTCGGGATTGCGCAGCGACTCAAGCACCGGCTCCAGGCCGTTCTCGAACGTGTGCTGCACGACCGTGCCGACGGGGAGCGCGACCAGCCCGAGCACGTAGCCGACGGCGATGATGCGCAGTACCCAGCGAACGAGGGGGCTACCCGACCGGCGCCGACCGGGCGCCACCGCGCGAGGTGCTCGGGTCGTCTTCAATGTGGTTTCTGGAGTGGCAGTTTCAGTCACGACGAGCCGCCAGTCTCTGCAACGAGTCGAGCAGGACGAGCACGATCACGGCGACCACCAGCAGCAGGGTGGCCACGGCGGCGGCGCCGGTGGTGTCGTTCTGCTCGATCAGCTTCAGCATGTAGGCCGACGAAACCTCGGTCTTGCCGATGAGGTTCGCCGAGATCAGGATGACCGACCCGAACTCGCCCAGCGCGCGGGCGAAGGCAAGTGCGGAGCCGGCCAGCATCGCCGGGGCGATCGTGGGCAGCACGATGCGCCGGAAGATGGTGAAACCCGAGGCGCCGAGTGAGGCCGCGGCCTCCTCGACGTCACGCTCCATGTCGATCAGCACCGGCTGCACCGAGCGCACCACGAACGGGAGCGTGACGAAGAGCAGCGCCACGAAGATGCCGCGCCGGGTGCCGACCAGGTCGATGCCGAACGGGCTCTGCGGCCCGTACAGCGAGATCAGCACCAGGCCGGCCACGATCGTCGGCAGGGCGAAGGGGATGTCGATGATGACCTCGACGATCCGCTTGCCCGGGAACGAGTCCCGTACGAGTACCCAGGCCACGAGGGTGCCGAGCACTGCGTTGATGACGGTCACCAGCACCGCGGCGCCGACGCTCAGCTTGATCGTGTCCAGGGCCTCGGAGTCGGTGACGGCCTCCCGGAACGGGCCGAAGCCGCTCTGCAGGGCCACCACCACGATGCTCGCGATGGGCAACAGCACGATCAGGGAGAGCCAGAGCATGCCGACGCCGAGGCCGAGCCCCGAGGCGGCGCTGAGCCGCCCCGAGGAGACCGGCCGGGGGCGCCGCCGCGGCGGCGCCGGGATTTCCGGTGCGGTGGCCATCGTCGGTTACTTCCGGAGCTTGGTGACGATGCCGTTGTCGCCGAAGAACTTGTCGTCGACCTCGTCCCAGCCGCCGAGGTCGGCGATGGTGGTGAGGTTCTTGACGGTCGGGAACGGGTTGGCCGGGTCGTTGGCGCCCTCGACGCCGGTGGCCGTGACCCCGTCGACGACCGGGCGGAAACCGTCCTTCGCCAGGATCGTCTGACCCTCGGTGCTGCGGATGTAGTCGAGGAACTTGCCGGTCACCTCGGGGGCGTCACTGGTGACGGCGCCCGGGTTCTCGATCAGCAGGGTGCTGTCGGGAACGATGTACTCGAGCTCCTCGCCGGCGGCGCGGGCCGCGATGGCCTCGTTCTCGTAGGAGATCAGCACGTCGCCGGTGCCCTTGAGGAAGGCGTCGGTGGCGTTGCGGCCGCTGTCGTTCCAGCTCACCACGTTGCCGATGAAGCTCTTCAGATAGGTCTGCGCGGCCGCCGTGTCGTTGTCGGTGCCGAGGGCCTGGGCGTAGGCGCCGAGCAGGTTCCACTTCGCGGCGCCGGAGGTGCCCGGGTCGGCGGTGACGATGCCGATGCCGGGCTTGGCGATGTCGTCCCAGCCCTTGATGTTCTTCGGGTTGCCCTTGCGCACGGCGATGACCACGACGGAGCTGGAGTTGATGCCCTCGGTGTCACCCACGCTCTTCCAGTCCTTGTCCACCTTGCCGGCGTCCACGACCTTCTTCAGGTCGGGCTCCAGCGAGAAGGCGACCAGGTCGGCGGCCTGACCGGCGACCACGGCGCGGGCCTGGGCCCCGCTGGCGCCGTAGGAGCTCTTGAACGTGACGCCGTCACCGTCGGGCGTCTTCGCGAACGCCTCACCGAGGTCGTCGTAGGCGGACTTGATCACGGAGAAGCCGACGATGTCGATCTCCTTGGCGGAACCCCCACCGCTGCCGCCGGCGGACGAACCGGTGCTCGCGTTCGAGCCACAGGCGCTCAGCCCGAGGCTGGAGGCTGCCAGCAGGGCGAGCACGGCGGTGGTGCGGCCGCGTCCACGCAGAACGTTCATCTCGGGAAGACTCCAAGTCTGTGACGGGACCAGTTCTCAAGCTTGCGTCGCACGCCGGTCCGTTCGGGCGATCCGGCGAGCGGTAACCATACATTAACTCTATCGCTCCACTAGAGAATAGAGGAAAAGCCGGGTTTGCAGGCAGGACCCGTGTGATTTGTTCGTGAACTCTGTCAACGTGCCGTTACAAACCGGCATCCACGATGGTCAGCCCGGTGGCGGATAAGAAAAACGCCCCCGGACCTCGTCGGTCAGGGGGCGTTCTTCACGGGAACTGCCTAGCTCAGGCGCTCCACCACGTACTCGATGCTCGTCAGGAGGGCGCTCACGTCGTCCGGCTCCACGGCCGGGTACACCGCGATGCGCAGCTGGTTGCGGCCGAGCTTGCGGTAGGGCTCGACGTCGACCACGCCGTTCGCCCGCAGGGTCGCGGCCACCTGGGCGGCGTCGACGCCGTCGAAGTCGACCGTGCACACCACCTGGCTGCGGGCGGCCGGGTCGGTGACGAACGGGGTTGCGTAGGAGGTCTTCTCGGCCCAGGAGTAGATCCGGTCGCTGGAGTCGGCGGTGCGGGCGGCGACCCAGTCCATCCCGCCGTGGCCCAGCATCCAGTCGATCTGCGAGGCCATCATCGCCAGCGTCGCCACCGCCGGGGTGTTGACGGTCTGGTTCTTGCGCGAGTTGTCGATCGCGGCCTGGAGATCGAGGAAGTCGGGGATGTAGCGGCCGGACCCGGTGATCTGCTCGCTGCGCTCCAGCGCGGCGGGGGAGAGGAACGCCAGCCAGAGCCCACCGTCGGAGGCGAAGCTCTTCTGCGGGGCGAAGTAGTAGGCGTCGGTCTGGCTCACGTCGACCGGCAGGCCGCCCGCCGCGGAGGTGGCGTCCACCAGCATCAGCGCGTCGTCCTGGGCGCCCGCGACCCGCAGCACCGGCGACATCACCCCGGTCGAGGTCTCGTTCTGCGGCCAGGCGTAGGCGTCGATGCCCTCCTCGGCGCGGGCCACGGCCACGCCTCCGGCCGGTGCCTCGATCACGGTGCCGGAGCCGAGGAAGGGCGCCTTCCGCGTGACCGCGGCGAACTTGGCCGAGAACTCGCCGAAGGTGAGGTGCTGAGCGCGGTGCCGCACCAGGTTGAAGGCCGCGATGTCCCAGAAGGCGTTGGAGCCGCCGTTACCGAGCACCACCTCGTAGCCGGTGGGCAGGTCGAACAGCTCGGCGAGCCCGGTGCGCACCCGGCCGACCAGGTCCTTGACCGGGGCCTGGCGGTGCGAGGTGCCCAGCACGCTGCGCTCGATCGAGGCCAGGTACTCCACCTGCTCGGGGCGGATCTTGCTGGGGCCGGAGCCGAAGCGGCCGTCGGCGGGCAACAGCCCGGCCGGGATGGTGATGGACGGCGTACTCACCGAGGCGAACCTTCCTGACGAGCGGTGGGACGCGCCAGTGTCGCAGGTCGGGGCCGGGCCGGGCGATCAGGTTACGGAGGCGAGCAGATCGGCGCCGTAGAAGGTCATGTACGTGCCGTAGCCGAGGGTGGCCAGCGCCGTGCCGGCCCCGACCCAGGACCAGACCAGGTCGCGGTCGGCGCCGGTGGCCAGCAGGACGATTCCGGCGACGGCGACGAGCAGGGTCCACGACGCCGGCCAGAGGTCGAAGCCGCGCCGGAAGACCCAGGCCATCGGGTACCAGTGCAGCGCGACGACGAGGGCGATCGCCGGCAGCAGGTAGTCGCTCCCGCTGAGGACCCCGGCCACGATGCCGATCCCGGCGCCCTCGAGGCCGAACACGATCCCGTAGGCGCCGCCCAGACGCCGGCCCTCGGCGGCGTCGTCCTCGGTGTCCACCGCCGGGAAGCTCCACCGGGCGCGGAACAGCTGCCCGGCCCGCCGGGTGAAGACACCGCCGGCGATCACGGCCGCGGCGAAGAACGGCGCGGCTGCGACCGCCGGCCAGCCGATGAACGTGTCCCCCGCCCAGACGAGCGTGAACACGGTCATCAGCAGCAGGCCACCGGCGACCGAGAGAGCGACCGGGCGGGGAAGAACCTTGGCGGACGAGGTGGGCACGATCCGGACGTTACCAGCGGGTTCGCACGGTCAGGCGGTGAACCCGTGCACCTTCTCGATGCCCCGCGGGCCCTCACCCACGTACCGGGCCGAGGGGCGCACCAGCCGGCCGGTGGCCTTCTGCTCGACGATGTGCGCCGACCATCCGGCGGTGCGGGCGCAGGTGAACATCGGCGTGAACATCCGGGCCGGAACCTCGGCGAAATCGAGGATCACGGCGGCCCAGAACTCCACGTTGGTGGCCAGCACGCGGTCCGGCCGGCGGGCCTGGAGTTCGCTCAGGGCGGCCTTTTCCAGCGCCCGCGCGGTTTCGAAGCGGGGAGCGCCGAGGCGTTCGGCGGTGGAGCGCAGCACCTGGGCGCGCGGGTCCTCGGCGCGGTACACCCGGTGTCCGAAGCCCATCAGCCGCTCGCCGCGGTCGAGCACCTGCTTGACGTAGGCCAGGGCGTCGCCGGTGCGTTCCACCCCCTCGAGCATGTGCAGCACCCGCGAGGGCGCCCCGCCGTGCAGCGGGCCCGACATCGCGCCGACCGCACCGGACAGCGCCGCCGCCACGTCCGCGCCGGTCGAGGCGATGACCCGGGCGGTGAAGGTGGAGGCGTTCAGGCCGTGCTCGGCGGCCGAGACCCAGTAGGCGTCCACGGCCTCGACGTGTCGCGGGTCGGGTTCCCCACGCCAGCGGATCATGAACCGCTCGGTGATGGTGCGTCCCTCGTCCACCATTTTCTGCGGGACCATGGCCGTGTTCTGGCCCCGGGCCGACTGCCCCACGAACGACAGCGCCATCACCGAAGCCCGCGCCAGGTCGTCCCGGGCCTGGGCCGGGTCGATGTCGAGCAGCGGCTTGAAACCCCACAGCGGCGCCAGCTGGGCCAGGGCGCTCTGCACGTCGACCCGCACGTCGCCGGTGTGCACCGGCAGGGGGAAGGGCTCGGCCGGGGGCAGGCCGGGGGTGAAGGAGTTGTCCACGAGCAGGCCCCAGACCTGGCCGAAGTCCACCCGCCCGGCGAGATCGACCAGGTCGACGCCGCGGTACCGCAGGGCGCCGCCGTCCCGGTCGGGTTCGGCAATCGCGGTCTCGAAAGCCACGACACCCTCGAGACCCGGTACGAATTCGCCCATCTCGAACTCCTTTGTTCTGTTGTCGTGTCCTGGTGGGGACAGTCGGCGGCAGTGGCCCGCCGGATCACGACGGGCCTGTCCGGACAGTTCAGCGCAGTCAAGGGCACAAAGGCAGGGCCTGGGACATGAGGAAGGCCATATTCGGCGGGCGGCGATGGCTTTCTGTGTGTGCTCGGTCGCCGAGCGTTCGTTCCGGCGGCGTCCACGTCCATGACCCCTCAGACTGTCGGCCATGAGCATCGAGCACGTGGATCCGGCGTTCAGCGACCAGCGGCTGTCCTACCAGGTGCCGGGACTGGCCGAGAGCGACCTGGCCGCCAGTCCGCTGGCCCAGTTCCGGGCCTGGTACGACGAGGCGCTGGCCCACCCCGGTGTCACCGAGCCGAACGCGATGGCCGTGGCCACGGTCGACGCGGACAGTGCTCCGTCGGTACGCACGGTGCTGCTGAAGCACGCCGAGCGCCTGGGGTTCGTGTTCTTCACCAACTACGACTCCCGCAAGGCCACCGACCTGACCGCCCGCCCGGTCGCCGCGCTCGACCTGGTCTGGATGCCCCTGCACCGCCAGGTCAGTGTGCGCGGGGTGGTCGAGCGGGTCGACGAGCGGGCCACCACCGAGTACTTCCGCTCGCGGCCGTGGGGTTCGCGGATCGGCGCCTGGGCCAGCCACCAGTCGCAGCCGGTCGCCTCCCGCACCGTGATCGCCGAGCGCTGGCGGGAATACAGCGAGCGCTGGCCCGACACCGGCAGTGCGGAAGACGTTCCGGTCCCGCCGTACTGGGGCGGTTTCCTGGTGCGCCCGGTGGAGATCGAGTTCTGGCAGGGCCAGCCCTCCCGCCTGCACGACCGGCTGGTGTTCCTGCCCGCCGGCGCCGACCCGAAGGCGATCCGGATCAGCCCCGACGCCGGCCTGCCGCCGCTGGACGACCCGGATGCCTGGCAGGTCATCCGCCGCGAGCCCTGAGACCCGCACCTACTCCGCCGTGATCACGAACAGAAAGAGGGGCGCGCACTGAGGACGCGGACGGGCTGCCTGGGTGGTCAGGAACCGTTTTCGCAGTAGCGGTCCCAGGCGGCTTCGGCCTCGTTCTCGCGACCGGCACTGCCCAGGACGGCGGCCAGCCGGGCGCCGAGGCCGTGGGTCTGTTCCGTCTCGTGCGCCACCGAGGCCGCTTCCGCCGCCTCGCGCAGGTCGGTCACGGCGCCCTCGAGGTCACCGAGCTCGGCGCGCAACTGCCCGCGCAGACCCTGGAGGTCGCGGGCCGACCAGGCGTCGTCGAGCGCCCGGTACTCGTCGACCAGCCCGTCGGCCACCTCCATGGCCTCGCCGAACCACCCGCCCAGAGCCAGGAGTCGTGCCCGCTGCTCGGCAATGGCGACCCGGTGCCAGCGCATCTGCTGCTCGGCCAGCTCCCGCTCCGAGGGCTGCACCCGGCGCCCGGTCAGGGCGTGCGACCAGTCGTTCAGGGTCTCGTCGGCCTCGTCCAGCGCATTCAGCGCGGCGTCGTCACCCGAGGCGGCCCGCACCGCCGTGACCCGTTCCCGGCGGCAGGTCGCGGCGCGGGCCCAGTCGGCGCCGGCCTCGGCCAGCTCGGCGGCGCGCTCCAGGTCGGCTGCCACCCGGCCGGGGCGTCCGGCCACCCGGGCGGCCAGCTGCCAGGCCTCGGCCTGGCCGATCGGGTTGCCGTTACGGGCGTGCCACTGGGCGCTGCGGATCGCCAGACGCCGGGCCGGGCCAGGCGTTCCTGCGGTCGAGTTCGCTTCTGCCGCAGCGAAGGCCGCGGCCCCGGCCAGGTGCATCTGGGAGGCGATCTCGGCCGGGACGGCGCCCTCGGGCACCTGCACATCGTCGGGCGCCAGGCGCTCGCCGGGCGCGGCGGTCAGGGCCGGCGTCTCCATGCCCGCGGCCCGCAGGACGTCGACCACATCGGCGAACGCGGCCTCGGCGGCGGCCGCCGCGGCGAACGGCCGTTCCAGCTCGAGCAGGACCCGGGACAGGTCCACGCGGCACTGCCCGGCCAGGGCGGCGGGGGCGAAGCGGTCGAGCAGCGGCACCGCCCGGGCCAGGTCGGCCGCGGCGATCGAGGCATCGCCCGTGCGGTGCCTCAGCATTGCCGAGGCGGCCAGCAGGGTGCCGAGAATCGGCCCTTCGCCCGATCTTTCGGCGTCTTCCACGGCGTGGTCCCAGACCGCGAGGGCGGCCGCCGGGTCGGTCTCGCCGAGCGCCGAGGCCAGGTCGGCACCGGCCTGGGCGCGCTCCAGCGGGCGCACCCCCTCAGGCAGCGTGGCCACGGCCTGCATCAGGGTGCTCACCGCCGCCGAGAGCGGTTCGTCGCGGGCCCGCAGCCGCAGCATCCGGGTCAGGGCCCGCAGGTGCCGGTGCTCGAGTCGTTCCGGCGGCACCGATCGCAGCTGGGCGATGGAGGTCTCGAGCGGGTCGAAGTTCACCAGGTCGAGCGTCTGCGCCACCTCGCGTACGTCTTCCGGTGACATCTCCGCGCGCAGCTGTTCCATCGGGTCGAGCCGGCGCCGCGACTGCTTCGGGTCGTCGTCGCCGTGCCAGGGCCGGTGCCCGGGGGAGTCGGACGGTGTCACCCGGATCGGCGTGGTGATGAACGGCCCGATCAGGGACGTCGGCATGGACGACGGCCCGAACGCCTCGGTGAGAACCGGGTCGTGGATCGGCTTCACCTCGTCCTCCTCGTCCTCCTCCACGAGTTCGTCCTCAGCCGGGGAATCGGCCGGGGGATCGACCGGGATCAGCCCCGTGACCTCTTCCGGCACCGCACCGTGCACCGGCACCAGCTGGGAGATCTGGGCCGGCACCACGACACCGGCGGTCGCGGCGATCTCCCGCGCCAGCACGAGCCGGGACAGGGCCTCGCCGAGATCGGGCGGGGTGCCCGTGCCGGCCACCTCGGCCGTCAGCTCCTCGATCCGGTTCATCGCGGTATCCGGCTCCATCAAACGGTTCTGGGCCGCGACGAGCACACCGGCCTGGTCGTGCAGCAGCGATTCGAGCACCAGGCCGGACGCGTACAGCCGGTCGGTGGCGGCCTGCGAGACCTCCAGCAGCACCCGTGCCTCCAGCGGCGGCCCCATGTCGGGATCCACCGGGTGAGAGGCGATCTCGTCCAGCGCCAGCCAGCCGTCGAGCCGGGCCGCGGCCTGCTCGGCGTACGGATCCCCCTCGGTGCTGACCGACGACCGGATCAGCCGCCAGGCCCCCGTCACGGCCCGCATCGCGTCGGTCGCGTCCGCCCGCAGGGCGTCGTCGAACTCCTTGGCCAGCACGGTCAGATCGGTGCTGTCGGCGGCGTTGCCCTCGGCCCGGCGCCCCCGGCTGACTTGCTCCGGGGTCCACTGCTCCAGACCCGCCCGCTCGAAGGCTTCCAGTGGCATGTCGGGCAGCGATCCGGAACCGAGGGTCTCGCGCAGGCGTGCGCCGACCTCCCCGGTCTCGTTGCGCACGTCGAAAAGCGATGCCAGACGCCTACTCTCGGCCAGGGCCCGCTCGCCGAGGAGAGACCCGGTCAGGTCGGTGCCGGTGCGGTAGGCGACCGGCAGCATGCCCGCCCGCGCGGCCGGCAGCACCACCTCGCCACCTCGCCCGGCCTCGGTCAGGCTCCAGACCAGCCGGGCGATCGCCGCCGCGTTCTGCAACTGCTCCAGCGGTTCGGGCACGCCGGTCAGCGCCGGCAGCCATTCACGCAGCAGGTCGAGGCCGTGCCGCAGGCGCCCGGACCGGGCACAGGCCAGCAACTGATCGGCCGCCCCGGTGCCCCGGATCGCGATCGCCGCCAGCGCGTCACCGGCCTGCGAGTCACCGGAGATACCCGCCGCCGCGGCCGCCCCGGCCAGCCGGGTACGGATCAGCCGGACCGCCCGCACGTGCTCCGAGGCCGCCGCGCCCACCTGCCCGTTGCGCAGGAACGCGGGGATCACCGCCCCGATCATCCCGGCCGGCTGCGACTCGCACTCCGACGCCGGGGCCCGCAGCACCGGCCCGGCGTGATCGATCGCCCGCTGGTAGGCGCCCAGCTCGACCAGGTGGCGCACCTGCTCGGCGCGCTCGCAGTCGGCGCAGACGGTGCCCACCGGTGAGGGGCCGGCGGCCAGCCAGGCCTCGAGCTCACCGCTCGCGGCGATGATGCCGTGCACGTGACGGGTGAACAGGAACCGCGACCGCAGCACCGGGCCCGCCGGTTCACCGGCCTGGGCGTAGCGCTGCTCGGTACCGGTGATGATGTGGTTGATCAGGGAGCGCGACACGTCCGGGTGGGGCAGCAGCCCGGCCCCGGTCGCGGCCAGGTTGGCCAGCAGCAGAGGGCCCAGTTGCTCGCCGAGCCAGTCCGGGGCCTCGTCGTAGCGGGCCATCAGCCAGCCGAACAGTTCCGGCACCCGCTCGTGCCGGCCCGCGTCGAGGCAGGCGGTCAGGAGAGCGCTACGGATCTCCGTGCCCAGCCGCCCGACCTCCTGGGCACTGCCGGCCCGGGACACCGATGGCAGCAGCCCGTCCAGCGCCTCGATGCGGTCCGGTCCTACCGGAAGCTCGAGGGCGCCGGCCAGAGCCGCGCGGATCTCTTCGGACGCCGTGCTCACTCGCACGATCATGCCTTCTTCCGGCGCCCGGTGTCCGCCAGAAGGACTACTACTCCGTACGCCCACCGAGAAACCGCGGAAAAACCCGTTGCCGGTCGCGGCCGGGCGTACGTACCTTCGTGGCACACGAGAGAGGAGGTGGTTCGACAGTGAGTTCATATCGGACGCGTGAGGTGGCCGTCAGCTAGCCGCCGTCGTTCCGGACGGACTGCTCTCGTTTCTCGAGAGTGATTCACGGCCCGACCGCGGCCGGCGAATTCCAGGCAGTCACCGCAGCCCGCAGGGGGCGCGCATCGTCCAGCGCGCCACCGCCGGATTCCCGATCTCTGTTCGCAGAGGTCCCGGCGAGCCTGCGGGCTGTTGCCTGTGCCCACCCTGTTCTCGGGGGTGCAGTGCGCGGCCCTCGTTCCCGTGCTGTTCCGTTCTTCGCACTAAGCGTCAGGTGGGGCCCCTCAGGCTGCTGGTGGATGGTGCCCGGTTGCCGGAGGGTCGACAATGGGCACGTGAGCGACCTCATTGACACCACCGAGATGTATCTGAGAACGATCTTCGAGCTCGAGGAAGAGGGCGTCGTCCCGCTGCGGGCCCGGATCGCAGAGCGTCTGGGTCACTCGGGGCCGACCGTGTCCCAGACCGTCGCGCGGATGGAACGTGACGGTCTTCTTCATGTCTCCGGCGACCGTCATCTCGAACTGACCGAGATCGGCCGGGCCAAGGCCACGCGGGTCATGCGCAAGCACCGCCTCGCCGAACGACTGCTGCTCGACGTGATCGGCCTGGAGTGGGAGCTCGTCCACGACGAGGCCTGCCGCTGGGAGCACGTGATGAGCGACCACGTCGAGCAGAAACTGCTCAAGATGCTGGCCGGGCCGATGGAGAGCCCGTACGGCAACCCGATCCCGGGGCTGGAGGAGCTCGGCGGGCCGGAGGCACTGCCGAACGCCTTCCGCGAGGGCGTGCTCAGCCTTCCCGACGCCGTGGCCTCGGCCGACAACAGCAATGAGCTGATGATCCGCCGTCTCGGCGAGCGGCTCCAGATCGACACCCAGCTGATGAAGCAGCTCCAGGGCGCCGGCATGGTGCCCGGTTCCCGCGTGCAGGCGCAGCGCACGCCCACCGGCTACCTGATCAGCGTGGTCAAGCTGCCGGAGATGCGCTCGGCCGAGGCCGACAGCGGTGTCGCGCTGCTGGCCGACGTGGCCCGGCACGTCTTCGTCGAGGCCGTCTGAAGGCCCACCCGAGGGAAAGACCGGCGCCAGCTCACACGTACCGCGTCGTCAGAAGTCACGAGAGCCCCGTCCCGGCCGAAGCCGAGGCGGGGCTCTCGGTCTGTCCGGACGTCTCGCTCCAGGTGCCGTGCAGCCCCGCTGGTGACCCTCGTCCTCCATCCCTGCACAGAGAACCGAAGCCCCCTCGCTGCACCTGGATTTCTCTACGCAGAGTCGCGGAGTAACGGCCCTATCAAGATCGCTTCAATCCTGTCAAAAATGGCACGACGCGCCGCGGCGTGTCGGACTTCCGCCCAGCTCAGGGTGCGGAACGGGAGGTTGCAGGTACCTGTGAGGCTTCTGTGCGTCCTCTCATCGGAGCCGCCGGAGCCGCGTTCGAAGGACTGAAGTTCAGCCGAACGTGCCGATCCGATCACGTTCGGTAAATATTTCTGGGGCTGCCGTGACCCAGACGTGACATTGCTTCGCGCGTTCGGGTAGCTTCGCGTTCGCTTCTCCCCCTCCGAGAAGCCCCCGAGGTGGACGCCGAGCTCTGCCATCACCCCGGGGCAACGCGAACACCGCATGGCAGAGGCGGGGGACCCAATTCCGGGCGTCGTTCCACAGACGTCCTTGGGGTGAAGCCGGGACACCGTCCTCGAATCTGAGGAGCGGATACCGGCCGGATGACTTCTCCCATCCGAACCCGACAGCTGACCTCGTAGGCGTTCGGAGAGGTAAACACCGTGACTACTCGGGCCACGGCGCGCCATCGCGCGCCTGTTCGTCCTGCAACACCGCTTTCGTCTCTGGGTCATACCGTGACCGGCCAGATGTCGGTGCTCGGTCGGGGTGGCGCAGTGATTGCCATGTCGGGCGGGCTCGTCGCCACGATGGGGATGTCTTCCCAGGCCGCGAACCGTACGACCACCGGCGCCGAGGCGGCCGTCCCGGCCACTGCCCCGATCGCGGTGCAGCCGGCCGTCGCCTTCTCGGGGAGCCTCGCGGCACCTTCCGGTGCGCAGACTTCTTCGGCATCGCTCACGGCACCGGTCGCCGCCACGGTATCGTTCGAAAGCAGCGATTTCACCGCTGTTCCGAACAAGGTCGTTATCTCCGCCGTGAGCGGAGAGTCGTCGACGGGTACCAGTGTGTCCAGTTCATTCGGCAGTGCACGGGGTTCCTCCGTGCTAGCCGTCGCCGCCCGCTACCTGGGCGTTCCCTACCGCTACGGCGGCACCACACCCATGGCCTGGGACTGTTCCGGTGCCACCGGTTACATCTTCAGCCAGGTCGGCATCGACCTGCCGCGCACGGCCAACCAGCAGATGCTGGGTTCCACCCGTATCTCCCGGTCCCAGGCCGTGCCGGGCGACCTGGTGTTCTTCACCTCCGGCGGCAGTGCCTACCACGTGGGCATCTACGCCGGCGGCAACATGATGTACGACGCCGGTCGCACCGGTACGTCGTTCAGCAAGCGTGCGATCTGGACCAGCGCCGTATCGTTCGGCCGGGTGGCCTGAGGGCTCGGGTGGCCTGAGGGCTCGGGTGGCCTGAGGGTTCGCCCGAGGTGCATGAGGAAGCCCCCGCCGGGTCTCGGTGGGGGCTTCCCGGCTTTGTTTGCCGGATCGTCACGCAGATCACTGGGGTAAAGGGAGTGATCTGGCACAGGGTTGCCGCTTACTCTGTCAACCAGAGTCCGACAAGCTGGCATACCGGTGAGGAGGTCGTAGTGATACCACACATACGCGACTTTCTTGCGGCCAGGGCGCGGGCGCATACCGGGTTACCGGGCCAGCACCGGCAAGCCCGCACGAGCGGGCCTGCACGTAGTACCAGTTCCACCGAGATACCAGGCGGCCATGTGCCGCCCACTCAAGGCGTCGTTCCCTGCGGAACGGCGCCTTTTGTCGTCCGGGACCCAGGAGGTGGCCGCTGATGCGCACCCTCGTACTGAACGCCGGCTATGAACCACTGGCCGTCGTCTCCTTCCGCCGGGCCATCGTGCTCGTCCTCGCCGGTAAAGCGGCCGTGGTCGAGAACGGCCCCCATCCAGTGATCAGTGAGACCCTCACCGTCGACCGGCCTCTCGTGATCGTGCTCTCCCGTTATGTGAAGGTGCCGCACGGCCGGGCGATCCCGGTGAGCAGACGGGGGGTGCTGCGGCGCGACGAGCACCGGTGCGCCTACTGCGCCGCTCACGCCGCCACGATCGACCACGTGCTGCCGCGCAGTCGCGGTGGTCAGGACACCTGGGAGAACCTGGTGGCCTGCTGCATGCGGTGCAACAACGTCAAGGGCAGCCGTACCCCGGAGGAAATGGGGTGGACGCTCTCGGCGCGACCGCGGTCGCCGCGCGGCCCGGCCTGGGTGGTGCGGGGCGCGGACGTGCGCGAGCCGTCGTGGGAGGAATACCTGGGCTCCGCGGCCTGAGCACAAAAGACCACGGTCTGAGCCAGAAGGTCCCTCCAACCTCTGGCTCAGACCGAGGAGTTCGCGCGGCCGCTACGGGAGCGGGCCGGAGACAGCATCGCCCGGACACACGAAAACGGGCCCGGGCGAAGCAGAAGTCTGGTGCACCGGCGCTCTCGGCGCCGGTGCGTTGGAGAGCCTGCCATACCGATGCTGATTTAGCAAAGTGTCATGACTCCGCGTAATCAAACTACCAGTACTGGCAGGCTGTGGCCATGTGACCGATACGTATAGCGAAGTTATGCGTCGGTGGAGAGGGCGCCCGCATCAAGCCGTACGGTGCCCGTCCAGACCGATCCGGGTCCCAGTTCGGTCGGTTGCAGCAGAGCCGGCTCGATGCAGACGAAGCCCCTCTCGGCGCCCGGGGGCACGTCGCCCAGGCCGTGGCCGGGGCCCGGGTTCCAGACGACCCGGTCGGGAAAGCCGTTGGCCGTGACGACCAATGGCCCCAGCTGGGGATCTTCCAGGGTCACCGGGCCGGACGCGCCCTCGATCGCGACGTCGCGGGTGCCGAGCGCGAGTACGGCGTCGTCCAGCGCGACCGGCGGGCCCCCGGCGTTGTCCGCCGCGGCCTGTCCGCCCAGACCGGTGATCACCGTGTCGGAGTCACCGACGGTGAAGTAGGTGTGGAGCGCGGCGGTGAAGTTCCAGGGTTGTGTGTCGGTGTTCCGGGCGGTGAGCGTGAGATCGAGGACCGCACCGGACGCCTGCGCCCGCAGTACCAGCTCGAACGCGTGAGGCCAGATTGCGCGGGTGTTTTCGTCGTCCTCCAGCCTCGCCTCCCAGAAGCCGGCGCCGGACTCGACCACGACCCAGGCCCGGTTGCGGGCGATCCCGTGTTTCGGCAGCGGCCCGCGCCCGGCGAACTGCGGGAAGATCACCGGCACGCCGCCCCGGACGGCCAGGCCGGGCCCGCTCTCGGCGGTGGGGCTCAGCCACAATCGGGCCGGGCCGCCCGCCGGGGTCCAGCCGAGCACGTGGCCGCCGTGCGCGGTCACCACCAGCTCGGCGCCGTCGGGGCTGGTCAGGGTATGGGTGGTGGAGGGGTCGATTGCCATGATCGGCATTCTCGCCGCCTCGGGTGAACAGATCCGGCAAGCACGCCACGCGAAATACCGAGAGAGATGAACACAGGTGCGCCGGTAGCATCGATGACGGCAAAAGCCCTACCTGCTGAGAGGTCCTTCGATGCACGACCCGCGCGCCCTGCTCGACCCGGGCAACGAGGCGGTTCGCCGGCTCGCCCGCCGAGGCTACACACTCGACTCGGCCGCATTGGAAGAACTGCTGTCCAGCCGGAACTCCGGCATCAAGACGGCGGACGACCTGCGTGCCGAGTCCAAGAAGCTGGCCGGTGAGGTCGGTAAGACGGCCAAGGCCGGCGGCGACGTGACCGCGCTGAAAGAGCGCGCCCGCGAGCTGAAGGACGAGATCAAGCAGGCCGAGGAGCGCGCCGAGGCGGCGAGTGCCGACCTGCGTGACCTGATGCTGAACATCCCGAACCTGCCGCTGGACACGCTGCCCGACGGCTTCAGCGACGAGGACGCCACCGAGGTCCGCCGCTGGGGCACCCCGCCGCAGTTCGACTTCACCCCGCGCGACCACGTCGAGCTGGGGGAGCGCACGGGCATTCTCGACTTCGCCCGGGCCACGAAGCTGTCGGGCCCGCGGTTCCGGGTGGCCCGGGGCGCGGGGGCGGCGCTGGAGCGGGGTCTGGCCTCGTTCTTCCTCGACCTGCACACCCGTGAGCACGGTTACACCGAGTTCTCGGTGCCGCACCTGGTCATGCCCAGCGCCCTGCTCGGTACCGGCCAGCTGCCGAAGTTCGAGGAAGACCTGTTCCGCACCGCTGCGGGCACGCGTGACCTCTACCTGATCCCGACGGCCGAGGTTCCGCTGACGAACCTGCACGCCGACGAGATCGTCGAGCCCGGCGACCTGCCCCTGGCCTACACCGCCTGGACGCCGTGCTTCCGCTCGGAGGCCGGCTCCTACGGTCGTGACACCCGGGGCCTGATCCGGCTGCACGAGTTCGAGAAGGTCGAGATGGTGCGCATCGTCGCCGCCGACTCCTCGCAGAACGAGCTCGAGAAGCTGGTCGGTCACGCCGAAGCGGTGCTGCAGAAGCTGGGCCTGGCCCACCGCACGATCCTGCTGGCCGCGGGTGACACCGGTTTCGGCGCCCAGATGACCTACGACGTGGAGGTCTGGCTGCCCGGGCAGGACACCTACCGGGAGATCTCGTCCTGCTCGGACTGCGGTCAGTTCCAGGCGCGGCGCGCGAACATCCGTACGCGCACCGACGAGGGCAAGCGCGAGTTCGTCGCCACGCTGAACGGCTCGGGCCTGCCGATCGGCCGCACCATGGCCGCGGTGCTGGAGAACGGGCAGCAGGCCGACGGCTCGATCGTGCTGCCCGAGGTGCTCACCCGGTACACGGGTTTCAGCACGATCCACGCTGACGGCAAGACCGACTGACTATCAGCCGGAGATCGTCGGCCCCACCTCGGTCGGCGTGATCCGGATCAGGCAGCGGTGTTCACGCTGCATCGCGGCGCGGTAGTCGTCCCAGTCCGGGTGCTCACCGGAAATGCTCCGGTAGTAGTCCTCGAGCAGGGGTAGCGCGGCGGGCAGCGTGACCACGTCGGCGGGGCCGGCGATCTGCACCCAC
Organism: Kineosporia mesophila; assembly: GCF_021129235.1. Lineage (GTDB taxonomy): Bacteria > Actinomycetota > Actinomycetes > Actinomycetales > Kineosporiaceae > Kineosporia > Kineosporia mesophila. The sequence goes on from NZ_JAJOMA010000007.1 coordinate 280,083, forward strand.
GGGCCGTAGAACTCGTCGGTGAACACGGCCAGCCAGGCGCGGGCGTCGCGCTGCAGGTGCTTGACCTTCATCGCGGGTTCGCGGGTGCTGATCACGACCTGGGTCCCGTCGCCCGACACACCCACCGTCACCGGTGACATCTGCGGGGCGCCGTCCTTCTTCAGGGTGGTGAGCACGGCGTTGTGGTTGTCCTGGCAGAACTTCAGGGCTTCGGCGATGTCCATCCAGCCATCCTCAACCAAAATTGAGGACGCACCACACGACTCGTGTGGTGCTGGGGGCACCTCCCCAGCCCGAAGGGTTAGGGGGACCTCAATTTGTTTCCGGTCAGCTCAGGCGGGTTGTTCGATCCGCTTGGCCTCGATCCGGTTCTCCTTGGGCCACTTCACGTTCCAGACCCAGCCGGCCTTCTCGAACAGCCAGATCAGCCGCGCCGAGATATCCCACTGGCCGGGGTCGACACCGTGCCGTGCGCAGGTCGGGTCGGCGTGGTGCAGGTTGTGCCACGACTCGCCGAAGCTCGGGATGGCGAGCAGCCAGACGTTCGAGGCGCGGTCTTTCAGCGTGGTTCGGAAGGGACGCTCGCCCATCACGTGGCAGACCGAGTTCACCGCCCAGGTGACGTGGTGGATCAGGGCGATGCGCACCAGCCCGGCCCAGAAGTACGCGGTGATGAAGCCGTGCCACGACTGACTCACCAGACCGCCGATGATCGCGGGGCCGAACAGGCTGGCCAGCAGGAAGAAGACGAAGTTCTTCTGGATGAAGCGGATGTCCTTGTCGGCCACCAGGTCGGGGGCGAACCGCCGCGAGTTCGAGTTCTCCCGGGTGAACAGCCAGCCCATGTGCGCCCAGATCATGCCCTTGGCCAGGGCCGGCACGGTCTCGCCGAAGCGCCAGGGGGAGTGCGGGTCGTCCTCGTCGTCGGAGAACTGGTGGTGACGGCGGTGATCGGCGACCCAGCGGATCGGCGCGCCCTCGATCGCCATCGTGCCCGCGACCGTGAGCAGGATGCGCATGGGGCGCTTGGCCTTGAACGAACCGTGAGTCAGGTAGCGGTGGAAGCCGACCGTCACACCCAGGCCGGTGAACAGGTACATCACCGTGAACAGCACCACGTCGGTCCAGCCCAGCCAGCCGCCGATCCAGGCCACCGGGATCGCGGCGGCGACCGCCACGAGCGGAGCGACGACGAAGAACCAGAGAAAGGCGATCTCGACGTTGCTCTTACGCCCGTAGGTCAGGGGCAGTTGCTGCCGGCGGGGGGCGCGCCCGGTGGAATCGGCCACGGGGGTGTTCAAGTCGCCGGCGTCGGCCGAACTGGTCGATGCGGTCACGGAAGACCCCTGTCGCTGGGTGGTTGGACGGCTGATCCTTTTGCTTACGTAACCGTAACCTACGACCCCGTAGGTTGCCCAGGCCGGAACGCCTGTGAAAGGGGTGACTCGGCCCGAGGTGCCCCGGATGAGCATGTGGATTAGCACCGGACGCCGGAATCCCGCCAGAATCAGTCTTCGTGCCGTCCCCGCGTGTGCTCGCCGTGACCGCCCTCGCCGCCCTGGGCGGCCTGGCCGGGCTTCTCAGTGCCGGTGACGGGAGCGTGTCCGTCTCCACCGTTGCCGAGTCGATGCGGGGCGGGCTGGTCAGTCAGGCCTCCGGCGCCGTCGCGGCCGAGAACGCGAAGGCCGGTACGCGCACCTGGCGCATCGGCACCGCCCGCGCGGCCGCGCCGGGACTCATGGCCTACGCCGGGGCGACCTCCGCGGGGCCCGGCGAGAAGGTGCCCCTGTTCCTGCGGGGCAGCGGTGCCACCCACGCCCGGGCCTACCGCCTCGGCTGGTACGGCGGGGCGGGCGCCCGCCAGGTGTGGGAGGGCACGTTCCAGGCCACCGCGCAGACCGGGGCCGCGGCGAACTGGACCTCGACCTCCTCGATCGACACCACCGGCTGGCCCGAGGGCACCTACCTGATCCGCCTCGACCTGGGCGGGGCCAGCCGTTACGTGCCACTGACCGTGACCGCCGCCCGTTCCGGGGCCGCGGGCCGGGTGGTCGTGCTGACCTCACCGATGACCTGGGCCGCGACCGGGCGGACGGGTTCGGTCGGCAAGGGCCGCACCGTCACTCTCGACCGCCCGCTGATCACCGGCAACGGTGGTGGCGGGCTGGTGGCCGACGCCGGGCTGATCGCGCAGATCGAGCGGACCGGAACCGATGTCGTCTATCGGACCGACGCCGACCTGGCCGCCGCGCCCGGCCTGATCGACGGGGCCACGGCTCTTCTGGTCGACGGGGACAGCCGCTACTGGACGGCGCAGATGCGAACCTCGGTGCGCAAGGCCGTCGGCGCCGGCACCAACCTGGCGTTCTTCGGGGCCGGCTCCGCCGAGGTCAACGTGGTCCGTAATTCCACCGCCCCGCGAACTTTCACCGTCGCGGCGGCGGCGACCGCGGCGTCCTCCCTTCTCACCGGCTCGGTGGCCACCTGCCAGGCCGACCGCGCCGCCGGACTCACCGTGGCCGATCCGGCCTGGTGGGGTTTCCAGGGCGGATCGGTGCGCAACGGCGAGGTGCTGCGGCGCCTGGTGTCCGGACGGGTGGATCGCGTCGTGGATGGCTCGGGCGCGACCGTGGCAGCGTCGGCCGACCTGGCCTGCGGCCGGACCCAGGCCAGCAGCTATCTCGAGAATTCTTCCGGGGCGGGTGTGTTCACCGCCGGGACGCAGGCCTGGGCCTGCACCGTGAGCGGCGCCTGCACCGACGCGACCGGCCGCCGGATCAAGGCCGACGCCCGCGCCCAGCAGGTGGCGGCCCTGGTCACCCGCAACGTGGTGAAGGCCTTCGCAACCCCGAAGGCCGCCCGAACCTCTCGTGACGCCTCAAGCCCTTCGTGAGGCCCTAAGCCTTCCGTGAGGCCCTAAGCCTTCCGTGACGCCTCAAACCTTCCGTGGCGCCCCCAAGCCTTCGGTGACGCCCCAAACCTTCCGTGATCATGCAGAACCTCCCCAGTCTTCTAGAACTCTTGCTTTGGCAGTTCTAGAACTCCGGGGAGGTTTTGCATGATCACGAACAAAGGGGTTTTTAGAGGGCTTCAGCCGAGCTCGGCGTCGTGGGCCAGGATCGCGATCTGTACGCGGTTGGTGACCCCGAGCTTCGTCATCACCCGCGACACGTGCGCTTTCACCGTGGCGACGCTCATGTAGAGCTCCTCGCCGATCTCCGCGTTCGACCCGCCCCGACCCACCGCGACGGCGACATCGCGCTCGCGGGGGCTCAGAGGTTCGAGCCGGGCCCGGGCCTCCTCGCGGCGTGAGGGTGTCTGCGGTACCGGGGCACCGACGTGCTCGATGAGGCGACGGGTGATGGCGGGGGAGAGCATCGCGTCACCGGCCGCCACCGTGCGGATGCCACGCACCAGATCGGCCGGGGGTGTGTCTTTCAGCAGGAAGCCGCCGGCCCCGGCCCGCAGTGCCCGCAGCACGTACTCGTCGGCGTCGAACGTGGTCAGCACGATGACCTGGGGCGGAGAGGGCTGCCGCATCAGCTGTTCGGTGGCGGTCAGGCCGTCGACCCGGGGCATCCGGATGTCCATGAGCACCACGTCGGGCCGGGTCTCCCGCACCGCCGCGAGCACCTGGGACCCGTCGTCGGCCTCCCCGGCCACCTCCACCTCATCGCTGCCGGAGAGCATCATCCGCAGCGCGGCCCGCACCAGCGCGTCATCGTCCACGATCAGCACGCGGGTCTTCTCAGGCATCACGCGGACCACCATCCTCGTCGGGGAGCGACCAGGGCAACCAGGCGGTGAGCCGGAAGTCGCCGGACGAGATGCGGCCGTGCTCCAGGCGCCCCTCGGCCAGGCCGACCCGTTCGGCCAGTCCGACCAGTCCCTGACCGGCCCCCGGCAGCACGTCGGGCGGTGCCAGCGGCGACCGGTTCAGCACGCTCACGTCGATGCCCCGGCCCGGGCCACCGGCCACGGACACGGTGACGGCGGTGTGGGGAGCGTGTTTCCGGGCGTTCGTCAGGCCTTCCTGGACGATCCGGTACACCGTGCGGCCGATCAGCTCGGGTGCGCCCTGATCGCCGTCGAGGGTGAGGGCGATGTGCATGCCCGCCGCCCGGGACTCGTCGATCAGGTCGGGGATGTCGCACAGGGTGGGCTGCGGCCGGCCCGGGGAGTCGTCCGTGTCCCCGGCCCGCAGCACCCCGATCACCTCGCGCAGATCCTGGAGCGCCTGGTGCGCGCTGGCCCGGATCACCGCGGCGGACTCGGCCACCTCCGGCCCGGCCTTGTCGGCGCGGAACTCCAGGGCCCCGGCGTGCAGGGTGATCAGCGAGATCCGGTGACCGAGCACGTCGTGCATCTCCCGGGCGATGCGGGTGCGCTCGGACTGACGGGCCCGTTGCAGCAACAGGTTCCGCTCGCTCTCGGCCCGCTCGGCGCGATCGCGCAGCGAGAGGATCAGCTGGTAGCGGGCCCGGGCGAACAGGCCCCAGGCCACCACCGCGCCGATCAGTAGCACGGCTACCACGAGGCTGGTCACCGGCGAGGTGTTCAGGTCGGGCCGGACGACGACGTAGACGACCCCGGAGGCCAGGTTGACCACCGCCAGCAGGGCGACGTGCCGCAGCGGACGGCGCACGGCCACGGTGAACAGCAGCACCTGGGCCGGTACCGCGGCGATCGAGGAGAAGGCGGAGAGCACGGCCATCAGCAGCCCGAGACGGACCGGCCAGCGCCGCCGCCACCAGATCAGCACCACACAGGGGAGACCGACCAGGCCGTCGGCCACCATCAGGATCCGGGGCGGTGGGGGAGTGGGCTCGGTGCCGGCCATGGCCAGCAGCAGGCCCATCCCCAGGCAGATCAGGAACAGGACGGTGTCTACCACCCAGTCGCGGGGGGAACGTCGCAGCTCGCGGGCTCGCACACCCTCGTCCAGCTCCGCCGGGATCCAGCCCGAGAACCATCGTCCGCCCGTACTCACCAGACCACCGTAGGCACCCGATCAGGCAGCCACTATCTCCCCAGGGCGAACCGACCACCTACTTTGGTCTACCCACAGGTCATCCTCAGGTGATCACCAATCGGCCCGAAGACGGACGCGCCGGGCCGGGACGGGACGGCAGAGTTGTTCCCGTGATCGAGATCGAGAACCTGACGAAGCGATACGGCACCCAGACCGCTGTCGCCGACGTGTCCTTCCGGTGCGAGACCGGCACCGTGACGGGGTTCCTCGGCCCTAACGGTGCGGGTAAGAGCACGACGATGCGAATTCTGTGCGGCCTCACCCCGGCGACCGGCGGACGCGCGCTGATCGACGGCACCCCGTACCGGAACCTCCCCAACCCCGGGCGCGCGGTGGGCGTGCTCCTGGACGCCTCCGCCCAGCACGCCGGCCGGACCGGCCGCGAGGTGCTCACCCTGGGCACGATGGTGCTCGGCCTGCCGCGCGAGCGGGTCACCCAGGTGCTCGACCTGGTGGGCCTGGACAAGAAGGCCGCCGACAAGCGGGTCGGCAACTACTCCCTGGGTATGCGCCAGCGCCTCGGCCTGGCCCACGCCCTGCTCGGCAACCCGTCCACCCTGGTGCTCGACGAGCCGGCCAACGGCCTCGACCCCGAGGGCATCTTCTGGATGCGCGGTCTGCTGCGCGAGTTCGCCGACCGCGGCGGAACGGTGCTGCTGTCGTCCCACCTGCTGCACGAGATCGAAGCGGTTGCAGACCATCTGGTGATGATCGGCAACGGCCGGATCGCAGCCGACGGCAGCAAGCAGGAACTGCTGGCCGGTGCGGGCACCCTGGTGCGCGCCCTGGAGCCGGAGCCCCTGGCCGACGCCCTGCGGCGCGCCGGGGTCACCATCACCCCGACCGCGGACGGCGCGTTCCTCGCCGACGCCGAAGCCCTCGTCATCGGCCGGGCGGCCGCCGCGATCGGTGCCGTGCTGACCGAACTGCGCGCCGCCGACGGCGCCGGTCTGGAGGCCCTGTTCCTTCAGCTCACCGCCACCGCCAGCACATCCGCGCCGGCCGGTGCGATCAACCCCTCGATGGAGGTCGCGCGATGAGCGCCCAGACCGCTCTTCCCGCCTGGGCCGCCCCGGGCGCCACGCAGTCCACGAAGATCAGCACGCCGGGGATGCTCACGCTGACCCGGATCGAGCTGCGCAAGATGTCCGACACCCGGGCCGGCCGCTGGCTGCTCATCATCACCGCCGGGCTGGTGGTCCTGGTGGTCGGCGCGACGGCGATCTGGGGCTCGGACGAGGGCAGCTGGGCGAACTACACCAGCCTGGCCACGATCCCCATCACGATCCTCGGGCCGGTGGTCGGGATCATGACCGTCACCAGCGAGTGGAGCCAGCGCACCGCCCTCACCACGTTCACCCTGGTGCCGCAGCGGGGCCGGGTGATCGTCGCGAAGTTCCTGGCCGCCGTGGTGCTGGCCGTGGTCACCGTCGTGATCACGCTGGTCGTCGCCGCCGTGGCCACCGCGATCAGCAGTGGTGACGACCCCTGGGACCAGACCGCCACGTCTGTCGCCACCCTGCTGCTGTACGTCGCGATCTACTTCGCCATCGGTGTCGGGTTCGGTCTGCTGCTCTCCAGCACCCCGGTCGCGATCGTCAGCTTCTTCGCCCTGCCGATCGCGTTCTCCCTGCTCTCGTTGTTCTCCGCCCTGGAAACCCCGATCGAGTGGCTGAACCCCAACACGACGCTGGAGGTGCTCAACTCCACCGACGCGATCAGTGGTGAGGACTGGGCGAAGGTGCTCGTGTCGTCCCTGATCTGGATGGTCGTGCCCCTGGTGGTTGGGGGTGTGCTGACCTCCCGGCGCGAGGTGAAATAGGAATTCCTCGGGAGGGGACAGCGAGCCGGTGGCGATCTGGTCACCGGCTCGCTGCTGTTCCCGGGCGTGAACCGGGCGTGGACCGGCTCTGAAGCTGTGCATCTCATAGCTGGTTCACAGCCCGGATGCGGGGTTCGCTCATCCCGGCCACCAACTCTGAACCCATGGCAGACAACCAGGGGCACACGACGACCGCGGCGCCGGTGAACAACCACCCGGCCCCTGCCCAGAACGAGAACGAGACACAGGCCGCCCCGATGTGGGCGTCGCCGCAGCCCGCACCGGCCGGTCAGCCGGTGGCATCCGGGCCCGTGGCATCCGGTCCGACCCAGACTCAGACACCGGTCCAGACCCAGGCTCAGCCCCCGATTCAGGGCCAGGCCCCGGGTCAGACCCAGGTTCAGGCTCCGGTCCAGTCCCCGGTCCAGGGGCAGGCCGTCGGCCTGAACGGTGGTTCGGCGGTCGCTCCGGCGCAGCCGTACGCCCAGCAGCCCCTGACCTTCGAGGTACCGCAGGACCAGCTCGGGGGCGCGCCGGTGGCCGGTGGCCGTTCGGGGGCGTTCACCGACAAATTGAAGACGCCGGTGGCCGCGGCGGTCATCGGTGGTCTCCTGCTGCTCGGTGTCGGTTTCGCGACCGGCTACGTGGTCGGTCACGACCGGGGCGCGTCGTCGTCCAGCAGCACCGGCGGCCAGACCGGTTTCGGCGGTCAGGGCGGGTTCGGTGGCCAGGGCGGGTTCGGCGGTCAGGGTGGATTCGGTGGCCAGGGCGGTCAGTCCCAGCAGGGCACTCAGCAGTTCGGCCAGGGTGGTACCCAGGGCGGAACCGGTACTCAGGGTGGTACTCAAGGTGGAACCGGTACCCAGGGTGGCACTCAGGGCGGAACCGGGACGCAGGGCGGAACCGGCACCCAGCAGTTCGGTCAGGGCCAGGACGGCAGCGCCACGCAGGACGGCGCCACCACCACGGACGGCACCACCACGGATCTCTCGCAGACCCAGTGAGCCCGCGATGCCGACCCGTCGCGAACATCTGAAAGACCCCCGGGACAGACCAGCGAGTACACGGCCCGTGCCGGCGGGACATCCCCTCCGGTGGCCCGGAAACACCGGCCGTGTACTCGCTCGAAATCTGTCGGCGCGCGGTCCCCGGCTGCCCGGCCACCATCGCGATGGCCGACCGGTACCGAACGGCTCGGCAACCGTGGGTCACGGTCGCCGAGTGCTGTGACGCGCCTCCCGACACCCGTTGGACCAGGGTGCCGGGCGGGGCATCGTGCCGCCGAGCGAGCATTCTGCCGGTGTTCACCGGTCACTGACAGGTGCACCCCCGCACTCGGAAAACCCACGTTGACGAGCTGATTTGTCGACGCCGAGGACCGGTGCGAGGGCGCCTGATCAGTTCCCGAGGATCGTACGGGCGTCGTCCACACCCAGTTCCCCCGTCGCCAGGGCGCGCAGGGTGGCCAGCCGGGCCGCCTCGTCCGAGGGCTCGGGAGCATTACGTTCCGTCGCAGTGGGCCGCAGCCCGAGCTTGGCCAGAAGATCGTCGAACCGGGCCCGCGCCGTGGGGTAGCTGACCCCGAGATGGCGCTCGAGCTCCTTCATGTTGCCGCGGGAGGCGAGGAACACCCGCAGCACGTCCAGCTCCGACTCCTCCAGCGAGCAGAAGTCGCACTGGTGGAAGTGCCCGCTGATACCCGTGCCGCAGGCGTCACAGCCGAGCTGGGTGACGTGCAGATCCTCGCTGCAGACCGGGCACTGCTGAGGTGCCCGGTACTCGCGGAGCCCGCCGTCCAGGGGACCTTGGCTCACAGGGGCACCTCGTCCCAGACCTGGGCGCCGACCGTCACCGAGCTCATCACCGCGTCGATCTTCAGCAGGTCGCGGCCGTTGCCGACCACGGACTGCGTGATCTGGTCGTCCAGGGGCAGCGTGCTGACCGGCTGGTCGGGCAGCTGGAGCCGGCCCATCCGGTTCGTCCCGGAGATCCGCAGGTCACTGCCTTCCAGCAGGGTGAGCCGGGCGGACGACGACTCGGCGTAGAACCGGGACTCGCCCAGCGGCACGGCGCTGAGCTTCACCGACGACGACATCGCCTCGACGTCGAGCCGGCCGCGCAGCTTGTCGGCCTTGAGCGAGCTCGCCACGACCCGCGCCTTCAGCCCTCCGACCAGGCCGCTCAGCTTCACCTCGGCGCCGGTGGCCTCCAGCTCGACCAGCAGCGCGGGGTTCACCCGCACCAGCAGCTGGTGCTCCTTCCACGACCGCGCCCAGGTGAGGGTCTTGGGCAGATCGCTGAAGCTGAAGCCGCCCAGCAGGTTGCCGCCCTGGCGGTTGGCCCGCTCGTCCAGCGGGCCGGTGCCCGAGACGACGAGGGTGCTGCCCTCCTGATTGATGCGGTGCGGCCCGCTCACGTAGAGCTGGGCCACGGTCGGGTCGGCCACCACCTGGACGGCCCGGTACGAGCCGAGCACGCGCACGGTGTCGATCGTGCCGTTGATCGGCGGGGTGCCGCCGGCCTGGGCCGCCGGACTGCCGAACGAGGGCGCCACGGGCGCCTCGGGTGTGCCGGACGTCTCCTGCGCCTTCTGCTCGTCCATGGCCTTCATGGCCGCCTCGGGGCTCATTTCCCCCGAGGCGACGCTCCGGAGAATCGCTTCCAGTTCGTCGCTCATGGGAATAGTTAAACTCGAGCTTCGACAAATGGAAACCCCGGCTTTCCACTTAGGGGTGGAAGTCAGGGGTGCGCCCCGAAATGCGGACCTGTCCGTACCGGTGAAGAGTGAGGACATCCCGACAACGGGTACCGATACGACGGGAGGGCCGCCATGAGCGCCACCGACAAGATCAAGAACACCGGCGAGAGCGTCGTCGGCAAGTTGAAGGAAGCCGTTGGCAAGGGCAAGGACGACGAGCGCCTCGAGAACGAGGGTCGCGCCGACCAGGCCTCCGCGGACTTCAAGCAGGCCGGCGAGCACGTCAAGGACGCTTTCAAGCACTGACGTACCGACGGCGGAACCCCAGGACCCTCAGGGTCCTGGGGTTCCGCTGTTTGTGGCATCGGGTGCCAAAAAGCGCTTGCCGTCCTGCCTCGGAGGGGGATTCAGGCAGGACGGCAAGCTGTACTTGCAGAATCGGGGCAGTCGCAGCGCGGTGTCTCGGGGGGAAGACACGATGCGCGCGTAGTCGTTGCTCCGACAAGTATTATGGTGCCACCTAGGTCGTTGCGCCGTCAACCAATACCGGTAAGCTGGACCGGGTGCACGAGAACGACGCCCCCGACCGTGGGGCCTGGCTGAACGAGACCGAGCAGTCCGCCTGGCGGGCCTACCTGGACAGCACCCGCATGCTCTTCGCGGCGCTCGACCGGCAGCTGGCGGCCGAGTCCGACCTGACGCTCACCGACTACGACATCCTGGTCCGCCTCGACGAGGCGCCGGGCGGCCGGCTGCGGATGCGCGAGCTGGCCGACCTCACCCTCTCCACCCGTAGCGGTGTCACCCGCGCCGTCACCCGGGCCGAGCAGGCCGGATGGGTGCGCCGGGTGGAGTGCGAGGAGGACCGGCGAGGCATGAACGCCGAGCTGACCGAGGCCGGCCGGGTCAAGCTCGCGGCCAGCGCCCCGGGGCACGTGCGGGCCGTGCGCGAGATGCTCATCGATCAGCTGACGCCGGAGCAGTTGTCCCAGCTCACCGAGATCGGCCGCCGGATGCAGGGCAAGCTCGACATCGGGTAGTTCACGACGGTCAAGCGGGGTCACCCGTTTGCCGATGCCGTGGACATGAACCCCACTGCCGCCCTGCTCGAACGCCTCCTCGGAATCGCCGAGGGGGTAGCCGCTTTCGGTGATCAGCTCGATGAGCCCACCGGTACCCGCCTGTCCGCCGCCGCCCGTGAGGCGATCGACGAGTACTGGGAGCAGATGCGCGGGTACCCGTCCGGTTCCCGCGCGTGGCGCGACGAGATCTTCGCCCTCCTGATGAGTACCCGGTACCGGGCGGCAGCCTAGGTCTGGACGCCCAGGAGCGGTTCGGTGTCCCGGCTCGGGCTGGGCTTGACGGCCAGGCCCCGGGAATCGCTCTGCTGCGTCGCGAGATGCTCGGCCACGGTGACGGCCTCGTAGTGCGCCGGCTTCTCCTCGTCGGCGCAACCGGGTAGCACGGAGATGACCGCATCGGCGTTGCCGTCGTGGAAGAAGGCGGCCGAGCGCCGGCGCACCAGGCGACCCTCGTCGTCGGTGGGCGGCAGCACGCGGTGCCGCGGGGAGACCCAGCGGTCGTTGGTCCAGTGCGCCAGCAGGTCGCCCAGATTGACCAGAAGCGCACCGGCGGTAGGCATCACGTCGTGCCAGGAGCCGTCCTGATCGAGGATCTGCAGGCCCCGGATCTCCGGGTCGGCCCACATCACGGTGACAATGCCGTGATCGGTGTGGGCTCCCATGCCGACCTGATCCGGCGTCAGCTGCTTTTCGTCGGCCGGGACGCGGTAGTTGTTCAGGCGCAGCACTTCCAGGGCGTGGTCCTGATAGCTCGCGAAGAAGTCCGCGTCCAGTCCCAGTGCCACGGCCATCACCGAGGTCACCTCGCGGGCGACCCGGGCGGCCTCGGAGAACCAGATCATCACGCCCGGCTCGAAGCTCTCCGGGCGCAGCGGCCACAGGTTCGGCGCGTACTGCAGCTCGTCCAGCCCCAGGCCGGGGAAGTCGTCGGCGCTGCGGCCGACGTTGAACGCCTCGAACAGGTCGGCGGGGGAGTCGACGCCCAGGCTCAGGCTGAGGCGCTCGGCCCGCGGCGGGGTGTACCCGCGGTTGAACTCCGGTGACGCCGGGCGCAGCGCCTTCTTCTGCCACATCGGCAGGCCGAAGAAGCCGTCCATCGCGGCGATCATCCCGGTCTCCACCGCGGCCGGGATGCCGTGCCCGACCACCTGCACGAACCCGACGGTGGACGCGGCCCGGTCCAGTTCCGCGGCCACCAGAGCGCGATCGGCCGCCAGGCCGTCACGGAACGTGGCCAGGTCGATCGTCGGGATGTGCAGCTGACCGTCACGCGTGCGGGCTGTACTCATACGCCTGAACTTCCCCTCCGTCACACCGTTGGGCTCGCGGGAGCCTGCTGACGAAGTTCCGACGGTACGGGCAGGCCATGAACACGGCGTTACGAAGCTCGGGCCTGGATTTCACCGTCGTTGCCGGTTGTTCAGCTCCGGCGCCGGCGTTGCCCTCGTTGTCCCACGTCTGTGGGTCAGATCGTGTAGGCCCAGGCCGGTGGTGCGGGACGCCGGGCGGTGCGCCAGGCGTTCAGGCTGCCGGTCGCGGCGACGATCCAGCCGGTGAGGAGGCCGGTGAACAGGGCCACGGCCAGGTAGCCGAGAGCGTCGGCACCGGTGGCCGCGGCCAGTCCCGCGGCCCCGGTCGCGCAGGTGCCGACCGGGAAGGTGAAGGCCCACCAGGTCGGGGCGAACGGCAGGCCCGGCGGGGTCCGCGCGGTGTGCAGGGTCAGGGTCAGACAGAGCGCGGCCCACAGCAGGGCGAAGCCCAGCACCGGAAGTCCGTAGATCACGCCGAAGGTGCGCAGGGCCGGGGCGAACGGATCGGCGACGGCCAGATCGGCGCGCCGGCCGATGGCGTTCGCGGCCGTCACCGACTGCCCCAGCGGGCCGAGCACGATCCACAGCGTCGGAACCAGTTTCGCCGGTGGCAGACCGTGCCGCAGCAGGCGGCCCCACACCTGCGTGACGACCAGGCCCGAGGCGATCAGGCTGATCCCGAACAGGCCGTACAACGTCAGTAGCAGGGTGAGCCTCGGCTGGCCCGCCGGCACGTGCGGCAGCAGGGCGGCCCCGGTCGCGGCGGAGACCATGGGCGGTACGACCGGCATCAGCCAGCCGCCGAACGCGGCGTCCGGACGGCGGGAATCGGCGCCCAGGGTGCCGGTGATGTGCCAGTAGGGCACGGCCAGGGCGCTCGCCAGGCCCAGCGCCGTGCCGATCAGCCAGAGGGTCCACGCGACGGTCACCGCCGCGGGCGCACCGATCACGTCCTCACCCACGAGCAGCGTTCCCGCACCCACCGTGAGCAGGGCCATCGGGGGTGCTCCGTAGAAGTGCGCGACGACCGGGTGCCGGTGGTGCGACCGGGCCCGGTCCGGGTGCGAGATCCATTGCGCGGCCAGGGCCCCGCTCATCAGCACCAGCATCGCGGTGGCCAGAAGCCAGGCCCCGACGGCGAAATCGTGCACGCCCGGGGCGGTGGGCAGGCCCGGGGGCAGCGAGACGGCGGCCGTGGCGATGATCCCGGTGCCCATCACGGCGGCGAACCAGTTGGGTGCGATCGCCTCGACGGCAGTGAGGTTTTCGGTCGGGACGGACCGGGTCGGCCGGGGGATCGGATGGGTCATGGTCACGGTGTCGAGTCTGGTGCTCCGCGGGCCCGGGCGGAACGGGCCACGTGGTTGGCTCGTCACAAGGCTGCCTTGTGACCCCTACTACGCGGCTCAGGGCAGTACCGCGCCCGTAGTAGCTCCAGGTGTCGATGGCTGGACGATGTGCCCGGGCCCCAAGATCACGATCCTTCTAGTGGTGGGCACCGTTGCCCGCGATCGCAGTCAATCGAAGCCGGTCATCCCGCCCGGAGGGGACTCATCCGCCATGTCCGCACTCGCCCGATGGTGCTACCAGCACCGGTACGTCGTTCTCGCGCTATGGATCACGCTGCTCGTCGGCCTGGGGGCCGCCAACGCGTCTCGCGGTACCGCGTACTCCGACGAGTTCAGCCTGCCCGGAACGGAATCCTCCAAGGCGCTGGATCTCCTGGAGCAGGCCAGCCCCGAACAGGCCGGTGACACCGGCCAGATCGTCGTCCACGCCGAGAACGGCAAGATCACCGACGCCGGGGTCCAGCAGCGGGTGTCGGCCATGCTCGCCGAGGTCTCGAAGCTGTCCCACGTGTCCGGGGTGACCAGCCCCTACGACGAGGCCGGGGCCACGCAGGTCAGCCCGGACGGCACGATCGCCTTCGCCACCGTGCAGTTCGACGCCCTGGCCCCGGACATCCCGGTGCCGGACGTCGAGAAGGTCATCGACACCGCCCAGGCGATCGACGGCGACGGGGTGCAGGTCGAGCTCGGTGGTCAGGTGATCCAGAACGCCACCCAGGAGCCGCCGGGCGGCAGTGAGATCTTCGGGGTGATCGCGGCCGCGATCATCCTCTTCATCACCTTCGGCTCGCTGTTCGCCAGCCTTATGCCGATCATGGTCGCGCTGTTCGGTGTCGGCGTGGGAATCCTTTCCATCGGCCAGCTCTCGCACGCCATGTCGCTCTCCTCGATCGCGCCCACCCTGGCCGCACTGATCGGTCTGGGCGTCGGTATCGACTACGCGCTCTTCATCGTCACCCGCTACCGCAACGGCCTGAAGTCCGGTCTGCAGCCCGAGGACGCGGCCATCCGGGCGCTGAACACCTCCGGTCGCGCAGTGCTTTTCGCCGGCGGCACCGTGGTGATCGCACTGCTGGGCCTGCTCGTGCTGAACGTCAACTTCCTGGCCGGCATGGGTATCGGCGCCGCGATCACGGTGCTGGCCACCGTCGCGGCCGCCATCACCCTGCTGCCCGCCGCCCTGGGTATGCTCGGCGTGCGCCTGCTCAGCCGTCGTGAGCGGCGTGCCCTGGCCGAGCACGGTCCTTCGGAAAGCCATGCCCGTCAGGGATTCTGGGGTCGCTGGGCGAAGCTGATCGAGCGCCGCAAGCTGCTCTTCGGGCTGGTCGCCACCGCGTTGATCGTGGTGCTGTCGCTGCCCACCCTGTCGCTGCGCCTGGGATCGTCCGACGCCGGTAACGACCCGTCCGACAGCACCACCCGTCAGGCCTACGACCTGCTGGCCGAGGGCTTCGGCCCGGGCTCGAACGGCCCGCTGCTGCTGGTCGCCGAGCTGGGTTCCGACGCCGACGCCCAGGCGCTCACCGCGCTGGCCGACACGATCCAGGACACCCCCGGGGTCGCCGCGGTGGCGGCGGTTCCGGTGCAGCCCGGCGCCACGCTCGGCATGATCCAGGTCGTCCCGACCACCTCGCCGCAGGACGCGAAGACCAGTGAGCTGATCCAGCACCTGCGCAAGGACGTGATCCCGCCGGCCGAGAGCGGCACCTCGATGCAGGTGTACGTGGGTGGCGCGACCGCGATCTTCGACGACTTCGCCGACGTGCTCACCGGCAAGCTGCCGTTGTTCATCGGCGTGATCGTGGCCCTGGGCTGCCTGCTGCTGCTCCTGGCCTTCCGCAGCATCGTGGTGTCCCTGACCGCGGCGGTGATGAACCTGATCGCCGCGGCCGCCTCGTTCGGTGTGCTGGTGGCCGTGTTCCAGTGGGGCTGGGGCTCCTCGGCCATCGGGGCCGGGCCGGGCGGTCCGGTCGAGGCCTTCCTGCCGGTGATCATGCTGGCGATCCTGTTCGGCCTGTCGATGGACTACCAGGTGTTCCTGGTCAGCCGCATGCACGAGGAGTGGCAGCACAGCCGCGACAACGCCCGGGCGGTGACGGTCGGGCAGGCCGAGACCGGACGGGTGATCACGGCGGCGGCGCTGATCATGATCTTCGTGTTCGCGGCCTTCATCCTCGAGGGCCAGCGGATCATCGCGGAGTTCGGTGTCGGCCTGGCCGCGGCCGTCGCGATCGACGCCTTCCTGATCCGGACGATCCTGGTGCCGGCGGTCATGCACGGTCTCGGCAACGCCAACTGGTGGTTGCCGGGCTGGCTCGACCGGATCCTGCCGCACCTGTCGGTCGACCCGGCCGACGAGCCGCTGCCCGACGCGACCGCGGACGAGCCCCCGGCTGCCGAACTGGTGTCCCGCTAACCCCTCATCCCGCCTACAGTTCTGAGATGGGACTTCCCCTGAAGATCATGCCGAAGGCCGCCGGTCACCCACGGGTCCGTCCCTGGGTGTCCGACGGCCTTCTGGCCGTGCTGCTCTTCACGGTCAGCGTGGTGGCCGGGTTCAAGATGGCCGAGCACCCCGAGCTGCACACCGGCGGCGTACTGCTGGCCGAGGCGGCGATCTTCTCGGCGCTGGTGCTGCGCACGGCCCGGCCCCAGGCCGTGCTCTGCTGCACCGCCGCCGGGTGCGCGGCCCTGGCCTGGCACCTCAACGGTCTGGACACCCCCGCGCTGCTGGCGCCCGCGGCCGCGCTGTCGGTCGTGGCGGCCCGTGGCAACCGCCGGGTCACGGTGATCTGGTGGGGCCTGACCAGCGCGGTGATCGTGGTCAGCCAGTCGATCTCCTCCGGTGAGGTGTTCCAGGCCAACCAGATCGGCACCCTGGTCTGGCTGGGGTTCTTCGCCGCGATGGGCGAGGCGATCCAGAGCAAGAAGGCCTACGTGGCGGCGATCGAGGAACGCGCCCACCGGGCCGAGCACACCCGCGAGGAGGAAGCCGGCCGCCGGGTCGCCGAGGAACGGCTGCGCATCGCCCAGGAACTGCACGACGTGGTCGCCCACCACATCGCCGTCATCCACGTGCAGGCCTCGGTGGCCGAGCACCTGGTGAAGGACAAGCCGGAAGAGGCCGCCGAGGCACTCACCCACGTGCGCCGCTCCAGCCGTACCGTGCTCGACGAGCTGACCGGCCTGCTCAACGTGCTGCGGCAGCCGGGTGACACGAAGATCCCGATCGAGCCCGCGGCCGGCGTGAACGACCTGCCCTCACTGATCCACTCGTTCGAGTCCTCCGGGCTCCGGGTCACCTGGACCATCCGCGGCGAGCGGCGTCCGCTACCGCCGGCGGTCGACCTGGTGGCCTACCGCCTGGCGCAGGAAGGCCTGACCAACGCCCACAAGCACGGCCTCGGCTCGGCCCGGCTCGACGTCCGGTTCACCGGTGACGCGGTGATGATCGACATCGCGAACGCGAACGGCGTCGGGGCCCGGCCGGGCCCCGACGACAGTTCACTGACGGGTGGGTACGGCCTGATCGGCATGCGCGAGCGGGCCCTGGCGGTGGGTGGCAGCCTGCGGGCCGCGCCGGAGCCGGACGGCACCTGGCGCGTGCGGGCCCGGCTGCCGGTGCGGGTGGAGAAGGAGAAGAAGGCCGCAGTGCCGATCCCGCCGGCACCCCAGCCGGAGAAGCCGGAAAAGGCCGCTCCTACCTGCAAGATCCCCGTCCGGCCCGGTGGCCTCGTCCAGCGCGAGCCGAGCCGGGGCACCGCCTGAGAGAAATGTGATGACCAACCAGATGACCCGTGTGCTGCTCGCCGACGACCAGGCACTGATCCGCGCCGGGTTCCGGGTCCTGATCGACTCCGCGTCCGACCTGGAGGTGGTGGGCGAGGCCGGCACCGGCCGGCAGGCCGTCGACCTGGCGCGGTCCACCCGCGCCGACGTGGTGGTGATGGACATCCGGATGCCCGACCTCGACGGTCTCGAGGCCACCCGGCTGATCTGCGCCGACGACGACCTGGCCGGGGTGAAGGTGCTGGTGGTGACCACGTTCGAGATCGACGAGTACGTACTCGCCGCGCTCCGGGCCGGGGCCAGCGGGTTCGTCGGCAAGGGCGTGGAGGCGGAGGAACTGCTCGCGGCCATCCGCACGGTGGCCACCGGTGACGCGCTGCTCTCGCCGCGCGCCACCCGGGGCCTGATCACCGAGTTCCTGGCCCAGCCGAGCAGCGTCAACCCGCCCACCCCGGAACAGTTCTCGGCTCTCACCGAGCGTGAGCGGGAAGTGGCCACGCTGGTCGCGCTGGGCCTTTCCAACGACGAGATCGCCGAACGGCTCTTCGTCAGCCCCCTGACCGCGAAAACGCACGTCAACCGCGCGATGACGAAGGTCGGCGCGCGGGACCGGGCCCAGCTCGTGGTGGCTGCCTACCAGAGCGGGCTGGTCAGCCCGGCCCCCGATCTCAATCGCTGAAGGTGACACCCTTCCAGAACGCGACCCGGTCCTTGATCTGCGCGGCAGCCTCTTTCGGCGTCGGGTAGTACCAGGCCGCGTCCGTGTTCTCGGTGCCGTCGACCGTGACCGAGTAGTACGACGCCGTGCCCTTCCACGGGCAGACGCTGGTGGTGCTGCTCGGGCTGAACAGGTCCTGCCGCAGCGACGAGGCCGGGAAGTAGGGGTTGCCCTCGACCTCGACGATGTCGTCCGACTCGGCGATCACGGTGCCGTTCCAGGTGGCGCGCATGAACAGTTCCTTTCGCAGGGGCAACAACCTGTGAATCAGGATGCCTTTCGGTCAACGGGGCTGCCATCGCGAGTATTTCTGTTTAAGGTCAGGGGGTGCGATGGACCGATTCGGCACGGTTCGTCCGGGGCGGCGCCACGGCGCTGCGCCGGGCTGCCGCAGTGACGGCCTTTCTGCTCGGGGTCACGGTGGTCTTCATGATGTCCGGGTCGACGGCCGCACAGCCCAGAAACCTGGCCGACGACACCGAGGCCACCCCCTCGGGCGCGTCTGCCCTGCTCCCGACGGTCTCCGGCACCAGCGGCCCGTTGCTGCCCACGGCCAGCGCCACGGCCTGGCCGTTCGACTCGTTCCCGACCACGAGCATCACCCCGACCCCGTCCTCGACGTCGGGTGCCTACGGCATCGCCAAGACCACCGCCCTGACCTCCTCGGGCATCCCGGCGCGGGCCTATCAGGCCTACCGGTCGGCCGCCGCGAAGCTGGCCGTCTCCGATCCCACCTGCAAGATCGACTGGGCGCTGATCGCCGGCATCGGCCGGGTGGAGAGCAACCACGGCCGCTACGGCGGTTCCGGCATCACCACGGCCGGCCTGGTCACGCCGCCCATTCTCGGCATCCGCCTCGACGGTTCCACCCCGGGCACCGCCCGCATCGGTGACACCGACAACGGCGCGTACGACGGTGACTCCTCCGTCGACCGCGCGGTCGGTCCCATGCAGTTCCTGCCCGGCACCTGGAAGGCCTACGGCCAGGGCAACCCGCAGAACATCGACAACGCCGCGCTCGCCACCGGCAAGTACCTCTGCGCGGGCAGCGGGAGCCTTGACACCCGGGCCGGTCAGGCCGCGGCCGTGTACCGCTACAACCGCAGCAACAGCTATGTCTCGCTGGTGCTCTCGCTGGCCACGGCCTACCGCACGGGCGAGGAACAGACCGTGCCCGACGCCCCGGCCGACACCCCCGCGCCCAGCCCCACCGGCGACGACACCGACCCGCCGGGCACCGCTCCGGGCCCGCCGCCCGCGCTGCCCCAGCCGCCGAAACAGGCCACCCCGACGAAGACGGCCAAGCCGACGAAGACCAGCAGGCCGACGAAGACCAGCAAGCCCACCGCCACGAGCAAGCCCACGAAGACC
>NZ_JAJOMA010000008.1 GCF_021129235.1 Kineosporia mesophila
TCGGCGGGCCTGCAGGACTATCAAAGTTGTCACCGCGCCCGCCTGGATCACCTTCACCCCAAGCGGCGCAGGTCGCACAGGTCCGCCGGACCGTGACCCGGCCCCACCCGAAAAAGCCCGGCAAGAACAAGAAAACCATCGAGATCGTCTACGTGATCACGTCGGCTGACCACCACGCCGCACCCCCGGACGTCCTCGCCGGATGGCTCCAAAACCATTGGCGCGTTGAAAATCAAGCCCACTGGGTACGTGGTGTCGATTTCGACGAGGACCGATCCCGCGTCCGTACCGGAGGCGGCCCTCAGACCATGGCCAGTCTCCGCAACACCGCCATCAGCCTCCTCAGACTGATCGGCACCACCAACATTGCCGCTGGCCTACGCCACCACGCCAACGACCAGCAACGCCCACTCAACCTGGCCTGACCTCATGAAACCGGACTTTGCCTCACCCCTGGGGCCGTGCTGGGCGTGGTCTACGGGTGCGGGTTGCAGCTTGGCGATCATGCGGAATGCCGGAATCTGCGTCTAGGTGTTCTCGGTGAGAATGATGTGGACGTCGACGCCGCGCCAGGTCTTGGGTGGCGTTCCGACTTCCTACGTAAGCCGTCTGTGTTCAACGGATGGCTTTGAGCACAGCCTCTGGTTCAGGACTTGCAGGCCAAACGAGGAGGAGGAACTCTTCCTGTATCTCATTGTCCTTCGGCGATGTCCGGGCCTCATGGCGTCCTCGTGCGTGGGCACGAACGCGGTACTGCCCTTCGGGCAAGGTGGGGAAAATGTCGTCACCGCGCGCCTCTTCGAGAGTGCCAATGCCGAAAATGTCATCGTCTTCGACGTTCAATGAAACTTCTGCAACGTCTTCCCATTCATCAAGGTCTTGATGATCTGGGGCGTGATCCCGAATGTCCACGGTCAGAGCAATCTTACTGCTCGTACCTCCCGTCAGCAGAATGGCGAAGTCGCCGGGTACGGCCGGTACCCCCGGTTCTTCAAGGGCCTCGATGAGTCCGTTCCCCTGGCCGGGGACCCAGCCTTCTGTATCGAAGTACTCGCTACCTTTGAGGTGAAACTGGCCATACGAGACGTAGGTCGATCCTGATGTAATTGTCATCAGTCCTCCAACTGCCGTGTGTAGTAGTCCGGCAAATGTAGTGCCAGCGTTAATCGCAGGGCCGGCGCCTGGCGGAATGACACCAGACGCCAGCCCCGTTGCCCGCGATTCCTAGGCGGCGACCCAGAAGGCATCTCCGCGCAGAACGCTGTTCTTGGAAAAGAACTCGCGCCACCGTACGTGCACCCTCACTGCCTCGGTTACTCCTGTGGCGCAAGAGGATGGAAAAGGCTCAGTACCTTGACCGCCGCGGCTACCGTTAGGAGTAGGTCGGTAGGAATCCACTTGTCCGGGCAAGGCAAACAATTCGCCAAACAGAGAAGATCCACATCGGCCGATCACCTGATCCGCATGCTGTCCGCTCTTTTGGGTTTAGATACGTCGACAGACTGTTGCAGTGCTGACAGTCACAGATACTGGCGTGTTGAGACGCGACCTTTTTCTACTCGTAGCCGCAGGGAGCATCAGCGTCGTTGCTGGAGTTGGCGTTGCCGCTCGGCCTGCTGTCGGCGTCGCTGTCGGTATAAGCCTTCCGCTACTGGCTTTACTCGTCATGAAGCCAGGTGCGCGCCTAGCCGCGGTCACTATCGGTGCACTGGTCGTTTTCCAATCAGATAGCTCGTCCGGAAAGTTTGGGTACGTTGCCCTCGCGGTTCTCTGCTGCGCCCTATCTCTGGTGAGCCTTGCACGGTCCAACGATCCAGTCATCCAGTGCTTTCGGCTGATGATCCCAGGGTCGATCTTAGTCCTTGCCGCTATTGGATTATCCGGCTTCGTTGCTATCAGCGGTGGAATCCCGGCGCAGACCTGGGCCAAAGAGGTCTTAAGCTATGTCCTACTGGCTACGCTACCGGCCGTCGGTATTGACGCCGGAAGAACAATTCTCCCACGTACGCTGAACCGATACATCGCCATCCTCGGCGTCGTGTGTGCCATTGGATTCGCTGTGGACTGGCTTGACCGCCGCGGCGTTTCCGGGCTCTCTTTCGGGCGGTTCATTCTCGCCACCACGGTCTTGCCAGCCCTCTGTTTCGCGTACGCTCTTGCCTCCGCCGATCGTGGTTATCGAGCCTTCTGGTGGTTGATCGTCGCCGCACTCGTCGCCGCGATCCTGCTCGTCACCGGCACTCGCTCGAATCTGGTCCTCGTCTTTGGACTTGTCGGCGTAATCGGCCTGCGAAGGGGATCGGGCATCCATCCGGTGCGTCTGGTGATGTACATAGCCGGCATGACCGTAGCCCTGGCTACCCTAGTGCCATTCTTGGCCAGTCACCTGATTAGTGATCCGGCGTTCCTGGATGGCCGGATTACCCAGGCAATGGCCGTTGCCCACGGTGAAGCCTCGTCGGACCAGAGCTATCTCGCCCGTCAGCACTCCTACGAGGTCGCTCACACTGCTTGGCAGGAGCACCCATGGCTAGGTGTCGGGCCGGGCGGAATTCTTGGATCGGATGCACCCTGGCTAGTCCTGGCCAAGTTCGGTCTAATCGGTGCCATGGCGTTGAGTATGTTCGGCGCTTGCCTGTGCGTCTCGATTCGCCGTGCACGACAGATTTCTGGGCCTCAGCCAATTTATGCTGCATCCCGTGGATGGGCTCTTATCCTTATTGCCCTAACCCCATTCGGGCCCTGGACGGAAGACAAGGGCATCAGTCTTGCCGTGGCTCTGCTCGTCACGGCGGTGGTCGCGCAAGCGACAAGCGATGATCGAGTACTACCTTCCGAACGAGCAGCTATTGCATGCCAGAACGGAAATGCAACGTGAACCGCCACAAGCAGGACGCTTCCTGCCGACGAACAACACTGTTCGGCGGCAGGAAGCGACTACTGAGCCTCGCTGTCAAACTCGCCAGCCTTCACCCCGGTAAGGAAGGCACGCCATTCAGCAGGGGAGAACAAGAGTGTTCCAGCATCGTGGTTCTTGGTGTCACGGACCTGAACCATGCTGCCCTGGCGACGGACCTCGACGCACTGTCCCTGCACATCCGATGCGCTGGCCTTATGCCACTGCGTTTCGCTCACGAGCCCACTCCTTAATAGGTACCGCCTTGGTAGTCAACAGCTTAGCGTTGCTGATGAAGCGCTGGACTACCTTGGGATCTTCGATGAACCGGCCGCCGTCGAGCGATTCGATGTAAACGATGTCCGGCGCCTCGGCTTCGCTAAACTGGAGAAGAGTGTAGGGACCCCGCATCGATGGATGGCCGCCGTCCCCGAATCTCAGACAAGAGACGCTAATGTTGGGACGCTGGTTGAGGTTCTGTAGATGGCAGATCTGCTTGCCCAACGTGGATTCGCCACCAATCTGGAAGCTGACGGCGGCCTCGCTCAGAATCAATTTCAACTGCGCGGGCTCGGGGCCACCCAGAACCGCGGCCTCACGTTCGGCGCGAAGTTTCACCGACTCCTCAAGCTCTTCATGGGTCGTGTGCTGGGTCTGTTCAATGACCGCACGATGGTAACCCTCGGTTTGGACCAAACCGTGAATCAGCTCGCCGCCGCACACCGTGATGCGGGATGCGGCCTGTTCTAGCTCGACGTACAAGCCAAACCTGAAGTCGCTCACCGTCGAGCTGAAATTTTCCCACCAGCCTGACTCGCCTGCTCTCATCGCCCAATCTACCCACTGCGAACGAGTTTTGATGTCCACCCGATAAATGTCGGCTAGTGCTTGGACCTCGGCCCATTTGAAGGGGCCTTGACCAGTCTCCAGCCTCCAAAGCTTCTGCCTACTGCCAAATATCCGGGTGTTGACGATGTCGGTCATGGTCATACCAGCCGACTTTCGTGCAGATGCAAGGGCGCGGCCCAAAGTCCGCTTCAGCATTTCGCTCATAGCCAAGAGTGTCTCAGTCCAATAGTTATAGCTCAACGGGTCGATTCCGCAACGTACGTTTTGCAGACTGGTACCTGCCGCAACCGTGACCGATCCAGGCGTTTGTTGAATCGACAATGGTTGCACGGATCGGTGCAGTGGTATAGGTCGCTGGAATCATGATCTTTCGGCGGCGTCGGCATACCGTTGGCTCACCTGGCTTGTAAAGCAAATCTTTTAACGGGTTGTCGCAATGCTTTAGTGACACAGTTGGATGAAAATCTAGTTTCGTCGAAAAGGCTGCGAACGGCCGGTCTGCTGCATAGGAACCGAGCTCCTGGCCTGCTGTGTAGCAAGCTGCCAGTCGCTAAAGCAACCGGCAGAGTTGACCTCATCATATTAGTGTTGCCACTATGGTCGTATAATGCGTTTTACAACCTTGCCCGTGCCCCCACCAAAAACAGGCGCCATATGCGAATTAATGTGCACGCCCTAACGAGCGTTATCGGATAACTTGCCAACTGCGGCATCGGCTACTTGGTGGCGTTCTTTTCCGCATTCGCATTCATCCTGGCCAGATTCTAAGCATGGAATACGAGCTTCCGCCTTGGCGGGTGACCTGGCTGCGATTGTCGGGTACGGTGCTGGCAGCGGTTTGGCCCTTGGCCTGCTGCAGTACAACCTTCGCGCAGGTATCAAGGGCGCCTGGTACTTCTTAGCTTTGTCAGTCGTGCTACATCTGCTGCTAAGCCTGGGTCAGCGACCAAAGATGAGAAGTAGACAATCCATAGGAAGATTCCGTAATCACCGGACCCGTACTCTTCGGCTTATGGGAAATCGCTACTGGCTTTCGACGTCCTGCTTTGTCAGTAAGGTGCTCAATCCCGGACAAGGTAGATCAGCGATCAGTTACGTTTCCCTGAAGAATCGCTTGTGTCAATGATTCTCGCCAGTCCCGTATAGGGGCCAGCCCTGTCTTTTCCCAGCTATCAAGTGCAAGGACTGAAAAAGCTGGGCGTGGGGCTGGCCGTTTGAACGCGGCCGATGTTGTCGGTCGTACACGTGATGAGCTGGCTCCACGAAGATCGAAAACTGCGGATGCCAGTCCGTGCCAGGTTGTTTGGTTTGAAGCGCAAGCGTGGTAAATCCCTGCGGGAGCGCCTGCCTCGACAATTTCGACGATTCGCTGAGCGACATCACGAGTCCAGGTTGGCTGACCGTGCTGATCATCGACGACATCCACGAATTCCCGTGTGGCTTCAAGCTTGGCCATCGTGCGGACGAACGACGGACCGTGCTCGCCATAGAGCCAGGCGGTCCTGAGAATCCAGTGGTGATAGGGGAGCTCGGCTCGAACGGCCCACTCACCAGCGGCCTTGGAACGTCCATACGCTGTGCGTGGGGCGGCTGGAGCGTCCGCAGCGTACGGTTCGGTGCTGTCACCGGAGAAGACGTAGTCTGTGGATATGTGAACTAGGTGGGCACCACTTGTCGCGCAGGCGCGTGCCAGATTCTGTGGGCCAACGGCGTTGACAGCAAAGGCTGTCGCCTCATCTGACTCAGCGTCGTCCACAGCGGTGTAGGCGGCGCAGTTGACCACCACGTCGCCCGCTGAAAGAGAACTGAGCGCAGCGCTGACAGCGTGGGAATCGGTAATGTCGAGCGCGTCACGGTCGAGTGGCAGAAACGGCCTGCCTTCAAGGGCCGTCTGGACGTCGCGGCCCAGCATGCCGGAAGCACCGGTTACGAACCAGGTTCGGCTTTCGGCCATGGCAGTAGCTCCTTCGTTACTTATGCAGGGCGGCATGGTCGGTGGATTCCGGCATCGTGATCACGTGCTGGGCGGGCTGGCCGAGGAGACCGCGGAGGTACCCGCCATAACCGGACTTTTCTAGAGGCTTGATCAGAAGTTTCAGTCGTTCGTCGTCGATCCAGCCGTTACGGTAGGCGACTTCTTCGATGCAGCCGATCTTCTGACCCTGCCGGGCCTCAATGACCTGGACGAACTGACCAGCGTCCATCATCGAGTCGACCGTGCCAGTGTCCAGCCAGGCGGTCCCGCGCTCGAGCACGGTGACGGTCAGCTCACCGCGTTGGAGGTAGTAGTCGTTGATCGCGGTGATCTCTAGCTCTCCGCGGGAACTCGGTTTGATACTGCCGGCGATGGAGACGACGTCGTTGTCGTAGAAGTAGAGGCCAGGGACGGCGTAGTTGCTCTTGGGTGCTTGAGGCTTCTCCTCGATGGAGAGGGCCTTGCCTTGATCATCGAATTCGACCACGCCGTAGGCGCGGGGATTGGAGACCTGGTAAGCGAAGATGTGGCCCCCGCGGACGGCGACGTTTTCGCGAAGTGCAGTCCCCAGACCGACGCCGTGGAAGATGTTGTCTCCGAGTACCAACGCGACCGGTTCGTCGCCGATGAATTCGGCACCGATCAGGAACGCCTGTGCGAGACCTTCCGGGCGAGGCTGAACGGCATACTCCAGACGCATCCCCAGTCGAATGCCATTGCCCAGCAACCGCTTGAACGGCTCGTGATCGTCCGGTGTGGTGATGATCAATACTTCCCGGATTCCTGCCATCATCAGCGTGGAGAGCGGGTAGTAGATCATCGGCTTGTCGTAGATCGGCATCAGCTGCTTGCTGATGCCCTGCGTGATCGGGTACAGCCTGGTCCCGGATCCTCCGGCGAGGATGATTCCGCGCATCGGCCTTACGACCGAACTGACGGGCGGTGGGCTGTCAGGTCAACGTGGTCGGCTGCTGCTCGTAGAGAGTCCATGTAGCGGCGGCACTCATCGTAGTCGGGAAGGAGTGCCGCCTCCTTGGCCTGCATCAGAGTCGGCGCTTCGCGGTCCTTGTCCGAAAGAAGGAGCGGAACATCCTCCGGCCAGGTGATTTCGAGTGCTGGATCGATCGGGTTGATGCCGCGTTCACCGGTCGGGTTGTAGACCGTGCTGCAGAGGTACATCACCGTGGCGTCTTCAGTCAGCGCGACGAAAGAGTGCGCGAGGCCCTCTCCGACGTAGAGAGCGGCGCGCTCGACATCATCCAAACGCATGGCGTCCCACTGGCCGAAAGTAGGGGAGCCCAAGCGGATGTCGACAACAACATCAAGAATCGCACCACGCACACAGGTCACATACTTTGCCTGGCCAGGTGGGACATTGGCGTAGTGGAGTCCGCGAAGTGTCCCGCGTCGAGATACCGAGCAGTTGGCCTGAGCGAGCTCGAACCGATGGCCGATGATGTCCGTCAGGGCTTCGTGGCGGTACCACTCCATGAAAACGCCACGAGAGTCTTCGAACTGTCGCGGATGAAGCGCGTAGGCGTCTGGGATCGCCAGTTCTGTCACCTTCATGCGACGAACTCCTGACGCCCTGCCGTGTACCGTACGTAGTAGCGCATGCGCTGAGGGTATCGAAGTGGATGCTACGTCGTTGTGGCCTCCTGAAAGATCGCACGTTGTATTGAGAGTTGCGCGCATGGCGGTCGTTGGCACGGTGGGCCGCTAGTGTCGATGGTTTCCCGGGGAGCAATGGCGATCCCACTCGACTCGTGAAAGGAAAAGCCTGGTGCGCATTCTCGTGACTGGTGGGGCGGGGTTCATTGGGTCGCACTTCGTTCGATCCGTTCTGGCCGGTGCGTATGCAGATCTGTCGGGATCGACAGTGACTGTTCTGGACAAGCTCACTTACGCCGGAAATCCGGCAAACCTGGAATCTGTCACAAGTGCACCAGGTTTCACTTTGGTCGTGGGTGACATCCTGGATCGTCGTCTGGTCGACGAGTTGATGGCATCTACCGACCTTGTCGTGCACTTCGCTGCTGAGTCCCATGTCGATCGTTCCATCACAGGAGCCGCGGACTTTGTCGTGACGAATGTCGTGGGAACCCAGACGCTGCTTGACTCGGCGCATCAGGCAGGGTCCGCCGACATCCGCTTCGTGCATGTATCGACAGATGAGGTCTACGGCTCCATCTCCTCTGGGTCCTGGAGCGAGTCTCAGCCGCTGGAACCAAATTCGCCATATAGCGCCAGCAAG
Organism: Kineosporia mesophila; assembly: GCF_021129235.1. Classification (GTDB taxonomy): domain Bacteria; phylum Actinomycetota; class Actinomycetes; order Actinomycetales; family Kineosporiaceae; genus Kineosporia; species Kineosporia mesophila. The sequence goes on from NZ_JAJOMA010000008.1 coordinate 7,975, forward strand.
GCAGGGAGCGACCTCATCGCTCGCTCGTACGCGCGGACCCATGGCCTGGATGTCCTGATCACGCGGTGCTCGAACAACTATGGCCCTTACCAGTTCCCTGAAAAGGTCATCCCACTGTTCGTCACCAACCTGATCGATGGGCAGAAAGTTCCGCTCTACGGCGACGGGCTCAATGTTCGTGATTGGCTGCATGTCGATGACCACTGTCGAGGGATCGGGATGGTCGCCGCCCGCGGGCGCACGGGTGAGATCTACAACATCGGTGGTGGCACCGAGCTGGCCAACCGAGAATTGACGCAGCTCCTCCTGAACGCCTGTGGTGCCGACTGGGATCAGGTGGAGCGGGTGCCTGATCGTAAGGGTCACGACAAGCGTTACTCCGTGGATATTTCTAAGATCACTGCAGAGCTTGGGTATCAGCCGGCCGTGAGCTTCGAGGCGGGCCTGATGGAAACGGTCCAGTGGTATCGCGATCACCGGGACTGGTGGGAGGCTTCGAAAGCTCAGTCCCTGCTGACAGCGAACTGAGGCGGCTCAATCGTGAACATTAATTCTGCAGCGGAAATTTCGATCAGCGAGTCAACATCTCGCGACTCTCTACTTCAGCAGGTGAGCAGTGACCAGGGTGGCCAGCGGGGAAAGCTCAAGAGGGCCATCGTCCTGACCGCGACACTCAAGCCCGCGGAGACGGTGTACAAGCTCAAGCGCTCTGATCTGGATGTCCGTCGATCGGACTACCTGACGTCAGTGGAGCGCTGGTGCCAGAACAGCCTCAAAGCCTGGGACGATGCCTATCTGATTGACAACTCTCCCGATCTCAGCCCGCAACAGTGGAGTGAGTTCAGCGATCAGGTCGATCAGCGGTCGAACGGTCAGATCACAGCACTGCACGTGGACGTACAGCCAGACCTCAAAGCGACTCTCCTGCAGAAGGGGAGGGAGGAAGCCAAACTCCTCGACGCCGCATCAGTCGCCCTCCGACAGCGCGGTGTCACCTACTTCGGCAAGGTGACCGGCCGCCTGTTCGTAGCTAATGTCAATCAAGCGGTCCCGCCGGACAGGAACCAGGGAATCAGCGCGGCCATCTCGAATCGGCTTCACATGAGCGACACCCGGTTCTTCGCTATGCCCGTGGAAGAGTGGCTGGCCCACTACATGGGCATGGAAGCGGACGTTGATGAGCCTAACGGCATCATGCTCGAACACGTTTTTGCAAGGCGCACCATGACGGCGATCGGTGCGGGCAGTACGTTTGTCAGTATGCCGAGGCTTCCCCGGTTTATCGGATCGTCCGGTTCGATGGATATCGACTATGGCTCGTTGGCCGGCAGAGTGAAACGCTCGATGCACGAACTGATCCGACTCCCATATATGCGCTACTCCGTGACCCTGTGACTGGACAGACAATACAGATTGTCCGTCAGATGAAGGCGGTCACGAAGTCAGGTGTTGCTGGGGATACGGTCTTCATCCTCTTGGCCTCAGTGGTTTCGCAGGCAGCTGCCGCAGGCTCCTACTTGCTATTGGCCCGGTCCGTTGGGCCTGAGGATTTCGGTAGCGCCATTGCTATCTCCGGCTTAGTCCTCAGCCTGGTGGGACTGGCGGAGTTCGGTACGAGTAACCTCGTGACACGAGAGATCGCCGCCCAGAAAATCACTCTGGCGGATGCCTTCCACGGCGTGCTTAGTCGATCCTTGGTCATGACGGGTGCTGGAGCTGGTCTGGCCATTGTTCTGGATCTCATCGAACAGGTGACCGGGGCCGAGGCTTTCATGGTTGCCATTCTCGTTGCGGGGATGAGTCTTTCGACTGGGCTACAGGGCATCATGCGGGGGCGGCGCCGCGTTCGGCTGGCCTCCTGGCTTGGTGCTTCTGACAAACTAGTCGGACTAGCCATCGTTGGTGCGACGCTTCTGACCGGACAGCGAACCGCTGTGCTCACGCTGTTAGCCGCACTCAGTGTCGGACCGTGGCTGGTGTCTGCCTACATCGGAGTAGCTCTGCTCTCGGAGTCGGGAACGCGCCGGTTGCGTTGGGTCCACCCTTATCGCGGATCACTGGGTTTCGGTCTGACCTCCTCGGTGACAAGCGTCCAGACCGTTGATGCCACGGCCATCGCCTGGCTGGCAGGACCAGCCGCAGCTGGTCAGTTCGGTGCAGTATCAAAGTGGGTTGCGCCCTTCAATCTGGTTGTTGCTGCTCTGTCACAGGCCGCACTGCCGCGGTTAGCCGCAGCACGAACGACTTCTCTTGCGTTGAGGGAACTGACTCACGGGCTATGGGCACCGGCACTGTCGTGTATCGCTGCCCTCATCACGGCAATCGCCAGCCCGTGGGTCGTCGAACTCCTCCTGGGATCTGCTTTCGCCGGCTCGGCGTCGGTCCTCAGCCTGGTGGCGCTGGCAACGATCCCGGCAGGAGCAAGTCAGATTGCACTGACGCTCTTGCAAGCGCGTGGTGCTGAAGGGCGGGCCGCCCGAAACATCGTGGCGGCGGTCGTCCTGCAACTGGCCGCGATCTGTGTAGGAAGTGTTCTTTTTGGAGCGGTCGGAAGTGGAGCAGCCATCCTCGTCACACAGACCATGCTCGCCGGGTTGCTGATCCGAGAGGTACGTACGCTCCTGCGATCCGAGCGGCAGGTTCCGCCGAGGATGCACGAGTCCGTCCGATGAGCTTAAGAGCGCGTTCCGGTAGCTCAACAAAATCTGAGGGTTCTGGGCGCCGCAAGATCTGGCGAATCCTGGAGCCGAACTCTTCTGGGCACCGGTTCTGGTATGTAGCCCTTCTGCTGGAACAGATTTCAGCTTCTGGTCCGGCGGTGGGCAGCGGCATCTTGGTGACGCGACCTCGGGCGATCCAGCAACCGGCTTGGGACGAGCACCTTGCGGGCCGTACGATCGACGGATCGTGGCGGCTTCTGACAACTGAACAGAGCCATCGCGAGATGCTGAAGGAAGCTTCTCTGGCCGGTGACGAACTGGTCATTCCTGATGCCGATGGTTGGCTACCAGCCCTAGTGGCTCTTCGTGTCTTCGATCGCCGAAAAGTCTCTGGTTCGCTCTTACTGATGCGTCCGTCACCGGATGCGAGTTGGCAATCGAAGGCCCGGCATTCATTCAAGCGTCTGCTACTCGCGCTTCTCGGCGCCTTGCATCCGGAACTGCGGGTCTACCGGCTGGTGGCGGTCAAGCAGCGGGACAACGATGTGGAAGACCCCGTGCAGTTCGACCCGGCAAACATCTCTCGTGAGGACTGGCTCACGCAGAACGGTTTGGACGTCGAGCGCAGGTGGGTCGTGGTGCTGGGGGAGGCTAGCGAACGCAAGTGTATCGACCTCCTGGCGATGGCAATGGGGCGTTCAGATGTCGGGCAGGCAGGTTGGGGGCTCGTGGTCTTGGGGAAGCCGGCCACCGAAAAGATCAGGTCTGAGCTCATGGGCTTATCCGCATCGCACCCTGAGCGGGTTGTCTTCCGGCCAGGGTTCCTGACCGACCAGGAATTCGACACATGGGTCGCCTGTGCGGATGTCGTGCCAGTGCTTCACCGTAACGAAGGTTCTAGCGGAGTTCTGCTCAAGTGCTGGGCAGCAGGGACTTTCACGATCGTCGGCGGAGCCCGAAGCGTCGTAGAGGCATCATCATCGCTCGATATGAATTGCCTGACGATTGAGAATCTCACTGTCGATGAAGTAGCAGCTCCATTCTTCGACCGTGACCTGCTGCCGGGCGGAGAATCCCGAGGAGGATGGGAAGAACGGTCGCAGAATTTTTCCCGGACATTGCTCGGAACGACGGTACAGCGTATGCATCGACATGGGTCTGAAATCCGGCCACAGCAGGGAGAACCGCGATGACCGACACTCGTGCAGGAACGGCAGCCAGAGGCTCGATCTTTCTTGTCCGAGGGGCATTTAGGCCGGGATCGGACGCAGTCTCCCGTTCCATGCTGGAACTTGCTCTGGCTATCCAGCGGGCTGGACAGGACGTCAAGATCATCTCATGGACAGGGCCTGGCCAGTTCGGCATGCTCGACCTCGCCGGTCCAGGAACGGTGGTACCTCTTGGGCCCGGGTCGGACAGCGGCCGCTACACCAGCATGGACCGGGCTACCTTCCTAGTTAAGGCTGCGCTGTATCTCTGGAACAACGCCCAGCGTGGTGACAGCGTAGTAACGCTGGAGGACCCGACAGCCCTAGGGCTTGCCGCGGTGCCCGTCCGCTGGCGCCGGAAGGTTAAGCACTACACGTATCTGATGGATCTGCAATCCATCCAGTATCTTTCGCTCCACCATGGTGGACTTCGGTCCGCCGTGATCAATCGAATCCGTCGCGAACTTGACCGGTTCACCTGGCGCAGTTCGGACGCGGTCGTCGTTCTCGGCGAGTGTATGAAAACTATTGTTCAGAGCGTTGAATCATGTGCTCGCGTCGAGGTCATCCCGATCTGGCAAGACAGCTCCCGTATCCATCCGGTGGAAGCAGGAGGGATCCGTCAAGCGCTCGGAACTGGTGACAAGCTGGTGGTCATGTACCACGGACATGCGACCTACCGACAGCCCATGAACCTGATTCTCGCCGCGGCAGAGGAGTTACGTGCCGACTCAGGGATCACCTTCAGTGTTGTAGGCAACGGGCCGTCGGTCGACTGGCTCAAGCAGTCTGCTGCGGAACGCAAGCTGACCAATATCGATGTCCAGGCGAGTGTCGATAAGTTTGACTTTTTGACAGTACTATCGTCTGCAGACGTGCATCTGGCCATCTTGGACGAACGCGCGACTGGGACGTGTGTCCCGTCCAAGACATATACGGCCATGGCCGTGGGAAAGCCGTGCCTTTACCTTGGCGCAGAATACGGTCAGGCTGCCATGGATGTCACGGCCGCACGGTCTGGCTACGTCGTCGCTACTGATGATTTGCGGGGATTCGTCGCCTGCCTCCATGAGCTGTCGAATAACGAGGCCGATCGTCTTCAGATGGGGCAGCGTGGGCTTGAGTACTTCACTAGAGAACGGGATCTGGCCGTGATTGGTGAGAAGTGGATGGATCTCCTTGTCAGCGTCTAGCTACGTAATAGAAGCGAATGTCAGCAGACGAGAGACATATTCGCCTGGCGGGGTCTTCGCCGGCGTCGGACTGTTCCTCGTCATCGGTGTGCTTGCTCCCGCCGCGATCACTTCATGGACGGATTCCTCAACCGGCCCTTGGAAATGGTTCCTTGCTCTCAGCGTGCTGGCGGCCCTTCGGTATTCTGTGCTGGTTGCGGTGGGTGCCCCGAGGCTTTACGAGCTGACTTTTTGGCTTTTCGTATATCTTTTCCTGGGGCTGGCGCCCATGGTGCAGATCAGGATGAACGCGTACCCAGAAACGACCCCGGGAATGCTGACCCAGATTGGTGGTCGGAGCGCTGCGGTCATCGTTATTGGGGTGCTGGCATTTATGGTTGGAGCGTTGGTTTCGCGGCCTTCGGGTGAAACCGGTGCTTCGCGTGTGCGTATAGTTGACGCAAACGCTGCGATGAAGCTCTCTTTCTTCTCGCTCGTGTACACGCTGTGGTACATCCACGCCGTCGGACCGGCCCTCTTTTCCGATAGAAGCACGTATTCGGTTGCGAGGAGTCTGCTGTGGCCGAATCCGGCTGTCGGGTCGATAGTTAGCGCCTTGGCAACGACTCCGCTTCTCGTGAGTACCGCTGCTCTCCTCATCGTTTATAAACGTGAGCCAAAAGGTTCGCTCAAACTTTTGATTGCTGCGCAGATCGTGACCCTCATGTTAGTCGTCAACCCTGTCAGCGGTGCGCGGATCGCCTTTGGATCGGTTTTGCTCAGTTTGATTGCGATGCTTGGCGGATTCGGCACCAGCAAACGCTTTAGAATCAGCGCGATAACAGTGCTTATCGGGATGTCTCTGATCTTTCCGTATGCTGACTACTTCAGGCACGGTGCTGAGGGGCAATCGGCCTTCGGTAAAGGAAATCCTATTGAGGCGATGACGAAGGGCGACTTCGACGGATACGCTCAGGTGACTAATAGCGTCAACTATGTGGACAATCACGGAGTGACTTATGGAAATCAAGCCCTTGGAGTTGTCCTCTTCTGGGTGCCGCGGAGCATCTGGCCAGAAAAGGCTGATGACACTGGGGTAGTCTTAGCCGCTGACCGTGGTTATGGCTTCAAGAATCTTTCTGCTCCGCTGTGGTCAGAGCTGTACATCAACGGCAAGTGGGCCGCGCTTGCTCTGGGCATGGCGCTCTTGGGGTGGGTGCTGAAGCGCCAAGATAACTTGCGTGTTCGATTGCCCGAAGTCGGGGTCGCCGGAACAATTTTGCCCTTCACCATGCTGATCATCCTGCGGGGCTCGCTACTTCAGGCTATCGCGAGTTTTGCTGCGGTGATCCTGTTCTCGTTGTTCGTCACCCGCAGCGTTCTGGACGTCCAACCTGGGGCTCGGGACCAGTCCCAGCAACTACCGTCCCCACGCTGAAGCCGTCGCGCCACTAACATTCCGTGAGGGGAGGCTGGGTGAACCAGCCTCCCCGGCAGGTGTTACTGGGCGGCGCCTCGGGTGCTGACGAGTGCCTGCGTCCGGCGGACAGCCGCTCCCGTGAGATCCCACAAAAGCCTCTTGGGATCTCTGCGTGGAATCCCGAAGTGAGCTGCTGCGGTGTCTCGCCAGGCGGGGTGTTCTGATCCCCAGAACCAGGATTGTGGGTCTCGGGAAGCCGGCAGCATCCGGGCCAGTCCCCGGTGCTTCTCGGCGGGCAGGTGCCACAGGGGGAGTGTCAGGTCGCCGGGCAGCACGGTGCGGTGCGTCGGCGCGGTCCAGATCCGCCGGATGTACGGCGATGCCTGCTCGACGCGGGTGTAGCGCAGGGCGAAGTTCATGAGTTGCTCCTCGGTGACGAACCGAGGGAGGTTCTTCGTCCACTGGTCCAGACTGAACTGCCAGGCTTCTTCGACCCGCGGTGCGATGGCATCCCAGGTCGAGGACGTAAATCCGTAGAGTTCGCCGCCGTAGTGTCGCGGTGCCTGCGTGTGCGCCAGGTCGAGTTGGCGGTGCAGTTCGCCGGCCGTGACGGCCGAGAGCCCCTGGCATACGTAGTCGAGGTCGTACTCGGTGTCGTAGGCGAGGAAGCCGTCTGTCGGAATGGCTTCGGCGACAGGCTTCAGGCTTCCGGTGCAGATGACGTCGGGATCGAGCAGGAGGATCCGGTCTTCTGCTGCCGGGTAGGCCGCGGCCAGACAGGCGAGCGCGTCGATGGAGAACAATGACGCATTGAACGAATGGAAAAAGCCGGCCGGAGGCTGGTGGTTGAACTGGGTCAGCAGGACTCGGGCATCGAGCTCGGCCAGCCGCCGTTCCATCTCTTCGCCCGGTGACGTGGTGGTTACCAGCACGACGGTGAGTTCTGGATTCCAGCGACGCAGCGAGGAGAAGCACAGATCGATCAGGCCATGAAAGGTCCTGAGGGAATCATCATTCGCTGAGCGGAGATTGGGGCTGTCCGAGGCCGGAGCCGGGGTGAACGCGATGGCTGCGACGGTGCTCATCGGACTGGAGCCACCTGTTCGACGGCCTTCATGACGACGGCGGCGAGCTCATGTGGAGTGTGGCGGGTGACCGGGTGGTCGAGCAAAGGACCGGTCCAGTCGTCTTTGCTCTGTCGCAGCGCGATCGCCAGTTGCTGCGGTTCGGGTTCGCTGGAGATCACGCCGGGCATGTGCTGGATGGAGGGAGTCACGCCGCAGGCGTTGGAGACGACGACCTGCAGGCCGGCTGCCAGCCCTTCGTTGACGACGAGGCCCCAGACCTCTTCCTTGCTGGGAAGCACGAGCGTGTTCGCTGAGGCGTAGGCCCTGACCAGGTCTCCGCCGTCCAGCGATCCGGTGAACCTGACCGCCGAGTCCAGGTCAAGGTGGCTGGCGAGCGTCTTCAAGCGGTCTTCCTCGGGGCCGTCACCGACCAGGGTGAGTGTGTCGTGCGGCTGCCGTACGGCCTCGAAGGCGTGAACCAGGCTGTCGACGTTCTTGCGGGGAATGAGCTGACCGACGTAGAGGTAGTGATGGCCGGACGTCGGGGCGAAATCGGGGCGCAGGTTGACCGCTTCTGCGAACCGGGCGACGTCGACCGTGTTGAAGCCCTCGACGATCTTTGCCCGGGGGACGCCGATCTCCTGGACGGAGCGGGTGGAGGCACTGCCGGCGGTGAGTACGAGGTCGGCACCCTGGAAGAACCATCGACGAGCCAGGGGGACCGGGCCGGTGGTGTACCGACGCGTTGCCAGGGTGCTTCGGTAGGAGGCGATGACGGGTACCCGGCGGACTCGGGCCCACCAGCGGGCCGCCATGTAGGCCGGGGACTCCCAGCCGTCGATGACGATGGCCCGTGGGCGCTCGTTGATCATCTTGAGCAGCTGGAGGGACGGTGCGTAGATGACGGAGTCACCGGACGTCGTGAGTGCCTTGGCCTGGAGGAAGACAGTGGAGTGAGGGGCCTCGGTGAGGTCGATGTCCCAGGTGCGGTTGGGTTCGCTCCGGGCCATGAGAGCAACGGTGAGGTCGTGGGACTCGGAGATGGCCGACCACAGGGGAGCGCGGTACGGCGTGGGAACGTTGCTGATCCAGAGCACGCGGCCCCGCTGACTACCCGCCACTGGCGAGACCTTCCGTTCGGAGTTCGTAGGATTCGAGCAGTTGGGTGCCGACGGTCTGCATGGAGAATCGCTTGGTGGCGGTATGCCTTGCGGTCTCGGCCATTTCGGCGCGGCGTCGGGGGTCGCTCAACAACAGCCCCAGCGCGGCGGTGAGCTGATCGGCTCCCGGCTCGATGACCAGCGCGGCGTCATCGGTAGCCAGGAGATCGGCTACGCCGCAACTGACGGTGCAGATGGACGGAACGCCCGCGGCCAGTGCTTCGAGGAGCGTCATGGGGAAGGGCTCGTCGACGGAAGGCAGAGCGAAGACCGATGCTTCGGAGAGTCTTTTGACGGCCTCAGCGTGTGAGAGAGCGCCTTCGTACACCAGGGAACCCTCTACCTCGGGGTTCGAGCGGATGAACGTGAGGAGGCGTTCGAGCTCACCGTCGTCGGGGCCGATGATGCTGAACCGGGCGTCAATGCCCTGGGCGAGCAGGGCCCGCGCTGCTTCGGCGAAGTCCATCACTCGCTTACGAGGGTGAAGGCGGGCCATGAAGAGGACGTTCAGCCGCTCGGTGGGCCGCGGCCGATGCTCGCTCAGGGCAATGCCGTTGGGCAGCTGAACCGTGACGGACTGGTTCCCCAGAAGCGCTTTGAGTGCCTTCATCTCCAGGTCGGTGAGAACGAACCGCGAGGTGGCTCGTTTGAGGACGGGCAGCGTGAGCAGGCGGTCAATGGTGCGCGCCTGAATTCGCGCATCGGGCGTGATCATGCCGTGGGTCTGCGTGGTGTACGGAACCTTGAAGCGCATCAGCACGAGGGCGGCCAGGAGAGGGACCAGATCACGCGCCAGATGCAGGTGGGCCACGTCGAAGTCACGACCGTTGCGAAGGAGCCAGCGGACCATGGCCGGCGAGACCAGCCCCGAGAAGCGCATGCCGGGGATGGCGTTGTGAACAGGGAAGAGGTGCGCGGGCACACCCTCGATGGATTCAGGGGTGACACCGTCTCCCCGCCAGCCGGCCACGATACGGGCGTCATGTCCCCGCCGGCGCAGCTCCGCACACTGGTTCACCGCGACGGTCAGTGGCCCGCCGTACGAGGAGCGGTCGTCTACCAGTGTGACGACGTGAAGGATGCGCATATCAGGAGTTGCCGGGTTCGCCACGGGCCGCCATGAGAATTCCTCCGCGCGATGTCGTCTGGGTGAGCAGATGCTCCTGCAGGTCCACACCGGGTCGGTCCATCCGCGGACGTCGTCAGTGATCGACAGCTCCGGCGACCGGCCGTCATGGGCGGTCGACGCACTCGGCGTGGCCCGGGAGCAATGTCCGGATCTCAACGCTTCGTGGTGGTGAGATTACTCGATGTGAGTGACCTCGTGGCGGTGCGATTGAGATTTGGTGGTCAGGGTGGGGCGTGGGGTGTCAGCTGTGGATGTCTGGACGATCATGAGGGTGGGTAATTCGGTGGAGTTGAACAGCCGGTGCAGGGCCCGTTCCGTCGACAGCGCTGTGCTCGACTCCAGGGAGGTCATGGAAGAAGACCGGAGCGACAGGAATGGCGGGTCAGTACCCCGAGCGGCGAGCCGAGGCCTTCGCCGGTCACTTCCTGCTACCCACCAAGGCTGTCGGTGAGGCGCTGACCGGGCTCGCAGCTAACGGCTGTCAGTCGAGCACCCCACCCACTCGCACCGCCTCGTCGAGGGCAGCCCGCCAATCCCGCATGGGTTCCAGACCGGCCTTCTCCCAGGCCGTCAGGTCCAGCACGGAGAAGGCGGGGCGTGGTGCTGGTCGCTGGAAAGCCGCTGATGTCGTGGTCCGGACGCGTGAGGGGTCGGCGTTCTTGAGTCTGAAGACTTCGGTTGCGAGACCGTGCCAGGTGGTTCGGCCCGAGGCGCAGGCGTGGTACGTGCCGGCCGGGGCGTTGCTTTCGACCGTCTCGACGATGCGCTGGGCCAGATCCTGGGTCCAGGTCGGCTGGCCGTGCTGGTCGTCTACTACGTCCACGAACTCTCGGGTGGCTTCGAGCTTCGCCATGGTGCGGACGAACGACGCACCGTGCCGGCCGTACAGCCAGGCGGTTCTCAGAATCCAGTGCCGACAAGGAAGTTCGGCCCGTACCGCCCACTCGCCGGCCGCCTTGGAGCGTCCGTAAGCGGTGCGGGGGGCCACCGGCTCGTCCGTGGTGTGCGGCTCGGTGCCGTCTCCTGAGAAGACGTAGTCGGTCGAGATGTGGACCAGGTGCGCGCCTGCCGTGGCGCAGGCCCGGGCCAGGTTCTGGGGGCCAACGGCGTTGACGGCGAAAGCGGCTGCCTCGTTGGACTCCGCGTCGTCCACAGCGGTGTGGGCGGCGCAGTTCACCACCACGTCGCCGGGGGCGAGGGAAGAAAGAGCGGCGGAGACCGCAGCCGGATCCGTGATGTCGAGCGCCTCGCGATCAAGGGGCAGCATCGGCCGGCCGGCCAGAGCGACCTGGACGTCACGACCCAGCATGCCGGAGGCCCCGGTCACCCACCACCGACGGGGGGCGCTCACGGGATCAGCTCCTTCGGCATCGTGATCACCTGCTGTGGGGACCGCCCGAGGAGGCCTCGTAGATAGTTGCCGTAGCCGGACTTCTCCAGGGGCTCGATCAGACACTCCAGTTCCCGGTCGTCGATCCAGCCATTGCCGTGAGCGACTTCTTCGATGCAGCCGATCTTTTGCCCCTGACGGGCCTCGACCACCTGGACGAACTGACCCGCGTCCATCATCGAGTCGACCGTGCCGGTGTCGAGCCAGGCGGTGCCCCGTTCGAGTACCGTCACCGCGAGCCGGCCACGCTTCAGGTAATGGTCGTTGATCGCGGTGATCTCCAGTTCGCCCCGGGCGCTCGGCTCGATGCCGCGGGCGATGGAAACGACCTCGTTGTCATAGAAGTAGAGGCCCGGCACCGCGTAATTGCTCTTGGGGACCTGCGGCTTCTCCTCGATGGAGAGCGCTGTGCCCCGCCCGTCGAACTCGACCACGCCGTAGGCACCGGGGTTGGCGACCTGATAGGCGAAGATGTGGCCCCCGCGCACGCGCACGTTCTGGCGGAGAGCGGTGCCCAGACCGACTCCGTAGAAGATGTTGTCGCCGAGTACCAGGGCGACGGGCTGGTCGCCGATGAAATCGGCGCCGATCAGGAACGCCTGGGCCAGCCCTTCGGGACGGGGCTGGACGGCGTAGTCGAGGCGCATGCCCAGCCTGCGCCCGTCCCCGAGCAGTCGCTGAAAGGGCTCATGGTCTTCCGGGGTGGTGATGACGAGAACTTCCCGGATCCCCGCCATCATCAGTGTGGAGAGCGGGTAATAGATCATCGGCTTGTCGTAGATCGGCATCAGCTGCTTGCTGATGCCCTGCGTGATCGGGTAGAGCCGGGTCCCGGAGCCACCGGCGAGAATGATGCCGCGCACGGGCCTACACCCGGACCGATGCGAGCGAGTCCAGGTGACGGCGGCATTCGGCGTAGTCCGGGAGGAGACCGGCCTCCTCCGCCTGGGCCAGGGTCGGCGCGTCGCGGTCCTTGTCCGAGAGCAGAATCGGGACATCGCTGGGCCAGGCGATGCCGAGCGCCGGGTCGACGGGGCAGACACCGCGCTCACGAGTGGGGTTGTAGACCGTGCTGGACAGGTACATCACCGTGGCCCCTTCCGTGAGCGCGACGAACGAGTGAGCGAGACCTTCCCCGACGTACACGGCCTCGTGATCGACGTCGTCGAGGCGCACGGCGTCCCACTGGCCGAATGCCGGTGATCCACAGCGAATATCGACGACCACATCGAGGACGGCGCCCCGCACGCACGTCACGTACTTGGCCTGGCCGGGTGGCACGTCCGCGTAGTGGAGCCCGCGGAGTGTGCCCCGCCGGGAAACCGAGCAGTTGGCCTGGGCGAGCTCGAAACGGTGGCCGATGACTTCGGTCAGCGCTTCATGGCGGTACCACTCCATGAACGTGCCGCGGGAATCCTGGAACTGCTGTGGGTGAAGCGCATAGGCGTCCGGGACGGCGAGTTCGTTCACCTTCATGCGAAGGGCTCCAGAGGTTTCGTCGGGCAGGCCATGCACTGAGGGTATTTTCACGGCGACGGCCACGGAGTGACGCGGTGGAAGATCCGCTATTGTACCGAGAGTTCGCGCAACTGCCCCGTAGGGCGCCGGCCCTCGCTACGGTGATCACCCCGGTTCTGGTGTCGAGAGGGTAGATGGCATGCGCATTCTCGTAACCGGTGGGGCTGGATTTATCGGTTCGCACTTCGTGCGTTCCCTGATGGCGGGTATATACCCCGAGTTCGCTGGGGCCGGTGTGACCGTCCTGGACAAACTCACGTACGCCGGGAACCTGGAGAATCTCGTCTCCGTGGCCCGTCGTCCATCATTCGACGTGGTGGTCGGCGACATCATCGACCGCGCGCTGGTCGATGGCCTGATGTCGTCCACGGACCTGGTCGTGCACTTTGCCGCGGAATCTCACGTAGACCGTTCCATCACCGGCGCCGCCGACTTCGTCACCACCAATGTCCTCGGCACGCAAACGCTCCTGGACTCCGCGCTGAGCGTGGGGCGGCCCGGCATCCGCTTCGTGCATGTCTCCACCGACGAGGTGTACGGGTCCATCGAGAGGGGTTCCTGGACCGAGGAGAGTCCTCTCGAACCCAACTCCCCCTACAGCGCGAGCAAGGCCGGCAGCGACCTGATGGCCCGCTCTTACGCCCGCACGCACGGCCTGGACGTTCTGATCACCCGGTGCTCGAACAACTACGGGCCCTATCAGTTCCCGGAGAAGGTCATCCCGCTGTTCGTCACGAATCTCATCGACAGTCGCAAGATTCCGCTGTACGGCGACGGGTCGAACGTCCGGGACTGGCTGCACGTCGACGACCACTGCCGGGGCATCGCGCTGGTGGCCGCGCGGGGCCGGGGCGGTGAGACGTACAACATCGGTGGTGGTACAGAGCTGACCAATCGTGAGCTCACCGGACTTCTTCTCGACGCCTGTGGGGCGGGCTGGGACCAGGTCGAGCGGGTGCCGGACCGGAAAGGTCATGACCTGCGCTACTCGGTGAACATCACGAAGATCAGCCGTGAGCTCGGTTACCGGCCGCTGAAGCGGTTCGATGTCGGTCTGGCCGAGACCGTCGAGTGGTATCGGGCGTCTCGCGCCTGGTGGCAGCCGCTCACGGTCAAGGCTGCCCTGAAAAAGAACTGACACCGGGTCGGCGGCCTGGTCCGCACCAGGCCGCTCATCCGGCTGGACACGATGTTCCCCCGAACGTCCACAGAAATAGCTCTCACTGCCATGGACATCGCCTACTGGCTCCAGACCTGACTCACGACAACATACTTGGGCGTAGACACGGTGGAGCCACCCTTGGATGGTTACTCGTGCCCCTCAGACAACAGGGGCAGCTCCGGGGTGGGGATAGTGCCTGTGACGCCTGTGTCTGGCCTCATCTGATCGGTCCGGGGGGTCGAACCGGCTGATTGGTTCAGACTCTTTCATGGCGGGAACAACGACGGGGATCCGCATTAGGTTCAGAACATGGGCATTGAGGCCAGCGCTGACATCGACGATTTGGCCGTGATCGGAAAGGGCTCATCGGTATGGCATCTCGCGCAGATCCGGGAGAATGCCGTGCTCGGTGAGCAGTGCGTGATCGGTCGCGGGGCTTACGTGGGGCCTGGGGTGATCCTGGGAAATCGGTGCAAGATTCAGAATTATGCACTGGTGTACGAGCCGGCCGTTGTTGAGGACGGTGTTTTCATCGGTCCGTCGGTTGTTCTCACCAATGACCAGTATCCGCGCGCGGTCACTCCCACGGGTGAGATCAAGTCCGGTGACGACTGGGAAGCGGTGGCGGTGACGGTGCGGGAGGGGGCCGCGATCGGTGCCCGATCGGTCTGCGTGGCCCCGGTGACGATCGGTCGCTGGGCCCTGGTGGCCGCCGGTTCCGTGGTGACCCGGGACGTGCCCGATCACGCGCTGGTCGCCGGTGTTCCGGCCCGTCGGATCGGGTGGGTCGGCCGGGCCGGCCGGCGCCTCGAGCAGCAGGAAGGCCGATGGGTCTGCCCCGTCACCGGAGACGCCTTCACCGAGGTGGGGGAGCGCCTGCAAAGTGTGAGCTGACGGAAGTTCGATGGGGGGAACAATAAATGTACACGACACTTCGCGAGATCCTGCCGTCCGGAAGGGCGATCACCGACGAGGAGCGGGGGGCCGGCCGGCGGCGGGTGTCCCGGATCGTGGTCACCCTCGGGGTGGTCAGCTTCTTCACCGACCTCTCCTCGGAGATGGTGCTCGCGGTGCTCCCGATGTATCTGACCCTCGAACTGGGGCTCACCGCCATGCAGTACGGGCTCGTCGACGGTGTTTACACGGGCATCACCGCGGTCGTCCGGATCGCGGGAGGGCTCCTGGCCGACGTCACGCGGAGGCCGAAGCGGGTTGCTCTGGTGGGGTACGGGGTCTCCTGCGTCACCAAGCTGCTGTTCCTGCCGGCGGGTGGATTCGCCGCCGTCACCGGACTGGTCGCGCTCGATCGCAGCGGCAAAGGACTGAGAACCGCGCCTCGGGACGCGATGATCGCCAATTCGGCCGAGACCCAGGACCTCGGGCGCGCTTTTGGCGTTCACCGGGCCATGGACACGGCCGGGGCGCTGGGTGGTCCGCTGATTGCCTTCGGTGTTCTAGCCATGCTCGTGCACGGGTATTCGTTCATTTTCGTGCTGAGCTTCTCGCTGGCTGCGATCGGTGTGGCCGTGCTGGCGTTGTTCGTTCCGGAGCGGCGCGTGCTGGACGTGCGATCGACCGGTTCGTCACGGGCACGGCGTACGCTGATCGAGGCGGGCTCCCTGGCGGCCGATCGCCGCTATCGTCGTGTTCTGGCCGCCGGAGGACTGCTGTCGCTCGCCACCGTCAGCGACGGGTTCCTCTACCTGTCGATCGAGCGGCGGGTCGATCTGGATCCGGCTGCCTTTCCTCTGCTCTACCTCGGAACCGCCGTTTCCTACTTGGTGTTCGCGATTCCCGTCGGTCGGATCGCCGACCGGGTCGGACGCCGGCAAGTTTTCGTCGGAGGGCATGTTCTGGCTGTCGCCGCATACCTGGTGCTCCTGTTCGCGGCTCCGGGCCCGGCCTTGCTCGTGGCGGTGCTGCTGCTGGTAGGCCTCTACTACGCGGCCACCGACGGCGTACTGGCAGCGCTCACGGCCGGACTCGTACCGGCCGATCTGCGCGGTACCGGGATCGCCGGGGCCCAGACCGCGACGGCCGTGGGCGCCCTGCTGTCCGCCGCACTGTTCGGCTGGCTCTGGGGGGCTTTCGGAGAGCCCTCGGCTGTCGCCGGATTCGCCGTCGGTCTCGTCGCCGCCATCGGGACGGCCACCGTCCTGCTGCGGGGCGTCGTCGCCCCGGGGCGCTGATGCGCCGCAGAGCCAGGATGATCGGTCTCGCCGTGGTGGTGCTCGCGGCCGCCGGGCTGAGTGCCGTCTCGCTGACGAAAGCGGTCGAGACCGAGCACGAGTCGCGCAGACCGACCCGGATGTCGGCGCTGGACAGAGGACTTGACCTGGGGAAGGTTCTGGACCGGCCCCACATCGTGTTCCGCAGTACGTCACCCGGCCCGACCTATGGTCTTCTGGCGGCGGTTCCGCTCGGCCGTCCCACCGGAAAACGATCGGTCTCGTCCCTGTCGTGCGACCGGGTGTACGCCTCCGCCACGACCGGGATCTGTCTCTCGGCAAACCGGGGAGCGGTCACGACCTACCGGGCCCAACTGCTCAGTGGGCGGCTGGTTCCTCGGCTGACCGTGCCGATCTCGGGCATTCCCAGCCGGGTCCGGATGTCGTCCGACGGATCCCTGGGCGCGATCACCACGTTCGTCAGCGGGCACAGCTACGCCTCGCTTGCCTTCTCCACCGAGACGACGGTGCTGGAGACGGCCGGTGCGCACCCGATCGAGGATCTGGAGAAGACCTTCCGGACAACGGTGGACGGGCGGGTGGTCACCGCGAGCGACCTGAACATCTGGGGCGTGACCTTCGGGCCGGGCCCGCGTCCCCGGACGTTCTACGCCACCGCGGCCACCGGCGGATCGACCTGGCTGGTCCGGGGAGACCTGGAACGGCGCACCCTCACGTCGGTCGGTCGCGATGCGGAGTGCCCGTCCCTGTCGCCGGACGGAACCACCCTGGTGTACAAGAAGCGGAACGGATCGCCCCGGCGCTGGCGTTACCACGTGCTCGACCTGACCGACGGATCCGAACGGGCGCTGCCCGAAACACGCAGTATCGACGATCAGGTCGCCTGGCTCGACAACGACCACGTCCTTTACGGGGTCCCTCGCGGTGACTCGGGAGAGGTCGACGTGTGGAAAGCGTCCGTGCGGAATAGCGGGTCACCGAAACTGCTGATCCGTAATGCCTCGTCCCCCGCTGTGGTTCGTGCAGCTGCGCACTGAGGGCCAGTATGTGACTGAGTGGCTGAACGATACAGGAGATAAGCATTCGGCCCGGAAATAAACTCCGCTGTTGGCATGAGCTTTCGAGATCGGGCCGCACGCGGGCATCGAATGATTGATTGTTTGAGGGCAGGGGCTTTGATGTACGTCGTGCGGAAAGAGAAGAGCTGAGTGTGAACCTCGCGGAATAGAATCGTTTTCGACTGTTGGGGGGAACGTCGATGCGTCGCCAGAGTGTTGTCATCATTGTTCAGAACCTGCCCGTGCCGCTCGACCGCAGAGTGTGGATGGAGTGCCAGGCCCTGCGCGACGCGCAGTACGAGGTCTCGGTCATCTGTCCGAAGAGCCCGGGCGACAGAAGCTTTGAAATGCTTGACGGGGTGGCTCTGTATAAGTACCGGGCGGCCCCGGCTACCACCGGGCTGCTGAGCTATATCCTCGAGTTCGTGTACTGCTGGCTGCGCACGGCGATGATCTCGGTCAAGGTGTACCGGTGTCACCGATTCACGGTGCTGCAGGCGTGCAATCCGCCGGACACGTACTGGCTGCTCGGCCGGTTGTGGCGTCTGTTCGGCGTGATCTACGTCTTCGATCACCACGATCTGAACCCGGAACTCTTCCGTTCCCGGTTCGGCGACCCGACGTCGGTCTCGGGCCGGATCCAGCTGGCGATCCTCTATTGGCTGGAGTGGATGACCTACCGGACCGCCCGGCACGTGATCACCACGAACGAGTCGTACCGGCGGATTGCGCTGGAGCGCAGCAAACTCGGTTCCGCCGACGTCACCGTGGTGCGCAGTGGGCCAGACACCTCGATCATGCGGCCCGTTCCGGAGAGCACCGAATTGCGCTGCGGTGCTGATCATCTACTGGCCTACATCGGCATCATGGGCCCGCAGGACAACGTCGACGTCCTGCTCCAGGTCATGCGTGTGCTGACGGTCGACCTGGGCCGCCGAGACGTGCACCTGGTGCTGATGGGTTTCGGTGACTGTCTGGACGGCCTGAAGGTGAAGGCCGTCGAACTCGGTGTCGCGGGGGTGGTCACCTTCACCGGCCGGGCCGATCTGAGGATGATCGCGGACTATCTCTCCACGGCGGACATCGGCGTGTCACCCGACCTGAAGACGCCTCTGAACGACATCTCCACGCACAACAAGACGATGGAGTACATGGCCTTCGGCCTGCCCATCGTCTCCTTCGACCTGGCCGAGTCACGGATCTCCGCCGGGGCGGGCTCGCTGTACGTGCCCTCGGGTGACGTCCGGGCCTTCGCCGAAGCGGTCGACGAACTGCTGAACGATGAGGAACGCCGGCTCCAGATGGGCCGGTACTCCCGTGAGCGCTGCGTCAGCGAGATGGACTGGCAGCCCCAGGCGCGCAAGTACGTCCGGGTCTTCGACCGGCTGACCGGTCACCTGCCCCGCCTTCGGTTGCAGGTCGGCGAGCGCCACCTGGACATCACTCCCCAGGCGGCCTCGACCGTCCTGAGCAGAGAGGCCGAATGATGAGACGGTTGCTGAGAGGCCTGCCTGCGGTCGTGCTGGTCATCGGTCTGGCCGGTGTGGTCATGCCGACTCTGACCGCGGCCGCCGGCTCGGCCGCAGATGCCTGCGCGGCGGGCAACGCCATCGTCTGCGAGAACGCGAAGCCGGGAAATCCCTCGTCGCAGTGGGAGATCGTCGGTAAAGGCTCGAGCACGGTCGAGGGCTTCGCCACGGACATCTCGGTGGACGCCGGGACAACGGTGAAGTTCAAGGTGCACGCCGAGTCCGACTACACCATGAAGATCTACCGGATGGGTTACTACGGCGGCGCCGGGGCCCGGGAGATCGCCACGCTCACTGCCGACGCGGCGGTCTCCAAGGCCAATCAGCCCAGCTCGTGCGCCAACAACAGTGACAGCACCGGCCTGGTCGACTGCGGCAACTGGGGGGTCTCGGCCAGCTGGGCCGTTCCGGCCACGGCCGTGTCGGGAATCTATTTCGCCCGACTCGAGCGCATCTCCACGGGAGACGACAACCACATCCCGTTCATCGTCCGTCATGACAGCAGCCACAGCGACGTGCTGTTCCAGACGTCGGACACCACCTGGCAGGCCTACAACAACTGGGGCGGCAACAGCCTCTACGCGGGCGCGCCCGCCGGCCGGGCCTACAAGGTCAGCTACAACCGTCCTTTCAACACGCGCTCCACCCCGAACGGGCGTGACTTCGTCTGGGGCAGCGAGTACCCGATGGTGCGCTTCCTGGAGGCCAACGGCTACGACGTCAGCTACTCCAGCGGGGTCGACACCGATCGCCTGGGATCATTGCTGACCAACCACAAGACGTTCCTGTCGGTCGGACACGACGAGTACTGGTCGGGAGACCAGCGGGCCAACGTCGAGCGGGCCCGCGATGCGGGGGTGAACCTGGCCTTCTTCAGCGGTAACGAGGTCTATTGGAAGACGCGCTACGAACCGGGTGTGGACGCCTCGAAGACCCCCTACCGCACGCTGGTCACCTACAAGTCGACTCACGACGACTCACAGACCGATCCCACCGGCGTCTGGACCGGCACCTGGCGCGACCCGCGATTCAGCCCACCGGCCGACGGTGGCCGTCCGGAGAACGCCCTGACCGGCACCATGACCACGGCGATCGAGGGCACCCGGGCGATCAAGGTTCCCGCCGACGAGGGCAAGCTACGTCTGTGGCGCAACACGTCGGTGGCATCACTGGGCGCCGGGCAGACTGCGACGCTTCCGGCCGGGACCTTGGGCTACGAGTGGAACTCCGACGTGGACAACGGTTTCCGGCCGCCGGGAGCGGTGCGTCTCTCGGACTCGACCTACGACGTGGAACAGCGTCTCACCGACTACGGCAGCCAGACCGCACCGGGGACGGCCCGGCACCACCTGATGCTGTACCGGGCCGGCAGCGGAGCCCTGGTCTTCGGGGCGGGCACGGTGCAGTGGTCGTGGGGGCTGGACGAGCATCACGACGGTGACGGTGAGGCCCCCGACCAGCGGATGCGCCAGGCCACCGTGAACCTGCTGGCCGACATGAGCGCCCAGCCCGGCAGCCTGCAGAGCGACCTGACCCGGGCCACGAAGTCGGCCGACACCACCCCGGCGTCCGCCGTGATCACGTCACCGGCGGCCGGGGCCGCGCTCTCCAGCGGCACCCCGATCACCGTTACCGGTACCGCGACGGACGTCGGCGGCCGGGTCGGTGGGGTGGAGGTCTCGCTGGACGGCGGGCACACCTGGCACTCCGCCGCCGGCCGCGAGTCGTGGTCGTACGACGGTATCGTCGGCCGGGTCGGGGCGACCACCGTCCAGGCCCGCGCTTCCGACGACAGCGGGAACCTGCAGAGCTCCCCGGCCCAGAGGCCGGTTTCGGTCAGCTGCCCGTGCGCGATGTTCGACGGTGAGAAGCCGGCGATCGAGTCCGGTTCCGACCGGAGGGCTCTCGAGCTGGGGGTGCGGTTCCGCCCCGAGCTGGACGGCTACATCACCGGCGTCCGGTTCTGGAAGGGGGCGGGGAACACCGGCGTGCACACCGGATCGCTGTGGACCTTCAACGGCACCCGGCGCGCCACCGGGACGTTCGTGTCCGAGACCGACAGCGGCTGGCAGACCCTGGTCTTCCCGGTGCCGGTCGCGGTGACCGCGGGCACCGAGTACGTCGCCTCCTACTTCGCACCGAACGGTGGGTACGCCAGCACCGCGTCGTACTTCCTGGGTAAGGACGCCGGCGCCTACCCCCTGACGGCCCCGCGGGCCACCACCGCCTCGCAGAACGGCGTCTTTCTGGCCGGCTCGCCGGGTTTCCCGACCTCGGGCTACCGCGGCGTCAGCTACTGGGTCTCGCCGGTCTTCGACATCGTGAAGCCCGCCGACACGGCCGCACCGACGGTGACCCAGCAACGTCCGGTGGACACCGCCAGCAGTGTGGCCATGACCGTGAAGCCCGAGATCACCTTCGACGAGCCGATCGCCGACGGCAGCCTGACGCTCCTGCTGAGGTCCGACACCGGCCTGGTGCCCGGCACGACCACCCTCAGCGACGACCGGCAGAAGGCCGTGTTCAGCCCGTCGGCCCCGCTGATCAGCGGCACGACCTACACTCTCTCGTCCACCGGGGGCACCGACGACGCCGGGAACGCCTTCACCGGCCTGACCAGCACCTTCCGCACTGCCCAGGTGACCACGCCCGGGGTCTGCCCGTGCAGCGTCTGGTGGGACACCGACGTCCCCACCACCAGAGCCACGGATGACGACCAGGACGTCGAGCTCGGGGTCCGGTTCACGGCGGGAAAGGCCGGTTACGTCACCGGGGTGCGGTTTTACAAGGGTGCCACGAACACAGGTACCCACACCGGCACCCTGTGGTCGCCCAGCGGCACGCAGCTCGCCCACGCGACCTTCACGAACGAGAGCGCGGCGGGCTGGCAGGAGGTCAGGTTCGACACCAAGGTGCCGGTCACCGCCGGCCAGGTCTACACCGCGTCGTACCACACGGCGGGTCATTACGCCCTGACGGCGGGTGGCCTGAACTCCGATGTGGTCAATGATCCTCTGACCGCGGTCTCCTCGGCCGGCAGCGGGGGCAACGGCGTCTACCGGTACGGCGCCCACGCCCTGCCGGACAACAACGGCCGGGGTGCCGACTACGGCGTCGACGTGGTCTTCGAGAACGCCGCCGACATCACGGCCCCCGCGGTCACCGAGCACACCCCGCCGCCGGGCACCGCCAACGTCC
Organism: Kineosporia mesophila; assembly: GCF_021129235.1. Classification (GTDB taxonomy): domain Bacteria; phylum Actinomycetota; class Actinomycetes; order Actinomycetales; family Kineosporiaceae; genus Kineosporia; species Kineosporia mesophila. The sequence goes on from NZ_JAJOMA010000008.1 coordinate 29,835, forward strand.
GCACCGGCACGGTGCCCCGGGTCACCTTCTCGGAGAAAGTCGTCTCCGGGCTGACCGTGACCCTGAAGGCCGACTCCACCGCGGTCGGTGTCACCGCCGGCCTGGACACCGCGGGTCTGGTCGCCACCCTCACCCCGGCCTCGCCCCTGGAGGCGGGCAGGACGTACACCGTCACGGTCAGCGGCGCCAAGGATGCGGCCGGGAACGTGATGACCCCGTACAAGTGGAGTTTCAGCACATCGGGCACGGAGACCTGCCCGTGCGGGCTGTACCCGGGCGATCAGGTGCCGTCCACGGTCGACTCCCGCGACGCATCGCCGCTGGAGCTCGGTGTGCGATTCACGCCGTCCGTGAACGGCTACGTGAACGGAGTGCGGTTCTACAAGGCGGCCGCGAACACGGGCACCCACGTGGGTTCCCTGTGGACGTCGGGCGGGGCCCTGATGACCTCGGCCACGTTCGGCGCGGAGAGTGATTCGGGCTGGCAGCAGGTGTCGTTCGGGTTCCCGGTCGCGGTGCAGGCCGGTACCACCTACATCGTCTCGTACACCGCCCCCGAGGGCCGCTACTCGGCCGATCCGGGCCAGTTCCGCTCGGCCTGGCAGAACGGGCCGCTCACCGCGCCGGCCGACCGCGCGGGCGTGAACAACGGTCTGTACTCGACCCTTCCGGGACGGTTCCCGACGCGTTCGTACAACGCGACGGGCTACGCGGTCGACCCGGTGTTCACACCCAGCGCGGGCGGCGACTCGTCACCGCCGGTGCTGCTGTCCACCGACCCGGTCGACGGTGCGGTGAGTGTGCCGGTGAACCGTTCTCTGACAGCCTGGTTCGACGAACCTCAGGCGGCCGGTTCGGTGCGGGCGGACATCACCGGTCCGGGTTCTTCCGTCGTGGCCTCCACCGTGTCGGTGGGTGCCGACAACTCGGTGACCGTGACACCGTCCTCTGCTCTGCAACCGGACACCCGCTACACGATCCGGATCAACGGCTCCGACCTCGCCGGAAACGCCCTGCGGAACCCCGTGACCTGGTCGTACCGTACGGCGAAGGCGGCGGGAACGGCCTGCCCCTGCTCACTCTGGAGCGACGGCACGGAACCGGCGGTGGCGAGTGCGGACGAACGCCGGGCGGTCGAGCTGGGCGTGAAGTTCACCCCGGAGCAGGACGGGCGGATCACCGGAGTGCGGTTCTACAAGGGACCGGACAACGTCGGGACGCACGTGGGTACGCTGTGGAGTGCGACGGGTGCGGAACTGGCACGGGCCACGTTCGGTCCGGAGTCCTCCGCGGGCTGGCAGGAAGTGACGTTCGCCCAGCCGGTCGACGTCACGGCGGGCCGGACCTACGTGGCCGGCTATCACACCGATACCGGTGGATATGCCTACACGCTCAACGGTTTCGCGGGTATGGGGGTCGCCCGGGGGCCGCTGGGGGCGCCGATCGGGACGACCACGGATCCGAACGGTGTGTACGCGTACGGGGCGCTCGCCTTCCCGTCGTCGGGCCGGTCGACGAACTACTGGGTGGACGTGCTGTTCCAGCCGAAGCCCTGACATCCGCACGCCGCCAACCAGACGGGGAAAACACATGACGACAGACGTGGGCACGGACGATCTCGCGGTCGCGGTGGACGGGCGGGACCGCCCGATCGGGCTCGCCGTGATCGGGGCCGGTTACTGGGGACCGAATCTGGCTCGCAACGCCCATCAGTCGGACGCCCTGCGGCTGATGGCCGTGGTCGACCGGGATCCGGCGGCGGCGCGGAAACTGGCCTACCGGTATGCCGGGGTCATCGCCTCGGCCGATCTGGAGGGCGTGCTGGCCGATCCCGGGATCGACGCCGTGGCGGTGGCCACGCCGGCCGCGAGTCACCACGCGGTCGCCTCGGCGGCGATCGCGGCCGGTAAGCACGTGCTGGTCGAGAAGCCGCTCGCGGCGACCTACGCCGAGGGGCTGAGCCTGGTCGAGGCCGCCGAACGGCGGGGTGTGGTGCTGATGTGCGACCACACCTACTGCTACACGCCGGTGGTGCAGCGTATCCGGGAGATCACGCACGCGGGGGAGCTGGGTGACATCCAGTTCGTCGACTCGGTACGGATCAACCTCGGGCTCGTGCAGCCCGACGTGGATGTGCTCTGGGACCTCGCGCCGCACGACCTGGCGATCCTGGATCACGTTCTGCCGCAGAGGTTAAGGCCTCTGGCGGTGAGCGCGCAGGCGGCCGACCCGATCGGTGCCGGGCAGGCCTGCGTGGGTTACCTGACCCTGCACCTGCCGGGCGGGGCGATCGCCCACGCGCACGTGAACTGGCTGAGCCCGGTGAAAGTGCGCACCACCCTGATCGGTGGATCACGGCGCACTCTGGTCTGGGACGATCTCAACCCCTCGCAGCGGCTCTCGGTCTACGACCGGGGGGTCGACCTGACCGACACGACCGACACGACCGGATCGGCCGACGCTGACGACCGGCACCGGCGTCAGGTGTCCTACCGGTCAGGAGACATGACCGCTCCGGCTCTACCGGAACGTGAGGCTCTGCAAGGGGTGATGACGGAGTTCTCCGAGTGCATCCGCACCGGCCGGGCCCCGGTCACCGACGGCCGGTCCGGATTGCGTCTGCTCGACATCCTCGAGGCGGCCACCGCCAGCCTGAACACCGGTGGTACCGCGGTGTCGCTGCGGGAGGGTGGACGATGAGCGGGGTGGTGATTCCCGGGACCGACTTCCTGGTCACCGGAGGAGCGGGCACGATCGGGTCGACCGTCGTGGACCAGCTGCTGGCGGCCGGGTGCGGCCGGGTGTTCGTGCTGGACAGCCTGGTGCGGGGCCGGGAGGCGAACCTGGGCCGGGCTCTGGCCGACGATCGGGTCGAGCTGGTGCAGGGCGACATCCGTGACGTGGAACTGGTCGGCCGGCTCACCAGGCAGGTGAACGGCGTATTCCACCTCGCGGCCCTGCGGATCACTCAGTGCGCGGCCGAACCCCGGCTGGCCAACGAGGTTCTCGTCGAAGGCACGTTCAACGTGATCGAGGCGGCGGCCGGCGCCGGGGTGCGCAAGGTGGTGGCGTCGTCGTCGGCGTCGGTCTACGGCTTGGCCGAGACGTTCCCCACCGCGGAGAACCACCATCCGTGGGCGAACGACACGCTCTACGGCGCGGCCAAGGTCTACAACGAGGGCCTGCTGCGGAGTTTCCACGCCATGACGGGGCTGGACTACGTCGTGCTGCGGTATTTCAACGTGTACGGGCCGCGGATGGACGTGCACGGTCTCTACACCGAGGTACTGATCCGGTGGATGGAGCGGATCGTGGAGGGCCAGGCCCCGCTGATCTTCGGTGACGGGCAGCAGACGATGGACTTCGTCTACACGGAGGACATCGCCCGTGCCAATCTGCTGGCCATGTCGGGGACGGTGACCGACCGGGCGTTCAACGTCGCGAGTGGCCAGGAGGTCAGCCTGCGCCGGCTGGCCGAGATGCTGCTGTCGGTGATGGGCAGCGGTCTGGACGTCGAGCACGGCCCGGAACGGGCGGTCAACGGTGTCGTGCGGCGCCTGGCCGACACCCGGGCGGCCCGTGGCGAGCTGGGTTTCGAGACCGCGGTGGACCTGGAAGAGGGGCTGCGCCGGCTGGTGGAGTGGTGGCGTGCCCAGCGATGAGCGGCCGCTGGTGATGATCAGCGCGGGCACCTACTGGTACGGCCCGCGGATGCTCGATCATCACCTGGCCCATGAACTCGCCCGTTACGCCGATGTCGTCTACGTCGAGCCGGGGACCTCGGTCGTGAGCCGCTGGCGGGGCTCGACGGCGGCCCGGGCCGCGTGTGGTCCTGAGGTCGAGAGCGTGGAGCCGGGGGTGCAGGTGCTGCGTCCGCGGGTGAACCCGATGATGGAGCGTCGTCTGGGAAAACCTCTGGCTCTCTGGCTGATCCGGCGGTCCATGCGCCGGGCCGGCCGGCGTCTGGGCCGCCCGGTGCACGCGCTGGTCCTGATGTCGCTGAACCCACTGTTCGGTTCGGTGGGGGAGCGGTACCGGGTGTTCTACGCAGGTGACGACCTGGCCGCCGGCGCCGGTCTGATGGGTATCAGTGATCCGGGCCTGGCCGGCCGGGCGGTGACGCTGCCCCGGCAGGCGGACATCGTGGTCGCGGTCAGCCCGCCGCTGGTGGACAGTCTGCGGTCGGCCGGGGTGGAGGCCCTGCTGATCCCCAACGGTGTCGACGTTCCGCACTTCTCCCGCACGGTGAAGGCCAGTCCCGACCCGGCGGCGGTCGAGCTGGGTCCCCGGCGTGTGGGTTTCGCCGGTCATCTGGGCGACCGTATCGATCCTGACCTGATCGCGGCGGTCGCCGACCGCGACTGCACCGTGCTGCTGGTGGGGCCCCGTCAGCGGGGAGCCGGTGACTGGCTGGAGGAGGTGCTTCGCCGGCCGAACGTGCACTGGCTGGGGTTGCGGTCGTACGCCGACCTGCCGTCGGTACTGGCGGCAGCCGACGTGTGGATGCTGCCCTACGACGACAGTGCCTTCAACCGGGCCAGCTTCCCTCTGAAACTGCTGGAGTACCTGGCCGCCGGACGCCGCGTGGTGGCCACCGACCTGCCCGCCGTGCGCTGGCTCGACACCGGCCTGATCGACGTGGCCCACGGGGCGGCCGGTTTCGCCGATGCCGTCACCGGAACGCTCGGCCGGCCGCTGACCGCGGCCGAGTCCGCCGACCGGATCGGATTCGCCTCCTCCCACGGATGGACCGAACGGGTGCGCCCGCTCGCCGAGCAGATGGGACTGAGCACATGAAGCAGCTGGACAGGATTCCGGTCATGCGACCGTGGTTCGGGGAGGCCGAGGCCGAGGCGGTCCGCGACGCCGTGCTCTCCGGCTGGGTGGCCCAGGGGCCGCGGGTGGCGGCCTTCGAGAAGGCACTGGCCGGGCGGCTGGAGGCCCGCGCCGGGGTGGCCCTCTCCAACTGCACCACCGCGCTGCACCTCGGCCTGGTGCTGGCCGGGGTGGGCCCGGGTGACGAGGTGGTGGTGCCCTCGCTGTCGTTCATCGCGACGGCCAACGTGGTCAGGCACCAGCAGGCGGTGCCGGTGTTCGCCGACGTCGACCTGCACACCCAGAACCTCACGGTGGAGACGGTCGAGCGGGCGCTGACACCGCGCACCCGGGCGGTGATCGCCGTGCACCAGGCCGGGACGCCCCTCGACCTGGACCCGCTGTCCGACCTGTGCCGGGACCGGGGCCTGGTGCTGATCGAAGACGCCGCCTGCGCCATCGGCTCGCAGTACCGGGGCCGCCCGGTCGGGTCGCAGGCCCGGTTCGCGGCCTTCTCGTTCCACCCCCGCAAGCTGCTCACCACGGGGGAGGGCGGCATGCTGCTCACCGACGACCCGGAACTGGCGGCCCGGGCCCGGCGGCTGCGCGAGCACGGCATGGACCTCAGCGCCGCCGAGCGACACCAGGGCGAGGAGCTGGTGCTGGAGTCGTACACCGAGGTCGGGTTCAACTACCGGATGACCGACGTGCAGGCGGCCCTCGGGCTGGTCCAGCTCGAGCGGCTCGACGCCATGGTGGCCCGACGACGGGAACTGGCCGCCCGCTACCAGAAGGCACTCCCGGGCCTGCTCACGGCCGCGGACACCGCTGACGGAACCACCAACTACCAGTCGTTCTGGGTGCTCCTGCCACCGGACTGGCCGCGCAGCCGCAACGACATGCTCCGGTTGCTGCTCGAGCACGGCATCAGTGGCCGCCGCGGCATCATGGCGGCCCACACCGAGCCCGCCTACGCCGGGCATCCGCACGCCCCGCTGCCGGTGACCGAGCGACTGGCCGCCGACTCGCTGATCCTGCCGATCTACCACGAGCTCTCCGAGGCCGACCAGGACCGGATCATCGACGTTTTCACGACCGGAGGACGAGCATGACCACTGACCTGACAGCAGATGCCCCGAGTCTAGTCGAGCCGGTCCCGCTGACCGATCTGGCCCTGATGCACGCCCCGATCGCGGCCGAGGTCGAGCAGGGGCTCGCCGGGGTGATGGCCGCGGGCGCCTTCGTCGGCGGTCCGGCGGTCGGCCGGTTCGAGGACGCCTTCGCCGCCTACAGCGGGCGGGCTCACTGCGTAGGCGTCGCCAACGGTACCGACGCGCTCGAGATGGCTCTGCGGGCTTGCGATGTCACCGCCGGCGACGAGGTGATCATCCCGGCGAACACGTTCATCGCGACCGCCGAGGCCGTCGTCCGGGCCGGAGGTGTGCCGGTCCCCGTCGACGTCACCGCCGGGGCACTGCTCATCGATCCCGAGCGAGCCGCCGCGGCGATCACCCCGCGGACCCGGGTGCTCCTGCCGGTTCATCTGTTCGGCCAGCAGGCGCCCATGGCACCGTTGCGGGATCTGGCGGCCGAACGCGGGCTGGTCCTGATCGAAGACGCCGCCCAGGCCCAGGGATCCACCCAGAACGGCCAGGGCATCGGGACGGGGGCCGTCGCGGCCGCCACCAGCTTCTACCCGGGCAAGAACCTCGGCGCCTACGGCGACGCGGGGGCGGTCGTCTGCGACGATCCGGCCGTCGCGGCCCGCCTGCGGCGGATCGGGAACCACGGCTGTGAGCGCAAGTACGTGCACTCCGAGTTCGGGTTCACCTCCCGCCTGGACACGTTCCAGGCCGTCGTCCTCGAGGCAAAGTTGCGGCACCTGGACGGGTGGAACGCCCAGAGGGCCCGGGCGGCTGCGCTCTACGACGAGTTGCTGGCGGACAGCGAGGTGGCCGTTCCCGTCACGGCTCCCGGAAACCGGCACGTATGGCACCTGTACGTGGTGCGGGTGCGTCGCCGCGAGAGCGTGCTGAGGGCCTTGAACGCGGCGGGGATCGGCGCGGCGGTGCACTACCCGATCCCCGTGCACCGGCAGCCGGCCTTCGCGGGGACGGCCCGTTCACCGTTGCCGGTCACCGAGCGGGCGAGCGAGGAGATCCTCTCGCTGCCGATGTTCCCGGGGATCACGCCGGACCAGCAGGAGCGGGTCGTGCGATCCCTGGCGAGGGCATTGTGAGGGGCGGGCGATGACGTCGTCCGTAGCCCCGGAGACGGCGCCCGAGACCGGTCTGGGTGGACGGGTTCTCAGTGCCCTGCGGTGGAGCTTTGTGGCGACCGTGGTGATCCGGTTCAGCAGCCTCGGGGTCAGCGTGGCGATGGCCCGTCTCCTGGGGCCTTCGGAATTCGGGGTGTATGCCGTCGCTTTCGTGGTGCTGGCGGCGGTGCTGAGCCTGAACGAGCTGGGGGTCTCGGTCGCGCTCGTGCGTTACCAGGGTGACGAGCGCGTGGTGGTGCCGACCGTGGCGACGCTGAGCATGCTCGGCAGCCTGGTCTGCTACGCCGTGATCTTCTCGGTGGCGCCCGGTGTCGCGGCCAGTTTCGGGGCTCCGGCGGCCGTCGGGCCGATCCGGCTCATCGGCCTGTGCGTCATCGTCGACGGGCTGGCGGCGGTTCCGGTCGCGCTGCTGCAGCGGGAGTTCCGGCAGAAGCGGCGCGCGGTCGCCGACATCACCAATTTTGGTGTCGGATCGGTGATCTCGATCGGTCTGGCAGTGGCCGGGATGGGCGCTGTGAGCCTGGCCGCGGGCCGGATCGTGGGCAGCGTCGCCTCGGTGGTGCTGCTGGTCTCGTCGGTGCGGGGGAGATGGCGGTTCGGCTGGGACCGGAACCAGGCCGGGGGGCTGCTGGCGATCGGCCTGCCGCTGGCCGGTTCCAGCCTGGTGGTGTTCGGCATCCTCAGCCTCGACCAGTTCATCGTCGGTCACCTGGGAGGTGCGACGGTGCTGGGCATCTACGTGCTCGCCTTCAACCTATCGAGCTGGCCGGTCACCGCGCTCTCGCAGCCGGTGCGCGCGGTCACGCTGCCGCTGTTCGCCCGGCTGGCCGACGATCCGGCGCGGTTCTCCCGCACGGCCGTCGACTGTCTGGGTGCCCTGCTGGCCGTGACCGTCCCGGTCGCGACCGGCCTGGGCGCGTCCGCGTACCCCCTGGTGCGGGTGGTGTACGGGCCGGACTGGGTGTCCTCGTCGCCGGTGCTGGTGTGGCTGGCCGTGCTGGGCGGCTGCCGGGTTCTGCTGGAGCTGTTCTACGACCTCCTGGTGGCGCTGGGAGCCACCCGTCAGCTGTTCGGCCTGCAGGTCGCCTGGTTGGTGGTGCTGGCGGTGGGTCTGCCGGTGGGCCAGCACCTCGGCGGCCCGGTGGGCGTAGCCGTGGCCCACAGCCTGGTCTGCCTGTTCGTCATCGTTCCGCTGAACGTCCGGGCGATGGTGATGCGCACGGGGACCCCCGTGCGGGCCCTGGTACTGGCCTCGCTGGGGCCCGCGGCCGGCGGCTGCGTGATCGTGCTGACGGCGGTTGCTCTCCAGCGCAGCGTTCCGGATCTGTTCGCGCTGGCCGGTACCGGCCTGGTCGCCGGGCTGTTCGCGCTGCGGGGGGTGCTCCGACTGCGGGGCCGGGTCGCACGATGAGCACACAGGACGTGGTTCTGCTCGGTTCCGGAGGGCTGGGCCGGGAAACGGTCCAGATCACCCGGAGCCCGGGATCACGCGCCCGGGTGATCGGTTTCCTGGACGACGACCCGCGCCTGCGCGATCGGACGGTTGCCGGGTTACCCGTGCTCGGGCCGACAGGCGATGCCGCCGGACTGGGTGGCGACGTGGCGGTCGTGGCCACGGTGGCCAGTGCCGCCGACCCGCAGCGCCGGTCGCGGCTGGTCGGACGGCTGGGACTTCCTTCCGGCCGATACACCCGGATCGTGCATCCAGCAGCGTCCTTGGCTCCGGACACGGAGCTGGGGGTGGGAACCGTGGTGATGGCCGGGGTGATCGCCACCAGCGATGTGCGGGTGGGTCGGCATGTCGTCCTGATGCCCGGGTGCGTCCTGACCCATGACGTCAAGGTCGGCGATGGCGCCACCCTGGCCGCGGGGGTGCTCCTGGCCGGTGGCGTGATTGTGGAACCGGATGCCTACCTGGGGTCCGGGGTAAGGGTGCGCGAGGGGGTCAGGATCGGGGCGGGCGCCGTGATCGGCATGGGATCTGTTGTACTGCATGATATTCCGGCGGCGCAGGTCTGGGTGGGTGTTCCGGCGAGGCCGCTCGAACGATAGATGGGTCGCCGCGTCCGGTGGGTTCCCCGGAACCCTTCGGGGAGCGGTACGGTCGATGAGCAGCTCTACCTTTTCTGGCCGACGGTGCTGATCGTGTGGTCGACCTGGTGCGCGGCCGCCGGGGCCCCTCGCCGGTGCGGTCCCCGCGTCCATCATTCTCGCTCTGGGCCGGTACCGGAGGAATGGGTAGTCACACCACCCCGAGCCGCAGCGGACCGTCCTGCGGGCCCACCGGCGGCGTAGCGCGATCACGGCCGGAACCACGTCGTCCGTCGGTGTTCGCTGAGATCCCCGACGGTGGAGGGGATCAGCCCACGCTCGAGAATGCCGTCGACGATGCCGGCCACCGCGTCCGCCCGATCGAAACTCGTCGTGGGTGCGCCCCGGGTCGGATGGGGCTCCAGTCGCTCGTGGAAGAGCAGGATCGCTCCCGGCTCGGCGCCGCGCAGGGCGTCGGTCACCACCTGGCTACCCGGCCTGTCGACCCAGTCGGCGGCATCACCGCTCCACACCACCACCTCGAGGCCCGCCTGCCGGGCCCCGAGGTAACTGCGGGGGGACTGCGCGCCGTAGGGGGGCCGGTACAGCCCGACCGGTTGCTGCACCAGGTCTTGCAACTCGTGCCGGGCCCCGGTCAGGTAACGCCGCACCGTGCGCGCGGACAGCCCGGTCATCGGGCGGTGGTCGCGGCCGTGCAGAGCCACCTCGTGCCCGGCCCCGGCGATGCGCCGGGCCAGATCCGGCCGGGCCCGGGCCTGGTCGGTCAGCAGGAAGAAGGTGCACCGGGCGTTGCGGGCGGCCAGCGCGTCGAGGACCGCAGGGGTGATGTGCGGGTCGGGGCCGTCGTCCAGGGTCAGGCACACCCGGGTCCGGTCGCGGCCCCCGTTGACCGATCCGGCCACACCGGCCAGGAGGGCGTCGGCGCCGCGGCGGGCCCGGTGCCGGAAGGACGACGGCAGGGCGGTGCGGAAGGTCCAGTACCAGGGGTATCCCTCAGTCACGGCTCTCCGTTCGGCGTCGGCGGGTGCAGCTCTGCCCGGCGAAGCCGCCGGCCCAGCCCAGGGCGGCGCCGGCGGCCAGCGCCAGGTTCCGGTGACCGTGCCGTTCGGAGGCCACCTCGGGACGGGATGCCAGGGAGACGCGGATCAGCTCGGTGACCGGTGCTCCGGAGGCGAGCTGGGCGTTCGCGAAGGACGTCCGCAGTTCCTGGACGACGCGGTCGCGACCGGCCAGGGCATCCGTGGGGGTGCGGGAGAGCACCTGGATCCGGATCAGCGGTCCCCGCCCGGTGCGGTCGGTGGCGGGCATGAGGCTGCCGGCCCCCGAGGCGACCGTGTAATCGCCTTCCAGGCCCTCGGCGTGCAGCCGAGCGACGGTGGACGGGGCGGTGACCAGTCGCTGGGCCATCTCGGAGGACAGGTCCAGGTACGGCGAGGCCGCGTAGGGATTGATGGACGTGGGGCTTCCGGGTGGTCCTTCGAGCAGCACGGCTCCGTCGGCCTGGTAGCGCGTCTGCGGGCCCCCGGCCAGAAGGATGGCGGTGACCGTGGCGACCGCCCCGGCCGCGGGCAGTCCGTGACGCACGACGAACCGGTGGGGCGGCCGCGTGGCAGTGGTCCGGCCCGGGTCCAGGCGCCACAGGGCCCCGGCCGCCCCCAGCAGCAGGAAGAAGACCCCGGCACAGATGGCGAAGGCCAGGGCGTCGAAGGTGGCGAAGTTGAAGGCCCCGGACAGCAGAGCGGCGACGAGGGCGGCGGCCAGGTCACGGGTCTTCTCGTCGTGGGACCGCATCCGCACGTGCAGGCACACCCCGACCCCGCAGGCCATCAGGCCGACCAGCGTCACCAGACCGACCAGGCCGACCTCCAGCAACCAGCCCAGGTAGGCGTTGTCCAGGGTGCGGTAGAGCTCGGGGATGAAAGTCGAGACGCCCCGGCCGAACCAGGGGTTCTGCGCGAAGTAGTAGTGCACGGCGGCGTAGTCGTCGGTGCGGCCCTGGGTGCTCGGATCGCCGGAGATGTTCACGAAGAGGTTCCGGAAGGCACCCAGCAGCCCCGGAATCATCACCTTGAGCAGGAGCACCAGGAACGGGAGTGCGAGCAGAACCTGTGCCCGCCGCCGGGGAGGCCACGCGACGAACAGGACCATCAGCACGATCATTGCGCCCGCCACCGCCGAACGGGAGACGGTCAGGGGCAGAGCCAGCGCGATCAGCACGGTGCCCGCCCGGTACAGGTTCCGGTGGCGCTGCGCGTACCAGCAGTAGTGCAGGGCCAGCGGCAGCACCATCGCCAGGACCACCCCGAACTCGATGGCGTGCGTGGCGGTGCCGGACACCCGGGTGAAGCTGTCCCGGGCGAAACTCGGCCCGAAACTGCTGTTCATGGTGAGACCCGGAATCTGGATCAGTGAGGCCGGGTTCCAGCCGGTGGCGAACTGCACGATCCCCAGCGAGGCGAGGAAGAAGCCCGCCCGCACGAGCGCCTGGAGCACACGGTCGAGGGCAGCCCGGCCGGCCAGACCGTCGGCGGTGACGAGAACGATGCCCGACCAGGCACAGACGCTGAGCACGCCTCGGGCCGAGCTGCTCGCCTCCTCCGCCGCGCTCGCGCGCAGGGCGCCGGCCAGGTAGCTGGCACCCACCGCGAACTGGAACAGATAGACGCAGAACCGGGTTGGCTGAGCCCCGCGCGAGACGCCCAGCCCGGGGACCAGTCTGGCGAGCAGCCACCAGGCGAGCAGCGCCATTCCCAGCAGGGCGGCCGGCGAACCCGCCGCACCCAGCGGCCCCAGCACCAGGCCGGAGGGAATCGCGAACAGCAACACCACGAGGAGCACCAGCGCCGAATCCGCCCCCCGGGGTGCCCGTAACGGGGGGACGAGGTGGCGGGGTGCTCGAGGTGCGTACCGGGTGGTGGCCGGTGCTGTCAGGGGGGCGGTCAAGGAAACCGTTCCGAGGGCACGGTCGCCGGCAGCACGATCGTGGCCTCCGGCCTGTCGCCCGCGTCGAGCCGTAAGGAGCGCCGACGGCGACCTTCCGAGAGGAAGAGCAGGAACAGGGCGGCCGCGAGAACGGCCGTTCCCACCGTGATGGCGGGCCGGAGCGAATCATTCATGAGGCGGACGGGACGGGGGAGACTGGAGATCGTCATGGTGTTCAGCCACGTGGATCTTGGCGCACCGGAACGGGACTGGAGATCGTCGAGAACGGACTCGAGCTCGGACACCACGGCCAGCAACGTGCGGTGAGCGGTTTCGGGACTGCTGTCCTGGGTGGTCACGAGCAGCACCGGCGCGGCGGTCGACTGGTCCAGTACCACCTCATAGGTGGACGTAGCCCCTTTCGCGGCCAGGCGCTCGCCGGTGTCGGGTGCCCCGGCCCGCAACCGGAGCACGTCAGCGGTGGCGACGAGGGCGGAGTTCATCCCGAGAAAGGGGTTGCCGGCGAATCTCTCACCGGGCTGGTGCGCCGACGTCAGGAGCAGTACCTGGGCGGAGTCCTGGTACTGGGTCGGCACGGCAGCAAAAGTGGCTGCACCCAGACAGATCGAGAGCATGAGAGCGGGAACGGACAGACGCCATCGCCGGAGAACGACGAACAGAGTTTCCAGGTAGGACATCTCCACCTCGGTCGACGTGATGTCCGGCGGTGCCGTGCAGTCGCCGGGACGTGCCAGAATCTAGCCGACACAGGCATGTCGCGGCGGCGCAATCGGGGGCTTGGTGCTCATGCATGTTCTGGTTTATCCGCACGCCATGGAGATCGGCGGATCGCAGATCAATGCCATCGAATTAGGTTCTGCCGTGCGAAATATGGGGCACGAGGTAACAGTGCTCTCCGAACCGGGGCCATTGGTGACGATGGTGCGTGACCTCGGGCTCGACCATGTGGAGATCCCACTCTCCCGCGGCCGGCCGTCGCCGGTGGTGATGCGAGCTCTCGTGGAACTGGTGCGACACAGGCGGATCGACGTGGTGCACGGGCACGAGTGGCCCCCGGTGGTAGAGGCATTCCTGGGGCCGTTCCTGCGCCTGCGCACCCCCACCGTGGCGACCGTGATGTCCATGGCGGTGGCCCCCTTTCTGCCGCGAGGTCTACCGCTGGTCGTCGGCACGGAAGATCTTCGGCGTCAGGCCCGGGCGAACGGCTACGAGGACGCTACTCTCATCGCTCCTCCGGTGGATCTTGTTGCGAATGCACCGGATTTCGATCCCGGCGACTTCCGGGTCCGGCACGGTCTGGACCCGGATCGCCTGCTTGTCGTGGTGTGTTGCCGACTGGTCAAGGAGCTCAAGCTCGAAGGACTGCTGGTGGCGTGCGAGACGATCGGTGAGCTCAGCCGGGAGGGGCACGAGGTGCAGTTGGCCGTCGTCGGCGACGGCGCGGCCCGGGAAGCGGTACGGTCTGCGGCCGAACGGGCCAATGCCGGTGCCGACCGGGCGGTGGTGGTGCTCACCGGTGAACTGCCCGACCCGCGTCCGGCCTATGCCGCGGCGGATGTGGTGCTGGGTATGGGTGGTTCGGCCCTGAGGGGAATGGCGTTCGGAAAGCCCCTGGTGGTTCAGGGGGAAGGCGGGTTTTGGCGGGTGTGCCGTCCTGACACGATCGACGGGTTTCTCTCCGCCGGCTGGTACGGGACGGAAGGCGGCGATTCCGGTCATCGCCGTCTTCGCTCCGAACTGATGCCTCTGCTGGCCGACGCCGCTGTGCGCCGGTCGCTGGGCGAGTTCTCGCGGCACGTGGTGGTCACGAACTTCGGCCTGGAGGCCGCGGCCCGGGTCCAGGCTGACGTGTACGCGCGAACGCTCCACGATTCGCCCGGTCGATACCGGTCTTCCGGGCTGTACCGGCGGGATCTGGCCCGGCTGGCAACCATGCTGACGGCGCACAAGGTGAGACGCCGGGTTCGGCGGGCCTTGGGAACTCACACGGTCGACGATTTCAACGCCGTGGGGGCAGCCGCAGCATCCAACTCGCGAAAGTGACGTAATGGTCTCCAATTCACGACGTTTTCGGCGGTCGGCTCTGGCCGTCGCCGTGTTCCTCCCCGCAGTGGGTACGCTCGCGGTAGGGCTCCGGCAGGACGCCGGCCCGTCCACGCAGCAGACCCGTCTCGTGATGCAGACCTCGGCCACGGTACAGACCACCGAGGCCAGGAGGCGGCACCGCCGGCCTCCGCCGATCCCGGCTCTGACCCCGACCGGAACTCCGGCTGAAACATCCACGCCGACCGCGTCCGTCGATCCGGCACCGGCGCCCACATCCTCACCGGAGGTCACCCCCACGAACAGCCCCACCGCGACGGGAACCCCGGCGGCGGAGGGTATCCCCGGTGCCGGGGCCCCGGACGACACCACCCTGGAAGAAATCGGCGCGCAGCACGTGACGGCGCCGGGAACGGTGATCGACGGGGCCGACATCCAGGGCCGGGTGGTGGTGGACGCCGCGAACGTGGTGATCCGTAACTCCCGGGTGACCGGCACCGACGGCGTCGGCATCCTCGTCAACACCGGCAGTGTGAGGGTGGAAGACACCACGATCTCAGGGTTTGACGACTCCATCGGTGGTGACAACTACACCGCGATCGGCGTCGAGGTGACGGATGCCAACAGCGATGGATTCAAGGTGGGCAGCAACGTGCTCATCGAGGACTCGTGGTGCCACGACCTGCGCGTCGCCCCCGGCGCCCACAGCGACTGTGCCCAGGTGCAGTCCGGCGTGGTGAACACGATCTTGCGCGGCAACTGGTTCGACGCGGGCACGGGCGCCGCGAACGCGGCTCTCTTCATCGCGCCGGACCTCGGGCCGAGTTCGCAGGGCCCGCTGCTGGTGGAGGGGAACGTGCTCGGCGGCGGCAACTACAGCCTCTACTGCGTCGACGGTTCCGACGGTGACTACTTCATCGACGACATCACCATCTCGGGGAACATTTTCATGCGGAACAGCCGCTACGGTCCGCTGCTGGTCGAGGTGGCTGCCGTCGTCGAAGGAAACATCTTCCAGGACACCGGTGAGACCGCCTCGTAGCTGACCCGGTGCTCCGCCCGGATGAACGGAGTCGCCAAATTTCCGGTGAGTTTTGCACCGGCGTAACGGATATGACGGGCGCAGCGAGAACGTCGGCTTACCGGCCTCCGGTCTCGCCAAACCTCTGCTTATGAGAACGGCCGTCGTCGGCACCCTGGGTGGGGCCGACGACGGCCGTTGCTGTGTCCGGGGTCGTCGATCGATCCGATGGATCGACCCTCGGTGACATCAGGTATCAGCCGGCCCAGTGGGCTCCTTCTGTGCGCGGATCGACGATGTCGGATTCGAGGCCAATTGCGCCTGGCGACCCGGGGTGGACGAAACGGCATACAGAGGACGCGGTTACGCCTGGAACGGCACTGATGCGGGTGTCGGTGGGGTAGTCGGGAGAGGTGTTGCCAGAGGTACTTGGCGTACCGCCTACTTCTGGTTATGACGAAGCCGACCCCGATCACCGGTGCTACTACCAAGGCCGCTGACGACTCCGCCATCAAGTCTTCCGGCAACCGGAACGGTGGCGCCCTGCGCTCCCGGGCCCGTGTGCTCACCTTTTCCCTCGCCGCCGCCGTGGCCCTCTCGACGGTCGGCGTCACCACCTTCTCGGTCGCCCGGGCCGAGACTGCCGCCGCCGCCGGCGCGACGCAGGCCAAGGTGACCAAGGCGGCTCAGGCCAAGTCCTCGCCCGGTAAGAAGCGCCGTAAGAGGGGTCCGTCCACCCCGGCGCCGACCACCCCCGCTCCGGCTCCGTCCACTCCGGCCCCGGCCACCCCCGCTCCGGCCACCCCCGCTCCGGCCACCCCGGCTCCGTCCATTCCTGCTCCCGCTCCCACCCCGCCGGCCCCGCCGGCGACCACCCCGTCCACTCCTCCGGCTGTCGGTTCTCTCCCGACCGCGCCCAGCGCGGGCACCCCGGCCGGCCTCCATCTGACGGCGAGCGGCGGGCTCACCATCACCAAGGCGGGAACGGTGATAGACGGGGCCGACATCTCCGGGAACGTGGTGGTCGCCGCCGACGGCGTGGTCATCCGGAACTCGAAGATCACCGGTACCAGCGGTCTGGGCGTGTATGTCCGCAGCGGAAGCCTGATCATGGAGGACACCACGGTCAAGGGCTTCGAGAACTCGGTCGGCGGAAGCGGCTACACGGCCACCCGGGTCGAGGTGACCGGCGCTTTCGGTGACGGCTTCAAGATCGGCGACAACGTCACGATCCAGAACTCCTGGTGCCACGACCTGGCCCCGGCCCCCGACGCTCACGCCGACTGCGGCCAGGTTCAGTCCGGGGTCAAGAACGTGCTCATCCACGGCAACTGGTTCGACATGGTCGAGGGCGGTAACGCGGCCCTCTTCATGGCGCCCGACCTGGGCCCGAGCTCGGCCGGTCCGCTGACGGTCACCAACAACGTGTTCGGCGGTGGCAACTTCAGCGTCTACTGCCTGGACGGTGCCAACGGTCAGTACTTCATCGACGGCATCACGATCGCCGGAAACAAGTTCCTGTCGAACAGCCAGTACGGCCCGATGCGGGTCAACGTGTCGGCCACGCTCACGAACAACGTCAACCAGGACGGCACGGCAGCCCAGCTCGGCTGACCCGGCCCGAATCGCCCCCACCCTCATGGGTGGCGGGCATTTCAGGCCGACATCGGCCTCCCGAGGTCGAGCAGGCCGATGAACGCCTCGGTGACGGGGGAGAAGGCGCTGCGGGAGTAGGCAGCCAGCTGACGCCGGTAGGGGTGGATCAGGTTCAGCACGCAGCCGGCCAGCTCGGGCGGGACCAGGCTGCTCGGCACCAGTACCGGGCCGAGCCCGGAGGCTGCGAACCGGACGCCGGTCTGGATCTGGGCGGTCGTGAGGGTGCTGGAGGGCGCGAAGCCGGCCGCCCGGCACACCAGTGTGGTGATCTCGGACAAACCGCTGTCGCCGTCGAACAAGACCCACGGCCGGTCGGCGAGCTGGACCACATCGACCGGATCGGGGCCGATCAGCGGGTCGTCCGGGGCGACCACCACGACGAACTCCTCGGTGCCGAGATGCATCACCGGGCCCTTCCAGTGCGCCGGGAGCGGCCCGATCGCCAGATCGGCCTTGCCGTCGCGAACCTCGTTCTCCATCTGGTGGTTGCGCCGGTACTCGATCAGGCGCAGGGCCACGGCGGGGTACTGCTGGTGCCACCGGGCCAGCGTCCGGGTCAGGTCGCCGGCCGCGATCGAGGTCAGGGTGGCGATCTCGATGTCACCCTCACCGCCGGACAGCAGGCGGCTGACGGCCCGGCTCGCCCGGTTGGCAGCCTGCAGAGCCACGCGGGCCTCAGGCAGATAGACCCGCCCGGCCTCGGTCAGCACCGCGCTGCGGGGCAGCCGGTCGATCAGCCGGGCGCCCACCTCGTCCTCCAGATGCTTGATCTGCTGGGACAGTCCGGGCTGCGTGACGTTGAGCATCAGTGCGGCCTGCGAGAAGGAGCCGTTCTCCGCCACTGCGACGAAATATTCCATCTGGCGTAAGGTCATGGCCAGATAGTGTCAGGATATTCCTGGTTTTCGGTGGCGATGGCGGGTGGTGTCGCCGATGCCAGCTCAAATTGGCTGTTCATCCAGCGTATTCGCTTCGGGGGAAGTATATGCATCAGGAGCACGAACGCTTTGGGCGACAGACCGTCGGTTTCGCCTGTTCCTGGGACAGGGACCAGCGCCGAACCTGGTCGGGAACACCGTTCCGGCTCCGCCAGGCCCTGTCTGACACCGGGCCGCTGGTGAACATGGGGGTGGAGTTGCCGACACCCGTCCGCACCGTGCTCCAACTGAGTTCGATGCGCCGGTTCGATCGGCGATGGGTTTCGATGTGGCGGCATGGCAGCGTTTTCCGTCAGCTGACCGAGCAGCGCCTGAGGTCGATGGCGAAGACCGGCAGCTGCGACGCCGTCGTCACGATCCAGGATCTGGGCCGCGTGCGGCTGCCGTACCTGGTGTTACAAGATCTGAGCTACGACGTTCTGCTGGAACAGTCCGGGCCGGAGGGGGTGCCACACTTTCCCACGCTTGACGTATCAGCTCTGAAACGCATGCGCGACCGCCAGTTGCAGGTGTATGAGCGCGCGGCCGCGCTGCTGCCGATGAGTCACTGGCTGGCTGACCGGCTGGTCGCCTCGGGCGCCGACCGCGCGAAGATCGTGCCGGTCCATCCAGGCTTGAACGTGCCGGTCGGCCCGGCCGAGCCGGTGCCCGAGCGTCGGCGCCAGGCTGTGCGGCGGTTACTGTTCGTCGGGCGAGACCCCCACACCAAGGCCCTTGACGTGGTGCTGGCGGCATTCTCCCGGCTGCGGGCGCATTTCGGGTCAGGTATCGCGTTGACCGTGGCCGGGCCCCTGGTCTGGCCTGGCGAAGGTCCGCCGCCGGAGGGCGTCGACTTTCTCGGTCCGGTCCGGCACGACCGGGTCGCGGACCTGATGAACAGCCACGATCTCTTCGTGATGCCTTCGCGACTTGAGGGTTTCGGAATAGCGTTCGCCGAGGCGCTGGCCCGGGGACTGCCCTGCATCGGTCGCCGGGCCTTTGCCATGCCCGAGATCATCCGTCCGGGGACGGGTGGGGAACTCGTCGACAGCGACGACCCGGATCAGCTGGCCGGTGTCGTGGTGTCCGCCCTGGCCGATGACGACCTCTACCGTCGTTGCGCGGCCGACACCGACCGGATACGAGCACATTTCAGCTGGCGCCGGGCTGCCGTCGACATCCGTTCGGCCGTCGACGCCGTCGTCTGAGAGGCCCCGGCGGCCCTGGGCCGGGAGGCCCGGCACAGCACAGAGAATTGCCGAAATCATGAGAGGAATGGCCTTGACGAGTGTCGACGTCTCCGTGGTGGTCGTGAGCTACAACGCGCTGGAATGGCTGAGACCGTGCCTGGCGGCAATCGGTCCTGGCGCCGACCGGAACCAGGTCGAGGTCATCGTGGTGGACAACGCCAGTGGGAACGAGGTTCGTGAGTTCCTGGCCACGGCACCTCACGGGGTCCGGGTCATACAGCTCGACGAGAATCTGGGCTTCGGCCGGGCCTGCAACCTCGCGGTGAAGAACAGCCAGGGCCGGCACGTGATGTTGCTCAATCCGGACGCGGTTCTCGAACCGCAGGCGATCGACCGCCTGGTCGAGCACTACGACGGTGATCCGGGCCGTGGACTGGTCGGTGGTCGCACACTTCGGCCTGACGGCACGCCGGATCATGGGTCGTGCTGGGGAGCGCCCAGTGTCTGGTCGTGGTTCTGCTCGGCCGTCGGTCTGAGTGTGCTGTTCCGCCGTTCGCGCTGGTTCGATCCGGAGTCGCTGGGCCCCTGGACCCGGGAGACCGAACGTGAGGTGGACATCATCACCGGTTGCCTGTTGCTCACGTCCCGGTCGGTGTGGGACCGGCTGGGCGGTTTCGATCCCGACTACTTCATGTACGGCGAAGATGCCGACCTGTGCCGCCGCGCCTGGGACACGGGTTACCGTCCCAGCATCACCCCGTCCGCCGTGGCCGTTCACGCCGGTGGTGCATCGTCGCCGCACCGCCTCGGAAAACGGCGGCTGCTACTGAGGGGCAAGGCAACGTTCGCGCGCAAGCACTGGTCGCCGTCACATCGCCGCGCCGGTCTGATCCTGCTGTCGTGCGGGGTCGGCCTCCGCGCGGTGCGGGAGACAGCGGCGGAGGTCTTCGGCGGTGCCCCCGACCAGATGATGCGCACCCTCTGGAAGGAACGGGCGACGTGGCTGGCCGGCTGGCCTCCGGCCTGACCTGTTTCAAAGACGGTCGCGGAACCAGACATCAGAGGTTCCGCGACGTCGACGCCACCAGGAGAGCACTCGGCTGGAGACCGTGACGAGCACGTACGCGGGGAGATCGGTGATGGCCGCGGGGGAATTCCGGAGCACCGTGAGAACGCCGCCGACCCCACCCCCGGCGTGAGCCGGCCGCAACCCCTCGGTCTGCACGTCGCGGTTGCCCTGATGCACCCGGGATTTCCGGCTGATGCAGCCCAGAAAGCCGCGGGAGACAGGGCGACTGATCACTGCATCGGTAACGCGCGTCTTCTCACTGTCGCTGAACAGGCCGTCGAGGAAATAGTCATCCCCGATCAGATCTGGCCAGGTACCGAAACGTTCGCGTCCGGAGCGGGTCACCGCCATGGCGTTGGTCCCGGCCAGACCCCGGCGATTGGCTGGTAGCTTCTCCCAGAAGCGCTGGTAGCTGCGCACTGTCAGGCTCGAGGACGAGGCATCGTAGAGCGGGGTGGCCGCCACGGCCACGAGGCCCGGTACGGCGTCCAGTGCTTCGAAGAGCCGCTGGACGGAAACAGCGGCGATCACGACGTCCGCATCGAGGTAGAGGCGTGGAAATGCCGTGGTGCCGGCGTCCCCGAGATTCAGTGCTGCGGGCTTCGAGCCGACGGGGATCTCCAGAATCCTGGCCCACGGGGCCACTCGCCCGGCGATCTCGGCCGTGTTGTCGGTGCAACCGTTACAGACGACTACGACATCGATCTCACCGGCCAGCGGTTCCAGCCCGGTGAGCAGGCCGCCGATGGATTCCGCCTCTTGATGGGCGGGAATGATGATGCTGGGCACCTACGTAGTCTGGCGGACCGCCCTCACCGGCGAGACGGAAACGCCGGAATCCCGTACGGTGCGAGGGCCCGGCCCACGGCTCAGTCATCCATGATCGAAGCTGTGCCCCCGCACCGGGAGAGACTCTGCCAGCGTTCAATTGGCCGTGTCCGGGCATTACGGGGGCATGGGGTGAAAGGAGGAGGGTCGCCTGCGTGTCGATCATCGCTGAGGCGACCTGGGTCGTCCGATCATTGACGGGCCGGCGCTATGTCCGTTGCCACGACATCAGCGGTGTACTCGGTGGCCTGCGCATGGACCGGCTTGGTGGAGTAGTTCGCCCAGAGGGCCGACCAGGCCAGCAAGATGATGGCGGCACGGCGGACAACCAGGGTGAGTAGGTCGCTGCGGCGGCCGGTGGAGATCTGAGCGCTCATCGTGAACCTGGCTATCGTCGTCCGGGGCCGGTGGGAGCGCGGAACCCACTGATGTCCCGAAGGAACGCCGCCGGTGGGATTACTAACAGCATCCCGACAGGCGGCGCGAGTGCCTGTAGGAGGTCAGGGCCATGGCCGAAAAGGCCCGACAGCAGGATATGGGTGTCTTTCCCCGCCGCTGAAAGCCTGTCTTCCATCGAGCGAAAAGACGAAAAGTGCCGTCGGCGCATATCCGCGTCGAGCACGTCATCCCGTGTCAGATCGGTGTGCGAAACTCATCGATGAGGCGCGTCACATGGATCAGCGGTAATGCAGCGGGTAGCAGGTGCCTACGCTGGGTGCTCCGTACGGGCAGGAGTCGGTGTGCAGTTGGACGGTGCGGTGGATCTGGATGCAGCGGCTGGACGCCTGATGAACCTTCCCCGTAGATCCCTGGGCGATGCGCCCGGCCGGGTGTTCCTGACCCTTGTCGCGGCCGACGCTGTTCTCACGCTCTGGGCGTTCACGGCGCCGGGCGTCTGGTTTCGCCCCTGGCTGGTCGCTGCGTCGGGTTGGCTGGTGCTCGGGGCGCTCTGGGCGATGCGGGCCGGGTCGGCGTTTCGGCGCAACGGTGGGGTGTCGGCCTGGTCGCGCGATGCCTGGCGCTGGTTGGCGGTGCCCCTGGTGGCGATTGCGGTGACGGCCATGGTGGAGGCCGGCTTACCGCTACGGGTAGCGCTGATCACGGCGGAGCCGGCCATGAAACGGTTCGCCGACGATCCGCAGGCCGCGGAACCCTCCCACGTGGGGGTTTACCCATTGTCGTGGGTGGATCGCCGGGCCGGTGGGGGAGCAGAGTTCCTGCTGGATGGCGCGGGCTTCTTCGACGAGTACGGAATCGTCTACAGCCCAACGTCTCTCCCGCGCTCGAACGGGTCGAACTCGCGGTACGAGCACATCACCGGCCCCTGGTACGTCATGATCGTCGGGATGTGAACGTGAGCGTCGTGGTGGCCGGGGTCCACCATCTTAGAGTTTCGCCGGACTCCTGCTTTTGTATTGACTCTTAACTTATTGAGGAACATTCTCTCCTCAGGCGCTTTGTGCCACTTTTTGTCCTGATCGAACCGGCCGTTCCCTGACCTGAAGGCTGATGATCATGAAGATTTTTCGCATGCCCAGATCCAGGTTCCGTGTGCTCGGCGCGACGTCGGCTGCCGTCGTCGCGCTCTCCGCAGCAACCGCCGCAGTCGTCGGTCTGAGCGTGGGTCCGGCGTCGGCCACGACCCTGAGCGCCTCCTGGTACGCCCAGGCGCCGTACGTGATGCCGCTGGAGAACAACCCGCCCAACCTGCCGGCCGTGATGTCCGCGACCGGTGAGAAGGCCTTCATGCTGGCCTTCATCCTCGCCAACGGAAGTTCTTGCAGCGCAGCCTGGGACGGCACCGCGCCGGTCTCGTCGGACACGGCGGTGAGCTCGGTGATCAATGGTGTGCGCAACGCCGGGGGAGACGTCTCGGTCTCGATCGGTGGCTACGGAGGCACGAAGCTGGGGCAGGTGTGCAGCAACGCCACCACCACCGCGGCGGCCTATCAAGAAGTAATTAACAAGTACAGCCTGAAGGCCATCGACTTCGACATCGAAGAGCCGGAGTACGAGAACCTCACGGCCGTGAACAATGAGCTCGGAGCGGCGCAGATCCTGCAGAGGAACAACCCCGGGATCTACATCTCGGTGACCCTGCCGGGTACGGCGACGGGTACCGGCTACTTCGGCCAGAACGCGCTGAACACGGCCAAGGGCCTCGGCTTCACGCCGGACAACTGGAGCATCATGCCGTTCGACGGCGGCTTCAACGGGGCGGCCAGTCAGCAGAGCGCGCTAACGGCGTTCAACGGTCTGCTGACCAGTACCTTCGGCTGGACGGCGGCCAATGCCTGGGCGCATGAGGGCATCTCGCAGATGAACGGGCGCAGTGACACCGGGGAGATTTTCACGGTCAGCGACTTCGCCTCGAACCTGACCTTCGCCAAGTCGAAGGGCCTGGGGCGGTTCACTTTCTGGTCGGTCAACCGGGACCGGCAGTGCGCCGGCGGGGCGAACGACACCACGAGCGGCACGTGCAGCAGTGTGGTGCAGAGCGACTGGGCCTTCACCAAGTACGGGGTGCAGTTCGCGGGTGGAGGTGGCGGTACGCCAACACCGACGGCCACCGCCACACCGACGGCCACCGCGACCACGAACCCGCCGGCCACCTGCTCCGGCGTCTCCACCTGGAGCTCGGGCACGGCGTACAACGGCGGGGCCGTGGTCAGTTACAACAGCCATAAGTGGACGGCCAAGTGGTGGACCTACGGTGACACCCCCGGTGGCGCCGCCGGGGTCTGGACCGACAGCGGGGTCTGCTGACCTCGGTCGGGTCGGGTTGGTGCCGGCGTCCATCCAGAAATGGTGGACGCCGGTCACGTCGCCTCATGGGGGGGCATCTGTGGAATCTCGGTTCCCGAGGACGAATCGAGCATCTTTGGTCACCCAGAGAAGTCGTTCCCCGGATTGTTCTGGGTTCGGGGTGATCGCCGTGGGAATACCGATCGTTTCTTCCGAGAGTCCTTGACTCACCAACTGGTTCACCGCATAGCCGTCCGCCGTGAAGTCAGTGGCTGCGGGACACCGGCAATCTGGCCAAGGCGGATTCGGGATCACCTTTCCCCGGCTGCTGAGATGGTCGTGACGTTCGGAGCGACGTGGGACCGCACCCATTGACCGGCCGACGCCAGGGAAACCATCAGGACCGCTATGCCTTGGATGGCCAGGGCCGCGGTACCCGTTCCGTGAGGCCTCATAACCGGGTGCTGACCAGCAGCCCGTCCAGAACGAATCGCAGTCGGCGCCGGTAGTCATGGCGGGGTTGCTGGTCACAGGCCCGCACCACCACGCCGCGTTCCAGGATCAGCTGGTTGATGTCTTCGGGGGTGATGTCGGCCCGTACCGCTCCGGCCTGTTGCGCGGTGCTGAGCAGGTCGGAGGCGAACTGCTGGGCTCCGGCGCACAGGTGGCTGAGGGGTTCGGAGTCGGGCGTCGTTCGCATCAGGACGTCGTTCGCGGCCGGTTCGTCGAACTGCAGGAGCCAGATGCCCAGGAGGTACTGCTCGAAGCGTTCCCGGGGGTCGTGCAAGTCTTCCACCGTCGCGATGATGCCCTGGATGCGCTCGGCCACCAGTTCGTCGACGACCGCGTCGATCAGGCCGCGGCGGCTGCCGAACCGGTGGTAGATCGTGCCTTTGCTGACCCCGGCGGCCTGGGCGACCTCTTCCAGGGGGGAGTTGAGGCCGCCGGAGCGGAAGACGTCGAGCGCGGCCCTGCGGATGCCCTCGGTGTTGCGCCGGGCATCGGCCCGCCGCGGCCGGCCCGGCGTCCCCGGAACGGTCACGCGGGCTGCGCGGCCCGGTCTTGCCAGGACAGATCCAGTGCCCGGCGGAACATTTCGACGGGCTGGGCGCCGGAGATCGCGCGCTTGCCGTCGAACACGAAGAACGGCACGCCGTTGATGCCCATCTGCTGGGCGGCGGCGACGTCGGCCTCGAAGTCGGCCTCGTACGCGTCGCTGCTCAGGGCGGCGATCGCGGCCTCCCGCGAAAAGCCCAGTTCGGCGGCCAGATCGGCGAGGACGCCGTGGTCGGAGAGGTCGAGGCCGTCGGTGAACTCGGCGCGGAACAGCCGCAGCACCATCTCGTGGTCGCGGCCCTCCGCCTTCGCGAAGTGGATCAGCCGGTGCGCGTCTCTGGTGTTGAAGATCAGCGAGTCGGCGAAGCGGTAGACCAGCCCGGCCTCGGCGCCCTGGGCGGTGAGGTGCTGGTGCGAGGCGGCCAGCTGGTCGGGCGACAGGCCTCGGTCTTTGATCAGGTACTCGGTGACCGGGCGGGTCTCGACGGCGCCGGGGTGCAGCTGGAAGCTGTGGTAGCGCACCTGAACCGAGGACGCGTGCGGGAACGCCTCGATCGCCTGCTGGAGATGGGCGTCGCCCAGGTAGCAGAACGGGCAGACGACGTCGCTCCAGACGTCGATGGTGATCGGCTCCGCGGCGGGCCCGAATGCCCCCGCCATCAGAGACACACCCCGTCGATGCCGCACACCGCGGACTCGTCGGCCGATTCCAGCATGGTCAGCACAGGTACCACCGGCGGGGCCGGCTCGGCCTCGGCGCTCACAGAAGTTGACTCCATGGTCAAGAAGCCTGACTCATGTTGACGGCACCGTCAAGATGTCCACCCGAAGGCCCGGGAGAGGTATGTCGGTAACATCCCGATGTGGGGAAGATCCAGGAAGCGGAGAGCTTTCCGGGCTGGCAGATGGTTGCGGCGGCGTCCGCGGTCGTCTGGTCGCTGCTTCTGGGCGCGCCCTTGTGGTGGATGACATTCCTGCTGGCCTGGGCCGGCGAGTCCAACGCGTCAACAATCTCCGGCGCGGTCCTGACCTATCTGTTCATGTTCGCGTTATGGCTGTTCCCGACCTGGGGCCTGGCCGCCTGTACGAGCTGTCCCGGCCTGGTCTGGTTGCTCTGTGCCCTGGGGACGCCGGGGTCGGCCATCGGGATCGCAGTCCTCGGCGGGTAGATCAGACCTTGAGCGCGGTCAGCTCGGCCACGGCCCGGGCGACCTCACCGCTCTTGTCGCCGGTGACCCGGATCTCGGTCATGCCACTGGGAGAACCGGCGTCGGGAACCATCAGCAGGAGCTCCTCCCGGGCCCGGATCGGGTCGTGGAGCATCTTGTCCTCCAGCCCTCCGACGGGGCCGGTGAGGTGGGCGGCCGACGCGACGATGACCCGGTGCCGGGGGAAGACCCGCACCTGACGCGAGGTGTCGTGGACTCCTGGCTGGACCACCAGGCGGTGCGGGAAGGAGATGATCGCCAGCTCGTGCCGTTCGGAGCAGGCGTACACGGCCGCGTGATCGGCGCCGCGCCCGGTGCCCTGGCTGTTCCCGACCAGCAGGTTCTTCCAGTTCTCGGCGCCGCTCAGCTGCTGGAGCGCGTGCAGGGCGTCCCGCAGAATCAGGTCGAGGCTGGCGGGTACGGAGTCGTTCGTCATCGATGATCCTCACAGTGACCGGCGGCGCGTCTGTGGGGCTTGTTCGGTCGGGGACTCGCAGTGGTGAAGCGCACCACCGCGGTGACAGCCGATCGGGTCAACGTTCACCCACGGCTATTCGCGGGCAGTGGCCGAGCAGGTCCGAGACCCGGCCGGCCAGTTCCTTCGCGACGGCCTCGAACCGTTCCCCGTTCACACCCATGTAGTCGGTCGTCCCGACCAGGCAGGCCGCCGCGGTGACGGCACCGCTGGAGTCCCGCACCGGCGCGCTGATCGACAGCATCCCGGTGTCGTCGAACGGCTCCATCGTGAGCACCCCGTCGCGGGCCACCTGACGCACGCGCCGCAGGAACCGGTCGAGCTCCAGCCGGGTGTAGCGCGGCGGGAACAGTTCGGCGATCTCGCGCATCCCCAGATCCATGACGAGCGCCGGGCCACCGTCGGAACCGATGATCGGGTGCGCCCGGCCGAGCCAGGGCGACATCCGCAGCCCCTCGCCCGGCATCCCGAGCTCCTCGACCAGGGTGAAGCTCCGCATCCCCTTCAGCACGGTGATGAAGGCGCAGGTACCGGTCTCGGCGGCGACCTCGGCCACCAGCGGCCGCCCCCGCTCGACGATGGTCGGGACCGTGGCCGCCCGGTACCAGCCTTGCACGACCCAGCTGAGCCGGAATCGACTCCGGTTGCCGTCGGTCGCCACGAGCCCCGCCCGCCGGCAGGACTCCAGCAGCCGCTGCGTCCGGTCGGTGCGCAGTCCCGCCCCGCGGGCCGTGCCGGCGATCGTGTCCGACTGCGAGGCCAGGTGGTGCAGGATCCGCAGCGCCGCGGTGAGCGCGGAGGGCGCTGTTGCGTCGGCCGGGGAGCCGGCCGGCCGGCTCCGGGGTTCGGTGAACCGGTCCGCGATTGCCTGCTCGATGCTCAGGCGGGCGGTCTGCACCGCGAGACGGGCCCGGGGGCCGTTCTGCTCCAGGCGGTAGACCGGGAGCCGCACGGCCAGGACACCGACGCACTCGCCGTCGGGATCGAGCACCGCGGTGGCGATCTCGATGCAGCTGCCGATCTTCGACTCGAAAATCCCGCCGTCCGGCCGGGCCCGAACCGCAGACAGCATCGCCCCCTCCGGCTGGTCGACCACTTCCCCCACCTCGGCCGGGGCGTGCAGCGTCCACAGGGACTCGACCGCTGCGACGATCCGGACTGACATCCCCGAGCGGGCTCCCAGGCAGACGGTCTCGCCCGTCTGGTGCCCGGCCAGCGTGAGTGCGTACCGCAGGGACTTCGCAAAGGGAGCCGCCGAGCGCCCGGAAAGCTGGATTGCGCCAAGTCCGAGGCGATATGAGCCGTACGCCCCACCATGTTCCAGAAGTCCCACCGCCTCCAGCTCCGAACACAGACGTGATGTGCGGCTGAGCGGTGCCCCGAGTTCCCGCGCCACCGCACCCACCGTGATCGGGAGCATGGGATCGCGCCGCCCGGCAATGATTTGAACGATTGTTAACGCGGCGGTCACGTAAGTGGTCATTGCTTCCTCATCAGCAGAACCAGCAATCCTCGGGGCTTCAGATTGCACCCCATGCCCACCGTGACCACAAGGGTTTCGGCTGCTCCTATAGCGTCCCCAGACATCCGCAGGGCCCACCGAAGGGCTCGCGCGGAAGGTCCCCGCAGCACACCACATCTCCACGCCCGCTTCCCCGGCCCGCCAGGAGTTGCCATGAGCACGAACGTCTTTCACCATCGCCGCAGAGTTTTCGCCACGGCCGCAGCAGCCCTCGGAGCGATGGCTCTCCTGAGTGCCTGCGCCGACGACTCCGCCGGTTCCTCCGCGACCTCGGGATCGGCCCCCGACGCCATCACGGCCGAGTCGATTCCCGGCACGTTCGACGAGTCCATCGCCGCGCTGGTGCCTTCCGACGTCGCCGACGCCGGGAAGATCACCGTCGCGGCCGGCCCCGGCTACCCGCCCTTCTATCTGCTCGCCGACGACCAGAAGACCCTTGTCGGGGCGGACATCGAGGAGGTCCGGGCCATCGGTGACGTGCTCGGCCTGGAGATCAGTTTCCAGGACATCAAGTTCGACGCCATGATCCCGGCCCTGCAGACGAACCGTGTGGACATGGCGGCGGGCGGTTTCAGCATCACGCAGGAGCGGCTCAAGGCCGTCGACTTCGTCAGCAACTTCTCCGGCGGCACCTCGCTGATCGTGCCCGCCGGCAACCCGAAGAACATCGGCCTGGACTCGATGTGCGGGAACAAGATCGCCGTCCAGAAGGGCACGGTCTACGCGGACAACTACATGCCGGTCTTTACCAAGGCCTGTACCGACGCCGGTCAGAAGGCCATCGACGTGGCTGTTTTCCCGACCCAGGCCGACGCCGCGCTCGCCCTCACCTCCGGTCGCGCGGACGCCAACATGTCCGACTACGGGCCCCTGGCCTACCAGGCCCAGCGCTCCGCCGGGCAGTTCGAGGTGCTCAAGGAGAACTATGACCCGAGCACCTGGGGTTTCGCGTTCCCGCAGGGTTCGGACCTGGAGAAGGCCGTGACCGCGGCGATGAACCAGATCATCACCGACGGCACCTACGGCAAGATTCTCGACAAGTGGGGGGTCAGCGACGGCGCCATCACCGAGTCGGAAGTCCACACCGATGAAGCGAAGTGATCCGGGCGTCCTCGGGACGCACACCGCCGCAGATGTCCCGGAACCCCCGAAAGTCGTTCCCGTCCGCCGGTACGGCCAATGGGTGACGACAGTCGTCCTGCTCGTGATCACGGTCCTGGTGATCCGCTCCCTACTGACGAATCCCCGCTTCCAGTGGGACATCGTCTTCAGTTACTTCCTCAACGGCCAGGTGCTCGACGGACTGGTGACCACCATCGTCCTCACGGTGGTCGCCATGGCCGTCGGGGTCGTGATGGGCGTGCTGATGGCGCTCGGTCGCGAGTCGAGGAACCCGGTCGTCTCCGGGGCGGCTGCCCTGTACATCGGGTTCTTCCGCGGCACACCGCTTCTCGTGCAGCTGATCTTCTGGTTCAATCTGGCCGCGCTGTACCCGGTGCTCTCGGTCGGCATCCCGTTCGGCCCGACCCTGGCCTCGGGCAGCGCGAACACGCTGATCACGCCGATGGTCGCGGCGATCCTGGGGCTCGGGCTCAACGAGGGCGCCTACATGTCCGAGATCGTGCGGGCCGGCTTGCAATCGGTCGATCCCGGGCAGACCCAGGCCGCGCACGCGCTGGGAATGCGCAAGGGTCAGGTCTTCCGCCGGATCGTGCTCCCGCAGGCGATGCGGGTGATCATCCCGCCGACCGGCAACGAGACCATCGCGATGCTGAAGACCACCTCGCTGGTGAGCGTCATCGCGATCCCGGAGCTGCTCTTCCAGGTGCAGGCGATCTACTCGCGCACATACCAGGTGATCCCGCTCCTGATCACCGTGAGCCTCTGGTACCTGCTCCTGACCGCGGTCCTGAGCACCGGGCAGTTCTACCTGGAGCGGCATTTCCGGCGGGGCGATCTCCGGCCGGCCGAGAAGCCCTTCCTGGCGCGCCTGCTGGCCCGTCGTGACCCTCTGGCCCAACCAGCAGAACGGAAGCAGGTATGACGGCCACCGCGACGCCTCCCATGGTCGAGGCCATCGGAGTGCACAAGTACTACGGCAGCAACCTGGTCGTGAAGGGCATCGACCTGAGCGTCACCCAGGGCGAGGTGATGTGCCTGCTCGGTCCGTCCGGATCGGGCAAGAGCACCTTCCTGCGCT
Organism: Kineosporia mesophila; assembly: GCF_021129235.1. GTDB lineage: Bacteria > Actinomycetota > Actinomycetes > Actinomycetales > Kineosporiaceae > Kineosporia > Kineosporia mesophila. Next base: position 59,853 of record NZ_JAJOMA010000008.1, read on the forward strand.
GCATCAACCACCTCGAGAAGATCAACGCCGGAACGATCCGCGTGGCCGGTGAACTGGTCGGCTACCGTCAGCACAACGATCGTCTGCACGAGCTGCGTGACGCCGAGATCGCCACCCGGCGCAGCGAGATCGGGATGGTGTTCCAGCAGTTCAACCTCTTCCCGCACATGACCGTTCTGCAGAACCTGATCGAGGCCCCGGTGCTGGTGCGGCGGGAGAAAGCCGCAGAAGCCCGGGCCCGGGCCCGCACGCTGCTCGAACGGGTCGGGCTCGCCGACAAGGCCGATGCCTACCCGCGGTCCCTGTCCGGCGGCCAGCAGCAGCGGGTCGCCATCGCCCGAGCGCTCAACATGCGGCCGAAACTCATGCTGTTCGACGAGCCGACGTCCGCGCTCGACCCCGAGCTGGTCGGTGAGGTTCTCGACGTGATGCGGGATCTGGCCGCCGACGGCATGACGATGATCGTGGTCACGCACGAGATCGCCTTCGCCCGTGAGGTCGCCGACACGGTCACCTTCATGGACGACGGTGTCGTCGTCGAGAGCGGCACGCCGGCGGAGGTTCTCGGTAACCCCCGACATCCCCGCACGCAGTCCTTCCTCGCCAAAGTGCTCTGAACCCCGACAACCGGAAGGTGAACCATGGAGACGTTCGACGTAGCCGTCGTCGGCATGGGTGCTCTCGGGAGCGCCGCCACGTACCACGCTGCCCGAAAGGGCGCGAGCATCGTGGCCTTCGAGCAGTTCGAGCTCGGTCACGTGCGGGGAGCCTCGCACGACACCTCACGCATCATCCGCACGTCGTACGGGGCGGAGGCCTACGTGCGGCTCGCCGAATCGGCCTACCGCGACTGGGCCGACTTCGAGGAGACGTCCGGTGAGCGGCTGGTCACGGTCACCGGCGGGCTGGTGTTCATCCCGAAGGACGGTCCCTACTCCGCGGCCGACTTCGTGTCGAGCCTCACCGCGGTCGGGATCCCGTTCGAGTTGCTCTCCCCGGACGAGGTGAAGGAGCGCTGGCCCCAGTTCAGCCTGGCCGAAGGCGTCGAGACGGTCTACACGGCCGACTCGGGCATCGTCCATGCTTCCCGTTCGGTCGCCGCCTTCCAGATGCATGCGCGGATGAAGGGGGCCGTCATCCGTGACCGCACCCCGGTCGAGCGCCTGACTCCGGTCGAGGGTGGCGTCATTGTGCACACCGCCGACGGAGATGTGCTCGCCCGCAAGGTGATCCTGGCCGCGGACGCCTGGACGAACACCTTGCTGGAGCCGCTCGGCGCGCAGCTGCCGCTGATCACGATGCAGGAGCAGGTCACGTACTTCGGCCCGGCCGAGCCGGAATCCTTCGACCGGGACAGGTTCCCGGTCTGGATCTGGGAGGACACCGAGTGCTTCTACGGATTCCCGACCTACGGGGAGCCGACCATCAAGGCGGCGCGCGACCTGTCGAACAACGTGATGACGCCGGGGGAGCGCACGTTCGTGCCCTCGCCGGAGCTCCTGGAAGAGCTGACGGGCTTCATGCGGAAGACGATTCCCGGCAGCGGGCAGGTGCTCCGGACCGTCACCTGTCAGTACGCGATCACCCCGGACCGGAACTTCGTGCTCAGCCCGCTCGAGGAGCACCCGGACATCATCGTGGCGCTGGGTGCGGGCCACGCGTTCAAGTTCGCGCCGGCGATCGGCCGGATTCTCGCGGAACTGGCGATCGACGGCGAGACCACGGACGACATCTCGACGTTCGTGGCCCCGTCCCGGCTCGAGGGCTCGGTCTCGTGAGCACACTCGAATTCCGGAACACCCGGTTCCTCGGCGATGACGGCCTGTTCGATGTGATGGTGGACGCGGGTCACGTCGCACGGATCAGCCCGGCGGGAACGTCGGTGGGCACCTCGGCGAGCATCGATCTGGACGGCCGGATTCTGGTACCCGGCCTCTGGGACGAGCATGTGCACTTCACCCAGTGGACCATCCAGCAGTCGCGGCTGGACCTGGGTGGGACGACCGGCCCGGACGACGTCCTGGAGCGGGTCCGGCAGGAACTGGGCCGGGCCATCCTCCCGGAGGGCTCCGTCCTGACCGGTTTCGGGTTCCGCGACGGCACCTGGGCCGACCCTCCTGGCCTCCGGGCTCTGGACGAGGTGACCGGAACCGCGCCGGTCGTCCTGATCAGCGCCGATCTGCACTGCGCGTGGATGAACTCGGCAGCGGCCTCCCGGCTCGGGGTCCAGCCGGACGCATTCGGCCTGGTGCGCGAGACGGCCTGGTTCGGGGCGAGCCAGAGGCTGCTGGAGATCTCGCCGCCGACCACGGCCCAGTTCCGGGCGGCCGCGCAGGCCGCGGCCCGGCGGGGCATCGTCGGGGTGGTCGACTTCGAGAACAGCGACAACCTGAGCCAATGGACGCAGCGGGTCGCCGACGGGGTCGACAGCCTGCGGGTCGAGGCGGCGGTCTGGCCCCAGAGGCTGGAGGCCGCGATCGCCGACGGCCGCCGTACGGGAGATCTTCTGGACGCCGGTGGTCTCCTCACGATGGGTCGCCTCAAGGTGGTGGTCGACGGGTCGCTCAACACCCGCACCGCCCTGTGCTGGGATCCCTACCCGGGACTCGAGGGTGTCCACGGGTGTGGGGTCTCGACGGTCTCGCCGGACGAACTGCGGGACCTGCTGGTGCGGGCGCAGGCCCACGGGATCCGCGCTGCCGTGCACGCGATCGGCGACCGGGCGAACGCCGAGGTCATCGACATCTTCGAGGAACTCGGCACCGGCGGGACCATCGAGCACGCGCAGCTCGTGGGCACGGACGACTTCGCCCGGTTCGCGCGTCTGGGGCTGGTGGCGAGTGTGCAGCCCGAACACGCGATGGACGACCGGGACGTCGCCGATCGGCACTGGGCGGGGCGCACCGACCGGGCCTTCGCGTTCGGGTCCCTGCACGAGGCCGGGGTCACGCTCCGGTTCGGTTCGGACGCCCCGGTCTCGCCCCTCGACCCGTGGTTCGCCATCTCGGCGGCCACGGCGCGCAGTCGTGACGACCGCGCCCCGTGGCATCCGGAGCAACGGGTTCCGCTTGAGGTCGCCCTGGCGTCGAGCATGCGCGGCCGGCTCCGGCCCGCGACCGGTGACGTCGCGGATCTCGCTGTGCTGGAGGCCGATCCGCGCAGCGCGACGCCGGCCGCGCTGCGCTCGCTCCCCGTCGCGGCGACCCTGATCGCGGGCCGCTTCACCCACACCACACTCGGCTGATGAGATTCACCGCCGACTACGCCATGACCGGCGAGAAGGACGTGAAGGACCTCATCCGCGCCTACCCCTGGGCCACGATGATCAGCCCGGGCCTGACCGTCTCCCACTACCCGTTGCTGCTGGACGAGGACGCCGACGGCATCGTGCTCCTGGGCCATGTGGGCCGCCCCGACGAACAGCTGCACGAACTGGGCCGGCACGAGCTGGTCGTGGTGTTCTACGGTCCCAGCGGTTACGTCTCGCCCGGCTGGTACGAGCTGCCCACGGGCGTGCCGACCTGGAACTTCGAGGTTGTCCACGCCTACGGGGTGCCGGAGATCCTCGACGACGCCGAGAACCTGCGCGTACTGGAGAAACTCGTCGACCATTTCGAAGATCCGCTACCACATCCGTTCCGGATGCGCGCCACCCTGGCCAATGCCGCCTACGCCGACCGGATCGTCCGTGGGACCGTCGGTTTCCGCTTGCGGGTGAACCGGTTCGAGGCCAAGAACAAGATGAGCCAGGACAAGCCCCCACAGGTCGTGGACCGCATCACCGAAGCGCTCCGGAAGGAGGGACCGTACTTCAATCCGGAGCTCGCCCATCGGATCGAGTCCTCCCGGCAACGGTGATCACGCTCCGCGGAGGAAGGTTTTCCAGCCCTGGGCCGGGCGGGTGCCGGGCGGCAGCTCCCGGAGCCGGGCCAGGACGTGCGGGTCCTGCACGTCGAGCCAGTCCACGAACTGGCGGAACGACACCAGCTTCACACCGGGCTTCTTGGCCATCTCGACCAGGGCGTCCTCCGCGGCGTCCATGTAGATGCCGCCGTTCCACTGCTCGAAGTGGTTGCCGATGAACAAGGGTGCCCGGTTGCCCTGGTGCGCCCGCTCGAAACCGGCGAGATACGCGTCCCGGGCCTGGGCCCGCCACCGCGGCCGCAGGGCCGGGTCCCCGTGCATGTCCGCGCCGGACTGCTTGTACATCAGGTTGTAGTCCATCGAGAGCACATGCTTGCTCTTGCCCGGGGTGGCGTCGGGGAAGGGCAGCGCCTGGAGCGGAAGGTTCCACAGGCCGTGCTTCTTCGAGGGCCAGACCTGGGCCGCACCGGGCGATGAGGCGTCGTAGCGCCAGCCCAGGCGCTCGGCCGTGGGCAGGAGGTGGGTCTGGCCCTCCAGGCACGGGGTGCGGCCGCCGATCAGTTCCTTCTCGTAGTCGAACGGCAGCGGCGGCAGGTCGCGATCGCCGGTCGTGCCGGTGGTGGTCTTCCAGGTCTTGACGAAGTGCTTGGCCTGCTTGATCTCGCTGTCCCAGTCGGCGGCCGACCATCGGGAGACTCCGTCGGCCCCGCAGAAGTGACCGTTGAAGTGCGTCCCGATCTCGTGCCCCTCCGTCCATGCCCGGCCGATCTGCCGCATGGTGGAGATGACGTGCTTCGTGGTCAGGAACGAGATGTCCGAGGCCCCGACCGGGTGCCGGGGCGGGTGGTACAGCCGGCGGTGCCGCTCGGGCAGTGCGTAGATGCCCGACAGGAAGAAGGTCATGCTCGCGCCGTTCTCCTGGGCGAGCCGGCGGAAGCGCGGGAACAGTCCGCTGTCCAGGTTCGCCGAGCCGTCCCAGGAGAACACCACGAACTGCGGCGGTACCTCACCCGGCTTCAGCCGTTTCCAGCGCGGCTGATGCGGCTGGGGGCCGGTGTCGGCCGTCGACCCGTCCCCGATGGGGCCCCCGGACGTCTTCGTCACCGTGGGCGTTCTGCGCGCCGACGTGGGCGGCGCACTGGTCCGCGGGGGATTCTCCTGGGCGGCCGGGGTACAGCCGGCGGTGACGGCAGCGGCGGAGGCGCCGATCAGGAAGGTGCGTCGCGACGGCGCACGACGGGGTGCGGGACTCACAGGGACTCCAGGCGGGTTGCGGGCAGATCACGTTCCGGGGTTCAGGGCCCGGGTTCTTGGATGCCGCAGTTGCGCCGGAAGTTCAGTTGATGCACAGAAAATTCATAGAGTTCCAGTCTCGTCACTTTCCGATTCCGGCTACGGTTCGCCGGCACACCTCGTCCCACGGGGTCGGCTCGATGCCGAACCGGGCCCGGGCGGCGGAGTCGTCGAGAACATACGGCCTGGTCCACTGGTAGCTCACCTCGGCGATCTCCCGCATGATCGGCGAGGCCAGGCCGAGGGTGCGCAGCAGCCGGGGTGACAGCCCGCGCGCCTTCACCGGAGGCCGGCCGGCGGTGGCGAGCATGTCGGTCAGGGCCTGGATCTGCGTCTTCGGCGGGTTCGAGGGCACGTGCCAGGCCCGGCCCTGGGCCTCCGGATCGGCCGCGGCCGCGATCAGCGTGCGGGCGACGTCGAGAACGTCGGTGAAGGTGTGCGGCAGATCGGTCCGGCCGATCATCGAGACGTTCTTGCCCTTGAGGGCATCGGGCAGCACCCGCGCGCTGACCCGGATCGGCACCGGCACCCCGGAGTCGGTGGTGTTCGTCGACGACGACCCCGGAAACGTCGCCGCCGCCACCTCGGCCGGCTGGACGGCCCATCTCTTCACCGGACTCGACGACCTGCGCCGCATTCTCGTCGCGACAGGTTGAGGTGCCGGCTCCCCACCTACTTCGGCGGCCGTGGACCGAAGCGCCCGTCGGGCTTGCGCCGACCGGTCGTCCGGGGCGCAGAACGGTCGGTGACTGTCGTAGCGGATGTGGTCGGTAGGACACGGACCTCGGTAGCCTGGACCACACGGTCCCGGACCCTGGCCCACGCTTCATCAGTCACGCCTGGATAGAGCGCAGGGTTGATGCGGTCCAGGGCGATGGACAGGTCGTGCACCGTCTGTTCGACTGTCTTCTGGGCCCGTGGAGTCGGGAGTCCCCAACTCGTCCCTTCGGCGATCAGATCGTTGAGGGCGACGTCTTCGACGAGATGCTTACCATTCACATCCAGCGCGAAGCGCCGTGCCTCGCGTTCGTGGTGAAGGTGCATGGCCGTGTCGTACGCGGGGGCGAGGCTGACGCGGCTGCTGGGCGGCGAAGGAACGAGATGTTCTTGGCGTGCATGTCTGTGTTGCCGACCAGGTGGGAGAAAGTGGCCAGGCGCAACAGCTGGTCGCGGTCGCCCCCGTCGAGGCGGAGGACGTCGGCAGCGTGGCGGAGCGAGGGCATCCGCGAACCCCACTGGGATTTGCGATTCGGGTCGGCGGTGTTCAGGCCGATGGCCTGAGCCAGGTCTTCCTGGTGCAGACGCGGATCGGTGGTACCGGGCGCCTCGAACCGGCCGTCAGGCCGGGCATGCGGTCGTACCGGGAAACGGCTATGGCTCTGAGGTCTCCTTCCCCGAAGCAGATCACCTCTGCTTCCACGGTTGTCAATCCGAGATCGCGTGCGAGCGCCAGGCAGGCGACTTCGGTGTCGATGATGTCGCCGGCATCGGTGTCTTCAGGGGCGCTTCTCTTGACGATCCAGGTGGAGGCCGCGCCGTCCTTGCACGCGTACCAGGTGTCGCCGTTCTCAGTCGTTCCCCGGTGCAGTGCGACTTGGGAACCATGCCGGGCAAGGTGCTCGACTCGATGACATCGTCGAACCGGGCCGGCGAGAACTTGTCCGCAGAGCGGAGACGTTCGGCTACTTCGGCAAGGCTGAGTGGCTCGTAATGCCCCGCAGAAGTGGGATCACCGTGACCTCGTTCGACGAAGATCGCGGCGCCCGGCGTGTCGCGGCCATAGGCGGAGATGAGACCGAGGGTGTCGTCGGGGGCGATACCCGCGGCCATCGCGTGGTTCGTTCTCGCATTGCCTTCGGGAAGGAGACCGTCCAGATAAGTTCTGACGAGCGCCGGCACGACTTTCGACCCGATCGGCAACTTCGCGGAGAGCACGCGGCTGCCAGGACCCCATCGCCGGATGCTCTCGACCGTCCAGGCCAAGGTCGGATGAACCAGTCCGGAACGGGTCTCGCCGGTAAGGGTTGCGATGTGGGCGCCGTACAGCCATACGTCGAGTTGCGCGGGGCTAGTCATGGTCTGTCTCGTTGATCTGCCGGTGGACCGAGGAGGGCGTCGGCCAGGAACCGTGGTTCGGGTCATGGGCCACGGTCATGGTTGCGTTCGGGAGGTTGAGGATCTCGAACAGGCGCAGTGCATAGAGATTTGGCTTTCCCGACTCGATCTCGTACACGTAGCGGCGGGAGATGCCCAGACGTTGCGCCAGCTCGTCCTGGGTCAGATTGTTGGCGTACCGCAAGCGGGCGACGAACGCTCCCAGGTCTTCGGGCGACCGGACCACGCCCCACGCGGCAGCTTGAAGGGCTTCGGGGGCGTCATCTCCGGTGGGCATCCAGCGTCCTTAGTGTGCGGATATTCTCCCATTGATGCAATGTGATGATTTCAGCCCATGGGTTGAGTGGGAGCATATTCGCGCATTGCCGGTCGGGAGCGGTGCGCCGTCGTTGCTGGTTTCCTGGTGGTGGACTGGAGTGAGAGGTATGGCACGCGTCGTCTTCATGTGTGGGCCGGCCGGATCGGGGAAGTCGACGTTCGCCCGGCAGCTGGAGGGGCAGGGGATGGTGCGGCTCTCGTTCGATGTCGAACTGTGGCAGCGGGGGTTTCCGGGGGCGCTGCCGCCCGGGCCGGTCCGGGCCGAGGTCGAAAGCGATCTGAAAGACCGCCTGGTGAAGCTGGTCTCGGAGGGACGCGACGTCGTCCTGGATTTCTCGTTCTGGTCGCGGGCGATGCGTGACGACTACCGCAGCCTGCTCGAGCCGTTCGTCGTGGTACCCGAAACCATCTACCTGGCAACCGATCGCGAAACCGTTCTCCGGCGGGTGCGGGATCGGCGCGGGGTGCACGCGGACGATGCGGTGCTGAGCGAAGAGCTGGCGGCGCGGTACTTCGACGGGTTCGAGGTGCCGACCGAGACCGAGGGGCCCTTGCGTGTGATCCACCCTGTGTGACCTGCTGATGGCCGGACGTGCCAATGGGGCGTTTGGTACTCTCTGAGCTGCGATTATGGGAGGGGCTCATGATGAAATCGCAGGGTGGGAAGTGGTGAGCGCGGCCTGGGCGCAGGTGCGCGACTGGCGGTCGAGCGATCTGGAGGGCGCGGCTCAGAACCTGCGTGACGTCGAGGATCGGCTGATCGACACGGGTGACGGCCTGAACAAGGTCGCGCCGCCGAGCTGGAGCGGTACGGCCTCCGACGGGGCCCGTGCGCAACTGGATCAGCTCAAGGAGCTGCTCGAGGACCGGATCGCCGAGGTGGCCGCGGTGCGGCGGGGGCTGCTGGACGCGTCGGACGGGGTGGTGGACGTCGAGCGGGCGGTGAAGCGGGCCGAGCAGTTCGCCGCGGACAACGGCCTGGAGATCACCGCGACGAACGTGCAGGACGTGCGCGGTCTGACCATGTGTTACGCCACCGAGCACGACGAGGAACTGGCCCGCGACGCGCGCTCACTCCTGGTGGACGAGTGCGCCGCGTACGTCGCGGAGGCGGTGCGCCGCGCCGGGGATGTCGATCAGGACCTGTCCCAGGTGCTGAACGGCCAGGTGATGAGCGGTGCGCTGGCCCAGTACGACTACCGGAGCCCGGACGACGCGGCGCTGCGCGGTGAGAACGCCGGCGTCGCCGACCTCTACGGCCAGCCGGCGAAAGACGCTACGCCGGCGCAGAACAAAGCCTGGTGGGACAGCCTCACGGAGGCCGAGAAGACGGAGATCCTCAAGGATCACCCGGACTGGATCAACAACCGCAACGGGCTGCCCGCCGACGTTCTCGATGCGGCCAGCACCGCCCTGCTGCCGGTCTACCAGGAACAGGTGAAGGATCAGCTCTGGTCGCTCAGGAACGAGCTCGCCGGGCTCGGTCCCGACGACAAGGACCGCAAGAAGGCCCTGGAGAAGGCCATCGGCGAACTCGAGGACAAGCGCGACTCGCTGGACACCGTGGACCGTCTGGGCCGGCAGGACAGCACGATGATCCTCGGCCTGGACATCAGCAACCAGCGCGCTCAGGCCATCATCTCCAACGGGAACCCCGACACCGCAGATCAGGTCGGCGTCTTCACGCCCGGCCTGACCTCGACCGTGCAGGACATGGACGGGTACGCCGAAGACATGCGCAAGATGCGGCTGGGCGCGGAACGTTCCCTGAACCGCGACCCGGCGACCGCCGGCGAGGACGTCGCCATGGTGACCTGGCTGGGGTATCAGGCCCCGCAGATCTCGGCCGAGAGCCTGACCGACTTCGACGGTGACTCGGTGGCCATGGCCAACAGCGCCCGTACCGGCGGCGACCGCCTGGCCGAGTTCTACCAGGGCATCAACGTCAAGAACGACCACGCGGACATCACCGCGCTCGGGCACTCCTACGGTTCCACCACCACCGGATACGCCCTGCAGCACGCGAACACCGGCGTGGACCGGGTGGCCTTCTTCGGCTCGCCGGGCCTCGGCGTCAACGACGTGAACGACCTGAAAGTGCCCTCGGGCAAGGTCTTCTACGAGGAAGCCAACTGGGACGGGGTCGGCGACCTGCAGCGCTTCGGCAAGGACCCGAGCGAGATGGACGGGGTCGTGCAGCTGGACACCAACGAGGTCCAGGACGCCCAGGAGGGCAAGCTCTCGGGCATCACGCTGCACACCTCGTACCTCAACGAGGGCACGACCAGCCAGCACAACCTCCAGTCGCTCGTCGCGGGCCAGGAAGACCGGGTCGTGGAGGGTGACCACAACGTTCCGCTCGGGGAGATCCTCCGGGACAGCGCGACCAACCCCCTGGGGCCCGGCGGCGAGATCGGCGAGCGTCTGGGCGAGAAGATCGGCGAGGAACTGGTAGAGGTACGGGACTCGGCCGTTGACCTGGCCGAGACCGGGGCGGAGAAGGTGGCCGAGGGGTTCGCCGACGTCGCCGCCGGGGCGACGGAGAAGGGTTACGAGGTGCGCCAGGGCGTCGGCAGCATCTACGAGCAGCTCAAGCGGGCTGCGATGGGCGATCCGGGCGGGCTGCGGTGACAGTGATCAGGCGTGAACAACTGGCTCGACGAACCGGCAGCGTCATCGCTGCCCTGATAACCACCCTGACGGTCGCCCTGGCCGCGGCCGGGTGCGGTGGTGGAGGAGGAGAGACCGTGAGCGCGTCGATGTCGCAGGCGGACGCCGAGAAGGAACTGCAGTCGCGGCCCTCGTACGAACAGGGCTCGAAGGACTACCTGGCCATGCTCGCCGAGATGCGCGGGGTCTTCGACGAGCTGGCCCCCGACCTGAAATGGACGCAGAAAGAGCCGGCCGAGGTCAGTTCCGGCATCTGCGCCCCGCCCTTCCAGAAGATCGAGGCCGCCGAGTCGGGCACCTTCGAGGCCGGTTACGCGCAGGGGAGCACCCCGGACGCGGCCTGGCCCGAGGCGAAGCAGAAACTCATCGACATCGCCGCCCAGTACGGCTTCACCGTGGTCAACGAACTGAGGGACGCCCCCCAGGACCGGGCCATCACGATCAGCAACGGGCAGGACGGAACCGTGGAGTTCGGCGACTACGGCAACACCACGCTCGCCGTGAACGGCTCGTGCCTGCTCCACGAGAACGCAACGTCAGGAAACCCGAGTGGCGGCTGACGGCCCGATCCCGGATCCGCTGTACCCGTACGGCTCCCCACCACTGCCTCCACCCGCGTCCTGTGCGGGCGGGCGTCCATCATGGGAAGTGATCAGTCCTGGATCAGGCTTTTCCCTTGCCGCAGTATCGTTATCGCTGGGTGCGGTACCAGTCGACGGTGTGCTTCAGGGCCTGAGTGTGAGGTGTCACCCGGAACGAGGCGAAGGTGCGCTCGAAGGCCGAGTGATCGACGATCCACGGCCGGGTGCGCTGGTGGTCTAGCTCGGCGTACCCGCGCAGCCTCCGGTCGAACAGTGAGATCAGGCGCGGGGTCACACCCGGCAGGCGCAGGAGCCGGCGCGAGGTGCCGGCGACTTCTCCGGCCAGTGCGGCGAATTCGGAGACCGGCAGGGTCGGGGCGGCGGGGGTGTGCCAGATGCGCCCGTCGGCTCGATCGTCGTCGCCCAGCACGATCAGGGCCCTCGCGGTGTCGGCCGAGTAGGCGAACGTGTGGGGGACGTCTCGCGGTGCGAACCAGAACGGGTTCCGTCCTCTGGCCAGGGGCCCGATGATCAGTTCGTCGGGCAGGGACGTGCGGGAGCCGGGGCCGTAGTAGTCACTGCTGCGCCCGAGCGTCACCCGCGCCCGGCCCTGGGCGTGGGCGTCGAGCAGCATGTGCCCGAGGCGGGACCGCAGTTTCTCCTTGGGGCCCACCGGCCGCTCCGGGGTCTGCTCGTCGAACGGCCCGTCGACGGGGCCGTAGCAGTACAGGTTGTCGGCGAACACCAGCTTGGCCCCGCTCTCCTGCGCGGCCGCGATCGCGTTGTCGACCATGACCGGGAACAGGCCGACCCAGTCGGGATAGGGCACGTTGGTGGCCAGATGAATGACGGACGCACCCCGGCACGCGGCGATCGCGGCCGAACGGTCCAGAAGATCGGCCCGGTGGTTCTCCGCACCGTCCGGAATGCCGGCGCCGCTGCGAGTGACGCCTCGCACGTGTCGTTCCTGGTCGACGAGCTGACGGGCGATCTCGCCGCCCAGTCCGCTGCCCGCCCCCAGCACCACCGTCGTGTCGGACATGACTTCTCCTCGGTCGTGACGACATCTAACACAAGTTAGACCCTGTTACGAAAGTACACTGTCATCACGAGCAACGGGAAGGGTCGATCGATGACGGGATCACCGGGCAACCGGCGCGAGCGCTACCGCCGTGAGGGAACGGACGAGATCAAGCGGCTGGCCATGCTGCAGCTCGCCGAGTCCGGGTCGGCGGGCATCTCGCTGAGCGCCATCGCCCGGCAGATGGGGATGACGGGGCCGGCGCTGTACCGCTACTTCGCCAACCGCGACGCTTTGCTCACCGCCCTGATCCGGGACGGGTACGCCGACCTGGCGCAGACCATCGAACAGGCGGCGACCAGCGGCGCCGCTCTGCCCCCGGACCGGCGACTACGGCAGATGGCCGAGGCCTTCCGGGGCTGGGCGCTCGCCGATCCGCATCGCTACCTGCTGCTGTTCGGCACGCCGGTGCCCGGTTACCAGGCACCGATAGACACGTTCGACACGGCGTTCGGTGCCCTGACCGTGCTCGCCGCGGTCGCGGCCGAACTGCTGGGGTCGGCCGAGGGTGGGGCCCCGCTCCGCCTGGCGACCGTGTTCTGGACGCGGATGCACGGTGTCGTCAGCCTGGAGGTCGCCGGTCAGTTCGCGCACCTCGACCTGGATCCGGGGGTGTTCTTCTCGCAGGAGGTGGAAAGCGCTGTCGCGCAGGCCGGTCAGCGGTCGGCCGGACCGGCCTGACGATCGAGGAGCTCGGCCGATACCGCCCAGAGCCGTTCGGCAGCAGCCGGATCGAGCGCCCATTCCTTGACGCCGTGGGGATGCTGCGCGAGGTCGGCATCATTCGGCACGGTGTAGGCCTCCTGTGCGTCGTCGAGGTAATGGCCGCCGGTGCGCGCGAACTGCGGGGCGACGGCCGCGACGATGCTGGTGGCGGCTCCCTGCTCGACGCTCTTGTAGGTGAAGACGCCGGCCGCTTCCGCCGCGTCGAGTGATTTCCGTTGCTGCGGCGTGAAATGGCGCTGCAGCCCGGTCGCCACACCGCCGGGGTTCACCGCGTTGGCGTAGATGCCGTCGCCGGCCCAGCGGCGGGTGGCCTCGACGGCGAACAGCGAATCCGCCGTCTTGGACTGCGCGTAGGCGATCTGCGGGTCGTAGGCGCGCCGCTCGAAGTGAAGATCACCGAAATCGATGCCGGAGCGCATGTGGGCCGTCGAGCTGAGCGCGACGATGCGCGCACCGTCCCGTTCGGCCGCGCCCCGGGCCAGGGCACCGTGAAGGCCCACGGCCAGGGCGACATGGCCGAGATGGTTGGTGGCGAACTGGAGTTCCCAGCCCTCGCGGGTGCGTTCGAGGCCCCCCGTGACCAGGCCGGCATTGTTGACGAGCAGATGCAGCGGGCCTTCCCAGGTCTCGGTGAACCGGGTGATGCCGGCCCGGTCGGTGAGGTCCAGGAGGGCGACGCGGGGACGGATCGCGCCGGTCGCCTTCTCGATCCGGTCGGCGACGGTGTCACCGGCGGTCGGGTTGCGAACGGCCAGCGTGACCTCGGCCCCGGCAGCGGCGAGCGCGCGGGCGGTTTCGGCGCCGAGGCCCGAGGAACCCCCGGTGACGACCGCTCGCAGACCGGCCAGATCGACGCCCGCGAGCACCTCGTCCGTCGTGCTGGAGGCGGTGAAGGGCGTGGTGATGAGAGGGGGCATGACGGCGACTATACGGAATGGTCCGAAGTTGTAAAGTGTGTTCATCTGGTCCTACGGTGGTGTCATGAGCAGGCAGCAGGACGAGCGCCCGGCGCCCGGCAGCGCACGGCGCGACGCGGTGCTCGAGTCGGCCCTGGGCACCTTCGCCCGCTTCGGTTACCGCAAGACCTCCATGGAAGAGGTCGCGCGGGCGGCCCGGATCTCGCGGCCCGGCCTGTACTTCCTGTTCGACTCCAAGGAAGCGCTGTTCCGGGCCGCGGCCACCCAGATGCTGGAGCGTGACATCGCCGCGGTCGAGCGGGTGCTGGCCGACCCGGACCGGCCTCTGGGTGAACGCCTGCTGGAGGCATTCGACCAGTGGGCCGGGCGTTACGTCGGCCCCCTGGCCCGGGACATCACCGAGGTCATCGAGGCCAACCCCGACCTGCTCGGCCCGATCGCGCAGACCCTGTCGCAGCGGTTCGGGCAGTTGCTCACCGACGCGATCGCGGCTGTGTGCGGCCCGGATTCCGCCGCCCGGGCCGCTCCGACGCTCATCAGCACGTCGATCGGGCTGAAGCGCCAGGTCGCGTCGCAGGAGCTCTACCGCGAGCGCCTGGCGACCGCCATCGACCTCTACCTCACAGGCTGTCGATGAGTCCCTCCAGATCCCGCTCGCCCTCGCGGGTCTGAACGCCGGCGGCGAGCTGGCGGTGGGCCAGGTCGACGAGGTCGGGCGTGAACAGTGAGTACAGCGAGGTGTTCTCGACGGCGAAGGCCTCGTGCGGGATGCCCGGGGCCACAGCGTCGACGGTGGCCTTGATCGCGGCGACGACCTCGGGCCGTACCCGGGCCATCCGGCGCGCCAGGGTGTCGACGAAGGCGTCGATCTCGTCGGCGGGCAGGGCCCGGTTCACCAGGCCGTAGCGCTCGGCCACCTCGGCCCCGACCAACTGGCCGCCGACGAGCAGTTCGAGGGCCCGGGCCCGGCCGAGCAGACGGGTCATGTTCACCGTGCCGCCGCCCCCGGGAAGAATTTTCAGCAGCGACTCGGGCTGGGCCTGGCCCGACCGGCCGATCGCCGCGAACCGCAGGTCGAGGGCCATCAGGAACTCGTTACCGGCGCCCCGGGCGTAACCGGCGATCTTGCCGATGGTCACCTGGGGCAGGGCGCGCACCTCCTCGGCCACGGCCTGGAGGATGTTCAGGCCCTCCGGGATCACGGCGCCCGGGGCGGCGGCGACCGCGGCCCGGGTGGCGGCGGGCAGGGCGTCCGGGTCGATGACGTAGGCCATGTCGCCGTGCGCGCTGAAGAACTCCGGGTCGGCGCTCTGGAACACGATGACGCGCACGTCGGCGTCGTCGCGCACCTGGTGGACGAATCCGCGCAGGGACGGCAGCAGGACACCGTCCATGAGATTGAGAGGCGGGTGGTCGAGCGTCACGGTCGCGACGCCGTCGGCCACGGTGACCCTCAGGCCGGTCCAGGTGTGGTGGTCCACGGTGGTTCCCCTTTCGGACTATCTCTTGACTCCAGGAACCGTATGTTTCGCCGGGTGAGCCAATCAATCTCCGTCGGGCTCAGTTCATTGATCGTCTGCCTCATCGGTGACGTGGCTTGCTACTATCGCCCGATGGACCCCCTTGCCGACGCCCTGGCCATCTCCGGCGTCCGGGGTGCCCTGAGCACGCGCGTCGAGGCGGGCGGCCACTGGGCGATCGTCCTCGACGACTACCCGGGCACCGCTCTGCACGCCGTGACCGCCGGCCGGGCCTGGCTCACGGTGCCCGACCGCGACCCGGTGGAGCTGGCGGCCGGAGACGTCGTGCTCCTGCCCGCGGGCACCCTGCACGGGCTGGGCGACGAGCCGCGAGACGTCGCCGCCCGGGCGCGGTGCGAGCATGCGACCGCTCGGGGGCGGGGTACGGGAGAGGTGATCCGGCTCGGGTCGCAGCCCGCCACCACGCGCATCGTGACCATCCACTACGACCGCGACCCCGCCACCCTGACCCAGGTACTGACGACCCTGCCCGAGCTGGTGCACGTGCGGGGCGAGGCGGGGGCGGCGGGCCTGAACGACACCGTGCGCATGCTCGGCCGGGAACTGGCCGACCCGCAGGTCGGGACGTCGGCGGTGCTCAAGAACCTGGTCGACATCGTGCTCATCCAGATGCTGCGGGCGTGGCTCGCGGACAGTCCGCCCGAGTGCTTCGGCACCTGGCTGGGCGCGCTCTACGACCCGGTCGTCGGGAAGGCCCTGCAGTGCCTGCACGAAGACCCGGCCACCCCGTGGACGACGTCGTCGCTGGCCGAGGCCATCTCGGTCTCCCGCGCCACCCTGGCCCGACGATTCCCGGCCGCGACCGGGCACACCCCGGCGGCCTACCTGGCGACCTGGCGGATGGACCTGGCGGCCGTGCGGCTGCGCGACACCCACGACTCGCTCGAATCCATCGCCGCCCGCGTCGGTTACGGGTCGGTGCCGGCCTTCTCCCGGGCCTTCACCCGGGCTCACGAGAAGACACCCGGGCGCTACCGGAGCGAGACCCGCAGCAGCAACGGGCCGGGTTTCCGGCTGGAGACCCCCTCGCCCCCGCACCTGACCGTCGACGCCGACCTGGAGCGGAGTGCCCGATGACCGGTGACGACGAGGCCTTTCTCGTACCGGGGTCGATCGGGTCGCGGCTGCAGGCCGTTCGGACACGGTCGCGCAGGACTGGGGCGTGCTGGCTGTTCTCGGTGACGACGGGCTGATCTCCCCGGACCGGGGACATCACGCCCCGGCTGGAGAAGGGCGACATCGCGCTGTGCCGCGACGAGGCCATGGATGCGATGGGGGACGAGCTCGGGTGACACGTGCGTGACGGCGCAGGACCTTTCGCGCTGTTCTTCCAGCCGCTCGCGGTGAATCCCCTGGTGATCAGAACGGCTGAGGATTCCTACGCCCACAACGGGCCGGGGAAGTTCGAACCCCACGACATCACCCTGGTGACGGGCGATGCGGAGACCACGTTCGCCGCCCGCCTCAGATCGCTCGTCGGCTCAGTCTTCGCCGGTGGCCGGCCGGTGGCCAGCCGGTGGCCAGCCGGTCCGTCGGGTGCCAGGCTCAATCGGCCCTTCTGAGACCGACGGGAGCCACAAGCGCGGGAGGACAACGACGTCCACCATTTTGATTTTCAGCGCGGTGACCCCCCTCCTGTTCGCATGATCACGAACAGAGGAGTGGTGGGGGGCCTAATCCGGTCGGGGCGTCAGGACGGTGCGAGGCAGGCGGTCCTGCGCAGCAATCGGGTGGTGTCGGATCGATCCCAGAGAGTGGAATTCCGGATACGTTGTCCTGGTTCGGTCGCCATCGGATGACACAGGCGTGACGACAGGGCTCCGGACGGGGCGCTGTCCCGCGGCGGGCCCTCGGTTAACGAGATTGTGCGCGGTCGGGCGTGCGCGTGTAACCGGGCCCCGGTTATCTGTCGGGTGATCGAAACTCGTCAGATCTGCCTGACCGAGGAGCTGCCTGTGATCACCGCCGGTGTCGGACTGTCCGTGCTCGTCGTGCTGGTCGTCGGCATAGCCGTGGCCCGCAAGGTCGACGGCGACAGCACCAATTATCTCGTGGCCGGGCGCCAGCTCGGGGTGCCCCTGGTCGCGGTCGCGCTGACCACCGCCGCCGTCGACAGCAACGCGACCGTCGGGAACACGGATCTCAGCGCGACGTACGGGTTCTGGGCCGGGGCCTCGCTCGCGCTGGGTCTGGCGGTCTGCCTGCTGCTGGCCGGGTTGTTCCTGGCCCGGCCGATGAACCAGATGGGGCTCTTCACCCTCGGCGACTTCTTCGCGCGGCGCTACAACCGGCCCGTCGAGGTGGTCTCGTCGGTGCTCATGATCTTCGCCTTCACCATCCTGCTCGCGGGCAACCTGGTGGCGATGGGGTTCCTGATGGAGACCTTCACCAGCATGTCGTACGACGCCGGGGTGGTGCTGGCCGTGTGCCTGGTGCTGGCCTACACGATCGGCGGCGGGCTGTTCTCCGACGCCTACACGGCCGTGATCCAGGCCGTCATCACCGGCGTCGCCACCGTCGTGCTCTTCGTCTGGGTGGCGAGTGAATACGGCATCGCGATTCCCGACGGCCTCGGGCCCTTCGACCTCGGCCAGCTCACCGACACCGGCCAGGGCGCGGCCGTGAACTGGGCCACCCTGATCTCCCTGGGCATCGGCGACCTCGTTGCCATCGACTTCATGCAGCGCATCTTCGCCGCGAAAAGCCCGGCCGCGGCCCAGAAGGCGTGCTTCATCGGTGCCGGGGCGACCGCCGTCGTCGGCGTGCTCTGGTCGCTCATCGCCCTGACCTCGGTCTCGGCACTCGGCCTGAGCAGCGAGAACGGCCCGATCATCTACCAGCTCCTCGACGACCACGCCCCCGTCATGCTGGCGATCCTGTCGCTGTCGGGCATCGTCGCGGCGTCGTTCTCCACCGCCTCGGGCGCCATCCTGGCCACGTCCGCCGTCGCCGTTCGGAACATTGCCGGGGTCCGCCGCCAGGTCGCTCCCGGCCACCGCGACCCGCTGCTGCGCTGGACCCGCGTCGCCATGCTCCCCGTGGTCGTCGTGGCCGTCGTGCTCGCGATCCGGGTGAGCCAGACCGGCATCCTGCTCACCCTGGCCTTCGACCTGATGCTCGCCTGTCTGGCCGGGCCCTTCCTGCTCGGCCTGTTCTGGAAGCGCTCCACCTCGACCGCGGCGCTGGTCGCGGCCGGTGTGGGCCTGGTCGTGCGGCTGGTACTGCTGGCTCTGGTGCCAACTCTCTACGGCGTCCCCAATGACCTCTTCTACATCGAGAACAGCATGGTGGACGCCGGTCTCGACGGCTGGGCGACCATGGTCGCCGCGGCGGTGAGCCTGCTGGCGTTCGTGGTGACCTCGCTGCTCACGCGCTCGCAGGCCGACGAGGAGATCGACCTGCGCACCCGGCCCGAAGGAGAGCTGTCCGTCACGGGCGGCTGACCGCCGACCGCCGCTCTCAGGCCTCGGCCTCGCCGGCCTGCCAGAGGGCACTGACCGGAATGGCTCGCATCTTCTCCCCGAAGGGCAGTGTCGCGGTGCCGGTGTAGAGCACGACACCGGCGACGAAGTCGTCGCCGAGTCGCTCGGCCAGCCGGCGCAGACCGCGGAAGTCGTCGGTCCGTACGGTCGAGGCGGCTTTCACCTCGATGCCCACGACCTGACCGGAACGACTCTCCAGCACCGCATCGACCTCGTACTTGCTGTGATCGCGGTAGTGGAAAAGATTGACCGCCCGGGTGGACCAGGTGAGTTGTCGCGAGAGTTCCGACAGTACGAAGGATTCCAGGAGGGATCCGAACGGGGAGTCCGGGCGCAGCAATGATCTCGCATCGGCGGCGATCTCGTTGGCGGCGATCCCGGAGTCGACGAAAAACAGCTTGGGCGTGCTCGTCGCGCGGGTGCCGAGGTCACGTGACCAGCCCGGGACCCGCTTGATCAGGAAGATCTCTTCGAGTGCCTGGAGGTAGCGGGAAATGGTCGGCCTGGTGATGCCCAGCTCTGACGCCAGGGAGCCGGGCACGATGAGGGTCGCCGATCGGGCAGCCAGGAGACGGACCATCTGCCGGAGAGCACCCTTGTGCTGGATCTCGGAGAGCTGACGGATGTCGCGGTCGATGAGTGACTGGACGTAGGCATCGAGGAAGCGTTCCCGTCGTCGGTCGTTCTCCCGGGTGATGGCCTCCGGGAGGCCACCGCGCACGATCCTCGCGGCGTAGTCGGCCCGGGTGATGCTCGACTCGTGGTGCAGATCCGGGCCCAGCTCGAAAATTGCGTCGACGAAGCCGTCCGGCTCACCGTCCAGTTCCCCCTGGGCGAGCGGCCACAGCTCGACCGTCTCCATCCGGCCCGGAAGGGCGTCCGGGGCGTCGAGCATGCCGAACAGCTGCGAGGAGCCTGTGAGGAGGTACCGGCCAGGTCGAGGATCCTCGTCCACGGAGGCTTTGATGGCCAGCAACAGACTCGGAACGCGCTGGATCTCGTCGATGACCAGGAGCTCGGAGAAGTCGACGAACCCGACCGGATCGGCGATGGCTGCCGCTCGTTCCTGCTCCCGGTCCAGGTCGCGACGCACCGCATCATGGTCAGCGGCGACAACTCGTACCAGCGTGCTCTTGCCGGCCTGGCGGGCTCCACCGACCAGCACGACGCGCGTGTCGGCCAGAGCCGCAGCGACCCGCGCAGCGGCGTGACGGGGGATCCAATCGGGGTTGGGCACGTGCGGATGCTACCGCCAGATGTTCATTGTGCGACGCCGGCGCGTTCGTTCTGCGACGAGCGCTCGTTCGTCTGGCGACGCTCCGGTGTTCGTTTCGCGTCGTTCCCACCGATCGCCGGGGGCGAGTATTGATCCAGGTCAGCGGCCTGTCAGTCGCTCCTCGCGGGGGTAGTCGACGAGGTCGATGTCGGTGGCGAAGTGATCCATCAGCTTCATCAGTGGGGCGAACAGGAACGACGCCGAGAACATCGTGTTGCGGGCCCGCAGGCCCAGGCGGGTGCGGGGGGCCAGCAGGCGGCCGGCGCTGACCTGCTGGGAGACCTTGGCGTAGCCGCGGAAGCGGGTTTCGTACTGCGCGTAGGCGACCCGGTGATCGCCCTGGGCCCGGAGCAGCTCACCGGCCAGCACGTACGCGCCGACGATCGCCAGACCGGTCCCGAACCCACCCAGCGTGTTCCCGTAGGCCGAGTCACCCACCAGAGCGACTCGTCCACTGCTGTAGCGGTCGGTGGTGACCCGGCTGAGGGAGTCGAGGTAGAAGTTCCGGGCGGCCGGGACGCGGTCGATCAGCTCGGGGATACGCCAGTTCCCGCCCCGGAAGGCGTGGATCAGGGCCTGCTTCTGCTGGTCCACGTCGTCCTGGCCGAAATCGAGCCGGCCGGACGCGAAGACGAAGAAGGCCGGGGCCTTCGGCCCGTTGAGCATGACCCCGCGGCCCGGCTCGTTGTACATCACGTCGTCGTCACCGTCGAGGTCCAGGTCGGCCAGGGCGTAGTAGTAGCCGAGATGGCTCACGTAGTCGGACTCCGGGCCGAAGGCCAGCCTGCGGGTGTTCGAATGGATCCCGTCGGTGCCCATCACCAGGTCGAACGTGCGGGCGGGGCCGTGGACGAACGTCACCTCGACGCCGTCGTCGGTCTCGGTGAGTGAGGCGATCGAGTCACCGAAGACGTACTCGCAGGTGGACGACGTGCGGTCGTACAGCAGCCGGGCCAGGTCGCCGCGCACGATCTCGAGCTCACCGGCGCTGAACTCACCCGGGATGGTGCCGATCTTGCGGCCGTTCGCGTCGATCACGGTGCCGTCGCCGGTGCCGCCGGTCTGGGCCCGGCGGATGTCATCGAGGATGCCCATCCGGCTCAGCACGGTGAGGTGGGTGTCGCCCTTGAAGTCGACCGGCTGCCCGCCCGGCCGCAGCGTGGGGGCCTTCTCCACCACCGTGACCTCGAAGCCGTAGCGGTTCAGCCAGTAGGCCAGTGCCGGACCGGCGATGCTGGCGCCGGAGATCAGGACTTTGGTGTTCTTCACAGCCGGAACGCTACGAACCGGCACTGACGGGCCGCGCACAGATCTCTGTCATCGGCTGACAGGGATCGCTGCGCAGAACCTGACTCCCGGCGAACGGGAGGGTCAAGCGCCGGTCAAACTTCGAGGTGTCCGCCGAGCGCTATTCGGGTGCGTGGTCACCCGGTGGTCGGTGGCGATGGAGGACGAGGTCATCGGGGCCTCAAGATCATCGAAAGTTTGCTGTCAGAAAATTCGCCCGTTGACCGAAAACCAATCCGGCGTCAATTTATTCGACCTGTGAATGTGGTGGGATACGGGCCTGCTCGGATGCTGGCCGGCGCTAGGAGGAACATGCCCACGAGCCGCAGCGTGATGGCGCCCGAGGTCATACTGCGCGGCGCCGCAGTGCACTTCCAGCGCCATTCCACCCTGGACATGGATCTGCTGGCCCGCGAGCTGGCGATCAGCCGGGCCACGCTCTACCGCGCCGTGGGCAGCCGGGACCGGCTGCTGGGACTGGTGTTCGGGACGATCAGCCGGTGGATCTTCCAGCTGGCCCGCGACGAGGTCCGGCCGGTGTGCGGGCCGGACGGCGTGCTGGCCGTCACCCGGGCCTACGTGAAACTGCTCGACCAGGCGGTCCAGCTGCACACGTTCATGCAGGAAGATCCGCAGATCGCCGCGAGGGTGCTGTTCACCCCGGCGGGGGGCGTGATGCACCGATCGGTGCAGGAACAGGCGGCGACCTTCCGCGAGGCCGGTATCGGTGGTGATCACCTGGAGGACCGGGCTTTTCTCTACGTGCGTCTCGTGGAATCGGTGCTGTTCTCGGAACTGCTCGGCACCGGCCGGGTTTCCCTGACCGGTGCCGAGGGTGCCCTGCGGGCGCTGCTCAGGGAGTGAAGCTGGCGCAGGTGCTCGAGTACCCGGACACGGCCGGGTCGGACGTCGGCCCCGGGCAGAGGAACTGGCGGTACCGTTCGTCGTTGTCGAGGAACAGTTTCAGCCACGAGAGGCTGTACTTGGCGATCGTGGTGTTGGACGAGTTCGGCGCGAAGTGCGAGGCGCTCCGCAGCTCCAGGTAGGCCTTACCCGGTGAGCTCGGCAGGCTGCGGTAGAACGGCTGCGCGTGGGAGGCCGCCGGAGCCACCGTGTCGGCCTGGGCACCGACCACCAGTGTCGGAACCTGGTTGCCGGAGAACGACTTCGTCGTGTCCCAGGGCGTCAGCGGGATGGCCGCCTGCAGGCCCGGCCGGCTCTTGGACGCCTCCAGGGTGCCACCGCCGCCCATCGAGTGCCCGATGACCGCCTGGCGCGAGGCGTCGATGCGGGAGGTCACCCGGCTGTCCCTGGTGACCTGGTCGAGCGCGGCCAGCAGTTGCCGGCCCCGGCTGTCGGGCTGGTCGGACGTGGTCAGCGTGTCGATGTTGAACACGACGAAACCCTGGGTGGCCAGGCGCTGGGCCAGCCACGCCATGCTCGACCGGTACGCGGTGAAGCCGGGCGCGATGGCCACGACACCGAACGTGCCCTGACTGGTGTCGGTCGGGTAGTAGATGTCACCACCGCCGAAACCCGTTGCGGCGAGTCGGGAGACCGAGACCTGGCTGGTGGCGAACGGCCCGCGGGCGGCCTCGATGCTCGAGTTCGTGGGCGCCGGGCCCCGCTGGTACGACTCCTGCGCGCTGGCGTTCTGGGCGAACAGCAGGCCGGCGGCCACGAGTGCGGCAGAAACCATCGCTACCAAAGGCTTACGACGCCTGGACCCACGCGTTCCGATTGCTGGGAGGGACACTTCGAACTCCTTACCGAGACGGTCGGGGTGCGAATCGATCCTGACCGTCTTCCGGCGGTGCACACAATGATTCCGGCCCAACGTGAGACGGCGGTCCGGACATATCGATGGGCCGGGCCCGCTCTCCGGCCGGGCTCAGGCCGTCCAGGTCGAGTACGGTGAGAGTGCTTCGTGGCGGCGGGGTTCCGTCGACGCGCGGGAAGCCGAACCGGCCCGCGATGCCGTCGCCGTAGGTGGCCGCGAACTCGTGCGGCAACACCACCCCCGCCAGGACTGTGGGCCGCAAATAGTTGCGCCGGTCGTCCGCAATCTGGTCGAGAACCCGCTCGGCATCGCCGCGCGGGGGCAGGCGCAGCAGCGTGAGATCGGCGCGTTCCAGGGGCTGGGCGTACTCGTCGAGGTACTGCCGGCGGGTGTCGAGCGACGTCCAGCCCTCGCGGCGCGGATTGGCCCGGGCGGCGGTGGTGGCCGCCGGGTCGGGGTCTTCGGGCAGACAGAGCTCGTCGAGCACCCCGACCGCGAACAGGTGAGGGCTGTGACCCCGCTCGTCGGCGATGGCCTCCGCTGCCCGCTGGGCCGTTGCGAGCGCCACCCCGTAGGCCTGGCGCAGGGACGCCGATCGCACGTAGAGCGTGTGGGCCGGTTCCTGCGCCCAGGCCAGCGCCCGGCCGACCAGCTCTTCGGGGCCGGTCGCGCTGAAGGCCGCCCAGGTGTGGGAGCGCCACTCGGGGCCGACGGCGCCGCGCCACCAGGAATCCGGTTCGGTCATGGGGAACTTTCTATCCGGTTCGATTCCCGGGGTCGAACCGGTTCCGGGAGGTGAGAATCTCCCGGGCGGGCATCATGAGGAGATGTTCCTCTTCTTCTCGAACCGCCTCGGATGTTTCGGCTCACTCATGGTCAGCCTGGTGGTGTCGGTGATTCTCATCGCCATACTCACGCGGGGCTTCTGAAAGCTCTTCGGCCGGGCCCAGATCGATCACCCGCCGGGCCAGCCGGTCGGACTGGCGCAGGGTGCGCACGAACATGACGGCGAAGACGGCGGCGGCCAGGAGCCACCAGAACGAGTGCAGAAAAGCCACCACCAGGTAGACCGGTGTGCCGATACCGAAGCAGGCCAGGGAACTCTTTCGCTGGCTCTCGGACATCACCAGGAATTGCATCGCCATCTTGTGGGCGGCCTGGCGGATGTGGGGATCGGCCGGCACCGGGCCCCGCCGGCTCGCACGGGCTGCCTGCTGGATCTCGTCGCGGTCGGTGAGGCCGGAGGCGGCGATGATCTGCTGGTTGTTCCGCGCGGAGATCCGGCCCATGATCACCCCGAAGACGATGCCGGCGATCACCCACAGAGTGATCGAGATGGCGATCGGGGTCTCACGGTCGTAGAGGCGCCAGCACACAGCCATGGAGACACCGAAGAAAGTGCCCTGGATCAGGGCGAGTTTCCACCACGGGGCAGTGAGCATCCATGACCTCATGCCCATGATCCTCACCGGTGATGCTCCTGGTCGCATGTCCAGGTTCGGGAGGTTTCACCGTGCTGCCCGGCCCGGCCGGGCGATAGCCTGAACCGGCACAGAAACGACAAAGGCGCCGGGCAGTGCCGCCTGGGCGTGAATCGGGAGGGGAACCGTGGCCGAGTCGGAGTCAACCGTGGAGTCGCAGGGCGAGAGCGAGAGTCTGACCACGCCTCATCCAGATCATCTGGTGCCGAACTCGGCCCGGATGTACGACTACTGGCTCGGCGGCAAGGACAACTACGCCGCTGATCGTCAGCTGGCCGAGCTGTTCCTCCAGAAGATTCCCTCGATGCGCGAGATGGCCCGGGCCAACCGCGACTTCGTCACCCGGGCCACGCATTACCTGGCCGGCCACGGGGTGCGGCAGTTCATCGACATCGGCACCGGCATCCCGACCAGCCCCAACCTGCACGAGACCGCGCAGGGCGTGGCGCCCGACGCGCACGTGGTCTACGCCGACAACGACCCGGTGGTGCTCGCCCACGCCCGGGCCCTGATGATCAGCAACGAGGTCGGGCAGGTCGCCTACATCGACGCCGATGTGCGGAAGCCGGAGCAGATCCTGGGCAGCACCGAGCTGCGCGAGCAGCTCGACCTCGACCGCCCGGTCGCGCTCATGCTGGTCGCGGTGCTCATGCTCATCGACGACGCCGAAGACATCCACGCCACCGTGGCCCAGCTGCGCGACGCCCTGCCCTCGGGCAGCTACCTCGCGATCACCCACCCCACGGCCGACTTCGATCCGCCGGTGGTGGAAGAGGTGGCCGGCTCCGCCCGCGCCACCGGCATGACTTTCGTGCCGCGCTCGCGCGACGAGGTGGCCAGCTTCTTCGGTGACTGGGACGTGGTCGAGCCGGGCATCGTGCCGGTGCGGGCCTGGCCCGACGAGAACGTGGACGACCCGAAATCGGCCTGGTACTGGGCGGCCATCGCCCGCAAGCCCTGACGACCCGGTGTTCGTGATCATGCGCATCTTCCCCGGGGAAGATGCGCATGATCACGAACGGTGGATGAGGTCAGGTCAGCCCTGGGTGGCACTCGGCGGCGCGACGGTGGCGGGTGCCGTACCCAGCAGGGTCTGACGCAGTTTGTACCTCACCAGGGCCGGGCCCAGCTGCTCCTCGAAGTACGGGGTGAGGGTGCGGGCGTAGGTGGCGGTGAGGTGGTGGTCGTCGCGGTACATGAGCATGTCGCCCATCACCGCAGGGCATCGTTCGGCCGCGCAGATCTTGTCGTTGAGGTCGATCACCGGGGTGTCGGTCGCGGTGGACGCGGCCTTCACCATGCCGGAGTTGCGCAGGGCGAACGGTCTCGACCGGGAACAGGCCATCAGGTCTTTCAGGTGCGTGCTGACGCACTCCGGCATGTCGCGCAGCATGCGGGGGGTCTCGGCGATCGTGACCGTCGGGATGCCGGCGTCCTGCATCTCGTGCAGGCGCACGTTCAGCCCCCGGATCATCTCCTGCCGGTTCTCCTCACCCTGGAGCCCGACGCCGTTCCGGACGGTGGCGTAGTACTCGAGCTGGGTGGTGATCAGGAGGTCGGGGTGCTCTTTCAGCGCCTCCTGCTTCACCGAGTCGTTCCAGGTGACGCAGTTGGAGTACTCCACGTTCGGCGCCTGGTAGCGACGGGTGTCGGAGAATGCGCAGCCGGCCTTCGTGATCGAGGTGAGCTGCCAGTGGTGCCGGCGCGCGAGCTGGATCAGCGTCGGCATCCACTGGCCCATCTTCGAGTCGCCCACCGCGAGCACCCGGGGGCCCACGCCGGCGGTGCGGTAGTCGAAGACGCACGGTTGCATGGCCGCGTTGGCGTAGTTCGAGGGGCAGTCGCGCTGATAGATCTCGCCGTTGTCCTTCGCCGCCTCTTCCGGGCGGGGAGCCAGGGCCGTCGCGCTCTGCTGCAGTTGCGTCGGGGCCGCGGCACCCAGCGCATTGACCGGATCATCCACGGACTTGGCCTGGGTCAGGGCCTGCCCGGTGCCGGCCCCGATCACCACGAGCGCCAGCCCGGTGGCGATGCCGACACGGGTGCGCGAGAGCAGTTTCGCCTTTCGGGTGGGCTGCTCGACGAGGTAGTAGGTGGCGGTGGCCAGGACCACGCTGATGCCGACGATCGACCAGCCCTCCTGCGGGGTCAGCGTCCCGTCGCGCTCGGCGAACACGACCAGCGGCCAGTGCCAGAGGTAGAGCGAGTAGGAGATGTCGCCGATCCAGGTCAGCGGCCTCAGCGCCAGCACGGTCTTCACACTGTTCGGGGCGTCGCCGAAACCCAGCACGAGAACGGTGCCGGCGATGACCATCGCGGTGAGCGGGCCCGGCCACATGGTGGTCGGCTTCACCACGAACAGGCAGACGAAGATCAGGACGAGCCCGGCCCAGCTGAGCAGACCGGTCCACCGCGGGCGCTCCGGCCCGTTCTGCCACGCCGGCCGGCTCGCCATGGCCACCGCACACAGGGCGCCGGCCGCGAGTTCCCAGACCCGGGTCTGCGTGGTGAAGTACGTCTGGGCGCTGTAGGTGGCCAGTGCCAGGGCGAACGAGCCGGCGGTGATCAGGCCGATCACCGCGATCGCGACCTTGCGGGTGCGAGCCAGCAGCACGAGGCTCATGAGCAGTGGCCAGACGACGTAGAACTGCTCCTCGATGGACAGCGACCAGTAGTGCTGCAACGGGCTCGCCGCCGCGCCCTCGGCCAGGTAGTCCACCGAACTGGCGGCCAGCCGCCAGTTCACGATGTAGGTGCTGGCCGCGACGGCGTCCGAGCCGATGCTCTCCCAGCGGGCGGGCGGTAGGTACCAGCGGGACACCACACAGGTGACGATCAGTACCAGGGCGCTGGCCGGCAGCAGGCGGCGCAGGCGCCGGGCCCAGAACGTCGGCAGCGAGATCCGGCCTGTGCGGTCGTGTTCACGCACGAGGAGGCCGGTGATGAGGAAACCGGAGAGGACGAAGAACACGTCCACGCCGATGAAACCACCGCTCGGCCCGAGACCCGTGTGGTAAAGCAGCACGGTGAGGACAGCCACGGCCCGGAGACCCTGGATGTCGTTGCGGTGGGACGACGTAGGAGCCGTCCGGACACGACCTGCGGCAGGCGGCGCGTCGACGGGAGCTTGCTTCACAACCTCATGAAAGCTCAAGAGACGAAAACAGTTGTCCGGTTTTGGAATTTTTGCACCAGGTTTTTAGATCACACAGGTTCATGCTGGTTCTGCTCCGGTTCTAGGAATGGCCCCGTGCATACTCGCACGCGCCCGGACACTCCCGGCGTATTTTCGGTCGTGCGAGCACGGGCGGTCCAACGAGAAAACTACCCGTGCATCGGGTTGCCGCGCAGCGTTAACCGGTTGTTCATGGGCATGTAGGACCCGAACCGGGCAGGACCCACAGGGGCCCCACCCGGTTCACCGGTGTGCACAGGAATCACTGGTTGATCGTGGTGATCCCGAAATCATTACTGGCCGTGCGGAAGTCCTGGTAAAGCACCCGGGTCTGCGGGTCCCAGCCCTGCTGCCCCGTGTTGTTGCAGTCCCACAGCTGTACCTTCGCGCCATTCGTGGTGATGGCGCCCAGATTCGCATCCAGGCAACGGTTGTTGTACATCGACCGGATCGGTCCGGCTACCGAGCCGTTGCACTGCCACAGCTGGACGGTGGTGCCGTTGGCGTTGATCGTGCCCAGGTCGGCGTCCAGGCAGTACGCCTCATTCGTAGCGCTGCGGATGGAGCCGTCATTGGTGAACACGAAATTCTGCTGCATGGTGTTATTGCAGTCCCAGAGCTGAATCCTGGTGCCATTGCGGTTCAGGTTGTTCGCGTCGGCATCCAGGCACTTGCCGTTGTAAGAGATCTTGATCGGATAGTAGGAGCCGCTGCCCGAGATCGTTCCCTTGGCCGTCACCTTGTCATCGTTCAGGGTGAACACCGGTCCACCGCTGTCACCCGGGCGGGCACCGATTCCGCCGTTCGAATTGGCCAGCACCAGATCGGTGTAGGTCTCGCCGGCGAAGGAATAGCTGTAAGAGAAGTTGGACGAGTTCCGGATGTTGCACTGCGCGCCGCTCGTCATACCCGACTGACAGACCCATTCGCTGGGAAAGGTGTCGCCCCAGCCGCTGACGGCCTTCGTGAACTGGGCGCGGTCCTCATAGCGTTTGGTGCCGCCACCGTCCCAGATCCGCCCCGAGGCACCGGCGGTGATCAGCATGACATCGTGAGCCAGGTTCTTGCGCTCGCCGGTGCCGACCGTGCGGGTGGCGTCGCCGTTCTTGAAGACACCGCCGGTCCACCCGCAGTGCCCGGCCGTCAGGATGTACTGGGTGCTGCCCTGCTGCACCGCGAAACCACTCGAGCAGCAGCCGCCCCCGGGCGTGGTGATCCGGCCGCCGCCGTAGTAGGGGGCTTAGTCGTCCTGGCGCCAGCTGGGTTTCGGGGCGGGAGCCACCTCCATGCGGATCTTGACGGACGAGGTGTCGAGTGCCCGGGTCCGGAACCGGTTCACCGTGGCGGTGGAGATCGGGGAGGACGTCTGCGCGATGAGTCCGCTGCCGTCGGCGGGCACCCGGACGCCGTAGACCGGGCCGTCCGCCGCGGAGATGTAGGCCATGGCCTCCTTCTCGGCCTTCCTCAGCTCGGTGCGGGAATACCGGGCGCTGTGCAGGGAGGCTGTCTTCTCGCCGCGGACAAGGGCTTTGATGCCGGACGGGGCGGAGCCCTTCCAATACACGCTGACGCCCTTCGATGTCAGCGAGATGCCGGTGTAGCCGGCGTGCGGTCCGGCCTCGATCCGGTCGCGCAGGCGCTGGGCCGCGGCCATGAGCGCGGGAACGCCCAGAATCTGCCGGCGACGGAACATTTCGGCCCCCAGAACGGCTTCGGTGGCTCACCGGGAGGGTGAGATGCCCAGGAGACAAACCCCTTTGTTCGTGATCATGCAAAACCTCCCCGGAGTTCTAGAACTCTCCGCCGAACAGTTCTAGAACTCCGGGGAGGTTTTGCATGATCACGGAGGTATTTTTTGGGGGGTCATGCGGGGGCGGGGTGGGCCTTCAGCCAGGCCTCGATGACCTCGTAAGCCCTTTCCCGCACCGGTGGCAGGGACAGGAGAACGTCGTGACGCGCGTCCTCAATTGGCACCACGGTCGTCTCGCCACCGAGGCAGCCGGCCCAGCGGGCGATCTGGCGCACGTCGAGCACCCCGTCGCCGCGGTCGCTGGCCGGGGTGTACTCGGGCTCGAAGTGGGACTTGTCGGAGCGCAGCACCAGTGAGGGCACGCCGATGTCGAGACCGCGGTGCAGCTGGGCGTGGCCGCGCCGGACCGCGTTGAGCCAGCCCGCGGTGACCGGGAAGCCCTCCAGTGGTTTGAGGGCGATGTCGAAGTCCCATTCGCCGGTGACGCTGGTGTGCAACGTGCTGCCGTAGATGCTGGGTGGCAGGCTGAAAACCCGGAAAGGGCTGGTGTGAGCCAGGACCCGGAGCATCCAGGTGCCCGGTCCGCGCAGGAGGGCCCGGCCCTGCAGGTCGAACCACGGGCTGTTCAGGATCACGCCGACCACGGGGGTGGTCACGCCGGTGCGGCGCTTGCGGTCGAGGTACAAGGGGACGATGAGCCCTCCCGTCGAGTGGGCGAGGAGGGTGACGGGGGTGCCCGGGTGGTCCTCCTCGATCAGGGCCAGGGTCCGGTCGAGCTCCGCGTCGTACTGCTGGAGGTCCGCGGCGTAGTGCGCGGTCTGGCCGGGTGTGCGGGCCCGTCCGCACTTGCGCAGGTCCAGCGCGTAGAAGGCGAGGCCGCGAGCCGCGAACCAGTCGGCCATCGAGGTCTGGAAGAAGTAGTCCGAGAACCCGTGCACGTAGAGCACCGCCCCGCGCACCTCCTCGTCCGCCCGCGGGGTGCGGCGCACCACGACGGCCCGGACCTGACCCTCACCGTCCGGATCGGTGCCCAGCGGCAGCGTGTGCTGCTCGTAGCCGTCGCCGAGGAGATCTCCGGTCCAGGAACTCATCTGCTGATCATCTCTATCCGTACGCTGGGCCCTGATGGAACTGCTGAGGGGAAAAGTAGACACTGCGCTCCGGGTCGCACGCCGGGCGGGCTGGCCGCGGGTGGCCTACGAGGCCGCTCTCGCCCTGTTCTGCGGCTTCACCGAGCTGGTGCTGGGCGCCGCGTACGCGCCGGGCCAGGAGAGCCTGCTCGTGATCGGCCTCTTCGGCCTGGCCGGGACGGTCGCGGCGCTGGTGATCGTGCCGCTGCGTCGGCTGTGCCCGATGACCGCGCTGGCTCTCGGTGCGGCCCTCTCACTGGTGCACTTCGGCACCGGTTTCACGCTGATCGTGCTGGCGGCGGGGGCCGGGTACCGCGCGAGGCGCCCGCCGGCGATCCTGCTGGGATTCGGGTTCGTCCTGGTCATGGGCATGGTCGGGGCGGTCGCCCAGACCGACAGCGGGCTGGTGTTCGGTCTGCTGACCGGGCTCATGCTCTTCTGCCTGACCGCCGTCGCGCCCGCCGCCGTCGCCGCGATGATCGCCCAGCGCCGCCTGCTCGTCATGACCATGCATCAGCGCAACCTCGAGCTGCACCAGGAACGGCTGCTGGTCGCCGGCCAGGCCCAGGCCCGTGAGCGCAACCGGATCGCGGCCGAGCTGCACGACTCCCTGGGCCATCGCCTGACGCTGATGTCGCTGTACACGGGTGGGCTGTCACAGTCCCTCGGGCCCGCCGGGGCGAGTTCAGCCACTGGGGGCACCTCCCGGCCCCCTGGGGGCCGGGGGACCACCATGACCGCTACCCCACAGGTGACCGAGGCACTGACCCTGTTGCGCGACACCTCCGCGCAGGCGATGGGGGAGCTGCGGCAGATTCTGCGGATCCTGCACCAGGACGGTTCGGTCGAGGCGGGGCGCTCGCTGGACGAGGTGGAGGCCACGGTCGCCTCGGCGCGGGCGACCGGTACCCCGATCGAGCTGGTGCGCAGCGGTGAACCCCGGCCCCTGAACCTGCTGGCCGAGCACGCCGCGTTCAGGGTGGTGCAGGAGGGGCTGACCAATGCGCTGAAGTACGCCGGGGGAGCCCCGGTGCGGGTCGAGGTGCGGTTCGAGGACGACGCGTTGTTCGTCGAGGTGCGCAACCGCCCCGGGCGCTTCTCGGACGGTCCGAGTACCGGCCAGGGGCTGTTGGGGCTCGCCGAACGCGTGCGGCTGGCGGGTGGTGTGTTGTCCCACGGGCTGGTGGACGTCGGTGGCTTCCGTCTGGGGGCGATGCTTCCCTACGAGTCGGAGGTCCCGGAGCCGGTTCCCGGCCCGGGTGACTTCCCGCAGGAGATCCGGCGCAGCGGCCGCCGTCAGCGCAACGGGCTGATCGCGGTGGTGGGCGCGCTGGGGGTGGCCCTCGTCGCCGCGGTCGGCGCCTTCTTCGCCGCCGGTTCGCCGGAACCCTTGCCGGAGAACGTGTTCACCTCGTTCCGGGTGGGTGATGACGAGGCCCGCACCCGCGAACTGCTCCCCACCACCCCGCTCAGCTCGCGCACCACCGACCAGGGCGCGGCCTGCGGTACCTACCTGGCCGACCTCTACGTGCAGCCGGAGAACGGCGGCGAGGTGCGCTACGAGGTCTGCTTCCGGGACGGGATGGTGGACAGCAAGCGTGTGCTCCAGCCGCGAGGGAGCGGGTGAGCAACCTTTAATAAGAGCGGCGCTTATTAAAGGTTATGGCGATATCCCTTAATAAGGAGAGATGCTGGCCAAGGATCTGGGGGGTTGTTCGGATGGTGCAGGGGTTCGAGATCCACTACGAAGAGTATCGCTGGGAGTCCGATCCGGACGCTCCACCGACGTCGCGTCGCGCACGGATGGCGGCTCGCGGGCCTTACCGGGCAGCGATACCGGCGACGGTGGCCGAGCGGGCTTTTTCCGTGTCCGGGCCGGTCGAGGCGGGGGCGTCCGATGCCCTGTCCGAAATCGTACGCTTCGACGGCGAGCTCTCCGCAGGCATCCTGGGCCAGGACGACGAGTTCACGCCTCTGGCGGCGGTGCTGTTACGCACCGAGTCGGCGTCGTCGTCGCAGATCGAGAACGTGACGGCGGGGGCGAAGGCGCTGGCCATGGCCACGTTGCAGGAGAAGAGCGACCCGAATGCCCAGCTGGTGGCGGCCAATGTCGAGGCCATGCAGCGGTCGGTGGCGATGGCCGACGAGCTGACCGAGCAGACGGTCCTGGACGCGCACGAGGCTCTGCTGCGAGGGCAAGACCATGCGCACCCCGGAAGGTTCCGCCCGGCGCAGGTCTGGATCGGTGGCTCGTCGTCCAGCCCGCACACAGCCACTTTCGTTCCGCCGCATCATGAACGGGTTCGGGCAGCGATGGCCGACCTGATGGATTTCTGCCGTCGTACCGACGTGCCGGTACTGACCCAGGCGGCGATCGCCCACGCCCAGTTCGAGACCATCCACCCGTTCGCCGACGGCAACGGCCGAACCGGCCGGGTGCTGGTGCACGTCCTGCTGAAGCGCGCCGGGGCCACGCGCCGGCTGACCGTGCCGGTGTCGGCCGGTCTGCTGGTCGACACCGAGTCCTACTTCGCAGCCCTGACCGCTTACCGCGCAGGCGATCCAGAGCCGATCGTGGAACGGTTCAGCGAGGCGGCGTTCGCGGCCGTGGGCAACGGACGGGTTCTGCACCGGGCCTTGCTCGACCGGTTCGCCGAGTGGGAGGGGCGGCTCACGGCGCGGCGGGGCGCGGCGGTCTGGAGGGTGCTGGCCCTGCTGGTGCGGCAGCCGGCGATCACCGTGAAATTCGTGCAGGAGCAGGTTGGGGTGTCGGCGCCGGCCGCGCAGAACGCCGTGGACCAGCTGGTGGGGGCGGGGGTGATCTCGCCGGTGAGTGCGAACCGGCGTAACCGGGTGTGGCTGGCCGACGAGGTGATCACCGCACTCGACGAGTTCGCGGACCGGGCCGGGCGTCGCGGGTGAGCGTCGAGCTGGTGCCCGAGATGGTCGCGGCGGTGGAGGCGGCCGGGGATCCGGCGGATGCGGAGGTGCGGGACACCCTGGGGGCATGGCTGCTGGTGCATCCCTCCCGCCGCGGCATCCTGGACGAGCTGATCGGGTCGGATTCGGTCTGGGAGCGGCGCACGGCCCTGGACGGGTTCCTCGACACCTACGCCCCGGTGATGCCGCGCACCATGCTGCGGTACGCGATCGAGAGGCACGCGGCCCCGGAGCGCCGCGACCTGCTGAGCCGGGGTACGTACGGATCTGGCGACGGATCGGACTTGCGCGATCGTCCGGAATTCTTGTCTGACCGTTCCGGCGGCAGGTGATCTGTCACACAGCGTGCCCGGCCAGGTCGGGTGCCTCCAGGTTGCGGCGCCGGCCGCGGTACCGGCCGGGGGAGATGCCGTGGATGCGCTTGAACGCGTGGCTGAACGACGACTCGGTGGAGTAGCCCAGCGAGTGCGACAGGGCGGCGATGGTGACGTCGTCCTCCGTGAGCGCGC
Source organism: Kineosporia mesophila (assembly GCF_021129235.1). GTDB lineage: Bacteria > Actinomycetota > Actinomycetes > Actinomycetales > Kineosporiaceae > Kineosporia > Kineosporia mesophila. Next base: position 93,769 of record NZ_JAJOMA010000008.1, read on the forward strand.
GTTCGGCCAGGCGCATGCGCCAGTGCGTGAGGTAGGTCAGCGGGGGCATGCCGGCGGCCTCGCGGAAGCGCTCGGCGAACGTGGTGCGGGACATCGCCACGGTGTGGGCGAGGTCTTCGAGGGTCCAGTTGCGCTGCGGGTCGGCCTGCATCCGGTGCACGGCCGGGGCCAGGCTGGGTGTGGCCAGCACGCGCAGCCAGCTGGGCGGGCAGGCGGCGGGGTCGGCCAGGTAGCCGCGCAGCACCTCGACGAACAGCAGGCTCGCGTACTGCCGGGCGGCGAACTCGGAACCGCCCTGATCTCGCTCCATCTCGTCGAGCAGGCGGTCGAGCAGCCAGCGCAGCACCGGGGCCTGGCCGTCGCTCGCCCGGATGTGGGTGACCGGTTCCAGCGCGGCCAGCAGCAGTTCCTCACCGCTGCGGTCGAGCGCGATGTGACCGCCGACCAGGGCCACGTCGGGGCTCTCGCCCAACTGCACGGTCTGGCTGTTGCGGTCGTGGAGCCGGAACAGCGCCTCACCGTCGGTGGGGTTCAGGCCGGGGTCGCTGGACATGATCTGCCGCAGGTCGCCGTGCACCACGGCGATGTCGCCCTCGGCCAGCCGGATCTGCCGGTCGGCGCCGGGGACGGTCAGCCAGAACTCTCCCCGGGCCGGGGCGACGAGCATCAGCGGGGCGTGCGCGCGCAGGGTCAGCGACCAGGGGCCCTGGGCCTTGATGGCCCGGGCGAGCACGCACCGGGCATCGATCATGGACAGGGCCGCTGACAGAGGGTCACTGGACACCTGCGTACTCTCGCGCAAGTTCCCCGAACTCTCAAGCACAGCCGGGAACGGTCCGCGTTGGCAGCATGGGAACGTCCCCCTGGCACGCTCGACACTGTGAGAAAGAACGAGGCACATGCCCACCATCACCACCACTGACGGCGTCGAGATCTACTACGCCGAGCACGGCACCGGGCAGCCCATCATCTTCAGCCACGGCTGGCCGCTGAACTCCGACGCCTGGGCGCAGGAGCTCAAGGTCTTCGCCGACGCCGGTTACCGCGCGATCGCCCACGACCGCCGGGGTCACGGCCGCTCCAGCGCGACCACCACCGGCAACGACATCGACACCTACGCGCGTGACCTGGCGGCCCTGGTCGAGGCCCTCGACCTGCGTGACGTGGTCGTCGTCGGCCACTCCACCGGGGGTGGCGAGGTCGTGCGGTACGCCGCGCAGTACGCCGCCGGCCGGGTCGCCAAGGTCGTCACCATCGGCGCCGTTCCGCCGCAGATGGTCGCGAACGACGCCAACCCCGACGGTGTGCCGATCGAGGTCTTCGACGGCATCCGCGAGAACGTGCTGAAGGACCGCTCGCAGTTCTGGAAGGACCTGTCGGAGTCGTTCTTCGGTGCCAACCACGGCCGCGATGTCTCCCAGGGCGCGAAGGACGACTTCTGGCGGATGGGCATGACGGCCGACCTGGTCTCTGCCTACGACTGCGTGAAGGCCTTCTCCGAGACCAACTTCGTCGAGGACCTGAAGGCCCTCGAGGTGCCGATCTTCATCGGGCACGGCGACGACGACCAGATCGTGCCGCTGGCCAACGCGGCCGAGAAGTCGATCAAGCTGGTCAAGGACGGCACGCTGAAGATCTACGCGGGCGCCCCGCACGGTGTGCACGGCGACTTCCAGCAGCAGTGGCAGAAGGACGTCCTGGCCTGGCTGGCCTGAGTTCCTTCCTGATGTGGCCGGTGCGGTTCGCACCGGCCACATCGTCATGAACGCAGGTGAAAGGGCATGGCGAGGAGCTGCCGGCCGGAGCGATCGTGAACGTGCGTCGGCCCGGTGCTCCCGCGGCTCCCGCCAGGACAGTGGATGCGTTGTGTACATCTGGTACATCCGGTACCGGATGTACCAGATGTACACAACGCAGACCGGCCGGCTCGCGCTCGGGTGCCGTCGACCGGACTCGGAGCTCCAGGAACGGTGACAGCCCGGCGCCCTGCCCCCCGCACACGATGTGCACCAAGGCCCTGGCCGCTTCCGTCGGATTGTCGGGTTCGGGCGTTCGGTTCCTTCGGGGGACCGCACGCCGTCCAGGGCCCTGGTCAGGACGCGCTCGCGTTGCCCGTCGTCGGTGAAAGTGGAGCCGCTGACGGCGTTGAACAGGCGCCGGACGTCTTCGAAACTGACGTCCGGGCAGGCTTTCCCGGCCTTCTGGGCGTGCTCGGGCAGGGGGCGGCCGGCGCCGTGCACGATGTCGCGGCACGAGGTGAACATGGCCGATTCGCGGTCGAGGGCCTCGTAGACGGCGCGCTTGATGGTCGCGTGGCCGACGAAACGGCGCAGCCAGATCGTCAGGGCCTCCCAGGGTTCCAGGCCGGACAGCTCTTCGGCGGTCGCGGCCCACACCGCCCCCGGCGGGGTGGCCACCGAGTCCGGCTTCACCACCGCGTTCGTCCTGATGGCCGCGCTCGCCGCGGTGTCGGTCGGCGCGGCGGTGCTGGTGCCGGCCGCGACCCGGATCGATCGGCGGACCCTGGTGCGCGCCCCGGCCGGACAGGCCGAGGAGGCGCCGGTGACGGCCAACTGAACCACAGCGGGACCGGAGCGGACGCGCGTCCCTCATCGGCCGCCGTGCGAGATCAGGCGTACGCGCCGAAGGACTCGTAACCCCCGGGCTCCTCGGCCGGCAGCTCGGGTTCGGGTTCGGGCTCTTCCGGCGCCGGCCCGGCGACCTCTTCCAGATCGTCGATCAGCCGGATGACGTCGGCCACCAGGACCTGCTGGCTGCGTACCAGTTCAGCTGCGATGTCGACGTTCTCGCGCACCTTGCCGACCGTTCCACCGACCTTCCCGAAGGTGGACTCGCCGCGCCGGGAGGCCTCGTAGCCGTGGGTGATCTCCAGCCGGACGTCGTCCACCAGGCGGGTGACCTCCATGGCGGCCTGGCTGGAACGATCGGCCAGGCGCCGGACCTCCTCCACGATCACCGCCAGGCTCTCCTTGGACACCTGGTCGCGGCCCAGCTCGATCGACATGGTGAAGGCGGCCGCGTTGGACTGCCGCGCGAGATCGGCGAGGAATGTCGAGACCTCGCTGACGTGGTTGGACGTGCGCTGGATCTGGGAGAGCGAGGTCAGGGTGGCGGGGGCCGAGCTGGCGCCGGACAGGGCCTCGTCGTGGGCCTGGCTGAGCATCACGTCGGAGCGCGTGCAGCGGGCCGCCACCAGGGTGGTGATCTCGGAGAGCTTCTGCGCGGTCTCGGACATCGCCCGGCTCTTCACCTGGAGGCGGTACTGGAGGCTGACGAAACTGCTGACGTCATAGGAATAATGGACGACGCGCACGGGTTTTCCGTCGAGGTCGAGGATCGGGTTGTAGCTGGCCTGGATCCAGACGTCGCGCCCGTAATTGCCCTTGCGATGGAAACGCCCGGAGATCAGCTCACCCTTGCGCAGGCGCATCCAGAAGTCGCGGTACTCCTCCGAGGTGACGTACTCGCGGGAGCAGAACATGCTGTGCGGCTGCCCCAGCACCTCCTCCGTCGAGTACCCCATGGTGCGCAGGTAGTTCTCGTTGGCGGCCAGAACCTTGCCGGCGAGGTCGAACTCGGCCACGGCCTGGGCCCGGTCGATCGCCTCGAGCTTCCCGCCCAGGTCGACGCTGCGGGTCTTCTCCTGGGTGACGTCGACGGCGAACTTGACGATCTTGGTGGGGATCCCGTCGGCGTCCAGCACCGGGCTGTAGGTGGCGCGGATCCACACCTCGGCCCCGGACTTGGTGACGCGGCGGTACTCGCCCCCGTCGTGCTGGCCCCGCCCGAGACGCTCCCAGAACTGCTGGTACTCGGGGCTGCGGGCTTCGTCCGCGCGCACCAGCAGGCTGTGGTGGCGGCCGACGATCTCCTGAGCCTGGTACCCGAGCAGGTCGAGGAAGTTCTGGTTCGCGCCGAGGACCTTCCCGGACGTGTCGAACTCGATCATCATCTGGGACCGGTTGATCGCCGCCATCTTCCCGGCGAAATCGGCGTTGCGGCTCTTCTCCTCGGTGACGTCGAGCGCGTACTTGATCACCTTCCAGGGCCGCCCGTCCGGGTCGAGCACCGGGTTGTAGGTGGCCCGCAGCCACACGTCCTCGCCGTAGCGCGAGCGGCGCCGGAACTCACCGGTGACGAACTCGCCCCGCCGCAGCCGGCGCCAGAACTCCTCGTACTGCACCGGATCCTCGTCCTGGGCCAGGAACATCCGGTGCTGCCGGCCGACCACGTCGTCCAGCTCGTAACCCATGATCATCAGGAAGTTGTCGTTGGCCGCGAGGACCGTGCCGTCCAGGCCGAACTCGATCACGGCCTGGGACAGGTCGATCGCCGCGACCTTGCCCTCGAACTCGGCCGTGCGGTTCTTCTCCGCGGTGATGTCGAGCGCGTACTTGATCACCTTCCAGGGCCGGCCGTCCGGGTCGAGCACCGGGTTGTAGGTGGCCTGGAGCCAGATGTCGCGCCCGTCGCGCCCGACCCGGTGGAACTCGCCGGAGACGAACTCACCGGCCCGCAGCCCGGCCCAGAACTCCTGGTAGGCGGCTGACTGGGCGTACTCGGGGTCGACGAAGATGTGGTGGTTGAACCCGACCACCTCGGCGCGGTCGTAGTCCATGATCGCCAGGAAATTGTCGTTCACGGCCGTGATCGTGCCGTCCAGGGCGAACTCGATCACCGCCTGAGAGCGGTTGATCGCGGCGACCCGGCCCTCCAGGTCGGTCTGCCGGCGCATCTCCCCGTCGATGACCCGGGCGATCAGCACGACCCGGACGATGCGGCCGTCGGCGCCCGGGATCGGCACGTAGTGCCCGCGCAGCCAGACCGGTTCACCCTGCCGGTCGCGGCGCCGGAACACCCCGCCCGCGGCCTGGCCGGCGCAGACCCGGTCCCACAGGTCGTGCAGGGCCCCGCTGTCCGCCTCCTCCGGCGAGCACAGCTGGGTGTGCGGCAGTCCGGTGAGCTCGCCCGCCGCGTACCCGAAGCGTTCCCGGGCCCAGCGGTCGGCGTCGATGATCTCGCCCGAGGTGGTGAACTCGATCTGCAGGGTGCCCTCGGTGAGCGCCTGGAGCTCGGCCTGCCACTCCGCCATCGCGGCGACCGTCTCGCTGAGGTCGCGCAGCAGGAGCAGGGTGCGCGGGCCGGTCTCGGCGCGGTGCGACAGCCGCACTGCGCGCACGTCGTCCTCGGTCAGGGTCAGCGCGAGCGGACGGTCCTCGGAGGCCCAGCCGGGACGGGGCTGGGCCGCGGGCAGGTTCTCCAGGGAGTGGCCCAGCAGTTCCTCGACGGTCGATCCGGTCAGCGTCTGCGGTTCGATGCCCAGGGCCTGTGCCGTCTGCCCCGTCATCGAGACGATGCGCTGGGTGTCGGTGTCCACCACGAGCACCAGGAAACCGGACAGCACGGTCTCGACACACGCAGCTGACAGCGCGGCCTCGTCCACCTCGAGAACCTCGGATTCGCCCACGGAGGGTTCTCTCGACCCCTGAGGTCGTCCGGTTGAGCCGAGGCGAGCGGTCAGATGATCGCCAGGGCCCTTGACCTCAAGCCGAGTTCAGGTCTTAGCGTGGGTCGGACGAGTACCTGGAGGCCCGTAAATGACGTTCGTACCCCCCGATCCGACCGTTCCGCCCGCCGAGTCGCTCAACGAGCGCTTCCGGGCCGGGTTCCGGCTGCACGCCGCCGGTGTGAGTCTCGTGACCTGCGCCACGCCGGAGGGTCCGGTCGGCCTCACCGCGTCGAGCCTGGCCTCGGTCAGCGCCGTACCGCCCATGCTGTCGTTCTCGGTGGCCCACAAGAGTTCCGCGGGGGCCGACCTGGTGGCCAGCGAGCGGATCGGGGTGACGATCCTGGGGGAGGACGATGCGCTGGTGGCCGCGGCCTTCGCCCGGCACGGGGCCGAGCGGTTCACCCCGGAGCAGGGCTGGGAGGACGGCGACGACGGCCTGCCGGTGCTGAAGACCGCCCCGGCGACCATGTGGGGCCACCCGGTGCACGTGCTGGCGGCGGGAGAGTCGTGGCTGGTCCTGGTCGAGGTGACGCGGGTGGAGTTCGGGCCGGCGAGCGGGCCGCTGATCTATCACGACCGGGCCTTCCGGTCGCTGCACGAGCTGCCGATCGTGCTCGAGCGCCCCACCTCTGCTTGACCTCAACCCGGGTTGAGGTCCTGTCGCCGCTCAAGACGCCGGGGACGCCCGGAGCCGGCCCGGGTCGACACCCAGCGCCTCCACCAGCCGCACGCTGCGGTTACCGGGCTCGCTGATCAGCCGTTCCAGCAGCTCGGCGGTATCGCCCGGCCAGTCCCGGCCCAGCAGCCTGCGCGGCGGCACCACGTCGTCGCCCAGGCTGCTGTTCGCCATGGCCGTCCGTACCCGGTCGTGGTCCAGGCCGGCGGCCACCAGGGCCCGGGCCCCCTCGAACGTCTCCGTCGAGTTCCGCATCAGCTGCGGGTAGGCCTGCGCCACGGTGTAGGTCGTCAGGAGCGCCAGCAGCACGTCGTCGGTGCGCGCCCTGCCGCCGTCGCGGCGCTCGGCGATGTCACCGGCCTCCAGCCGCACCCACAGCACCGCCTGCCCGGAGAAGTTCTGCGGCAGCACCTTCACCAGCTGTGACAGCCAGAACTTGCCCAGATCCCGCGGCACGTAACGACGGTGACCGGCCAGGGCGTCGCGGGTGGGACGCAGCGGCGGCGGCATCGGGTCGTCCCGCTCGGGCACCTCGCCCCGGCGCAGTCCGGCCTCCAGCTCCTCGACGTCGACGGCCAGCTCGGTGAGCACCTGGACCGCACGGCACTCGCGGTCGGCGAGCAGGGTCAGCAGCAGGTCGACCGGGGTGACCTTGCCGTTCACGGATGCCTGCTCGCGGCAGCGCTCCAGCGCGGCCCGCGCCGCGTCGCTGACGTACACCGCCCGCCCGGCCAGACTCTCCAGCTCGGGCATCCGGTGGCGGCCGGCCTCGGGTTCGGCGTCGTCCGACCAGGCGGCTCTGCGTACGTGCCACAGCGTGAGGTCGTACGCCGCCAGGAACTCCTTGATCCGTTTCCGCGAAGCCAGGCCGGCCAGCAGATGCTGGGTGCCGACCCCGTTCATGCCCCCACCCAGGGCGTAGCCCTGGGAGAGGGCCCGCCGCAGTTCCTGGTCGGCCGGGTAGTCCGTCGCCGGTGTCGTCATACGGACAATCCTGGACGAGGAGGGTGGCCCGGGACGTCGGCCACCAGTCGCATCCTGCCGCTTCCCACCGGGTACGACGAAAGTGTTACGGCCAGAGATTCACCCGGCGCACTGGCCCGGGGAAGGGCCGGCCTGTTCCGGGGAGTGCGTGCCCCGGACGGACGAGCGCACCCCCCGTTCGGGTCAGGGCCGACCGGGGGGTGCGCGTTCGGGGGAGAGCTAGGACATGCTCCCGCAGGAGGAGGACCGGGTCGACCAGCCCGAGTTGCCGCCCTCGTCGGTGACCGTGAAACCGCTTCCGCAGTCGTAGACCGGCTGGGTGGCGCCGATGTTCGTGGCGGTCACGTCCTGGAACGAGGCCGAGCCGGAGGCCTGGAGCTGGAGGACGAAGGAGCCGGTGCCGTCGACGGTCACGCCGGAGAAGTTCAGCCCGGTCACGCTGCTCCCGACCACCTGGATCGCGGCGTAGGAGCTGTCGAGGACCGTGGTGTCCCGGACGTTGATCCGCACGCCGCCGATGCCCTCGTTCAGGCCGTCGAACCAGAGCGCGCCGATCCCGAACTTCCAGTTGCTGTCCAGGTTCCCGGCCCGGATCAGGGTGTTGCCGCTGAGCTCGAACGTGCCCTGCACCGCGGTCGCGCCCTGCACGCCGGGGTACCGGTTGCCGACGTGGATACCGCCGCCGTTCACCACCGTGTCGGCCACCACGTTCTTCGTGACGGTGATGTCCTCACCGCCGTAGATCGCGATGTTGTTCGCCAGAATCGGTGCCACCACGGTGTTCTGGGTGAAGGTATTGCCGGTGTTGTCGTCGTCCTGGGCCCACATCGCCAGGCCGTCGTCACCGGTGTTGCGCACGAACGTGTTCTGCACCGTCGAGTTGGTCACGCCCTGGTGGAAGTTCACGCCGTCGGCCGTGGTGTCGAGAATGCGGCTGTTCCTCAGCGTGAAGTTGTCCATCGGGCCGTCCATCCAGGCGCCGACCTTGGTGTGCTGCATCCAGACGTTGTCCACGACGGAGTCGCTCATCGCGCCGCCGATCGCCTGCCGGGGCGCGCTGTCGTCGCGGTCGGTGGTCTCGCCGATGATCGCGAGATTCTTCACCGTGACGTTCCGGCTGGGGCCGCCGTCGGCCACGTACTTGCCGTAGAAGCCGACGTTGTCGCCCGTCAGCACGCTGCGCCAGGGGCCGGCCCCGGTCACGGTGACGTCGTCCACGATCAGGTGGTCGGTGACCTTGAACGTGCCCTCGGGGATCCACACCGACCTCCCCTGGGAAGCCCCGTCGTACAGCGCCTTCTGGATCGCGCCGGTGGCGTCGCTGCGACCGGTCGCGTCGGCGCCGTAGTCCTTGACCACGTCGAGGGCGCCCGCTGGGGACCCAGCCGCCTCGTCCACCATCTCGAAGTCGGCGAGATCGACCGTTAAGGTGGGTGATTCGCTGATCGAGGTGACGCTCACGCGCACCTTCGAGCCGGCTGGGAGGGTCTTGCCGAAGAGGGTGCGGGCCTCGTCGTAGAAGTGATGAGGGTTCTCGCCCGGGGTGTCGGTGAACGGGTAGGTGCCGTAGAACCAGCCGTACTTCGAGGTCAGGCCGAGATCGGTGAGTTTCCCGCCGTCGCTCTCCACCGCCACGCGCGCGTCGCGGCCGGTGCCGGTCGCGTTGTCGGGCAGGCTGTACCGCAGCACCATCGAGTTGGCGGCAGCGGGCAGCGTGAACTCGACGTACTCGCCCACCGCGTCGAGCGTCACCGCGCGGCGGCCGGAGGCCTCGGAGGGCAGCGTGCCGTAGGTGCGGTCGGGGCCGATGACCGTGCCGTCGGTGGTGGCGTCCTCCGCCTCGACCTCCTGGAACGGCACCTGCGCGCCGCGTCCGTCGACCCCTACGGGGGAGACGGCGGAAATGGTGGACGTCGTGGTCGCCGCGGTCTCGTCGGTGCTGTTCCCGGTCTCCTCGGCGGCGGTGGCACTCATCGCGGCGACGCCGGCCGTGAGCAGGCCCGCGGCCGCGACGGCTGTCGCGATCCGGCGATTGATGCTCTTCATGAAGGTAATTCCTTGCGTCAGGATGCTCGGAACTGTACAGATGAATGAAAGTTATTGGCAAGAAAGCATTTTTATGTGCACGAGATTCGCACTGTCTTGATTTTCGGTTAGCGCGGCGGTTTTTTCTTGAGGGTTATTTAGCTACTGGGTGAAAGTTGCTTTATGGCTGGGTGGGGGTGACGCACCCACTGTGCCCGGACCGCGATGTGTCTAGGGTCGCGGCATGACCGACCTGCTCCTCACCGAGGTGACCGTTCTGACCGTGAGCTCAACCTCGTCCTCCATTCCCGCAGACGTGAGGGTGACCGACGGGCGCATCGCCGCCGTGGGAGGCGTGCAGCGGCAGCCGACGGCCCGGCCGACCAGAACGACCAGAACGATCGACGGACGGGGTGCGACCGTGGTGCCCCTGGTGCAGGGGACGCTGGAGCAGTTGGTCCCGGCCGCAGAACGCTTCCGTGACAAGGAGATCGCCGTCGGCAACGAGGCGTGCTTCGTGGTCGTGGACCGCCCGGTGACGCAGCGGGAAGCTCTGGGTGCCCTCATCGTGCGCCCCGCCGATCTGCGGGCGGTGGTGCTGGACGGTGAGGTGGTGGTGACCCGTGGGGGAGCCGAGGTGTTCCTGGAGCCGCTGCCGGAGGGGGACGCGCGGCTGGGGATCTGGATCGACCGCACCGGATACCTGCATCAGGAACTCGACGGGCGGGGCCGGTACGACGAGACCCGGGCCGGGCGGCGGCACGCCTGGGAAGGGCAGTACTGGGTCCGGGGGAACCGGGTCGTCTATCTCGACGACACCGGATTCTGGGCCTTCGGGGAGTTCAGCGACGCGGAACTGCATCACGCCGGTTACGTCATGAGTCTTGGGGAGTAACGACCGGTGAAATAATCGCCCGGGTGTTCGGCGCACACCATGGTGTTTTCGTGAACCGGCACACCTGTGCTTATCGTGATCCGGACATGATGAATTCTCTGACGGCCGAGCGCCACGACCAGGTGCTGGGCACCGGTCTGAACGTCCTGGTATTCAGGATGGCCGAAAGTCCCGCCTGCCGGCAGTTCCAGCCCGAACTCGACGACCTCGTCCGGCGCCGGCCGGAGATCGCGGTGTGGACGGTCGAGGCGATGAAGGAACGCGAGCTCTCCACGCGTCACCATCTGAAGGCCCTGCCGAGCATCGTCATCTACCGCGACGGGCTGCCCTGCCGGCGGTTCGCCGGGGGGATGGGGGCCGACGCGCTGTCCGAGGCGGTGGACGAGGTCTCCGTCGCCGACATGGCCGAGGAGCACCAGGACTGGATGCTCTGGATGGCCGAGACCGGTGAGGCCGGTTCGCCGTACATCGAGGGCCCGCCCGCCGGGCCATCTGCCGAGCCGGATTTCGAGCCGTCTACCGAGCCGGATTTCGAGCCGAGCCGGCCCGCCGACATCGGTCGGCCTTTCGGGCGGATGATGCCCACGGTGCCCGGCCGGACGACCACGCCGATGACGCCGGGCGTCCCGACGAGTGCCGGCACCCCCCTGATCCAGCGCCGGAGCGCCGCGTTCAGCCCGATGCTCCCGTCCCTGTCCTCCCGTACGACACCGGCCGTACCCGGGCGAACGGATGACCCGGTTTCGGGTGGAAATCTGGAATCCCTCATGAATTCGGCCACGATCGCCTGGTACGCCGGGGATGCGGCTACCGCCATTCGTGACTTCACTACTCTTCTCGAGATGGATCCGACATCGGAGCACGTCCTGAGTTCGCGAGGGCAGGTGCTGGCCGACAACGGAGGAGGCGTCACTGCTGTGAAAGACCTCGACCGGGCGATTGCCGGATCGATCGATGAATTCTCCGCGGCCTACGCGCGATCGGCCCGGGCCCTGGCCCTGGCGCAGAGCGGGCGGCACGAGGAGGCCGACATCGACATGGCCGAGGCGCTCTCAGTCACCCCGAACAGCGCGTGGGCGCACTTCCGTAAGGCCCGCATCCTGTTACTGCGCGGTGATCTCGCCGGCATGGACTCCTCGCTGCGCCGGGCCATGGAGACGGCCGAGCCGCCCCTGACCGAGCACCAGCGGGCGATGGCGCAGGCGCTGTTGCAGCTGAGCTAGGGCTTGCGGCTGAGCTAGGGCTTGCGGGCGGACGCGGCCAGGCTGGCCACCGTGGTCACGACCAGCGTCCCGATGATGACCGTCAGGGACAGCCAGATCGGGATCTCGCCGCCGAAGGGTGCCCAGTCCGCCCAGTGGTACTCGTGCATGGCGTGCAGCACGAGCTTCACGCCGATGAAGGCCAGGATGAACGACAGGCCCAGCGACAGGTAGATGAGCTTCTGCAGCAGGCCTCCGATGAGGAAGTAGAGCTGGCGCAGACCCATCAGTGCGAAGACGTTGGCGGTGAAGACCAGGTACGGCTCCTGGGTGAGGCCGTAGATGGCGGGGATCGAGTCGAGGGCGAAGAGCAGGTCGGTGCTGCCCAGGGCGATGATGACGAAGAGCATGGGCGTGATCAGCCGTCGTCCGTCCCGCACCACGGTCAGGGCCCGGCCCTCGAAGTCGTCGGTGGAGGGGAAACGCCGGTTGACGAAGCGCATGAGCGCGTTCTCGGTGACCTCGTCCTCCTCGTCACCGTGGTCGCGGTAGTCGGCCACCAGCCGGGCCGCGGTGTAGACGAGGAACGCGCCGAAGATGAAGAAGACCCAGGAGAACCGGCTGATCGCGGCCGCGCCCACGGCGATGAAGACGGCCCGGAACACCAGGGCCAGGATGATGCCGATGGTCAGGGCGTACTGCTGGAGATGGCGGGGCACGCCCAGCTTCCCCATGATGATGAGGAAGATGAACAGGTTGTCGACCGACAGGCTGTACTCGGTCAGCCAGCCCGCGAAGAACTCGCCCGCGTAACCGCTTCCGCTGGTGGCCCAGACCCCCAGGCCGAAGACCACCGCCAGCGCCACGAACACCGTGACGGCGATACCGGCCTCGCGCATCGTCGGCTCGTGCACATTGCGCCCGATGACGAACACGTCGAGGCCCAGCACGGCGACCAGCACGACCGCCGTGATGACCCAGGTGTACAGGTGAACGTCCACGAACGGGTCAATCGGCAGCCGGGGAGGCGGTCTTCACCCCGACGCGCCGGTACGACTTCCGTCGTACGGCGGTGTAGACGGATGGGCGACGCGTCCGCGGGGCCTGCCGCAGCAGGATCAGGACATGACGACGACAGCCCGCGCACCCTTCCCCGGCAGCGACGAGTTCAACCAGATCTGGACCCGCGCCTTCATCCACGCCGACGAGACGGTCGGCACCCACCACCTGCTGCGCGGCATGATGCACACGCCGCCGGTGCGCGATGCGCTGGACGCCTACGACGTCACCGTTCCGATTCTGCGCGGCCGGGTGCAGCTGGAGTCGGACGAGACCGGTGACAGGGGGCGGATGCTGGCCGTCACGGTGAAACCGACGCAGTTCTCCAGCGCGGCGGCGGCCGCCCTCGACCGGGCCCAGGACAGCCCCTCGGTGACGGGCCGGGCCGATCGAGGCCCGGTGGACGTGCTGCTGGCGATCCTCGGGGACTCGCAGTGCCGGGCCACGGGCATCCTCGCCGAGTGCGGCGTCGATATCGCCGAACTGCGCGAGGTCCTGCGCGAAGGACGGGTGCCGGCCCGCCACGAGCGACTGCCCGCCTCGCTGCACCGGACCCGCGACGCCCTGATCGGCCGGGTCCGCTACCAGCCGCAGGGCCGGGGCGTGACGGGCTGGCTGCGGAAGGTCGCACTGCACCTGACCGACCGGAACCTGGCTGCCGAGCCGGTGTTCTGGGTCCGGCTGGAGGCCGACGAGCTGGCCCGCGAGAACGGTCGCCGGATGAGCTCCGACGACGTGCTGCTGGCCCTGCTCACCACTCACCAGGTGGCCCTGGCCTACCCGCACCTGGTGGGTGGTGAGCAGCACCGGTACGGCGGCGGTCAGGCGCTGCTCGCCGCCGGGCTCGACCACGAACGTGTGCGCGACACGATGGCCGTCACCGACCTGGGTCGCGACGCCGTGCCGCCGCCGTCCACCTTCGGCGACTGGCCGCAGGACACCCGTCAGGTGCTGGAGCGCCTGGTTCGGGTGGAGGGCAACCGCAGTGCCCGGCTGCTGAAGGTCCTCGGCAGCCCTCTAGTTCCGGACGACACCGAGCCGGTGTGCGATTAGGGCCGCCTGCACCCGGTTCTCACACCCCAGCTTGGTCAGCACCCGGCTCACATGGGTCTTCACCGTGGCCTCGCTGATCCACAGCTGTGTGCTGATCGCGGCGTTCGAGAGGCCCTGCGCCACGAGCACCAGCACTTCGCGCTCGCGGGCGCTGAGCTCCTTCAGGCCCTTCTCGGCGAACTCGGGCAGCTCGATGCCGGGAGCCGGTGAGGCTGCCGGGGATGCCGCCGGCGCCGGGGCGTTCAGGCCGTCGAGCAGCTGACGGGTGACCGCGGGGGAGAGGAACGCGTCCCCGTTCGCCGCCGCCCGCACGGCCCGGGCCAGGTCTTCCGCCGCCGCGTCCTTCAGCAGGAACCCGGCCGCCCCACCGGCCAGCGCCCGGGTCACGTAGTCGCTCTCGCCGAACGTGGTGAGGATGATGACCACCGCCTCCGGCCAGCTCTCCCGCAGCCGGATCAGGGCGGTCAGGCCGTCGGTGCCGGGCATCTGCACGTCCATGAGCACCACGTCGGGCCGGTGCTCGAGCGCCTTCTCGACCGCCTCGGCGCCGTCACCGGCCTCCCAGGCGACGTCGATGCCCTCCACCATCGACAGCACGAACCGGATCCCGCCGCGCACCAGGGCGTCGTCGTCCGCGATCAAGACCCGTACCGGTGCGTCCGTCATCAGGTTCCCTCCGTGCGTACCCGCTGCTTGCTCACGAGAATGTCATCCTTGAAACAGAATTCGTAGTTGATCTGATAGTTCTCGTAATCCGGCTGCTCGGAGAGGTCGCCCGCGTAGGTCTCGCAGCGCTCCCCGTTCTCGTTGACCCGCGCCGACACCTTCTGGTCGTCGGTCAGCAGATGCCGCAACCGATCCTGGTCGTCACCCACCCGGATCGACCGGTACACCCCGACGTCCACCGGCATCGCCGCCGGAATCGTCGCCACCGCCCCGATGCACGAGCCCAGCGACAGCACCAGGGCCGCGATCACCGCGACCAGGCCGATCCGCTGCCGCCGGCTGCTGCGCTTGATGTCCTGCGGGAAGTCACCGGCCTCGGCCGCCCTCACCGGCGTCGGCACATCGGCCCCGTAGGGGAGCATCGCGCCCAGCCGGAAGCCACCGGCGTCCATAGGCCCATGGGACAACACGCCACCCGCCAGCCGGACGCGTTCGGCGAGCCCCAGCAGCCCCTGCCCGCTGCTCGGCCCGAAGTGCGGCCGCCCGTCGAGATTGCGGACCTCGACGAACAGCGCGTCGTCCTCGTACCGCACCTCGACCCGAACTGCCGCCCCACCGGCGTGTTTCAGGGCATTCGTGAGCCCTTCCTGCACCACCCGGAACGCGGCGTGCTCGGCCAGCAGCGTCAGCGGGCGGGGCTCACCCACGCGCACCAGCTCGATCGGGGTACCGGTCTGCCGCGCGGCCGTGACCGTCTGCTCGACCTCACCCAGTGTGCGGGCGCCGCCGGTGACCGTCTCGTCCTGGTGCAGCACCTTGAGAATCTGCCGCAGTTCGCCCATCGCCTGGGCCGAGGTGTCGCGCAGGAGCCCAACGGCTTTCGTGCTTGAGGACGTCTGCCCGCTCGCTTGCGGGGGTGGCTCGCTCTGGGCCAGGCCCCCTGCGTACAGGGAGATCAGGGTGAGGCGGTGGCCGAGGGAGTCGTGCAGCTCGGCGGCGATCCGGTTGCGCTCGCGGGCCTGGGCCTGGCCGGCCACGAGAAGTCTTTCCTGGTGCAGTTCGAGGTTGCGCTGGTGCATGGTCATGACGAGCAGGCGGCGCTGGGCGATCATCGCGGCGATCGCCCCCGGCAGCACGGCGAACGAGGCGAAGGCGGTGACCGCGATGAGCACCGCGCCGACCCGGCCGAGCCCCTGACCCCCGGGCTGGACCAGGATCCCGGCCAGGCAGCAGGCCAGCGTGACCAGGTAGCCCCCGACGACGGCCAGGGGTTTCTTGGCCCGGTAGCCGGTGGAGGCGCTCAGCACGGTGATGAGCAACGTGGTGCCGCCGGCCGGGATGCTCGCGAGGGAGCCCAGGACCAGCGCGGTGACAGGACGGATGAGGCGCAGCGGAACCAGGACCAGGCAGGCCAGCCCGGCACCGATCGCGGCCAGCCACTGGGCCCCGGTCGGCGTCCCGCCGGGGCTCCAGATGATGACGGCGCTGAAGTTGGCGGCGCTGCAGAACAGCATCAGGACGCACTCGTACACGACCCGGCCGGCGCTCGCCCCGCGAACCGCCTTCCACCAGGTCGCCAGGGTCCGGGTCGCGGCTCTCAGGGCTGTCATCGCAGCACGAGCCTAGGGCATGGGGGCAGCTCGCCGGGTGCCCCAAAGTGCTTTCCCAGAATCACCTTCCGTGATGAAGGCGGTGGATTGCGTAACGGTCGACCGGGGGCACGGCGCCCTAACACCCCCTCCTTCGTGATCATGCAAAACCTCCCCGGAGTTCTAGAACTCTTGCGCTCACAGTTCTAGAACTCCGGGGAGGTTCTGCATGATCACGGCAGGGGTGTCGGGGTTGTTGCGGCCGGGTGGAGGAGGCGTGCCCGGTGGTTCACACCAGCCCGGCGGAACAGTCCTCGACCGGCGCCGGGTGCCGGTTCTCGGGGGCAGTGGGGCCGGCTCAGGAAGATTCGGTCAGCATCGCGTGAATCGACCAGGTCAGGGCGTAGCCCACGCAGACCACGGCGTGCAGCACCCAGAGCCAGAGCAGCAGCCCGGTCGTGACGCCGACGATGGTCAGGCCGCCGAAGGGCCGGCCGAGATCGACGGGCAGGGCCAGGAACAGGGTGAAGCCCTGGAGGAAGCCGGAGATGAAGGCCGCGGTCACCACGGCCGAGATCCAGGCGGCCCTCCAGCTCGGCCGTCCCGGGGCCACCACCCGGAACATCCAGGCCAGCGGTGCCCAGAGGATCACCCAGACCAGGTTCAGCCCGAGGTAGGAGGCCACGGCGACCCCGGCCAGGCCGTTCTCGGTCTCCAGGTTCTCCACGGTCGGGGTGACCACCAGCAGGGCCAGCAGCATGAGCGGGGCCAGGCCGAGCAGCGGCAGCGTGAGGATGCGGGCCCGGATCGAGGGTGGGGGAGCGGAGCGGTGCTCGGCCGGCATCAGCCGGGCCAGCGCCTTTCCCAGCCCCCGCCCGTACGCCGAGGCCATGAACACGGCGAGCAGCACGGACGGCACCGACAACGACAGCCCGGCGTCGAACAGCGCCACCACCCAGCGGTCGGCGCCCTGCTGGGCAGGGATCGCCGAGGCCAGGTCGGCAGCGTGCTCGGCGATCAGGTCGCGGCCGAACAGCAGCCCGGCCGAGGCGATGGCGACGAGCAGGGTGGGCACCGCGGCCAGCGCCCCGTACAGCGCGGCCCCCGACGACAGCAGGGCGGTGTCGGTGCCGGTCAGGAGCACGCGCGTCCCCGCCACCGCCCGGGTCACCGCGGATCGAACTCGTGACCACCGGGTAAGCACCGGCTCAGCATCACGTAAGCAGCAAACATCGGCACGCCAAGACCCCCACCCCTCGTCCGTGATCATGCAAACCTTCCCCGGCGCTCCAGGGGATGAGAGCTCCGGAACACCGGGGGAAGGCCCCCCTTTGTTCGTGATCATGCAAAACCTCCCCGGAGTTCTAGAACTGTGGCCGCGAGAGTTCTAGAACTCCGGGGAGGTTTTGCATGATCACGGAAGGTTTGTGGGGGTCTTTGGGGCCGGTGGGGGAGGTGGGGGCTGGACTTTCTGCTGGAGGGGTTTGGTCTGGCATCGTCAGTTCGTGGGGAAATCAACGGGGTACGACGGGGCTGTGTTGTTGCTCGACCTGGAGAGCTGTCTGGGGGTCCAGCCGAAACTGCAGACCGTGCGCACGAAGGTGCCGGCCCTGATGGCGGCCGCGCAGCCGGTGGAGAGAGTGGTGGCGGCCTGTGCGGGGTCGCGCATCGAGCTGGACCGGCGGGCCGAGCTGATCAGACTCGGCGTCGATCTGCATCTGGTGGGTGACGAGCGCGACGCCGCCGACATCGCGCTGCTCCAGGTCGCCGAGGCCTGGGCGGGGAAGGGGTGCAGACGGTTCGTGGTCGCGTCGTCCGACGGGCGCTTCGCCCGGCTCGCTCAGTTCGGGAGGCTGGAGGTGCTGGTCTGGGAGAGCAAGAGTCCTCCGCTGAGCACGGTGCTGAAGGCGGCCGGGCAGGTGCGCCGGGTGCCGGTGCCCGGCGCGCGGATCCCGGCGCAGTCCTCGCCCGGGACGTCGGCGCGCCAGCCTCTGCTCACGGTCGTGCCCGACCGCCCACATACTCCGCACGCCCCGCACACCGCGGCGGCCGAGGCGCGGTCGCGACCGGGCGTCACCCCGCGGGTACTGGCCGGCTGGAGCTCGAAGGCCGCCGTCACCTTTGCGGCCGGGGTGCTCTTCGGCGCCGGTTGGGCTTTCGGCTCGGCCGTCATGAACAGGGCTGTCAACAGGGGGATTTAGGCAGGATTTGAGGCGAGGTGGTGCGCGCCCGGTCCCCGAGGGGGCCACCCCCACGGGGGCCCGAACCGGGCGCGCACCTGCACCGCGACCGCGACAGAGGGATGTCTGCCGGCCCCGATGCCTTCCAGCCGCGGCGAACTCCATAGGTGGGGAGTCGCACCACGGCGATTCTGGCCGCACTCTCAGTGGACCGCGCCCCGGGCCCGTAGCCAATCGCCCCGAAGCGGACACCCCGTTTGTCTCCATGATCCACGTGCCGTGCCACCTCGTCCTCAATTCTCGTTGTTGCAGGTCAGGGGCGTGTTCGGGGCCGGGCCGAAAAAAATTCCGGGGGAGGGGCAACCTTTCGGCCCCGCCGACTGACTAAGGGGACGTCAGAAGCGCGGGGCGCCGGTGAGTACGGCGGTTCCCAGGACCTGTTCAGGGCAGGTTCTCAGGAACACGATTCAGGCCTGTTCAGGGCAGACCTGATGACTCACCGGCCCCGCGCGGACACTCCTTTGGTGCCTCGGATGCATCACCCCTCTGCCCAGGAAAGGGAGCTATGCAGTCGCATCGCACGAATCACGGGAAGACCGGTAACGGTCTCACCCGTGGCCGCATGTCGCGCATGTTCAGCGGCAAGCGCCGTCTCTGGACCGGTCTGGTTGCCGGTATCGCCCTGGCCGCGGCCGCGGGCACCGTCGCGTCGGCTGCCAACAGCAGCTCGTCCTCGACGAGTTCCGTTAGCGCCGCTGCGGTTTCGACGCCGACCGGCCCGAGCACGCTGAGCAAGACCTGGCCGACGCCGACGGGTACCACCAACCTCACCGCGACCAAGGCGATCTCCGGCACCTACGACGGTGGCATGAAGCGCTTCCAGGGCTGGGGCGGTACGCAGGACGAGGACCAGGACCCGCTGTTCACGGTGGCCAACGGTGGCACCATCAAGAACGTGATCATCGGCGCGAAGGCGGGCGACGGCATCCACTGCCTGGGCACCTGCACCATCCAGAACGTCTGGTGGGAGGACGTGGGCGAGGACGCCGCCACCCAGAAGGGCAAGATCGCCGGCCAGGTCATGACGATCGACGGTGGTGGCGCGAAGAAGGCCAGTGACAAGGTCTTCCAGCACAACGGCCCGGGCAAGATGATCATCCAGAACTTCGTGGCCCAGGACTTCGGCAAGCTGTACCGCTCGTGCGGTAACTGCTCGACGCAGTACCAGCGCTCGGTGGCGTTCTACAACGTCATGATCGTGGAGCCGGGCAAGTCGCTCGCCGGCATCAACACGAACTACAAGGACACGGCGACCTTCAAGTGGGTGCGTCTGTACGACGCCAACAAGAAGATCTCGATCTGTGACCGCTACACGGGTAACAGCAGTGGCAAGGAGCCGACCAAGACCGGTTCCGGCGCCGACGGCACCTACTGCAAGTACACCTCCTCGGACATCACCTACAAGTAGGCGGTCTTCGCTGCCTGTCGGCAGCTTTCGAGAGAATCCGGTCCGGTCCCGTCGCGGGGGCCGGGCCGGATTTCGTGTGTCGATGGTGGACGCGGGCCCCTCGCCCTTCGGGTTCGCCGACGTCATCCCGCTCTGCGGTGAAAGCGGAAGCAGGGCTTCCGGTATCGGTGCCACGCTGGCCGCATGGACACAGAGAACCCGGACTGGAACCACCTTCTGCGCGAGCAGTGGGAGTTTCACTGGAATCAGCAGCTACGGCCCCGGCTGGAGGGCCTGACCGACGACGAGTACTTCTGGTCGCCGGTGCCGGACGCCTGGAACATTCGGCCCCGCGGCACCTCGCCCGCCCCGATCCAGGGGGGCTCTGGTGACTTCACGATCGATTTCGCTTACCCCGAGCCGGATCCGGCTCCCTTCACCACCATTGCCTGGCGACTGTGTCACGTCATCGTCGGCGTGCTGGCGACCCGTAACGCCGCGCACTTCGGGGCGCCCGCCGCCGACTACTTCACCTGGGACTACGCCGGTGATGCGGTGACCGCCCGGACCCAGCTCCAGGAACAGCTCGACGTCTGGTCGGAAGGCCTGCGAGGACTCGGCACGAAGGGTCTGCTGATGCCGGTGGGGGAGGCCGAGCCGTACCCGGCTGACTCGATGGCCGAGCTGGTGCTGAACATCCAGCGGGAGCTGATCCATCACCTGTCCGAGGTCGCGTTGCTGCGTGACCTGTACCGGTACACCGTCAAGGGCTGAGGCGGGCCGTCCGGACGGGCGCGGAACCGGACCAGGTATGAGGATGGGCGCTGAACGGACGCGCGCCAGCTGTACGCGTCGAGCAGCCCGTGACCCGTCCGGACACCGACCCAGGGAGCCGTGCCGTCGTGACGACCACGTCCGCCGTCGAACTCTCGCCCCGCGACCGCACCCGCGTCCTGATCCGCTCGATCGGCCTGTGCGTGCTGCTGGCCGCCCCGGCCGTGGTGATGCGCCTGTCCGGACTCGAGGCCGAGCCGGTGGTCGCGATGATCGTCTACGGCGGAGCGGTCTTCGCGGCCTCGTTCGTGCTGGCCTGGGCGGCGGAGGCGGCCCAGGTCGACATCTCCGGCGGCCTGGCGATCGCGATCCTGGCGCTGATCGCGGTGCTGCCCGAGTACGCCGTCGACCTGTACTACGCGTACACGGCCGGCAGCGATCCGGGATACGTGCAGTACGCCGCCGCGAACATGACCGGCTCCAACCGGCTGCTGCTCGGCCTGGGCTGGCCGGTGGTGGTGCTGGTCGGGCTCTGGGGGCTCAAGCGCGTGCACCAGCGACGTGGGCACGTGCTGCCGCTGGACGCGGGTAACCGGCTGGAGATCGGATTCCTGCTACTGGCCGGGATCTTCGCCTTCGTCATGCCGATCACCGGGCAGATCCACGTCTGGATGGGCGGCGTGCTGTTCTTCTGGTTCGGCTACTACGCCTACCGGCTCAGCCGCGGCGCCGTCGAGGAACCGAAGCTGCGCGGGGCGTCCGCCGCGATCGGCACGCTGCCGCAGACCGCGCGTCGGCGCACCCTGATCGGGCTCTTCGTGTTCGCTGCCGCCGTGGTGCTGATCGCCGCCGAGCCGTTCGCCCACAGCCTGGTCGAGGGCGGGAAAGACCTCGGGGTGGACGAGTTTCTGCTGGTGCAGTGGGTGGCCCCGCTCGCCTCGGAGGCCCCCGAGTTCATCATCGCCATCATGTTCGCGGCCCGTGGCAACGCCACCGCCGCGATCGGCACCCTGATCTCGGCGAAGGTCAATCAGTGGACGCTGCTGGTGGGCTCGCTGCCGATGGCCTACTGGGCGGGCGGCGGCTCCCCGGCGCTGCCGCTGGACGGCCGGCAGGTGGAAGAGGTGCTGCTGACCGCCACGCAGACCATGCTCGGCATCGCGCTGATTCTCGGACTGCACTTCCACCGATGGTCGGCCTGGATCCTGCTCGGGCTCTTCCTGGTGCAGTTCCCGGTGACCGGTACCCACGGGCGGATCGTGCTCAGCATCGTCTACGCGGTGGTCGCGCTCGCGGCCCTGGCGTGGAACTACCGGCACCTGGTGCCCACCCTGCGCGCACCCTTTGCCCGGGAGCTGATCCCCGAGTCGGAGTACGCCGGGCACCAGCCCTGATCATTTCCCGTAACCGGCGGCCTGGAGCCGGAACAGCTCCGCGTAGCGCCCGCCGAGCTCGATCAGCTGGGTGTGCGTGCCGGTCTCGGTCACCACGCCCTCGTGCATCACGTAGATCACGTCCGCGTGCATCACGTTGGCCAGGCGATGGGTGATGAGGATCGTCGTGCGCACCCCCTGCCGCGCGCGCAGGTCCTGGAACAGCGCGTCTTCCGCCCGCGGGTCGAGCGCGGACGACGGCTCGTCCATGATCAGCAGGTCCGCGTCGCGGTAGAAGCCCCGGGCGGCCGTGATGCGCTGCCACTGCCCGCCCGAAAGGTCCTGCCCCTCCTTGAAGGTACGGTCGAGCAGGGTGCGGTAGCCGTGCGGCAGGTCGAGGATCATCTCGTGGGCCAGCGCGCGCCCGGCCGCCAGCTCGATCCGTGCCTGGTCGGTGTCGGCGGAGAGGTTGCCCATCGCGATGTTGGCCGCGGCGGAGTACGGCCACTTGTGATGATCCTGCAGCACCACGCCGACCCGCCCGCGTAGCGAGGCCGGATCCCAGGCGTCGTAAGGTTTTCCGTTCCAGAGGAAGGTGCCCGAGGTGGGGCGGCGCAACCCCGCGACCATGGCCGCCAGGGTGGACTTGCCCGAGCCGTTCTCGCCGACCAGGGCGATCGTCTGCCCGGCCGTGATGGTGAAGGAGACATTGTCCACGGCCGGGGCGGGGCGCTCGGGGTACTGGAGGTGCACGGCCCGGATCTCCAGGTGCTGCAACGGGCCGGCCGGCGGACGCTCGGGCCCGGTCTGCTCCGGCAGGTAGGCGTCGGCGCGTTCCAGGAAGGTGAGGTACTCCTGCACGTACTGCCCGCTGGTGTAGACGTAGTCCAGCTGAAAAGTGAGGTGGGCCAGGCCGAGCTGGGCCGCCTGCACGGCCAGCACACAGGTCACGGCGGCCGACAGCGGAATCCGGTCGGTGGCCAGCAGCCAGCCGAGCAGCACCCAGACCAGGGCCAGACCGACGCCCCCGACGACGGCCCCGACCGCGCTGGTGACGGCGATGCGGCGGGCCAGCCCCAGCTCCACCGCGGACTGGGCCCGCATCACCATGTCGTACTGGTGCAGCAGGAAGCCGCGCAGGTCATAGGTGCGCAGTTCGGGGGCGGACTCCCGGTCGGCCATCTGCCGCTCCAGCACGTACATCCGGCGGCGCCGCACGGAACTGGCCACGTAGGTGGCGTACCGCAGGTGCCCCGCCCGCATGGCGGCGTAGGTCTTGGGGGCCGAGGCCACCAGCAGGGCCACGAGCAGCAGCGGGTTGATGAAGAGCAGGGCCACCGCGACGGCGATCACGTTGACCAGGCTGGCCAGCCCGTCGGCCGTGCCCTCGACCAGCTCGGACATGGACTCACCGGCCTGTTTGGCGCGCTCCATGTCGTCGGCGAAGGTGTCGGCGTCGAAGGCCTCCAGCCGCACCCCGGTGGTCGCCTCGAAGAAGCGGCGCTCCGAGGCCTGTTTCACCAGGGGCTCCAGACCGGTCATCGCATAGCCGACCGTGATGGCCAGGGTGCCCCGGACCACCGCGATACCGCCGAGCACGATCAGGGCGGGCACCGCGGCGCGCACCCGGTCGGGGGTCGGCCCGGCGCCGAACAGCTCCACCAGCACGCGCTGGGTGGAGAGCAGCCCGAACGTCGACATCGTGCCGGCCCCGAGCGTGGCCAGGGCGACCAGCAGGGTGCGGACGCGGTCGGCACGCCAGGCCACCACCACGGCGTGCGCGGCGAGACGGGGCAGCTCGGCGAAGATGCCGGAGACCGCCACCTCGGCCCGGCGCCGGGTACCGGTCTCCCACCAGGCTTCCCGAAGCTCGGGAAGCACTGAGAGATCGGTATTTTCATACATTGCTGGGTCTGCCGGCGTTGCCGTGGTCGTGTCCACCGATCCACTCTCCTGGGGTACCCGGAGGTAGTCGATGGAGGATGCAGCGAGAGGTCCCCGAACCCGGTGTCGGGGTGCGGGAGTCCCCGGCCGGTGTCAGGGTCGGACCATGACCGACCCAGTGAACCAGGCCGCCGGAACTCCCTCGAACCTCGTCGAGGGGCAGGGCGTGAACGCGGGCGAGCAGGACCAGACCGCGTCGGCCCACGGCGACGTCCGGCGCGGCGGCGACCCGCAGAACGCCCCGGACCCGCGTGAGGGTTTCGCCGGATACCCGTCGCAGAAGTCCGACGAGCAACTGACGGGCGGCTCGATCTCGAACGACCCGGAGGCGGAGCGGAAAGACGGAAACTCCGGCCAGGATGAGGGCCTGATGAACTGACAACCCCTCCGTGATCAGGCAGAACCTCCCCGGCTGTCCAGAGCTCTCAATACACAGTTCTAGAACTCCGGGGAGGTTTTGCATGATCACGAACGGTTGGGCGGGGCCAGGCACGGGCCAGGGCGGGGGCCAGGGCAGGGCTGCGGGGCTCAGGGGGTTCGCTCGCCGGGTTTGACCAGGCCGATCTCGTAGGTCAGTACCACCGCGTGCACCCGGTCGCGCAGTTCAAGCTTCATCAGGATGCGGCCGAAGTGGGTCTTCACCGTCGCCTCGGCCACGTGGAGTTCCCGGGCGATCTCGGTGTTCGACAGGCCCAGCCCGACCAGGCGCAGCACCTCGCGCTCGCGGTCGGTGAGCACGTCGAGGCGGCCCTGGGGGTCCACGGCGTCGTGGGTGGGGTCGAGGCGGCCGGCGAAGCGGTCGAGCAGCACCCGGGTCACCCGCGGGGCCACCACCGACTCACCCGCCGAGACCACCCGGATGGCGCTGAGGAGCTCTTCCGGGGGAACGGTTTTGATCAGGAATCCGCTGGCCCCGGCCTGGAGGGCGGCGAACGCGTCCTCATCGGTGTCGAAGGTGGTCAGCACCAGGACCTTCGGCCCGTCGGGGTCGGCGCAGAGCGCGTGGGTGGCCTCGACGCCGTCCATCACGGGCATCCGGATGTCCATGACCACCACGTCGGCCCGCACGCTCTTCAGCAGGCGCAGCGCGGCCGCGCCGTCGGACGCCTCACCGACCACCTCGAGATCGGGCTGCGCCTCCAGCAGCATCACGAAACCCGCGCGGATCAGCGGCTGGTCGTCCACCACCGCCACCCTGATCGTCATGGTCGCGCACCCTTCAACGGAATCCGGGCCTTCACCCTCCAGCCCACCCCGAGATGGGGCCCGGCCTCGAAACTACCGCCGTGCGAGGTGACCCGCTCGCGCATGCCCGCCAGCCCCGCCCCCACCCGGTCCGTACCCACCCGGGGTGCGGGAGTGCGTCCCCCGTTGTCGATCATCTCGACCACCGCGCCGTCGTCGCCGAAGGTCACCGACACCCGCACCCGCGTCCCCGGCCCGGCGTGCCGCAGCACGTTGGTGAGTCCCTCCTGCACGATCCGCACGATCGTGAGCTGCTCGGCGCCGGTCAGTTCGGTCAGGGGGGACGTGGTGGTCAGGTCGACCTCCAGGCCCGCCTGACGGGCCTGGTCGGCGAGCGGTTCGAGCCGTTCCAGGCTCACCCGCCGTCGGTCCTCGGCGTCCTGCTCCGTCCCGGTACCCCGCAGCACGTCGACGATGCGGTGCATGTCCTCGAGCGCCTCCCGGCCGACGGCGGCGATGGTGCGCAGCGAGGCCTGGGCCTTGTCCGGGCTCTTGTGCACCGCGTACCCGGCCCCGTCGGCCTGCACGATCATCACGGCCAGGCTGTGCGCCACCACGTCGTGCAGTTCCCGGGCGATGGCGGCCCGCTCGTCGGCCAGGGCGAGCTGGTTCAGGTGCTCGCTCTCGCGCTCGGCGGTCAGGGCCCGCTCGCGCAGCGACTCCAGCAGCAGGCGGCGGGTACGCAGGACGTAGGCGGTCAGCCAGAGCGCCGCGAACAGGCCGAACACCGCACAGCCGGCCACGAGCGAGGCCGCGTCGGGCCAGGTGGGCGCCCCGGGTCCGGCCGACTTCACCGCCAGGGCCGCCAGACCCAGGAGCCCGACGAGCCCGGCGGCGTAGGCGTGCCACAGACGGGGCGCGTGATAGACCACAGCCACCATGGCCACGGGCACCGCCACGTCGTGGGTCCGCGGCATCTCGGGGGCGAACAGCAGCTCGACGGCCCCGAGCCCGCTGACCACCGCGAACACCTCGACCGGCCGGTACCGTCGCCCGGTCAGGGCCACGGCCAGAGCCAGCCCGATCGGCACGTCGAGCGGCCAGTCGTTGCGATCGTTGACCGCCACCGTCACCACGACCATCGCGATGATCAGGTCGGCCACCGTGCCGGGCCAGTGCCCGAGCTCGGTCCGGTGGCGCCGGATGTTCTCCCTCACGGTGCCGGGCACGCCTCAGCCTCCCGTGCCCAGGGCGGCGACGGGGCTCACCCGGGCCGCCCGGCGCGTCGGCAGCAGACCGGCCAGCGGCGTCACCAGAGCCAGGAGCAGGGCCACGGCGAGCAGCTGCGCCACCGGCAGTTCCAGAGGGGCGTTCAGGTTGAGGGCCAGCACCGACAGCCACGCGTAGGGGATGCCGAGCGCCAGCCCCAGCACGGTGCCGAGTACGCCGTACAGGCACGACTCGGTGCCGATCAGGGCGCGCAGTCCGGGCCGGGTCAGGCCCAGCGCCCGCAGCATCCCGAACTCGCGGGTGCGTTCCATGACGGTCAGCGACATCGTGGTGCCGACCCCGACCAGCGCGATCAGCACGGTCAGCCCGACCAGCCCCAGCGCCGCCGCGAACAGCTTGGCCATCGCCGAGCGGATCGGGTCGCCGACGGTGCCCAGCGACGACAGGCCGGTACTCAGGCCGGGGCCGAGCACGGCCCGGATCCGGGGCTCGGCCGTGTCCGGGGCGTCCAGCAGCACACCGCTCGGCGCGTCCGGGGCTCCCAGGGCCGTCAGCTCCGACGCGGACACCACCAGGTCCGCCTCCAGGGGGCCGTTCCCGCTCAGCACGGCCTGGACGATGAGGGAAGTGCCCTTCCCGAGCCGGATCCGGTCGCCGACCGAGACGCCGAGCTCGTAGGAGACCCGGTCGGAGATCACGGCCCGGCCCCCGAGATCACGCTCGAGGGTGCCGTGCGCGGGGGTCACGGCCCTCATCGACGGGAGGGTGGCCAGGTCGAGATCGGTGGCGGTGTAGTCGTCGACGGGGAACATGCGGTAACGGCTGACCAGGCTCACGGCGGGTTCGGCCGCCAGCTGCCGCAACGTCGCGGCGGGGACCCGGCCGTCGACCACGAAGTCCGCCGGGGAACCCATCGCCAGGCCACTGTTCACCACGGCCCGGGCCGAGGCCGCGGCCACCACCGTGCCGGTGACCAGCGTGACGCCCAGCGCCACCACCATCGTCACCACCGCCGCGCGCCGCGAGGCACTGCGCAGACCCTCGATCGCGAGTTCCCCGGTGGTTCCCAGCAGCCTCAGCGCGGGGGCGAGAGCTCCCAGCAGGGCGCGCACCAGCAGGGGGCCGAGCGCGATCATGGCGAGGAACGCCAGGGTGCCCGAGGCCACGATCTGCAGCAGATTGTCGTCCAGCGCGGTGTACTCCTGCCCGGCCACGGGCAGGGCCGAGACGACCAGACAGATCAGGCCGGCCGCGCCGGCCGCGAACACCAGGCCCAGCACCAGCCGCACGGTCCCGATCCCGGGCCGGGCGGGGGTGGTGTCGGCGCTGCGCAGCGCCTGCAGGGGAGAGACGTCCGAGGCCGAGAGGGCGGGGGCGACCACGGCCGCCACGGTGAGCAGGCCCGCGCCCACCACGGTGACGACAGCGGCCGTCAGCGGGAACCCCGAAGGAGCCAGTGCTCGTCCCGAAGCACCCGCCACCGCCACCGCGATCCGGACCCCGCCGACAGCGGCCGCCACCCCGAGAACCCCGGCCACCAGGCCGGTCAGCGCACCCTCCACGGTCAGCGCCAGGCCGATCTGGCCCTGCTGCCCGCCGATCGTGCGCAGCAGGGCGAGCTGCTTCAGGCGCTGCGCGAACACGATCCGGAACGTCGAGGTGGCCACGAGCATCGCCGCGATCACGGCGATCAGCACGAACGCCGAGATCACCGCGAACACCACGTCGAACTGGCGCACCGCGTCCTGGGCCTCGGCCTTGCGCACCTCGTCACCGGTGCGGATCCGGGCCGGCCCCAGCACGGCCGAGAGGCTGGGCGGGCTGCCCGCGGCCGCTGCTATGTCGATCCGGGTGAACGCCTGCCCGCTGAGCTCCGCCACCACCAGATCCGGCGCGTAGGCCAGACCGGTGACAGCCGAATCGACCAGACCCGTCACCGTGACCCGCACGACCGACTTCTCCGTACCCGTCTCACCACCGAGACGGATCAGTCGCAGGTGCGCGCCCGGCGCGATCGACCAGGCCCGCGCCGTGGCCTCGCTCAGCGCGATCTGCCGCGGTCCCTGCGGATACGCACCCTGCGTGAGCCGGTAGAGGGCCAGCGGGCCGGACCCGGGATCGGCGTCCACCTCCAGGCTTCGCCCGGCCGCCCCGGCCACGTCGAACGAGGCCGACAGCTGGGCGCTCGCGGCGACCACGTCGTCCGTGGCCCGCACCTTCCGCAGGTCCCGGACACTGAAGCCGGTTTCGTTCTCGGCGACCAGGGAGGTGCCGGACGAGGTGGGGCTGAACGAGTCGAGGAAGGTCTGCGTGGTCACCCGGTAGGCCAGCACGGTCGAGAACACGACGAAAGTGGCCAGCAGCACGGACAGTCCGGTCATCAGGCCGCGACCGGGACGGCGTCGCACACCC
Organism: Kineosporia mesophila; assembly: GCF_021129235.1. Lineage (GTDB taxonomy): Bacteria > Actinomycetota > Actinomycetes > Actinomycetales > Kineosporiaceae > Kineosporia > Kineosporia mesophila. The sequence goes on from NZ_JAJOMA010000008.1 coordinate 121,993, forward strand.
TCCAGCTGGGTGCCCAGCACGGTGAGGTTCACGCTGCCACCTGCCCGTCGCGCAGTTCCACCACGCGGTCGGCGTGTTCGGCGGCCCGGGGGTCGTGCGTCACCATCACCACGGTCAGCCCCAGATCGGCGGTGATGCCGCGCAGCAGGGTGAGAACCTCGGCACTGGAACGGGAATCCAGGTTCCCGGTCGGCTCGTCGGCGAAAACCACCTGGGGCTGCGAGATCAGGGCCCGGGCGATGGCCACCCGCTGCTGCTGGCCGCCGGACAGTTCGGACGGCAGATGCTGCAGCCTCCCGGAGAGGCCCAGGGTCCCGATCAGGTGATCGAGCAACTGGGGATCGGGTCTGCGGCCGGCCAGCCGCAGCGGCAGCGTGATGTTCTTCGTCGCTGTCAGCTGGGGCAGCAGGTTGAACGACTGGAACACGAAGCCGATGCGGTCACGGCGCAGGCGGGTCAGGGCGCGGTCGGACAACCGGGTGATGTCGGTGTCACCGACCAGCACCCGCCCGTCCGAGACCGAGTCGAGCCCGGCCAGGCAGTGCATCAGCGTTGACTTGCCCGAGCCGGAAGGCCCCATGATCGCGGTGAACTCGCCGGCCCCGAACATCACCGACACCCCGTTCAGCGCCCGCACCGCGGTCTCGCCGTGGCCGTAGGACTTCACCAGGTCCAGGCCCTGCAGGATGGCCCTCACGACGCGGCCGAGAAGTCGATCTGCGGGATGGTCAGTTCACGGTCGTGGCAGTGCGAATTGGCGGTATCGATGAGATCGTCCCAGTCGTCCTGGCCCCACGGGTCGGCCGGATCGTTGTAGATCGCGAGCTGTTCGGTGTCGTTCCCGGCCACCGCGTAGGCGGCGCTCATGTAGCCGGAGATCGGGGCCTGGAGATAGCCGTCGCTGATGGTGTTCCAGGTCTTGCGTTCCTGGGTGTAGCTGGCCTTCAGTGCGGCCTTGCCCTTCGGCAGGTGCTGCATGGTGTCGACCAGTTGCTGCGCGGTGCGGCAGTCGGCCGCGGTGGCCTGGCTCGGCCCGCGGTACTTCTGCCAGACCGCGGTGCCACCGAAGTAGATGCCGGCCAGCAGGGCGAGGGTCAGGACCCCCAGGACGATGTCACGGGGGCGGATGCCGCGGGTCTCGGTGTTCATGGGATCCATCGTGCTGAAGGGGCCGGGGCCGGGGCGTCGGACCTGGATCTGAATCGGGGAGGACGCGTGTACGACCCCAGTCGTACACGGTGCGGCCGGGCTCCTGCATGATCGCGGCATGGAGATGTTCGATGTGGTGGCCGTCGGGGCACTGAACCTGGACTACATCGCGCCGGCGCCGCCGCTGTCCGGCGTGGCCTGGGGCGCCGAGACGGCGGTGGACGCCCGTACCGTCCGCGACGTGCTCGACCTGCTCGATCCCACGACCGTCACCGTCTCCGCGGGTGGGTCGTCGTTCAACGTGGCGTACACCCTGGCCCATCTTCGCGCGGGCCTGTCGATCGGATACCTGGGCGTGGCGGGAACTCCGGTGGGACAAGCGGTTTCCGGTCTCGAGGAGCTGCGGGCCGTGGGGGTGGACGTGAGCGCGGTCGGTCGGTCGTCCCGTTTGCCGGGTGTGTGCCTGGCCCTCACCCACGAAGGTGACCGCACGCTGCTGACGCACATCGGCGCGAATGTCGAGACCGCCGCGTACCTCGACGAGCGGTTCGACGAGCTGGTGGCCTACCTGGCCCGGGCCCGGGTGGTGCACGTGACGTCGTTCCTCGACCGGGTGACGCCCGGGGTGCTGCTGCGTCTGCTGGCGGCCCTGAGGCGGATGCGGCCGGAGGTGGTGATAGCCCTCGATCCGGGCCACGTGTGGTGTGCCGAACCCACGCCCGACATTCTGGGCATCATCGGGCTGACCGATCTACTGTTCGTGAACGAGGCTGAGTTGTGCCTGCTGGCGGGGCATCTCGGAATTGAGGACGAGCCGCTCGCGGCGGGCGTGCGGGGTCACCTTCGCGCGGGGCGGGCGGTCGTGGTGGTGAAGTCGCCGGCCGGGATCGCCCTGCACGGGGCCGACGGCGAGCGGAGGGTGCCGCAAAAGACCTTGGCACCGGGCGAAATCGTCGATTCGACCGGTGCCGGCGATGTCCTCGCGGCGGGACTGCTGGCCATGCTGGTAGCCGGCAGTCCCGCCGCGCGAGACCTGGAATCCGGTGCCGCTCTCGGCCTGATGCTGGTCAGGCACAAGCTGCGGCACCTCGGTGCTGCGGGTCACGGGGAGTTCGCCGCGCTGGCGCGGCCCTTCGTGACCCGGTGAGAACCCCAGGGGAGCCGGCCGCCGGAAGGCGGGGAGACGTCCACCAGGGGGCTTGTGAGATCAGCCCTTACGCGGCGCGCGGTTCTCCGAGGAGATCATCCAGGCCTGCTTCTCCAGGTCGTGGATGATGCTGTGCAGCAGGTCGGCGGTGGTCGGGTCCTCGCGGTCGACGTCGTCGTGCACGGCGCGCACGGTGGCGGCGGCCTCGCGCAGCATCACGGTGATCTTGTCGACGGCCTCGGCGGTGTCGACCTCGTCGGAGCCGAAGTCGGTGAGGCTGGTCTGGGTGCCGACGGCCCTGGGACCGGCGTCCGGGATCACGTCGAGGGCGCGCATGCGCTCGGCGATCGTGTCGCTGTGCTCACGGCCCAGGTCGACGATCTCGTCGAGCTGCAGGTGCAGGTCGCGGAAGTTCTTGCCCACGATGTTCCAGTGGGCCTGCTTGCCGTAGAGGTGCAGGGCCACCAGGTCGACCAGGACTCGCTGCAGGTTCGCGCCGAGGATCGCGGAGGCGTGGAAGCCGTTCGTGCCGGTGTTCTGCGACGTGATGGTCGTCATGGTGGGGCTCCTTCTCTCGGGGTGCGAGTACCACCCTGAACCCTTCTTTTGATTCTGTCAAAAGAAGTAGGTGAGCCTAACCTATGTTCATCGCTGCAGGTCAGAGGCGTTTTTCTGGAATCTTCGGCTTAGGTACTACTAACAGTGCCAGGTCAGGACGGGTCTTCCTCCTCTGGTGCGAGGTGCTCGATCGAGGGCGGCTCCTCCATCTGCGGATCCCACCCGGACAGGCCGTGGCGCCGCGCCGCGCGGTAGACGTCGGGCAGCACCTCATCCATCCAGCCGAACGGGAGGGTCAGGGCGAGGTACTTCGAAGTGTCGGGGGAGCCCTCTTCCGGTTCGCTGACGTCGGCCAGGTCCGGGTGCAGCCCGATGATCTCCTGGCGGAAGGCCGGCACGGCCGGGTGCGGGGCGATGATCCCCGGGTCGTCGGCCACCTCTTCGGGGTCGCCCGGTGCGGTGTGCCAGAAGTAGAGGTCGTAGCTCATGGCAGCAGGTTCCCCGCCGGGGGCGAGTGGTGTCCAGGAGGCCTCTGATCAGGCCTGATGCCACTGCGCCGTCCGGGTGGCGAGCGGGTGTCACGTGCACTGGCGGAACGGGATTTTCCATGGTCGAGTTCTGTTCCGGTGCAATGCCGCGCCTGCGTCGTGATCCGGCCTTGTGAAAGCCGCAGAAAAGAGACTTCCGTTGCCTGAAGCCACACCCGCCTCCCTTCAGATCTGGCCGGGTAAGCCTTACCCGCTGGGCGCGTCGTACGACGGGTACGGCACGAACTTCGCCCTCTTCAGCGAGGTCGCGGAGCGGGTCGAGCTGTGCCTGTTCACCGAGGACGGCACCGAGACCCGTATCGACCTGCCGGAGATCGACGCCTTCGTCTGGCACGCCTTCATCCCGGGGATCGAGCCGGGGCAGCGGTACGGCTACCGCGTGCACGGTCCGTACGACCCGGCGGCCGGGCACCGCTGCAACCCGAACAAGCTGCTGCTCGACCCCTACTCGAAGGCCATCGACGGCCAGTTCGAATGGGGTCAGAGCCTTTTCAGCTACAACTTCGGCGACCCGGACAGCTTCAACGACGAGGACTCGGCCGCGGCCATGCCGCGCTCGGTGGTCATCAACCCGTTCTTCGACTGGGGCACCGACCGGCCGCCGCAGCACGAGTACGCCGACTCCGTCATCTACGAGACACACGTCAAGGGCCTGACCCAGACCCACCCGGACATCCCGGAGCAGATGCGCGGCACCTACTCGGCCATGGCGCACCCGGCGATCATCAACCACCTCAAGGGTCTGGGCATCACCGCCGTCGAGCTGATGCCGGTGCACCACTTCGCGAACGACTCCACCCTGATGGACAAGGGCCTGTCGAACTACTGGGGTTACAACACCATCGGGTTCCTGGCGCCCGACCCGAAGTACAGCTCGCTGCCGTCCGCAGGCAGCCAGGTGCAGGAGTTCAAGGCGATGGTGCGGGCGCTGCACGAGGCGAACATCGAGGTGATCCTCGACGTGGTCTACAACCACACCGCCGAGGGCAACCACATGGGCCCGACCCTCTCGATGCGCGGCATCGACAACGCCGCCTACTACCGCACGGTGGACGACGACCACCGCTACTACATGGACTACACGGGCACCGGGAACTCGCTGAACGTGCGGCACCCCCACGCCCTGCAGCTACTGATGGACTCGCTGCGCTACTGGGTCACCGAGATGCACGTCGACGGTTTCCGTTTCGACCTGGCCTCGACCCTGGCCCGGGAGTTCTACGACGTCGACCGGCTGTCGAGCTTCTTCGAACTCGTGCAGCAGGACCCCACGGTCAATCAGGTGAAATTGATTGCGGAGCCCTGGGACGTCGGTCCCGGCGGATATCAGGTCGGCAACTTCCCGCCTCAGTGGACCGAGTGGAACGGCAAGTACCGGGACACCGTCCGGGACTTCTGGCGTGGGGAGCCGGCCACTCTGGGCGAGTTCGCCGCCCGGATCACCGGTTCCGCCGACCTGTACGAGCACTCGGCTCGCCGCCCGGTGGCGTCCATCAACTTCGTCACCGCGCACGACGGTTTCACGTTGCGGGACCTGGTGTCGTACAACGAGAAGCACAACGAGGCGAACGGTGAGGACAACAACGACGGGGAGAGCCACAACCGGTCGTGGAACTGCGGCGTGGAGGGCCCGACCGACGACGCCACGGTCAATGCCCTGCGCTCACGTCAGCAGCGCAACTTCATCGCCACGCTGATCCTGTCGCAGGGCGTGCCGATGCTCTGCCACGGTGACGAGCTGGGTCGCACGCAGAACGGCAACAACAACGGTTTCTGCCAGGACAGCGAACTGACCTGGGTGGACTGGGAGTACGCCGACGAGGAACTGCAGGAGTTCACCCGCGCGGCCTCGGCCCTGCGGGCGCAGCACCCGATCTTCCGCCGCCGGCGCTTCTTCGACGGCCTGCCCGTGCGCCGCCGCGGCGCCGAGGGCGTGCCGGACATCAGCTGGTTCCGTCCCGACGGCTCCGAGATGACCGACGAAGACTGGGGTTCCGGCTTCGGTAAGTCCGTGGCCATGTTCCTCAACGGCCGTGGCATCACCGGCACCGACGCCCGGGGGCAGCGCATCACCGACGACTCGTTCGTGCTGATCTTCAACGCCCACCACGAAGACCTGCAGTTCACCCTGCCGCCGGTGGAGTACGGCGAGTCGTGGCGGGTCGTGCTCGACAGCCAGCTCGCCGCCACCCCGGAGGAGCAGGTGAACGAGGCCAAGGCCGGTGGTTCGCTGCTGGTGGAGGCCAGGTCGCTGGTCGTGCTGGCCTGCGAGTAGAAAAGCGTTGTTCGTGATCAGGCGAACGTTCCCCGGGGAACGTTCGCCTGATCAGGAAAAGTTTGCGGGGGGCTTCCAGGTGACGTCGAGCCACAGCTGATCGCCACTGATGAGGCGGCTGATCTGAACCGGGCCGTCGGTGCCGGTCGGCTCCGGGGGCGCGTCGAGGGCGCCGTCCACCACCACGCTCAGCGTGACCTGGTTGTCCCGGGCGACCACGGTCAGCCGGGCCCGCGACCGGGCCCCGGCCAGCACCGGGATCACCGGTTCGGTCAGGGCGCGGCGGGCCGGCAGCGGGAGCACCGGCACGGTGCCGCGCACCGAGGCCTGTACCGAGGTGCCCTGCCGCTCGGCCACGTCGATGCAGGCCGAGATCTCGTGGCTGAGCGGGTCGGCGACCTCGTCGCTCTCGGCGAACAGCCGGCGCATGCGGGCGGCCTCGACCGAGCAGTTGCGCCGCACCTGGGGGTCGGCCGGATCCAGCAGGCCGTCGGCGATGCCCTCGAGCAGGGGCGTGGTGGTGGTGGAGAGGTCGATGTACCGGTTCTGCCGGTCGCCGTGCACCTGTTCGGCCACCCGCTCGGACAGCCGGATGCGTTCCTCCTGGGCCGCGGTCTCCCGGGCCACGGCGGCGGACTGCCCCAGCGACACCGCGGCCACCGCCACAGCGCCCTGCCAGCTGGCCACGAGCAGACTGGTGACGCCCAGCTCGACCAGCGTCGACTTGTCGCCCTGACCGGCGGCCAGCACCTGAACCAGGGAGATCGCCTGTTGCAGGGCCAGAACGCCGAAGAACCAGCCGAGGGGCAGGTCCATCAGCAGCAGCACGGCGAACCAGCCGAACACCTTCCACGACCAGTGCGGCGGCAGGATCAGCTGCTCGGGCCGCACCGCCGCCGTGGCCAGGACCGTCGCGACCAGGGCGACAGCCACCATCGGCCAGCGCAGCCGGCCCCACGGCCGCTCGCGCCAGACCATCCCGGCCGCCAGGGCCAGCAGGGCGACGAGCACGGTGAGGCACCCGTACTCCAGCAGCGGTGAGGTGTAGGCGCCGGGCGTGGTCACGGCGATCGGCAGGAACCAGACGCAGAGCACGGCCGTGGTCACACCCAGCGTGGCGATGTGCAGCCCGCGGATGAACTCGTCCGCGATGACCGTACGGGCGGAATCAGACACCGGCCCACTCCAGACGGACGACGGTGCCCGACCCCGGCACCGAGCTGACCGTGCCGACGCCGCCGGCCCGGGTCATCCGGGCGGTGATCGACTCGGAGATGCCGCGGCGCGTGAGCGGGATCCGGTCCGGTGCGAAACCGACGCCCTGGTCGCGAATCTCGACCACCAGACCGGAAGCTTCACGGCTGATCGAGAGCGTGGCCTCGGGCACCCCGGCGTGCCGGGCCACGTTGGTCAGAGCCTCGCGCACGCTGTCGCGGATGGCCAGGGCGGGCAGCGACGGCACCATCAGCTCGCCCAGCGGCGGGTGGTGCACGGTCACCTGCCCGGCGGCCGTGGTCTCGGCGAGCATCGTGGCCAGGTCGAGCACGGGCTCCGGTCTCACCGCCCGCACCTCCGGGTCGAGCAGGGCCAGGTCGCGGCGGGCCTGCTGCTGCAGCCAGTCGCTGCGGCCGGGCACCGTGCCGAGCCCGACCATCAGCAGCGTCGCGGCCGCGGTGTCGTGCAGGGTGGCCAGGTGCTCGCGCTCGTCGGCGCGCCGGGCCCGGCTGAACTCGGCGGCGGCCCGCTTCCGGTCACCGGCGGCCAGGTACTCGTCGGCCCGCCGCCCACCCCGGCGCACCATGACGAACAGGCCGCGCGAGAGCAGGGCGTCGGCGAGCAGCCAGATCGCCGGCGCGGGCCAGGAGCCGCCGTTGTCGCCGATCGCGGTCTGGATGCCCACCCAGTAGGCCGCGACCAGCAGCACCGCCGCCAGCGCCCCGACCCGTGGCGAGGTGTGCCACTGGTAGGTGACGATGGTCATCGCGACCAGGGCGTTCATCCAGCCGGTGCCGTCGGGCACGCTGTCGGGCGGGATCAGCCAGTACTGCCCGGCCAGTACGCCGCAGGTGATGGCCAGGTCAGCGGTCAGCCAGCGGGCGCCGACCCGGTCACCGCCCTGCATCCGCAGCATCCGGATGCAGAAGACCAGGGTCCAGGCGATCAGCCCGGCGGTGACGACCGAGGCGACGGCCAGGCGGCTGCCCGAGAGCAGGAACAGGCCGAAACATCCGCATCCGACGGCCACCACCATGCGGCTGGCGGCGGCCCACCTGAGGCTCGTTCGCAACATGGATCGTTCAACGGGGTGCGGCACGCGGAAAAGTATTACAGAACGGTCACCCGGGGTCACTGGCGCCGACGGCGACACCGGGGCTGGGGGGGAGTGCGAACGGTTCCGGCGGGAGGTACGCGACCGCTGCGTGCGGGCGTCCACCATTTTGCCGGTGCCGACAGATCGTCAATAGGTGAGTGAACGCTGACGAAATTGTCCGTTCATCGACTGTACGCATCGAACCGGCTGTTCGGCGCGGGCGGTCCCCGTAGTTTCCGAAGAACCCACGGCTGACCAGCACCCGTGGGAATTCATGTACGGGAGACCCTGATGAGAAACCTGCCCATGCTCGGGCTGACGCACGGGAATCGCAGCGCGGTCACCTGCCACCTCAAGTGTGACAACGCCTGCTCGCGTCCGGCCCCGAACAGCAGTTGCGAGCCGACGTTCCAGCGGGTCGCGTCCTCGGCGCTGAGCCGCCGCGCCCTGCTGGCCGGGGGCGGTGCGCTGGCCGCGGCCGTGGCGATGCCGGTCGTGCACGCACAGGAGGCCGAGGCGACCACCCGGGGTTCTCTCGGCTTCACGCCGATCACGTCGGTCGAATCGACGAAGGATGCCTTCACGGTGCCGAAGGGGTTCCGCTGGGACCTGATCATCCGGTGGGGCGACCCGCTGTTCGAGAACTCCCCGGCGTTCGACCCGACCAAACCCGATGCCCAGGCGCAGGCGCTGCAGTTCGGTTACAACAACGACTACCTCGACATCATCGAGACGAACAGCCGCGGTACGCGGGCTCTTCTGGTCTGCAACCACGAATACACCAACCGCGCCATCATGTTCCCGCCGACCACGACGGAGACCGAAGAGGCCGAGGTGCTGCGCACGCTGAAGGCCGCCCACGGTTTCGCCGTGGTCGAGCTGGAGCGTGCCCGCCGCGGGGCCCGCTGGTCGTACGTGCGCGGTGGCCACCACAACCGCCGCATCACCGCCGACACCCCGTTCCGGTTCGACGGCCCGGCGGCCGGTTCGGACCTGCTGAAGACCAAGGCCGACCCGCACGGGGTCAGGGCGCTGGGTACCTTCGGCAACTGCTCCGGCGGTACAACCCCCTGGGGCACCGTGCTTTCCGGTGAGGAGAACTTCAACGGCTACTTCGTGGCCGACCCGGCCGCCCGGGGCGGCAAGCGTTACGGCCTGACCAGCGCGGCCAGCACCTACGGCTGGGAGAAGATCGACCCGCGTTTCGACGCGACGAAGGCCGACTACGCGAACGAGCCGCACCGTTTTGGCTACGTCGTCGAGATCGACCCGACCGACCCGACGTCCACCCCGGTCAAACACACCGCGATGGGCCGGATGAAGCACGAGGGCGCGAACATCCGGGTGGACGACGACGGCACCGTCGTCGCGTACATGGGTGACGACGAGAAGTTCGACTACCTCTACAAGTTCGTCGCGAAGAACAAGTTCCGCAAGGGCTCCTCGAGGGCGGCCCGCAAGCACAACCTGCAGCTGCTCAGCGAGGGCGACCTCTACGTGGCCAAGTTCTCCGGCACGCAGGAGGCGGACAACGCGAATCTGGGCTCGGGCGAATGGATCCCGCTGACGAAGAACGGTAGGTCGGCCGTCACCGGCTTCACCCTCGAGGAGGTGCTGGTCTTCACCCGGGAGGCCGCCGACGCGGTCAAGGCCACGCCGATGGACCGCTGCGAGGACGTTCAGCCCGACCTGAAGACCGGCAAGCTCTACGTGGTCTGCACGAACAACGACGCCCGCGGCACCACCGGCAAGCCGGCCACCGACGCCGCCAACCCGCGCCCGGTGAACAAGAACGGCCACATCATCGAGATCACCGAGCGCCGCAACCAGGCCGACGCCACCCGGTTCACCTGGGACCTGTTCCTGGTCTGCGGTGACACCGACCAGGCCGGAACCTATTTCGGTGGCTGGGAGGGCCCGGTGGCGCCGATCTCCTGCCCCGACAACATCGCCTTCGACTCGGTCGGCAACCTCTGGATCGCCACCGACGGCCAGCCCAGCTCGATCAAGAAGAACGACGGGCTGTTCAAGGTGCCGCTGCACGGCAAGGAGCGCGGCCACCTGGTGCAGTTCCTCGCGGTGCCGGTGCAGGCCGAGACCTGCGGCCCGGTCATCCACGACCGGGACGGCTCGGTCTTCGTCGCCGTGCAGCACCCGGGCGAGGAGGGCACCTGGGCGGCGCAGAACTCGTACTTCCCCGACTACGTCGCGGCCGGGGCCACGCCGGCCCGGGGCGCCTGGCGGGGGCCGCGTCCGGCGGTCGTGCAGGTGACCCGGGCCTGAGGCGGTTCCCCGGCTCCCGTCCCGGATCCGGGACGGGAGCCGGGTGCTTCTGGCGGACGCGAACCCGGTACGGCACGGTTCGTGCTGAGATTTTTGGTGTTCCAGGGATTTCACCGGGGTCTTTTCGGGATGTGCGGTCCCGGGGCCGGTGCGAAGCTGCCGGTCATGCCGATGAGTTCGAGCGAGGGCAAGGACTGGATCCGCGAGCGTATTGCCGTGCTCGCCGCCGAGAGACCCGTCACCGTGCTCGACATCGGTCCGGGGGTGGGCACCTACGCCAAGTTGCTGGCCGGGTTGCCGGTGGGGCGGGTCATCGGTATCGAGATCTACGAGCCGTACGTGCACACGTACCGGCTGCGGGAGTACTACGACGAGATCATTCTGGGGGACGCGCGCACGCTCGCCTTCCCGGAGGCCGACGTGGTGATCCTGGGTGACGTGGCCGAGCACATGACCGAGGACGAGGCGCTGGGCCTGTGGGCGAAGTCCCGGGCCGCCGCCGCGCGGGCCGTCTACCTCTCGATCCCGGTCGTGCACTATCCGCAGGACGAGATCGAGGGCAATCCGCACGAGGTGCACGTGGTGGACGACTGGAACCACGAGCGGGTGCTGAAGACCTTCGAAGGGATCGGCGAGTTCTGGACCGGCACCGAGGTCGGCGTGTACGAATGCCGGACTGCATGAGCCGGGTCCTGCAGATCCCGGGCGATCATCCGTACGTGCGCAGTGCCTGCCCGCCCGCCTACCGGGCCGCGGTCTCGCCGTCGGTGGTGCCGAACCCGGCGTTGTCGGCCGCCTGGCTGCGCGAGCACCGGTCCGAGTTCGACATCGTCCACCTGCACTTCGGTTTCGAGCATCTGGACGCCGACGGACTGCGCCGCTGGGTGGGTGAACTGCGGGCGTTGCGGCTGCCTCTCGTCTATACCGTGCACGACCTGCGGAACCCGCACCAGGACGGGCCGGGGCCGCACGACGCGAATCTCGACGTCCTGATCCCCGCGGCCGGTGTGGTACTGACCCTCACGAAGGGCGCGGCCCGGGAGATCCGGCGCCGCTGGGGGCGCCGCGCCGATGTGGTGCCGCACCCGGCCGTCTTCGACCCGGCGCTGCTGACGTCCGGACCCGCCGGCCGGTCCGGTCCGCCGACCGTCGGTATTCACCTGAAAGACCTGCGGCGCAACGTGGTCGAGCCGGACCGGGTGGTCCGGGCCGCACTGGCCGGGGCCCGCGAGGTCGGTGGCCGCCTGCGGATCGACCTGCACCCCGGGGCCCTGCGCCGTCCGGAGCTGCGCCGGACGTGCGAACTGGGCCGCCGGGGCGAGATCGATCTGCGGGTGCACGGCCGCTTCGACGACGCCGAGCTCGCCTCCTACCTATCGCAGCTGGACGCCTACGTCCTGCCGAACCGCTTCGGTACGCACTCCGGGTGGCTGGAGGCGTGCCGGGACGTCGGCACCCGGGTGGTCGCGCCCTCGTGCGGGTACTACACCGAGCAATGGGACGACGTGGTCGGCTATTTCAACGACGAACGGGACGGGTTCGACGAGGAGTCGCTGAGCGACGCCGTGCGGCAGGCCCTGACCCGGGCCCCGGTGGGCCCGGTCGACGCCGGCTTCCGCCGGCGGCAGCTCGCTCTCGTGCGGTCGGTGCACACCGATGCCTACACCCGCGTCCGCCCGGTGGCCCTGCGGGAACGCACCTGGGGAACGGGCCGGGTGGCGGTGTGAGGGAGTCGTGGACGGGCCGGTCCGTCACGCATCTGGTGGTCGGGCCGCCCGATCACGGGGTGACGATCTTCGCGCGATGGCTGGCCCGTCACACGGACGGACGCCTGGTGGAGGTCCCGGATCCGGGTGCCGCCGGCGCAGCGGCGGGCGGAAGCGGGGATGCGGGGGTTCACCTGCACTACACCGAGGCACTCTTCGGCCCGACCACGGGAGAAGCGGCCGAGGCCTTCGTGCGCCTGCGCAGCGGGCTCGGTGAGCGGGTCACGGTCACCCTGCACGATCTGCCGGACCCGGCCGACGAACCGGGCCGCTACCGTCGCCGCGCCCTCGGGTACGGCCGGGTCGCGCTGGCGGCCGACGCGGTCTGCGTCAGTAGCGAACACGAACGGGCTCGGCTGGAGACGCTGCTCGACCGGTTCGCGGACGCCGCGCGCCCGGCCGGGCTGCGGGTGATTCCGCTGCCGGTCCGCGCTCCCGTCCGTCCGGACCGGTGGCCGCCGGTGGTCCCGGAGGTGGGGGTCTTCGGCTTCGTCTACCCCGGCAAGGGACACGACGACGTGCTGGAGGCCATGGCCGGCCTGCCGGAGGCCGTGGGACTGACCGCGATCGGGCGGGTCGCGGACGGGCACGGGGAACTGGCCGGGCGCCTCACCACCCGGGCGGCCGCCCTCGGGCGCCGGCTGGAGATCACTGGTTTCCTGCCGGACGACCAGGTGGACGAGCGTCTCGCCCGGGTCGCCGTGCCGATCGTCCCGGCCCGGACCATCTCCGCCTCGGGATCACTCAACACCTGGCTCTCGGCCGGGAGACGTCCCCTGGTGGCCGACGGGCCCTACACCCGCGAGCTCGACCGGGCCTGCCCCGGGGCCGTGACGCTCTACCGGCCGGGCCGTCTCGCCGGGATGATCCGGGCCGTGCTGGCCGAACCCCGGCTCGGCCGGCTGCTGCGGCCGGTGCCCGGGGAACGTCTCGAGAGCGGTGTCGCGGCGGCCTACGGTGTCTTCTTCCGGGAGGCGGCCGGACCGTCGGCGGCCGTGGCGTGATCGACGAACCCCTGCCCCTGCCGCACGGCGGGTTCGTGGTGCCGGGCAACCGCTGGGACCTGGTGCGCGACCGGAGCGCCCCGATGCCCGACATCACCGTGGTCGTGCCCTGGTACCGCAACCGGGAACAACTCGACCTGGTACTGGAAGGCCTGGCGCAGCAGGATTATCCGCGCACCCGCTTCGAGGTCGTGATCGCCGACGACGGCTCGCCGCAACCCCTGACGGGTGACCTCCGGCCGGAGGCCGACCTGCGGATCAGGGTGGTGCGGCAGGACGACCGGGGGTTTCGGGCGGCCGCCGCCCGCAACCTGGCGGTGCGTCACAGCGAGGGCAGCGTGCTGGTCTTCCTCGACCAGGACACCGTTCCTTCGCCGGGGTACCTGCGGGCCCTCGGCCGGTGGCCTGCGCTCCTGCCCGACGCGCTCGCGGTGGGCCGCCGTGAGCACGTGGACCTGGAGGGCTGGACCCCGCAGCGGCTCCGCGACGGGTGGGACCCACCGGCCCGGTTCCCCTCCCCGGCCTGGCTGACTGACGCGTACCGGGGTTCCGGGAACTTGCTGCGGGCCGACCGGTTGTCCTACCGGTACGTCATCAGTGCTGTGATGTGCTGCGGGCGGGATCTTTTCCGGGAGACCGGCGGCTTCGACGAGTCGTTCACCGAGTACGGCGGCGAGGACTGGGAGTTCGCCCACCGGGCCTGGAACGCCGGGGCCGTGCTGGTGCACGAGCCGGAGGCCGTGGCCTGGCACGACGGGCCGGACTGGGCCGGGCGGGAGAGCGAGGCCGGCCGCCGGGCCGCCAAGTCCGCCGAGAACGAGGCGCTGGCCCGGCGGATCCCGGCACCGGGTCGTCCTGCGCAGGACGCCACGGAGGGTGGCCCGGCGGATGTCGTGGTGCTCGGGCCCGGGGCGTCGCCGGACCTGGTGGCCGGTTGTCATGTCCTCCTCGACGGCCCCTGGCCGGAACCGCTCGACCCGATCGTGGCCCGTCTGCGGCAGCAGGGGGTGGGAGAGATCGCCGGGCCCGGCCTGCGGGTCGTCTCCACCCGGGCGCTGACCCGGACCCGGCGCTGGGAGAAGTACTTCCCCGGGCGTGACCTGATGGCCGACCTGTTCGGGAGTCTTCCGCCGGGCTCGTGACGGTCCCGGCACCCAGACATTCCTGGTACCGCCTGGTTCTATGGGTCGCCTGGAACCAGGTGGTACCCAGCCGCCGCTGGGCCAGTCGCGCCGGGGAGTCCTGGAGTAATGCGTGGCCGCTGTAGAGCGTCGACGTGGTGCGCAGGCCGGCCGGGGGTACGGCATGAAGGTCAGCGAGGGCACGCTCCATCCTGCTGACGCACATGCTGCGGCCGGACGGGCCGGTCGGCGGTCTGGGTGGCCGGCAGGATCAGGGGCTCACCTGGACGGGGGTGGCGACCGGTTTCCGGTCGGGGGACTTCATGCGAATCCGGGTGCGCCGGGCGGGGGAACGCTCGCCCCGGTCTTGACGGCGGTGGTCAGGAGCGGACCGGCCAGGAGGTCGTGGGTCACCTCGCCCCGCACGTGCTCCTCGATCACCGCCAGCGCGGCCTTGGCCCCGGAGAGGCCGGCGGCGTGCCGGGCCGAGATCCGGTCCCAGAACGGGTGGGGCTCGGACCGGGGCCGGGAGTAGGAGAAGCCGGGCCGGAAGAGCTCGTACCGCAGGCCGTCGCGCCAGTGCTGGAAGGTGGTCTCCCCACCGCCGAGGTCGAGCAGGCTCAGGCTGTCGGTGCCCTCGGACAGGACGTCGAGCGACGGCTTCTCCAGGGCCCGGTCCTGATGGCAGAAGGCCCACTGCCCGAGCATTCCCACCCTCAGCACGGTGGTCCCGGGCCCGAACATCTGCTCGTCGACGGCCTGTTGCCAGGTGACCGGGCGGGCCGGGCCGGGATCCACGCCGTACCGGGTGAGGATGTCGGTGGGGGCGAGGCCGCGGGTGAGGGTGATGACGAAGCCGAACTCGCTGAGGCTCCAGGGGGCACGGCGGGCGGCGGCCATGTTCGCAGTGTAATCGCGGGTGGACTGGCGGTGCCGGGCAAGTGCGGGATCCTTGCCGGATGTCTCAGCCCGATCCGGAACCCCAGCCCGATCCGGAGCTCGATCCGGCGGTGTACCCGCCGATCGACCCCCGTGAGCCTGTCCCCGACGACCCGGGCGAGCTCCTGCCCGACACCCCGGAAACCCTGCCCCCGGCCCCGGCGGAACCCGGTCCCGGTGACCCGGGCGACCCCGACCCGGTCCCCGAGCCCACGTAAAGCGACGTAGGGCGATGCGGAGCGGGCTGGCCGGACCGAGACGCGTCCGTGTCCCCTTGCCCTTCTGCGATCAGGCAAACTTCCCCGGAGTTCTAGAACGCCGGGGAAGTTTTGCATGATCACGGAGGAAGTGAGGGGCGGTCCGGCGGTCTCGTTCCGGGGGGTGAGCCGGGCCGCGGCGCATGGGCGCCGATCAACACTTCTGTCCTAGGTGTTAGGGTCCCCTTACTTTCCCCTGACAGGAGTGCTGGTGACGCCCGCCATCGACGCGCCGCCGGGCGAGCAGCCCGCCACTCGTCGGCAACCTCCTGCCCGCGTGCGTACGTCCACGGGTCTGGCGGGTGTGCTGGGGCTTCTCGTGCTCCTGGTCGTGTCGATCACGCTCAGCCTGGTCGTCGGGTCCGGCCACGTCCCACTGAGCGACGTCTGGAACGGCGTGTTCAGCCCCGACCGCTCGGTCGAGGGGCAGCTGATCATGCGGGAGCTGCGGATCCCGCGCACCGTGGCCGGGCTGCTGGCCGGGGTCGCGCTGGGACTGGCCGGGGCCGTGATCCAGGGCGTCACCCGCAACCCGCTGGCCGACCCGGGCCTGCTCGGCATCAACGCCGGGGCCTCGGCCGCGGTGGTGTTCGCCATCGGCTGGCTCGGCATCACGGCCGCCAACGGCTACATCTGGTTCGGCTTCCTCGGGGCCGCGGTGGCCGCCACCCTGGTCTACGGGGTCGGGTCGCTCGGCCGGGAGGGCGCCACCCCGGTCAAGCTGGCGCTGGCCGGGCAGGCGACGAGCGCCGCGCTGATCGCCCTGACCACGGCGATGCTGCTGAAAGACACCGAGACCTACGACCGCTACCGGTTCTGGCAGGTCGGGTCGCTGACCGGCCGCGACGCCGAGGTGATCGCGCAGGCCGCGCCCTTCGTCGGGATCGGTGTGCTGCTCGCGCTGGCGCTCGGCCCGCAGCTCAACGCCCTGGCCCTGGGTGACGACGTGGCGCGCGGCCTGGGCCAGAAGGTCGGCCTGATCCGGGTGATCAGCGCGGTCGCCGTGGTGCTGCTCACCGGCGCGGCCACCGTGATCGCCGGGCCGATCGCGTTCGTCGGCCTGGTCGTCCCGCACGCCGCCCGGATGCTGGCCGGGGCCGACTACCGCTGGCTGCTCGTGCACTGCCTGTTGCTGGCGCCCTCGCTGTTGCTGGTCTCCGACGTCATCGGCCGGCTGATCGCCCGGCCGGGCGAGCTCCAGGTCGGCATCGTCACGGCCGCGGTCGGGGCCGTCCCGTTCGTCATCCTGGTCCGGCGGCGGAAGATGGCTGAGCTGTGAGCCTCACGACCGCCACGACCGCGGAGCAGATCCGCGCCGTGCACCAGGCCCGGCACACCGGCCGCGGCCGCGAGGTCGTCGTCACCACGATCCTGCTCGTGGCCATCCTGGCGGCCTTCGCGCTGAGCCTGTCGATCGGCGACTTCGCGGTGCCGATCCCCGACGTCCTGGGGGCCCTGGTCGGCCGGGGCGACACCGGTACGCACTTCATCATCATCGAGCTGCGGCTGCCCCGCGCCCTGACCGCCGTCTGCGTCGGGCTCGCGCTCGGCCTGGCGGGTGCCGTCTTCCAGGCCCTGCTGCGGAATCCGCTGGCCAGCCCGGACATGATCGGCGTGACCCAGGGGGCCAGCGTCGGCGCGGTCCTGGCCTCGATCACCTTCGGGATCAGCGGGATCGCGCTCTCCTTCGCGGCCCTGGCCGGTGCCGTGGTCACCTCGACCCTGATCTATGCCCTGGCCTGGCAGCGCGGGGTCGCCGGGTACCGGCTCATCCTGGTCGGCATCGGGGTGGCCGGTGCCCTCTCCTCGATCGTCTCCTACCTGCTGACGAGTTCCGACGTGACGGTGTCTCAAGACGCCCTGGTCTGGCTCACCGGATCGCTGAACGGGTCGTCGCTGGAACAGTTCTGGCCGCTGCTGGGGGCCCTGGTGGTGCTCCTGCCGCTGACCGCGCTGGCGTCGCTGACGCTGCCCGTGCTGCAACTGGGTGACGACACCGCGGCCGGTCTCGGCGTGCCGGTCGAGCGCAGCCGCCGGGCGCTGCTCGGCTGCGCGGTCGGCCTGACCGGCGTCGCCGTCGCGGCCGCCGGGCCGGTGGCGTTCGTGGCGTTCGTGGCCGGGCCGGTGGCCCGTCGCCTGCTGCCCACCAAGGGCGCGGCGCTGGTGCAGGCGGCCCTGATCGGTGCGCTCCTGATGCTGGTGGCGGACTTCGCCGCGCAGCACCTGCTCTGGTCCTCGCAGTTCCCGGTGGGGGTGGTCACCAGCCTGATCGGTGCCCCGTACCTGCTCTGGCTGCTGTCCCGGGCCAACCGGATCGGCAAGGGTGGATGAACAAGTGACGGACGGACACACGCTCACCGCGCGGGACCTGCACCTGGGGTACGAGGGCCACGAGGTGGTGACCGGGCTCAACCTCGAGGTCCCGCCCGGCCGGGTGACGATGATCGTCGGCCCGAACGCCTGCGGAAAGTCCACCACCCTGCGCTCGATGGCCCGTCTGCTCGCCCCCACCTCGGGTGCGATCCTGCTGGACGGAAAGGACATTCAGCAGACTCCGACCAAAGAGGTGGCCAGTCTGCTCGGCATCCTGCCGCAGACCCCGGTGGCTCCCGACGGCATCGTCGTCAGCGATCTGGTCGGCCGTGGCCGCTACCCGCACCAGGGCTGGCTGCGCCGGTGGACGACGGAGGACGACGAGGCGGTCGCCGAGGCGATGCGCGCGACCAGCGTGCTGGAACTGGCTGCCCGGCCGGTCGATTCCCTCTCCGGCGGGCAGCGCCAGCGGGTCTGGATCGCCATGGCGCTGGCCCAGCGCACCGACCTGCTGCTGCTCGACGAGCCCACCACCTACCTCGACGTGGCGCACCAGCTCGAGGTTCTCGACCTGCTGATCGACCTGAACGCCACCCGGGGCACGACCGTCGTGGTGGTGCTGCACGACCTGAATCTGGCCTGCCGGTACGCGGACCATCTGGTCGCGATGCGGGACGGGAAGGTGATGGCGGAGGGGAACCCGACCGAGGTGGTCAGCGCCGAGCTGATCGGCGAGATCTTCGGGATGCGGTGTTCCATTGTGCCGGACCCGATCTCGGGAACCCCGATGATCGTGCCGATCGGGCGGCACCGGGCCGGGGTCACCGTTACCGAAGCGTGAAGACGGTGCTTACTTAGGCAATGCTAAGCTAACTAACATGAGTTCCCTACTGCCCCGGCGGCGCTCAGTACGCACCGCCGTCATCGCCCTTGCCGCCGCGGCAATGGCGACTGCCCTGACCGCCTGTGGTGACTCCGATTCCGGCGCCTCCTCGGAAGCCTCGGGAACCTCGGCCACGAGCGCCTTCCCGGCCACCGTCGCGACCAAGTTCGGCGACGTGAAGATCGACGCCAAGCCCGCGCGGGTCGTCGCGCTCGGCTGGTCCGACGCCGAGACTGCGCTCGCCCTGGGCGTTCAGCCCGTCGGCGCCAGCGACTGGCTGGGCTTCGGCGGCGAGGGCGTCGGCCCGTGGGCCCAGGGGCAGTACACCAAGGCTCCCGAGCTCATCGGCACGATGGAGCCCGAGTTCGAGAAGATCGCGGCCCTCAAACCCGACCTGATCCTCGACGTCCGCTCCAGTGGTGACCAGAAGCGGTACGACACGCTCAGCAAGATCGCGCCGACCGTGGGCGTTCCCGAGGGTGGCGACAACTACCTCACCACGTGGGAGCAGCAGACCACGATGATCTCCGAGGCGCTCGGCGTGCCGGACGAGGGCAAGAAGCTCATCTCCGACACCGACGCCGAGTTCACGAAGTACGCCGATGAGAACCCCGACTTCAAGGGCAGGACGATCACGGTCGGCTCGAAGACCAGCGAGGGCTACGGTGCCTACCTGACCGGTGACGCCCGGGTCGACTTCGTCGAGAAGCTCGGCTTCGAGAACAACCCGACCGTGCAGAAGCAGGCCGGTGACAGCTTCTTCATCAGTGTCTCGGGCGAGAACCTGAAGCAGCTCGACGCCGACGCGGTGCTGATGATGCCGATCTTCATCGACGCCAAGGAGATCACCGACGACGCGCTGTTCAAGGCGGTCCCGGCGGTGAAGGCGGGCCACGACGTCGTCATCGACGACACGAACATCAGTAACGCGTTCTCGGCCGGTACCCCGGCCGCGACGACTTACGCCCTGGAAAAGGTTGTGCCGCTGCTGAAGACGGCCCTCGGGTCCTGACCTACAACGAAAGCCCCTGTCCACCGCCCGGTCCCGGGGTGGGAGGCAGGGGCTTTCGTGTGCCCACCCGTAATCAACGACTTAGGCAATGCTAAGCTAACTTTCATGCGTTTCAACCTGTTTCGACGGCGTTCTGCTCGTATCGCCGCCGTTGCCCTGGCCGGCCTGGCGCTGACCACTCTCTCGGCCTGCGGTGACTCCTCGTCCACCGCCGACACCGCGAAATCCTCTGCCAGCGGCGCGTTCCCGGCCACCGTCGCGACCAAGTTCGGCGACGTGACGATCGAGTCCAAGCCCGAGCGGGTCGTCGCCCTCGGCTGGTCCGATGCCGAGACCGCGCTCGCCCTGGGCGTTCAGCCTGTCGGCGCCAGCGACTGGCTGGCCTTCGGCGGCGAGGGCGTCGGCCCGTGGGCCCAGGGGCGCTACACCCAGGCGCCCGAGATCATCGGCACCCTCGAGCCGGAGTACGAGAAGATCGCGGCCCTCAAGCCCGACCTGATCCTCGACGTGAAGTCCAGCGGCGACCAGGAGCGGTACGACACGCTCAGCAAGATCGCCCCGACCGTGGGCGTCCCCGAGGGCGCGGAGGCCTACCTGACCTCGTGGGAAGACCAGACCACGATGATCGCAACGGCTCTCGGTGAGAAGGAGAAGGGCGAGAAGCTCATCTCCGACATCACCGCGGAGTACCAGAAGTACGCCGACGCGAACCCGGAGTTCGCCGGCAAGACCATCACGGTCGGCTCGCGGACCAGCGAGGGCTGGGGCGCCTACGTCAAGGGCAACGGCCGCGTCACCTTCGCCGAGATGCTCGGGTTCACCATCAACCCGAAGGTCCAGGAGAAGGCCGAGCCGGGCACGTTCTCGGTCAAGGTCTCCGAGGAGAACCTCACGATGCTCGACGCCGACCTGGTGGTGATGCTGCCGATCTACATCGACGCGAAGGAGATCAGCGACAACGCCTTGTTCACGGCGGTTCCCGCGGTGAAGGCCGGTCACAGCGTCGTCATCGACGACGCGGACATCCGGCTGGCCTTCTCCGCCGAGTCACCGCTGTCGATCGGCTACGCGCTCGAGCACGTGGTGCCGCTGTTCAAGGCTGCCCTCGCGCAGTAGACGGCACGCGAAAAGCCCCGGCCCACGCACGGGCCGGGGCTTTCTGCGGCGTTCTACAGACCGTCGGCGATCGCGGCGGTGACCTTCAGCCAGGCCGTACGGCTGGCGGGGGAGAGCGCGTCGTACGTGATCGGGCCACCGGAGACCAGGGCCGGGTCGTGGGGCACGTCCAGCACGGTCCGGGTCAGGTTGTTGAAGTGGTCGTGCAGCCGGTCGTGCAGGGCCGGTTCCGGCTTCTTGCCGGGGGCGCTCAGCACCGTGACCGCGTTGTGCACGAGCTCTTCCTTGCCCGCGGCGCGCAGGCCGTCGGCGAGCCAGGCGGCGGAGGCGGCGGTGTCCTCGCGGATGGTCGAGACGATCACCAGCTGGTCGGCCGAGTTCACGGCGGCCTGCCAGTTCGAGGCGCGCATGTTGTTGCCGGTGTCGACCACGAGCACCCGGTAGAACCGCGAAAGGGCCTTGTGTAGCTGGTCGAACGCGGCGTCGTCGATGCTCGCGGCCGAGGCGGCGTCCTCGTCACTGGCCAGCACGTCGAACTGGGCGCTGCCCTGCGACCGCACGTAGTTGTCGAGATCGCCGACGCGGGAAGACCTCACGTCGGTGAACCGGTCCAGGTCGCGGAGCAGGTCGACGGCCGTGTTGGTGTGCCGGGCCGGGTTCGCGCGCCAGCCGAGCGTGCCCCGGGTCTCGTTGTTGTCCCAGGCCAGGGTGTAACCGCCGCGGTGCATGCCGAACGTCGAGGCGATCAGCAGCGAGGCGGTGGTCTTGTGGGCCCCGCCCTTGGGGTTCACCACGACGACCGTCTTCGGGCCGCGCAGGCTGCGCTGCACCGAGTTCACGGCCTCGCGGTACTCCAGCTCCCGGCTGTTCGGGGTGGGGGAGATCAGGCCGCCGCTGACGCGCCGCACCAGGGCCTGCCAGCCGTACGTGGCCGGGCCGTTGGGAGCGGGGGGACGCGTGGCGAGCAGGTCGGGGAGGGTCGGCTTCGGCTGCGGCACACCAAGTTCCTTGGCTGTCTGGTTGGTGGCGGACGGGATCGGCACGGCACCGGTGGGCGGGGTGTTCGGGGTCACGGGGGTGGGAGGCACCGCCATGGTGGTGGCCTCGGGGTCCACGGGGCGTACGGACGAGGTGGCCGGTGCCGGTGTCGGCGCAACGGCCGGCGCGGGAGTGGGCGCGGCCGTGATCTTCGGGGGAGCCATGACCGTCGGGGAGGTCGCGGCCTGCGTCACCGTGACGGTGTCGGTCTCGGCCGGATCGGCGGAGCCACCGAGCGCCTCACTGCCGGCGGTGCGGGCGCCGAGGGCGTCACGCAGCGGGCCGTGCTTGGAGCGACCGAGTTTCGGGCGCCGGGCGGAGCCGGGCAGGGGGCCGGGGGCGACCTGTTCCCAGGAGCGGGCGGTGCTGTTGGCCGGCTGCTCGTCGAGCGGCAGCACGCGGCCGTCGGGGTGCACGACCAGCTGCGAGCGGCCTTCGGGGTCAATGGTCTCGACCCGCAGCGGCCGGCCGAGGCCCGCCGTCTGCACACTGAGGTGCTCGAGCACGGCGGCCCGGGCGCGGGCGACGTCGCCTCCGCCGCTGAGCACGGTGCGCGGGGAACCGTTGATCGTGACTTCGGCCGTGCCGTCCTCGGAGATGTTGGCGCTGACCTTGGGCCAGTCCGGCACGGCGCCGTACGGGTCGGTGTTGCTCACGCGGCTGCCTTTCTAGGTGCGGGGTGAAGGCGCGCTCAAGGGCGCCGGCCGATCTTCTGATGATCAACCAGACTGAAACGATCGGGCATCACGGAAGATACGGCACAAGTCAACTGATAGTCACGAAAGCGCTAAAACGTGACACAAATGTATGGCATTCGAAGAGGTCAACAAGTCAATGAATGGCCGAAGTGTGCAGGATCGCGAGCGGTTTGTCAGCCGTGATCATGCGCACTTCTGATCGACGGGGTTTTTCCGGGCGTGCCTACTCTTTGCCGGTGAGCAATGTGGAGGACCGGTCCGACGCGGTGGTCTGTGAGAACACGCCGGCTCCCGGCATCGAGGTGCTCGGGCCCCGCGACGTGCCCCTGGGCGGCCCGCGGGCCCTGTCGGTGCGCCGCACGCTGCCGCAGCGCCGGCGTTCGCTGATCGGGCCCTGGTGCTTCCTCGACCACTACGGCCCCGACGACGTCGAGGCGACCGGTGGGATGCGGGTGGCGCGGCACCCGCACACCGGGCTGGCCACGGTGAGCTGGCTGTTCACCGGTGAGATCGACCACGTCGACTCGGCCGGGTTCGCGGCCCGGGTCCGGCCCGGCGAGGTGAATCTGATGGTCGCCGGGCACGGCATCTCGCACCAGGAGATCTCCACCCCGGCCACGCGCACGCTGCACGGTGCCCAGCTCTGGTACGCGCTGCCCGACGCCACCCGCGACATGGCCCCGACGTTCCACCACTACGCGCCCGAGCCGATCGTCGACAACGAGACCGAGATCCGGGTGTTCCTGGGATCGCTCGCGGGCAGTGTCTCGCCGGTGCCGGCCTACACCGGGCCCGTGCTCGGGGCCGAGATCCAGCTGCCCGCCGGGGTCCATCTGGATCTTGACCTGCAGCCCGGTCTCGAGCACGGGGTGCTGGCCGACGGGGGATCGGTGACCGTCGACGGAACGGACATGGCACCCGACCATCTGGCCTACCTCCCACCCGGCCGGGAGCGGGTCCGGTTGCTGGCGGGTGCAGTGCCGGTGCGCCTGCTGCTCATCGGCGGCGAACCCCTGGGGGAGCAGATCGTGATGTGGTGGAACTTCGTCGGCCGCGACCACGACGAGATCGCGGCCTACCGGGCCGCCTGGCAGGCCGAGATCGAAGCCGGGCCGGGGCTTTCCGGCAACGCCGGGGAGAAGCGCTTCGGCGACTTCCCGGCCGGGCAGCCCGCGCCCCTGCCCGCACCCGTCCTGCCTCCCCTGAGGCTCCGACCGCGTGGTTGAACACTGCGTGACCGGGGCGGGTACGCGTCCTCAATCAGGGATGTCCGGAACCGGATTCCGGTGACCGGCCGTGAATGACAGGCAACGGTCAGTCAACCTCAAAGGTCTTTCCGCACTACGGGAATCGGGTGGAGCAGCGAGGCATCGGAGTGAGACCCCGGGCGACTGTGGTTTGCGTGTGCAAGACTCCGTTGCTCAAGGAAAAGAAAAATCCTTTTCGTGACGAAGCAGGACAGGACACCGACTCACGTGGCAGAGCTTCAACTCGAGGTCCAGGGCGAGAACCACGACATCCAGATCTCCCCGGAGGCGCGCCTGGCCGGCTCCAAGATCAAGGTGCGGGACAACGGTGGTCCCTGCTCCGTGCACATCGGCGCGGGCGTGACCGGCAAGTGGAGCCTCTCGGTCTCCGGCGGGTCGAAGATCGTCATCGGCGAGAAGTCGACCTGTGAGAGCGCCATGATCGTCGCCCACGGTGCCGACATCGTGATCGGCGAGGACTGCATGTTCTCGTTCTCGGTGGAGATCCGCGCGACCGACACCCACGCGATCTACGACATCGACTCCGGCGACCGCATCAACCCGGACAAGCCGATCAGCATCGGTGACCACGTGTGGCTGGGCAAGCAGGTGATGATCCTCAAGGGCGCGAACGTCGGCGCCGGCAGCATCATCGGCGCCCGCGCGGTGGTCTCCGGAACGGTGCCGCCGTTGTCGGTGGCCGCCGGCGTCCCGGCCCGGATCGTGCGCCAGAACGTGGTCTGGACCCGCCGCATCGGCAAGGGCCGGCTCGACCTCGACCCGGCCGCGATGGCGATCGTGGAGAGCGTGCGCGAGTCAGCCTGAGACGTCGATACCCTCGCGGGGGCGGTCGAGCAGCGTCAGCAACCTCAGGTTGTCGGCCGAACTGCTACCGGGATCGGTGCTGTAGACGAACATCGTCTGGCCGGCATCGCCCGGCAGCGTCAGGGCCTCGAAATGCAGAGTGATGGGCCCCACCTCGGGATGCGTCAGGCGCTTGATGCCGAACGTGCGCTCGTGCACCCGGTGATCGCCCCAGGCCGCCCGGAACGGCGCGCTCTTGTTGGTCAGTTCGCCGACCAGATCGTTCAGCGCCCGATCGTCGGGATGCCGCCCGGCATCGAGCCGTAACGTGCCGACCGCGTCGGCCGCCACCGTGTCCCACTCCGTGAACCGTTCCCGCGCCACCGGATCGAGCAGCACCCAGCGGGTGTAGTTGCGCTCGCGGGCCGGTAGCCGTCGCCAGTCCGTGAACAGCGCGGTGGCGAGGGTGTTCGCCGCCAGCACGTCGGTGCGCCGGCCCAGGATCAGCACCGGGTGGTCCACCATCGACGCCATCATCTGCAGCAGCGCGGGGCGCACCCGCTGCGCCGGTCCGGCGGAGGAACCGCGGGCGGGCCGGGCCAGGTCGATCAGATGGGCCCGGGACGCGTCGTCCAGCTGCAGGGCCCGGGCCAGGGCCTCGACCACCGCCTCGGACGGGCTGTTGTGCCGCCCCTGTTCCAGGCGCGTGTAGTAGTCCACGCTCACCCCGGCCAGCTGCGCGACCTCCTCGCGGCGCAGCCCCCGCACCCGCCGGGGCGAGAGACTCGCGCCCAGCCCGGCCTCTTCGGGCGAGAGCCCGGAGCGGCACGTGCGCAGGAACTCGCCGAGGTCGGTGCGTGCAGCCATGCCTCCATGGTCGCCGTCGAAGGGCCGCAAGCCAAACCCCTGAGGGGGGTATGGCGTTCCCCGGCAGCGCAGGGCCGGGTACCTGCTGGTGGGGCGGCCGCGCGGTGGCGAGTCTGGATGACGTACCGAACACCGCCCCTCGCAAGGAGAAACACCATGTCCACCTGGTTCGTCACCGGCACTTCCCGCGGACTCGGCCTCGATCTGGTCCGCCAGCTGCTGGAGCGCGGCGAGAACGTGGCCGCGACCACCCGTTCGGCCCAGCGGCTCGGTGAGGCCCTGGGCGGTTCCGGCGAATGGCCGCGCCTGCTGGTGCTGGAGGTCGACCTCGCCGACGAGCAGCAGGTCACCCGGGCCGTGGGCGCCACCCACGACCGGTTCGGCGGCCTCGACGTCGTCGTCAACAACGCCGGCTACGGATTCCTCGGCGCGGTCGAGGAGGTCAGCGACGCCGAGGTCCGGAAGATGTTCGACGTCCAGATCTTCGGGGTCTGGAACGTGCTGCGCGCCGTGCTGCCCGCGATGCGTGAGGCGGGGCGGGGACACATCGTCAACGTCTCCTCGATCCTCGGTCTCACCGCCTTCCCCGGCTGGGGGCTGTACGTCGCCGGGAAGTACGCGCTGGAGGGCCTGACCGAGTCGCTGGCCGCCGAGGTGGCCGGGTTCGGCATCACGGTCAACCTGGTCGAGCCCGGCTACATGCGCACCGACTTCCTGCGTCCGGTCTCGCTCGGCCTGCCCTCGCAGGAGAGCACCGGCTACCCGGCGATCCGCGAGATGACGCAGCAGCACCTGGCCATGCCCGGCACCCAGCTCGGCGACCCGGCCAAGGCCGCCACCGCGATCATCGAGGTCGCCACCCGGGACGACGCGCCCCTGCACCAGCTGCTCGGCTCCGACTCCCTCGGCCTGGCCGACGCCCGGATCGAGGCCCTGCGGGCCGATGTGGAGGCGAGCCGGGCGCTCGGGGTCACCACCGACATCCAGGATTGAGGACGAGGCACCGGCCGGGTCGCTCGGGTGCCCCGTCCCCGGTGGGATGGAGGACGAGGCACCTGGCCGATCGGTCAGGTGCCCCTCCCGCGGTGGGTCTGGAGACGCGGCCCGTCCCGGGCCTGATTAGCGTGACGGCATGGCCGACACTGCGATTTTCGACGTCGACGGAACCCTGGTCGACACCAACTACCAGCACACCCTGGCCTGGTACCGGGCTTTTCGCCGTCATGACCTGACCCTGCCGCTGTGGCGGCTGCACCGGGCGATCGGGATGGGCGGAGACAAATTGGTCGCCGCCGTGGCCGGTGACGACGTGGAGAAGTCGATCGGCGACGACCTGCGCACCGCCTGGGAGCGCGAGTTCGAGGCCATGATCGACGAGATCCGGCCCTTCGACGGGGTGCGGGAGCTGCTGACCGAGGTGAAGGACCGGGGATTCACCCTGGTGCTGGCCAGTTCGGGGAAGGGCAAGCACGTCGAGCACTTCCTCGACCTGTTCGGCGGCCGGTCGCTGGCCGACGGCTGGACCACCTCCGAAGACGCTGAGCAGAGCAAGCCCGCGCCCGACCTGGTGCAGGTCGCCCTGGAGAAGGCCGGGGGCACGCGCGGGGTGATGGTGGGTGACTCGACCTGGGACGTGATCGCGGCCGGGAAGGCCGGGATCGAGACCGTGGCGGTCCGCACGGGCGGCTTCTCCGAACAGGAACTGCGGGAGGCCGGGGCCGTCTCCACGCACGACTCACTGGTCGATCTGCGCCGGAACCTGGACGAAACGCCGCTGGGCCGCGCGGACTGAAACGCCGCTCGGAATAAGGTCTTCGACCGGCGGCAGTACCTCTACCACTCTGCGTGGCGGCGACATCGGCGAGTACGTGAAGGAGGTGGTGTCGCACGACGTCCCGGCCAAGGACTTCCGCACCCGGCACGCCACGGTGCTCGCGGTCGTCGCCTTCGCCGGCCGGGACGCGCCGTCCGCGCCGTCCGCGCCGTCCGCGCCGACCGCGCTGAAGAAGTCGGTGGCCGCGGTGATGCGGGAGGTGTCGGGGGAGCTCGGGAAGACCCCGGCCGGGCACCGCGCGTCGGACGTCGATCCGCGCGTGATCAAGGGCTTTGAAGAGGGTGTGACGATCCGGGCGGCCCGGCGCCGGCTCCGCCGCTCTTCCTCTCCGTGACGAGGCGAAACCTCCCCCGTCGTCCTGTTGTCGAGGTGCGCCCGGTAGCCGGGGCGAGCAGGGTGGAGACATCACCGATGTGCCCGGCGATGAAGGAGTACGCATGTCCGAGCTGCTGACCGGCGACCTGTACCAGTTCGAGTCGATCCTGGACGAGGACGACCGGAAGATCCTGGACAGAGTGCGGGCCTTCCTGGACGCCGAGGTGCGGCCCATCGCCAACGACTACTGGGGGCGCGCGGAGTTCCCGTTCCAGCTGATCAAGGGTTTCGCCGATCTGGACATCGCCCGGCTGGCGAACCCGGTGGCGTCCGGCGGACCCCAGCGAAGTCTCCTCAACGGATTCCTGGCGATGGAGCTGGCCCGGGCCGACGCGTCCGTTGCCACGTTCTTCGGCGTCCACGTCGGGCTGGCGATGGGCAGTATCAGCGCCTGCGCCTCGGACGATCAGAAAGAGCGCTGGCTACCGCCGATGTCCCGGATGGAGAAGATCGGCGCGTTCGCCCTGACCGAGCCGGAGAGCGGTTCGGACATCGCCGGCGGGATGCGCACCACCGCCCGCCGCGACGGTGACGAGTGGGTGCTCGACGGCGCCAAGCGCTGGATCGGCAACGCCACCTTCGCCGACCTGATCGTGCTCTGGGCCCGCGACGTGGAGGACGGCAAGGTCAAGGGTTTCGTGGTGGAGAAGGGCACACCCGGCTTCACGGCCACGAAGATCGAGGGCAAGATCGCCCTGCGCATGGTCGAGAACGCGAACATCACGCTGGAGAACTGCCGGGTGCCGGAGGCGAACCGGCTGGCCGGGGCCCACTCGTTCCGCGACACGGCCGGGGTGCTGCGCCGCACCCGCAGCGGCGTGGCCTGGCAGGCGGTCGGCGTGATGATGGCGGCCTACGAGATCGCCCTGGCCTACGCCCAGGAACGTGAGCAGTTCGGTCGCCCGATCGCGGGTTTCCAGCTGGTGCAGGACCTGCTGGTGCGGATGCTCGGCAACACCACGGCCTGTCTGGGCATGGTGGTGCGCCTGGCGCAGTTGCAGGAAGAGGGCACGTTCCGCGACGAGCACTCGGCCCTGGCCAAGGCCTACTGCACCACCCGCATGCGGGAGACCGTCGGCTGGGCCCGGGAACTGCTGGCGGGCAACGGGATTCTGCTGGAACACCACATCGGCCGGTTCGTCGCCGACGCCGAGGCCCTGTACTCGTACGAGGGTACTCGCGAGATCAACAGCCTGATCGTGGG
Organism: Kineosporia mesophila; assembly: GCF_021129235.1. Classification (GTDB taxonomy): domain Bacteria; phylum Actinomycetota; class Actinomycetes; order Actinomycetales; family Kineosporiaceae; genus Kineosporia; species Kineosporia mesophila. The sequence continues at coordinate 150,742 of NZ_JAJOMA010000008.1, forward strand.
CCGCGCGGTGACAGGAATCAGCGCCCTGACCTGATCTCAACCCCCGTCGTGATCGCGTGGGTCACAACCCCCGCCGTGATCATGCAAAACCTCCCCAGAGTTCTAGAACTCCGAAGCGAAGAGTTCTAGAACTCCGGGGAGGTTTTGCATGATCACGAACGATTTTGAAGGGGGTCAGGCTTGCGTGGTGGGGGTCTTCTTCGGGGCGAGAGGGTCGCTGGTGCCGCCCAGCAGCTGGCCCAGGTCGAGGCCTCCGGCCTTGGCGGTCTCGAGCACCTGCAGGAGCAGGGCCGGGACCGAGCCGGCGACGCGGTTGAGGGCGTCGTTGCCGTCCTGGCCACCGTTGCTCAGCACCGTGAGGTTGCTGATGTTGCCCATCGGCGCGGCGACCTCCTTGGCGATCAGGGGCAGCACCGCGATCAGGTCGGGCAGCACGCGCAGGCGGGCGGCCTCGTCGTTGAAGGCGGACAGGGCCTCGGCCAGTTCCTTCTGGCCCTCGGCCTCGGCGAGCAGCGTGGCGCGCTGACCCTCGGCGGCCGCGAGCAGCTTGGCCTTCTCGACCTCGGCCTGGGCGGTACCTTCCCGCTGGAAGGCGGCGGCACCGGCGGTACGGGCCTTCAGGTCCGCCTCACCGGCGAGCTCGCGGCGACGGGCCTCGGCCTCGGCGTTGGCGATGGTGACGGCCTTCTGGCCCTCGGCGCGCCGGGTGGCGGCCTGACGCTCGGCCTCGGCCGGCGCGATCACGTCGGCCTCCAGGGCCTGCTTGCGCTGGGCCGCACGCTGCTCCTCGACGGCGATCTGCCGCTCGGTGCGCTGACGTTCGGTGTCCACGGCGGCCAGGAGCACGGCGCGCTCGGCCTCGCGCTCGGCCAGCGGACCGGCCTGGGCGGCGCGGGCCTGGGCGGCCTTGACCTCGGTGTCGATCTCGGCCTGCTTCATCGAGAGGGCGCGCTGCGCCTCGGCGATGGCCTCGGCCGACTTGGCCTCGGCGGTACGGCCCTGCTGGTCGGCCTCGGCGGCGGCGATACGGGCGTCCCGGCGGGCCTGGGCCTCGCCGACCTCGGCGTCGCGGCGCACCTCGGCGATGCGCTTGCGGCCCAGCGACTCGATGTAGCCGTTCTTGTCGCGCACGTCCTGCACGGTCAGCACGTCGAGTTCCATACCGATCGAGGCCAGGGCGGCGCCGGCCTCCTCCGCGACCGAGCGGGTGAGCTGGTCGCGGTTGCTGTTCAGGTCTTCCACGGTCATCTTGGCGCAGATCGCGCGCATGTTACCCGCGATGATCTCGGTGAGCTGGTGACGCAGTTCCTCGCGGTTGGCGGTGAGGAAGCGCTGCGTACCGGTCTCGATCGCCTCGTCGGTGGAGCCGAAACGCACCAGCGACACCACGTCCACGGCGATACCGACGCCGTTGCTGGAGATCGCCGAGCCCACGGAGACCTGGATGTTGAACGGCTCCAGGCTCATGAAGTCGACGCGCTCGAGCACGGGCACCCGGAACCGGGCGCCGCCGCGCACGATCTTCGGCCGGCCCCGGCCGGTGAAGACGGCCACCATGTTGGGTGGCACCTTCACGTAGTTCTTCGCGTAGAGCATCGTCAGCAGGAGGAGGGCGACGACCACCGCGGCCACGGCGATCAGGACAGGGGTGAAACCGGTCATCGGTCGGATCCTTGGGTCGGGGGAACGGGTTCTAGGGGGAGGGTCAGTCCGAGAAGGCGCTGCGGTGCACCAGTACCCCACCGTCGACGAGGTCGACGACGGTGACGGCGGTGCCTTTCGGCACACCTTCGTGGTGGTCGGACGACGCGGTCTGGGTGATGCGCGCGCCGGCCCGGTCGTGGAACGTCACCTGTCCGGTGCCGTGCGGGAGGATGTCGAGCGTCACCACACCGGTACGCCCGATGTAGCCGTAGCGGCTCGTCAGCGAGTTGTACTGCTGCCGCGCCAGCGGTTTCAGGATGAAGCGGTGAGTTGCCGCGCCCACGGCCAGGAATCCCGCGGCCGCCACCGGCCAGGCGATCAGCGCCGGGCCGCCCGCGGCCACCGCGATGAACCCGGCCGCCCCGAAACCCACCAGCGAGACGGCCAGTACGCGGATGCTGAACCAGGTGGGGGCGTCCAGGGCGGCCGAGCCGTCCGGGATGTGGCCCACCGCGTCCACCGGCGGCCCGCCCGGAGATCCGGCCTCGTGACCAAGGTCGCCGGGCCCGCCCGCATCACCGTGCCCGCCCAGCTCACCGTCGTGCCCGCCCAGCTCGCCGAGCACGAGACTCAGTAGCAGGATGAGGAAACCGGTCGCACCGACCGCGATGAAGAGGGTCTGCGAGTCTGGCATGGCGCTGGCGGCCCTTTCGTAGGCGGTCGGCGTCGATGATCGGGTGGCCCGGCGAAGCGCGGTGGTGCGCCCCTCCACCCATCCTGACGTCGACACCGCAGTATGTGTTGCATGCGTGCTCACTGTGATGTGAACGACATGTTCCGTGACAGTCCAGTGCCGTTGAAATCGGCCGAAGGTCATTCTTTGACTGGACCAAGGTCGCTGCGGTAGACCCTGCCGAGCGCGGTTCTCCTTCACCGCTCGTCCTGCTCATCGTGGAGCTGTGGAGAGGAACCGGTGCCCGACGCCATCGTCGTGTGTGACAGCCTGGTCCGCATCTACCAGACCGGATCGATCGAGGTCCAGGCGTTGCAGGGGCTTGACCTGCTGGTCGAGGCGGGCGAGATGATCGCCGTGGTCGGGGCCTCCGGCTCCGGCAAGTCCACCCTGCTCTCGCTGCTCGCCGGGATCGACGCCCCCACGGCGGGCCGGGCCCGGGTGGCGGACTGGGACCTGCTGGACATGTCGGCCCGCGACCGGGTGAGGTACCGGCGGCACACGGTCGGTTACGTGCGGCAGCAGACCGCGCAGAACCTGGTGCCCTACCTGACCGCGGCCCAGGTGGTCGACCTGCCCATGACTCTCGCCCGGGTGCCCCGCAAAGAGCGCGCCACGCGGGTGAACACGCTGCTCGAGGCGGTCGGGGTGGCGCACTGCGCGGACCGGCGCCCGGGGCAGATGTCCGGCGGCGAGCAGATGCGGGTCGCGATCGCCGTCTCCCTGGCCAACCGGCCGCGGGTGCTGCTGGCCGACGAGCCCACCGGTGAGCTCGACACCGAGACCTCCGCCCAGGTGTTCGGCGTGCTGCGCGACGTCAACCGGGATCTCGGTGTGACGATCGTGGTGGTGACGCACGACCCGGACGTCAGCGGGCAGGTCGAGCGCACCGTGGCCATCCGCGACGGCCGCACCTCCAGCGAGGTGCTGCGGCGCACGTCGACCGGGGCGAACGGCGACGACGAGGTGGTGCACGAGGAGTACGCCGTGATGGACCGCGCAGGACGGGTGCAGGTGCCCAAGGACTACATCGAGGCGCTGAACCTGACCCGGCGGGTGCGACTCGCGCTCGAGGACGACCACGTCAGCCTGCGTCCCGACGAGGAAACCCGGGGAAAATCGGCATGATCATGAGAAGTTCGGCCCCGGCCACCGGGAGAGGGCGCGGATCGTGCTGAGTATTCGTGGGGTGAGCCGCAGCTACGGGTCCAGCCAGGTGCTGCACGACGTCTCGTTCGATGTCGCGGCGGGCACCCTGGTCGCGTTGGTAGGGCGGTCGGGGTCGGGGAAGACGACGCTGCTGAACATGGTGGGTGGCCTGGACCGGCCCGACGCCGGAACGGTTCTCGTCGACGGTGCCGACGTCACGGCCCTGGACGAGGCGGGACGCAGCCGGTTACGGCGCGACAAGGTCTCGTACGTGTTCCAGACCTTCGGTCTGGTGCCGGTTCTCTCGGCCGCCGAGAACGTCGGCATTCCGCTGCGCATGCGGCACACGCCGCGGGAGGAACGCGAGAAGCGGGTGGCCCGCCTGCTCGACCTGGTCGGGCTGGCCGGCCACGCACGGCAGCGTCCCGACGAACTCTCCGGTGGGCAGCAGCAACGGGTGGCCATCGCCCGCGCGCTCGCCTCGTCCCCGCGCCTTCTGGTCGCCGACGAGCCGACGGGACAACTGGACGCCGAGACCGGCCTCTCGGTCATGGCTCTCCTGCGGGGGGTGGTGGAGTCGGAGGGGGTGACCGCTCTCGTCTCCACCCACGACCCGGTGATGATGCGCCTGGCCGACCGGATCGTGCGGATCTCCGACGGCCGTGTCACCCACGACGAAGAGACTGCCGGGTGAGACACCAGTGCTGAAGCTTCTGGTCCGCCGGGCCAGGGCCTCCTGGCCGCTGCTGGCCGCCGTGGTCGCGGTGGTCACGATCGGCGGAACCCTGCTCGGGGTGTCGGCGCGACTGCTCACCGTCTCGGCCGGCACCGCGCTCACCGCGGGGATGTCCCGGACCGAACCGGCTGAGGTCGAGACCATCGCGTACCTCAGCGACATTCAGAACGAGAACGCCGCCCGGGTGATCGCCGACACCAGAGAACTGCTGAAGGACGCGGTGAGCCCTCTGGGTACGCCGGTGACCCAGACCCGGGCCTCCAGCACGATGCGCACCCTCGAGGTCCGGGGGAACGATTCTGCGGTGGGCTACCTCACCGGGATGGACGACCTGTCGCGGGCGGTGCGGCTGACCGCGGGTGAATGGCCTGCCGCCGGTCCGGTGAACGGCGTCCTGCCGGTCGTCGTCCTGGAGTCCACGGCCCGGGCGATGCGCCTGGAACCCGGCAGCCGAGTGCGCCTGGGGTCCCAGTCCAGCGCCCGCTTCGGCGAGGACGACGGCGTGGAGCGCACCGATCTGCTCGTCACCGGGGTCGCAGCGCCCCGACAGAACGCCGGCTGGGACCGGGATGTGCTGGGGGCCGAGGGATTCGACCAGGCCGTGGCGGTCGGCTACGCGGGTACGGCCCCGGGGGCGGGACCCTTCCTGGTCGGGACGCCCGCTCTGATCGGGACCGGTCTGGCGCTCGACCGGATCCAGGTCGATGTGCAACCGGCTCTGGACGCCGCGGACGCCGGGAAACTCGACGCGGTCGCCACCCGGCTGGCGACCGCGGACCGACGGCTGGGAGACCGGCTCGGTGACCGCGTCCACCAGCAGCGGGTCGCCTCGACCCTGTTGGGGACCGTCACCCGGGTGTACACGCAACAGGCCGTGACCCGTTCCACCGTGCTGGTCGTGATGTTGCTGGGCACCCTGCTGACCGCATCGGCCCTGCTGCTCGCCGGGCGCCTGGTCACCCGGTCGCGGGCGGCCCAGACCGCGCTGTTCTCGGCAATGGGCGCCGGACGCGGCCAGCAGCTGGGACTGGCCGCGGGGGAGGTGGCCGGTCTGGCCCTGATCGCGACGGCGTTGTCCGTGCCGGCCTCGTCGTTCGGCCACGCCGCGCTCACCCGGCTCCCGGCTCTGCGCCACGCCGGGCTGACCACCGGTCCGGGTGTCAGCGGCGGGCAGGTTCTGGTGATCCTCATCGGTGTACTGGCGCTGTCGGCCGTGCTCCTGCTGCCGGCGTTGCGGTCCGACCCGGCCGCCCAGGACGCGGCCGAGCAGCGGGGAGGAAAAGAACTGCTCGTGCGCTCGGGCGCCGACCTGGCCCTGGTCGCCCTGGCGGCGGTGGGCTGGTGGCAGCTGCAGGTGCAGCCGACGGCGCAGTCGGGCACCGACGTCGTGCGCATCCTGGCGCCCGGCCTGATCCTTCTCGCCGGGGCCGCCCTGATGGTGCGCCTGACCGGTCTGCCGCTGGGGCTGGCCGACCGGGCGGCCCGGCGTTCGAGGCGATTGGTTCTGCCCCTGGCCGCGTTCGAGGCATCCCGGCGCCCGCAGGCGATCGCCGCCGCGCTGCTGCTCGTGCTGGCAGTGGCGTCCGGGACCTTCGGACTGGCGCTGGCCGCGACCTGGCAGCAGTCGCAGGTCGACCAGGCCGACCTGGCGGTGGGCACCGATCTGAGGGTGGAACTGGCGGGGCCGGCCCAGGCCGGGCAGGCCGGGGTACTGCGCGAGGCCGTCGGGGGAACCATCTCGCCGGTACTGGAGCAGGACGTTGCGGTGGGGCAGTGGCTCGGTGGTACCGGCAACGCCCCGCACCTGGTGGCGCTGAATTCCGCAGACGCCGGGGACCTGTTGCGGGGGAGGCTGCCGGAGGGGACGTCGTGGGCCCAGATCGGCGCGGCGATCGCTCCCGGGCAGCCCGCGCCCTCGGTGGCCCTGAACGGTCCCCCCGAGATCACCGGGAGTACCGACAGCGAGAGCGTCCTGCAGATCACCCCTCAGCTAGTGCTGCAGGACGCGGCTGGACTACGCAGCACCTGCGGGCTCCGGCCGATCGTGCTCGACGGTGAGCCGCACCGGGCGACCGACTGCGACACGCTGCCGGAGAACTCCCGGGTCGTGGCGGTCGTCGTCGACCTCGCACCAGGTCCGGCCGCCGATGCGGAGAACCTGATCGGAACCGGTTCGGTGAAACTGTCCTTCCGGTTCCCCCGGGCTGACGGTGATCCGGGCCGGTGGCAAGCCTCCAGCTACGGCCGGCAGGACGGCACCCGGGTGCTCAGTGTCGCCGGTGACGGCGCGCGCGAAGGCGCCGACATCGTCTTCCATCTTGACGCCGTCGTGCAGCTGTCCGACCTGTACTACGCGAACGGCCAGTTCGTGATGGCCGGTTTCGTGGCTCCGCAGGAAGTTCCGGTGGTCGTCTCACAAGACTTCGCCGACGTGCTGGGATCCGGGCCCGGCGACCGGTACAGCATCCTGATCAATACCGTGTCGGTGCCGGTCAAGGTCGCGGCCGTGGTGCCCGACGTACCCTCCGCACCCGGCCGGAGCGCGATGCTCGCCGACGCCGACCTGCTCGGCCGGGTCCTGACGGCGCAGGGCGCCCGGCCGACCGTGGGGAATGCCTGGTGGGTGGGTCATCCGAAGAACGTCTCCGGGGCGGGAAAACTTGGCCTCGGCGAGGTGACAACGAGAGATGCCGAACACCAGGAACTTTCGCAAGGTCCTCTCCGTGTCGGGGTGCCCGCAGCCCTGGCGATGCTGCTCCCCGCCGTGCTGCTGCTCGCCGTGGGTGGTCTCACCCTGCACGTCGTATCCGACCTGCGGTCCCGGGCGGGGGAGGTGGCCCGGCTGCGGTCGCTCGGGCTCACTCGGCGCACCGTGACCGGAATGCTGCTGGCCCAGCACGGTGGCCTGCTCGTCCTGCTGACCGCCGCCGGCACTGCTCTCGGAGCGATCACGGCTGCCGTGGTCGGCCCGCTCCTGATTCGTTCCGACCTGGGAGCGGCCCCGGTGCCCGATGCCCTGTTCCGCTGGCCCTGGACCCACGAGATCCTGCTGCTGGCCGTGCTTCTCCTGACCGGCCAGGCGGTGATCCGCGTCGTCAGCGGGATCCAGGTGCGGGCCGGCGACCGGAGGGCCCGCGGATGAGCCTCCACCGGCCCAGCATGCGCGGCCGCGCCCGTGCCGATCGAGGGCCACTGCTGCTGACCGCCCTCGTGGTGTTCGTCGCGGTCCTGATCACGGCCGCCGTTCCGCCGCTCATCGACCGACGGGCCGACCGGGCCGTGGCCGAGGCCGTGAGCGCTGCCGGTGACGCCGCCGGCATGACCGCGCAGGTGCCCTTCGACGCCGAGACACCCGGCTATCCCCGGGTCCGGCGGCCGAACTCGGCCACCGTCGCCGACGGGTACGCCGGATCTGCGCAACAGTTGCTGAATCCCACCCTCAGATCGGTGTTCGGGCCGCCGGTCGTCAGTGTCTCCAGCAGTGACCTGGAGCTCAGGACGGGTGGCCTGCCCGGCCGGACCCTGCGGCTGGTGTACGTGGGCGAACCGGCTTCCCTCACCTGGACCGACGGCAGCCCACCCGCCCAGGATCCTTCCCGGGGCGAGGAGCGGGCCGGACCCGCTCCCTGGCCGGTCTCGGTGGGGCTGTCCGAAGCCGCCTCCGAAGTGCTCGGTCTCAGCACCGGCGACCGGGTCCGCACCGAGGACCGCGAGGGCGGCCGGGTCGAACTGCGGATCAGCGGGATCTACCGGGCGCAGAACCCCTCCGACCAGGTCTGGAAGGTTCAGCCGCAACTGCTGGAGCCCGCCGTGTTCACCGATACCCGGGGCATCACCACCAGCTTCACGTCGGTGCTGCTGTCGGCGGACTCGCTGCCGGACGGCCGCCTGGCCACCGCGCCCACCGACATGGACGTGACGATCGAGTTCAGGCCGACGGCGGGTTCGATCAGCCGCGACAACGCTCCGGTCGTGATCGACTCGCTGGTCGAACTGGGGGCCGGATCCGGCGTCGCGCAGGACGAGGGCCCGGCGATCGATTTCAATACCCGCCTGAGCGGTGTGCTGGAGAGGATTCTCGACCAGATCGCGGTGGCGACCGCCCTGGCCATCGTGTTGCTGGGGGCCGTGCTGGTCGCGGTCGGCCTGGCGCTTGCGCTCACCGCCGACCTGCTCACCCGGCGCCGGGGCGGGGTGCTGACCGGGCTGCGCCGGCGCGGGGCCTCGCTGCCCGGCCTGTGGGCCGAACTGGCCGTGGAGTCGGTGCTTGTGACACTGCTCGCGGGGGGCGCCGCTGCGCTGGTCGTCCGGCTGCTGATCGATGAGCTGTCTCTGGCCTGGTCCCTGCCCGTGCTGTTCGTCGCGGTCGTCGGGCCTCCCACCGTCGCGGTGCTGGCGGCCGCCCGGGCCACCAACCACCGGGCCGCGCCCGCCAACCGGTCTGCGCGCAGGACCCTGGCGGTCACCCGTCAACTGCGCCGCATCACGACCGAGGTCGCGGTGCTGCTCGCCGCCGTCGGTGCGTACACCGCCCTGAGTCAGCGGGGCATCGCCACCAACAACGGGGCCGCCGCCTCGCTGCTGCCCGCGCTGGCCCCGTCCCTGGTCGCGGTCAGCGGGGGAATCCTTCTGCTGCGGATACTTCCGCCGGCCCTGACCGGCTTCCTGCGGCCGGCCGGCCGGCTCCGGGGGAGCCTCCCGCTGCTGGCGGCGAGCCGTGCCGGTGCAACCGCGGGCCGGGTCCTGCCGCTGGTCCTGATCGTGACGTCCTGTGCCCTGGCCGTCTTTGCGCTGTCGGTGCGGGCCACCGCCTCCGGGAGTGGGCCCGTCGCGCCGGACGCGCGGCCGCTGGCCGGTGCCCTGGCCGACGGGCTGCGCGACCTCGCCCTGGTGGCGGGCCTTCTCCTCATGGCGCTCGCGGTCCTGGCCCTGGTGATCGGTGCCCTGGGCAGCGCCCCGGAACGCGGCGAGACCGCGGCCCGGCTGCGGACTCTCGGTCTGACGGTCGCCGACACCCGGTGGATCTGCCTGGGCGAGCTGCTGCCGGTCGCGCTGGCCGGCGGCCTGGTGGGCTGGATGCTCGGCCGGGTGCTGGCCTCGCGGGCGGTCGGCCTGCTCTCGCTGCGGGTGCTGAACGACCTGCCGGCCGACCCGGCGCTGGTCGTTCCGGTGATCACCTACGTTCCGGTGGTGCTGCTGATCGTCACGGTGGTGCTGGTGGCGGCGGTCGAGTCGTCGCTGCGGCGCCGGGAGCGGCTGGGCCAGGTCCTGCGCGCCTGACCTGCCCGTCGGATGCCCACCGGACGGGCCTCAGGACCATGGCGATCAGATGTATCACTCTTGGTACCGGCGGCTTCACTCAGAGGTATCTTCTGGGGAATGGGAGGGTTGCCGGTCTGTCTACGCGGTGATCCGTCGAATCGGGGGGATTCGTGGGCAACCATCGGTCAGCTGCGTCCGGAGCGGGCGACGACAAGATGCCGGTGTTCAAGGGGGCCAGACAGCTTCTGGAGTGCCTGGAACGCCTGGCCCGCCGGCCACGCCGGCGGGAGGCACCGGCCTCGGCCGGGAAGACCCGCGGGGTCCAGGGCATCCCGCTCGTCTGCCTGAAACGGGTGGACGACGGGGGTGCCCTGGTCGAGGGACTGGCCAGATATCTGAAGGAGGCCGAGCCGCGCCGTATCCCGCACGTCGTGCATCGCTGTGTGCCCCCGCCGCCCGGCGCGGACGACCTCGACGACATGGCGGGCGGCCTGCTGCGAATCGCCCGTGAGCTGGCGAGTGGTCCCAACACCGCGGGTGGCCGGATCCGGTTCGGCCGGTTCGGTCTCGTGCACTGGCTGATCCATCAGGATCTCGGGGCCGACCACATCGATTCGGACGGTCTGCTGCGCCGGCGGCTACGTGACCGGGAGCTGTCCTCGTCCCGGTACGCGTCGCTGTTCTCCGACGAGCTGCCCGAGTTCCTCGATGCCCCGGTCGCCCGGTGGGCCAAACTCGCGCGGATCGTGCCTCCACTGTGGTTCATGGTGCGTCTCAGCGGCCGGGTTCCGGGCATCGGGCGGGAGTACCGGTGGCTCCTGCGCCAGCCCTACCTCGAACCGCAAGACCCAGGAACGGTTCTCGGGTTCGGGGTGCGGCTGACCGAGGGCCGCCGGGATGCCGAGGAGCCCGAAGAGGTGCTGCTCCTGCTGGTGAAGGCCTTCCTGTCCGACCTCGCCCACGCCTACCGCCGTTCGTTCTGGCACCCGCGGGGAGCCCGCCGTACGTCCTACCCCGTGGTGCTCCTGGACGATGCCGAGGAGGGCGGCTTCCTACTCCAGCACCTCGTCCAGGAGATCCGCAGCCACCCGCGCCGTACCTTCGACCCCCTGGTCCTGGTCGCCGCGGCCCGGACGTTCCCGCCCGACGCGCTGAGCGGTGGCGGCACCGGTTCCGGCGTCGTGCGGTGGACCGCGTCCGAGGCGGTCGACGGCTACGAGGCGTGGTGCCGCCGGGGCGCCGGGCGTTCCCGGGCCGAGGATGTCTGGCACCTGCTGATCAGGGTGCCGCCGGTCGAGGTGAAGCCCGCGGCGGACGCGGACGACGAGCAGTACGCGGCGCTCTGGCACGCCGCCAACAATGCCCGGCGGTTCGAGGTGGCGACGCCGGCGCTCTGGGCCCGCGCGTGGGTGGTACCGGTCGCCCTGGTGCTGCTGATGGTCGGAGGCGCGGGCGGCTGGTTCGCGACGGGACGACCGGCCGCGCCTGATATTCACCTGTCCCTGCCCCGGCTCTCCGCCTCGGACCGGGAGGAGCCGGCCGATGGCCCTCCTGTCCCGGCGAACACGGATGACGTGCAGCTCGAGGAAGCCGGTCTACCGTACTGTTCGAAAGACGCTGCGGCCCATCGCAACGTCCGGTTGGTGCTGCAGTCTGCGGAGCGCTACGAATGTGTCGGGGTCGCCGGGCAGATGGCAGCCTTCGCCCCTCGGGATCGCTCGGCGGCTCAGTTCGACGCAACGCTGTCCGCGCAGAACGACCGCGCCGGGGAGTTGAAGCGGGCCTCACCGGATCGGCCGGTTCTGTGTCTGGTCTATGCGACAGCGTTCGAGAGCCGGGGCAAGGGCGGCAAGACGCCGGACAACACAGAACAGAAGCTCGAGTTCATGGGTTACCTCCGGGCTCAGCAGAGACAGAACACGATGCGCGATGGCCCTAACCAGCCGATCGTGCGGCTCCTGCTGGGAAATGCCGGGCCGGGTATGGGTAACTATCCGGCGATGCTGGCCCAGTTCGGTCCGGCCGGGGATGGCTGCGATGCTCTCGGCGTGATCGGTCTCGACGAAAGCACTTCCACCACGAGACAATTGATTCTCAAACTCAATGACCTCCAGTACCCGGTCGTGTCCGCGACGCTCACGGCCGACAACCTGGCCGACGGGGCCAGGAACTATTTCTCCGTGGCCGCGCCCAATTCCGCGCAGGCGGCCGAGATCGCCCGCTGGGCGGCGGACCGGACCGACGGCCGACAGGTTCCCCGTGACGTGGCGGTGATCTGTCCGCGCGACGCCGGCAACCTATGGAGCGAGACCCTGACGCATTTCCTGCGCCGGCAGTTTGCCGGGCGACGGTGGAACCTTACGGTGTACGCGTACACTCCGGATTTGCTGGAGGCCGAGGAAGACACCGGTGGGGGCGCCTGCGGTAGTAGCGCGGTTCCGGTGGACGAACTCGAGGATCTTCCCGCGCAGTTGCGGGAGCAGGGTGACCCGGTGGTGGTCTTCGCCGGGCGGGGCCAGGATTTCGGGGTCTTCCTGACCCATTTCGACAGCGATCTGGATGTGATCGCCGCCGACGACGTTTCCAGCGATGTGGCCCGTCGGCAGGACAACGGATCCCTGGACGGCCGCGAGTACTCCTACATTTCATTGGCTTTTGCGGGAGAAGGAGAATCGCCGGCGAAGCAGGAGTACGCCGGGTATCTGAGGTTCAAGGGTATGAATGACATCAGGGCGGATGTCGACGGGCATGCGGCCCTGGCTGAGGCGGCCGCCCTCGCCTACATTCGCGCTGCCCGGGCCGTTCGCGCGGACGGACTCGCCCTGGGGCGCGAGCGACTGATCGAGAAACTTCGCCTCCAGGCCGGAGACCGGGCCGGGTCGCCGGATACCGGTCAGCTGGAGCCGAAAGTCTGGTCGGGAGTGGACTGCCGGGTCTGTGTTCTGCGGGTCACCAAGAACATGCGCATCCGGCCGGACCAGTGACGTCCGGCCGATGGGGGCCGCTTCTCAGATCAGGTCCTCGAACCGGCAGTTACGCACGTCCGGCTCGGGCAGTACCCCGAACCGTACGGCGGGAATCGTGGTGCGCTCCTGGAGGATCGCGAGGCACAGGCGGTGCATGCCGTCCATCAGCCGGCCGTCCGGGCGCAGGATGATCGGGTGGGTGGGGTCCACTGCCAGGATCAGGCGGGCGTGGTTCAGCACGCGGCGCACGGTGGGGGACGAGGTGGCGTCGGTCCAGTAGTCCGTGTCGATCTCGGGGAACGAGGCCACGGGCACGTCGTGCCGGGGCAGGTCGCGGCTCAGGTCGATCAGGCGGGCCACGTTCCAGGCGTCGTGGCCGGGGCCGGACCCGGCCGGCCAGAAGTGGTACTGCGGGCGCATCGCGTCAATCTAGCCCCCTTGCCAATCGGAACGTCGTTCCGTATCGTCGGCGGAACGCAGTTTCGGTTAGTTGCCTCGGCGCTGGTCCGGACTGGAACACCCTGAGAGGAAAGCTCACTCATGTCCGAAACGCTTGATGTCGGCGCTCCCACGCCGACGATCTCGGTGAAGCCCGTCGTGCTGCCCGCCCCCGAGCGGGGCACCGACCTGCAGGTGCGGGTGTCCGCGCCCACGACCGGCGAGAACCTGCCGGTCATCGTGTTCTCCCACGGTTTCGGCAAGTCCCTGGACGCCTACGCGCCGCTGGCCGACTTCTGGGCCTCGCACGGGTTCGTCGTGATCCAGCCGACCCACCTCGACTCCCACACGCTCGGCCTGACCCCGGAAGACCCGCGGTACGCCGACATCTGGCGCTTCCGTAACCGGGACCTCACCCGGGTGCTCGACGAGATCGAGGTGCTCACCTCGTCCGTACCCGGTCTGGCGAGCCGGATCGACCGCGACCGCATCGCGGTGGCGGGGCACTCGTGGGGCGCGACGACGGCGAGCATGCTGATCGGCGCCCGCGTGGTGGGCGATGCCGAGGACGTCGCCGACGACCGGGTCAAGGCCACCGTGCTGCTGGCGCTCGCGGGTACCGGGGGCGAGGACCTGACCCCGTTCGCGGCGCAGAACTTCGCGTTCATGAGCCCGGACTTCTCCGGCATGACGCCGCCGGCCCTGCTGGTGGCGGGCGACGCCGACCAGTCCCCGCTGAGTGTCCGTGGCCCGGAATGGTTCACGGACGGCTTCCACCTGGCCCCGGGGGAGAAGCACCTGCTCACGCTGTTCGGCGCGGAGCACTCGCTGGGCGGGATCACCGGCTCCGGGGTCACCGAGACCACGGACGAGAACCCGGAGCGGGTGGCCCTGATCCAGCAGGTCACGGTGGCCTACCTGCGCAGCGCCCTGGGGATCGACCCCACCGCCTGGGACGCCGCCCGGGACACCCTGAAGGACGGGGCGAGCCAGGTCGGGAGCCTGGTGACCAAGGGCTGAACGCTCCCGCGGCACGGCGTGCGGGACCGTGCGGGACACTGGGCGGATGCTGTCGCTCCCGGGGGAAGCCCGTGCCTAGGGCCGGACTCGATCCCGCCGCCGTCGTCGCGGCCGGTGCCGCCCTGGCCGACGAGGTCGGATTCGCCCGGCTCACCATGGGCATGCTGGCCGAGCGGGTCGGGGTGCGCACCCCGTCGCTCTACAAGCACATCGCGAGCCAGGACGACCTCAACCGCCGGATCGCCGCGCTGGCCGTCACCGAGGCGTCCGAGGCGGTCGGCTCGGCCATCCAGGGGTACGCGGGCAAGGACGCCCTGGCCGCCGCCTCACGGGCCTTCCGGGGGTACGTGGTCGCCCACCCGGGCCGGTACGCGGCCACCGTGGGGATGGAGCCGACCGGCCCGGACGACCCGATGGCGGCGGCCAGCGTGCGCCTCATGGCGGCGCTCAAGGCGGTGCTGCGGGCGTACGACGTGCCGCCCGGCGAGATGACGCACGCCCTGCGGGCCCTGCGCAGCTTTCTGCACGGGTTCGCGACCATCGAGGCCGGGAACGGTTTTCAGTGGGCCGCCGACGTCGACGAGAGTTTCGAGTGGCTCATCACGCTGATGGACCGGGGTCTGCGCAAGAGCGACTGAGCGAGCGCCGGACCGGGGTCGGCGAGGGTTTCAGGAGACGCGCGACGTGCGCATCACCGATCGGGCCACGGCGGCGGCCATCACACCCGGCATCTCACGGAGCGTGGTCCGGTGGGGCACCGCGGGCGGGGTCTGGATGTACCCGGCGGTGGTGGTGTCGAGGGCCAGTTCGGTGAGCTCACCGGCGAAGCCGCCCGAGGCGCCGATCTCCAGGCGCCAGTCCTGGCGTTCCATCTGACGGGTGAGCCACACGACGTCCAGGTCGAGGGCCAGCGCAAGGTCGTGAACGGTGGCGGTACCGCCCATCTCGAGAAGGGCGTTGTGCACATCGGCAGGTGTGCAGTCTTGGCCCGCCATGGACTTCCGGGTGTTCGGGGCGCGGTCGTGGGCGGCGGCCTCGGCCGGCGTCAGATACTCCACGACGCAGAGGGTGTCACCGTCCTCGTGCTTCCAGCCGATGTGGGAGATCAGGGTCTGGGGGCCGAGCTGGCGTTTGGCCCGTTCGCGGGCCTGGTCGTTGTTCTTGACCGAGCGTTTACCCGCGTACGGATAGGTCACCGTTTCCATGACGGCTCCTCCACTCTCCGGTGAGGGGGAAAGATCGGGGGCTCCGTCGGCACGGTCGCCGTGGGTGTTAACTGCTTCAAGTAGCGGTACGGGAAACAGGCGGGCGTGACCACCCGTCCGGCCCCGTCACCGGGCTTCCTCCGGGGAACTCTCCACCAGCGTGCCCAGACGGTACGACAGGACGGCCAGCTCCTCGGCCGTGGAGCGGGTGTCGCCGGCCGCCACCTGATGGTTGCGTGTGGCCGCAGCCATCGCGGAGATCGCCAGGTCGGTCTGTTCCACGGCGATCGTCTGCTGGCTGGTGGAACGCTGGATCTGGCGGGCCGACTCCATCGTGCTGGCGACCAGCGCCACGATCTCCTCGAAGCTCTCCACCGCCTCGATCACGTGGGACGCACCGGCCTCGACCACGTCCGAGGCCTCCCGGCTGACCCGGCGGGTGTCGTCG
Organism: Kineosporia mesophila; assembly: GCF_021129235.1. Classification (GTDB taxonomy): domain Bacteria; phylum Actinomycetota; class Actinomycetes; order Actinomycetales; family Kineosporiaceae; genus Kineosporia; species Kineosporia mesophila. Next base: position 166,343 of record NZ_JAJOMA010000008.1, read on the forward strand.
ACGGCGCCGGCCACCGACTGCACCAGCTCGCCGATCTCCCGGGTGGATCCTCCCACCCGGTCGGCCAGGCCGCGGATCTCGTCGGCCAGGGCGGCGAACCGGGCAGCGTCGCCCCCCGCGCCGGCCGCCTCGATGCTGGCGTTGATCGCCACGATGTTGGTGAGCTCGGCCAGCTCGGAGACGATCTCGACCACCCCGGAGATCTGCCGGGCCTTGGTCGTCAGGTCGTCCATGTGCTGGTCGACCGAGCCGGAGTGGGCCCGGATGCGGTTCATGGACGACTGGGTGGCCAGCACGACGTCCCGGCCCTGTCGTCCCGCGTCGGCCGTCTGTCCCGCCGCCGCGACCACGTCCTGGGCCCCCTCGGCGATCCGGCGGGACTCGGTCAGCATCTCCTTGACGGTCGTGGAGATCTCCGCGGCCGAGCTGGCCTGCTCACTGGCCCCCTCGGCCTGCTTCTTGGCGCTGCTGCGCAGGCCGGCCGACGACACCTGCACCGAGCGGACCGCGGTCATCACCCGCCGGCGCACCAGCCGCACGGTCATCCCGGCCGACGTGGTGGCTCCGATCAGGATGACGAGGAAGGAGATGACGATCTGCACGATGCCGACGTGCGCCACCCGGGTGGCGGCCTGTTCCCGTTCCTCCACCAGACCCTGAAGGTAGGTGAAGAGCTCGTTCATCGACTCCGTGGTCTGTATCCGCGCGCCGTCGATGCTCTCCCACGCGCGCACCACGTCGGTGTTACCGGCGCCCGACTGCTTCAGGTTGACCGGGCCGGCGTCCAGATCGACGAAGTCGGCCTGCAGTCGCTGAATCTCGGCGATCAGGTCGCGGCCGTGCGCGGTGTCCACAGTCTGCCGCAGCAGGGTCAGTTGCTGGGCGAAGAGCTCGTCCTGGCGGTACTGCTCGCCCAGGTACTTGCCCTGGCCGGAGAGCAGGTATCCGCGGTTGGCGGCGGCCCGGGCGTCGCGGATGTCCATCAGCGTGCGGGCCTCGAGCACGAGCGCGGTGTCGTGCTCGATCACCCGGTCCTTGCGGTCGACCACCCGTTGCAGGGTGGCCAGGGACAGCACCGCCATGGCGAGCGTGAGCACCAGCACGAAGGCCAGGGAACCGAACACCGCGGCGCGTACCGTCGGGGCACCCCGCCCCCCTCTGCGTCTTTCCGTCACCGCTGACCCCCGTCGCGTCGTCCTGCCGGATGTCGGCAGAAGTCGTCGCGACCTTGAAAGCTCAGTCGAGAAGACGGGCGTGCAGGTGCATGTCGTGGTAGCCGTCGGCGTGCCGCAGGGCCCGCACGGCGGTGCCCTCCAGAGCGAATCCGCAGCGCTGCGCGACGCCGCAGGAGGGCTCGTTGAAGGTGGAGTGCTGCAACGTCAGACGGTGCAGGCCGGCCTTGCCGGCCCAGTCGGCGAGAACGGTGACCGCGCGGGAGGCGACCCCGGACCGGCGGGCCTGCGGCGCCACCCAGTAGGCCACCTCGGCGTCCCCGTACTCCAGGTCGAGGGTGCGGAAAGCAATGCGGGCGAGCTGGTTCTCGCCGTCCGTCACGGCCCAGTCGGCACCCCGCTCGGTGAGCCACTTCCGGTTGGCCCGCTCGATCCAGCCGGCGGCGTCCTGCTCGTCGTCCAGCGAGAAGGTGTGCCAGCGCTGGATCGCCGGGTCGGCGTAGGCTCCCACCAGGAACGCCTCGTCCCCCGCCCGCCACGGGCGCAGCCGCAGACCGTCGCCCTCGATCTGCGGCTGGGGCCCGGACGACCAGGAACCGGCCGGGACGACGGGTTCGTTGAGGGCAGGCATACCCGCCAGTTTAAGCGCCGCTCCCGGGCTTTTCGCGGGGTTGTCGGGCGGTTCACAGCGAGATGGAGGACGACGTACCCGGCCGGGTACGTCGTCCTCCATCTCGCTGTCCGGGAGGATCAGATCTCGATCGTGCGCTCGAGGTTGGCCAGCTTGTGGCGGGCCAGGGCGAGGTTGGCGCGGCGCTTGTCGAGGGCCATGTACAGGAACAGGCCGTGGCCAGCCTGCCCGCGGATCAGCCGGATCAGGTGGTACTGGGTGTCGAGGGTGATGAGGATGTCCTCGATCTCTTCCCGCAGCCGCAGCGACTCCATGGTGCGCATCTTGGCGCGGACGATCTCGGTGTTGCCCGCGGCCGCGACCTCGAGGTCCAGGGCACCGTTGCCGCCGGCCTGGCCGAGGGTCATGCCGCTGGTGAAGTCCACGAGCGCGGCGCCGATGGCCCCGTCGATCTGCATGGCTTCCTTGAGGATGATCTCGATGTTGGACACGCTGCATTTCCTTCCGCATGGAACTGGGGGCCTGCCCCCCACCTCCGACACCTGACGTCCGGCCACTGCTCACGGTGACCGTCCGAACGCGGCCTGCGTAGGGACTTAAGTCCCGTCAAAGCCGGTGCGGCGCTGCACCGACACTCATTCGGTGCAGCGCGCGTTCAGTAGGAAAACCCTGATCGCCGGGCGGTTCCGCCGGGCAAAACAGAAACGGCGCCGACTCGAAGAGCCGGGCGCCGTTCGTGGGGTGGTGCCTCAGATCTGGATGTTGCGCTCCAGCAGGGCCAGCTTGTGGCGGGCCATGGCGAGGTTGGAGCGGCCCTTGTCCAGGGCCAGGTACAGGAAGAGGCCCGCGCCGGCCTGACCGTTGATGAGACGGATCAGGTGGTACTGCGTGGTCAGGGTGATGAGGATGTCCTGGATGCCCTCACGCATGCCCAGGGCCTCCATGGTGCGCATCTCCGAGCGCACGACCTCGGTGTTACCCGCAGCCGCCACCTCGAGGTCCAGGACGGCACCCCCGGCCTGGCCGAGCGTCATGCCGCTCGTGTAGTCGACCAGAGCGACGCCGATGGCGCCGTCGATCATCATGGCTTCCTTGAGGACGGTGTCCAGATTGCTCACGGTTGCGTTTCCTTCCGGCCACGAGGGCTGTTCTGTCGAGCGAGCAAGCGTGCTGCGCGGCGCCGGCGGGCCTTCGGTGGCTGGGCTGAGCGGAGCCGTAGGTCTCACTTGGTTGTCGGTCTCGATGGCGCCCAACTGATGCGGTCATCAGGACTCTCAGTGGTCCTATCTGGCGGCGACTACGCTCCGCAAGCTGTAAGGGTCTGCTGTGAGCGACAGCACGTGAAAATCCGGGCGTTCCTGCACTACGCGGTGGCAACGTCACGCTCCGCCAGTTCCTGGTCGTGACGGACGGTGGTGGGTGGGGACGCATTGGATCACCCGTTCGCCCGGCGGCCCTTTCGTTCGTGATCATGCAAAACCTCCCCGGGGAGGTTTTGCATGATCACGAACAGGGAGGTGGCTAACGGCCGCGCACGTACTGCGGCGGCCAGGGCAGGTCGTCGCCGAGTTCGGCGGCGGCACGCTGGGGCCAGCTGGGCTCCCGCAGCAGCACCCGGGCCAGCAGGACAGCGTCGGCGGACCCCTCGGCCAGCACCTGCTCGGCCTGCTTCGGCTCGGTGATCAGGCCGACGGCCGCGGTGGGCAGCCCACTGGCCTGCTTCACCTTCGCGGCGAAGGGCACCTGGTAACCCGGGCCGACGGTGATCTTCTGGTCGGGGTGGTTGCCGCCGCTGGAGACGTCGACGAGGTCGACGCCGTGGTCCTTGAGAGTGGTCGCGACCTGGGCGACCTCGTCCACGTCGAGCCCTTCCGGCACCCAGTCGGTCGCGCTCACCCGCACCAGCAGGGGAGTGCTGTCGGGGATCGTGGCCCGCACGGCGTCGACGATCTCGATCAGCAGCCGGGAGCGCCCGGCCAGGTCGCCGCCGTAGGAGTCGGTGCGCAGGTTGCTGAGCGGGGAGAGGAACTGGTGCAGCAGGTAGCCGTGGGCGGCGTGCACCTCGAGCACCTCGAACCCGGCCGACACCGCGCGCCGGGCCGCGTCGGCCCAGGCCTGCACCAGGGCCGGGATGTCGTCGACCGCCAGCTCGGCGGGCACGTCGAAGCCGTTGTAGGCGTTCTCGGACGGCGCGACGGTCTTCCAGCCGCCCTCGGCCGCCGGCACCGAGCCCCGCCCGCGCCACGGCGCGTAGGTCGAGGCCTTGCGGCCCGCGTGCGCCAGCTGGATCGCGGGCACCGAGCCCTGCTCCTTCACGAACCGGGTGATGCGCTCGTAGTCGACGGCCTGGGAGTCGTTCCAGATCCCGGCGTCCTGCGGCGAGATCCGGCCCTCGGACACGACCGCGGTGGCTTCCTGCATGACCAGCCCGGCCCCACCGCGGGCCAGGGAGCCGAGATGGACCAGGTGCCAGTCGGTCGGGTGCCCCTTCTCGCTGGAGTACTGGCACATCGGGGAGACCCAGGCACGGTTCGGCACGGTGACGCCGCGCAGGGTGAGTGGCGAGAACAGAAGACTCATGATGCAGCCAACCAACGGACGGCCGGAGTGCTTCCCCGTCGTCCGCAAACGACGACGGCGGTGGGCTCCCCGGGAGCCCACCGCCGTGCGTTCTCAGATCTTGAAGCGCCCGACCAGTTCGTTGAGGTTGCCGGCTACGTGGGCCAGGTCGCCGGCGGCGCGCTGGGCCTCGGCGATGCCGGTGGTGGAGGACTGCGAGGCGTGCGAGACGGCGTCGACGTCGGAGGCGATGCGGCCTGCGGCGCGGGCGGTCTCGTCGATGCTGCGGGCGATCTCGGAGGTCACCGCGGTCTGTTCCTCGACGGCCGAGGCGATGGTCGTCTGGTACGAGTTGACGTCTTCGATGGTCCGCGAGATGTGGTCGATCGCATTGACGGCGGCGCGGGTGTCGGCCTGGATGGCCTCGACCCGGTGGCTGATGTCCTCCGTCGCCCGGGCGGTCTCCTGGGCGAGCTGCTTGACCTCCTCGGCGACCACGGCGAAGCCCTTGCCGGCCTCGCCGGCCCGGGCGGCCTCGATGGTGGCGTTCAGGGCCAGGAGGTTGGTCTGCTCGGCGATCGAGGTGATGGCCTTGACCACGTTGCCGATCTCCTCGCTGGACTCGCCCAGCTTGCCGACGATCTGGGTGGCCGAGGCGGCTTCGGTGGCGGCGCCCGCGGCGACCCGGACGGCCTCGGCGGAGGAGTTGGCGATTTCGCGGATGCTGGCGGACATTTCCTCGGTGCCGGCGGCGACGGTCTGGACGTTGCCGGAGACCTGGGCGGAGGTGGCGGACAGGCTCATGGCCTGGGTGGAGGTCGCTTCGGAGTTGGAGGCGACCTGGGCGGAGACGACGCTGAGTTCCTCGGCGCTGCCGGCCAGGGTGGTGGAGCTGGTGCGGATGTCCTCCATGGCCGAGCGCAGCGACGCGGTGCTCTGGTTCAGCGCGCCGGCCATCTCGCCGACCTCGTCCCGGCTCCTCACCGGCACGGTGACGGTCAGATCGCCCTCGGCGAGGGACTTCAGTCCGTCCCGCACCCGCAGCACGTTGGTGACGATCATGCGCGCCAGCCACCAGCCGAACGCGATCATCAGCAGCACGCCGATGGCGATGATGATCCAGGCCTGGACGACCGAGGAGTGGGCCGAGTTGTCGGCGCTCTTGGCGTCGGCGCTCATGTCGGCGACGGCGTTGTCGGCCAGGAGGTTCAGGTCGTCGCGCACCTTGTCGGCCTGGGTCGAGAAGTCACCGGTCACCAGGGCGCCGATGGTGCGGTACTGGTCGCCGGTCAGGTTGTTCTGCGTGGTCACCGGGGCGATCTCGTCGGTGTAGAGCTTCTGCACCGTGGCGAGTTGCGTCTTGGCCGACGCCAGCGTGGCCGTGTCCTGCGCGTCCAGGCCGCTCGCGGCGAGAACGTCCAACTTGGCGGAGACCGAGGTGAAGCCGTCGGCGACGGCGGTCTGGGCCTTGTCTCCGGCCGCGCCGTCGCTCAGAGCGGTGAGGAGGATGTTGCGCCGGATGCCGGCGAACTCGGAGCGGGCCTGGAGGGCGACCACCGCGCGCTGGGCGTTGACGGTCACGATCCGGTTGCTGGCGTCGGAGACCGAGTTGACGGCCCGCTGCCCGATCACACCGATCCCGACAGCGAGCAGGGTGGCCACGACGATCAGGCTGAAGATCTTCTTCAGCAGGCTCAGGTTCGCGAAGAATGCTGCGGGAGACATGGAACGGCGGTGAGCCGTCGGCACTTCGGCGGCAGACATGGACGTCCTCTCGGGCAATGTGTCGCGTCCCCGCCACTCTTTCGGGCGTCTGACGGACTGCTGTAACAACGTGTCAAGGCAGTTGTCGACGAAACGCCACCGGCGGTGAGAAAACTGTTGTCGTCTCACGCATTCGGTCCAACATCGGCCCGGCGAACATCACGCTGGGCCGATCATGGCCACCACGCGAAACGGCGGTGGGGAGCCCCACCGCCGTTTCCCCTCACCGCTGTTCTCAGATCCGGAAGCGCGCCACGAGCTCGTTGAGGTTGCCGGCTACGTGGGCCAGGTCGCCGGCGGCGCGCTGGGCCTCGGCGATGCCGGTGGTGGAGGACTGCGAGGCGTGCGAGACGGCGTCGACGTCGGAGGCGATGCGGCCTGCGGCGCGGGCGGTCTCGTCGATGCTGCGGGCGATCTCGGAGGTCACCGCGGTCTGTTCCTCGACGGCCGAGGCGATGGTCGTCTGGTACGAGTTGACGTCTTCGATGGTCCGCGAGATGTGGTCGATCGCATTGACGGCGGCGCGGGTGTCGGCCTGGATGGCCTCGACCCGGTGGCTGATGTCCTCCGTCGCCCGGGCGGTCTCCTGCGCCAGCTGCTTGACCTCCTCGGCCACGACCGCGAAGCCCTTGCCCGCCTCACCGGCCCGGGCCGCTTCGATGGTGGCGTTCAGGGCCAGGAGGTTGGTCTGCTCGGCGATCGAGGTGATGGCCTTGACCACGTTGCCGATCTCCTCGCTGGACTCGCCCAGCTTGCCGACCGTCTGGGTGGCCGAGGCGGCTTCGGTGGCGGCACCGGCGGCGACCCGGACCGCTTCGGCGGAGGAGTTGGCGATTTCGCGGATGCTGGCGGACATTTCCTCGGTGCCGGCGGCGACGGTCTGGACGTTGCCGGAGACCTGGGCGGAGGTGGCGGACAGGCTCATGGCCTGGGTGGAGGTCGCTTCGGAGTTGGAGGCGACCTGGGCGGAGACGACGCTGAGTTCCTCGGCGCTGCCGGCCAGGGTGGTGGAGCTGGTGCGGATGTCCTCCATGGCCGAGCGCAGCGAAGAGCTGGCCCGGTTCAGGGCGGCCGCCATCTCGCCGACCTCGTCGGTGTTCGTCACCGGAACGGTCTTGGTCAGGTCGCCGTCGGCCAGGGCGATCAGGCCGTCGCGCACCCGGCTGATGGTGGAGACGATCATCCGCGTGATCCAGTAGCCGAACGCGATCATCAGCAGGATGCCGATCGCGATGATGATCCAGGCCTGGATGATCTGCCGGTGGGCGGAGGACTTGGCGTCTGCGGCGGCGGCGGCCATGTCGGCATCGGCATTGGTGCCGAGGGTGTTCAAACCGGAGGAGACCTTGGTCGCGGCGGTGGCGAAGTCTCCGGCGATGTAGGTGCCGAGATCGCGATACTGCTTACCGCTGAGGTTGTCCTGGCCGATCTGCGGCAGGATCTTCTCGGTGTACAGCTGCTTCACCGCGGCCAGGTTGGTGACGTCGGCCGCCAGCAGAGTGCTGTCCTCGCTGTCCAGCCCGCTGGCGGACAGGTCGCTGAGCCCGGCCGTGACCGCGTCGAAGCTGTCAGACACGTCTTTCTGAGCCGTCGTCGAGGTGTCACCCGTGGTCAGGGCAGCCAGCAGGATGTTACGCCGCAGGCTGGCGAACTCGATCCGCGCCTGGAGGGCACTCGAGACCCGCTTCGCCGTGACCTCGACGATCTCGTCGCTCGTCGACTGGACCGAGTGAGTCGTCCGCTGGCCGATCGCCCCGATCCCGACGGCCAGCAAGGTGGCCACGATGATCAGGCTGAAGATCTTCTTCAGCAGGCTCAGGTTGGCGAAGAACGCGGCGGGAGACGTGGCGCGACGTGGCGCCGACGACGCTGCGACGGCAGACATGGACGTCCTCTCGGGGAAGAGTCTCGTCTCTTGCCACGAAAGTGCGGCGTCCGACGGACCGGTGTGACAACTCGTCAGACCGGTTGTCGTCGGACACCGCAGGTCCGGTGAACCTCACGCCGCGCGTCCACCCTTTCGGAGCAACGGTGGATCTTCGCGGTCACGCTGGGTCATACGCTGCCGGAGTCGCCGCCCCGCTCGGGCCGCAGGTGCTTGCGCGAGCCCTCGACCTCGGCCAGCTCGTCCTCGTTCAGTTTCCGGGTGTCACGCAGCGGGACATAAGGTTCCGCACCCTCGGGCAGGCCGTCGTGCTCGGCCCGGGCGCGTTCCAGCTCGGCGTTGAACTCGGCGCCCAGCAGGATCGCCAGGTTCGAGATCCACATCCAGACCAGGAAGATGACGATACCGGCGAAGGTGCCGTAGGTGGCGTCGTAGCTGGAGAAGTTGGAGACGTAGAAACCGAACCCGGCGGAGGCGATCAGCCACAGGATGACGGCCAGGAAACCGCCCGGGGTGACCCATTTGAAGCCCTGCTTGGCGTTCGGGGTGGCCCAGTACAGGATGGCCAGTTCCAGCATCATGATCAGGAACAGCACCGGCCACTTCGCGATGCTCCAGGTGGTGAGCGCGGCGCTGCCGAGACCCAGCAGGTCACCGGCGCGCTCGGCCACGGGGCCGGTGAAGACCACGATGACCACGGCCAGCAGCAGAAGCACCACCATGACCACGGTGGTCAGGATGCGGGTGGGCAGCGTCTTCCAGATCGGCCGGCCCTCGGGGATGTCGTACACGACATTCGAAGCGCGCATGAAGGCGGCGACGTATCCGGAGGACGACCACAGGGCCGTCGCCAGACCGAGGACGAAGGCGATACCGGCCGAGGACGGCTTGTTCCCGACCTGGCCGAGAATGCTGTCGAGGGTGCCCTGGAACGAGCCCGGCACCACCTCGCCGAGGTTCTTCCGGAGGTCGTCGATGGCCTGGTCGGACAGGAACCCGAACAGCGAGATCAGCACCAGCAGGGCCGGGAACAGCGCCTGGATGCCGTAATACGTGAGGGCCGCGGCCACGTCGGACAGGTTGTCGTCCGAGAACTCCTTGCCCGCGCCCTTGAGCACCCGCATCCAGGAGTGTTTCGGCAACTGGGCGGGCGACGTGGCCGGGTCTTCGGGAGGAAGATCGTCCGGGCTGCTCTGCTGTTTCTTCGATCCCCACATAGGGTCACCGTGTCACGGGGCAGGCGCCACCGCCGGTCGAGAAGACCCCCTACCAGCAGGTATGTGACCTTGTGCCCGCCTGCGCCGGTACGGGCAGAAAGGGTCAGGGCCGCACGGGCCCCCGGAGAACGGCCTCCCGCATGTCGTCGGTGCGCCCGGCGCCACGAACTCCAGCCACCAGGTGGCGCCACCCTCCCGGGCCGCGCTCACCGCGCCCCGCTCGGCCGGCTCGTCGTCCAGCCGGCGGCGCCCGTCGAGCGGCCACGTCGAGCGGCCACGTCGAGCGGCCACGTCGAGCGGCCCGCAGCCGCACGGCGAAGGCCGACGCGGTGCGGGAGGGCGGCTCGCTCGACTCGATCCGGGTGGCCGGGAAGATGCGGCAGATCAGTGAGAAGCGGGCGAAGGCGCTCGAGCGCTGACCGTCAGCAGAACAGAAGGGAGGACGCGTGGGGGCACCCACGCGTCCTCCCTTCTGTTCCTGCTCTTACATGTGGACCGCGACGTTCTCGTTCTGCGCGGCCATCTGCGCCGTGACCCGGCGCGAGGGGTACAGCACGAAGGCGACCAGCGCGGCAGCCGCGAAGAAGACCGCCGACCAGATGAAGACCGCGTCGTAGGCGGCCAGCTGGGCCTGGATCATCACGTCGGCCGCGGTGGCGTGCGAGGCGGCGTAGTCGGTGGCGGCGGACGCCGAGACGCTGCTCAGCAGGGCGACGCCGATCGAGCCACCGACCTGCTGGGCGGTGTTCACGGTGGCCGAGGCGACACCGGCCTGGTGGGCCTCGACGCCCATCGTGGAGGAGCCCATCGCGACGGCGAAGATGCAGCCCAGGCCCAGGCCCGACAGCACCAGACCGGGCAGCAGCGCGGTGAGGTAGCTGCTGTCGGCTCCGAAGCCGGTGAACAGCAGCATGCCGGCCGCGGCGAGCAGGGCGCCCACCCCGACCTGGATCTTCGGGCCGAGGTTGTTCTGGAAGGCTGGGGTGCCGTTGAACTGAGCACTGACACCGATCGCGACGACCATCGGCAGGAACGCGAAACCCGATGTGATCGGCGTGTACCCGAGTACCTGCTGCACGTAGAAGGTGACGAACAGGAACACCGCGAACATCCCGATCGCGGCGATCAGCATGACCAGGTACGAGGTTCCGCGCACCCGGTCGAGGAGGATGTTCATCGGCAGCAGCGGGTGCCGGACCAGGCGCTCGGCCACCACGAAACCGATGACCAGCCCGATGCCGGCGATCAGGCCGGCCAGGGTGACCGGATCGCTCCAGCCCTCGGTCTCGGACCGGGCGAAACCGAAGACGACGAAGAAGATCCCGGCGACCGCGAGCACCGACCCGGGCCAGTCGAACGACATCTTGCCGCTCTCGCGCTCGTTCGCGGGCAGCAGGCGCAGGCCACCGATCACGGCCAGGACGGCGAAGAAGACGTTCACGTAGAGGCACCAGCGCCAGGACAGGTACTCGGTCAGCGTGCCGCCGAGCAGCAGGCCGACCGCCGCACCGGAACCGGCGACAGCGCCGAAGATGCCGAATGCCTTACCGCGGTCCGAGGAGGCGGCGAAAGTGACCGTGAGCATGGCCAGGGCGGCGGGGGCCAGCAGCGCGCCGAAGGCACCCTGCGCGGCGCGGGCCACGATCAGGACCTCGTAGCTGGGGGCCCAGCCGCCGAGGGCACTGGCCGCGGCGAAGCCGACCAGGCCGACGAGGAATCCGAGCTTGCTGCCGAACATGTCGTTCAGCCGGCCACCGATCAGGAGGAGGCTGCCGAAGGCGAGGGAGTACGCGGTGACGACCCACTGACGCTGCGCGTCGTCGAACGCCAGGTCGGTCTGCGCGGCGGGCAGGGCGATGTTCACGATCGTCGAGTCGAGCACGACCATCAACTGGGCGATCGAGATGACACCGAGGATCAGCCACTGCTGGCGACCCGCCGGTGCGCTGGTGCTGGCCGCCAGGGGCGAACGGTCGGACATGTCCTGCCTTTCGAAGGCGTGGTGGAGCGGAATAGCTGTTCCGCATTGGCTCCACCATAGCGGAATAGTTGTTCCGCATTGCTAGGCTGAACTCGTGAGTACTTCGTCCGGGCGGGCCGCCGCGTCTGCGGAACCTGGTGGGAACATGACGGACCGGATCCTGCAGGCGGCCGGGGAAGTCTTCGCCGACCAGGGGCTGGGGGCCACGCTGGCAGACGTCGCGGCCCGGGCCGGGGTGGGTGTGGCCACCGTGTACCGGCGGTTCGCGAACAAGGACGAGCTGATCCTGGCCTCGTTCGAGATCCGCTTCCGGCAGTCACAGACCGACGTGCTGCGGGCGATCGAGGAGGCGGACCCGTGGACGGGCTTCGTCGAGTTCTTCGAGGGGGGCGTGCATCTTTTCTCGCAGGACCGGGGCTTTCGCGAGTTCGTCGTCGGTGGCTACGCGGAGAGCGTCGGCTGGGCCCGGGCCAGCTCACACGATCACGTGGTGACCGTGATCCGTCGGCATCAGCAGTTCATGCGGGAGGCGCTGGAGCGGATGCTGCTGCGCTGTCAGGAGGCGGGGGCGGTGCGGGACGACGTGCACCCCAGCGACCTGCTCGCCCTCACCATGGCGGCGGTCAGCAGTATTGATTTCGGTGCGCTGAAGGGCAACCCGGCGATTCACCGGCGGGTCATCGGGGTGATCCTCGACGGCCTGCGACCGGCCCGGAACGCGCCGACGCCCCTGCCGCCGGCCACGTCGGGCTGACAGCAGGGGCGTCGGGAAGGTTCAGTTACCGCGTCGCCGCAGCCACACGAACAAGCCGGTCAGGAAGGCGGCGGCCCCGCCCACGGCGGGGATGAGCCAGGGGCGCTCCCGATGCTGCTGCTGCACCGCTTCCTGGGCCACGTGGGCCTTCTCGGTCGCGATCACGCGGGCCTGCCCGGCCTTGGCCCGGGCCTGCTCGCCGGTGACCTTCGACTGCTCGGTGACCGCGGTCTTCGCCGCGACCGCCTGAACCTTGGCGGTCTGCTGAACCTCGCCGGCCTTGGCCTTCAGCTCCTGGGCCTTGACCCGCGCGGCGCCCTGCACCTCCTGGGCCTTGGTGCGGGCGGTGTCCTGCACCTGGTGAGCCTTCTCGGTGGCCCGGGTCTTCACATCGGCGCGGGCGGTGAGGGCCTCGACCGTGTTCGCGAGCTCGTCGCGGGTGTGGTCGATGTCCTCACGGATCTCGTCGGCGCTGCGGCTGCCGTTCTCGTCGCTCATCGGTGCGTACTCTCCTTCACGGCCTCGACATCATGCTTCGTGCTGTCCACGGCCTGGGTCGGCACGGGGGGAGTGGCCTGCTGGAACTGCTTGCGGCCGATCAGGGCCATCACGCCGGCCACGACGAGCAGCACCGCGGCCACGATCAGCGCGGCGGCCCAGGCGGGCATCGCCTCGGCCAGGCCGAGCACGGCCGCCGCGATCAGCACGCCGGTGCCGAACAGGGCGACCAGACCGGCCCCGCCGAAGGCGCCGGCCCCGATGCCCGCGTGCTTGGCCTTCTCGGTGAGTTCGGCCTTGGCCAGCTCGATCTCCTGACGGGCGAGCTGCGGCACCAGGCGGGTGATGTCCTGGACCAGTTCGGGGGCCGACTTGTCCTGCTGGGGGTTCTGGTGGGTCGGGACGGGCCCGGGAACAGCCGATGTCATGCTCGAGGGCCTCTCTCGTTCGTCACGCTCATGGCTTCTCCAAGGTCGCGTCGCGCGTTCCCTTAGAATTTAGATGTGCCCTGGCCAGGCGCATCCTGAGTTACCCCCTCGGGAGCGGACAGATCGGTCCAAGATCACGCAATACTGGCCCGCATGACTGATGAGCAGCCCGAGGACGAGACCGTGGGCCGATCGGGGGCCGGTGCGCTTGTCTGCGTCGTGCTGCTGGTGCTGACCGTGGGCCAGCTGCTGGTGGCCACCTTCTTCGCCTCCGGGCTGGAACAGTTCGAGGACAAGGGCTTCGGGGCCCGCCTGGTGCTCTACCCGGTGATGATGCTGACGGTGCCGGCGATCTGGTGGCTCACCACGAAGCGTCGGGACGACCCGCCGTGGGCCGCGTTCGCCTGGATCATGCTGCCGTTCCTCGTCGACGTCACCGGCAACACGCTGAACCTGTACGACGCGGTCGGCTGGTGGGACGACGCCAACCACTTCGTCAACTGGATGTTCCTCGGGCTCGGGGCCGGCCTGCTGATCACCCGCGGGCCGGCGCGGCCGCGCTGGGAGATCGTGCTCCTGGTCGCCGGGGTCGGCGCGATCATGGCGATCTTCTGGGAGATCGGGGAGTACTACGCGTTCATCCGGGGCGGCACGGAGCTCGACACCGCCTACACCGACACCCTGGGGGACGAGGTGCTCGGCACGTTGGGTGCCCTCACCGCCGGGGTGATCACCGCGGTGCGTCAGCGGCGGTAGGCCCCGCCCTCGGCCAGAAAGGCGAGCCGCCGCAGGCTTTCGGTGTTGCGCGGCGCGATGCTGAGCTGGCGGACGGGCTGGGGGACCAGCTTGCCGGGGCCGGAGGAGACGTCTTCCTGCAGGCGCACCAGGGAACCACCGTCCTCGTCGTCCTCGAGCTCGAGGTAGACCGTGGCCTCGCCGACCGGCCAGCCGCGGGCCTGCAGCACCAGCCGGTGGTTCGGGACGAAGTCGACCACCTGGGTCTCGTCGTCCAGGAGCGCCGGCCACACTCCGACCGAATGGTGGATCTTGGAGCCGGGTTTCGGCCAGGCGTCGTCCACCGCCCGGATCCGGGAGGCGCCGACCACCCAGCCGGCGTAGAGCCAGCCGTCGGACAGAACCGCGAAGACGTCCTGCACGGGGGCCTGGATGTGTCGCTTGACCTCGATCATGGCCCTATTGCACCGCAGATCCGGCCGATGCGTCACTCGACCGTGGTCATGACGACGAGCGTGCCCGCCGTCCGGGAGTCCGGCTGGTGCAGTGCGCTGACCGTGACGGCGACCCGGATGCTGCGCCCTCGCCGGTTCACCGCATCGAGCACAGCGCTGGCGCGCTCGCCCGTCTCACCCAGGGCCTGCCGGATCAGTGGGCGCAGGTGCTCCACCGGCAGGCCGATGTCGAGGTTCAGCAGGTGCCGCCCCACGGTCTCGTCCTGCCGCAGGCCCCACAGCTCCTCGGCCCCGGAGTTCCAGACCTGGACCTGGAGGTCGTGGTCGACCACGGCGATACCGGCCTCCAGGGTCGTCAGCACCATCTCCATGAAGCCGTTCAGGCTGGAGACCTCGCTGGTGCGCTCGCGGAGCTCGGTGTTGCTGAACTGCAGTTCGTCGTTCATCGACTGCAGCTCCTCGTTCATCGTCTCGAGTTCCTCGTTGGTGGACTGGAGCTCCTCGTTCGTCGTCTCCAGTTCCTCCACCGTCGACTGGAGTTCCTCGTTGGTGGTCTCGAGTTCCTCGTTGGTCGACTGGAGTTCCTCGTAGGCGGTCTCCAGCTGGCGGTTCGCGTACTCCAGCTCGGTCTGCAACTGCCGGTACCGCGAGACGTCGGTGAAGAGCAGGCTGGTGCCCAGCAGCAGGCCGCCCCGGTCGAGCAGCGGGACCAGCTGGATGTCGAGCCACACCGTGCTGCCGTTGCGCGTCCACTCGACGTCGCGGACCCAGACCGGGCGCTTGTCGGAGACGGCCTGCTTCAGGTGTGACCGCAGCTCCACCGGGCGGTAGGAGACCTCGAGATCCTGCAACGGTCGGCCCACCTCGCGGGTGGTGAGGCCGAACAGGGCACTGGCCCGCTGGTTGCTGAGCAGCACCCTGCTCTCCGCGTCCAGCACGATCTGGGCGACCGGGCTGGAGTTCAGCGCCTCCTGCCGGACCTGGCCGTGGTAGTCGCTGCCCTCCACCGCGGCCAGGACCGGGCCCGGCCCGGGCAACATTGTGCGCTCGGGCCGGCCGCCGGTCACCACCTTGCGGAAGAAGCGGCGTTTCAGGTCGACCGGGGTGAAGACCGAGCCGTGGGTCAGCAGCATCTCGGCCTTGCCGAGGAACAGCACGCCGGAGTTCTCCAGCGCGAAGTGCAGCCGGTGGATGATGCCGGCCTGGGTCTCGGCGTTGAAGTACATCAGGGTGTTGCGGCACAGCAGCAGGTCGATGTGGGAGATCGGGGCGTCCTGCACCAGGTCGTTGCGGCCGAAGATCACCGAGCGGCGCAGGTCTTTGGTGAAGGTGTAGCGCTGGCCGGAGTTCTCGAAGTACTTCTCGACCAGGTCACGGGGCACGTTGCGCAGGAGGCGCTCGTGGAACGTGGCGGCCCGGGCCTCGGCCAGCGCCTCCTCGTCCACGTCGGTGGCGTAGATCTTGACCCGCCGGCGCACCTGCTCGACGCCGAGTTCCTCGGCCAGGCAGATCGCCAGGCTGTAGGCCTCCTCGCCGGTGGCGCAGCCTGCGCTCCAGATCCGGATCGGGCCCGCGCCCTTGCGTTCCAGCAGGGCCGGCAGGATCTCGCCGCGCAGATGGGCCCAGGCCTCGGTGTCGCGGAAGAAACTCGTGACATTGATGAGCATCGTGTTGAACAGGCTGGTGAACTCGTCCGGGTGCAGCTCGAGGTAGTCCTGGTACTCCTCGTAGGAGCTCACCTGGACGGCCTGCATCTGGTGGTTCACGCGGCGCATGAGACTGGTGCGCTTGTACCCGGTGAAGTCGAAGCGCCGCGCGTCCTTCAGGTACTGCAGAAGACGCTCGAACTCGGCGCCCTGATCGTCGGCCGGCGGGATCGTGTTGTCGCTCAAAGCTTCTCCGCAGCAGGGTCGATCTCGGGGGACGGGCCTCGGAGCAGGAGCCGCCGGACCAGCTCGGCGGCCTCCCAGGCCTCGGTGGAATTGTCGGCGAACCGGGCGGCCACCAGTTTCTGCCCGCTGTCGGTGGCCCGGCCGCTCATCTGACGGGCGAGCGCGGCCTTCTCCTCCAGGGCGCGCAACGCCATCCACAGCGCGCCCTCGGTCGCGGCGTCGCTGCGGGCCAGCAGGCTCGACATCGACCAGGCGTGGCCGACGCGGCAGCGGTACCGGACCTGCCCGTGCTCCTCGATCTCGAACAACGAGCCGTAGCAGTCCGGGCAACCGAAACCGGCGGGCCGGCCGGGTGGATCGGACCGGTGAAGGGCCGCCGGGTCCAGCGCGGCCACGGCCAGTTCCCGCGTCAGCAGGTCGTCGTCGCGGTCCGGGGCGTCGGGCACCTCGACGCCCGTCAGTTCGGTGAGCCGGGCCGCCATCGCGGCGACCGGCAGCACGAACTCCGGGGCGCCGGCGTCGATCGCGTTCGTGGGCATGCCGGGATGCAGGGCATCGTCCGGGGCCTGGACCATCCCGATCCCGCCGTGGTGCCGGATCGAGACCAGGCCGGTGGAGCCGTCGTCCAGGGTTCCGGAGAGCACGATGCCCAGCACCCGCGGCCCCAGGACCCGGGCGGCCGAGCGGAACAGCACGTCGACGGCGGGGCGATGCCCGTTCTCCCGCGGGCCCCGGGTGAGGACGACCTGGTCGCCCGTCACCAGCAGGTGATGGTCGGGACGCGCGACGATCACGGTACCGCGCCGCAGCGGCGTCTGGCCGGTGGCCGGCACCACGTTCAGGGCGGTGGCCCGGGACAGGATGGTGGCGAGGGCGTTGACCCCGGAGGCCGGGGTGTGGAGGACGACCAGGACACAGGCCGGAAGCTCGGCCGGCAGCGGGGCCAGCAGGGCGCTGATGGCTTCCACCCCGCCCGCGCTGGCACCGACGACGACGACGTCACGCACGGCCACGTGACCTACCTCCATCGGCTCGGGCGATTTCGACCCTAGTGCATGGTGCCGGTCAGGAGGACCGGCCGGCGCGGGCCGCCTCGTCCACGAGTGCCTGGGCCAGGTCGCGCACCCGGCGGTTGCTGTCGTTGCTCATCTTCGTCAGGTACGCGAACGCCTCCTGCGCGCTGCACCCCCGGGTGACCATGATCATGCCCTTGGCCTGGTCGATGGAGGCCCGGGAGCCGAGGGCCTCGTGCAGCTGGCGCTGTACCTCGCGCATCTTCTCCAGGGCCTCGCTGTCCCGCACCAGGGTCTGGGCCGCGGCGACGAAGGGGGCCAGTTCCCCGGCCGTCTGCTCCGGCAGCCGGCTGCCGGGGTGGCCGTAGAGCATCAGGACCCCGACGGCGCGGTCCTCGTGGTGCAGTGGCAGGGCCAGCCAGGACGGGGTCTCGTCACCGTCCCGGATGTTCTCGCCCAGGCGAGGCCAGCGCGGATCGGTGAACGGGTCGTGGGTCAGCACCGGCTCCAGCTGCGCGTAGGCGGCGAAGACCGGTCCGGAGCCGACCGTGTGCTGAAGACCGTCGCCGGCCTGTGCGTCGGGTGAGCTGGACACCGCGGTGGAGGGCTGGGCCGGGTCACCGAGCAGCACGGAGCCGGCCTGGATCCGCGGCTCGGCCCGGATCGCCAGCTCGATCACCCGGCGCAGCAGCCCGGGCAGGTCGCCGTCGCCCACCCCGAGCCGCGACAGGTCCACCAGCGCGGTCCGGTAGGTGCTGCTCAGCGGCGGGGCGTCGGGGGTGACCGGCTTCAGGATCCACTGCACCGGCGCTTCTTCACGGTCGTCGGGACGGTCGTCGGGTTGCTGCCGGGTGATGGTCACGTGGCACGGCACGGCATCTGCGCCCCGGGGCGTCAGCAGGAGGACGCCCGAAGCCTGCGTCCCGGCGGTCAGGGACGCGTACAGCAGTTGCCGCGCCTGGCGGCGGTCGGCCGGGTGGACGAAGGAGAAGACCGGTTTTCGCTGCTGGAGGGCGCGGACCGGGGTGGCCAGCAGGCGCTCCGTCGCGGGGTTGGCCTCGACGATGCCGCCCTCGAGGGTGGTCGCCAGGACCGCCACGGGCAGACCCTCGACCAGCCGCCGGGACCGGTTGCCGGCCTTGATCTCGGCGAGCTGACCGGCGAGCTCGTCCTGTGCGGCCCGGATCTCGTCCGCCACCGCGCCGATCGTCTCCTCCGACGGGAGGTCGTCCCCGGCCAGTGCCTCCTGGGCCAGGACCAGCTGGTGCATCGACTGCTGGAGCGCACGGACCGACCGGTCCCGGGGGTCGGGAGCCACCGGGTGTTGTCGCAGGGTGGGGTTCGTGGTCATCCGGTCGGTGCTCCGCTTCGCTCTTCGTGCCGGCAGGCGTGCCGAGTCGTGACGGAATGACCCCGGACGGACCGCACATCGTGTGTGACAGCAGTCTGTTGCCTGTGCCCTTCTCCACCGGGTGCGACGCGCAGTACGCGTCGCACCCGGTGGAGAAGGGGTTTTCCCAGCCTGTCGACCGCCCCTGCGGTCAGGGCGTGGGCATTCCCCCGGTCACGGTGAGAGTCTCGCCCACGGTGTACGACGACTCGGCCGAGGCCAGGTACACGTACGCCGGCGCCAGTTCGGCCGGCTGCCCCGGACGCCCCAGCGGGGTCTGCTGCCCGAACTCCGGGAGAGCCTCCGGCGGCTGACCGCCGGCGGCCTGCAACGGCGTCCAGATCGGTCCGGGGGCGACCACGTTCACCCGGATACCGCGCGGGGCCAGCTGCTGGGCCAGGGCCTTGCTGAAGGTGTTGATCGCGGCCTTGGTGGTGGCGTAGTCGACCAGCGTGGGGGAGGGGCTGTAGGCCTGCACCGAGCTGGTGTTGATGATCGCCGCCCCGGCCGGCAGGTGCGGCAGCGCCTCCTGGATGATCCAGAACATCGCGTGGATGTTGGTGCGCATCGTCAGATCGAAGCTCTCCGAGGTGATGTCCTCGAGCTTCTCCTGCGTCTGCTGCCGGCCGGCCACGTTGACCACGAGGTCGAGCCCGCCGAGCTCCTTCACCGCGGTGCGCACCAGGCTCCGCGCGAACTTCTCGTCGGCCACGTCACCGGGTGCCTGCACCGCCTGGCGCCCGGCCTGGGTGATCAGCTCGGTCACCTCGTCGGCGTCGGGCTGCTCCTGCGGAAGGTACGAGAGCACCACATCGGCGCCCTCCCGGGCGTAGGCGATGGCCACGGCCCGGCCGATGCCCGAGTCGGCCCCCGTGACCAGGGCCTTGCGGCCGGCCAGGCGGCCGGTGCCACGGTAGCTCTTCTCACCGTGGTCGGCCTTCGGGCTCAGCTCCTGGTCGAGGCCCGGGCCCTCCTGGTACTGCTCGTCGGGCTGCGGCATGCGGTACTGCTCGACCGGGTTGGTGAAGGTGTATTGGTCGCTCAAAGCTGTTCTCCTGTTTCGTGATGTGTGGAACGCGCGGCTCAGCCCCGCACGGGGGCCACCGCATTGGCCATCACCAGGTCCGCGCGGTCCCAGGCCCGGTGCAGGCCCAGCGCGGCGACGAGTTCGGCGATGAAGGTCTTGTCGGCGCTGTCGCCGTGCAGCACGCCCGGGCCGTCGGCGGGGATGCCGGAGGCGGTCAGCACCTCGACGCCGTCGCCCCAGGCCCCGACCGCCTTGCAGTGCCGGTACATCTCCTGCAGCAGCACGACCGTCTTGATGTCGGGCGCGTGGGCGGTGCCCCCGGCGACCAGCACCGCGTCGAACTCGATCGATCGAGCCGTCAGGGGGGTGCGCTGCACGGTCTCCCCCGAGCGCCCCTTCCCCACGAACCCGCCGGTCGGGGCGATGATCAGGAGCTCGGCACCGAGCTTGAGCAGCGCCTTGCGCATCGCCCTGACCCCGCCGAGGTCGGAGGCGTCATCGACGATCACCCCGATCTTGCGCCCGGCGATCGGGCCCGGGACCTCGACGATCTGCGACAGCGCGGGCGAGAGCTCGACCTCGCCGACCTCGGTCAGGCCGGTCGGCATGGGAAGGCCGAGGCCCGCGGCCACCGTCGCGCACAGGTCGGCGTCGACCTGCGCGAGCACCGTCAGCTCGCGCTCCTTGATACTCTGCTCGAAGCACTTGCCCAGCTCGAACGTGAAGGCCTCGGCGATGTGCGCCTGCTCGAGCGGGGTCAGGCTGCGGTAGAACAGCGCGGCCTGGGTGAAGTGGTCCTCGAACGACAGCGGGTTGGCCCGCACCGCGTTGCCCTCGATCCGGCGCGGCGTCTGCACGTACCCGTTCTCCAGGTCGACGGCGGGCAGGCCGCCGTCCAGGCTGTTGGGCCGGTACGGCGCCACCCCGGTGTGGATCGCGGTCTGGTGCATGCCGTCGCGCAGCATGTCGTTCACCGGCACGTGCGGCCGGTTGATCGGCAGCTGGCTGAAGTTCGGCCCGCCCAGCCGGGTCAGCTGGGTGTCCAGGTAGGAGAACATCCGGGCCTGCATCAGCGGATCGTTCGTCACCTCGATGCCCGGCACCAGGTGGCCGGTGTGGAAGGCGACCTGCTCGGTCTCGGCGAAGTAGTTGGTGGGGTTGCGGTTCAGCGCGAGGCGTCCGAGCAGCTGCACCGGCGCCAGCTCCTCCGGCACGAACTTCGTCGGGTCGAGAAGGTCGATCCCCTCGAAGGTCTCGGTGCCGTCGTCGGGCAGCACCTGCACGCCCAGGTCCCATTCCAGGAAGGCCCCGGCCTCGATCGCGTCGGCCAGGTCACGGCGGTGGAAGTCGGGGTCCACCCCGGCGGCGATCTGCGCCTCCTCCCAGACCAGCGAGTGGACGCCGGCGACCGGCTTCCAGTGGAACTTCACCAGGTGCGACTCACCGGCGGCGTTCACCAGCCGGAAGGTGTGCACGCCGAAGCCCTCCATCGTGCGGAAGGACCGCGGGATGCCCCGGTCGCTCATGTTCCAGAACACGTGGTGGGTGGCCTCGGTGTGCAGCGAGACGAAGTCCCAGAACGTGTCGTGGGCCGACTGCGCCTGCGGGATCTCCCGGTCGGGCTGGGGTTTGCCCGCGTGGATGATGTCGGGGAACTTGATGCCGTCCTGGATGAAGAACACCGGCATGTTGTTGCCGACCAGGTCGAAGTTGCCCTCGTCGGTGTAGAACTTCGTGGCGAACCCGCGGGTGTCGCGCACCGTGTCGGCCGAGCCCTTCGAGCCCAGCACGGTCGAGAAGCGTACGAAGACCTCGGTCTCCTTGCCCTTCTCGGCCAGGAACCCGGCCCGGGTGATGCTCGCTCCGGTGCCGTACGAGGTGAAGACGCCGTGCGCGGCGGCGCCGCGGGCGTGCACCACCCGCTCGGGGATGCGCTCGTGGTCGAAGTGGGTGATCTTCTCTCGGAGGTGGAAGTCCTCCAGGAGGGTCGGGCCCCGCTCGCCCGCCTTCAGCGAGTGGTCGGTGTCGGGAAGCCGAAGGCCCTGGGCGGTGGTCAGGTGGTTGCCCGACTGCGCGCGGGAGTCGACTGCCCCGAGGTCCCCGGTCTTCACCCCGGTGGGGCTGACCGGTTCGGGGGCGGTCTGGTCGGGCTTGCGGCGAGTGGCCATACGTGACTCCTGTGCTGGATGGGTTTTTTGCGGATCGATCAGGGCTGGAAGACGACCTTGACCATGCCGTCCTGTTTCTTCTGGAACTCGGCGTAGGCGTCCGGGGCCTGCTCCAGGGGCAGCGTGTGGGTGGCGAAGCTCTCGACGCCGAACGGGTCGCCGTCCAGCAGCAGCGGCAGGATCTCCGGCACCCAGCGCCAGACGTTCGCCTGCCCCATGCGCAGCTGGATCTGCTTGTCGAACATGGTCATCATCGGCATCGGGTCGGCCATCCCGCCGTAGACCCCGCTGAGCGAGACCGTGCCGCCGCGGCGCACCAGGTCGACGGCCAGGTGCAGGGCCGCCAGCTTGTCCACACCGATGGTCTGCATCATCTTGCGGGCTACCGGGCTGGGCAGGAAACCGGTGGCCTTGTGGGCCAGGGCGGCGCCGGGCGAGCCGTGCGCCTCCATGCCGACCGCGTCGATCACCGAGTCCGGGCCCCGGCCGTGGGTCAGGTCGCGGATCAGCGCGGTGACGTCGTCTCCGTGCTGGTTCAGGTCGATGGTGTGCACCCCGTGCGCGGCGGCGCGCTCCAGGCGTTCGGGCACCAGGTCGACCCCGATGACCTGGCGAACTCCCTGGTGCTGAGCCACTCTCGTGGCCATGTCACCGATCGGCCCGAGGCCGAGCACCACCAGCGATCCGTCGCGGGGTACGTCGGCGTAGGCCACGCCCTGCCAGGCCGTGGGCAGCACGTCGGAGAGGAAGAGGAACCGGGAGTCGGGCGGGCCCTCGGGCACCTTGATCGGCAGTGTGTCGCCGAACGGTACGCGCAGGTATTCGGCCTGGCCGCCCGGAACCTGCCCGTACAGCTTGGTATATCCGAAAAGCGATGCCCCCATGCCCTGCTCGCGCACCTGGGTGGTCTCGCACTGCGACTGCAGGCCCTGCGAGCACATGAAGCAGGCGCCGCAGGAGATGTTGAAGGGGATCACCACCCGGTCGCCCGGTCGCAGCTTCGTGACCTGCGGGCCGACCTCCTCGACGATGCCCATCGGCTCGTGACCGAGAATGTCGCCCGGGTCCAGGAAGGGACCCAGGGGTTCGTAGAGGTGAAGGTCCGAGCCGCACAGCCCGCTCGAGGTGACGCGGATGATCACGTCGGTCGGGTCCTGCAGCTTCGGGTCGGGTACGTCCTGAACCCGGATGTCTCGCTTGCCCTGCCAGGTGACGGCGCGCATCGGTCTCCGTTCCACAGTGGTGACGGTGGTGTCCGACGGATCCGCGGTTGCTTCACGGCTGAGTCCGGCTGCTGGAACTGGCCAAGATCCAACAGATCTCGTCCCACTCGCGACTCTGTCAGATACCCCGGGGTACGCCAGTCGAACGCCGTTCGAAGGTTTCGGGGCTTCCGGGTCACTGCACCGATCGGCAACCCGTGATGCCGCGATCGGCACCGGACCGGTGAGTAGGGCCGAAAACTGCCCACACTTTTCCCAGGGCGGGGACGAAGCCCTGACCGCCTGCCCTGGAGGTGCCGTGACCGCCGACATCCGTCCTGTAGTCCCGAAGGTTCCGCTGGTGCGGTCCGGTCGCGACGACGCCCCGCCACCGGGTGCCTGGCTCGACCGGCACCTGGAGGACCTGGCCCGGGGCCTGGGGTCACTGCACCGTCAGGCCGGCCTGCTGGAGACCTGGGGGAGCCGTCTGGCCGCGGTCCTCCAGGCCGGTGGCCGGCTGCTCGTGGCCGGTAACGGGGGCAGCGCGGCGCAGGCCCAGCACCTGACCGCCGAGCTGGTGGGCCGGTTCCTCGAGGAGCGCCGGCCGTTCTCGGCCCTGTGCCTGAGCGCGGAGACCTCGACCCTGACCGCGCTGGTCAACGATTACGGCGCCGAGGAGATGTTCGCCCGCCAGGTGCAGGCCCACGGGCGCGAGGGCGACGTGCTGGTACTGCTGTCCACCAGCGGCCGCAGCCCCAACGTGCTGGCGGCCGCGGAACGGGCGGCCGAGTGCGGCCTCACGGTCTGGGCCCTGACCGGCCCCCGCGGCAATCCCCTGGCCGGGGTTGTGGGCGAGGCGATCTGCGTCGATGCCCGCACGACGGCCACGGTGCAGGAGGTGCATCTGGTGGCGGTGCATGCGATCTGCGCGGCGGTGGACGCCCGGTTGCGGCAGCCGGTGGTGGTGGTCCGGTGAACCGGTCCGTCGTGGTGCTCGGGGACGTGGTGCTCGACCGCGACGTGCACGGCATCGTCACCCGGATCGCCCCCGATGCCCCGGTGCCGGTGCTCGACACTCTGTGCACCGTCGAGCGCCCGGGCGGTGCCGGGCTGGCCGCGCTGTTGTGCGCGGCGCCGGGCATCGACGTGACCCTGATCGCCCCGCTGGCCCGCGACGAGGCCGGGCGGCGTCTGGAAGAGCTTCTGGCGCCTCATGTCACGGTGGTTCCCCTGGAACCGGGAGGCCCCACCCGCACCAAGACCCGGCTGCGGGCCGCCGGGCAGAGCCTGCTGCGGCTGGACGAGGGCGGACCGGGGTCGCCTCCGGTCGCCTCGGTGGGGATCGTCGAAAAGGTGCTGGGGACGGCCGATGTCGTACTGGTTCCGGACTACGGGGCCGGTCTCACCCGGCATCCACAGATCCGCCGTCTGCTGGCCCGGGCGGCCCGGCGCCTGCCGGTGATCTGGGACCCGCACCCGCGTGGGGGAGCGCCGGTGCCCGGATGTCTGCTGGTGACGCCGAATCTCGCCGAGGCGATCCAGAGGGGCGAGGCGGGGGAGACCGATCCGGTGTCCCTGGCCGATGCGCTGCGCACCCGCTGGCGGGTGCGGGCCGTCTGCGTCACCGACGGCGCGAACGGCGCCTACCTGGGTCAGGCCGGTAGTGAGGTGCTGTACCTGCCCGCCCCGGCGGCGCAAGGCGATCCGTGCGGTGCGGGTGACCGTTTCGCTGCCTCCGTGGCAGTTGCGGTGAGCAGAGGACGAGTCCTCTCCGAGGCGGTCGGCGCTGCGGTCGGGGAGGCGTCGGCCTGGGTGGCCGCGGGCGGCGCAGCGTCCTTCCGGCCGCCCACCCGGCTCGCGCCGGCCGGACGCGTCCTGGCCATCGACCCGGTGACCACGCCGGTACCGGACCCACCGATCCACGCCGACCACGTCGTCCTTCATGAGGGGGTTGCCCGGGGCTGGCCCGCCGTCGAGCAGCACGTGGCCCGCGTGCGGGCCGCAGGAGGTCGCATCGTCGCCACCGGAGGTTGTTTCGACCTGCTGCACGTCGGCCACATCTCCTGTCTGCAGGCCGCGCGCCGGGCCGGTGACACACTCGTCGTGCTGCTCAACTCGGATGCCTCGGTGCGGCGGCTGAAGGGGCCCCAGCGGCCGGTGGTGCCGCAGGACGAGCGTGCGCAGATGCTGGCGGCCATCGAATGCGTCGACGCCGTGGTAATTTTCGACGAGGACGACCCGGTGCGGGCGCTGGGCCGGCTGCGGCCCGACATCTGGGCGAAGGGCGGCGACTACGGCGGGATGGTGATGCCCGAGGCCGCGCTGGTGCGCAGCTGGGGTGGGAGGGTGCTGTTGCTGCCGTACGTGCGCGGACGCTCCACCACGGCCCTGCTGGAGCGCGCCGGGCCCGGATGACGGGCCGAACCGGGCTTCCTGCGCTAGCGTCGCCCGCGTGTCCCCGGACCGTGAAAGTATCTCCACCCTGACCGATCTGCGCACGGTCGACCAGAACCGGCGTGGCCGGGCGGTGCGCCGCGCCATGGTCACCGTACTCACGCTCTTCGTGGTCACCGGGGCCACCGGGCTGCTGGGCGTGCGCACCCGCACGACCACGGCGTCCACCGATGCGGGAGGCGGGTACACCCTCTCGGTGACCCACGCCTGGATCTCCCGGGCCGGGCTGGACACGCCCTGGCAGGTCACGGTGACCCACCCGGGCGGTTTCGACGGACCCGTGACCCTGGCCACCGACGTCCACTATTTCTCGCTCTTCGAGGCCCAGGGGTTCACGCCCGAACCCGACTCCGAGACCAGTGGTGGCCGGTACGTCTACCAGCAGTTCGCCCCGCCTCCGGGTGACACCCTGACCGTGCAGTTCGACGCGTACATCCAGCCCTCCAGCCAGCACGGTGAGAAGGCCGAGACCGCGCTGCTGATCGACGGCCGGGAAATGACCCGCGTCGCCTACCGCACGAGGCTGGTGCCCTGATGGAGATCGTTGTGCGCGCCGCCGTCATCTGGGTGTTCCTGTGGGTCATCACGCGGGCCGTCGGCCGTTCCACGCTGGGGGAACTGAGCACCTTCCAGCTCATCCTGTTCGTCACGATGGGAGACATGGTGCAGCAGGGGGTGACCCAGCAGGACTACTCGGTCACCGGTGCGCTGCTGGCCGTCTCCACCTTCGCCGTGATCACGGTGGGCGTCTCCTACGCCAACCAGCGCTGGCGCCGGCTGCTGCCGATCACTCACGGGGTGCCGATCATCATCGTGCGCGACGGTGAGCCGGACATGAAAGCGCTCAACGGGGAACGGATGTCGGTGAACGACCTGTTCGCCTCGGCACGGGAACAGGGAATCCGGCGGATCCGCGACGTGGAGCTGGCGGTGCTGGAGGCCAACGGCCGGATCTCGTTCTTCACGCACGACGTGCAGGACGGCGCCCCGGATCCGCCGGAGGCCGGCTGACTCTTGCCAGGGCTCCTTGGAGATGCCTAGCGTCGGGTTCAAGACGCTGGAGTCCCGAAGGAGAACCGTGCAACTGGTCAAGGCCGAAGTCGTTGTCACCAGTCCCGACCGTAACTTCGTCACGCTCCGTCTGGAGACGGACGAGGGGATCGTGGGGCTGGGCGACGCCACCCTGAACGGACGCGAGCTGGCGGTGGTGGCGTACCTCGAGGAGCACGTGGTGCCGCTGCTGATCGGGCGCGACGCGGCGCGCATCGAAGACACCTGGCAGTTCCTGTACCGCAGCGCGTACTGGCGGCGCGGGCCGGTGACGATGGCGGCGATCGCGGCGGTGGACGTCGCGCTCTGGGACATCAAGGCCAAGGCCGCCGGGATGCCCCTCTACCAGCTGCTCGGTGGGGCCTCGCGCAACGGGCTGCTGGCCTACGGGCACGCCTCGGGGAAGGAGCTGCCGGAGCTGTTCGACAGCATCCGCGAGCACCAGGAGAAGGGGTTCCGGGCGGTCCGGGTGCAGACCGGGGTGCCCGGGCTGAAGTCGATCTACGGCATCGCCTCCAACGCCACCTACGACGGCGGGCGCTACGACCACGAGCCCGCGCAGCGCGGTGACCTGCCGGCCGAGGAGGACTGGGACACCCGCTCGTACCTGCGGCACGTGCCCACGGTGTTCGAGGCGGTGCGCCACGAGTTCGGCCCGGAACTGCCGCTGCTGCACGACTCCCACCACCGCCTGACCCCGATCCAGGCGGCGCGGCTGGGCAAGTCGCTGGAGCCGTACGACCTGTTCTGGCTGGAGGACGTGACCCCGGCGGAGAACCAGGAGGCCCTGCGGCTGGTGCGGCAGCACACCACCACGCCGCTGGCGATCGGCGAGATCTTCAACAGCGTCTGGGACTACCAGACGATCATCCGCGAGCAGCTCATCGACTACGTGCGCAGCGCGGTCACCCACACCGGCGGGATCACGCACCTGAAGAAGGTGCTCGACTACGCCAGTCAGTACCAGATCAAGTCGGGTATGCACGGGCCCACCGACATCTCCCCGGTGGGCCTGGCCGCGCAGATGCACCTGGGCCTGGCGATCCACAACTTCGGGATCCAGGAGTACATGCAGCACGGCGCCCGCACCGACGAGGTGTTCCGGCAGTCGTTCACGTTCATCGACGGGCTGCTGCACCCGGGGCACGAGCCCGGTCTGGGCGTGGAGCTCGACCTCGAGCAGGCGGCGAAGTACGAGTACCAGCGCGCCTATCTACCGTTCAACCGGCTGGCGGACGGGACGGTACATGACTGGTGACTCGATGCTCTCCCGGGGTCGCGGCTCCGGGAGAGACCCGAGCACGATGAAGTGCACCTGGTGGGCGATGGTGACCGTGTGGTCGCCGAAGCGTTCGTAGAAGCGGCCGAGCAGGGTCAGGTCGACGGCCGGTTCGACACCGTGCGGCCAGTCCGGATCGATCAGAGTGGCCAGCAATTTGCGGTGCAGGCTGTCCATCCGGTCGTCGACCGCCGCCATCCGGCCCACCAGGCCCACGTCCTGGGTCTCCAGCAGATCACGGGTCATCGCGGTCTGCGCAACGGCCACCTCGCCCATCTCGCGCACCAGGTCGCGGGAGGCGCCGGGAGCCACGCAGCGCGGGTACCGGCGCCGCACCAGTTCGGCGACGTGCCGGGCCAGGCCACCCATCCGCGCCAGGTCGGCACCCACCCGCAGGGCTGCGAGCAGGGAGCGCAGATCGCCGGCCACGGGCGCCCAGCGGGCCATGATGCGCAACAGGCGGTTCTCCAGACCCTGGTGCAACATGTCCATGCCGCGGTCGAGATCGATCACCTGCTCGGCCCGCGCCACATCGGTACCGACCAGTGCGGCCGTCGCGCCGCGCGCCGACTGCTCGGCGAGATCGCACATCTGGAGCAGGATCTCGTCGACGCGACGGAGGTCGGACTGATAACTGTCACGGATACCGGTCATGCCACGTCTCCCCGTAATTCCCCGTAATTCCCGGTAGCACTGGCGGTTCACCACCCGTCACGGGCCACCCGAAGATGGGCCCGTTCGCGCATTGTCGCAGAAGGGACGAGAATCGCATCCAGGTGCCAGATGAACTCCGACAGACGAGTGGATGGCGGGTTTCCGCTTGCCGAGCGGGTTTCGAGCCGTGACGGTGTGTGCATGACCTCGACCCTGAACCGCGGGCTGCTGGCGGGAGCCGCCGGCACGGCGGTCCTCAACGCCATCAGCTACGCCGACCTGGCCGCTCGCGGCCGCGATGCCAGTGACCTGCCCGGCCGGACCGTCGAACGACTCGGCGACGTGATCGGCGTGAGCATCCCGGGTGCCCCGGCCGAGCGCTCCCACCGGCTCACGGCCCTGGGCGCACTCGCCGGTACCGCCACCGGCCTGGCCGTCGGGGTGGTGGCCGCCGCGGCGCGGTCGGCCGGGGTGCGGTTGCCCGCGCCGCTGGAGGCCGTCGCGGTCGGGGCGGGCGCGATGGTCGCCACCGACGGGCCGGCGGCGCTGCTCGGCCTGACCGAACCGCGCACCTGGAGCGTGACCGACTGGATCAGCGATGCCGGGCCCCACCTCGGCTACGGCATCGGGGTGGTGTCGGTCCTGCGGGCCACCTCGTCGACGGAGGACGACGTGGAGCCCGCGTCCGCGGGTCTCCTTCTGCGGTCGGTCGCCCTGGGAGCGGCCGCCGGCTGCCGCA
Source organism: Kineosporia mesophila (assembly GCF_021129235.1). GTDB lineage: Bacteria > Actinomycetota > Actinomycetes > Actinomycetales > Kineosporiaceae > Kineosporia > Kineosporia mesophila. The sequence continues at coordinate 195,290 of NZ_JAJOMA010000008.1, forward strand.
GTTCGCTCGGCGTGGCCGCCCCCACCCTGCGCTCGGGCGCCTCCGGGATCTCCCGGGCCGCGGCCCTCGCGACGGTGGCCGGTGAGATGGTGGCCGACAAGCTGCCGTCCACCCCGGCCCGTACCCAGCCCCAGGGCGCGGCTCCCCGTTTCGCCGCCGCCGTCACCGGGGCCACGGCGTTGTCCCGCCGCCAGAACCGCAACGTGGTGCTGCCCGCCGTGGCCGCGGCGGCCGGTGCGGCGCTGGGCACCTGGGGCGGTCACGCCTGGCGGGCGTGGGCGGCCGACCGGATGCCCGCCTGGCAGGCGGCCCTGATGGAGGACGTCGTGGCCGCCTCGGTCGCCCTCCTCGCCTCCGGGGGAGCCGGCTCAGTCGCTACGGAGCAATGAGCGGTCGTCCGCCCCACCCGCGTTCGTGGCCCCCACTTGTTCGTGATCAGGCAAACTTCTGCATGATCACGAAGAGGTCAGGGGGTGCCGGCGTCAGATTGCCTGGCCTCCGGTCACCGGCAGCACGACGCCGGTGACGAAGCTCGCGCGGTCGCTCAGCAGCCAGGCGGCGGCCTGGGCGATCTCCTCGGGGCGGGCCGGGCGCTTCATCGGGATGGCGGCCGTGCCCTGCTCGATGGTGCCCGGGCTGGCCCGCTCCCAGTCGGCCACCATCTCGGTCAGGGTCAGGCCGGGAGCGATCGCGTTGATCCGGATGCCCTGACCGGCGTACTCCACCGCGGCGCTCGCGGTCAGGCTGTTCACCGCCCGCTTGGCCGCGCCGTAGGCGGGCAGGGCCGGGTTCGCGACCAGGGCGCCGATGCTGCTGCAGTTCACGATCGCCCCACCGGTTTCCGCCATGGCCCGCACCTGGGCCGCCACGGCGAAGTACACGCCCTTGTAGTTGACCCGGTTCACCAGGTCGAAGTGTTCTTCGGAGGTGTCCCCGACGGGGCCGGGCGGGATCGAGACCCCGGCGTTGTTGAAGGCGCCGTCCAGCCGGCCGTGCCGCTCGATCGTGGTCGCGACGGCCCGGTCGATGTCCGCGACCACCCCGAGATCGGCCACCACGTACGAGGCGTGCCCACCCGCGTCCGCAATCTGGTTCGTGACCTCCCCGAGCGCGGCCGACCCCCGGGAGGCCAGCACCACGGTGGCCCCCTCGGCGGCGAACAGCCGCGCGGCCGCCGCGCCGATACCCCGGCTGGCCCCGGTGACCAGGATGACCTTGTCGTTCAGCAGTGTGCTCATGACGGCCAGCCTGGAACCGGCGGCCGGGAACAGGCAGGCCCGGCCCGTACCCCTCACCACCCCTCACCGTGGCGCCCGCCCGGGTCATGATGGAGGCGTGAACCAGCGAGAGCTCGGCGCCTTCCTGCGTCTGCACCGTGAGCGCATCCGGCCCCAGGACGCCGGGGTGCCGGTCGCCGGACCGCGCCGCACGCCCGGACTGCGCCGGGAGGAGGTCGCCGGCCTGGCCCACGTCTCCACCCAGCACTACACCCGTCTGGAGCAGGGTCGCGGGTCGCTGCCCTCGCGTCCGGTGCTCGCCGCGCTGGCCCGGGCCCTGCGCCTGGACGACGTGCAGCGCCGGCACCTCTACGCCCTGGCCGGTGAGGCGTTCAGCGTCCCGCCCGGACCGCCCTCCGACGTCCCCGGCCACGTCCGCGAACTGATCGGGCGGCTCCCGGACACCGCGGCCCTGGTGCTCGGCGCGGCCTACGACGTGCTGGCCTGGAACCGCCTCGGGGCGGCGCTGTTCGGCGACTTCTCGGCCCTGGTGCCGGGGGAGCGGAACCTGCTGCGGATGTACCACCAGCCGCAGGTCCGGGTGAAGGTGCCGGTCATCGGGCGGCTGCTCGACGACGGTGCGTTCCTGCGGTCCGCGGTCGGGCAGATGCGCATCGTGCTGGCGCGGTACCCGGGCGACGGGTCCACCCGGCGGCTCGTCGGCGACCTGCTCCGCGACAGCCCCGAGTTCGCGCGGTCGTGGCCCGCCGGCGAGGTGGCCGAGGTGCCGCACCTGAGGAAGACTTTCGATCATCCGGCGGTGGGTGTGCTGGAGCTGCGCTGCGACGTGCTCGCGGTACCCGAGCGCGACCAGCAGGTGATCCTCTACACGGCGGATCCGGGATCGCCGGCCGAGAGCGCGCTGCGCCTTCTCGGGGTGATCGGCACCCAGCGGATGGACGTGTCCGGCTGATTCCCGAGTCAGCCTCTAGGCTCCGCCCATGAGCTGGGATCAGGCGCTGACGTGGAGCTACGTGGTCGGCGAGTACATCATCAAGATCTTCGCGGTCGGGACCGTGCCGGAGAACCGCCGGCCCGCGTCCTCGTCCGCCTGGCTGCTGCTCATCCTGTTCCTGCCGGTCGTCGGGCTGCCGCTGTTCTGGCTGATCGGCAGCCCCTACGTGCAGGGACGGCGCTACCGGATCCAGGCGCAGGCCAACCACATCCTGGCCGAGCGCTCGGCCCATCTGCCGCTGGTACCCGAAGGGGTGAACCCCTCGCAGGCCCTGACCGGCCTACTCCGGCAGAACCGGCAGCTCACCGGGATGCCCTGCGTGGACGGGCGGGTGCGGGCGGTGCACGACGACGCGGTGAGCACGTACCTGGCGATGGCCGCGGCGGTGGACGCGGCGACCCAGTACGTGAGCGTCGAGTTCTACATCATGAGCTGGGACGACACGACCGACCCGTTCTTCACCGCGCTGAAGAACGCGGTCGGGCGCGGCGTGCGGGTGCGGTTGCTGATGGACCACCTGGGATCGCGGAAGTACCCGCACTGGAACATTTTCCAGAAGCGACTGACGCTGGCCGGGATCGAGTGGCACCTGATGATGCCGATCAAGCCGCTCCAGGGCCGCTGGCGCCGCCCCGACCTGCGCAACCACCGCAAGCTGCTGGTGGTGGACGGTGACGTGGCGTTCATCGGCTCGCACAACCTGATCGACCCGCACTACGGCAGCGAGACCAACGCCCGGGTCGGCCGGGCCTGGCACGACCTGTCGCTGGAGGTGACCGGCGAGGTGGTGGCCTCGGTCGAGGCGGTGTTCGCGACCGACTGGTTCATCGAGACCGGTGAGCTGGTGCAGGCCCGCCGCCCGGTGCAGGACCCGGTCGACCACGGCGAGAACGCGCTGCAGATCGTGCCGTCCGGGCCGGGTTTCCCGACCGAGCCCAACCTGCGCCTGTTCGTCAGCCTCATCCACATGGCCACCAGGCGGGTGGCCATCACCAGCCCGTACTTCGTGCCGGACGAGTCGTTGCTGGCCGCCATCACCACCGCGGTCTACCGAGGGGTGACGGTGGAGCTGTTCGTCGGGGAGCAGGCCGACCAGTTCCTCGTCGGCCACGCCCAGCGCTCCTACTACCGGGCGCTGCTGGAGGCGGGCGTGCACATCCACCTGTACCCGGCCCCGGCCGTGCTGCACGCCAAGTACCTGACCGTGGACGACGAGGTCGGGGTGATCGGCTCGTCCAACATGGACTTCCGGTCGTTCGCCCTGACCTACGAGGTGATGCTGCTCGGCTTCGGCGGCGACCTGGTGAAGCGGCTGCAGGCGAACGACGATCTGTACCGGTCGGTGTCGCGGGAGCTCACGCTGGAGGAATGGCTGCAGGAGCCCTGGCGGCGGCGGTACGTGGACAACGTGTGCCGGCTCACCGCCGCGCTGATGTAGGAAGCAGATCCCGGCTGTCCGGGTGGAGTACGGCACCGGTCCGGGCGATCGGCTGCGCGCGGCCGGGGGATCGATGACGGCGACGTCGCCGGAGATCCTGGCCGAGGTGGCGAGCAACGACCTATCCGCTGGAAAGGTGGCCGAGGCGTTCGAGGAGCCGGGGCGGCGGCACACCCGCGGCAAGATCGTCCTGGTGCCCGAGCTCTGCCCCTCCGGGCCACTCGGGGCAGGAAAAATTGCCCGTTCCGGCCGTTTGGGTTGGGCCAAATGGGTGGTTCCCCTCAGGACGCAGGGTGACTGCGTCGATACTAAGGAGTTAACACCCAGTCCTGCCAGTTACGGGAGGGAACCAGCCGATGTCGGCCGCCGTCCGCCGGGCAGCGCTCGTCGTGACGGCCGAGATGGCCGTCACCGTCGTTGCCTGGGCCGCCCTGAAGGTCCTCGACCTGCACCCGAGTCCGCTACGGGGCCTGCTGCCCGCCTGGGGCGCCTGCTTCGTGCTCTACACCGCGCCGGTGCAGGACTGGCTGGCCCGCCGCACCCTCGCCGGTGAGGCGCCGAACCTGGTGCTGACCTCGGTCGCGGTCTGGGCCGCGATGACCACCACCGAGGTGCCGAGCATCTACCCGGTGGTGATCGGGGTCCTGACCATGGAGATCGCCCAGCGCGACTCGTCCACCCGCACCGCCCTGACCGGGCTGGTGCTGATGATCCTCGGCACCGGCGCCTCCCAGCTGGCGGTGCACGCCGGCTGGATCTCCAGCGTGGTCGCCCCGGCGCCCTCCGACCATCTCGCGGTGGTCCTGACCGCTGTCGGCGGGGTGGTGCTGGTGCGCGGGGTGGCCGTGGCCCGGCGCTCGGCCTCGACCCGGACCGCGCTGGTGCAGGAACAGCGGCTGCGCCACGACGAGCTGCAGTACGTCGCGGGACACGACACCCTGACCGGGCTCCTCAGCCGCCGGGGCCTGGAACCGGTGGCGACGGCGGCCGGGGCCGCGGCCCGGCCCGGGCACGGGGTGGCCCTGATGTTCCTCGACCTGGACGGTTTCAAGGCCGTCAACGACGCGCACGGGCACGCCGTGGGCGACGAACTGCTGAGCGTGGCCGCGGAACGGTTCGCCAGGGCCCTGGGGCCGGACGCCGCGCTGGCCCGGATGGGCGGCGACGAGTTCGTGGCCGTGCTGCATCCCGTCAGTTCCGCGGCCGCGGCCGACCAGCGGGCCCAGGACGTGCAGGCCGCGCTGGAGGACGACTTCCTGCTCGACGAGCCCGGGATCGTCGTGCACGTGGGTGTCAGCGTGGGGCTGGCCTGGTCGGACGAGCCGGTCGGGGTGGAGCGGCTGCTGCGCGACGCCGACCGGGCGATGTACCGGGACAAGCGCCGGCGCAAGGGAGATCGCCGGCTCGGACCCCGGGCACTCGACCTCGACGCAGTGTCAGACCTGACCGTCGGGATGGCCGGCCGGGGCTGAGCCGGGGTTCTCCAGGAGGTTCAGGATCCCGGCGAGCAGCCGCAGGCGGGACTCGTCGTCCCGGTGGCCGGGCTCGTACTCCTCCCGCACGTCGTGCAGCAACTGCCGGGCGTGCATGATGCGGCGGGCCCGGTGCCTGGCCTGGTCGTCGGCCAGGTCCAGCAGCAGCTCGTCCAGCGCCAGGAGGGCGGGTACGGAAGCCCCGGCAGGCTCGCCGCGGCGTGGGGAGGGGACGATCCGGGCCTGGTCGTGGCGCGCGTCGAGCAGCAGGTTGCGCACCTGCCGCAGCAGCATCGGGCGCTCGCCGGGCTCCCCGTCGAGGCCGCGGTGCAGCAGGCACTCGGCCAGTTCCAGGCGGGGGTCGAAGCGCACCTCGAGCCCGGCGTCGGGGGCCAGGCCGCGGCCGCTGCCCCGGGGCCGTCGCGCCGGGGTGGGGAGCCGGTGCCGGACGTTGCCGGGTGCGGTCGGGGTGACCGGGCCGGTGTCGTTCTGGTGGGTCGTCATGCGGGTTCCCCCGAGTTGGAATCGCCGGTGATCTCGCCGTCGGCCGGTCGCCGGTGCACCCGGCCCGGACGGTCCCGCCCGAGCGCGTGCTGCCGGCGCCGGTGGTCCCGGGGCAGGTCGGTGAGGCTGGTCCCGAACCGGACGCTTCTCGTGGGCCGGGATCGGCTCGGTCACGGCCGGCGGGTGTGCCGGCCGTCGCGGCGCGGGCCGATCGCGTCGTCCGCCGTGGCGCACAGCCGTGGCCAGATCTGGCTGACCCACAGCTCCCAGGCGAACGTCACGGCCAGGCCCCTGCCGACCTCGATGACGATCTCGGGGGAGTTCTCCGGTGCGCTCACCCGCAGGGAGCTCCCGAGATCGACCAGGCGCGGCTCGAGCTCGGTGAGGTCGAGCATCTGCTGATCGTCGTGCCCCGGGCCGCCCTGGCGGGGTACCGGAGGGCGCCGGCGATTGATCATCGACTCGGCCAGGACCTCGTCGACGACCGCCTGGATCGCCTCGACCCCGGCGCTTCCGCGGGCGAACACCCAGCGGCGCGCCTCGTCGTTCTCCGTCATGGCGTCAGAACCCCCGTTTGCAGCCGCCCTCAACGGTCTGAGTTTAGGGCGGCGGCGATCACAGCCGGAGCGCCGCGCCGGAAAGTGACCCCACCCGAACGGCGTTCGAGCCGTAACCCCCGGAAGGGCAAACCCTTCCGAAGGCGTCGTGACCGGGCGATTACGCTGTCGTGTCCTGACGGGAGCTCTGCCAGTCGGCGACCATCTTCTTGGGAGCCTTCTGGCGCCAGGCGGCGACCAGGAGCTCGTTCATCAGCGCGGGGTCAGCCTCGGCCAGCGTCACCTTCACGCCGTCGAGTTTCTGCCCCCACCAAAGCTCTTCACAGGCTTCGGGCTGCTCGGACACGGCCTCGTGCACGTTTTCTTCGGGCACGAACACGTGTATCTGATCGCGTTCCGGCGGCATCGTGGCGAAGATGCTGCCGCGTACGCGAAATGACGTCATGGCGAAGTGCGGCTGCTCGCGTGTCTCGGGTAGGCCGAGTGCGAGCGCGCGGACCTCAGTCTCATCCATGGTCGTTCCCTCTCGACCGGCGGACCCAGATTGGCTCCGGATTGCTGGGACAGACTACTCCCCCACCTGTACTGATTGTACTGACGGGTGAGTAGAGGGCCGGACGGCGAAATGCCCGGCCGCTGGATCCGGCCGGGCACTTCGCTGCGGTCAGCCCCTCGACCCGGGGCTGACCGCACAGCGATGGATCTTTTCGGCGCCCTGCCACCGGCTGCTCCGGGGGCGGCAGCTGAATCCGCTGAGTGATCAGTGGGCCAGGTGGTCCAGCTCGCCGGACTTCGCGCCGGTCACCCAGGTGGAGAATCCCACCGGGTGCAGGCGCAGGGTCGGGCCCTGGCCGTGCTGTTTCGTGTCGCGGACCTCGACAGCGGCCTGGTGCAGCCGCATTTCGACGCATGAGCCGGTCGCGCTGGATCGGGCGGCCTTGATCCAATGCGTCGGGTCGGGGGTGGTGCTCATGTCACGAACTCCTTCACTGGGACGGACTTGCCGTACAGTTCGCCGAAAATTCTCCTGTACTCGGCCAGTTCGCGCGCTGTCTCCATGTAGCGCGAGTCCAAGTGGCTTTCCGTATACACCACGGCCGGATCAGCCGGGTCGGGAAAGTCCAGCAAGGTAAAAACGCCGCCCGCGGTCCAGGGGTGAGGTCCCTCGGAGAACGGGCGGATTCGAATGTCGATCTGATTGCTCAGGTCCAAGAGGTGTTCGATCTGATCTCGCATCACATCGTCCGAGCCGACGGTGTACCGCAGCGCGGCCTCCCCGAGAACGATCCTGATGTCGCACACAGGATCATTTGACATTAGCACGCGCTGCCGTTCTAAACGGAATTTAAGCCGCTTCCGGCGAACCTCGTCACTCGGCCCACTCAAGGTACCCAGAATTGCATAGGCATATGCCGGGGTTTGTAAAAGCCCATGGACCACATCGCCATCCCAGGCGCGCATGTGAGTACAGGCGGCTTCGAGGTCGGCGAGTAATCCGAGATCTCCGGAGACGACATCGCGATAGCTGTCCACAATGCCCGGTTTGAGGGCACTTCGGCTGAGATGAATGAGTTCTTCCGTCTGACCGTCCGGAATATCATAGATTCTTGATAATTCACGGATGTCGCCGGGCTTGGCGAGCGTTCTTCCGGATTCAATCCGGTAAATCTTGGTGTGATGCACCAGCAGTGCAGTAGCCGCGTCTTCCTGCGTCTTGCTGGCGCGTTCCCGCCACCCTTTCAACCGCTGACCGACTCGTCTTTGTGCCAAGGACGGTGGTCGTTCGTGCTTCCCTGCATCGGTGGCCATAGCGCGCATCCCCTCGTGCCCAGCCTGCTGTTCAACCCTTTCCCAGGACTGCTGTAGCGCATTGCCTGCGACGCGAGCCATGCATATAGCGGCCTGTGAGATGCAGGGTTGCACAGAACGTGCCCTGTTCGCCACCTTGGGTGACATGTCCGATACGCGCAGTCGCAATGTGGCAGTACCTCGGCGCCGCCGCGTCCCGCGTCGGGTCGAGCCCATCATCAGTCTTCATCGTGATGATGGTGGGGTTTGTGAGGCGTGCGGTGCTATTTGGCCATGTTCGGGGATCATTTCCACGCTCCGGACCGGCCGGGTCGAACTGCCGCTCGTCAATGGACGGGGTTACAACACCGGAGTCGCCGTGACCGCGGCGATCATGGACGATCTCGTCATTCTCTGGGCCGGTGATCGGACGCTGGCGGTGCTCCACCGGGGTCCGCTCGCGGACTGGCTGTGGCATCCCACGGGATGCCGGCTGATCCAGGACGACATCGTGCTCTACGACCAGGACGGTCGTCTGGGGCTGACGATCGATGAGGAGGCGGCGTACTTCGTGGACGACCAGGCGGTCGAGACACTCCGATCGGTGATCATGAGATGAGCGTCATCCCGAGGCAGGAAGCCTCGTCATCGATCGATCTGCGGGCTCATCTGCGCACCGAACTGGCAGAGCTGGAGCGCACTCTCGTGGGCCCGCTGCACCAGGTGAAGTCGGAGGGCGACGAGGTGCGGGCCGTGGCGCGACGGCGCCTGAGGCACACGGTGGAGGCGTTGACCTTCGTGCTCGATGCGCATCCGGTGGACGGGGCGGGGCGGTGTCACACCTGTGGCCGGCTGCGCAAGTGCCCGGCCTCGGAGCTGCTGCGGGCCTGGGTCTCCGGATGGCTGAACACCGGGGGGCTGGCGATGCGCAGGGAAGGAGATCCCGAGCTGGTGTCGAGCCGGCGCCTCGAGTAGGGGTTTTCACCTACTAGGCGTTTTCTCACGTGAAGTGTCAGCGGTGATGGCAAGAGGCGGATTCAGCGGGTTCAAGAGGGTGGGGCGGCGGTCCGATGGTGCCGCCGCCTGGGTCTCTCTCCATGAATGGTTGTACGAGTTCTTCGTGACTTTGCAGAAACTCCCCGGTCGGTCCACGGGGTACGGACCGGGGGGTTTCTGGAAGGTCACGTGGCTAGTCCCGAGACGGAGGTGGTGGTTCGGTATCACGTGTCCGGAACACGAAGGATCACGGGTTGCGAGCTATCCGGGTCGCACGCGGAAACATCCCCCCGCACGCATCCCTCAACCCGGTGATGTCGCGACTCGTGATCCTTCCGGAAAGGCTCTTCCGTCGAGAGCGGGCAAGTCAGGTAATCGTGATCGTGGACAAGGTTCCCGGCGATCTACGGGCGCTGCGGGGTGAGCCGGTCGCCGGGGGCCCTGTGCGCGATCACGGCGAGTACCCCCGGAACCGGGTGGGGATGGGCGTGGCGCGCGTCCATCCCCACCCACGGGAGTTCAGTGCTCCACGTGGGCGTGCACGCAGCAGTAGTGCGAATCCAGCGGCAGGCAGTGGCTGTACGGCCACAGCACCACCCAGTCGGTCTTGCGCGTCCTGGGTTCGGGCAGGTCGCGCAGTTCCCGTACCGAGGTGGCGGCGCGCTGGTGCGGCATCCGCGTGAACTCGAGCCTCGTGTTCTCTGACATCCGGCGAATCTCCCTGCGTCGTGCGATGGAACCCCTGTGACGAAGTGTTGACTCTGTGTAATGTACTGAGCGATGCGTGGCCGGTGAGTGCAAGACACGGGGGAAAGTCGATGGCCGAAGTGACGAGTGTGTGCGGCAGCGAGACGGCGGGTCCGGACGACGACCCGGTCACGGTGACCCGCGCCGGGGTGGCCACCGAGCTGACCCTGAGTCTGGCGCCCGACCTGCACCGCAGCCTCACCGCCATGTTCGCCGACTACGGCGTCTCCTCGATCGAGGAAGGAGTGCTGAGGTCGCTCGGGCTCTGGCGGTACCTCGACCGGGCCACCCACGAGGGCCGCCAGCTGGTGGTGCTCGACCCCCAGCACCCGCAGGGGCCTTTCGACGTGGTCGACCTACGGAGCTGGTGAACCGGCCCGGATGAATCCGGCGACCCGTTCGCCTACCATGACCGCGGTCGCGGCCGGTCCCCGCGTCGGGGTGCCCGGCAGGATGGACGTGTCGGCGATCCGCACCCCGCTGATCCCGTGCACGCTCCCGTACTGGTCCACCACCGCGTCCGGGTCGGACGCCGGGCCCATGGCGCAACTGCCGCAGGCGTGGATCGCCGTGCCCAGACGCGCGAGCATCCAGGCATCCAGCTGTTCGTCGTCGTTCAGCACGGCGTCGCCGAGATCGCTCAGACAGCGGAAGTGCTTCTCGAAGGCCCGGGTTCGCAGGATTGCCACCGCCACCCGCACGACCTCGCGCATCCGGCGCCGATCGTCGGGTGAGCTCAGGTAGTGGTAGTCGATCGTCGGTGCGACGTGCGGGTCGGCCGAGGTGGTGGTGATCGTGCCCCGGGAGGCCGTCTGCTGCACCGCCACCGAGAACGCCAGATCGTTGCGCGTGGCCACCTGCTGCACCAGCCGTCGCCACGAGACGCTTTTCCGGTCGCGCAGGATCGCGGGCCGGCGGCGCGCGATCGGGAGCAGTCCCCGCCATCGGTGGCCGGTGCGCAGCCCGAGTGCCTCGGCCAGCGGTCTCAGATGCGGCAGGATCTCCAGATCGCCGTCGTGGGGTGAGTTCTCGGCGGTGAAATGAAGGACGCTCTGGAACAGGTCGCGCTGTCGGCGTGCGGTCAGGCGGCGCCTGGGTGTCCAGGTCACGGAGATGTCCGGGTGGTCGGAGAAGTTCTTGCCGACCCCGGGGGAGTCGTGGACCAGGGGAATCCCGGCCGTCCTCAGTTCACCGGCCGGTCCGACACCGGAAAGAGCGAGCAGGTGCGGTGTCTTGACGGCGCCCGCACTGAGGACGACGAGCGGGGTCGCGATCACCTCGACCCGGCCGTGGGTCTCGACCTCCACCCCGGTGGCCCGGGTGCCGTCGAAGACGATGCGCCGGGCCAGGGTGTCGCCCCGCACGGTCAGGTTCGGCCGGCCGCGCGCCGGGTTGACGTAGGCGATACCGGTGTTGATCCGCACGCCGTTCACCGCGTTCACCGGAAGCGGCCCGTAACCCGGTGCCTCCTGGGCATTCTTGTCCGGCTCCGGGACGAACCCGAGCTCGGTGCAGGCCTGCGCGAAGGCCCGGGTGACCGGGTGCTCGTGCTGCGGGGCCCGGGTGACCGGCATCGGCCCGTCGTGACCGTGCAGGTCTGACGTCGGGTGGTCGTGGTCGGTCTCGAGGCGCCGGTAGAACGGCAGGCACTTCTCGTAGGTCCACTCGGTGTTGCCCGCGGCCGCCCAGGCATCGAAGTCGGCCCGACGGGCCCGCACGAAATACGTGCCGTTGATGGCCGTCGAGCCACCGAGGATCTTGCCCCGCGCCACCCGGTAGCTGAGGTCGGGCGTGAGGTGGGCGAGAAAGGCCCAGTTGTTCGGATGTCCCGGCACGGCCGCACCGAGCCCACCGGCGTCGAGTATCTCGGACGGGAACCCGGCCGTGGTCGCCACATCGGGCCCGGCCTCGAGCAACAGCACGTTGCAGGCCGGATCCTCACTGAGCCGGGCGGCGAGCGGCGCCCCGGAAGCCCCGGCCCCGACCACCACCACGTCGTACGTACTCATTCTCGCCACCCTAGTCGTCGCAGGAGGGGCTCAATCTGCTGAGTGATGCCCAGCCCCTCCTTGCCGGTAGCGGCCTATGGGTGGCGAGGGGCGCCAGCCGCTTCGAATGTGGGTTCTTGCCTCAACGGCAGACAGGTCTTGTCGTCGGACCCCAGCCGGACCGTCGGCACGAACTCACGTTGTCGCAGACTCAGCTGCCGGAGAGCACGGGTATTCCTCAGGCCGGGATCAGCAGGTTTGAGAACGGCAGGGGAAACCCCACCGGGAGCACGATCCAGAAGCTGCGGGAGATCCCGGAGACGGACATGGTGTTCAAGGCCCGTACCCACTGACCGGTTCGGCTCCCTCACGCGTTGGCCGACTCGTTGGCGCTCGGCTGGGCCTGGGCGGAGAGGGTGAGCAGCACCGCCGCCTGCTCGCGGGAGACGACGCCGAGGGTGTGGGCGGTGTCGGTGATCCGGGTAGCCGTGCTGCTGAGGCGGGTGGTGACGTTACGGGTGGCGCGGGTCAGGCCGGCCCGGCGCCCGGCGGTCACCTGGGTGCGGGCCCCGGCGGCCCGGTCCCGGGCGCGGGCGTACCGCACCCGCCAGGCGGCCGCGACGCTGGTGGCGCGGGGGGTCTCGGCGGCGACGGCCACCGAGAGCACGCTGGCCAGCAGCACCAGGACGCCGACCCCGCTGAGCGCGGTGCGCAGGCCCACCTGGCCGGCGACCAGACCGATCAGGGGCGGTCCGGCCAGAGGCCCCACGTAGCCGACGGTCGCCGCGAGTCCGACGCCCTTGGCCCCGTTGAGCACCCCGGCCCGGCCGATGGCCAGCGGGAACACATTGGCCAGGCCCAGACCCACCATCAGGAAGCCGCTCAGGGCGATCGGCAGGCCGGCCCCGAACGACACGGCCAGCGTGCCCCCGGCCGCCAGGAGAGTGCCGCCCAGCAGCATCCGGGTGTCCCCGAGACGCGCGACCAGACGGTGGCCGGCCACCCGGCCGGTCGCCATCGCGAGGCTGAAGAGCGCGTACCCGGCCGCGGCCAGACCGGGACTGGCGTGCAGGTTCTCCCGCAGGTGCAGGGCACCCCAGTCACCCAGGGCCCCCTCGGCGAAGGCCGTGCAGGCGGCGATGCCGCCGAGCGTGATGATGACGGCGGTGTGCGAGGAGAAACGGCCGGGGATGGACGGGGCTGTCTGCTCCGGCAGGAGGTTGACCGAAATCAGTTGACTACCAGCAGGTCGGGTCTTGGAATGGCGGGCCCGGCGGCGACGGGAGGAAGGCTCCCGGGCGGGGCCGGTGACCTTGTCGATCACCCGGGTCAGCCAGGCGCAGACCAGCAGGGAGACACCGGCGACACTTGAAAGATGAAGCATAGCCGGGAAAAGCCCGGCGAGCACGCCGCCGACGGCCGATCCGACCAGGCCGCCCAGGCTGAAGACGGCGTGCAGGGAGGACATCATCGGTCGTTTCGCCCGGGCCTCCACCTCCACGCCGAGACTGTTCGCAGCGACATTCGCGGACCCGCTGGCGAGCCCGAAAACTAGGAGGGCACAGCAGAGTTCGGTCAGGTTACCGGCGAGTGCGGGTAGTGGCAGGGTGGCGGCGAAGCAGGGCACGGTGACCTGCCCGACCCGGCGGGAACCGAAGCGGGCGCAGAGGCATCCGGTGACCTGCATGCTGGCGAGCGCCCCGAGCGAGATGCAGAACAGGGCCGCGCCGAGAGTGGCGGGTGTGAGCTGGAGGTCCCGGGCGATGTCGGGAACCCGGGCCGCCCAGCTTCCGAAAGTGATGCCGTTGAGTGCGAAAAAGATCGAGGCAGCGAAAAACACAGGGTTTTCCTCAGTGTCAGTCGGCAGGCCTGAGGTCGGTGCGGACCGCTACGTGCCGCGATGGCGACCTGACGGTCGACTCCGTCGGACGCGGACGCGTCCAGGAGCAAAGACCGCGTGGCAGGCGTGGATTGGCCCCCGTGGCCAGACGGCGATCAGCCTGCAAGCAGTTCGGGGGGTTGGTCAACCGGAGGGGTTTTCCCTCCCGCTGCGGGGCTGACCTGCGCTTTCGGAGCCTACGCGGGCGTAGGTGAAACGTTGTCGTGCGGCGCGGGTGTTACGGCGCAGGCCGAACATCCCCCGGATGGCCCAGTGGGGAGCCGTCATCCAGCCTTGGTGATCCGGCCGGGTGCGGGTCATGTGGCGTTTCCTTGTCCCGGATTGGCTGCTGTGATGCGGAACGGGCCGGGACGGCGGATATGCACCAGCGGCTGAGCGGCACCATCCGGATGCGGCAGTTGCGCCGGCTGCGGCTCCCGACCCCGGACCTCCTGCTGGCGGCCGGGGTGCTCGTGCTGTCGGCGGGGTTGCTGGCCGGGGTGTTCGGCCGGGAGGGTCTGGCCCGCCGGGCCGGGGCCCTGGAGGACGCCCGGGCGGAGACGGCGCAGCAGGTCCGGATCCAGACCGCGCGCACCGCCCTGGTGATCGCCGACACCGACGCGGGCAACGACCTGCTGACCGGTGCCGATCCGGAACGGTTCAGCTACCGCCTGTTCGGGTACGACGCCCAGCCGGCGTTCCTCGGGCTGGTCGCCGCGGCGCGCACCGACGAGGACGCGGCCACGCTGGCGACGGCGAACAAGTACCTGATCACGTACGCCATGCAGGTGGCCGCGGCCCGGACCCGGGCGCAGGACGGGCAGCCGGACGAGGCGGCCACCGCGCTGGCCGCGGCCTCGCAGGTCCTGCACACGCAGGTGCTGCCCCGGCTGGCGCAGGTGCAGGAGGCCGGCCGGGACCGGCTGGCCGACGACGGGTCGGCGGCCGACACCGCACCGGTCGTCGCCGTCCTGGCCGGCATCCTGGCGGTGCTCGTGATCATCGGTGTGCACCTGTGGCTGACCCGCCGCACCCGCCGCCTGCTCAACCTCGGGCTGCTCGCCGGGGTCGCGGTGCTGATCGTGGCGACCGGGGCCGGGGTTGCGGTGGTCGGGGCGAGCCGGCACCGGGTGGACGAGGTGCAGGACCACGCCCTGCGGATCGCCGACGCCGTGGTGGAGGCCCGGTTCTCGGCGTTCGACGCCCGCTCGTCGGAGGCCCGGGCCGCCCTCGACGGCAGCACGGTGGACGACGAGAAGGCCTGGTCGGCGTCGTACCAGGACGCCCTGGCCCGGCTGCGGACCGCGGCGGACGGGGAGCCGCAGGCCGTGCGGGACGACGTGGCGAACGTGACGGGCAAGCTCAGCTACTACGGCGGGGTGCACGAGCGTCTGCTGGCCCGGGCCGTCGCGGGGGACGAGGCGTTCGTGCGGCGGTCCGCCTCCAACCCGGCGCCGGGTGGCGCCGTGGGGGCGTTCGAGGCCTTCGACGCCTACAGCGGGGCGCTGCTCGCCCGCCAGGTGCAGACGGCGGACGACGCCTGGGAGTCGGCCGGGGCGAACCTGCGCCGGGTCGGCTGGATCACGCTGGTGGTCGGCCTGCTGGCGGCGGTACTGGGCTGGGTGGGCATCGCGGCCCGGCGGCGCGAGTACCGGTGAGCCCACGCTCTACGACTGGGCGGGCGGGGGACCGGCGCGGTACACCGCGGAGCTCGGGGACATCCCTTGATGCGGTGGCACCACATCGACCTCGGCATCACGCCGGAGCAGCGCTTCCGCTTCGCCACACCGATGAGCCGGGCCGCTGACGACGCCGGGCCGCTGACGACGCCGGGCCGCTGACGACGCCGGGCCGCCCGCCGACCGGAGTTCCGGGCGGCCTTCGTCGGGTACGTGTAGTGGGGAACGCGTCTGGCCTACAGCAATTCTCAGCCGGGGCCGAGGTCGTGGGGGAGGCGCCGGTGCCCCGTCGGGGCTGGTGCGTGGCACCTCCCTACCGGCCGTAGGGTCCGGTGCGTCACTTGTCCTGCAACGTCGGGTAGACGTCGGCGAAGCTGACCTCCTTGCCGAAGCCGGAGGCCACGATCACCAGGATGCCGAGGGCGACCGCCAGCAGGACCAGCGCGAAGATCAGGTAGGCCAGCGCCCGGCCCACCGGGTGCGGTGCGGGAAGGACCCCGGCCGGGTGGTCCTCGGCGTCGCCGCCGGTGCCGTAGGCCATGGCCCGGATGCCGAGGGCGAACAGGGCGGGCAGGCCGCCCCCGAGGATCAGGCCGACCACGAGGATCTTCCAGATGGCTTGCCACTCGAGGTAGAGCGTGTGCATGTCGAGGTTCCTTGACGGGTGCAGAAGGGATCAGGCGGGAAGGTGCTGCTCGGTCTGCAGGGCCTGCACGGCCGGCAGCGCCGGGTCGTCCGGGTTCGCGCCGTCCCACTCCGCGTTGACGTTGCCCGGGTGCACCGGCGCCTTGCGCGAGTGCAGGAACATCGCCGTCGAGACCGCCACCAGGAATCCGGTGATCACCAGGGCGCCGAGCAGGCCGCCGCCCAGCAGGTCGGCGACGTACCAGGTCAGGGCCCCGACCAGGCCGGCCGCGGGAAGCGTGATGAGCCAGGCGGCGACCATCCGCACCGCCACCGGCCAGCGCACCACCGCACCGGGGCGGCCCACCCCCGAACCGAGGATCGAGCCGGTCGCGACGTGGGTGGTGGACAGCGGTAGCCCGAGGTGGCTGGAGATCAGGATGACCGCACCGGAGGCGCCCTCGGCGGCCAGGCCCTGGGGCGGGGTGATCTCGACCAGGCCCTTGCCGAGCGTGCGGATGATCCGCCAGCCGCCCAGCGAGGTGCCGGCGGCGATGGCGATCGCGCAGCTCGCCTTGACCCAGAACGGGATGTTCTCGGTGTCGGTCCAGTGACCGGAGGCGATCAGGCCCAGCGTGATGACGCCCATCGTCTTCTGCGCGTCATTGGTGCCGTGGGCCAGCGAGACGAGTGAGGCGGAGCCGATCTGGCCCCAGCGGAATCCCTTCTCGGTGAAGCGGGCGGCCACCCCGGCGGTGATCCGGTAGACCAGCCAGGTGCCGAGCGCGGCCACCAGGCCGGCGATGAAGGGCGACATCAGGGCGGGCAGGACGACCTTGCCGATCACCCCGTCGATCTTGGAGCCGTCGCCGTTCCAGTTCACGCCGCTGGTGCCGAGGCCGGCCAGGGTGGCGCCGATGAGGCCGCCGAACAGGGCGTGGGACGAGCTGGAGGGCAGTCCGAGCAGCCAGGTCAGCAGGTTCCAGGTGATGCCGCCGATCAGGCCGGCGAGCACGATCAGGAGCAGGTCACTGCCCCCGCCGGTCAGCAGCTCGGGTCGCGGCAGACCGTCCGAGGTCTGGATCTTCACCACCGCGTTGGTGACTGTCAGTGCCACCTCGACGGACAGGAAGGCTCCGACGAGATTCAGCACGCCGCACAGGACGACGGCGACCCGTGGGGTCAGGGCGCCGGTTGCGATGGAGGTTGCCATCGCATTGGCCGTGTCGTGGAAGCCGTTGGTGAAGTCGAAGGCCAGGGCGACCACGACAACCAGGACGAGAAGCACCGTTGCGGTTGTCACGGCAGCAGCGTCGCGCCCGAACGCAGCTCTGTTCCAGAGAAGTCCGCAAACGGTAGGGCAGAGTTTGCCCGTCGTTCACCGAAGGTCACGGGATGATGGCCTGTTTGCCATCGGTCACTTCGCTCGGTGACCGTTGACAAGAGGCGAACGCCCTGCCTTCTGGTCGGCCGGCCGGGTCGACCGGATCGACCTGGAGGCAGGGCGTGCCAGAACGGGCAGTCAGTCCTCGAAGTCGGCCAGGGGCCAGCCCCCGGCCGCCAGCCGGCCGGAGACCCGGGCGATGTCCTGCGCGGAGGCGGTGTCGAGGGTGGCGTCGCCGATCAGGCGCTCGACGTCTTCGCTGGTGATCTCGACGCCGAGCTCGGCCTGCATGGACAGGTCGGCGGCGATCTGGTGCACCTCGGCCTCGGTGAGCTTGCGGCGCAGCAGGCCGAGCAGCACCACGTAGTCCTGCTGCGGCACGCCACCGGGATACCCGGCACGCAGCCAGGAGACGACGCGGTTGACGATGGAGATCTCATCGGGCACCGGAAATCACTTGTCCTGGATCGTCGGGTAGATGCTGTCGAAGCTGAGTTCCTGGCCGAAGCCGGAGGCCACGATCAGGACGATGCCGAGGCCGACCACCAGCAGGACGATCGCGAAGCAGAGCCCGGCCAGGGCCCGGCCGATCGGGTGTGGTGCGGGGGCGATGCCGGCCCCGTGCTCCTCGGCGTCACCGCCCGTGCCGTAGGCCAGCGAGCGGATGCCCACCGCGAACAGCGCGGGCAGCCCGGCCCCGAGAATCAGGCTGGCCACGGTGATCTTCCAGAGGTCTTCCCACACCAGCGAGAGCGTGTGCATGTCGTGCCTCCTCCTCTTCGAATCAGGTCGAATCAGGCTGCCGTGGTCTGGTGGGCGGCGGGGGCCTCCCACTCGTCGTTGACGTTGCCCGGGTGCACGGGCTCCTTGCGCGAGTGCCGCCACATCGCGACCGCGGCCGCGGTCAGAAGAGCTGTGATCACCACGGCGCCGAGCAGGCCGCCACCCAGCAGGTCGGCGACGTACCAGGTCAGGGCCCCGACCAGGCCGGCCGCGGGGAGCGTGATGACCCAGGCGGCGACCATCCGCACCGCTACCCGCCAGCGCACCGTGGCACCCGGCTTGCCGATGCCGGAGCCGAGGATCGAGCCGGTGGCCACGTGGGTCGTGGACAGGGCGAAGCCGAGGTGGCTGGAGATCAGGATGACCGCGCCGGAGGCGCCCTCGGCGGCCATGCCCTGCGGCGAGGCGATCTCGACCAGGCCCTTGCCGAGCGTGCGGATGATCCGCCAGCCGCCCAGGTAGGTGCCCGAGGCGATCGCCAGGGCGCAGCAGGCCTTCACCCAGAACGGGATGTTCTCGGTGTCGGTCCAGTGCCCGGAAGCGATCAGGGCCAGGGTGATGACCCCCATCGTCTTCTGGGCGTCGTTGGTGCCGTGGGCCAGCGAGACGAGTGAGGCGGAGCCGATCTGGCCCCAGCGGAAGCCGGTCTCGGTGAAGCGCTGCGCCACCCCGGCGGTGATCCGGTAGATCAGCCAGGTGCCGACGGCCGCCACCAGGCCGGCGATGACCGGCGAGGCCAGCGCGGGCAGGATGACCTTGCCGATCACCCCGTCCACCTTCGAGCCGTCGCCGTTCCAGTTCACGCCGCTGGTGCCGAGGCCGGCCAGGGTGGCACCGATCAGTCCGCCGAACAGGGCGTGCGACGAACTGGAGGGCAGTCCGAGCAGCCAGGTCAGCAGGTTCCAGGCGATGCCGCCGATCAGGCCGGCCAGCACGATGATCAGGAGGTCGGACCCGCCGCCGCTGAGGAGGTCGGGCTTGGGGGCACCGTCGGAGTCCTGGATCTTGACGACGGCGTTGGTCACCGTCAGAGCCACCTCCACGGACAGGAAGGCGCCGACGAGATTGAGAGCGCCGGCCAGCGCCACCGCGACCTTGGGGGTCAGGGCGCCGGTCGCGATGGACGTGGCCATGGCGTTGGCCGTGTCATGGAATCCGTTGGTGAAGTCGAAGGCCAGAGCCACGACGACGACCAGGACGAGTATCACCGTTGCTGTCGTCACAATGGCCAGAGTTCACCCCGAATCGGGTTCCGTTCCAGGGGTTCGGGCGAGGCGTCCGCAACTGTTTGCCGCTCGTTCACCCGGTGTGTCGAGGCAACTACTTCTGGTTCGAACCGGACGAGGGCCTGCTGCGCAGCACCTCGCGAACTGTGTCCGCACAGGGCTGTTCCCGCGCCCGCGCGGCCAGTTCGCGGGAGTCACCCAGACCCGTCGCCCTGATCGCCTGCTTGATGTCGGGCACCGAACGTGGGGTCACGCTCAGCTCCCTCACCCCCAGACCGACAAGAAGGGGAACGGCCCGCACGTCGGCGGCGAACTCCCCGCACACCGCCACCTCGGCCCGCCCGGCGGCGCCGTCACAGGTGGCGCGGATCAGCTGCAGCACGGCCGGGTCGAACGGGTCACCCAGGGCCGCGACATCGTCGTTGCCGCGCTCGGCGGCCAGCGTGTACTGGGTGAGGTCGTTCGTGCCGATGCTGAGGAAGTCGGCGTACGGAGCCAGCACCGCCGCCTTGAGAGCCGCGGCCGGCACCTCCACCATGATCCCCACCCGAAGTCCCACCGGCGCCCGGGGCCCGACCACCTCGTCCAAAAGCTCTCTGGCCGCTCGCAGTTCGCCCAGGGTGCTGACCATCGGGAACATCACGCTCACCGGCGTCTGCCGGGCCACCCGCACAATCGCCCGCAGCTGGTCGGTCAGGATCGCCGGGCGCCGCAACCCCAGCCGCAGCCCCCGCACACCGAGGAACGGGTTGGCCTCCACCGGCATCGGCAGGTAGCCCAGCGGCTTGTCGCCCCCCACGTCCAGTGTGCGCAGGGTGATGCGCTCGCCGCCGAACGCGTCGGCCAGATCGAGATAGGCCGCCTCCTGCTCGTCGACGTCGGGCGGGGTGTCGCGGCTCAGGAACAGGAACTCGGTGCGCACCAGAGAGATCAGGTCGGCGCCCCGGGCCCGGGCCGCGGTGGCCTCCGCCGGGGTGGAGGCGTTGGCCCCCACGGTGATGCGGACGCCGTCGCGGGTGACGGCCGGGGAATGGGCCTGCCTCAAGGTCACTTCGCCGTTGCGGCGGGTAGTTTCGGCCCGGTCGAGGAAGTCCTGCCGGGTGTCGGCGCCGGGGTCGATCACCAGCTCGCCGGTCGTGCCGTCCAGGGCGACGACCGTACCCTCGGGCAGCTGGTGGACGAAGGCCCCCACCCCGGCCACGGCCGGGATGCCACGGGCCCGGATCAGGATCGCCGCGTGTCCGCTGGGGCTGCCGGCCGCCATCACCACGCCGTGGGTGATGTTGCCGTCCAGGGTGGCGGCCTGGGCCGGAGTGAGGTCTTCGACCAGCAGAATGCCCGGCCCGGAGAACGTTTCCTCAACCGGGGGAAGCAGGTGGGCCAGCACCTGTTCGCCCACCGCGCGCACGTCGGCGGCCCGGGCGGCCAGGTACGCGTCGGTGAGATCGTCGAACCGGTCTGCGGTTTCGCGGGCCGTCGCGGCCCAGGCGGGGGCCGCCGGCCGGCCGTCGCCGATCCGGGCCCGGGTCTGGTCGAGCAGGGCCGGATCGTCGAGCAGGGCCAGATGGGTCTCGAAGATCTCCGCCTCGTCGCGGGTGAGAAGGCCTTTCAGACCGGTGATCTGGTGCCTTACGGCCTCCAGGGCGGTCGCCAGGGCGCGCTGCTCGAGTTCGGGTGTCCTGGTGAGGACGTCCACCAGCCCCGGGTCGTCGAGCCGGGGTGCGGGGGTGGCCCGGTGGACGGGGCCGATCGCGATACCCGGGGAGGCGGCCGACGCGTGGGCCGAGGGCTCCTGGCGGCCGGCGGGATCGACCGCCGGCCCGGTGGGCTCGCCGAAATTGCCGGCCGCCAGCGATCCGATGCGCTCCAGGGCGATCTGGGCCCCGGCCCCGGTGGCCCGTGCCTGGATCTCGTGCCCGGCCAGCACCCCGAGCGTGGTGAGCCGGGTCAGGCTCAGGGCCGGTACCCAGGCCGATCCGGTGGTGGCGTTGCGGATCTCGACCTGGGCCTCGATCCCGCGCAACCGGGTCACCAGGCGCGCGGCCGGGCGGGCGTGCAGGCCGTGGGCCGGGGTGACGACGAACCGGGCCAGCGCGGCCGGGACCTCACTGATCGCCGGTGTTTCCGGCCGCCCCGGGGCGCCGGACAGCTGGGACTCCTTGCCCGCCAGGCCGTTGCGAGCCTCTGCGGCCACCTCGCCGAGCCCGGCCCCACCGGCCGCCGTGACCACCGCCGCCACCAGACCCTCGACCAGGGGCGCCGGGCAGAGCAGCACGCGCCGCCGCGTCCCCTCGTCGAGGAGTTCCCGGGCCAGCTCGGCCGAGAGCACCGCGCTGCCCAGATCCATGAGCACGAGCACACCCGCCGGACCGTCGACCGAGGTGACGGCTTCGGAGATCGCGACGGCGTCGGTGCCCAGCGTCTCCTCGTCCAGCCCGGCGGCCACGGCCACCCGCACCGGGGCGCCGGGCGTCATCTGCCCGGCCAGTGCCACTGCGGCCCGCGCCAGCGGACGGCTGTGCGAGACGACGACGATGCCGACCGTGGAGTTCATGAGCGCTACTGGTTGTCCTCACCGTCGATCATCGTGTTCGCGGCGGCCCGGAAGAGCAGGGCCGTGCTGGTCGCGCCCGGGTCCTGGTGCCCCACGCTGCGCTCGCCCAGGTAACTGGCGCGCCCCTTGCGGGCGAGCATCGGCGTGGTCGCGTCGCGCCCGGCCTCGGCCGCGTCGGCGCTGGCCTTGAGGGCCTCACCGAACGGCCGGCCCTCATTCAGCGCCGCCTCCAGCGTCTCCACGGCCGGGATCAGCGCGTCGAGCATGGTCTTGTCGCCGGCCACGGCCTGGCCCCGGGCCAGCACCCCCTCCAGCCCGGCGCGGAACGCGGCGGCCAGCGAGTCCGGGCCGAGCGCGTCGCACTCCCCGGCGGAGGTGGCCATTCGCAGGAAGAACGTGCCGTACAGCGGGCCGCTGGCCCCACCGACCGAGCTGACCAGCGCCATCCCGGACTGTTTGAGCATGGGCCCGATGCTGGGCGGCGTGGTGCCGTCGGCCAGCACCGACACCATCGCCTTCAGGCCCCGCGTCAGGTTGGACCCGTGGTCGGCGTCACCGATGGCCGAGTCCAGCTCGGTCAGCTGCGCGGCGTGCTCCTCCACGTCCCCGGCGAACCGGATCAGCCAGGACCTCAGTGTGGTGACATCGACGATCTCGCTCAATCAGACTCCCCAGCGCAGTCCCGGCGTGTTGACCGGGGCATCCCATAGCCGAACCAGATCATCGTCCACCTTGAGCAGGGTCACCGAACAGCCGGCCGTGTCCAGGCTGGTGAGGTAGGGCCCGACCAGCGAGCGCACCACCCGCACCCCGGCTTTCTCCAGCCGGGCCGCGACCTCGCCGTACATCAGGTACAGCTCGATCAGCGGGGTGGCACCCAGGCCGTTGACGAAGGCGATGACGCCGTCGCCCCCGGTGAAGTCGAGGTCGTCGAGGATCGGGTCGAGCAGCAGGCCGGCGACCTGGCGGGCCGGGGCCAGGGGCACCCGGCGGCGGCCGGGCTCGCCGTGGATGCCGACCCCGATCTCCATCTCGCCCTCCGGCAGGTCGAACGTCGGCCGGCCGGCGGCGGGGACCGTGCCCGAGGTCAGGGCCACGCCCATGCTGCGGCCGTTCGCGTTGACGCGGCGCACCACGTCGGCGACCTGCTGGAGCGGGCGCCCGGCCTCGGCGGCGGCCCCGGCGAGCTTCTCGGCCAGCACGGTCACCCCGACGCCGCGACGGCCCGCGGTGTACAGCGAGTCCTGCACCGCGACGTCGTCGTCGGTGATCACCGCGACCACCTCGATACCGGTCTCCTCCAGGGCGATCTCGGCCGCCATCTCGAAGTTCAGCACGTCGCCGGTGTAGTTCTTCACGATGTGCACGACTCCGGCGCCGGAGTCCACGTTCCTGGTCGCCTCGACCACCTGACCGGGTACGGGCGAGGTGAACACCTCACCGGCGATCGCCGCGTCGAGCATGCCCCGCCCGACGAAACCGCCGTGCAGCGGCTCGTGCCCGGAACCACCGCCGGAGACCAGCGCGACCTTGCCGGGCACCGGCGCGTCCGCCCGGTAGATGATCCGGTGCTCCAGGTCGACCCGTAACCCCGGATGGGCGGCGGCCAGACCCCGCAGCGACTCGACGACCACGTCCGCGGGGGCGTTGATGAGCTTCTTCACGAGTCGCTCCTGCCGTCGGTGATCACCGGTGAACCGACGGTACGCCGTTCTCCGACGAGGGACCAGGGAGCGGGCGGATAGGGTCGGCGAGCGAGTTCACCGCTCGCCCGAGGACACCTTCCGAGAGGCACGACGCCGTGAGCGACACCACCCGCGACGAGACGCATCGGGGGATCCGGGCCACCTATGCGGCGTTCATCGCCACCGGGTTCATCTTCGCGAGCTGGGCGTCGCGTATCCCGCAGTTCAAGGAGCAGCTCGGGCTGAGCGCCGGGCAGCTCGGGCTGGTGCTGCTGTCGATCGCGATCGGCTCGCTGGTCGCCCTGCCGATGGCCGGCGCGATCGTCACCCGGTTCGGATCCCGGCGCACCGTGGCCACTCTCGCGGTCCTGGACGGTGCCGCCCTGGCCGTGGTCGCCCTCGGGTACGAGGCCGGGGTGCCGGTCGTGGTGCTGGGCCTGGTGTCGTTCGGCTTCGCCCAGGGCGGCTGGGACGTCGCGATGAATGTGCAGGGCGCCGTGGTGGAACGCCGTCTGGGCCGGGCGATCATGCCGCGCTTCCACGCCGGGTTCAGCCTCGGCACCGTGGCGGGGGCCCTGCTCAGCGCCCTGATGGTGTGGCTCGGCGTGCCGGTGCCGCTGCACCTGCTGGTGGTCGCGGCCCTCGTCGCGGCCTCCGTGCCGGTCGCGGTCCGTTCCTTCGTGCCCGACACCGAACCCGAGCCGGAGAGGGAACCGGGGGCACCGGCGTCCGTGAAGGCCTCCCCGTTGCTGGCCTGGACCGAGCCGCGCACCCTGCTGATCGGCCTGTTCGTGCTGACGTTCGCGTTCGCCGAGGGCACGTCCAACGACTGGGCCAGCGTGGCCCTGATCGACGGGCACGGCACGTCCGACACCGTCGGCACGCTCGGCTTCGCCGTGGTGCTCGTCGCGATGACGGCCGGGCGCTGGTTCGGCCCGCACCTCCTGGACCGGTACGGTCGCGCCGGGCTGCTGCAGATCATGGCCGTGACCGCCGCGGCCGGGCTGCTGCTCTTCGTCTACGCGCCCACCGTGCCGCTGGCGTTCGTGGGCACGGTCTTCTGGGGTCTCGGCACGGCGCTGGGCTTCCCGGTGGGCATGAGTGCCGCCGCGGACGAGCCCACCCGGGCCGCTTCCCGGGTGAGCGTCGTCGCCTCGATCGGGTACTGCGCCTTCCTCGGCGGGCCGCCCCTGGTGGGCCTGCTGGGTGACGTGTTCTCGGTGCTCACCGCGCTGCTGGCCGTCGTGGTCGCGATGGTGGTGGCCGTGCTGGTGGCACCGGCGACGAAACCTCCCGCTACGGCTTCAGAATGATCTTCCCGCGGGCGTGACCGGTCTCGCTCAGGGTGTGCGCCGCGGCACCTTGCTCCAGCGGGAACACCTCGGCGACGTGCCTTTTCAGTCGTCCCTGGGCGGCCAGGGCAGCGGCCGTGGCCAGGCCCCCGACGGCCTGCGGGTCGGCGCCCGGCCCGGCCGAGTGGGACAGGTGCACACCGTGGTCGGCGGCGTTCAGGTCGGCGATGCTCACCACCCGGTCGGGAGAGCCGGCGACGGCGACCAGGTCGGGAAGGCCCGGCCCGGCGCAGTGCAGCACGGCGTCGACCCCGTCCGGGGCCAGGGCCTTCACCCGGCCGGGAAGGCCCGGCCCGTAGGTGGTGGGTTCGGCCCCGATCCCGCGCAGGACGTCGTGGTTGGCCGGGCTCGCCGTACCGATCACCCGGGCGCCCCGGGCCACCGCGAACTGGGTGGCCACGGTGCCGACCCCACCGGCCGCCCCCTCGATCAGCAGGGTCGTGCCGGCCTTCACCCCCAGCCGGGTGAGCACACGCTCGGCGGTCTCGGCGTTGGCCGCCAGTCCGCCGGCCTCCTCCCAGCTCAGGGCCGCCGGTTTCGGGGCCCAGGCGGCGAGCACGGCGAACTCCGCGCTCGCCCCGCCCCTCTTCGCCGGCTCGACCGTGCCGAAGACCTCGTCACCCGGCTCGACCCCGGTGACCCTCTCGCCGATCTCGTCCACCACCCCGGCGCCGTCCATGCCGAGGGTCAGCGGCAGGTCGATGGGCATCCACTCGCGGAACCGGCCGGAGCGGAAATAGGTGTCGGCCGGGGTCAGGCCGCTGGCGCGCACCGCGATCCGGATCTGGCCCGGCCCGGCGTGCGGAGCCGGAATCTCGGCCACGTGCAGCACGCTCGCGGGCCCGTACTCGCTGAACTGAAGTGCTCTCATGCCGGCCGACTGTAAGTGGACGCCCGCGTCCGTTTGGCTAAAGTGAGAGTGTGCCCGCCGAAGTGACTCACCTGCGCAGTGATGCCCAGGACAACCGCGACAAGATTCTCGAGGTCGCCCGCGAGGTGTTCGCCACCGAGGGCCTGGACGTGTCGATGCGGGAGGTCGCCCGGCGGGCGCAGGTCGGCCCGGCCACGCTCTACCGCCGCTTCCCGACGAAGGAGGCGCTGGTCACCCAGGCGTTCGAGGAGCAGATGGGCGCCTGCCGGGACGTCGTGGAGGAGGCCGTGGCCGATCCCGACCCGTGGCGCGGATTCTGCACGGTGATCGAGAAGGTGTTCGAGTTACACGCCCGCGACCGGGGTTTCACCGCGGCGTTCATGTCCGCCTACCCGAAGGCGCTGGACTTCAGCAAGAACCGCGGCGAGGTGCTGGCCCTGATCGCCGGTCTGGCGGCCCGGGCCAGGGAGAGCGGCGACCTGCGGCCCGACTTCGTGGTGGAAGACCTGGTGATGGTGATCATGGCCAACGGCGGCATCCGGGCCGGTTCCCCCGCGGCCTCGGTGGCAGCCTCGCGGCGGTTCGCGGCCCTGGCCGTCGAGGCGTTCCGGGCGGGGGGCCGTGCCCCGTTGCCCCCGGCGGTGCGACTCCCGCTGATGCCGGTCTAACGCCGGCCGGTGTGCACGATCGTGCCCACCCCGGTCAGGATCAGGCCGAGGAAGAAACACCCCCAGCTCAGCGTCAGGCCGATGCCCGGGTCGCCGTCCGGGTGCAGGGTCACGTGCAGGGCGAACGAGATCAGCCCGCTCACGGCCAGCACCACCCCGGTGATGATCGTCAGCCGCAGCAGACCCCTCGCCTCGCGCAGGGCGTGCAGCACGGTCATCCCGTCGGGGTAGGGCACGGTGCCGCCGACCGCGACACCGTGCCGGTCGGCTCGCACACCCCGCAGCCCGGCCATCGGCTCGTAGCCCAGAAGTGCCTCGCCGCCGTTGGATTCGAGCTCGTCGAGCAGGTGCTGCACCGTGCGTCTCAGGCGCTGGTCGCGCAGGGCCGCCGCCACCTCGTGCTCGGCGTCGGACAGCGACTGCAGGCTGCCGCCGTGCAGCTGCCTCAGGGCCGGGGCGCGGAAGACCAGGCTGTCGTAGAGCTCGGTCAGGGCGTGGTCGACGGCCTGGGCCGGACCCGGCCCCAGGCGCCCCACCAGCAGACCCGCCCGGCCGCCCGCGAGTGCGGAGAGGTAGCCGACGACAATGGTTTCCATGAATCCCCCCGGATCGTCACGCCGGTGAGCATGACACAGCTCTCACCGCCGGAGAGGGGGATTCGGCAAAGACCGACCGTTCGCGGGGAAGGCAGGCAGGCAAACCCCCGGCCCTCGGCCGGGAGGTGCCTCACTTCCCCGATGATCAGGAGCGGCGGCCTCGGACGGCGTGGGCCGGCACGACCTCTCCCGGTTCCACCGACGCGCCGCGCAGAACCGTCGCCCGCGCCGCCACCCAGGCACCTCGTCCTACCTGGATGGCCGCGTTGTCGAACTCGAAGGCCGGGTCGCCGTGGCGGTGACTTCCGGTGCAGAGCATGGCTTCCTGGCTGATGCAGACATCGTCGGCGAGGGTGATCGGCTCCAGGTTCAGCAGCCAGGAGCCCTCGCCGATCCAGCAGTCGTCACCGATGGTCAGCTTCCACGGCCACAGCACTCGCACCCGGTGGCGGATCAGGACCCGCTCGCCCACGGTGGCGCCGAACGCCCGCAGGATCGGCGGCCGGAACCGGGCCGGTAGCCACCACTTCGAGAACACCAGGTTCATTGTGGCGAACCAGGCGGCCTGCCAGAGCTTCGAGCGGCCCTTGTCGTATCCGGCGCCGGTGAAGGCGGACAGGTCACGCCCGGGCCGGAGGGCGCGGTCGTGCGGCGTCAGCAGGACGTCGAGGGCGGGAACCCGCCGGTGCCCTGGGCTGGGCACCGACCGGATGGTCTGGATCTGCGGCAACTGCTGAACCGGGTCGGTCTCGTTCATCCGGCGACGCACTCCTCGACGATCGCGTCCAGACGCGCGGCGGCGGCCTCGCGTCCCAGGTGGGCCTGCGCGTAGGCGCGCCCCAGCACGCCCATCTCGGCGCAGTGGGTGGGCCGGCGACGCAGCGCGAGCACGCTGTCGGCCAGGGCGGCCGGGTCGCCGGGGGTGATCAGGTGGGCGGCGCCGTCGGTGCGGCGCAGTTCCTGCGCGGTGGCACCGTCGGGGGCGACGGCCGCGATCACCGCGCGCCCCGCGGTCAGGTACGAGGTGAGCTTGCTGGGCAGCGACATGTCGCCCACGCCGGGCCGTTCGTTGACCACGAGCAGATCGGCGGCGGCCAGCGACTGCGGGTATTTCACGCCGTCGAGCGGGTCGACGAACTCCAGGTTGCCCAGCCCCCGGGCCTGGGCCCGGATCGCGGCGCGCTGGCTGCCGTCACCGATGATCACGAAGCGCACGCCGGCGTCGCGTTCGGCGCAGATCCGCGCGGCCTCCACCAGGTTGCCGAGATCCTGCTTCAGGCCGATGTTCCCGGTGTGGACGACGGTGAACACCCCCTGCGGCCAGCCGAGGGCCTGACGGGCCTCCGGGCCGGACAGGCCGCAGGCGTGGATGTGGGTCCAGTTCGGCAGCAGGCGGATGCGCTCGTCCGGCACCCCGTAGGCGTGCAACTGCGGGCGGAAGGCGTCGCTCACCACGGCGACCAGGTCGGCCCGGCGCAGCGCGTACCGCTCGACCGCCGCGGTGGCCGCGCTGACCCGTCCACCGCCCCCGGAGATTCCGCTCTGTGTGGCGGCTTTCGCCATCAGGTCCTGCACCACGACGATCAGCTGGGCGCCGGTGCGGCGGGCCACCCGGGCGCCGGCCACCGCCCCGCCGAGCGAGGGCGTGACGGCGACCACCACGTCCGGTCGTTGCTCGATCGGGGTGCTCAGGCAGTTCATCAGGAAGGTGAGCTCGTAACCGGCCCGCCGGGCGGCACTCTGGCGGGCGGGAACGTAGTGCCGCAGGCGCCGGATCAGCAGGCCGTCGTGCTGGCCGATCCCCGCCAGCCCGTCGAACGCGTCACCGACCTGCCGGGCGATCTCGCGGGTGCGCAGGCGGAAGCGGTACTGCGGCTCGATCTGCCAGTTCGGGTAGTGCGGCATGCCGGTGAGCACGGTGACGCTGCGGGCCCTCGTGGTCAGGTGGTCGGCCATGCCGGTGGTGTACGGGGCGATCCCGGTGGGTTCGGGGGCGTAGTTGATACCCACCACCAGAACGTGTTTCGAGCCCAGCGAGGTGGTGGTCCGCTGGGCGGGCAGCACCGGCGCCTGGGGCAGGATGACCGGCAGTTCGGAGGTTGAATCCATGGTCAGTAGGCTCCCGAGCCCTGGGTGACGGCGCGGACGGTGCGCCACAGAATGGACAGATCGAGCGCCAGCGACCAGTTGTCGACGTAGCGCAGGTCGAGTCGCAGCGACTCCTCCCAGGTCAGGTCCGACCGGCCGGAGACCTGCCAGAGGCCGGTCATTCCCGGGCGGACCCGCAGCCGGCGGATCTCGGTGGGGGAGTAGCCGGCCACCTCGGTGGGCAGCGGGGGCCGCGGACCGACCAGGGACATGTTGCCGCGCAACACGTTCAGCAGTTGCGGCAGTTCATCGAGCGAGTACTTGCGCAGCACCCGCCCGATCCGCGTGATCCGGGGATCGTTACGGATCTTGAACAGCACACCGTTGCCCTCGTCCACCTCGGTCAGGGTGGACAGCCGGGCCTCGGCGTCCACCACCATCGAGCGGAACTTGTACACGGTGAACTCGCGGCCGTCGGTGCCCACCCGGGTCTGACGGAACAGCGCCGGGCCCCGGCTGGTCACGCGCACCACCAGGGCCAGGGTCAGCATCAGCGGGCCGAGCAGCGTCAGCAGCACCAGGGTGGCGCTGTAGTCGAAGGCCACCTTCAGCGCGCGGCGGGTGCCCTTCAGCACCGGTCGTTCCAGGTGCAGCAGCGACATCCCGGCCAGCGGCCGGATCGACAGCCGGGGCCCGGCCACCTCGACGATGCCCGGGGAGACCAGCAGCTCCACGCCGCGTTCCTCCAGGGCCCAGGACAGCCGGCGCAGCGCGTGCCCGGACAGGTCGGGCTGGGAGACCACGGCCACCGCGTCGGCGTCGGCCAGGTGCACGGCCCGCAGCACGTCGCCCGGGGTGCCCAGCACCGGCACGTCGTGCACGTGCGAGAGCACCACCTCGCCCGCCGGCAGGCACACGCCGACCGGCACGATGGCGTGGTGCAGGGAGCTCTCGGTCTGGTGCAGCTGCTCGATCAGGGCGATCGCGGCATTGCTGCGGCCCACCACGATGGTGCGGTGCAGGCCCTTGCCGGTGGAACGGGCCTGGCGCAGCCCGATCCGCAGGACGCATCGGCAGGCCATGCTGCCCAGCACCGCGAACGGCACGGACATCAGGGCGATGGTGCGGGGGAAGTTGCCGTTCAGGCAGTAGGCCGCGGCCGCGACACAGGCGAAGAGGATCAGCCCGGCGCGCGCGATGCGGCGGTACTCGTCCGGCCCGGCCCCGATGTAGCGGTGCTCGTAGGTGCGATAGAGCCAGCCCAGCGTGACCCAGGTCAGGGGAAGCAGGAGGGGCAGCACCAGGTAGGCGTCCGGCACGGTGTTGAACCGCACCCGCACGGCCAGCGCGGCGGCGAGTGCCCCGACGGCCAGGTCGCAGTAGCGCGCATACCGGCTGTAACGGGACATCAGCACCCGGGGGCGCTCCAGGCGCCGGGTGATGCGGTGGCCGAGGCGGACGGAGGGGAGGAGTAGTTCCTCGAACGTCGCCTCGGCCGGGTTCGGGGCCAGGCCGGGAAAGGCGGGACGATCCGAATCCGACCGGGGGACGGATGGCGTGGTCGGTGGTTCTCGGTCGAACAGCTGGTCGATGGACAGACCTGCTCCAGAAGCCTCTGAAACGGACATCGAAATTCGGCCCCCCACGGCGCGGAAAAGGGTCCGGCTGGATAAAGACCCCCATTGGCCGACGTCGGATCCCGATGCTCAGGTTAGGGCGAATGATCTTGCTGTGCGCTGTGTTTCCGGTACTTACGGTGCTTGCGAACCGTTCGGTCCGGGTCTGTGGCTCACCTGGGGGAGGCCCGGGTTCGCCAATCGGCTGATCTTTACCCGGGGGAATTCACCGGTGCCGCCCGACAAAAGGCAATGAGGTATTACGGCGACGGTGGAACCAGGATTTCCCGGCGGGTGGAATCAGCTTTTCCAGCACTCGCATCAGAATTCGCGCTGATGCCTGGGTGAAGGCATTCGCGACGGGCCCGGCCGCCGGGCGGGCCGGCGGGGGCCTGACAGAACGCCGTTGCCTTCCCTGGCCGGCTGATTGCTCCGTGTTGCTCAATCACTGTGTGCAATCAGAAAGGTACACCAAGTGCCGAAGCGCTGCGTCGTGAGGGTATTGACTGGTAGCTATGCGTGATTAATGGTGATTTGAACCGACTGGCCCGTGCGGGGGAGATGGACTCCCGCAGACGGGGCGCGCGTGCCGGCGGCCCCGTACGAGGAGCGACAGGTGACTGTGAACGAGACCACCGGCGCCGGGGCGGCCCGGCACCTTGCACCACCCAGCCAGTCGTCGGCGCCGCCCGACGATCTGGTGACCCGGCTGCTGTGCGCCGCCTGTTACCTTCACGACGACATCGCCGACTCGGTCGAGGCGAACCTGCTGACCCCGTCCCGGCGGGCGCTGAGCCCGAACTGGCAGGTGGACCAGGTGGCGCTGGGGCGGCACGCGGCCCGGGCCACCGGGCTGCGCACCGCCCGCGACCGCTGGCTGCTGACCGAGCTCTGGTACCTGATCGGTCTGGGCGTCCTCGGCCTGCTGCTGACCTTCACCGGGGTGCTCAGCCTGTTCCAGCTGGTGCTGGCCGTGCTCTTCCTGGCGTTCTGGGCCTACGTGGTGGCGGCCGGGATCGTCTATCACCAGATGCGCGCGGCCCGGCGCTCGGCCATCGACGTGGCCCTCGACCCCCGCGCCGACCCGCCCCCGCGACTGCGCCGGGCCTCCACCGAGGCGGCCCTGCGCGACCTGAACCACTGCAACGCCGTGCTCTACCGATCCGACACGGCTCCCTTCGTCGGCTCCGGGGTCAAGCTCGACAACTGGCAGATCACCATCGACATCAGCCGTCGCACCGAGCCGGAGTTCGAGCCGGTCACCGGGGCGGCGCTGCAGGCGGCCCTGCTGGAGCTGCTGCCCGGCAAGATCACCCCCCGGCCCTCGGGGGCTCACCGGCTGTACGTGCGGGGCGGAGCGGGCTCCCTGGGGGTGGACCTGTACCGGTTCGGGCCGCTCGAGCCCGGCCTGGACCGGGACGGCGAGCTGAACTACCGCCGGCCGGTCACCGTGCTGTCGCCCCTGGCGTTCCGGCCGTACTTCGACCGGCGCGACGAGATTGCCCGTACCTACACCTGTTTCCAGCAGTCGGCCTGGGGCGGGCAGGTCGTGGTGACGCTGTTCGTGCGGGCCTGGGTGGCGAACGAGACGCTGTTCATCGAGGGCCAGGTCTACGCCCTGCGCCCGCTGCACTCGGAGCTGTACGAGGTGAGCGAGCTGGAGACCGGCACGGTCGCCGAGCTGCAGGAGCTGGGGCGCCTGGCCCTGATCGACGCACCGGCCCTGCTGATGAACGCCCCCTCGACGATGATGAAGAAGGTGCGGGCGGCCCGGCTGCGGGCGGCCAACGCCGACGAGGCGGACGCCGAGATCGCCGCCCGCCGCGACGTCGACTTCGGGGCGGTGAAGAGCGTGCGGGAGCAGGTGACGAACTACGACCTGGGCGATCACTTCGCGGCCGCCGACGAGGAGGTCTACTACCAGGCCTTCGTGCGCCGGGCGATGGAGTGCATCGGCCTGTTCCTCACCTCGCGCGGCGTGGAGACGACCGAGTTCTCCGGCCAGAGCGCGGAGATCATCACCCGGACCAACGAGAACGCCCGCAGCATCTACGGTGCCGCGACGGGCGGCTGAGCCGGGCCTGGTCACCGCCCTGCTGCCCAGCGCGTCCGCCCGCAGTTCCGCCTACTTCAGCATCGCCCGGGTGGCGGGCGCCGCGCCGGCGGGGTGGTGGGGCTGGTCCACGAACGCCCGGAGAGATTCATGAGACCAATGGTGGACGACGTACCCGACCCGGGTGGGTCGTCCACCATTTATGCCCCGGAACCGGAGGAAAACCGGCGCGAACCGGTCCCGCCGACTCGCCGGACACCTTGACCCGGCCGAAAGTGGGGTGGTGACGTCCCCTTCCACCCCCAGCCGCGGCCTGCGCACGGATGTGCGCGCCTACTCCGACCTACGCGACTACGCCGCCCTCGGTGACGGGCGCACGGTCGCCCTGGTGAACCGGGGCGGCTCGGTGGACTGGTTCCCGATGCCCGACCTGGACTCGGTGCCACCGTTCGCCGCGCTGCTCGACGCCGAGGACGGTGGGCGGATGGAACTGGCCCCCACCGCCGACTGGGAGATGGAACGCCGCTACCTGCCCGGCACCAACGTGGTCGAGTCGGTCTACACCACGGCCTCCGGGCGGGTCCGGGTCACCGACTCGCTGAACAGCGGCACCGCCGGACGCCTGCCCTGGGCCGAACTGGCGCGCCGGATCGAAGGTCTCGAGGGCCGGGTGCCGATGGCCTGGCGGGTGCGGGCGGGTACCGGTCTGGGTGGCTACTCACCCTGGGTGCAGCACGCCACGCACGGGCCGGTGCTGCGTCTGGACCGGGTGATGATGGCGTTGCGGGGCCGGGACATCGGCGAGATCGTCGCCGGCGAACAGCACCTGGAGGGGACTTTCGAGACCGGGGCGGGATCTCGTCATCTGCTCGCCCTGGTGGGCACCCACGACGAGCCGCTCAACCTGCCCGATCCCGGCGAGATCGACGCCCGCATCGACCGGTCGATCGCCGGCTGGCGGGACTGGACCGGTCAGGTCGACTACCAGGGTCCCTACGCGGCGGACGTGACGCGCAGCGCCCTGGTGCTGAAACTGCTGCTGCACAGCCCGACCGGGTCGATCGCGGCCGCGGCCACCACCTCGCTGCCGGAAAGCCTGGACGGGGGCAAGAACTGGGACTACCGCTACACCTGGGTGCGCGACGCCGCCTACACGCTCGACGTGATGATCCGGCTCGGGCTGCGCGAGGAGGTGCACGCCGCCGTCGCCTGGCTGCTGGGTACGATCCGCCGGGGCGGGCTGGAGGTCTTCTACCGGCTGAACGGCGACCGGCCCGGTGAGCGGACCTACGCGGACGTGCCCGGCTGGCGGGGTAATCAGCCCGTGGTCACCGGCAACCGGGCGGCCGGGCAGAGTCAGCTCGGCATCTACGGCGACCTGTTCTCGATGCTGCGGCGTTACGTCGAGGCCGGTCACGTGCTCGACGTGGACACCGGCCGGCTGCTGGCCGGGCTGGCCGACCGCTGCTGCGACACCTGGCAGCAGCGCGACGCCGGGATCTGGGAACTGGAGGAGGAGCGGCACTACACCTCGTCCAAGATCGGCTGCTGGCAGGCGCTGGACTGCGCGGTGGTGCTCGCTGAACTGGGGCAGATCCCGGGTGAGGTGGAGCGGTGGCGGGCCGAACAGCGGCGGATCGGCGGCTGGGTGGCCCGGCACTGCTGGTCGCACGAGCGTCAGGCCTACACCTGGTACGCGGGCGGCGCGGAACTGGACGCCTCGGTGCTTCAGGGCGCGCTGTGCGGGTTCGACACCGGGGACCGGATGTCCACGACCATCGACGCCCTGCGCGACGAGCTCGGGAACGGGCCCCTGATTCACCGCTACAGCGGGATGCCCGCCGAGGAGGGCGCTTTCGTCGCCTGCTCGTTCTGGCTGGTGTCGGCGCTGGTCGCGGTCGGGCGGGGCGCGGAGGCGGCGGTGCTGCTCCAGGACCTGAACGAGATGTCCAACGACGTGGGGATCTTCGCCGAGATGATCGACCCGGCCACCGGTGACTTCCTCGGCAACCTGCCGCAGGGGCTGAGCCACCTGTCGCACATCAACGCGGTGCTGGCGGTGGCTGGTGGGTCGCGTCGACGTGGGGAACCGGGTGGCGCGGGAAGGTCTCCTTCGCCCGGTACGCCAGCACCAGGGCGAGCGCGGTCATGATCGCGCCGAGCAGGGGCAGCAGAGCCAGATAGCCGTGGCCGTAGAGGCGCTCGCCGATCAGGGCACCGCTGCCGATGCCGATCTGGAACGCCACCACCTGCACCGAGGCGGCGGCGTCCTGGCTGCGGGGTGCCCGGCGGATCACCGCGGCCTGCAGGCTCAGCGACATGGGGGACGAGGCCAGGCCCCAGAACAGCACGGCGATCACGGTGACCACCAGGCCCGGGGTGCCGACGAGAACGGCCATCGACGCCGCCATGCCGCCGAAGATCGTCATCATCACCAGGTCGGGGCGGCGGTCGATGAAGCGCCCGGCGATGATGTTGCCGAGCACGCCGGCCACCCCGAAACCGAGCAGCAGCAGGGCCAGACCCCGCCCGTCCAGGCCGCCGTCGCGGCGCACCAGCGGGGCGATGTAGGTGTAGGCGGCGAACTGGCCGACCACCGCGGTGAGGGTGATGAGGCAGCCGGGCAGGGTGGCCCGCGAGCGGATCTGCCGGGCCGCGGCGCCGAGCTGGCTGCCCAGGGTCTTGGCCGCGTCGCGGGGCAGCACCGGCAGGCGGGGCACGACGATCAGGAAGCAGATCAGGCTGAGCGCGCCGACGCCGCCCACGCTCGCCACGGCCACCCGCCAGCTGGTGGCCTGCCCGACCACGGTGGCGATCGGCGCGCCGAGCACCATGGCCAGCGACGAGCCGGTGAAGACCACGGCGGTGGCCTTGCCGCTCTGCCCGGGCGGGGCCAGCCGGGCGGCGATCGGGGCCACGATGGCCCAGAACACCCCGTGTGCGGCGGCGGAGAAGATCCGGGTCACGGACAGGATGGTGAGGCTCGGGGCGAACGCCGCGACCAGCTGGGCCGCCACGAACACGGCGAGGGTGCCGGCGAGCAGCCGGTTGCGGGTGAAGCGCATGGTCAGGGCCGTCATCGGGATGGTGGTGACGGCGGCGACCGCGGCGTACGAAGTCAGCAGCAGGCCCACCTGGGCCTCGGTGACGTCGAGGCCGGCGCTGATCTGGGGCAGCAGGCCGACCGGGAGCACCTCGGCGGTCACGTAGATGAACGAGCACGTCGCCAGCACGGTCAGCGCGGCATAGTTGGGCCTGTCCGGCACGGTGGTGGTCGAGTCGGGAAGCTGTGGGGTGCGGGTCGGGCTGGACACGTGCCTCACATTAAACTCTGTCTTCGAGTAAATACAGGGAGTTGGGCCGATCGTGATCGGGACCAGGGTGTCCGAGCTGCTCCGGGTGGTGCACGAGAACCCGGACATCACCCGGGCTGACGCCGCCCGCACGGTCGGTATCGGCACCGGCGCGGCGACCGAGCTGGTGGCGCGTCTCACAGCCGCCGAGCTGATCAGCGAGCGTCCGGCCGGCCCGGCCGGACGGGGGCGGCCCACCACCGTGCTGCAGCCTCACCCGCGCGGTCCGCTGGTGCTGGCCGTGGCGTTCGCCCACGAGACCTGGCGCGCCGAGGTGGTGCAGCTCGGCGGGCAGGTGGTGGCCTGTGACGGGGACGAGCAGATGGCCGGGGCCTACGGGGACGGCGAGCGGATCCTGCACGAGGTGCAGGGACGCCTGACGAAGCTGCGGCGGCGTTTTCGCGGCCGCATCCGGGGCATGGGCGTTTCCGTGCCCGGGCTGGTGGCGATGGACCGGCTGATCGAGGCGAGCACGCTGGGCTGGTCGGGCCTGGACCTGAGCGTGCTGTGGCCCAAGGCCCCGGTGATGGCGGTGGGCAACGACGCCACGTTCGCGGCCTCCGCGGAGTCGCGGAGGGGGGCCGCGGTCGGGGCCGCGATGGCCCTGCACATCCGGGTGGACGCGGGTCTCGGCGGCGCGCTGGTGGAGTCGGGCCGGGTGCTCACCGGTGCGGTCGGGCTGGGTGGGGAGTTCGGTCACGTGCCCTTCGCAGGGGACGACGTGGAGTGTCCCTGCGGGGCCCGGGGCTGCTGGGGGGCCAGTCTGGACGGCTTCGCCCTGGCCCGGTTGCTGGGTCAGCCGGTGCCGGCCGATCCGGTGGCCTACGCCCGGCGGGTGGTGGCCTCCGAGGGCGGGACCGAGCGGCAGGCCGTGGAACTCGTCGCCAGCCGGCTCGGGCGGGGGATCGCCGGGCTGGTCAACGCGGTGGACCCGGAACTGGTGACCGTCGGCGGGCTGGGCGTGGACTACCTGAACGCGGCCTCGCGCGCGCTGGACGACGCGTACCTGGCCGGTCTGATGGCCTTCCGCCGCGCCGACCCGCCACCGGTGCTCGCCGCGCAGTTGCTGGAGGGCGGTCCGGTGGCGGGGGCGGCCGAGGAGGCCTGGACGCGATTGTGGCCGTTGCTGCCGACCTGATCCGTTCTGCTAGTGCAGGAACAGGCAGAACGGGTGGCCCGAGGGGTCACTGAGCACGCGGACGTCGTCCTGGGGCTGGAAGTCGTGCAGCACGGCGCCGCACTCCTGGGCGAAGGCCACGGCCGGTGCCAGATCCGTGACCTGAATGTCCAGGTGCACCTGCATCGGGGTGCGGTCGGTGCCGGCCGGCCAGACCGGAGGACGGTAGTTCGTCTCCAGCTGGAACGACAGGCCCGGCCCGGCCGGGGCCCCGAGCTTGCGCCAGCCCGGTAGCTCGTCCTGCGTCAGTTCCCAGCCCAGCAGGCGGATGTAGAACTCCGACAACATCTGCACGTCGTCGGTGTCGAGCACGATGCCACTCAGTGACAGATCCGGTCGATCCACGAGATCCCCTTCTCTAGGATGCAGTCCATGTCTGTTTCCTACTCCGATGTCGAAGCCGCGGCCGAGCGTATCGCCGGAGTGGTACACCGCACACCCGTGATGACCAGCCGCCGCATTGACGACCAGGCCGGCGCCCAGATCTTTCTCAAGTGCGAGAACCTGCAAAGGGCAGGTGCCTTCAAGATCCGGGGCGCCTACAACACGCTGGCCCGGCTGGACGGCGCGCAGCGGCGGGCCGGGGTTGTCGCGTACTCCTCGGGCAACCACTCCCAGGCCGTGGCCCTGGCCGCGAGTATTCTCGGAATGTCAGCCACGATCGTCATGCCGCACGACACCCCGGCCTCGAAACTGGCTGCCACACAAGGCTACGGTGCTCATGTCGTGCACTACGACCGCTACACCGAAGACCGGGCGGCGATCGCCCAGGCACTCGCCGTGGAGAAGGGTCTCACCGTCGTGCCGCCGTTCGACGACCCGTCCGTGATCGCGGGTCAGGGCACGGCCGCCAAGGAACTGCTGGAAGACGTCGACGGCCTCGATGCGGTCTTCGCCCCTCTCGGGGGTGGTGGGTTGCTGGCCGGAACCGCGCTCAGCGTGCGCGCTCTCGCGCCCGCTGCCCGGGTGTACGGGGTCGAACCGGAGGCCGGCGACGACGGCGCGCAGTCGTTCCGCTCGGGAGAGATCGTCACCATCGCGGCCCCGAGAACGATCGCCGACGGTGCGCAGACCACGGCGCTGGGCGGGCACACCTTCCCGATCATCGCCAGTCTCGTGACCGACGTCCTCACTGCGACTGATGCCGAACTGATCGACAGCATGCGGCTTCTCGCCGGTTCGGCGAAACTCGTGGTGGAGCCGACCGGCGCCCTGGGCCTGGCCGCCGCGTTGCGCCTGGCCCAGGGCGAGCTGGCCGGCCGCCGGATCGGGGTGGTACTCAGCGGCGGGAACGTCGACCTGGACCGCTACGCGTCGTTCATCGGCCGCGGATGAGGTAGTCGCCGGCCTCGGGAACCGGCAGCGGGGCGCTGTAGTAGGTGCCCTGGGCGTGGTCGGCGCCCATCGAGATGATCAGCGCCTCGTCCTGCTCGGTCTTCACTCCCTCGACGGTGACCGCCAGACCCAGCCGGTGGGCCAGGGCGATGGTCGCGGCGAGCACGTCGCGCCGGGCCGAGCTGTGGGCCGGCGGCTGGTGGTGACGCGCGGCGCCGAACAGGCGGTCGGTGAGACGGGCCGGCGCCGGTTCGGGCCGGGCGCTGACTTCCTGCGTGTCCTGGGTGGAGAGGAACTCACCGGCCAGCTTGAGCGTGTGCACGCCGAGCGCGGGCAGGTCGGGCAGCCGCGCGAGATGGGCCTGACCGGTGCCGAAGTCGTCGAGGGCCAGGCTGACACCGATGTGGGCGAGGTCGCGGATCACGCTGCGCGTGGCCGGGTCACCCAGCGCCGCGTCTTCGGTGATCTCCAGTTGCAGCAGTTCGGCCGGCAGACCGGTGCGCTCGAGGATCGTGACCACGTCGCGCACCGTGGCCGGCTCGGTCAGCTGCTGGGGGTCGAGATTGACCGAGACGACCGGTCCCCGCGGCAGCAGGTGGTTCCAGGCCAGCCCCTGACGGCAGGCCCGTTCCAGCACGCTGCGCCCGAGTTCGTCGATCAGCCCGGCCCGCTGGGCGAGCGGGATGAACGCGTGCGGCTCCAGCAGGCCGTGGCGTTCGTGCTCCCACCGGGCCAGCGCCTCAACCGTCTCGACCCGGCCCGAGCGCAACCCCACGATCGGCTGGTAGTGCGCCAGCAGTCGTCCCGACCCGATGGCGCCGGGCAGTTCCGCGGCCAGGGCGAGCCCGGCGACCTGCTTGGTGGCGCGCTCGATCTCGAACAGGGCGATCGACCCGGTGCCGCGCTCGCGGGCCCAGGAACCGGCCAGGCCGGCGTCGCGCAGCACGGTCTCCGGCTCGGCGGAGTCGGTGAGCCGCGAGACGACCCCGACCGACGGTGACAGCACCATGGCCCGGTCGCCCAGGCTGATCGGCGCACGCACCGCGAGCTGGGCGGCCGCCACCCGCTGGAGGACGTTCTCCTGACCCGCGGTGGGCG
This sequence comes from Kineosporia mesophila, assembly GCF_021129235.1. Lineage (GTDB taxonomy): Bacteria > Actinomycetota > Actinomycetes > Actinomycetales > Kineosporiaceae > Kineosporia > Kineosporia mesophila. The sequence continues at coordinate 235,033 of NZ_JAJOMA010000008.1, forward strand.
ACTTCGTGCCGATGGCCGCCACGATGAACTCGTCGCGCCCGATCCGGCCGATCAGGTCGTCCTCACCACCGAAACGGGCCGACAGCCGCTCGGCGACGGTGCGCAGCAGCTCATCTCCCACGTCCGTGCCGAAACCCCGGTCGAGGGGCTCGAACCCGTCCAGCGAGAGCAGGCAGACGCCGAGCACGCCCGGGGGAGAGGTGGCCAGCCGGTCGGTGAGCGCGGCGACGAAGCCCTTGCGGTTGAGCAGGCCGGTCACCGGGTCGAGCAGCTCGGCCTGGCGCCGGTCGGCCCGCGCCCGTTCCAGCGCCAGCAGCGCGGAACTGCGGATGGCGTCCTGCTCCTCGAGCGTGCGGTCGCGCACCGCCCGCACGAAGCCCTGGCTGATGAACGAGACGATCTCGGCCACGCGCTCCTGCCGGTCGTCGTCGGCCGGGACCAGGAACTTGCGCATGACCAGGGCGTTGGTGCGGCCGAGGGCGATCGGGGAGCCGAAACCCAGAGTGACGAGCGCCTGGCCGATCTCGGTGCCGGGGGAGGGGTCGAACGGGGTGCGCCCCAGCGTGTCGATCAGCCGGATGGTCCAGCGGCGCAGCTCGGCCACCACCACGGTGCGGTCGGCGGTGACGTAGCCGGTGGAGGAGAGCAGTCGGGCCCACTCCCAGGCGAACAGGGCGGTGTCGATGGCTGCCTCGTCCGGGGGCGTGGGATGACCATTGGTGATGACCGTGGGAATTCTCTCCGGGCTCATCCGGGCCTCGCCGTTGCCTTTGCTGTTCAGGAATGGACCGTTCAGGAGGGGACGTGCGCCGTTGGCGCCGGCGCGGATACGCACCAGGTGTCTCGGTATTCCGTTCGTCGTGCCGGCTGGGATCGTCTTGGCCCGTTCGGGGCTGGGGTCCACCGGAATCCTCCGCAGCTCAGTGCAAGGAACTCAGTCCAACAAGGCCGGCGCAGCAGGTCGCTGCAGCACCGCGACGCACATGCGCCGTCGTCGTGCCGTGGTAGTGGTGCCCACCCGGCAGTGGTCTCAGCCGTCGTCCGAGCCTAGTGGGTGGATTTGCACATACCTAGCGGAAGCGGGCGCTGCTTCGGGGAATGGCGCTGACCAGGGCGGACGGCGTGTCGCGGGCCGCGAAGGCCTCGCGCACCCACGACAGGGATGCAGTACGGGTGCCATCACTCGGTTCGGACCCGCAGAAGCTTTAACTCAGAGTTGACGTCCACTACAGTGAGCGACGCCAATTCGGATGGCGGAGTGGAGCCCGGTCAGCGCCCGCAGGGAATGCACACTGCGCCCCGGGGCAGCCTGAGGGTCGAGGAGCCTGCGAGGTTCCTGAACACGTGGAAGGGGCTTCGCCGTGCCGGAGGACCTTTCGGAGGTCGATCTCTCGGGTGTCGCCGTCGGCGGCGCCGGACTCCTCCTTGTCGTGCTCGGATGTGCGGTGGTCTTTCTCGCCGTGCGCTACCGGCGCGAGAACGTCCAGCTGAGAGCGAGAAACACCGAGTTGTCGATGGAGAACGATCGCTGGCACGAGGATTTCGCGGCGGCGACCGGTGAGCTCACCGCCCTGCGCGAAGGTCTTCACGCCGACTGTGCCTATCGTGGATCTGGCCGGGCGGAGGCGTCATGAGCGACTTCCGCGCCGGGTCGAAGGTCGCCCAGGTGCGCCGTCTCGCCGGTGAGATGCTCGACAGTGCAGCCGATTCGGCCGGGCGCACGCGCGTCGAGATGGAGCGCAACCCGGAACTGACGGTGGCCGCGTTCGCGATCTCCGCCCTGCTGCTGGTGCTCGTGTTGCTGGTGATACGTGCGATCCGTCGTAGCGCTCGCCGTCACCAGGCGGCCGGACTGCGCGACGACCTGGTCGACGCGGTGCGGATGGGCGAGATCGACGTCAACGACTTCCGGGTCTTCGCGATGATCGACTTCTGCGACCGGGTGGCCCGGCACGGTCGCCGCCCCCACTCCGGCCGGCACGCGAGCAGCCGGCCGGTGCTCGACAGTGCCCTGGCCAGCAGTCTGATCAGTGCGGTCGGGCCGGGCAGTCTGCTGCCGCCCGGGGGGCCGTTCTGGCCGTACGCCGCGCCCGAGCCCGGTGAGGTCGAGGTCACCGACGTGTGGGTGCGGGCCGTCGGTTTCCAGCGCCAGATCGTGGGTGAGCGGCGCAGTCGTCTCGACGAGACCGTCGAGGCCGTGCCGACCCCCGGTTCCGGCCCGCGTCCGCGTCGGCTGGTGTCGGTGCCGACCGGTGAGGTCCCCGTCGCCGGCCCGTCCAAAGATGTTGCCGCACAAGATCGGCTGCTCTCCGCGGAGTCGGCCGCGGACGCCGGGTGGATGCTCGGGGACACCGCCGTGCGCGCCGAGCTCGACGCCGTGCGCGCGCTCGAGATCGCGCCCACCCCGGAGGGTGAGGGCGACCTGGACAGCGCGCCGGCGCGTTGGCACGAGACCCGGCCGGTCGCCGGCCTGCGCGACTCGCCGGTCGACGTCCGGTCGGTGGACGACGCCGGATCCCGGACGATCCTGCCGCTGACCGGCCCCATCGCCCTGGTGTCGGCGGTCGCGGCCGACGACGTCTGGAAGCCGGTCGGCGGTGAGCTGCGGATCCCCAGCCCGACCGGTTCTGACCTCGCGGTCGTCCACCCGTCGGGGATGTTGGAGGACGAGGCACCTGTTCGAGAGGCCGGTGCACCTACCGGGGCCGGTGGGTTGCCGGCTGCCGTCGGCCTCTCGCCGTCGGAATCACCTGCCGTGGATGTTCTTTCGGCCGGTAGTGCAGTTAATCGAGTGACTGATGCTGCCGGTGCGACGTTTGATGCTGCAGGAAGCCAGTCGGCTGGTGCCACCGGGAAGTCGCCGGCTGGCGCTGCGCGAGGCGCCGGCGAGGAACTCCTGCCGATCGCGGCTGCGGGACGTGGGGCGACCGGCGTTGGTGCTGGTGCGGCGGGAGGCCCGGTCGACCGTGGAGCGGACAGCCTGTCGGCGGCGGCCCTGAACGGGATGCCGGTCGATGCGGTCGGCGGCCCGGGGAATGGTGCGGCCGGCTCGGGGGTGAACTTCGCCACCGGGTCACGGGACGTGGCCGGTACCGGCACCGAAGCTGAGGACGATGCTCAGGAGTGTGCCCCTACGGGTGTTTCCACGGATGAGGCTGAGGTCCGCCCGGGAATGACGATGGCCGAGGCGATGCAGGTCGCGGCCACGCCTTCGGTCGGGGTGCCGGCCTGGGTGCCGGGGCGGGCGCCGTTCCCGAGTGCGCACGATGCGCTGTTCGGGCCGCTGGCCGGGCCGGTGGTGACCTCGGACGAGGAGCCCTCCGCCGAGCTGGAGCCGGTGTTCTTCGCGGCGACGCAGGCCAAGTGGGCGGCGTCCAGGGCGGCGCAGGACCGGGCCGCCCTGGAGAGGCTGGCCGGTGAGGTGGCCGAGCGCGAGCGGGCGCAGGCCCGGGCCGCCGCCGAGCGGCTCGGGGCCGAGCTCGTCGCGGCGGAGTGGGCGGCCCGGGAATGGGCAGCCGTCGAGCGGGTCGCGGCGGAGAAGGCCGCGGCCGAGCGGGGCGAGGCCGACCGCCGGGCGCGGTTGCGGGCCGACCTGGAACGTTTCGAGAAGGCCCGGGCCGCCGAGGTACGGGCCGAACGGGAGCGCCTGGAGCAGGCCCGGCTCACCGAGCTGCGGGCCGAGAAGGAACGCGCCGAGCGCCTGCACCTCGAGGCCGAGCACCTGCGCGCCGAGCGGGAGCTGGCCGCGGCCGAGTTCCGGGCCGCGGCGGAGTTCCGCGCCGCCGCCGCGGCCCGGGCCGCCGAGGCCCGCCGGGTGCTCGCCGCCCTGAAGAACCTGGACACCCCGATCGCCGACCAGGTCGCGGCGCAGGCTGCCGGGGCCGACGCGGCTGACAGGGCTGTGGCCGAGGCGTGGGGTGGGTCGGGAACCAGTGCGCCCGTGGTCGACGTGTCGATGGCGGCGGGCGAGGCGACCGGAACCGGCGTGTCCGCCGGTCTGGACGCGGTCACCGGGATCGGCGTGTCCGCTGGTGTGGACGCGGTGGCCGGGATCGGCGTGTCCGCCGGTGTGGACGAGGCCGCCGAGGCCGCCGAGGCCGCCGAGGCCGCCGAGGCGGACACGGTGAACCGGGTGGACGCGGCTGCCGGGGCTACGTGGCCGGACGCGGAGGCCCGGGCGGAAGCGGTTGCCCGGTCCCAGATGCCGACGGAGATGCCGACGGAGATGGATGCCGAGGCGGATGCCCCGGTCGTGCGGTCCATCGACCTGCGCGGGCTGGAGGCTCCGCAGCACATCGATCTCACCCGCATCGAGCGCGAGCAGGCAGAGCGTGAGCCGGCCGGGGGCGAGCAGTTCAGGGGTGAGCAGTTCGGGGACGGGCAGTTCGGCCGGGTTCCGGCGTCGGCGCGGCTGGGTCGTCACGAGCTGCGGGACATCGGGGCAGCCTCGGCGCCGGTTCACCACGGGACACGTCGTGAGTCGTGGCCGGACTCCTCGGCCACGCAGGATCACCTGAGCCTGAAGATGACGCACGGTTCGCCGGTGCAGACGTTCGCGGGTGGGTTCCCGGGTGAGGCGAGGGACGGTCTGCGGTCCGGTACGGCGGGGGGATCCGCGGACGGGGCGGCATCCCGTGCGGAGGTCCCGGCCCGCCGGACGGGGCGCCGCGCCGATCTGTCCCGCCACCAGGCGGGCCGCCCCAAGAACGCGATCTCCGGGCCGATCGACCTGCCGTTCTTCCCGAGGACAGCCGAGGCCCCCGAGACCAACCCGATCCCGGTGCTCGACGTGCCCGGCCCGGAGGGGCGGCGGACCACCGATGGCCCGAACGAGAGCAACGGACGGACCCCCACGTCACCGGAGACCTCCGCGATGTCCGTCGTCGCGCCGGGCCCCGACGGGACGCCCACCGGCCCGAGGTTCGACGGCACATCGGCCGGAGGCACGTTGTCGTCCGACGGCGTGTCTTTCGGGAGTGTGGCCCCCAGGATTGCGGCGTCCGAGGGTGCGGCGTCCGAGGGTGCGGCGTCCGGGGGTACGGAGTTCGGGAGCGTGGTCTCCGGGGGTGCGGAGTTCGGGAGTGCCGCCTCCGTGAGTGCGGCCTCCGTGAGTGCGGCCTCCGAGGGAGCGAAGTTCGGGAGTGCGTCCCCCAGGATTGCGGCGTCCGAGGGAGCGGCCTTCGAGGAAGCGGCCTTCGGGGGTGCGGAGTTCGGGGGTGCGGAGTTCGGGGGTGCGGAGTTCGGGGGTGCGGCGCCCAGGGGTGCGGAGTTCGAGGCTGTGTCGTCCGCCGGTGCCGGGTTCTCGGTTCCGGCGTCGGGACACGCTTCGTCTGTGGGAGCGCCGTTCGTCTATTCGTCGTCCGCCACGTCGGCCATCGACATGACGTCAGTTGAGCCGTCGTCCGCGGCCGGTCGGGTCACTGATGCCGACGCCGGGGACGAGTCGTACACCGGCACGTCGGTCCCGAGTTCGTCGTTCACCGACGCCGCCTCCGTGAGGGGCCTGGCGACGGACCGGTCGCCTTCGGATGCCTCGTCCTCCAGCACTTCGGCCACGGATCCCACGTCCGCAAGCACTTCGTCCGCAAGCACTTCGTCCTCCAGCACCTCGTCCTCTGACTCCACCACGGCCCAGCGGGGCTCGGGGCACCGGCCTCGCTGGATGGCGCCGGGCGAGCGGGTCGGTGGGGTTATGGAGAAGGGGGCGGACGATGCCGGGACTCAGGGGAGTGGGGCGGCGCGGACCGGGTTCTGGGGGTTGCTTCCCGTTCGGCGCCCGCGCACCACGCTCACTGAGGTGACCGGGCACGGCAAGCCGCCGGGGGCCCTGGTGCCGTTCACCGGGCAGATTCCGGTGCAGGGCGGTTCAGGCGGTTCAGGTGGTACGGACGGGCAGGATCTGCGGGAGAACGAGGGCGAAGCAGTTCGGCACTGATTGCCAGGGGTCAATTTCTTTAAAGCCGTCGCCGCGCGCTCACCGAGCGTGCGGCGACTGTTGTCCGGAGCATGGATGCACCCCTGCACTACCGGGAAATTACATCGCGAGATGTCCTGAATTGAACCGGCACCGAATTGGTTGCCACGGGCATCGGCCGGAAGAGTCCACGGGCGAGGTGTGCCCGATGAGGCGGTATCCACCCGCACAGGGGTCGGGTGGATGCTCGCCTTCGCCGGATGACGCCGAACGGTCGGAAGGATTCTGAGTGTCTCTGCGCTGCAGCAGCTTTGCCATCCGGAGGAGGTTTGGCTGCGATGCGGGTGCAGTGTGCGGCGCAGCGACGATTGCTGAGATCACATAGCCATACCACTTTCTTTTCGCCGTCAATGGGTCGTTCGTGCCGTACCTTGCCTTGACCGGTGACAGATCCGGGCGAATGAGCGAAAGTGGAAGCCATGTGTGCGTTGCGCGGACTTCCCGGGAAGGACTGCGCGGATGGGGCAGATGGGCATGACCCAGCAGGTGCCGAGTGGCGCGATGAGCCAGCCGATGAACCAGCCACCGTTCGGTGAGGTGGCGCCGGCCGCAGTGCTCTTCTCCGTGGTGGAGGGAACGACGCGACGGGCCGTGCCCCCGGGGCAGGAGGTCACGATCGGCCGGAGTCGCAACTGCGACCTGCGCATCGCCTTCGAGCCCGAGGACGACCACGTCTCCCGGCAGGCCGCCACCCTGCGGGTGCTGGCCGACTGCGTGCTGATCCGCAACGTCTCCTCGTCCAAACTGCTCCAGCTGCGCCCGCCCACCGGCGCGGCCCGCACGGTCGAGCCCGGTGCCGCGACCACCTCGCTGCCCTGGCGCCAGTTCGACGTCGTCGTCACCGGCCGGTTCGGCCGCGACTACGTGGTGCACGTCGACGCCCGGGGCCTGCCGCCCTCACGCGCCGAGGTGGACGACGAGTCCGACTCCTCGCCCACGGTCGTGGTGCCCCCGATCATCCTCACCCCGGCCCAGCGACGCCTGCTCACGGCGCTCTGCGAGCCGCTGCTGACCCGTTCCGGCCCGGAGGCCGGCGCCGCCACCTACCGTCAGGTGGCCGAGCGGGTCGGGCGCCGTCCGGGCTATGTGCGCAATGTGTTCAAGCAGGTGCGCGAGAAGCTCGACAGCCACGGGGTGCCCGGTCTGGTCTCCCGGGAGCGTCCCGACGCGGCCGAGGACTTCCGGCTGCCCCTGGCGATGTGGGCCATCCGCAGCGGCACCATCACGCACGCCGACCTGGCCCAGGCCCAGACCTGGTTCGCGGTGGCCGCGTCCGACCCGGACTCCGCGCTGGACCCCGAGGACGACCACGACGCTCAGTAAGCCCCGTCGCCCTTCACCACGGCCCGTACCGTGCGCCAGAGGATGCTCAGGTCCAGCGTCATCGACCAGTTGTCCACGTAGCGCAGGTCGAGCAGCAGCGACTGTTCCCAGCTGAGGTCGGAACGGCCGGACACCTGCCAGAGCCCGGTCATGCCCGGGCGCACGCGCAGGCGGCGCACCGCGTCACCGGAGTACCCGGCCACCTCGCGGGGCAAGGGCGGGCGCGGGCCGACGAGGCTCATGTCGCCCTTGGCCACGTTGATCAGCTGGGGCAGCTCGTCCAGGGAGTAGCGGCGCAGGAACGCGCCCAGCGGTGTCACCCGGGGGTCGGTGCGCATCTTGAACAGCACCCCGTTGCCCTCGTCGTGCGTGGTCAGGTCGATGAGGCGGTGCTCGGCGTCGGTGACCATCGAGCGGAACTTATAGATCGAGAACTCCCGGCCGCCGACCCCGACCCGGGTCTGCCGGAACAGGGCCGGGCCCGGGCTGGTGACCCGCACCGCGATCGCCAGGCCGATCAGCAGCGGCGACAGGGCCAGCAGGATCACGGTGCCGAGCATCCGGTCGAAAACGGCCTTGACCAGCAGGTCGCCACCGGTGGCCGTGGGCTGTTCCAGGTGCAGCAGCGACAGGCCCGCCAGCGGCCGGATGGACAGGCGGGGCCCGGCCACCTCCACGATGCCGGGGGAGACGATCAGCTCGACGTCCAGGTCTTCCAGGGCCCAGGCCAGCTCCCGCAGCGGATGGCCCCACAGATCCGGGTGCGACACCACGGCCACCACGTGGGCCTCGGTGGCCTCGACCGCCTCGATCACGTCGTCGGGACCACCCATGACCGGCACTCCGTCCATGTCGCTGGGGGTGACCGGGCTGGAGGCCAGGCAGATGCCGACGGGCACCATGCCGCGATGGGTGTTGTGGCGTAGCAGGTGCACCAGCTCCCGGGCGCCCTCGGCGTCACCCAGCACGATCGTGCGTTCCAGCCCGATGCCCGCGGCCCGGGCGTGGTGCAGCCGCACCCGCAGGATCTTGCGGGCGGCCAGGGCGCCGACGACGGTGACGGGGACGGCGAACACCACGACTGAGCGGGACACGTTCGTGCGGGACAGGTACGAGGTGACGGCGATCATCGCGAACAGCACCACGCCCGAGCGCAGCACCCGCTGGAACTCCTCGGTGCCGGCCCCCAGGAACCGGCGCTCGTAGACCCGGTCCAGACCCGCGATGCCGATCCAGATCACCGGCAGCACGATCGGGATCCAGGCCCAGAAGCCCGGGGCCTCGCGGTCGAAGCGCAGCATGATCGCGAGCAGCGCGGCGGCGCCGGCGCTCAGGGCGTCGGCGAGGATGGCGTTGCGGCGGTACCGGTTGAGTGCGGCCCGGGCGTCGACGTCCGCGTGGCGGGGGAGCCCCTTCGGTGGGGTTCCGGAGACGACTGCCACCGAACCTGACACTGCACTCGCACTGCCCACAACCCCCGGTGCCACGGGAGCGCCGGGATCCGTGGCATTCCTGCTGTCAGCGTGGCCGTCGGTACTGACGCGCAGGTCGTGGCCGGTGGGGTGGGGCTTACCTCGTGAGTGCTCACGCCGGGACCTCAAGACAAACCCCCAGAACATGCCAGTCGGGTCAATGTCGTTTTCCCGGCCCGCATTTGCGCTGGCCCCCCAGCTCCGGTCCGGGCGATCACACCTTAGGCCATTCATCACTGCCCGAGGTCGGATATTCACAATTGGTGACGCGATTATCTGAGCAGGTCAGGGGTACGAGTGAATTGCCCGGAATTGTGATGAGCTTGAGGCATGGGTGACGCCGGGCGGTGTGCGGGAGTGGCCCCGGAACCGGGCGGCCGACGAATTGTGACCGGTAAAGATGGCCGACTCGCCCCGGGGTGTCGCTGTTGGGCTATTACTCGGTGCATCATCTAGACGGTGCGCCCGGACGGGTGAAAGCGTCGTCTGCGGTGAGCGGTGCAGAAATGGTCAATGAGCGACGCAGGGAGCCTGAATGCCGCCCTCGGAAACTTCGCGTCACCGCGGTGCCGGCCGGACCGTGGTGGACAAGTTGCAGCTGATATCCAACGCGCCGCCGGAGGTCAGGGTCCGTCAGGCGCTGCAGCCGCCGTGGGCCGGACGCCGGCAGCCGGTGCGGCGCCCGCAGTCGTTCACGCCCGCCGGTGACGGCATCACCCGGCAGCTCTGCTCGGCCATCCACCTGAACGCCTCGTTCGGGGGTGAGGTGCTCAACGACCTCGTCTACCCGGACTGGAAGGCGATGGCGCCGAACTGGCACGTCGACGCGGTCGCGCTGGCCCGGCACGCCGCCCAGGCCAAGCAGCGACGCGAGACCCGCGACGTCTGGCTGCTCGTGGTGACCGCCGCGGTGGCCATCGTGCTGGAGGTGGCGCTGGTCTCGATCTTCACCGGTGAGCTGGGGCCGGGCGGCCTGCTGATGCTCGCGTTCCTGGTGCTGCTCGGCTCGTACCTGGCCGGCTTCGCGATCATCTGGGTGCACTACCGGGCCGTTCACGACTCGGCCCTGGCCTCGATCGGCATCAAGGGCCTCAACGCGGTGGAACCCCCGCCGCTGCCCGAGGAGATCGAGGGGCCGATCCGCAGCTCGGGCCGCGCCAACGTGGTGGTCTTCGCCGGCAAGACGCCGTTCAACGGTTCCGGCGACCAGATCGACGGCTGGAGCTTCACGGTCGACACCCGGGTCGGCACCGCCAGCGACCTGGGCAAGCGCGGTGAGCCGCAGCCGTTCGACAGCATCGACCTGCACCGCTACCTGCTCGAGCAGATCCCGCTGACGATGGAGAACAAGCCGCGCACGGGGCACCGGCTGTACGTCATCGGGGGTCACGCCCGGGCGGTGGGCGGCCTGTTCCGGCAGGGGCCCGTGCTCGACGACCCGGACTACGAACTGCGCTTCCGCCGGCCGGTCTCGGAGGCCACGCCCGAGCACATCGACAAGGCGCTGCGTAACCAGCACCGCTCGGCCCGGCCGTACACGTTCTTCGAGGTCGTCGGCTGGGACGGGCAAGTGGTGGTGACCCTGTTCGTGCGGGTGGAGAAACACGGCCCGATGCTCGAGGTGGAGATGGCGGTGACGGCGCTGCGCCCGCTGAAGCCCGACTACGGCGACGTGGTGAAGATCCCGCTCGGCCCCGGCGCGCACCGGCTGCCGCTGCTGCGCACGGTGCTGCCAATGGTCTGGCCGCTGCTGTGGGGCAGCCCCTCGCGCACCGTCCGCAAGATCCGGATGGACCGGCAGGAGGCGGCCGCCCGGGTCGACCTGGACCAGGAGCTGGAAGAGCGCAACGACCTGAGCTGGGCCGCCGCACCCAGTCTGCGCGACCGCACGGCCGCCGCGGCGAACGGCAACCACTTCGGGGCGGCCGACGAGAAGATCTACCAGCACGCCTTCAAGCGCCGGTCGATCGACGTACTGCGGGAGTTCCTGGTGGAGCACGACGTGGACGTCAAGGAGTTCGACCTGGCGGCCTCGTTCATGGTTCCGGGCCAGGGCGCCCCCAGCTGACACCTTTCCATAGCTGACGTACAGGTAACGGTCGGCCCTCGTGCAGGGGCCGGGTAGAGCGTTCTCACCATGACGACGACCTCGCCCGGCCCAGACACGGTCCACCGGGCCGACCCATCGGGCACCGCGACGCCCGGCCGGCTTGACGACTCCTCCGGACGGCAGCGCGGCCGTCGTCGCTTCCTCAGCTCCGCGGACGGCGACCCGCGCTGGGCCCGCCCCGCCTTCCTGGTCCTGCTGCTCGCGACCGCCGTTCTCTACCTCCAGAACGTCGCGGTCTCCGGCAACGCCAACGAGTTCTACGCGGCTGCCGTACAGGCCGCCTCGAAAAGCTGGAAGGCCTGGTTCTTCGGCTCGTTCGACGCCGCGAACTTCATCACCGTGGACAAGCCCCCGGCCTCGACCTGGGTGATGGGCCTGTCCGCCCGGATCTTCGGGTACAGCAGCTGGAGCATGCTGGTGCCGCAGGCCATCGAGGCGGTGGCCGCCGTCGGCCTGCTCTACGCCGCGGTGAAGCGCTGGTTCGGGCCCGCCGCCGGACTGCTCGCGGGGGCGGTCCTGGCGCTCACCCCGGCCGCCGCACTGATCTTCCGGTTCAACAACCCGGACGCCCTGCTCGTGCTGCTGATGACCGCCGCGACCTACTGCATGGTGCGCGCGGTGGAGAACGGCTCGACCAAGTGGGTGCTGCTGTGCGGCAGCGCGCTGGGCTTCGCCTTCCTGACCAAGATGCTCCAGGGCTGGCTGATCGTTCCCGCCCTCGGCCTGGCCTACCTGGTCTGCGCGCCGACCTCGTTCAAGCGCCGCTTCGCCCAGCTCATCGGCGGGCTGGTCGCGATGATCGTCTCGTGCGGCTGGTGGATCGCCATCGTCGAGCTGTGGCCCGCCGACTCCCGCCCGTACATCGGTGGCTCGGAGAACAACTCCATCCTCGAGCTGGTGCTCGGCTACAACGGCCTGGGCCGGATCCTCGGTGGTGACGGCAACGGCGGCGGCGGTGGTGGCGGCGGCATGACCGGCGGCGCGGCCGGCTCGTCGTTCGGCGGTGCCACCGGCCTGAACCGGCTGTTCGGCTCCGAGATGGGCAACGAGATCTCCTGGCTGCTGCCCACCGCCCTCGTGGCCCTGGTCTTCGGCCTGCTCCTGACCTGGCGCAACCCGCGCACCGACCGCACCCGCGCGGCCCTGATCATGTGGGGTGGCTGGATGCTGACGGTCGGCCTGATCTTCAGCTACATGAAGGGCACCATCCACCCGTACTACACGGTGGCCCTGGCCCCGGCCATCGGCGCGGTCGTCGCGATCGGCGGCAAGACCTGCTGGGACGCCCGTCATCTCTGGCGGGCCCGCATCGGCCTGGCCGGGATGATCCTGGCCTCCGGCCTGTGGTCGTACACGCTGCTGGCCCGTAACGCCGACTGGGCCCCCGGCCTGCGCTACGTCATCCTGGCCGTCACCGTGATCGCCGCGATCGGCCTCGTGCTCCCGATCCGCCTGGCCGCCAGGGCCCTCCTGGCGCTGGTCCTGGCGGGCATGCTCGCCGGTCTGGCCGGTACCGCCTCCTACGCGGTCGCCACCACGACGCAGTCGCACACCGGTTCCATCCCCTCGGTCGGCCCGGCCAGCGCGGCCTCCTCGTCGGGCGGCGGCTTCGGCGGAGGCGGCGGTGGGGGCATGCCCAGCGGTATGGGCGGCACGGGCTCGTCCGAGACCGGCACACCGCCCGGCGGCACGACCGGCAGCACCGGCAGCACCGGTACCGACGGGAGCACGGGCACCGGCACCGACGGCAGCACCGGCACCGACGGGAGCACGGGCACCGACGGCAGCACCGGCACCGAGAGTGGTGGCACGACGCAGCCGGGACAGTCCGGCACGTCCAGCGACGACGACAGCACGACCACCGGTCGCGGCGGGTTCGGCGGAGGTGGCGGCGGCGGTATGGGCGGCGGCTCGTCGGTCAGCGACGAACTGGTCGAACTGCTGAAGAACGCCGGCACCACCTGGGCGGCCGCGACGGTCAGCTCGAACTCGGCGGCACCCCTGCAGCTGGCCAGTGACGAGCCGATCATGGCGCTCGGCGGGTTCAGCGGCAGCGACCCGGCGCCGACGCTGGCGGAGTTCCAGGAGTACGTGGCCAACGGTGACGTGCGGTACTTCATCGCCAGCGGCAGTGGCGGCGGCGGCATGGGCGGCAACAGCGAGATCGCCACCTGGGTTGCGGCGAACTACACCGCGACTACCGTAGGAAACCAGACGGTGTACGACCTCCAGGCCACCACCACGGCCTCGTAGACCGCGCCGGAGACCGGCCCAGATCTGGTGCGGTGGCGTTGCGGATCCCCTCCCCGCAGCGCCACCGCACTACTTTTGCCGGACGCTCCCACCCCGGAGCGAGTTCTCACACAGAGGTGGGGCCGTGCAGACACTCGATCTGGAACCGGGGTCACCGGGTCCACCGGCCGACCCACCCTCGCCGCCCCTGAGACTGGTGCTCTACGTGTGCGGGGTGGTGGGCGTCCTCCTGTTCGGCTCGGTGGTGGTCGGCCGCACCGAGAACACCGTCCGGCACCTCGACTCCCTGCCCACTCCGTCGTTCACCCGGATCCAGCTCGACGCCCTGCCGGTCTCGCTCCGTGAGACCTGCCCCGTGCGCACCGACCACCGCAACCACCTCACCGTCTCCTTCACGCTCGCGAACACCACCTCGTCCTCAGTTCTCATCGACGACGTGGAAGGTCTGCAACGGGGCGGCCTGCGGCAGGAGAGACGCGTGACGGCGGGCGGCAGTTGTGAGCTCCCGGCCCACCGGCCGGTGAAAGCCACGGTGGCGCCGAAGAAGACGCGCCTTTACACGGTGCGCTGGAAGCTGCCCGACACCTGCCCCGAGCGATCCCCGCTGCGGATCGCGGTCAGTTACCGTCGGGCCGGCGACGAACAGGAGCGCCCGGGCGTCGTGATCGTGCTGGACAGCCTGCGCGGCATCGGGTTCGTGCAGTGCCCCCACGTGGTCACGGAATTCCCCGGGGGAGAGGGCTGATCGGGGAGTTCTGCGGATGCGCCACGGTGCCCGGGCTCACACACCCGCTCCCCGGGCCGTCGTCGGGGAACGCCGGCCCGAAACGCAGGGAATTCGGGCTCTGCGGGGGCGTTCACGCCGATCTGAGCTGCGGGGCGATTGCCCGATCAGGAACAGGGGTGGGCCGCGGTGATCGGGCGGTGGCACGCCGGGGGTCCGCGGCTGGAGGAGCGGCGGCCCGGGGGCTGATCGCGGACGGCACCGTGCGCGAGGCGGCTCGGTGCCGTCCGTCGGTGATCAGATCAGCCGGTCCGGCTCATGACTCAGCTGGTCTGGCCCATGACCTGGGCGGTCAGCTCGACCGAGCGCAGGCGGGCCTCGGTGTCCTGGTGCCCGAAGGCCACGATCAGCTCGTCGGCGTCGGCGTGCTTCTGGAACTGCTCGAGGTAGTCCTTGACCTCGTCCGGGGTGCCGACGGCCGAGTACTTCACCATTTCCTCGAGGTGCACGGCCTCGCCGGAGTCGACGATCTGCTCGGCCTCCGCCTCGGTCAGTGAGCGGCCGCGGCCGTAGAGCAGGCCGACCCGCTGGATCTTGGCCTGGCGCAGGGCCTTCTGGGCCGCCTCGGTGGTCTCGTCGGCGAACACGTTCAGCGCGGCGATCACGTGCGGGGCCGCGAGCTCGTCGGAGGGCTTGAACTCGCGGCGGTAGACCTCGACGGCCTGGTGCAGCGCGGTGGGGGCGAAGTGCGACGCGAAGGCGTAGGGCAGGCCGAGCGCGGCGGCGAGCTGGGCGCCGAACAGGGACGAGCCGAGGATGAACAGCGGCACGTTCGTGCCCTTGCCCGGGATGGCCTGCACGCCCCGCACGCGGGACTCGCCCTTCAGGAAGCCCTTCAGCTCGACCACGTCGGTCGGGAAGTTCTCGGCGGTGGCCGGGTCGCGCCGCAGCGCGTAGGTGGTGGCCTGGTCGGAGCCGGGCGCGCGGCCCAGGCCGAGCTCGATCCGGCCCGGGTGGATCTCGGCCAGGGTGCCGAACTGCTCGGCGATCACCAGCGGGGAGTGGTTGGGCAGCATGATGCCGCCGGAGCCCAGCTTGATCGTCTTCGTGTGGGCGGCCACGTGGGCGATGAGCACGCTGGTGGCCGACGAGGCGATCGCGGCCATGTTGTGGTGCTCGGCGTACCAGACCCGCTGGTAGCCGGTCCTCTCCGCGGTCTGCGCCAGGGCGACGCTCGCGGCGATGGCCTGGGAAGGACTCTGGCCCTTCGCCACGGGAGCCAGGTCGAGGATCGACAGCGGTGTGGCCACGATTGCATGCCCTTCGTTGCGGGAGTTTCTTCCACCAGGTGCCAACCCCGTCCGGCGGAGGAGTAGTCCCGATCCGGCGGATGTGTTTGACGGCGATCGATCACTTAAGTGGGTATGATCGGCTCACCGGATGAAGGGGACACATGCAGCCCGTCTTTGCTGCTGACGCCGCCACGGCCGCCTACTACGACGCCCGGGCCGGTGAGTACGACGACTGGTACACCGGCGAGGGGCAGTTCGCCGCGCGCGACCGGCCGGGCTGGCACGACGAGGTGAACCGCCTGGTTGCCCTGGTGTCGTCGCTACCGGCCGCCCGCACGCTGGACATCGCCTGCGGCAGCGGCTTTCTCACCCGCCACCTGAGCGGTCTGGTGGTCGCCCTGGACCAGAGCCCGGCGATGGTGACCCTGACCCAGTCGCGACTGCCCGCCGGGGTGGCCCTGACCGGTGACGCGCTCGACCTGCCGTTCGCCGCGGGCGCCTTCGACCGCGTCCTCACCGGGCATTTCTACGGGCACCTGCCGGAGGGCGAGCGGGAGACCTTCCTGGCCCAGGCCCGGCGGGTGGCCCCCGAGCTGATCGTGATCGACACCGCCCGCCGGCCGGGTGGGCCGCAGGCCCAAACCGAGGAACGCGTGCTCAACGACGGCTCGAGGCACCAGGTGTACAAGCGGTTCCTGACCCCGGGGCAACTGGCCGGGGAGATCGGTGGCGAGGTGCTGCTGGCCGGCACCTGGTTCGTGGCCGTCCGGGCCGTCCACACCTGATCATCGGTTGCATCAGGGGTGTTGCGTCAGGGGTTACGCACCGGCACCCCGCCGAGTGCCTCGACCAGGTCCTCCGCCCGCACCGGCTTGGACAGGTACCCGTCCATCCCGGCCTGGGCGCAGGCGTCCCGGTCCTCCTTGGTCACGCTCGCGGTCATCGCGATGATGGTCGGCTGACGGTCGGGCGGGATCTGCGAGCGGATCGTGCGCGTCGCCTCCAGGCCGTCCATCACCGGCATGTGCATGTCCATCAGCACCACGTCGTAGTCGATCCGCCCCACGGCCTCCACGGCCTCCGCGCCGTTGGCCGAGATCTCCACGGTGTGGCCGAGTTTGGCCAGCATCAGCTTGCCGACCTTCTGGTTGATCTCGTTGTCCTCGACCAGCAGGATGCGCAGCTTGCCCGCGTCGGTGAGATTCCGGCGGGGTGCGGTCGGTGAGGACGCCGAGGTCGCCGAGGCGGTCGTGTCGCCGGGGGGAGAGGGCTGGGGAATCGGGCCGGCCGGGTTCGGTCCGGTCTCCGCCGGGCCGGGCACCAGTACCTGTCCCACCACCTCGGCCAGGGCGGCGCTGCGCACCGGCTTGGTCAGGACCGACGCGAAGACCTTCTCGTGCGTGCGGTCGCGACGCCCGATGCTGGACAGCAGCACCAGCGGCAGGTCCTTGCCGCCGGCCAGCTGACGCAGGGCCAGGGCGAGCTGCACACCGTCCATCACCGGCATCGCGTAGTCGAGGATCGCCAGGTCGAACTGCACCCCGCTGCCGATCAGGGCGAGCGCCGTCAGGGGGGAGGCGCTGTCCTGGCAGGCCATGCCGTAGCTCTCCAGCTGGAGCCGGAGGATGCGGCGGTTGGTGTCGTTGTCGTCGACGATCAGCACGTGCCGCCCGGCCACGATCGCCGGGGGCCGCTTGCGCAGCGTCTGGGGCCCGCTGAAGCGTCCCAGGGCCACGCTGAAGGTGAACTGCGACCCGACGCCCACCTCGCTGGTGACCGTCAGCCGTCCGTCCATCGCCTCGACGATCGCCTTGCTGATGGCCAGGCCCAGTCCGGTGCCGCCGTAGACCCGCGTCGTCGACGCGTCCACCTGACTGAACGACTTGAACAGACGTCCCATGTTGGCCCGGGAGATCCCGATGCCCGTGTCGGCCACCGTGAACCGCAGGCGCAGGGGCGCATCCGGGCCCTCCTGCCAGCCCTCCTCCACCTCGACCCGGAGCAGCACGTCGCCCTGAGTGGTGAACTTGATCGCGTTGCCCACCAGGTTCGTCAGCACCTGGCGCAGCCGGGTGACGTCACCGACCACCACACCGGGGCAGTCGTCGTCCACGTGCGAGACCAGGTCGATGTTCTTCACCGACCCGGCGAACTGGGCGACGGCCCCCTCCACGCACTCCCGCAGCTCGAACGGCTGCTCCTCGAGCTCCAGGTCCCCGGACTCGATCTTGGAGAAGTCGAGGATGTCGTTGATGATCGCGAGCAGCTGGTCACCGCTGCTGCGCACGGTGTGCAGCAGCTCCCGCTGCTCGTCGTTGAGCGGGGTCTCCAGCAGCAGCCCGGTCATCCCGATCACGGCGTTCATCGGGGTGCGGATCTCGTGGCTCATGGTGGCCAGGAACGCGGACTTGGCCTTCGTGGCGTCCACCGCGGCGTCGCGGGCCTGCGTCATCGCCTCCATCGCCGCGGTCTTCTCCGCCTCGGCCCGGCGCCGCTCGGTCACGTCCAGCGCCACCGTGCAGATCGCGTTGGTCTCACCGGACTCGTCCTGCAGCGGCACCCGCACGGTCTCGAAGTAGTGCCGGCCGTCGGCCAGGTCGGCGATCTCGTCGACGTGCACCGGGCCCTGCAGGGCCCGCAGGTCGTTAACTCGCCAGCGGGCGGCCAGCCGGGGGTCGAGGATCTGGTCGGTGGCCCCGACCATGTCCTCCTGGGTGACGCCGAACGCCTCCTCGAAGGCCCGGTTGACCATGATGTAGCGGCCGTCGAGATCCTTCACGTTGATGATCGACTGATTGTTCTGGATCACCGCGCGCAGCATGTGGCTCTGCGTGTCGCGTTCCTTCTCGGCCTCGACCCGTGCGGTGACGTCGGTGGCCACGCCGATGTAGCCGTTGACCTCGTTCGGGTCGCCGTCGTGCATCGGCACCATCGACACGGTGACCAGGCGGCGCGTGCCGTCCTTGGCGATGTAGGTGCGTGGCCGCATCAGGGCCGGGTGCCCGGCGTGGTCGATGAACATGGAAAGATCGAAGGGCACGCCGATCTCGGCCGCGATCAGCTCCATCTCCTCGGGGTCGTGCCAGGTCAGGCCCTTCTGGGTGCCGATCACCTCGGCGGCCGTGTAGCCGAGCATCCGCTCGGCGCCGCGGTTCCACATGGTGATGTGGCCGGTCGTGTCGATCGCGATGAAGGCGTGCTCGGTGGCGTCGAGCACCTGGGCGAACAGGTCGCGGGCCCGCCGCAGCTCACGCTCGGTGTGGCGCAGTTCGGTGATGTCCTGGACGGTGCCGACGATCCGGCCCGGTCCGCCGTCCGGATCGTTCTCCCGTCGCCCCCGGCCCTGAACGATGCGCACCTGGCCGTCGGGGCGCACGATGCGGTACTCGATCTCCTCCGGTTCCTCCGACCCGCTGTCCCGGATCCGCTCGGTGGCCTCCCGCACCCGGTCGCGGTCGTCCGGGTGGTTGAACGCCCGGGCCTGCTCGATCGACGCGGCCGTGGTCGCCGGATCGGCACCGAACACCCGGAAGAGCTGGGGCGACCACCAGGAGGTGCCGGCGGCCAGGTCGACCGACCAGCTGCCGAGCTCGGCGATCTCCTGGGCCTCCTCCAGCTGGTTCCCGCGCCGGATCGCCTCGGCCGTGGCGGCGCTGAGGGCGTGCTGGACGACCATCCGCTGGGTGACGTCCCGCCCGACCACCATGATCTCGACGACCCGCCCGCCGGCGTCCTGGATCGGCAGCATCGTCACCTCGACCTGGCGGTAGGTCTGATCGCTGTGGTGCAGGAGCCGGGTGGTGAAGTCGCGGCGCCGTCCGGTGTTCACGTCGGCCAGGGCCCGCTGCACCGACTCCAGCTCCTCCGGGTGCACCAGGGCGTCCCCGATGTCCACCGTGGTCATCGCCGCCTCGGGGTCCATCCCGAGCATGGTGCGCAGGGCGGGCGAGACGTATCGCACCTGGCCGTCGGGGGCGAGCCGGGCGATCACGTCGGGCGAGCTCTCCACCAGCATCCGGTACCGGCGCTCGGACTCGGCGACCTGGCCGATCAGCCGCTGCCGCTCGGCCAGTTCCTGCTCCCGCTCGAACAGGGTGCGGCGCAGGGTGAGCTGGGCCATCACCTGGTCGGCCAGCACCCGCAGCAGTTCCAGCTGGTCGGGGGTGAGCTGGCGGGGCTCGTAGTCGATCACGCACAGGGTGCCGAGGACCTCGCCGGTCGGCGTCTCCAGCGGGAAGCCGGCGTAGAAGCGGATCTCCGGCTCACCGGTCACCAGGGGGTTCTGGGCGAACCGGGGGTCGGTCGAGGCGTCGTCGACGATCACCGGCCGGCCCTCACGCACCACGTGGTCACAGAACGCCGTGCGCCGGTCACCCTCGCGGTCGGCCATGCCGATCGCGGCCTTGAACCACTGCCGGTGCTCGTCGATCAGCGTGATCGTCGAGCTGGGGGTGCGGGCGATCGACGACGCGACTTTGACCAGCGCGTCGAAGCCGGGTTCGGGCTCGGTGTCGAGCACGCGGTAGGTGTCCAGCTCGGCCAGCCGCCGGGTCTCGGCGGCGTCGGCGGCAGCCGGGTCTGAATCGTCCGCGGGGTACTCGCTCACGGTCTGCCTATCGGCTGTCCAGGGCCTGCGCTGGACTGTGTGGGCCCGGGTGGTAACCGAGTGCTACCCGGCCGGTACCTGAGTGGTACCGGTCGGAACCGGGCCCGCCGGGACCTCGTTGGACCCGGAAAGTTCACCTCTGGGGAGGCACGTGTGGTTTCGAAGCAGTCGGTCGCGGTCCGGTCACTGGTGGTGCTCCCGCTCGCGGCGCTGTTGCTGGCCGGCTGTGGCGAGGACACCGGCGCGCGGATCGATCGGCTGAACGATTCGGCCGGCACCCTGAACGACAGCGCCCAGCAGCTCGAGGACGCCACCGGGAACCTCGATCCGGACAGCCTGGATCGAGCCGAGGAGAACCTCCGCGACGCCGCCGAAGACCTCGGGGAGGCCGGTCAGGCCAAGGCCGCCTGCTCCGCCGTCGGCACGGTGGTGGGCGCCAGTGAGGGCGACGACACCCGGGCCGCGACCACCCGGCTCGCAGCCACGGTCGCCACCATCTTCACCACGTTGGGTAATGACGAGGGAACAGATCCCGACCTTGACGCGATGCTGAAGGAAACCTGCCCCGCCGTTCATGAGCAGGCTCTCGATCTGATCGAGCGGGACAGCCTGAACGAGCTTTACAGCAACTGAAGCGTGACCCTGCGTCACATTCGGTGTCCCGGGGCAACGATAGAGGGCCGATGAGGGCAAGGCCACGCCCGGTGTTCCTGTGAGAAATATCGGCGTTCCTGGTGGATCTGAGCGAAGATGCGCTGGATGGGCCTAGTGGGAATCTTGAGAACGCAGCAAAGGATGAGATTGGCGGGGTAGCCTGCTGGGCGGCTGAGGGTGTGCTCGCCGAGGTCGAGGGAGACCTTGGGCGGCGTGCGACACAACCCCCTCACCATGTCGTGAGTTACCCGGTCTCGATATCGGTAGTGGATCCACGCTGGTCGAGGCCGACCGGGCCGACCTGGGCCGCACAACGGCCCGGACCGTGCCGGCGTGCGCCAGGACCGTTCGGGACCACCGGGCTGAACAGCCTGAATGATCTTCCGGAGAGCTGATCGTGTTTCGTGGTGTACGCAAGACGGTGCTGGTGCTGGCCGCAGCCCCGCTGATGGGTCTCGTGCTGGCCGGATGTGGCGGAAGTAGCGGTGACGAGAGCAAGTCGGCCGCGACCACGACGACGGACGCGGTGAACACCGAGACCGCCGTGCCCACGGCCACCACGTCGGGTCAGCGGTTCGACATCACGGCTGTGATGGTGTGCGACGCCGTGCAGTCGGCGCTGGACTCCGCCGCGCAGGCCAAGCCGGAAGATGTCCAGAAGGGGCTCGTGACGAGCCTCGAAACGGCGTTCCGCGGCTCCAAGACGCCCCGCGCGACGATCAAGACCGTCAAGGTCGACAAGCTGATGGACTCCGGCTGCCCGGGCCTGCGGGTCAAGGCGCTGACGGCCGCCAAGATGAGCACCATGGCGATGCTGAAAGACCTGCATTAACCGCCGGTAGGCGGATCCCGTGACGCGAGAGCGCGCAGACCCGGCGGGCCTGCGCGCTCTTCGTGCTGTCCGGTGCCGTCCGCGACGTCAGACCGACGCGGGCTCCCGCACCACCGGCTCGGGGGCGGGCCTCGGTTTCTTCTTCGGCTGCCAGGCCGTCTCGATGTAACGGTGCCCGATCTCGGCCAGACAAGCAGCCCCGATCATGCCCGCGACGATGATGACCGCGGCCACCTTCGGGGCCTGCGGGTTCAGGCCGCGCAGCTCCAGCACCAGCTTCACGCTCATCAGCACCGGTCCGTGCAGCGCGTAGATCGCGAACGAGCGGCTGCCCAGCCACTGCACGACAGACGTGTTCAGCAGCCACTTCGCCGGGCCGCCGGAGGGCAGGGCCAGGCTGACCACCAGGACCGGCGCCAGCATCATCATCGGCAGGAAGCGGAACTCCCGCACGAAACCGCGCTCCCAGCAGGCCAGCACGAGCAGGAGCAGGGAGATCACGCCGACCGGGGCGGCCCAGCGCACGGTCTGCGTCGCGCCGTCCTCGGGAGAGGCGATCGTGCGACGCCGCATGAACAGCAGGTACAGCTCGTAGGTCACCATGCCGGCGCCGAGCCCGGCCAGACCCCGGCCGAACGCCACGGTGCCCACGCTGTTCTCGGCGCTGGGCACGGTCCAGGCGAGCACGACCATGCCGGCCAGGAAGGCGGCGGGCCCCACCAGGCGGCGGTAGTAGGCCGTGGGCATGAACGCCACCACGGCGACGATCAGGATGTTCACCCACAGCTCGACCGACAGCGACCAGGCCGCGGCGTACCCGGAGAACTGCGGGCCGAGAATGCCCTGCACCAGCACGAGACTCGACGCCCAGGCCCGCAGGTTGGTGTCACCGTGGTGGAAGGCCCCCCGCTCCGGGGTGTGGAAGATGCCGAACTGCTGGCACAGCGCGAGCACCGTCACACCGAGCAGGGCGATGGCCCAGCCGGCCAGGTGCAGCGGCATGAAACGGCGTACCCGCAGCTCGGAGAAGCGCAGGAAGTCCTCGCGGTGACGGGTCCGCAGCATGGTGCGGGCCATCACGAAACCACTGAGGACGAAGAACAGGTCCACCATCAGGTAGCCGCCGGTGATCAGCCGGTCGAGCGAGTCCGGGATGCCGATGTCCCGGAACTCGCGGCGGAGGTGGAAGATCACCACCACGATCGCCGCCAGGCCTCTCAGGCCGTCCAGAGCGGTGAACCGTCTGGGAATGGCCGGGGCCGATGTCGTTCCACCGATAGGGCTTTCCGGCACCCCCGATTCCAGTGGGGCCTCCGGTATCGGGGGCTGGGTGCGGTCGATCCTGTCCGACGAGATGTCGGAGACGGTCATCATCAGCCTTTCACCGGGTCATGCCAACAAGCATGGAATGTTAGGTGAAAGCTATGAGGCTTGTGGGTAGATCTGTGCATCAGTTGAGAAAAGGGACAACGATTTCACATCGCCCTAACGGAAAACCGCACCGTGTAAGGAATCAGTCACCCGCAGCTCGCTGAAAGCGCTGTGCGAGGCGCGATACCGCGGCCGTCAGCTCCGGGGGGCCGAGCACCTCGAAATCCGCGCCGATGAGCCCGAGCCACGGCGCCATCGACTCCGGGTCGGAGCCGCCGATCGTCACCACGCAGCGGTCCTCGCCGTCCGCCTCCACCGACTCGGCCGCGGTACCGAGACGCTCACTGATCGTGGTGACCGGCGCGAACACACGAAGGCGCGCGGTGACCGCCCAGGGCACCGACCGCGTCCTCTGCTTCACGAAGGCCGCCGCATCGCCACCGGGGACCTCCCGGCCGGGGAACCGGGCGCCCACTGCGATCGGGTCGCTCAGGCGGTCGGCGCGGAAGGTGCGCCAGTCGTCGCGGTCGAGGTCCCAGGCCACCAGGTACCAGCGCCGGCCCCAGCTGACCAGGCGGTGCGGCTCGACGGCCCGTTTCGACGTCACCCCCGCGTGGTCGGCGTAGGTGAAGCGCACCCGCTCGCGGTCGCGGCAGGCCGAGGCCAGCAGGGACAGCGCGGCCGGGTCGGCCACCGGGCCCGGGTCCGCCCCGGCGCCCGGCCCGACCCGTACGGTGAAGGCGGTCAGCGCGTCCACCCGCCGCCCCAGCCGGGCCGGCAGCACCCGCTGGAGCTTCGTCAGGGCCCGCAGCGCGCTCTCCTCGAGCCCGGCCCCCGTGACGGTTCGCAGGCTCAGCGCGATGGCGACGGCCTCGTCGTCCTCCAGCAGCAGCGGGGGCAGCGAGGCCCCCGCCCCGAGCCGGTACCCGCCCACCGAGCCCCGGGTCGCGACCACCGGGTAGCCGAGGGACCGCAGCCGCTCCACGTCGTGCCGGATCGTGCGGGTACTCACGCCCAGCCGTTCGGCCAGCTCCGGCCCCGACCAGTCCCGCGGTGTCTGCAGCAGCGACAGCAACGTGAGCAGGCGCTTGGAGGTCTCGGCCATACCGCCAGCGTGGCACGGCAAGCGGAACGATCTCTTCCTGATGCGGCCCCCTCGCTTCCGTGATCATGCAAAACCTCCCCGGACTTCTAGAACTGTGCGGCGGGGAGTTCTAGAACTCTGGGAAGGTTTTGCATGATCACGGAAGGTATGGGGGGTAGCTGCTCACCGTGGCGTCGGGGGCGACCGGGTGGGTCGCCGGGAGTAACGGTGATCACCGGGCTAGCGTCGGGTTGTGGAACACGAGATCAGAGTGCTCACCGACGCGCAGGAGATCGGCCGGTCGCTGGAGGTGTTCCTGACCGCGATGGTCGGGCTGCCGCGGGCGGACGCGGAGAAGCAGCACACGTTCATGGAGCCCGGGCGCACGGTCGGGGCGTACCTGCCCGGGGAACGGCTGGTGGGTACGGCCAGTTCGTTCACCAGCTGGATGGTCGTGCCCGGGGGCCGGAAGGTGCCGCAGGCCGCGGTCACCGACGTGGGCGTGCTGCCCACCCACACCCGGCGCGGCCTGGCCAGCGCCCTGGTGCGCAACCAGCTGGAGCAGTGCCTGGCCCGGGGCGAGATCCTGGCCAGTCTGCGGGCGAGCGAGGCCACGATCTACGAGCGCTGGGGCTTCGGCATCGCCAGCGCCGTGGCCGCGGTGGAGATCACCGTGCCCCAGGCCCAGTTCCGGGCCGGGGTGCCGAAAGGCGGTGACGTGCGCCTGATCGACCTGCGCGAGCGCGCCGACCAGGACCTGCTGGCCCGGATCTACACCGGTGCCAACTGGGCCGGGGCCATCGACCGGTCGAGCTACTGGTGGCGCGCCAAGGCCCACATGCGGCACCTGAGCCAGGAGCACTTCTACGCCGTCGTGCACGGTATCCCCGGTCACGAGGACGGTTTCGCGATCTACAAGCCGGAGGACACGACCGCCTGGTTCCGCTCCAAGGACCGCAGCATCGTGGTCGGCGACTTCGTGGCCAACACCTCCCGGGCGCACTTCGGGCTGATCCGGTACCTGCTGTCGATCGACCTCTTGCAGCGGGTGGTGCTCGACCCGATGCCGGTCGACCACTCCCTGGAGAAGCTGCTCACCGACGAGCGCGCCGTGAACACCCACGCCGTGCGCGACGAGACCTGGCTGCGGCTGGTCGACGTGCAGGCGGCCCTGCGTGCCCGCACCTACCGGGCCCCGGGGGAGGCCGTGCTGGAGGTGCGGGACGAGCTGCTGCGCGAGAACACCGGCCGCTACCTGATTTCCGCCCAGGGCGTGGCCCGGACCGACCGGCGGCCGGACATCACGCTCGACGTCTCCCAGCTGGCCTGCGCCTACCTGGGCGGCACCCGGTTCTGGCAGCTGGCCCAGGCCGGCCGCATCGCCGTGCACGACGACGGGGGCCTGACCCGCGCCGACCATCTCTTCGGCCTGAGGCGAGCCCCCTTCAGCGGCACGATGTTCTGACTCCGGACAACGGGAGGTGAGCCTCCTCGCCGAGGCTCACCCTCGTCCTCAATTCAGCCCGGGCACCGCACCCCGGGCCGCCTCGAGCACCGCACCCGAACGGATGGCCGCGCTCACCCAGCCGATCTCGGGAGCCAGGAAACGGTCCGGTCCGGGCCCCTCGACCCCGGTGCGCAGCAGGTCACGCACGGCGCCGGTGCCCCGCGCGGGCTGGAGCGGGGCCCGCAGGTCCAGCGAGCGGGCCGCGGTCATCAGCTCGATCGCCAGCACGTCGCGCAGCCCGTCCACGGCCTTGCGCAGCTTGCGGGCGGCGTGCCAGCCCATCGAGACGTGGTCCTCCTGCATGGCCGAGGAGGGGATCGAGTCCACCGACGCCGGGGCCGCCAGCCGCTTCAGCTCCGACACGATCCCGGCCGCGGTGTACTGCGCGATCATCAGACCCGAGTCCACGCCCGGGGTCTGGGCCAGGAACGGGGGCAGGCCGTCGTTGCGCCTGGCGTCCAGGTGCCGGTCGGTGCGGCGCTCGCTCATACTGGCCAGGTCGGCCACCGCGATCGCGAGGAAGTCCAGGGCGTAGGCCACCGGGGCGCCGTGGAAGTTGCCGTTCGACTCGACCCGGCCGTCGTGCGTCACCACCGGATTGTCGATGGCCGAGGTGAGTTCGCGCAGGGCCACCAGCCGGGCGTGCTCCAGCGTGTCGCGTACGGCGCCGTGCACCTGCGGGGCGCAGCGCAGCGAGTATGCGTCCTGCACGCGGGTGCACTCCGGGCCCCGGTGGCTGGCGATGATCGGCGAATCCTCCAGCAGGGCGCGCAGGTTCGCGGCAGAGGCCTGCTGGCCCGGGTGCGGGCGCATCCGGGCCAGGTCGGCGGCGAACACCGCGTCGGTGCCCATCAGTGCCTCGACGCTCATGGCCGCGGAGAGGTCGGCCACGGTGATCAGCCCGGCCAGGTCGTGCAGCGCCAGCACCAGCATGCCGAGCATGCCGTCAGTGCCGTTGATCAGCGCCAGACCCTCCTTCTCGACCAGTTGCAGCGGCGTGATGCCCGCCGCGGCCAGGGCCTGGGCGGCGGTCATGGCGTTACCGTCCGCGTCGGTCACCGGGCCCTCGCCCATCAGGGCCAGCGCGCAGTGCGCCAGGGGAGCGAGATCACCCGAGCAGCCCAGCGATCCGTACTCGTGCACGACCGGGGTGATCTGCGCGTTGAGCAGGGCGGCGTAGGTCTGGGCGGTCTCCGGGCGCACGCCGGTACGGCCCGTCGCCATGGTGGACAGGCGTTGCAGCATGAGCGCCCGCACCACCTCGGTCTCCACCGCCGGCCCGGCGCCTGCCGCGTGCGAGCGGATCAGGCCCGCCTGGAGCTGGGCGCGGGCCTCGAGGGGGATGAAGGTGGTGGCCAGGGCGCCGAAGCCGGTCGAGATGCCGTAGTGCGGCTCGGTGTCCTGGGCCAGCGCCGCGATCACGGCGCGAGACTGCGTGATCGCCGTCAGCGCGTTCGGGCTGATCTCGATCCGGGCACCGTGGCGGGCGACGGCGACGACGTCGTCCGTCGTCAGCGGGCCGATGCCCAGCTCGACCGTCGCTCGGGTTTCGGGGGCAGGGGTAGTCGTCACGGCGTGATTCGACCGCGTCGCCATCTTCGGGGCAAGTTCTGTGCTTGTCCGACGGCTTGTCCGGTGACTCGCTGGACGGCTTGTCCGGCGGGGCCAGTGTGATCCCTGAGATATCCGCTGTTCGGTGAATCGGGCTCCGGCGATTCGGCCTCCGCGCCCTCACTCATGGGTGACATTCTGTGGCCATGTTGTGGCTGAGAGTGAGCGACGGGTGTGGTGGACTCCGGGTGGCGACGGCCTTGGCCGCTGCCGGTGCGGGGCTGATCTTCGGTTCGGCGGGAACGGCTTTCGCCGATTCCGGGGCCGAGGTGGTGGGTGTCAGTCCGGCTCGCGGGGTGGTGCAGTTCGCGCCCTACGCCGTGTCGGTCACGTTCAGTACGGAACTGCGCGGCTCGGGTGCCTCGATGAGCATCCACGCGACGACCGGTGAGGTCGGCGTGGGCGAGGTCTCGACCGGTTCGAGAACGTTGCGGCGGTCGGTCGTGACCGGTGCTCCCAACGGCGCCTACACGGTCGACTGGTCGGCGGTGGCGGAGAACGGCGACCAGCTCTCGGGCAGTTTTCGTTTCACGGCGGGGCATCCGAACGACGATCCTCTGCTCACGGGGGAGCCGGTGCCGGAGGTGACGGCCGCGCCGTCGCAGCCGTCACCTCCGGTGCGGGACCCGTGGCACCACGACGGTGACGTGATCGCCGCACCGGCGCTGGATCACCCGGACCCGCCGGCGAACGGCGGTGTCTCGTACGGATTCCCGCTGACCGCACTGGGCCTGGGGGCGTTGCTGGTCATCGCGTCCGGCCTGGTCAGCCGCCGGCACAAGCCGGCCGGGCCGCAGCGGCTGACCATCCAGACCCGCAACGGCGTCTACTCGGTCTGACCCGGCGCGCTCTCTTTCTGCTCCTTCTGTCCCGTTCGCCGGGGCAGGGGGAGCAGTTTCAGTTCGGCGGGGATCCGGTCCAGGTCGATCGTTCGGCCGCTGCGCGAGACCTGGTTCCGGGTTTGGTTTTCCCGATGGTGGACGTCGGTCACGGCGACCGCTGTCGGGTCGCCTTCGAAGGTGCGCGGGCTGGGTGAGGCTGTCGTGGTCCCACCGGGTGCCCGATCGCCATCCGGGTCCGGCCCGTCGTGGCTGTCCCGTCGAGAGACGCCGGCCTCGATCGGCGCGTTGACGCGCACGTCCACCACGGATGACGTCCCGGCGGAGGTGGACCGGTCCGGGTTCCCGGCGGTGTCGGGTCGTGCCGGGGTCGTGGCGGCCGGGCGGCGCGGGAGGCGGCCGAGGGCGTCGAGCACCCGGGTCGGGGGGGAGTGGGGGGCGCGGATCAGGGTGGCCACCAGCCAGGCCGAGAACAGGTGTACGGGCAGCAGATAGACCGTGGTGAGCGCGTCGATGCAGACACCGCAGAGCACCAGTGCGGTGAGGGCGAGCAGGGGTGCGCTGCGGGAGGTGCGGACCCGGTCGGTGCGTGAGGGGCTGTGCGCCGGGAAGGCCAGCGACCCGGTGTTCGCCCGCAGCCAGTACACCGTCAGGGTTCCGGTACCGAGCCCGGCGAGGGTCCTTCCCGTGGCAGTCAGCCCGGTCACCGCGGCGGTGGCCGGATCGCTCACCGTCAGCAGGGCCGCGCCGCTGAGCAGGGACAGGCCGCCCAGTAAAGGAGTCACCCCGAGGCGCCAGAATCGGCGGCGGGCCAGTGGGCGGTGCCAGGCCAGGGTGACGCCGCAGAGTACGAACAGGAGGTCGAGGGCGACCGTGCAGCCGCTGGCCACGGGTCCGGCGAGGCCGGTCAGGGCGCCCGTCCCGCCCACGACCGCGAACGGTGCGGCGGTCAGGGCGAGGCCGGTCAGGGCCGGGAGCAGGGGCACCCGGGATGATCCGGTTCCTGGTGAAAAGGCCGCGGCTTCTTCCGCAGGGCTGTTCTCGGGGGACAACGTGGCCTCGACCGGGACGGGTTCGGGGCGGGTCGCGGCGCTCATCGGTGACGGGGCCCTTTCGGCAGGAACGGATGCCAGCGGAGCCTAAAGATCAACGCGCCGTGATCGGTGATTACCCAGGGTTGACACGAAGTCGGATTCGGATATCGGCCGTTCGCCTCAGTCCTTCCTGGCCTTCCTGCCCCTGGCGTCGCGGCAGTAACGCTGTATCGCTCTTGACGCAGACCTGAGCCAGGATTGTCGGTAGCTCCCGTTAGGGTTTGCCCCATGACCCCGGCCCGCGGTGCGATCCGGCTGACCCGATCGGCGATGTTCTCGCTGACCGCCGTCAGCCTGGCCGTCGCTGCCCACGCCGCCGGCGGTGAGCGGGTCAGCCTGCCCGTGGCCGTGCTCTGTGTCCCGGCCGTCATGCTCGTGGTCAACCTGCTCGCGGCCCGGCGCCGCGGAGCGGTCTCGCTGATGCTGGGCCTGGGCGTCACCCAGGTCGTGCTGCACGCCGCGTTGATGGCCGCGATCATGTCCGACGGCTGCCGCATGGCCGGGCGCCACCTGTCCTCCACCCATGCGGTGACGGGTTACGGCGCCGCGTCGGTCACGACCTGCGACCCGGGCATGGCGGGCCACCAGGCCTCCGACATGTTCTCCATGTCGCCGCGCATGTTCGCGGCCCACGCCGTCGCCGTCCTGCTGCTGGCCCTGTTGCTGGCGCGGGGCGAGGCCATGGTCTGGGCCCTGACGGGCAACCTGAGCCACCGGCTGGCGCTGCCCCGGGTCGTGACGCCGCCCCCGGCGATGCGCCCCCTCCCCGTCCTCGTCCGTGAAGCCCTGCTGCCGCTGGCCGACGTCCCCCGCCGCGGCGTGCGCCGGCGCGGACCACCCGCTCGGTCACTCGTCTCCTGAAGAACCTGGCCTGACAACACCAGTCCGTGGCCTCTATGTCCTCGTCGGTCAGGTGGCCACGAACGGCCATCACGTCCGCCGTCCCTCCTTCGTTCGTGATCATGCAAATCCTCCTCGGTGACGGGTGCGCCTCCCGGCCGAAGGCCGGGAGGTTGCCTGATCATGAACCAGAAGGTGGCCAACCTTCGCGGTCGCGGCACTGCTGGCCGTGGGCTTCGGAGCCTTGGGGACCTCGAAGTTGGTGGGCCTCGGAGCTCATGGGCCTCGGAACTCATGGGCCTCGGAACTCATGGGCCTCGGAACTCATGGGCCTCGGAACTCATGGGCCTCGGAACTCATGGGCCTCGCAGTTCTTGGGGCTCGCAGCTCTTGGGCCTCGGAGTCGGCGAGACTCGGAGCCGGTGAGACTCGGAGTCGGCGAGACTCGGAGTCGGCGAGACAGGGACCTGATCCAGGGCCCCAGCTTCTGGGCTCTCGTCTGGTTCTTCGGTCGCACGGCCTCACCCCCTGCTTCGTCGGTCACGCCAGCGGGCGTGCGGAGCCGTCCCCGTGTTCCGTGGCTCTTTCTGCCGAGAGGCTTCGCACCTCTACGGGCGGTGAGGCGCCCGGGCGACATCGGAAACGGCTCAAGCGCCTTCAGTCGAACCACCTCCGAGGGGGTGCCGAGGCCTACCGAGGCCACGGGTTCGGTGGCACGGGTTCGGCGGCGCCAGGGTTCCGTGGGGTCGGAGTCGGCCGTGGCCGAGGCCGGGGTCCAGTGGTTGAGGGGGAGCTGTGCCGGGCCGAGAGGTCTCAGGGCGGAAGCCGTTTCCCGTGACCAGATGTCTTGGAAGACGAGTTCAGTTGATTACCCAGATTTCCCGACCGGAGATGTCCGTGGCGCCTGGGCGCCGGAGTCTGTGGGTCGTCCATCATTCGCAGCTTTCCAGAAAGATTTCGAACACATGTCGCAGTCACGCATCCCCCTGGCCGTCCGGGCCGGAGCCGCTCTTCTCGCCGCCGCCACGATCAGCGTGGCCGGCGCGGCCGTCGCGCAGGCCCATGTGCGGGTCACGCCGGACAGCACCGCCGAGGGCGGCTACTCGCGGCTGACCTTCCGGGTGCCGAACGAGTCGGACACCGCGGGCACCACCTCGGTCGAGGTCAGCCTGCCCACGGACACGCCGTTCACCTCCGTGATGACCAAGCCGGTCCCGGGCTGGAAGGCCGAGGTCACCGAGGACAAGCTGCCCAAGCCCGTCGACCTGGACGGGACGACGGTCACCAAGGCCGCGAGCACGGTCACCTGGACCGCCGAGAAGGGCACGGCGATCAACCCGGGCGAGTACCAGGAGTTCTCGATCTCGGTGGGTCCGCTGCCGAAGGAGGGCACCACGATCGGCCTGCCGGTGAAGCAGACCTACTCCGACGGCAAGGTCTCGGACTGGAGCGAGCCGGCCGTCGAGGGTGAGGAAGAGCCGGAGAACCCGTTGCCGTCGTTCGAGGTCACCGCGGCCGAGGCGGACGACCACCACGGCACCACCGCGGCCGCCGACACCACCGAGCACGCGACCGACGAGAGCAGCGCCGACTCCGCCGCCCGCTGGCTGGGTGCCGGTGGCCTGGCCGTCGGTGTGATCGGTCTGCTGCTGGCGGGTCTCGCCTGGCGCCGGGTGGCCACGCTGACCGCCGCCGGCACGACCAGCACGATCGGCAAGACTGACAAGACCGGGAGCTCGGTGTGACGATCGGGAACGGCACCACCAGCCGGGAGCCGGTGGGGGAGGGCCCCGTCGGTGGCGGGTCCGCGTCCTGCGCGGCCGGAACGGAACCGGGCACCCGCAGGTCCCGGCCGCGTCGTCCGAAAAAGACTCTGGGCACCCGGTTCGCCGCGGTGCTGGCCCTGGTGCTCTCCGGCCTCGTGCTCGGCGCGGGCCCGGCCCTGGCCCACGACCAGCTCGACGAGACCAACCCGGCCGACGGCTCGACCGTGGAGACCGTTCCTGACGAGATCGTCCTGGACTTCAGCGCCACCCCGCTGGCGCTCGGTTCAGCGGTCCGGGTCGTGGGGCCGGGCGGTGACATCACCAGCGGCAAGCCGAAGGTGGTGGACAACCAGGTCACCCAGGAGGTCTCGGCGGGACGGCCCGCCGGCGACTACACCGTGCAGTGGCGGGTGACCTCGTCCGACGGTCACCCGATCTCCGGCGAGTTCAGTTTCACCGCGCGCGAGGGCGACGAGGTGTCCACCGCGTCGCCCGAGACCTCGTCCGCCGTGACGGGGACGAGCGAGGCGGCGGCCACCGGAACCACCGTGGCCTCCGCCCAGAACGAGAGCGATGACGGCGGCACCTCACCGGTCCTCATCATCACGCTGCTCGTGCTGGCGGTCGTGGTGATCGGCGCGGTGGCGTACCTGTTCGTGCTCGCGCCGAAACGCTCGAGCGAGAACTGATTCCATACCTGATGCGGTGCCCGCGCGGGCGCCGCATCAGGGTGGGTCGAGCGGCAGCACCACGATCACGCGCCGGTTCATACGTCGCCCGGCCTCGGTCGAGTTGTCGGCGCGGGCGCTGGTCTCGCCGAAACCCTGTACCAGCAGCTTCACGTCGACTCCCCGGAGCTTGCGGCTGAGCGCGGTGGCGACGGCGCTCGCCCGCCGGCGCGACAGATCCAGGTTCAGCTGATCACTACCGATGCTGTCGGTGTACCCGTTGACCTGGATCCGGCCCCGTACCCCGGTCTCGCGGATCTGCGTGGCCAGCTGCTCCAGCCGGCCGTGGGCCCGCGGCGAGAGCCGGAACGAGCCGGAGGGGAAGAGTACGTCGGACAGGAACGTGATCTCCTGACCCTCCTGAACGGTCGGCGGCACGTCCGAAACCGGTGATGACACCACCGGGGCCGGGCGGTTCCGGGTGTCCGGCCGGTCCGGATCCGGGGTGCTTTCGGCTGCCCTCAGAGCGCTGTGGCCCGTCATCGGCGACGCGTCCCGCGCGGGAACGAGCACGATCAGCCCGACCCAGCCCACCAGCAGCACAGCGGCGAGAGCCATCAGCCCACCGGCCAGCGCGTTACGGTGCAGTTTCCACCAGAGGGCGCCGCGGCCCATCGGTTTCGGCCGGTCCGGAGCTCGGGACTCCGGCTCGGGCCGGAAGGGCTCGATCAGTGGGGCGGACGGGGTCTGCAGCACCCTCAGACCCCGGTCGTCGCGGGAGCGCGCGAGGGTGACCAGGGCGCTGGCGGCCCCCTCGGCGGACGTGGTGCCCTGCGGGTCGGACAGCGCCGCCCAGTCCAGCCACAGGGTGAGACTGCTGATCAGCCCGTCGGGTTCGAGGGTGGCGACCACCCGCAACGGCACCCGGAGTTCGTCCTCCATGAGCGGGTGGGCCGACGCCCGCCCGGGCCGCCGCACCTGCTGGTGCACCACGGCCACGGCTTCCTCGGTCACCTCGCCCGAGGAGACGAAGCGCCGCGACGGGGTCCAGGACAGCTCCCGGATCATCAGCTGCACATCACGGGCGGCCCGGCCCAGATCGTCGCGGCCCCGCACGACGATGTCACCCTCGCGCCGGGGCACCCGCAACCGGCCGTCGGGGGTGAAACAGAGGACGAAGTTGCCGGGGTCACGCTGGAGGATCGCGTCGCGCACCGGCTCCAGGGGGTCGGGCCCGTAGAGCGCGAAGCCGGGCCCGGGGGACTCGTGATCGCGAGGTGGGGCATCGTTCACCGGAGCGAACGACGGGTAGGTGCACGCACGCTCCGCAGACTGCCTGTAACCGTACGCAGTGCGCAAGGGGGCTAATACCCGATGGAGGGCAGTGATCGTGTGCATTCCTTGCGGCTGGAACGCAAGAAATGCACACGATCAGCGTGTTCGGCCAACCGGACAGGCCGGGCCGCAGGGACGGGCCCGTCCCCGCCAGCCGTAGGCCGCCAGGACGGCGGACACCTGGGCCGCCACCGCGCAGGGACGTCCCGCGACATCGCGCCAGCCATGGCGCAGCACCGCCTGGCGGTCGGCGACCACCACGTTGTCCCGGCGCATGTCGCGGAACGCATCGCTTCGCGGATGGGCCTCCTGCCCGTCGAGTTCTACGATCAGGCGCCATTTCTCATAACGGACGTCACGGTGACGCTGTCGGCCGTCCGGTTCGGTGGCGCCCACATTGCGCAGAGCGGGCGGAAGACGGTGTGCACGTTCGACGTCCCGCAGGTACCGCCGCTCGAGAGGTGACTGCACTCCGTCGGTGAACTCGGCCAGCAGGTCGTCGACGAGGCCGCGCCATCGATGTCTTGATCTCCGGCTCAGAGCGGCCGAGAGCGCACGCGAGGTCGTCAGCCGCCGCTGCAGGACGCCCAGCACCAGGCCGCAGACGGCTTCCGGGGACTCCTCGCGATCAGCGACATCCAGCACGGCATGCTCGGTCCGCAGCCGGGGTGGGCTCAGGAAGCGGTCCGACCGGGCGAAGAGATCACGAACCCGATGGACAGAGATGCCGGGGACAGCTCTCGCCCCGCCTCGATGCGGAATGCAGATCTCGATCGGACCGGTCCGGGGTAGCGCCTGCGCCAGACCGAGCGCGGTCCGGCCTCCGGCGACCGCCCCGTCGCCGCAGTAGAGCACGGCCGCCCAGATGCGTGCGATCGCGGTGGGTGGGCCGGTGTGAATGATGTAGACGCCCGGCAGCGCAACCTGCCAGCGGCCGTTGTCGACATGACGTCGTGCCTGCCGGGAGGACAAGCCCATCGCCAGCAACTGCCGTCGCGCGACGGTTCCCTCCTGCACCACGGCCAGGTTCGTCCACGGATCGCCCATGACCGGCCAGGGTGCCTGAATCGGTCACCCCGCGGGGCAGCCTGTGGACAGCAGAGAGCGTGTGCATTCTTTGCGTCTGAACCGCAAGGAATGCACACGCTCTCGGTGTGAACCGGGTCAGCGGGGGAGCAGGCGCCCGACCGCTCGCAGCGGGACCTCGACCCAGCCCGGGCGGTGCCGGGTCTCGTAGACCACCTCGTACAGGGCCTTGTCGAGTTCCAGGGCCCGCAGCAGGGCACCGTCCTGACGCGGGTCACGGCCGGCCTCGGTGGCGTACCCGTTGAGGTAGGCCTCGCGGCACTCACCCGCCCAGGTGGACGCGGCCAGGGACCGCGGGTCGTCGTCCGCGAGCCCGAGAACCGAGTGCCGGGCGGCGTAGTCGAACGAGCGCAGCATGCCCGCGACGTCGCGCAGGGCCAGGTCGGGGTCACCGCGCTCGGCCAGGGGCCGCAGCGGCTCGCCCTCGAAGTCGAGCAGCACCCACCCTCGGCTCTCGGAGTACAGGGCCTGACCCAGGTGCAGGTCACCGTGCACGATCTGCAGGTCCGGGGCCTCGGTCAGGACCCGCACCTGATCGACCACCTCGCGGGCCGCGTCGGCGTACTCGGCCAGGGCCGGGGCCGCCTCCAGCGCCCAGTTCAGGCGCTGGTGCAGGTGATCGGCCAGTGAGGAGAGCGTGGCCGGGGTGCTGGGACGGGTCGGCAGGGCCGCCGCGAGCGCCGCGTGCACGGCGGCGGTGGCGGCGCCCAGCTGGGAGGAGAGACCCGCGAAGGTCTCCCCGTTGGTGACGGCCCGGGTGGCCACACGCCAGCCGTCGGCACTGCCGGCGACGAACTCGGCCGCCGCGGACAGGTGCCCCCAGGCCGGCTGACCGCCCGGCTGCACCCACTCGCCCTCGACCCAGCCGACCAGCCGCGGCACCCGCTCGTTGCCGGCCCGGGCCAGAGCACCGGGCACCACCACGTCGGGGTTACGGCCGGGCTGCAGCACCCGGAACAGCTTGATCATCACCGGTTCCGAGCTGTCCGAGCCGTCGGCGCCGACGATGATCGACGTGTTCGACTGCTCGCCCGACAGCACCTTCGCGGCCCGGTGCGGATCCGGCGGGGCCTCACCGGCAC
The DNA here is from genome assembly GCF_021129235.1 of Kineosporia mesophila. Taxonomy (GTDB): domain Bacteria; phylum Actinomycetota; class Actinomycetes; order Actinomycetales; family Kineosporiaceae; genus Kineosporia; species Kineosporia mesophila. The sequence continues at coordinate 270,556 of NZ_JAJOMA010000008.1, forward strand.
GACGAACACCCCGCACACGGCTGCGCGGGGTGCCGGACTCGGACATCGCCTCGCCCGAACCGGCGATCAGCTCGGTCCAGGCGGAGACGAAGTCCGGGTCGTGCGGCGCGTCGTAGACGTATCGCGGCCCCTCGGGCGTGCGCAGCTCACCGAGCAGCGCGTGCGCCAGGTCGGGCACCGGCTCGCTGCGGTAGGTCAGCGGGACCTGGTAGGTCGCGGCCCCGGTCGCCGTGGAGCTGCCGGTGGCCGACTGGCCGGCCGGCAGCGCACTGATCAGGTGCACGACGATGCCGACCTTGCGGTCGATGGCCGCCTTCGGCGCGAGCACCGCGGTGGGGAGCGAGAACTCCCCGGTCGCGGGCTCGACCTTGGACGGCTGCGGCACCGGCGGTACCAGCATGATCTGCCCGGCCGGCGACAGGGTCACCCCACCGCGCCCGGCCGAGAACCAGCGCTGTCGGGGTAACCAGCTGGCCAGCAGGCCGGCGATGTCGACAGCTCCGGTAGCCGGCTCGTTCATCGGGCGGCTCCTGCACTCGCGCTCGCGGCGACGGAATTTCCGATGGAGGGTGCGGTGGGGTCGATCGGCGGGGAGATCGACAGCCAGTAGAAGTCCCGCGACCCCATGCTGAGGTTGAGCTCACCGTTCTGCGGCACCGGCTTGAACCCGGTCCCGCCGAAGATGTCGCTGATCTCGTGGTCGGCGGTCCAGTGCGGCAACGTCAGCGTGGTGGCCTGGGCCGTGCGGCTGAGGTTGTTGACGCAGAGCAGGATCTCCGGGGCGGCGCCGGTCTGCGGGTCGCCCTGGTAGACCCGCAGGAACGCCAGCACCCCCGGGTTGTCGGCCTCGACCGCCTGGTAGGTGCCCATACCGAACGCCGGGTGGTCGCGCCGGATCTGCAGCATCGAGCGCACCCAGTTCAGCAGCGAGCTCGAGGTGGCCATCTGGGCCTCCACGTTCACCGCCGCGTAGTGGTACTGCAGCGACTGCACGGCCGGCAGGTAGAGCTTGCCCGGGTCGGCGGTGGAGAAACCGGCGTTGCGGTCGGGCGTCCACTGCATCGGGGTGCGCACCGCGTCGCGGTCGGGCAGCCAGATGTTGTCGCCCATGCCGATCTCGTCGCCGTAGTACAGCGTCGGGCTGCCCGGCATGGACAGCACCAGCGCGTGGGCCAGCTCGATCTCCGCGCGGGAGCCGTCGAGCAGGGTCGCGAGCCGGCGCCGGATGCCGATGTTGGCGCGCATCCGCGGGTCGGGTGCGTACCAGCCGTACATCGCGGCGCGTTCCTCGGTGGTGACCATCTCGAGCGTGAGCTCGTCGTGGTTGCGCAGGAACGTGCCCCACTGGCCGTGCGAGGGGATGTCGGGGGTCTCGGCCAGGATGTCGATGATCGGCTTGGCCTTCTCGTCACGCAGCGCGTAGTAGATGCGCGGCATCACCGGGAAGTGGAAGCACATGTGGCACTCGGGCTCGTCCTCGGTACCGAAGTACTCGACGACGTCCTTGGGCCACTGGTTCGCCTCGGCCAGCATGATCCGGCCGGGGTACTCGTCGTCGATCGTCATGCGCAGCTTGCGCAGGAAGTCGTGGGTCTGCGGGAGGTTCTCGCAGTTGGTCCCGTCTTCCTCGAACAGGTAGGGCACGGCGTCCAGGCGGAAGCCGTCGATGCCCATGTCCATCCAGAAGCGGACGACGTCGAGGATCGCCTCCTGCACGGCCGGGTTCTCGAAGTTGAGGTCCGGCTGGTGGCTGAAGAAGCGGTGCCAGAAGTACTGCCGCCGCACCGGGTCGAACGTCCAGTTGCTGGACTCGGTGTCGACGAAGATGATCCGCGCGTCCGTGTAGACCTCGTCCGTGTCGCTCCAGACGTAGAAGTCCCCGTAGGGGCCCTCCGGGTCGTTGCGGCTGGACTGGAACCACGGGTGCGCGTCCGAGGTGTGGTTGATCACCAGGTCGGTGATCACCCGCAGACCCCGGGCGTGCGCCTGGGCGACGAACTCCTGGAAGTCCGGCATGGTGCCGAACTCCGGCAGCACGGCGCAGTAGTCGGCGATGTCGTACCCGCCGTCGCGCAGGGGCGAGGCGTAGAAGGGCGGTAGCCAGAGGCAGTCGACACCGAGGGACTGGATGTAGTCCAGCTTGCCGATCAGCCCGGTGAAGTCACCGGAGCCCGACCCGTTCGAGTCGGCGAAGGCGCGGACGAGCACCTCGTAGAAGACGGCCTTGCGGTACCAGTTGGGATCGTTGTCGAGACCGGGATGGATACCCGCGCCACCAATGTTCCTGGGCAACTCAGAGCCTCCTGACGTGGAGGACGTGGGCGGGCTGGAAGTAGGGGTCGAGACTGACGAAGTTGTGCTCCTGCCACGGGTAGGTCGTACCGGTGATCAGGTCTTCGACGATGAACCCGTCGAACCAGTCCAGGCCCAGGGCGGGCATGTTCAGATGCACGATCGTCTCTCGGGTGGCGTGCGGATCGAGGTTGACGACGACGATGAGCACGTCCTCGGGGCCACCGGCCGTCTCCCCCGACTCCAGACGCCGCGAGTAACAGATGATCTGCTCGTCGTCGACGTCGTGGAACACGGTGTTGCGCAGGCGCTGCAGTGCTTTGTGGTTGCGCCTGATGTCGTTCAGCCGCGTGATGTACGGCGCGATCGAGCGGCCGTGGTTGGCGCCGCCCGCCTCGTAGCTCTTCCAGTCCCGCGGGCGGTACTGGAACTTCTCACTGTCCAGATACTCCTCACGGCCCGGCAGGGGAGCGCCCTCGCACAGTTCGTAGCCGGAGTACATACCCCAGCTCGGCGAGAGGGTGGCAGCCAGCACGGCACGCAGCTTGAAGGCCGAGGGCCCTGCGTTCTGCAGGAAGTCGTGAAGGATGTCGGGCGTGTTAGGCCAGAAGTTCGGCCGCATGTAGTCGGCACTTGAGCCCGTGAGCTCGGTGATGTACTCGGTGATCTCCGCCTTGGTGTTCCGCCAGGTGAAGTACGTGTACGACTGGTGGAAACCGACCTTGCCCAGGGTCTGCATCATGGCGGGCCGGGTGAAGGCCTCGGCCAGGAAGAGCACCTCCGGGTTCTCGGCGTTCACCGAGCGGATCAGCCACTCCCAGAACGACACCGGCTTGGTGTGCGGGTTGTCCACCCGGAACACCTTCACGCCGTGACCGATCCAGTGCTGCACCACCCGCAGCACCTCGGCGGCGAGCCCGGCCGGGTCGTTGTCGAAGTTGATCGGGTAGATGTCCTGGTACTTCTTCGGCGGGTTCTCGGCGTAGGCGATGGTGCCGTCGGCGCGCGTGGTGAACCACTCCGGGTGTTCCTTGGCCCAGGGGTGGTCGGGCGCGCACTGCAGCGCCAGGTCCAGCGCGACCTCCAGACCCAGCGCCGTGGCCGTGCTGATGAAGTGGTCGAAGTCTTCCAGCGTGCCCAGGTCGGGGTGGACCGCGTCGTGACCGCCCTCGTCCGAGCCGATGGCCCAGGGCGAGCCCGGGTCGGTCTCGCCCGGCGTCAGCGTGTTGTTGGGGCCCTTGCGGTTGACCCGGCCGACCGGGTGGATCGGCGGCAGGTAGACGATGTCGAAGCCCATCGCCGCGGCTGCGGGCAGACGCTCCTCGGCCTGCCGGAACGTGCCGGAGATCCAGCGCCCGTCCTCGTCCAGCCGGGCACCCTCGGAGCGCGGGAAGAGCTCGTACCAGGTGGAGTAGAGCGCCCGTTCGCGCTGCACCTCCAGGCGCAGCACCGGCGAGGGGGAGACCAGGTCGCGCAGCGGGCTCTCCGTCAGAGCGCCCTTCACCTGTACCGACAGGCCGGCGGCCAGGCGCTCGGAGACGGAGCGGTTGCTGTTGCGCAGCACCGCCGCGGCCTCGGACAGGTTGAGTGCCGGCTTGCGGCGCTGCCTGGTCTCCTTGACCGCGCGCTCCAGCAGCCGGGCACCCTCCTCGAGCATCAGCTCGACGTCGATGCCCGAGCCGATCTTGATCACGGCGTCGTGTTCCCAGGTGCCGTACGGGTCGCTCCAGCCCTCCACCACGTACGACCACATCCCGATCCGGTCGGGTGTGAAAGTGGCATGGTAACGGTCTGTCCCGGGAGCGCCGGGAGTCATCCGGACCTCGCTGTGGCGTCTGCCCTCGGGATCGATGAGGACGGCGGTGGCGGCGACGGCGTCGTGGCCCTCACGGAACACCGTGGCGCTCACCTCGATCGTCTCACCGGGGACGGCCTTGGCCGGCCAGCGTCCACCGTCGACATGCGGGGTCACCCCGGTGACGGGGATGCGCCCGATGCCGGGACGCCCGAGGACCACCGGCGCGCTCTCCCCCTTGCCCTCGGCGAGGTAGGGGGCGACGCTCGCGGGCAGCGCGGCGTCCTTGCCGTTGTACTCAGGAGTCGTGCTCGCTCGTGTCTCCATAGGTTTACCCGTTCCCGCGACACCCGAAGTGCGGCCGATCTGATCAAAGCCACTGTGGAGGCTCATGGACGCTTCCGACGACCTTCCCGGCGAGGCGCCATCTCGACGGCCGGCCCCCCGCCTCTGCTGAACAACTTCCGACAAACAAGAAACAAGGCCTGCTGCGTACCAGACTCGACCATGGCGGGGGGTTCCCGCATTTCCACCACACCCCTTGACCCGAGCTGTACCCGTCAGTTCACCTGGGGCGCCATCGATAGACGGGTCCCGGACAGCGGACGCGCACAGCACGACATGAACCACCGGCGGGCCGGAAGCTCCGGTGGCCGTCCGGCCACGACCACGAACCATGGTCGCGCCACGACAGCCCCTGGCCCAGATCCAACCAGACAGTAGTTTCAGGGTGATCACTGCGGTGCTTCAGAACCTATCGGCACACCCGGGCCGAAACTTCTTGCGAGTTGTGCAGGAGGTTCACACCGATGGCCGTGCGCCGGAGCGCGGATGACCTAGGCTTGGCCCGGTGAGAGCGATCCGCAGATTCACTGTCCGGACCGTCCTGCCCGAGCCGCTCGCGCCCCTGGCCGAGCTCGCGAGCAACCTCCGATGGTCGTGGCACCGGCCCACCCTCGACCTGTTCGCGTCGCTGAGCCCGGCCCGCTGGGAAGCAGCCCGCCGCGATCCGGTGGCGATGCTCGGATCCTTCTCCCCGGAAGAGCTCCAGGCGCTCGCCGCCGACGAGGAGTTCGTCGCCCGGGTGCGGGATGCCTCCGACGTCCTGCACACCTACCTCACCGAGCCGCGCTGGTACCAGACGCTCGCGCAGGAGCTCGCCGCCGAGAACCGTGAGCCGGCGCCGCGGTCCATCGCCTACTTCTCGCCGGAGTTCGGCATCACCGCCGTCCTGCCGCAGTACTCCGGCGGCCTGGGCATCCTGGCCGGCGACCACCTGAAGTCGGCCAGCGACCTGGGGGTGCCGATCGTCGGGGTCGGCCTGCTCTACCGGCGCGGCTACTTCGAGCAGTCGCTCACCCGCGACGGCTGGCAGCACGAGGACTACCCGGTGCTCGACCCGCACGAGCTGCCGATCTCCCTGCTGCGCGAGCCCGACGGCTCGCCCGTCGAGGTCACCGTGACCCTGGCCGGCGGGCGTCCCCTGGTCGCCCACGTGTGGAAGGCGCAGGTGGGACGCGTCCCGGTGTTGCTGCTCGACTCCGACCACGAGGCCAACGACGAGGCGGTCCGCGCCGTCACCGACCGGCTCTACGGCGGCACCCCGGAACACCGCCTGCACCAGGAGATCCTGCTCGGCGTCGGCGGCGTGCGGGCCCTGCGCCGGTGGAGCCGGCTCTCCGGGGCCCCGGCGCCGGAGGTCTACCACACCAACGAGGGGCACGCCGGGTTCCTCGGTCTGGAGCGGATCAGCGAGCTGGTCGGCACCGGGCTGAGCTTCGACGAGGCCCTCGAAACCGTTCGCTCCGCCACCGTCTTCACCACGCACACGCCGGTGCCCGCGGGTATCGACCGGTTCGCCCGGGAACTGATCATGAGCCACTTCGGGCCGGAGGCCGGTCTTCCCGGCCTGGACGTCGAGCGGGTCCTGGCGATCGGCGCGGAGAGTTACGAGGGCGGCGACCCGACCGTGTTCAACATGGCGGTGATGGGCCTGCGCCTGGCCCAGCGCGCCAACGGCGTCTCGCAGCTGCACGGCGTGGTCAGCCGGGAGATGTTCGACGGTCTGTGGCCGGGCTTCGACCCGCCGGAGGTGCCGATCACCTCGATCACCAACGGGGTGCACGCGCCCACCTGGGTCGACCACCGGATGATCGAGCTGGCCGAGCGGCACATCGGCCCACAGATCCGCACCGAGGCCCGGGCCTGGGAAGAGATCGCCAAGGTCCCCGCCGCCGAGCTCTGGGCCACCCGCCGCGACCTGCGCGCCGACCTGGTCACGCAGGCCCGGCAGCGGGTGCGCGCCTCCTGGCTCAAGCGCGGCGCCAGCAACGCCGAACTGCACTGGATCGACGGCATTCTCGATCCGGACGTGCTCACGGTCGGTTTCGCCCGCCGGGTGCCCACCTACAAGCGGCTCACGCTGATGCTGCGTGACCCCGAGCGACTGAAGCGTCTGCTGCTGCATCCGGAGCGCCCGGTGCAGCTGGTGATCGCGGGTAAGTCGCACCCGGCCGACGAGACCGGCAAGCGGCTCATCCAGCAGATGGTGCGCTTCGCTGACGAGGCCGACGTGCGGCACCGCATCGTCTTCCTGCCCAACTACGACATCGCGATGGCCCAGTCGCTGTACCCGGGCTGCGACGTCTGGCTGAACAACCCGCTGCGTCCCTTCGAGGCCTGCGGCACCAGCGGCATGAAGTCGGCCCTCAACGGCGGGCTCAACCTGTCGGTGCTCGACGGCTGGTGGGACGAGTGGTTCGACGGCGAGAACGGCTGGGCCATCCCGACCGCCGACGGGGTGGAAGACCCCGACTACCGCGACGACCTCGAGGCCACGGGCCTGTACGACCTGCTCGAGAACGAGGTGGCGCCGCGCTTCTACGACCGCGACGCGGAGGGTCTGCCCCAGCGCTGGCTGTCGATGGTGCGGCACACCTTCTCCTCGCTCGGGCCGAAGGTGCTCGCCAGCCGGATGGTCGGCGACTACGTGCGTCAGCTCTACCTGCCCGCCGCGAACGCCGGCCGGGCCACCACCCCCGAACGGGCCCGCGACCTGGCCGCGTTCAAGGGGCGGATGCGCTCGTCCTGGGCCGGGGTGAGGGTCGAGCACGTCGACTCCTCCGGCCTGTCCGACTCCCCGCAGGTCGGTGACGAGATGAGCGTGCGCGCCGTGATCTCCCTCGACGGCCTGGCGGCCGATGACGTCGAGGTGCAGGTGGTGCACGGCCGGGTCTCCCCGGAAGACCGGATCACCGACTTCGTCGTGCAGGACCTGCAGTACTCCGGCCCCGCCGAGAACGAACCGGCCGACGGCCGGCACGTCTTCGAGGGACGTCTGAAACTGCGCCGCACCGGCCCGTTCGGCTACACCGTGCGGGTGCTGCCGAAGCACGAGGGCCTGGCGGCCCCGGCCGAACTGGGGCTGGTCACCAACGCGTGAGGTGAGGGGAGCACCAATGGTGGACGCGGACGTCCACCATTGGTGTCTTCTCAGGAGTTGTCGAGGGGGAGACCGGGCGGGTTGATCTCGGACTTCTCGACGGCCTCGTTCTGCAGGTTGTAGGCCTTCAGCCAGGCGTCGTACTGGCCGTTCGCGATCAGGTAGTTGATGGCCGCGGCGACCGGCTCGTTCAGGCCGCTGTCCTTCTTCGAGGTGGCCGCGATCAGACCCTGCAGCGACTCACCGGCGCCGGAGTAGGTGCCGGCGCTACGGGTCGGGGTGCTGCCCGCGGCGCCCCGCGCGATGGCGTACTGGATACCGGGGTTCGGGCCGAAGTAGGCGTCGATCTTGCCCGAGGCCAGCGCCAGCGTGCTGCCGTTGTGGTCGGTGTAGTACTTCACCTCGAGCTTCTTGCCCTCGGCCTCGAGCTTCTTCTTCCACTCCAGCAGGATCTTCTCCTGGTTGGTACCCGCGCCGACGGAGACGGTCAGGCCGGCCAGGTTCTCGTAGTCACCGTCGAAGTTCCAGGTGCTGTCCTTGCTGACCTCCCAGCCCAGCTCGTCCTTGCGGTAGGAGGCGAAGTCGTACTTGGCCTTGCGTTCCTCGGTGTCGGTGATGTTCGAGAAACCGACGTCGTTCCGGCCGCTGTCGATGCCGACGAAGAGGTTCTCCCAGGTCACGTTGGAAACCTTGGGGGTGAGACCGAGTGTGGCCGCGACCAGCCGGCCCAGGTCGGGCTCGGCGCCGGTGATCGTCTTGGCGTCGGTGCCGGTGAACGCCAGCGGCGGGAAACCGGAGGGCAGTGAGCCGACGCCGATCACCAGTTCACCGCTGTCCAGGATCTTCTGGGGGAGCTGGGAGCGGATGTCGCTCTGCACCGGTACGTCGATCGTGGTCTCGGTGTACGGGTCGCCGGTGGCCACCGCGATCTTCACCTTCGAGGTGCCGCTCGTGGCGGCCGGGGCGCTGTCGGCGTCCGCGTCACCGCCGCAGGCCGTCAGCGTGGTGGTGGCGCTCAGGGCCAGGGCGGCGGTGAAGAGGGCACGGCGTCTGAGGGTGGACATGGTTCTCCTCGGAAAATGGGTCTGGGGCGGGAACGTGGGGGAGTTACAGGACCTTGCCGATGAACTCGCGGGTGCGAGGGTGCTGGGGGTTGTCGATCACGTCGGCGGCCGGCCCGTGCTCGATCAGGCGCCCTCCGTCGAGGAAGAAGACCAGGTCGGCCACCTCCCGGGCGAAGGCGATCTCGTGCGTGACGATGACGAGAGTCGTTCCGGTGCGGGCCAGTTCCTTGATCACGGCGAGCACCTCGCCGACCAGCTCGGGGTCGAGGGCCGAGGTCGGCTCGTCGAACAGGATGAGCTCGGGCTCCAGGGCCAGGGCCCGGGCGATCGCCGCCCGCTGCTGCTGCCCGCCGGAGAGCTGACGGGGATAGGCGTGGGCCTTCTCGGCGATGCCCACCTTCTCCAGGAGTTCCAGGGCCCGCTTCTCCGGCGTGGGACGCCGGTGCGCACGGGGTGCCTCGGTCACGTTCTCCAGGATGGTCAGGTGCGGGAAGAGGTTGAAGTTCTGGAAGACGAACCCGATGCGCGAGCGCTGCTGCCGGATCGCCCGGTCGCCGAGTTCGTGCAGCCGGCCGCGGTGTTCGCGCACGCCGATGAGTTCGCCCAGCACCTTCACGTAGCCCAGGTCGAGCTGGTCGAGGTGGTTGATGGTGCGCAGCAGCGTGGACTTCCCGGCACCGGAGGGCCCGATGACGGCGGCCACCTGCCCGGCCCGGATGTCGAGGTCGATGCCGTCGAGCACCCGGTGGGTGCCGAACGACTTGGTCGCGCCCCGGATCTCGACGGCTGTCTTCCCGTTCATGCGAACCTCTTCCGGGTGACGGTGCGCAGCCGCTGGAAGGGCGTCGGGGGCACCGTGCGCTGTGAACCGCGGGCGTAGTAGCGCTCCACGTAGTACTGCACCACCGAGAGCACGCTGGTGAGGATCACGTACCAGACGGTGGCCACCAGCAGCAGCGGCACGATGTCACCGGGGAAGGTGGCGCCCAGCGTCTGCACGGTGCCGAACAGGTCGAGCAGCGACACGTAGGAGACCAGGGAGCTGGCCTTGATCAGGCCGACGAGCTGGTTCACGTAGGCCGGCACGATCGCCCGCTGCGCCTGCGGCAGCACGATCCGGCGGAACTGCCGGGCCCGGCTCAGCCCGAGGGCGTTCGCCGCCTCGTGCTGACCCTGGTCGACCGAGGCCAGGCCGGCCCGCACCACCTCGGCCGCGTACGCCGCCTCGTTGAGACTCAGCCCGATGACGCCGATCACCGTGTAGCCGAGCAGATCGGTGGTGTCGATGCCGGAGAACGCCGGGCCGAACGGGATGCCGATGCTCAGCTGCGGGTAGAGGGCGGAGAAGTTGAACAGGAACAGCAGCAGCACGATCAGCGGGACGGCCCGGAAGATCCAGATGTAGGTCCAGCTCACGGCCTGCAGCAGGGCGACGCCCGACAGTCGCATCAGGGCCAGCACCACGCCGCCGAGCAGCCCGAGCACCGCGCTCCAGGCCGCCACCTCCAGCGTCAGCAGCAGCCCTTCGAGGATGGGTGCCTGCGTGAACCAGAAGCGGAAACGGTCCCACTGGTAGAACGGATTGCTGATCAGGCCGTGCCCGAGCTGGACCGCGAGGACCAGGACCACGGCGGTCGCGACCCAGCGCCAGGGGTGCCGGGACCGGATGACGGGCCGGCTGGTCAGGAGGTCGTCGGGGGGTGGGGTGTCGACCTGCAGACGTGGTGCGGTGGAGGAATCGGCGCTCACGGGAACGTCTCCTTGGGGGATGCGGGCATGACGGCGCGCACCGGGCGTGAAGCATGAGAAGTGTTGCGGGCAGTCAGGAATGCGCAGGAGCAGTCAGATCCGACAACAGGAGGCGCGACGGGCGGGCGCGGGGGCGACGTGCGGAGAACGACACAGGGCATGGCGGAGCTGGCAGTTCATGGCTCGCCCTCTCTGTGACCGGTGCGTCGGTGGTGACTCCGGGGTGCGGTGAATCACTCTGCGAAGCAAGCTAAAACGCCCATTACCTTTTGTCAACCAAATCGGTGATGATTGCGGTTCGGAGCAGGACCGGTCTTCGGAGGTGGACGCAGTGGGAACGGCGACGAGGGGTGATCGGCGCGACGCGGACGTGATCGTGATCGGCGGGGGCGCGATGGGGTCGGCCGCGGCCTGGCAGCTGGCCGGGCGCGGGCTGGACGTGCTGCTGCTGGAGCGGTTCGAGCCGGGGCACACGCAGGGGGCCTCGCACGGGGCGTCGCGCATCTTCCGGTTGTCCTACCCCGACCCGCTGCACATCGGGCTGGCCCGGCGGGCGGGGGAGTTGTGGCGGGAGCTCGAGGGTGAGTCGGGCGTCGCGCTGCTGAGCGTCACCGGTGGCGTCGACCACGGCGGTTCGCCCGCCCTGGACCGGCTGTGTGCCGGGCTGGAGGCCGAGGGGGTGGAGAGCCACTGGCTGGACGCCGCGGAGGCCGAGGACCGCTGGCCCGGGATGCGGGTCGACACCCGGGCGCTGTACCACCCGGACAGCGGCCGGCTGCACGCCGACCGCGCCGTCTCGGCGCTGCAGTCCGCGGCGGGTGAGCGGGGCGCGGTGGTGCTGCACCGAACCCGCGTCCAGCGGATCCGGGTGATCGACGACGGATGCGTCGAGGTCGAGACCGAACCCGACCGGCGTCCGCTGCGGGCCCGCCGGGTCGTGGTGGCGGCGGGGGCCTGGACCGAGCATCTGCTGGCCGGGCTGGTGCCGTTGCCCCGGCTGCGGGTGACGCAGGAGCAGCCGGCGCACTTCGTGCCGGTCGCCGGGGAGGCCGGCTGGCCCAGCTTCGTGCACCGGATCGCCCCGGAGGCGGACGGTTTTCAGAAGTTCCACAGCGGAATCTACGGGATGGCCACCCCCGGTGAAGGGGTCAAGGTCGGCTTCCACGGTGTCGGGCCGCGGGTCGACCCGGACCGCCGCGACTTCCGTCCCCGCCCCGAGCTGGCGGCCGCGCTGGAGGAGTACGTGCGCACCTGGCTGCCCGGTCTCGACGCCTCGACCGCCGTACCGATCAGCTGCACCTACACCACGACCCCGGACGAGACGTTCGTGCTGGACCGGCGCGGCCCGATCGTCGTGGCCGCCGGATTCTCCGGGCACGGCTTCAAGTTCGTTCCCGTGATCGGCCGCATCCTGGCCGATCTCGCGGTCGACGGGAAACGTCCCGACCCGCTCTTCGCCCTCGACCGTCCCCGCCGGGCCCCGCAGACGGTCTGACCTCGTCCGTCCGCCCCGAGCCCGCCCACTGACCTGAGGGACCCGATGACCACCGTCCGACCCGCCCCCGCATCCGGTGACCCCACCTCTGGTGACACCGCGCACCCGCTCGCCCAGGTCGCTCCCCGGCCGCCCGGAACGCCGTGCGCTCCGGGCGACCACGACGTCCACCCGCTCGACAACCCGGCGTGGGCCTCGCTCACCGGCCCGCACGCCCACTTCGCCGAATCGGTCGGCCGGGCGCGCCGTTACCCGCGGGACGTCTCGCCGTTCGTGGCCGTTCCGACCGCGCCGGATGCCGAAATCTGGCGCGATCTGGCAGAACTGGCCGGGCCGGGAGAGATCGTGGCGCTGTCGGGCAGCCCGGCGCTCGCCGGGACGCTGCCGGCCGGCTGGGAGATCGCGATGCAGGGCGAGGGGGTGCAGCTGACGGCGACGGACGATCTGGTCACCGCTCCCGACGAGGAGGCGGTCCGGCTCGGGGAGGCCGACGTGGCCGAGATGCTCGACCTGGTCGCCCGTACCCGCCCGGGTCCCTTCGAGCCCCGCACCTATCAGCTGGGCACCTACCTGGGCATCCGGCGCGGCGGTGTGCTCGTGGCGATGGCGGGGGAGCGGCTGCACCCGCCGGGCTGGACGGAGATCAGCGCGGTCTGCACCGACCCGGCCCACCGCGGGCAGGGCCTGGGTACCCGGCTGGTGCGGGCCGTCGCGCACGGCATCCGCGAACGCGGCGACACTCCGCTCATGCACGCCGCCGCCTCGAACGAGAACGCGATCCGGCTGTACCGGTCGCTGGGTTTCACGCTGCGCAGGCGCACGGGATTCTTCGGTCTGAGGACGCCGGACTGACGTCGCGTGCCCGGCCGGCCGGTGATGTCCGGTGGAGGGCGGGGTTATCGTCGGGTGATGAACCTGACCTACGACCCGGAGGCCGAGGCCGCCTACGTGTCGCTCGTCGAGCGGATCGAGCCCGGTGAGGCCGTCCGGCAGAGCGATTTCATCGAGCTGCCCGGCGGCGCCCAGGCGGTGCTGGACTTCGACGCCGACGGGAAGCTGCTCGGGATCGAGCTGCTCTTCGTGAAAGACCTCCTGAGGGCGGTGACGCTGGCCCGGGCGGTCACCTCGCGACGTACAACCTGACCGAGTCGGGGGAGGGGTCGATCTCGGTGGCCGGGGGCAGGAGTGGGGTGCTGCCCGGGGCCGGGGGGCGGGGTTCGGCGCTGTCCCAGAGCAGTTCGTAGGAGCTGAGAGGCGGTACGTCGGGCAGGATCACCGTCGGCGGCTGGGCGGCGCCGGCGATGACGAGCAGCAGGGAGCCGGTGGTCTCGCCGGTGCCGATGGAGGCGGGCGGCTCGGCGAAGAGCACCTGCAGCATGCGGCGCTGGGCATCGCCCCAGTGCGCCATGGTCATCTCGGTGCCGTCCTCGGCGAACCAGGCCACGTCGCGCAGGCCGCTCGGCCCGGGTTCGCCGGTGAAGAAACGTGAGGGGTGCACGGCTCCGAACCGACGGCGCAGCGAGACGAGATGGCGGGTGGTGGCGAGCAGGTCGTCCTGCCAGTCCTCGAGGTCCCAGTCCAGCCAGGAGACCGGGCTGTCCTGCGCGTAGGGGTTGTTGTTGCCGTTCTGGCCGCGACCGAACTCGTCACCGGCCACGAGCATCGGCACCCCGGCGGAGAAGAGCAGGGTGGCGAGCATGTTCCGGATGTTGCGGCGCCGGGCGGTGAGGATCGCCGGGTCGTCGGTCGGGCCCTCGGCGCCGTGGTTCCAGCTGTGGTTGTTGTCGGTGCCGTCGCGGTTGTCCTCGCCGTTGTCCTGGTTGTGCTTGACGTTGTAGGCGGTCAGGTCGGCGAGCGTGAAACCGTCGTGCGCGGAGATGAAGTTGACCGAGGCCGCCGGGCCGCGCTCGGCGCCGAAGGTGTCGGCCGATCCGGCGATGCGGGTACCGAGATCGCGCAGCCCCCCGGAGGTCTCACCGTTGGCGACGCGGGCGCCCGAGGTCAGCCAGAAGTCCCGCACGTCGTCGCGGTAGCGGTCGTTCCACTCGGCGAACGGCGGCGGGAACTGCCCGGTGCGCCAGCCGTCGGGGCCCAGGTCCCAGGGCTCGGCGATGAGCTTGGCCCCGGCGAGCACCGGGTCGACGCGCATGGCCACGAGCATGGGGTGGTCGGCGTGGTACTCGTTGCGGCCCCGGGCGAGGGTGGGGGCCAGGTCGAACCGGAACCCGTCGATGTCCATCTCCTGCACCCAGTACCGCAACGAGTCGAGCACCAGCTGCACCACCCGGGCCTGGGTGGAGTCGAGACTGTTGCCGCAGCCGGTGAAGTCGATGTCCCGCCCGTCACCGTCGAGCCGGTAGTAGGTGGCGGCGTCGAGCCCGCGGAACGAGAGTGTCGGGCCCACCACCCCGGCCTCGCAGGTGTGGTTGTAGACGACGTCGAGCAGCACCTCCAGCCCGGCCTCGTGCAGCGTCTGCACCATCTGCCGGAACTCCGCGACGGCCGCCGCCGGGTCGTCCGTTGCCGCGTAGGCCGGACTCGGCGCGAAGAACCCGAGCGTGTTGTAGCCCCAGTAGTTCGTCAGGCCCCGGGCCTCGAGATGGCTCTCGGACTGGCTGACATGCACGGGCAGCAGCTCCAGCGCGGTCACGCCGAGACCGGTCAGGTACTCGATCGTCGCCGGGTGGGCCAGCCCGGCGTAGGTGCCGCGCAGCGCGTCGGGCACCCCGGGCAGGTTCTTCGTCAGCCCGCGCACGTGCGTCTCGTAGATCACCGTGCGGGCCCACGGCGTGTGCGGTTTCGTCGACGGACCGGGCGGCGGGGCCGCCAGGACCACGCCGTGGGCGGCGTACGGCATCGAGTCGCGGTGGTCGATCGTGCGGTGGTTGCCCTTCAGCCCGGCGTCCACCTGATGGCCGTAGAGCTCGGGGCGCAGCCCCTGTTCGGGCGGCACGACCGCCCGCGCGTAGGGGTCGAGCAGCAGCTTGGCCGGGTTGTGCCGGTGACCGCGGCGCGGGTCCCAGGCGCCGTGCACGCGGAACCCGTAGCGCTGGCCGGGCTGCACGTCGGGGACGAAGCCGTGCCAGATGCCGTAGGTCAGGTTCGGCAGATCGATCCGCCGTTCGCTCCAGCGTCCGTTGCCGGCCGGATCGGGATCGAGCAGGCAGAGCTGGACCCGGTCGGCGTGCGCGGCCATCACCGCCACGTCGACGCCGTGGTCGCGGGGGTGGACACCGAGCGGATACGGAAGAGACCTGGCCACTGACTCAGTGTGCCGGAATCATCGCTCCGGGGGCTGGTCGAGGCCGGCCGGGCACGCTCCGGACCGGGGAAGGGGACGAATGAGTCGCTCGTCCGGGTGCCTGGACTAGGCTCTGGGTCCATGACGGATCCCACCTCCCTGCCCTCGTTCCCGCCTCCGCCGGACGAGCACCCGCTGCGCGGCAAGGTGCTGGATGCCATGATCGACGAGGGTCACCAGCCCCGGATCGACGAGGACGGCGATGTCGCCATCTCGATCCAGGAACAGATGCTGTTCGTGCGTACCCTCGACACCCAGCCGCCGATGATGCGTGTCTTCGGCCAGTGGCTGCTCGACGACTCGATGGCCGGTGACGAGCTCACCCGGCTGCGGGCCGCCAACGCCGTCACCAGCGCGCTGAACCTGGTCAAGGTCACGGTGAACGCCGACCGGCTGGCCGTCGCCGTCGACCTGATCGTCTCCGACGGCGTCGACCTCGGCCCCCTGCTCAGCGCCACCCTCGAGGCCGTGCTCGGTTCCGTGCGCACCTGGCACCAGACCGTCACCCAGTTGCTCGAGAACAGCAACGAGCCCGACGAGGCCTGAGGCTTTTCCTCTCCGGCCCACCCGGGTGAGCCGAATTGAGGACGAAGCTGTCGGCGGACGCTCGCCCGCGAGCGTCCGCCGGTCGGTCCCCCTACGCTCTGGTGAGGCATCTGTGCGGGTGCCGGATGTGGGGTGGCCGATAGGCTCGGGGGTTTCCGGGCACCGACCGCACCGAGTAGACAGACCGGGCAACCACTTGAGCAGCAGAACACCTGAGAGGGAGTGCTGACGTGGCAGAGCTCGTGCGCCTCGATGTGGAGGACTCGATCGGCACCATCCGCCTGTTGCGGCCGAAACTGAACGCCCTGAATGCCTATATGACCGAGGGCATCCGGGGCGCGGCCGAGGAGGCCTCGTCCCGCGCCGACATCGCTGCGGTGGTCGTGTACGGCGGCGAGAACGTCTTCGCCGCCGGTGCCGACATCAAAGAGATGCAGCCGATGGACTACACCGATGCCTTCGTGCGCGGTGCCCGGCTGCAGAAGGCGTTCGACGCGGTGGCCGCGATCCCCAAGCCCACCGTCGCCGCCGTCACCGGATACGCCCTCGGCGGCGGCTGCGAACTGGCTCTGGCCTGCGACTTCCGGGTCGCCGCAGACGATGCGCAGTTCGGCCAGCCGGAAATTCTGCTCGGCCTGATCCCCGGCGCCGGGGGCACCCAGCGCCTGCCGCGCCTGATCGGCCCGGCCCGGGCGAAAGACCTCATCTTCAGCGGTCGCCTCGTCGATGCCGCCGAGGCCCTGGCCATCGGCCTGGTCGACGAGGTGGTGCCCGCACCGGAGGTCTACGCCGCCGCCCGCCGCAGGGTGAAGCAGTACGTCGGCGGTGCCGGCGTCGCGCTGCGCGCCGCCAAGGAAGCCATCGACCGGGGTCTGGAGACCGACCTGGCCACCGGTCAGGAGATCGAGCGAGGGCTGTTCTCCGGCCTGTTCGCGACCAAGGACCACGCCCTGGGTATCGCCTCGTTCATCGAGAACGGCCCGGGCAAGGCAAAATTCGAAGGACGTTGATGAGCGACGAGACGGCGACCGGCCCCACCCCCGACGACGCGAAGGCGTCCGCGGCGGTGAACAGTCCGACGGAGCGGGCGGCCGGTTCCGTTCCGTCCGCCCGGCAAGACCCAGCGGGGGGCAGAGCTGAGGGCGGGACCGGGAGCCCGTCTCCCCGCCCTCCCAAGAATCAGGTGCGCAAGCCCCGAGCGGCCAAGACCGCGGCGACCACGGGCGACGCAGCCAAGCAGACCGCGGCCCGCAAGCCCACGTCGAAGCGCGCCCCCGCGAAGAAGACGACTCCGCGCAAGGCCACGCCCGGCTCCGTCACGCCCGGCTCCGTCACGCCCGGCTCCGTCACGCCCGGCTCCGTCACGCCCGGCTCCGTCACGCCCAGCTCCGTCACGCCCAGCTCCGCTGTCCCGAGCGCTGTTGCTCCGGACGCGGTGGCCTCGGGTGGGGTGACAACGGACGCGGTGACGACGGACGCGGTGACGACGGGTGGGGTGACGGCGGACGCGGTGACGACCGACGCGGTGGCTGCGGGTGCGGCGACCACGGACGTGACGACGGCTGGGATCGCCTCTGAAGCGGCCGTTCCCGGCAAGGCATCCTGGGCCGCGGTCAAGCCCGGCGGAAACTCTTCCGCTGCGGCGGTTCCCGGTCCGGTCCGGAGCTCTGCGGCCACCTCCGGCGGCGTGGCGCCCAGCGCAGGGTCAACGGCGGATGCCGTCTCCGGTCCGGCCGCGAGTGGCGAGGTGGCCTCCGGTGCTACCGGGTTGTCCGTCGATCCGGTAGCCGACACGCCCGCGGCACCGGTCGCGCCCACGCCCGAGGTTCCGGACCAGGTGCTGGCCGAGGCGGCCAGTGCCGAAGTGCGCCGGACCCGGCCCGAAACCGTCGACAAGGTCAGCGAAAAGGCCTCGGCGAAGGCGACCCCGGCGACTCTGGCGGCCGTGACGTCGCAGCCGCCGGCCACCGGCGAACCGGTTGCCCCGCTCACAGACCCCCTGATCAAGCCGGGCACCGACCGCTCCGCGGCGGCCCGGCCGGCGGCTCCCGCTGCCCCCACGACATCCCCGGTCGAGTCCGCAACCCAGACCGGCCAGACCGGCCAGACCGGCCAGACCGGCCAGACCGGCAGCGAGAGCCTCGCACCGTCGCTGCCCGGAACGGGTGCGAGCGGTGGGGCCGTGGGCGGTGAGACAGCGAACGGGTCGGGTGTTTCCGTGAAGCCGGAGGCAGCCGAGTCTTCGCCGGGCTCGTTGTCTGCCGGTGAGGCGGAGCCCGCCACCTTCACGTCTGACGAATCGGTGGAGCAGGAAGCGGCGGTGCCGGTTTCGGCCACGCCGAAAACCCCGAAGACCCCGGCACCGACGTCATCGCCCACGTCCGCCGGGGAGCCGGGGACCGCGTCCTCTGCTGGAAAGGCTGACCCCGCGCCGGATCCGGCCCCGGAAAGCGCCTCGTCAACTGCCTTCTCGCCGACTGAGAAGACCAACCCGCCCACGGGTTCCGCCACTCCCACGAAGGTGACCCGTGAGGAGGCGCCAGTTGCCTCGTCCACTCGGGGAGGGGGTACACGGCCCGGCGCGAAGGGGGCCCAGGGGGCGGGGTATGCCCGCGACCGGTTCTCGGCGCTGGTGGGCGCGCGGGTGCAGCGCCGCGAGAAGCAGCCCTACGGCGATGCTCTCGAGGTGGGGGCGGGGTCGACGTTCGGGTTCTCGCTCGGCCTGCTGCAGGCGGGGGTGGTGAGCCGGCTGTCGATCAGTGACCTGGCCACGTCCGCGCTCGCGGCGGCGGGGCGTCGCGCCGAACAGCTGGGTCTGCACATCGAGAACGAGGAGCTGGCCGACCCGGAGATGCTGCCGTTCGACGACGACAGCTTCGACCTGGTGGTGGCGCATGCCCTGCTGCACCGGCGGATGGACCCGGCGAGCACGCTGACCGAGATGCTGCGGGTACTGCGGCCGGGCGGGCGGTTCGTGATCACGGGCGAGTCGACGCGGCTCAAGGACTGGGCCTCGCGGGGCTACGCGCGGGAACAGGGGAGCGTGGGCCGGGTGGGCATGTCGCGGGCCGGCAAGGCCCGCACCCGTCTGCCCGAACGGCTGCGCACCCTGACGGGAGCCCCGGACGCGTCCCCGACCGTCCCCGAGCGGCTGGAGGCCGTCGCGGCCGCGGCCGGTGCGAAAGACGTTCGGCTGCGCCCCGAGGAGCTGCTCGCGACCGTGCTGCCGTACCCGGGCGCCGAACCGGGGCAGACGGTGATCCGCTCGCGCGAGCGGCTGGCCGGGCTGGACCGCAAGCTGTCCCAGGTGCTGCCGGCCACGGTCTTCCCGACGGTGGGGCTCACCGGCACCCGCTGAGAGCGATGGGGTGCAGGTCACGCCCGGCGGCAGCTCAACGCCGGGCGTCGACCTGCCGACACCCCAGGCGTGAGCCAGCGCCCTGCGAACAGTCCCGGGAACGACCAGCCGAGCGAACCGGCCGAGTCGGCGCCGTCGGGGCAGTCGGCTCAGCCGGCCCCGACGGCCCAGCCGGTGCGGAGCCTGGTCCTGCCGGTGCGCCCGGGGCAGATCCCGCCGAGCGTGCTCCGGGCGGACGGTCCTCCGCCGGAGGTGTTGCGGCAGTGGAGTGACGCCCTGTCGGCGGCGGGTCTGTACAGCGAGGCGCTCGCCGTGCACCCGGCGCTGGAGCGGGTGGACGTGGTGCGCCTGGCGGAACTGGCCGTGCTGGCCGGGATCCACACCCAGGCCCAGGAATTACTGCGGGAGCTGAACGAGGGCGAGAGTGAGCGCAGCCGCCGGAACGTCACGGTGCTCGGCCCGACCGGCCAGGACCGGGCCGCTCCGCCCAGTCCCTGGCTGGACCTGCTGGGCCGGGTGGCGGAACTGCTCGCGGGCACGGGTGACCTGGCGGCGGTGAACGCGGCGGCGGCCCAGGTGCAGCCCTCGGCGGCGATGGACTGGATCGTCGCGCTGGCCGCGGTCTCCGTGGGTGACCTGCCGGCGGCGGCGGTGCTGGCGCGGGCAGCCCGCGCGGGCGGCTGCCGGGACCTGCGGATGCTGACGATCGCCGCGGCCGACGAGGCCCGTCAGGGGCAGTACTCCCAGGCCCTCGATCTCACTGCTCAGGCGCAGCGCATCGCCCTGCCCGACGAGGACCCGGCCGCGCTCACGGTGCACGTGCTCCAGCGCTGCGGGTTCGCCGACGCGGCCCGGGGCCTGGCGCTGGCCGGTGTGGGGGACTCCTCGCTGTCACCGGCATCGCGGACCGACTGGAAGGCCGCCGCGGCCTCCACCGGTGCGGGCGGTCTGAGCCTGCTGCGGGAACGGGTGAAGGCGCACGGTCACCGGCCGCGGCGCCGTATCGAGCGCAAGGCCCGCGAGGCCGAGGCGATCGCGTCGTACGACCTGACCTGCCGCTGCTACGCCTCCGGCGGCTGGATCGGCCCGTCGCGGCACTTCTACCTGCAGCATCATCTTCACGAGCTGCTGCCTGCCCCGGTCGCGGGCCTGGACGCCCGGCTGATGATCTGCCGGGCCACCAGCCTGACCTTCCTCGATCTGGTGGCCCGGGAGATTACGTTGCCCGTGCCGTCCACCCCGCCGAGTACCGTTCTCACATCCGGTCCGGACGAGGAGCGTCCCACGCCGGGAATGGGTGTCAGCCTGGGTCTGGCCCTGCCCGCGTAGACGAATGCCCGGATCGCCCGGACGAATAAAGGCACAGTCGGGTGAGTTAATTCACAGGCCCCCGGTCAGAGCTACCGTCCGGCGTGAGTAGCGTGTGGGATCAGCGCTCCAGGGGTGGCCGTACCGGCCCCGGATGAGAAACTTGTTCCGGGTAAGCGGTCGCTCAGGTCGCCGAAGCCACCTCCTGGCAAGTTGTCCCCAGAAGCTACGCAAAGAGTCGAGAGGCGCTCATGAACATCGTGGTGTGTGTGAAGTACGTACCGGACGCCCAGGCGGACCGGACATTCTCGCCGGACGACAACACCACGGACCGCGAAAACGTCGACGGCCTGCTCTCCGAGCTCGACGAGTACCCCGTCGAGGAGGCGCTCAAGCTCGCCGACGCCACCGACGGCAAGGTCATCGTGCTCACGGTCGGCCCGGAAGACGCGACCGACGCGGCCCGCAAGGCGCTGCAGATGGGTGCGCACGAGGCGGTCCATGTCCAGGACGACGCGATCCACGGCTCGGACGCCCTGGCCACGTCCAAGGTGCTGGCCGCGGCCATCGCCAAGCTCGAGTACGACCTGATCCTCACCGGCATGGCCTCCACCGACGGCTCGATGGGCGTCGTGCCCGCCATGCTCGCGGAGCGTCTCGGCCTGCCCCAGATCACGCTGGCCAGCGAGCTCACGATCGAGGGCGGCAAGGCCGTCATCCGCCGCGACAACGACGCCAGCACCGAGATCATCGAGGCCTCGCTGCCGGCCGTGGTCAGCGTCACCGACCAGATCAACGAGCCGCGCTACCCCTCGTTCAAGGGGATCATGGCCGCGAAGAAGAAGCCGCTGCAGACCTGGTCGCTCGAAGACCTGGGCCTGACCGCCGACGAGGTGGGCTCGGCCGCCGCCTGGACCACGGTCACCTCGGTCGCCGAGCGCCCGGCCCGCACCGCCGGGCAGGTCGTCACCGACGAGGGCGACGGCGGCGCGAAGCTCGTCGAGTTCCTCGCCGGCGCCAAGCTGGTCTGACCCCTCTTCCCCCACTGAACTGAAGGACCGATTCGATGTCCCAGGTACTCGTGCTGGTCGACCACGTCGACGGCGCCGTCCGTAAGACCACCACCGAACTACTCACCATCGCCGCGCGTCTGGGCGAGCCCGCCGCCGTCTTCATCGGCGGTCATCCGGACGCCTTCGACAACGCCTCCGCCACGCTCGCCGAGTACGGCGCGCAGACCGTCTACCGGGTCGAGGGCGAGGGCATCGAGGACTACCTCGTGGCGCCCAAGGCCGAGGCGCTCGCCGCGGTGGTGGCCCAGGCCGGCGACCCGGCTGCCGTGCTGCTCGCCAGCTCCGGCGAGAACAAGGAGATCGCCGGGCGTCTGGCCGTGAAGCTCGACTCGGGCCTGATCACCGACGCCGTCGACGTGCAGGAGGGCCCGGTCACCACGCAGTCCGTGTTCGCCGCCGCGTTCACGGTCACCGCCTCGGTGACGAAGGGTGTCCCGGTCATCACGGTGAAGCCGAACTCGGCCGAGCCGATCGCGGTCGCCGGGGTCACCCCGACGGTCGTCACCGTCCCGGTCACGATCTCCGAGGCGGCGAGGACGGCGAAGATCACCGAGCGCCGCCCGAAGGAGAAGAGCGGGCGTCCCGAGCTCACCGAGGCCGCGGTCGTGGTCTCCGGCGGCCGGGGCACCAACGGCGACTTCTCCCCGGTGGAGAGCTTCGCCGACGCCCTCGGCGGGGCCGTGGGGGCCTCCCGCGCCGCGGTCGACGCCGGCTGGTACCCGCACAACAGCCAGGTCGGCCAGACCGGCAAGCAGGTCTCCCCGACGCTCTACGTGGCGAGCGGCATCTCCGGCGCGATCCAGCACCGGGCCGGCATGCAGACCTCGAAGACCATCGTCGCCATCAACAAGGACCCGGAGGCGCCGATCTTCGAGCTCGTCGACTTCGGCGTGGTCGGCGACCTGTTCAAGGTGTTGCCGCAGGCCACCGAAGAGGTGCTCAAGCGCAAGGGCTGACGACTGACGCCGGGGTGGTGACGAACCGCCCCGGCCCGGTCCCGCTCACGCAGTGCCTACACTCGACTCCGTGACTGCTTATCTCGACCACGCGGCGACCACGCCGATGCTGCCTGAAGCGGTGGCGGCCATGGTCGAGGAGATGGCGTCCACCGGCAACGCCTCGTCCCTGCACTCCTCCGGCCGCCGGGCCCGCCGGGTGGTCGAGGAGGCCCGCGAGCAGTTCGGCGCGGCGCTCGGGGCCAGTCCCAGCGAGGTGATCTTCACCTCCGGCGGCACCGAGGCGGACAATCTGGCGGTCAAGGGCCTGTTCTGGGCCCGGCGCGCTCTCGACGGCCACCGGCGCACGATCGTGGCCACCCCGATCGAGCACCACGCCGTGCTGGATCCCGTCGAGTGGCTGGTCACCCACGAGGGCGCCGAGATTCTCTGGGCCCCGGTCGATCACGCGGGTCGCGTGGATCTCGACGGCCTCTCACAGCTTTTGGACGAGCATCACGACGCGGTCTCGCTGGTCACCGTCATGTGGGCGAACAACGAGGTGGGCACCGTCCAGCCGATCCCGCAGATCGCGGAACTGGCCCACCGGTACGGCATCCCGGTCCACACCGACGCGATCCAGGCGGTCGGGCACCTCCCGGTCGACTTCGCCGCGAGCGGTGCCGACTGCCTCAGCGTGAGCGGGCACAAGCTGGGCGGCCCGGTCTCGGCCGGAGCCCTGCTGGCCCGGCGTGGTCTCGACCTGGTGCCCGGACTGCACGGCGGCGGGCAGGAACGCGGCATCCGCTCCGGCACCCTCGATGTCCCCGCCCTGAAGGCGTTCGCCGTCGCGACCATCCAGGCCGTGCAGACCCAGCCCGCCGAGGCCGGGCGCATCGCGGCCCTGCGCGACGACCTGGTGCGGGCGGTCTGGAAGGCCGTGCCCGACGCCGTGCTGAACGGCCCGGTGCCCGACGGCCTGGCCGGACCGGGCCCGGCCCTGGCTCCCGAGGGCCCCTTCGACCGGCTCCCCGGCAACGCCCACTTCACCTTCCCGGGCTGCGAGGGCGACTCCCTGCTCTACCTGCTCGACGCCCGCGGCGTGGAATGTTCCACCGGTTCGGCCTGCCAGGCGGGAGTACCCCAGCCCAGTCACGTGTTGCTGGCCATGGGCGTGCCCGAGGCCACGGCCCGGGGCGCGCTGCGCTTCAGCCTGGGCCACACCTCCACCGCCGACGACGTGGCGGCGCTGGCCGAGGCGATCGGCCCCGTGGTCGACCGCGCCCGGGGTGCGGGCCTGAGTTCCGGTTTGTCGAAGGGGTAGCACTGATGCGAGTACTGGCTGCGATGAGCGGCGGGGTCGACTCCGCCGTGGCCGCGGCGCGCGCCGTCGACGCCGGGCACGAGGTGGTCGGCGTGCACCTGGCCCTGGCCCGCAACCCGCAGACCCTGCGGGCGGGCGCTCGCGGGTGCTGCACGATCGAAGATGCCGGCGACGCCCGCCGGGTCGCCGACATCCTCGGGATTCCGTTCTACGTCTGGGATCTGGCCGAGCGGTTCCAGGAAGACGTGATCGACGACTTCGTCGCCGAGTACCGGATCGGGCGCACCCCCAACCCGTGCGTGCGCTGCAACCAGAAGATCAAGTTCGCCGCCCTGCTCGACAAGGCCGTGGCCCTCGGGTTCGACGCCGTCGGCACCGGGCACTACGCGCAGATGATCGACGGCCCGCACGGCCCGGAGCTGCACCGCGCCGTGGACATGGGCAAGGACCAGTCGTACGTGCTGGCCGTGCTGCCGCCCGACCGCCTGGCCCGGTCGCTGTTCCCGCTGGGCGACACACTCAAGGACGACGTGCGCCGCGAGGCCGCCGAGCGCGGCCTGCGGGTCGCCAGCAAGCCCGACAGCCACGACATCTGCTTCATCTCCGACGGCGACACCCAGGGCTTCCTGGCCAAGCGGCTGGGTGAGAAGCCCGGTCCGATCGTCGGCACCGATGGTCAGCAGCTCGGGGAGCACTCCGGGGCCTACGGTTTCACCGTCGGACAGCGCCGGGGCCTCTCGATCGGCACGCCCGCCGCCGACGGCAGGCCGCGCTACGTGCTGAGCATCGAGCCGGTGTCGAACACCGTGGTCGTGGGTTCGGCCGAAGAGCTCCAGGTGAACGGCATCAGCGGCGCCGAGGCCACCTGGTGCGCGCCCGTGCCCGACCCCGGTGAGGCGGTGTCGGTCCAGGTCCGGGCGCACGGCCGCGCAGTGCCCGCCCGCGTGCTCCCGTACGGTCCGGCGGCGGGTGAGGGCACTCTGCAGACCCTTCCGGCCACGGTCGAGGTGGCTCTCGACGAGCCGATCAAGGGCGTCGCCACCGGCCAGACCCTCGTGCTGTACCGGGGCACCCAGGTGATCGGGTCGTCCACCGTCAGCGCGACCAGCTGAACCATCGACCCGACGCGACCTGACGCGACCCGACCTGACCCGACGCGACCCGACGCGACCCGACCTGGCCTGACGCGACGCGACGCGACCTGACCTGACCTGGCCCGACCTGACCTGGCCCGACCTGACCTGGCCCGACCTGACCTGGCCCGACCTGACCTGGCCCGACCTGGCCCGGCCTGACCCGGCCCGACCTGACCCGACCTGGCCCGCACCGAGCCGACCCGCACCGAACTGAACCGACCTGGCCCACCTGGCCCCGGCCGGGGCTGGACGCTCCGTCATGTCGCGGGGGCGGAGGCGCTCTGCCGGGACACTTTTCGAGCGCGTTCCAGCTGTCGTGGAACGTCGTCAGAGTCGCGGGGCCATAGCCAAGGCGCATGACCCGACGGCTTTGTGGCCTTGCGCGCATGACCCGACGGCT
>NZ_JAJOMA010000009.1 GCF_021129235.1 Kineosporia mesophila
GCTCACCCCGGCCGTCACGGCCGGAACTCCGGGTTCTGCCGGGACCGCGGGCCTGCTCACGCACGCCAGCTTCGCGGCGGGTGGCCCGGGCCAGTCAGATATCACCGGTCAGCCGCAGGCCTGAGGATTGCCGGAGAGGAACCGACCATCACGATGGTCAGTTTCGTGAGCACTCCATCCTTCCGGTCGATGACGACAAGGTGGAACCCACCGGCAGGCCCCGCACCGCGGCGATATCGCTGGCGACCCCAGCGAGGCCCGTTACGTCGTCGAGGCCCGGGAGCCCACGATCGTGCCGGTAGACATGAACAGGCCACGCCGGGGCGGAGTCCAGACCCTGCAGCGGTTGCGGGGCGAGGACCCCACCCGGCGTGGATCATGGCCGGCACGTCCAGGTTCGCCACGTCGACCGCGTCGACGACCATGCCTTTCGCAAGCACAGCCGTTACATAGTCGCAGCATGCGACTGAGTCTCACTCACGGGTATCATGAACCATGGCTCCACAGACACGCACCGGCACGACGTCGGCGATCGAGGCGCCGGCCGAGTCGCTGCGCGAGCGCCGACGCCGTCAGACGACCGACGAGATCAGCGCCGTCGCCCTGCGCCTGTTCGACGAGCGGGGTTTCACCGAGACGACTGTGGACGACATCGCCGGCGAAGCCGGGGTCTCGCGAGCGACCTTCTTCCGCTACTTCAGGTCGAAGGAAGAGGCGGCACTGCACGAACTGATCGATCTGTCCGGGGCCATGGACCGGCGCTCCCGGGCGTCCTCGGCCGTCGCCCCGACCCTTGCCGCCCTCACCGAGTGCACCGCCGACCTTCTCAGCCGGGTGACACCGCAGCAGATGACCCACTACGCCGTCCTGCGCCAGCTGATCGAGCGCGAGGACGCGCTACGGCAGGCCGCGGACGCTCATGCCCATGCCCTCGCCGAGAGAATCCGTTCGCGGTTGCTCGCGACGGAGCAGGGGAACGACCGACTCGAAACCCGCGTCCTGGCAGAGACTACGGTCGCCCTTCTGCAGGCCACCCTCGACGAGTGGGTGGACTCCCCGGAGTCCGACCTGGTGGCCTTGTACCGCGACGCCGTCGAGAGGTTGCGACGCTGCGCGGCGCTTCCCGAGGAGCAGCGCGGTCTCTAGCGCCTGATCTCCGGCGAAAGGTGCTGTCCGACGCGGTCGACCAGCATCGTCATCTCGTAGCCGACCAGGCCGATGTCAGAGGTCGGCGCGGCCAGCACGCCCAGCCACGAACCGTCGGAGACCGCCATCAGCAGCAGGAACCCACCCTGCATCTCGACGACCGTCTGAATCACCGATCCCGCTGTGAAGAGCATCGAGGCGCCGTTGGTGAGGCTGCCCAGGCCGGAGGCCACCGCGGAGAGCTGGTCGGCGCGATCGCGTGGCAGCCCTGCTGAACTCGCCAGCAGAAGACCGTCGGACGAGACCACGGCCGCATGTGCCACGCCTGGTACCCGCTGTGCGAACCCGTCGACCAGCCAGGTGACGTCGGTACTCGTGTTCACTGGTCCGCTCCTCGTTCTGCGCTTGTGCTGATGAAAAGACTTGCCCCACGCGGACTGAACGTGGACGCCGGGTCTGACTGCGGTCTGGTCCTGCGGGCGCTGGTCAGGCCGCGCTGGTAGCTCCCCAGACGGCGGCGCATGAGCGCGGCCTCAGCTATGGGGTCTCGTTCACCCACCGGCCCGAACCGATCGGGCCACCGGTCGGCCCCTACCTCGCCGGCCCGCGGACCCTGCTCACCGGATTCGTCCGTCTCCCGGACCGAGGCGGCGCGAGGGCTCGGGAGCAGCCGCAGCGGGCCACCCGGCTCCCCTGCGCTGCGGGGACGTCCGCCGGGCTCCCGGTCATGCTCCGGCCGGCCACTCATGCGCGGCTCACCCTTCTCGACCGAGATCGAGGGGCGACCTGTACGCACGTCGCCTCGTGCGCGTCGTCCATCATGCGTCGTCCATCCTGGAGGCAGAGTCGCAAACTGCGACTAAGTCTCAGAAGACTACTATGGACGAGGGCTGACGAGCCCTCCGTCGCGCAAGAATCTTGACCGCTGGCCGCGGCCCCTCCGATTGATGGAGATCCAGGCAGACCCACGCCGTGAGAGCTCGCGGAACCACCCGTTGCGCCCCCACACCTCCGCTTGAAGGCCTTCCGAAGCTCTTCTGGATGAGGCCGAGGATCGAAGAGACTCGTTGGCCGCGCAGCCCGTTGTTTTCGTCGCGCCGATACCCCGCTCAGGCTATCGGCATTCCCACGGGCCACTATAGGAAAGCCCGCAATCTGGACATGCGACGGTATCTCACACCCCTGAAGATCCTGACCATGCGTACATGGCTCGTCGGAGCACCCCGCTGGAAGCTCGCGCTGGTCCAGGGAACCTTCTTCGGGGCCGGCCTGGCCATCTTCGCCTTCTTCTCCTCCAGCGGTCCCGAAGAGGGTGCGGCCCGTTTCATCGGCCCCGTGGTCGTGGGTGTGGTCGGAGGCGTGGTCTTCGGCTTCTTCATGGGCCACGTCATCGCCAACCTGAACGGCGCCCTGGTCAGAGCGGCCGGGCTGAACGATCCCCACGAGCTGCGCCAGGCCATCCGCGCCGGCCGCCGGGGCTCCGTTCCGGCCGACCCCCGTATTCGTCAGGCTGCCCTCCGGGTGGCCCGGCACCATCTCAGCGAGGCCGAGCGTCGAGGCAGAAGCTCACGCACCCTCTTCGCCGTGTTCACTCTTGCCTACATCGCGATGGCAACCCTGCTCTCACCCTGGTGGCTGGTCACCGCGGCCTTCTTCGCGGCCCTGCTGGTCTGCACCGTGATCCAGCCCAACCGCCTGACCCTCCGCATCGTCGACCTGGAAACCACGAACAACGAACAGGTTGTTCCGTGAGCTACCGGCACATCAACCGCGTTCACTGGTTTTTCCCGCTCTCGGTGAGTGTGGGGACGAGCGCAGTTCTGGCTCTGGTTCTCCACATCGTCGGCCTGCTGGCCTGCGTGGTGTTCTTGCCCCGGCTGGTGTTCCACCGGGTGCTGAAGACGCGAAACGACCGCCGCGTCAACGAACTCGCCGCCGCGAACGACGCACACGACACCGGGCAGGCTGCCCCGTGAGGAACCGCCTGATCACCGCGCCCTGGTGGGTGATTTCCATCTGCCAGATCGTCGTCGGTACCGCCTTCACCCTCGGGTTCGTGACCTTGATGTTTCCCGACCACCCCTTAGAACGATTCGTGCCGTCGATGCTGGGCCTTCTCATCTGGGGCACGGCAGACGGCCGGATGACCGCGGACCGCGTGCGCCGCACGATCGAGGCCACCGGCCTGACCGAGTACCACGACGTGGACCAGGCCCTGACAGCCAGCCGCCGTGGGCAGATACCACCGGATCCCCGACTGCGCCGGGCAGCCCACGGCCTGGCCACCCGACGGCTCGCTCGGCTTCAGAAGAACCGCACCCGGTTGCTCCCGTTCGAGATCGGGTCGACGGCGCTCTACGTGGCCATGGCCGTGTTCGTAGCACCGCGATGGTGGATTGCCACCGTGGTGCTCCTGGTCTCCATCGGGCTGACGTCCCGGCAGTTCCGGACGACAGCCGCCCGGATCAAGGCACTGTCGGAATGACCTGCGTCAAGACCCCGAAAACCCGGCCCCGTTCGGTCAGGATGTCCAGCTCTTCGTGCGGCAGTTGGCGCCTCTGACGTAAAGGGCCTAGGACGCGCGGGTCTGGTTTTCAGCGGACAGGTCGGGTGCCGGTCAGGGCGATCTCGTAGGCGTCCACAGCCGCACCAGGGATGACGTCGGTGTGTCATCCGGCCGGGCCCGGCGAGGCCGGACTGCGAAGTCGCCGAAACACCACGAGTCGTCAAGAATGGATCATGCGAAACCGACGGAAGCGCAGCCCCACCTGGGTACTGGCGCTGGCGGGCGGGCTCCTCGCCGGACTGGCCTGTGCACTGGTGCGGGTCCTACTGGCGCTGGCCATCGAGCCTGACCGCCTAGCAGCAAATGCCTTGTCCGGGTTCCTTTACGGCCTCATGTTCGGCCTGGTCATGATTCCCGTGACGATCCGGCGGAACCGGCGCGCGGCCGAGCGCACCGGGCTCGAGTCCGACGAACTGTCCCAGGCGCAGAAAGCCAGTGCGAAAGGCCCCGTCCCGACCGACCCCCGATTGCTGCGCGCTGCGCGAGACCTGTGCGCCGACAGGGTCGCGATGCTGGAGCGCCGCCGGGTGTGGCGGGGCGGCACGCAGATCGTCATCGCGCTCATCGTCGTCGCAGCCGCTGTGGCCTGGTCGTGGTGGTTCCTGCTGCCGGGCGGGATCGTCCTGGGAATGGGCGCGTACCTGGTGTTTCTTCCCAGGCTGGTACGACGTCGACTGGCTGTTCTCGACGGCGCACTGATCAGGACCGGCCCGCAGCCCTCGACCGAAACTGCCCAGCAGACATCGGCGCGCAACAGTGACCAGGTCTCCCCGTACGAACCGACGTGAAACGACTGCCGGTGAGGCGATACCCAACCGATGTCCACCGGCGTCCGCCGCCAGGAGCAACGGACGCCGGGCACCCGGCATCAGCCGCGGGCGGCGCCGCCGCGATAGCGATGCAGGAGGCGACGAGCCCCACGCCGATCCTGACGATTTGCCGTCGTGCGCCAGCGATTCCGCTCCGCGCCACCATTGTCCAGACGCACGCCGTACAGCCCCGGACCATAGGTCCAGTAGCAGCCGTGACGGATACGCTCGACGCCACCGGGCGTCACGTCCACGGGCAGGGTGCAGGGCCCGTACCGATGATCATGGCGCGCACGACTGGTCCACAGCGGGACGTCCGCGAGCCTGACCCGGTACGGCCGATGCTTGTCGGTTCTGCTCATGACGGTCACCTTTCGGTTCCGCGACGCCCCGGCCGGGGCGGTCGCTGGACCGGATGCACAGCCATCACGAACAGATTCCTCTCCCACATACCCACCGGCACACCAGACCCATGGACGAACCACCTCAGGGATCTCCCCGATCCTCGAACAGCGACGCCAGGTCGGTCCAGACGCCCACGTCAGCGCAACCGTGGACATGCGCTTTCCCGATGAGGCTTGCCGGTGCTCCTCCTAACGAGCACCCGCATCCGAGTCTTGAGCAGGACCGCTGCCGATCAGTTCTTGCTCGCTCCGCGCGTCCAGCACCGTGGCCTCCTGGTGCCGGGGGCGCCCGGGCCACCACCAGTTGGCCTGCCCCATCGCTCCCACCAGCGCCGGGGTGAGCACTCCCCGCACGACCGTCGCGTCCAGAAGAATACCCAGGGCCAGCGTGGTGGCGAAGATCTTGACATCCACCACCGGCACGGTGGAGAGGGCCACGAAGGCGAAGAACAGGATGAGGGCGGCGCAGGTCACCAGCTGACCGGTGTGGGCCAGGCCGGTGACCACGGCTGTGTCGGTGTCCTGCCCTCCGTCGCGCTCCTCGCGGATACGGCTGAGGATGAACACCTCGTAGTCCATGGACAGGCCGAACAGGAACGAGAACGCCGCGATCGGGACCCAGTACGTCAGGCTGCCCGTCGCACTGACGCCGAACAGCGTCTGCGTCAGATGACCCTCCTGCCAGATCCACACCGTGATGCCGTACGCGGCCGCGATCGAGACGCCGTTCAGCACGAGCGCCTTCACGGGCAACCACACCGAGCGCACGGCGTAAGCCAGCAGAGCGAACGTGATGGCCACGATCATCAGCAGAATCCACCAGGCCTGGCCGTAGATCGCTTCCACCGCGTCCACCTCGGCGGCGGCACTCCCCCCGACCCTGGTGACACGCAGTTGCGTACGTGCGGTGTCACGGACGCGGTCCAGGCTCCGTCGGGCCTGCTCGGTGGAGGCGTCCTGGGTCAGCACCACACTCATCAGCTCATCGCCGTCAGCCTTCCAGGCCGGGCCGGCCGGAGCGAGAACTGCCGAGACTCCCTCGACCGCGGCCATTTTCGTGACGGCCGATGTGGTGTCGCGAGCGAGCACCTCAACCGGCCGGGTGACCCCGGGAGGAATGCCCGCCTCCACCGCCTGCCGGAAAGCCACCGCCGGGGCGGAGGTTCCGTCGGCGACGGCTGCGCTCTCCGGAGCCCCCAGGCGCATCCCCAGAACCGGCGAGGCCAGCACCAGCAGCACTCCCACCGAGACCAGGATGCTGGCCCAGCGAAAACGCAGAACCCCCTGGCCGACACGGTGCCACAGGGCGCTTTCGGTGCGGGGGGCCTGACGGCGGGGCCACTCCAGGCGCGGGCCCAGGGTCAGCAGCAGCACCGGCAGAAGGGTCAGCGCGACCATGACACTGACCAGCGGGATGAGCAGTCCGCCGATGCCGACGCTTCGCAGGAACGGCACAGGCAGCACCACCAGGGCGGCCAGCGAGATGGCCACGGTGACCCCGCTGAACAGGACCGAACGCCCCGCTGTGGACATGGCGATGCGCACGGCGCTGACCTCGTCCGCGCCGTTCGCGCGTTCCTGACGCCATCGCATGACGATCAGCAGCGAGTAGTCGATGGCCACCCCCAACCCGATCAGGCCGATCAGGTACTGGACGATGAAGCTGATCTCGGTGACCGCGGTCAGTCCCAGGACCAGCAGGAACGTCGTGGTGATCGCCACCGCCGCGGTCACCAGGGGTATCAGGGCCAGGAACGAGCCGAAGACCAGAGCCAGGATGATCAGGGCGGCCCCGGCCCCCAGAGCGATCTCCACTGCCACCGGCCGCTCCTCACCACCGTTCTCGGCCAGCAGCTGAGCTCCGGTGATGCGGACCGGGGCACCGGCCACCGACTGCCGGGCCACTTGCTGTTCCAGCTGGGGCAGGGCGGCGGCGTAGGGGTCGGGGCCCGGCACGGTGGGCGGATAGACCAGGGCGACTGCGGTGCGTCCGTCCCGCCCGATGAGCCTTCGCGCACCCCGGCCCTCGTCGAACGGTGTGGCGACCCGCCAGCCCGGCTGGGCCAGCTGCCCGTACAGCGCCGTCAGGGCCTTGCGCTGCTTGATGACGGTCGTAGTGTCGGGCACCGTGACGACGATCAGCAGCGGATCGGTCGCCCCGCCGTTACCGAACTCCTCGGCGATCGCCTCGTTGGTCTCGTACCCGGGCCGGCCCGGTGTGCTGAAGTCGTAGCCCAGCCGGTCGACGGTGGTGGCGGCCAGCGCCCCACCGGCGACCGCCAGAACCACCCAGGCCAGGACGACCCACCGGCGATGGGCCAGGACCAGGTTCGTGAATCGGGACATGGATCCGACAGCCGACCCTTCAGCGATAGATCAGCGTGAGGTGCTCACGCAGGGCGGGCGAGGACATCGGCACACTCCGGTAACCGATGTGCCCGTCGGGACGCACGAGATAGGCCGCGGGGCCGCCCAACTCGTAGATCTTGGCGAAATACCCGTCGCCGTCCCGGTAGACGGGCAGGTCGTGCACATTCTCCGGCAGCGTCTGCTGCGGCAGCTCGTTCGCGACGATCATGCAGATGTTCAGTTGCCCGGAAGTAACTTCCCGGGCCAGTGCGGCCGCGCTGCCGATCTCGGCCAGCCCGGCATCGCCAGTGCTCGCGTCGGCGTACAGCACCAGCGTGGCGCGCGGATCGTTCAGGACGTCGAAGAGCCGCAAGGGATGACCGACCCCGAATCTGCGCAGACCGGTGACGTCCGGGGCGCGGTGCCCGGGCAGTGGCCCGGCGCCGGGGTCGATCTCCTCGCCGATCTGCTGCCCGACCAGCGGGCTGTCGGCGTAGTTCATCGTCATCTGCATCTCCAGCAGGAACTGGGCCTTCTGGTCCTCCATGTCCATCTCGTCGGTGAAGGCGAGGTTGACGGCCCGGTCCACGATGGCCCGCCCGGCCGGCCGGCGCTCGGCCTCGTAGCTGTCCAGCAGGTCCGGACGGGAGTGCCCACGCAGGACCTGCGCCAGTTTCCAGCCCAGGTTCCAGGCGTCCTGGATGCCGGTGTTCATGCCCTGGCCGCCGGCCGGTGGGTGCAGGTGGGCGGCGTCGCCGGCGACGAACACCCGCCCCTGCCGGTACCGGTCGACAATGCCGTGCTTGATCCGGAAGACCGAGGACCAGCGCAGGTTGGAGGCCGTGGTGCCGGGTGGGGCCAGGTCGTCCAGGACGTCCTGGATGTCGTGGAGCCCGGGCGGTTCGTACTCCTGCCAGAACCCGGCCGGGACCACCCCTGAGCCGACACTTTGCTGCAGATGTTCCGGGGCCAGCGTCGCCACCCGGTATCGCCCCCGGCCCTTCAGCGGCACGCAGACCAGCATGCCGGTGAAATCACCGTCCTCCTCGATCCGCACGAACCGCAGCAGGTGCCCGGCCGGCATGTCCCAGTCCAGGTCGACGTCACCGAGCATGAACAGCTGCGGGAACATCGAGATACCGCCCTCGAAGGTGAGCCCCAGCTCGGCCCGCACCCCGCTGTGCGCACCGTCGCAGCCGACCAGATACTTTGCCGCGAGCGAGCTTTCCGTTCCGTTCACGTCGCGTACCTGCGCCTGCACGCCGTCCGTGCCCTGATGCAGGCCGGTCAGTTCCAGGCCTCGTTCCACCTGCACACCCAGGCGGTTCAGGCGTTCGTGCAGGATGCGTTCGGTCTCGTACTGCGGCAGCCCCAGGTGGGCGTAGGGCAGTTCTTCCAGATGGGACCAGTCGACCTGGTGCGTGAGTCTGCCGTTCACATAGACCGTCTGCCCGTACAGCCACGTCCCTGCGTTGATCGCCTCGGTCACCACCCCCTGGCGTTCCCAGATCTCCATGGTCCGGCAGTGGATCCCGATGGCCTTGTCGGCCTGGGTGGCAGCTTCCTGGCGGCGCTCGATCACCCGCACGCCGATGCCGCGCCGGGCCAGTTCGATCGCCAGCGTCAGACCGGTCGGCCCGGCCCCCACGACGATCACGTCAGAGAAGGACATCGGTTCCGGCCCTCGCGGTACCTCCACCCGGCGCACGTCGACAGCCTCGATCGGGGAAGCTGTTTCAGCCTTCTCCGGCCGCTGACGCACCTGGTAGACCTGGCGGCTGAAATCGACCGAGAGCCATCGGGCCAGAGGTCCCGCGTCCTTCAGGTGGGCCGGGTCCTCCACCCACTGCAGGAACTCCTGCTCCGACTCCCACTCGGCAAAGATGTGGTAGCGCAGCCCGTCCGGTTCCAGCAGCAGTTCCTCCCGCAGGTGCCCGGGGGCGGTGGAAACCCGCTCGGCCACGGTGAGATAGGCCCGTTCGAAGTCGGCCTCCTCGCCCGGCTGCACGCTGGTGCTGACGTCCACCCGCACCGGCCGGGCCTGGCCGGCACTGAGCGACTCCAGCACCGCGAAGGTCGAGCGGGATGCCTCCTCGCGCAGGTCACGCAGTGCCTCGGTGAGGTGCTCGCGCAGGTCCGAACGGCCGAAGGCGTCCACCGAGGCACGGTCGGCCCAGTCGGAAACGATCATGAACGTGCGGGGGTCGGCGTCGTCGCGCAGCAGTTGCTGGCTCAGGTTGCCCGGCACCAGGCTGATCCGGGGTGCGGCCCGCTGCCAGGCCGCGGCGAAGGCATTTTCGCACCCCTCGCGGGCGCGCATCCGCACGATGGTGCGGACGATGGACTTCTCACTCATGGGATTCCTCCGGACGGTAGCGGCGCAGAACCAGGCAGCTGTTGAAACCGCCCAGTCCCCGGGCATTCACCAGGACGGTCTGGACCGGTTGCGGACGCGGGCGGCGAACGAGCTCCAGGCCCGGGGCGGTGATCGGCTCGTGAAGGTTGCCCACGGCGGGAAGAAAGCCGTGGCGGATGCACAGCAGGGCGGTGGCGGCCGCCAGAGCGGAACCCCCGGCTCCCATCCGCCCCACCAGCGCTTGGGGAGCGGCTACGGGAACCGGGGACGACCGGTGCCCGAACACCTCCTGAAGGGCCCGGATCTCCAGCCGGTCCCAGTCGGGAAGCCCCGCCGCGTCGGCGATGACCAGATCCACCTCCTCGGCGCTGACCCCGGCGTCGCTCAGGGCCAGGCGCATGGCCCGCGTCAGCTGGGAACCGGCTTCGTGGTCGGGCCCTGCGGTCACGTCGTGGGTGGCATCGTGCGTCGCCGCGTACCCGGCGATCTCGCCGTAGACCACCGTGTCGTCGTGCCGCCCCAGACGGTCGGCGTCCTGCACCAGCAGGACCGCCCCGCCTTCCCCCGGCACGAACCCGCTCGCACCGGTGTCGAAGGGCGCGTAGCCGCCGGCGCTCAGGCGCCCACCGGCGGCCTGACAAGCCAGTGCATACGGCGAGAGACCGGCTTCGGTACCACCGGCCAGCACCGCGGCCGTTCCCCGCCGGATCACCCGGCGGGCGTGGCCCAGACTGTCCAGGCCACCCGCTCCCTCAGTCACCAGCACGCTGGAGGAGCCCTTGAAACCGTGGCGGATCGAGACCTGACCGGTGCTGGCGGCGTAGAACCAGGCAATGGACTGGTAAGCGGTGACCGCGCGCGGCCCTCGGGTGTAGAGGCTGGTCATTTCCCGCTGCCCGAACTCGTTGCCGCCCGAGGCCGCAGCCAGGGAGACCGACACCGCATAGGGGTCCTGATCGCCGGGGTCGAAACCGGCGTCGTCCATCGCCAATTGCACTGCTGCCAGCGAGAACCAGGTCCAGCGGTCGGTCTGGATCAGGAGCCGCTCGTCGACATGGTCGGCGGCCCGGAAACCCGGCACCTGCCCGGCCCCGGTGACCCCGTAGGTCCTGGCCCTGTCCCCCGGTAGTGGCGTGATACGGGACTCGTTGGCCTGCAGACTTTCCCAGTGCGCGGCCACCCCGACACCGCTGGGGGCCACGACACCCAGGCCGGTGACGACGGCCCGGCTCACGAGGCGATCCGGTCGTGGCCGGTCAGGACGATCGCCGACTGGAAACCGCCGAACCCGCTGCCGACCGAGACCGCGACGTCGATCGGCATGTCCCGGGCGGTCTTGGGCACGTAATCCAGGTCGCAGTCGGGATCCGGGGTCTCCAGGTTGGCGGTCGGCGGCACCACCCCGTACCGGATGGCCAGGGCGCACGCAGCGACCTCGATCGAGCCGATCGCACCCAGCGAGTGCCCCACCATCGACTTGATCGAGCTCATCGGGGTGCGATAGGCGTGCTCACCCAGGCTGCGGCGCACCGCGGCGGTCTCGTGCCGGTCGTTCTGCTTGGTGCCCGATCCGTGAGCGTTGACGTAGTCCACCTGGTCGGGAGCCAGGCGGGCCTGACGCAGGGCCTCGTCGATGGCGATACTCATCTCGGCGCCGTCGGGGCGCAGACCGGTCATGTGAAAGGCGTTGGAGCGGTTGGCGAAACCGCCGATTCGGGCGTAGACGTGAGCGCCGCGAGCGCGGGCGTGGTGTTCCTCCTCCAGGATCAGGACCGCGGAGCCTTCGCCCATCACGAATCCGTCGCGGGTGGCGTCGAAGGGGCGGGAGGCGGTCTGCGGGTCGTCGTTACGGGACGAGGTGGCCCGGATCGCGTCGAAACAGGCCACCGAGATCGGTGAGATGGGGGCGTCGGCCGCGCCGGCGATCACGATGTCGGCCTCCCCGTCCTCGATCAGCTGCAGCCCGTGCCCGACCGCGTCGATGCCGGAGGTGCAGCCGGTGGACATCAGCGAGGTGGGGCCGTGGGCGTGGAAGCGGGCGGCCAGCTCGGCCGCGCCGCTGCTGGGCTGCAGCACCCGATCCAGGAAGTGACTGCCGTAGGCCGGGTCCACCAGCCACTGCCGGCCGCCGTCGCTGACGTCGACGTATTCCTGTTCCAGCCTCATGGTGGCGCCCACGGCACTGCCCAGACTGACCGCCAGCCGGTCGTGATCCACGCCGTTGCCGGAGTTCAGGTCCAGGCCCGAGTCCGTGACCGCCTCGTCGGCGGCGATCATCGCGAACTGTACGAAGCGGTCGGTGCGAGCGATCTCCTGCGGGCTCAGCCCGGCCGCGGCCATGTCGATGTCGACCTCGGCGGCGATCTGCGAGCGGAACGGCGCCGGGTCGAAGAAGGTGATCCGGCGGGTGGCGGTGCGCCCGTCGATCAGCAACTGCCAGAACGCTTTCCTGCCCACTCCGCCGGGCGCCACCACCCCGATGCCGGTCACGACGGCGGCCCGGTGCAGGCCCTTCACTGCTTGACCTTGGGCCGGGGGCCGGTAGCCGGGGCGACCGGAGCTGGTTGCGCCCGGCGCATCGGTTCGTGCGGCGCGTCGGGGGCCGGCAGCGCTTCGGTGTCCACGTGGCCCAGGCGTGGTTCGGGGGCCAGCGGGGCCAGCTGAAAAACCAGGTGCGCCTCCTGCTCCCCCTGGTTGTGCAGGCGGTGCCGGGTGCCGATGGGAACGCAGACTCCTTCCTCGGCGTGCAATTGCCGCGGCTGCCCATCGAGGGTCAGGGTGATCTCACCGCTGACGCAGTAGATGAACTCCTCGGAGTAGGGGTGCCAGTGCTCGGTGACGACCTCACCGGGCAGCAGTCGCAGGACACCCATGAAACCCGCCGTGGCCCCGCAGGTCGACGGGGACAGAAGCGTTCGCAGGTCACCGCCCCGACGGCGGTTGGAGGGGACCTGCGACAGCCGCACCGTCGGGATCCGGTCCTGACCGGCGGCCACCTGTGCCCGCGCGGCCTGCTCAACCTTCTCGCGGATCAGTTGCATCTGGATGCCGGTGTTGGCGTTCATCCGCGCGGTCATGGTGGCGTCGTCGACCGGGGCATCCGGGCGCATGGCGAAGTCCTGGACCCAGCGCATCCGCACCCCGCCACCGGCCGCCTCGTACGTCCACCGGATATCCATGAACTGGAACGGCCCGGGTTCGGTGCGCCGCGCCTGGACCTGACGGTTCTGGCGGTCCAGCGTGCGCTCGGACACCCAGGACCAGACCTGGCCGTTCTCGTCCGGGTGCATCGAGAGCCGGAACCGGACGGTGGAGCCCTTCTGCTCGAGGATCTCGGCCTGGGCGTACTCGCTGAAAAGCTCCGGCCAGGAGGCCACGTCGTTGGTCATGTCCCAGACCAGGTCCATCGGAGCGTCGATGACGATCTCGTTGTCGACGTGCCCGGGGGTCTGGACCTCCGCTCGGGCGGGCTGCTGCCGGCTCTGGGTGCTCATCGCGGAGCCACCTCCTGGGAGACGCCGGCCCGGGCCCCGTTGACCAGGTCGACCAGCCGGCCCAGCGGATAGTCCTCGGCCTCGTCCATCTCGTCGATGGCCACCCCGTAGCGTTCCTGCAGCACTGTCTGCAACTGCAGGAAGGCCAGGGAGTCCAGACCGATGTCGGTCAGCGTGAGCGAGGTGTCCTCGGTGCGTTCGGAGGCCGGCAGTCCCACCGCCGTCACGAGTAGGTTCATCAAGTCGGCCATGGTGAAGGCTTGGTCGGTCATCAGATCTTCCCTCCGGCAGTTGCCTGCAGGTGCAGCGGCGATCCGGCCCCGTCGAGGAAACCGGTGTGGTGGCGGCCGGACCGGAAGGTCTCGGACGCCAGGATGTCCTGGTGCAGTTCCCGGGTGGTGGCCACTCCCGGCCCGTCCACCCGCAGTTCGGACAGGCAGCGGCTCATCCGGGCCACGGCCCGCTCCCGGTCCGGCGCCCAGGTGACGATCTTGGCCAGCAGCGAGTCGTAGTGCTGGCTGACGACGGCCCCGGCCCGGTACCCGGTGTCGATCCGCACCCCCGGTCCGCCGGGCACGTCGAAGACACTCAGAAGCCCGGGGGTGGGCAGGAAGTCACGAGACGGGTCTTCGGCGTTGATCCGGCACTCGATCGACGCTCCGGTGAACACCACGTCCGGCTGGCGGATGCCCAGCGGTTCCCCGGCCGCCACCAGAATCTGCTCCCGGACCAGGTCCAGGCCGGTGACCATCTCCGTGACCGGGTGCTCGACCTGGATGCGGGCATTCATCTCCATGAACGCGAAGCTGCCCTGCTCGTCCATGAGGAACTCCAGCGTGCCGACCCCGGTGTATCCGACGGCCAGGGCACCTTGCACGGCGAGCTCACCGATGTGGGCCCGCTGGGCCGGGCTCAGGCCCACCGCGGGAGCCTCCTCCACCAGCTTCTGGTGGCGTCGCTGCACCGAGCAGTCGCGCTCGCCCAGGTGCACACCGTTGCCGTGCTGGTCCACCAGCACCTGGACCTCGATGTGCCGGGCCCTTTCCAGATACTTCTCGATGTAGACACGGCTGTCGCCGAACACGTTCTGCGCGGTGCGCCGGGTGGTGGTCCAGGCCTGAGCCAGGTCGGCCGGATCCCGGACGACGGTGATGCCCCGGCCCCCACCCCCGGCCGCGGCCTTGATCACGAGCGGGTACCCGGTGGCGGCCGCCACCGCCCGGGCGTGGTCGAGATCGTTCACCGGCCGGGTCGAGCCGGGCAGCAGCGGCAGGCCGGCCTCGGCCATCAGTTCCCGGGCGACCGCCTTGTTGCCCAGTTGCTGCATGACCTGGGGCGGTGGCCCGATGAACACGATGTCGTGGTCGGCGCAGATCTGCGCGAAATCAGGGTCTTCGGAGAGGAAACCGTATCCCGGATGGATGGCGTCGGCGCCCGCGGTCCGGGCCGCCTCGATCACCGCCGGGATGTTCAGATAGCTACGCCGGGGTGCGGGCGGGCCGATCTGCACGGCCTGGTCGGCGAACCGCACCACGGCCGCGTCACAGTCGGCGGTGGAGTGCACCGCCACGGTGCGCAGGCCCAGTTCCCGGCAGGTGCGGGCCACCCGCAGGGCGATCTCGCCCCGGTTGGCGATCAGCACGGTGGAGAACATCTGTCTCACCCGCCCTCGACCGGGCCGGCCGGCTCAGCTGCGGCGATGCGCACCAGGGTCTGACCGAACTGCACCGATTCACCGTCCGCCACCGGCAGTTCCAGTACCTGCCCGGCCACATCGCAGATGATCGGGTTCATCAGCTTCATCGCTTCCACGATGCCCAGGGTCTGACCGGTCTGGACCGCCGAGCCCACCTCCACGAAGGTTGACGCGCCGGGCGAGGGAGCCCGGTAGAAAGTACCCACCAGCGGTGAGGGGACCGCGTGGACCCCGGCCCCGGCCGGCGCGTCCGGCGTGCCGCCGTCAGACCTCGCGGCCACGGCCGGGGCGGCGCCGCCCGGCTCACCGTGCCAGTCGATCTCCACAGAACTACGGCCGTGGCGCACCGAGATCCGTCGCACCTGGCCGGGCAGCTGCCGAGCCAGCAGAAGAGCCTGATCCGTGATGTCGACCGCGCCCGGGTCCGGCTCGGACTGCATTTCGCTGTCTGGTCGTGCTGTCTGTTTCATGCGCTTGCCCCTTCCACGACGACCTGTGTCACGTGCTCGGTCTCGACCTCGAGCGGCGGCTCGGCCAGGATCGACGGCTGCCCGAAGCGCCGGATGCGTTCTCGCCGGCGCTGCGCACGCTCCCGCTCGTCCCCGGAGCAGATGTCCTCCAGCACCTGCGTAACAGCGGCGCGCAGACGTTCGTGCATCGCCGCCGGGTCCCGCTGGGCTCCCCCGGGCGGCTCGGGCACGATCTCGTCGGCCACCCCCAAGTCGTAAAGGTCCGCAGCGGTCAGCCGCAGCGCGGCTGCCGCCTTCGGGGCGGCCTGGGCGGTACGCCACAGGATCGAGGCACACCCCTCCGGACTGATCACCGAGAAGAAGGCGTTCTCCAGAACCAGCAGACGGTCGCCGGTGGCCAGGGCCAGGGCACCGCCGCTCCCACCCTCCCCGGTCACCACACTGACCACGGGAACCATCAACTGGCTGGATGCCGCGATGATCTCGGCGATGGCGGCGGACTGCCCGCGTTCCTCCGCCTGCACCCCGGGATAGGCTCCAGGAGTATCGATCAGGGTGACGACCGGCAGCCCGAGCCGTTCGGCGTGCCGCAGCAGGCGTAGTGCCTTGCGGTAGCCCTCCGGGTGCGGCATGCCGAAGTTGCTCTGAACGAGATCGTTGGTTGTGTGGCCCTTCTGGTGACCGATCACGACGACCGCGCGCTCTCCCAGGCGAGCCACACCGCCCACGACGGCCGGATCGTCGCCGAAGGCGCGGTCGCCGTGCAGCTCGAGGAAGTCGTCGAACGCCTCCGCCAGGTATTCACGGGTAGTGGGTCGATCACGGTCCCGGGCCCGCTGCACCACGGCCCAGGCCTCCTGAGGCTCGGCGGTCCCCGGCCCAGCGGCCTGACGAGGCACACCGGCAGAGCAGCGCCTGCCGGTTACGCCGACCGTTGCGGCCGGGGCCCGGCGGTGCAGCCGCAGGATGCGGGCCAGCACCGGCCGTAGTTGCTCGCGGTGCTCGACCCGGTCGACCAGGCCGTGCTCCAGCAGCGAATGCGCCCGCTGAAACCCGGTGGGCAGGTCTTCGCCCACGGTCTGGGTGATGACCCGTGGGCCGGCGAACCCGATCAGCGCACCCTCTTCCGCGATCAGGATGTCGCCCAGCGAGGCGAAGGAGGCTGTCACCCCGCCAAAGGTGGGATCGGTCAGGACGCAGACACTCAGCAGTCCGGCCTCGCGCATCTGCGCCATGGCCTGGGCCGTCCTCGCCATCTGCAGCAGGGCCTGGACACCCTCCTGCATACGGGCACCGCCGGAGGCGGTGATCAGGACGAGAGGCAGCGATCGCCTCTGGGCCTCTTCCACGGCGGTGCAGACAGCCTCTCCCACGGCGCTGCCCATGCTTCCGCCCAGGAAACCGAAGTTCATCACCCCCAGAACGCACGGGGTGCCACCCAGGACCGCCGTCCCGACCACGGCCGCGTCATCCTGCCCGGTGAGCTGACGGGCCGTTGCCAGGCGCTCACCGTAGGGACGTGAGTCCGCGAACGTCAGCGGATCGTCGTCGGTGGCGCTGACCGACAGGGTCCGAAAGGTGTTTTCGTCCACCAGTTGAGCGATGCGCTCCACCGCGCTGAGACGGTGGTGATGGGCACACTCCGGGCAGACCTGGAGGTTACGGCGAAGGCGCGGCCGGTACACCAGGGACCGGCAGCCTGAGCAGGAGACCCACTGGCCGGTGGCGCTCATGACTGCGGCTGCCAGGTGTAGAAGCGTTGCGCGGCCGCATCGGCCGGTGAACGCCAGGTCGGCAGATACGGCTGGATGAACGGTCGCAACCGATCACTGATGTCGGTGAATCCCGGCAGCCCGACCCCGGCCCGCATCGCCTCCTCGGCGCTGCGATCGAAGTCGATGATATGGACGTACAGGTCGCCCAGACTGTGAAGGGATCGCTGGCGCACCCCCAGGGCGTACGGCAGGTCGGTGCGGTCGGAGTCTCGGAAGATGCCCGCCACGGCTTCTTCGGAACCCGGCTTGATCCGGGCCACGATCACCTGGCGGCACACCGTCGACGGGTCGGAGCTGTTCGGACTGGACATGAGAACTAGCGTTGTCCGCCAGTTTTGGATCGTCAACCACTTCAGGGCCGACGCGGGCCGATGGTCAGGAGCCTGCCGCCGCCACGGTCAGGAATCTGCCAGGATCAGGCGGCACCCGTCAGGAACGCGCCACGGGAACGTTGACCAGACTGCCGTATTCGGCCCACCCGCCGACATAGTGCCGGACCCGGGGGTGATGAAGGAGTTCCGACAGCACGAACCACAGCAGCGAACTGCGTTCGGCCACCCGGCAGTACACCGCGACGTCTGATTCAGCCGTCAGCCCGGCCTCGGCGAACGCCTCCCGCAGCTCGTCCACCGGGCGGAAGTACGGCCCCTGGAGCATGGAGCCCGAAGGCACATTACGTGAACCCGCGATGTGCCCAGTGACCCGATGCCGTTCGACCGGCAGATCCAGCGCGTGACGCCCGCTGCCCTCGTACTCGGCCGGGGTGCGGCAGTCCAGCAGCAGGGCAGGGTGGGGACGCTCCACGTAACTCCGCAGCAGTTCGTCCCTTTCCAGCATGGCCCAGGAGTTGAGGCCGCTGCTGCGGTAGCCCGGCCCGGACGGGACGACCGCCACGTCGGGCACCTCGGTGTCGGTGCGCCGGCCCTTGCGGATCCAGCCCTGCAGTCCCCCGTCCAGCAGACTGAGCCGCCGATGACCGTACAGCCGCATCAGCCAGTAGGCGAAGGCGGCGTAGTTTCCGTCCCCGGCCGAGTAGAACACCACGTGGTCCTCCGGACGTACGCCCTTGACCTGCATCAGCTCCTCGAAATGGGTACGCGTCAGCGGGCTCCTGCGTACTCGTTCGTACAGCTCGTCATAGGTCGCGAGCGGCAGCGCTCCTGGAATGTGGTTCTCGTAGTAAGCCGCGGAGTCGTCGTCGACCTGGAACAGCACCACGTCCTGCCGATGTGTGGCCAGCCAGTCCGCGTCCACCAGGGGCGGGCCCGAGGGGCGATCGAACTGTTCCGCGCCGGACGACCCCGCCGGTAGGGATGGTTCCAGGCTCATCAGGACTTCCGTTCATCGAGAAGACCCCAGCGCTGAGCATTCAGCAGCGCCTGGGTACGTGTGTCCGCGCCCAGTGTTTGATACACCCGCGCCAACAACCGATACATTTCCCGCTCCGAATAGGCGGACCCGTGGGCCAGGGCGGCCACGGTCGCCCCCTGCCCCAGCCCACGTAACCATTGCACCTCCTGCTCGGACAAGGCCGGCGCGTCGGCCTGGACCTCGGCCTGGACCAGCACCCGGCGCACCTGGGTCGGCAAGGTGAAGAATCCCCGCGCCGCCGAGCGCACCGCATCCACGACCGTGTCCGGATCGCCGTCCATCTCGACGAAACCTGAGGCCCCGCGGCGTACCGCGGCCAGAAAGCCGGAGTCGTCCACGCTGTCCGTCAGCTCCACCACGGCGCATCGCGCACGGGCGATGTCAGGCCGCAGGCTCGACGGCAGCATCGGGATACGGTCCTGCGGCATCACCACCACGAACCGCCCCTGCTCCGGAACCGACTGAGTCAGCTGTTCCACGGGGGTGACGCTGACCTGTTGCAGCCCGGACTGCAACAGGGCGTGCCTGAGACCGTGGGAGTACAGGGTGGGCAGGCCCACCAGGTGTACCCCTGCTTCCGGCACCGTCATACGCCGTTCCATCGCGCCTGCGCGAGAAACATGGCTTGCCTCCGGAGGCGTCGAGGATGACTGTCAGGCGCCGAACGCGCCGGACGACAGAGCGGGGCACCCAGCACGACGTGCCCACTCAGGTGAGCAGGCCTGCGCGCTGAGCGGCAAGCAGTGCGGCCGAACGGTTTGCGACCCCCAGCCGCCGGTAGAGACGACTCAGGGAACGGTACATCTCCCGTTCCGAGCGCAGGTAACTGCGGGCCAGCTCGCCGACCGTACGCCCGGCAGCCAGATCGGCAAGCCAGCGCCGCTCGATATCGGTCAGATCAGCACCGACGGCACCGGTGGCCCGAGCCAGGGCCTCCACCACGGAAACCGGCAGTACTGTCCGGTTGTGCAGGGCCGAGCGCAGAAGACTGATCATGTCTTCCAGTTCGGCCTGGGCAGGGATGACACCCGCCGCACCAGTGGCAAGCCCCCATCGATACGCCTGCGGGCTGCTGTCAGATATCAGCAATGCCGTTCTGACGCGGTCCCGGCGCAAATCCGCGAGCCAGCCGTCGACGTTCGCTTGCTGAGTCTCGGGAAACACCAGCAGAACGCTGTCAGCTACCCCCAGAACTGCCGTCAGGTCACCTGAACCCGACAGACAGCAGCAGGCTATGCCCGCATCGGCCAAGCCAGTACATAGACCGTGTGCGTAGACACCACTGATACCA
Source organism: Kineosporia mesophila (assembly GCF_021129235.1). Taxonomy (GTDB): domain Bacteria; phylum Actinomycetota; class Actinomycetes; order Actinomycetales; family Kineosporiaceae; genus Kineosporia; species Kineosporia mesophila. Next base: position 19,728 of record NZ_JAJOMA010000009.1, read on the forward strand.
ATGAGCACGATGAGGTCGGAAAACCTCCTGCCGGAGGCAGTTTCAACGGATGTCCGACACCGGTGGCCCACCGATGTATGTTCTTTCAAGTTTTCATTTAGCGCGTCCACGACGTCTTCCCCCCGGAGAGCCCATAACACGGGCGTGACCCCACTCGCTCACCCCGCGCACGGCAGCTTCGAATGCAGAGGCTACCGCCCCTTCTCGCTCCGACCGAGCCAAATGGACTAATCGGCTTGTGCGGCCGACATCACATGAACGCTTGCTGCATCAGATCAGCCCCGTCCCGCAGGAGGCCGGTTGAGACAAAGCCGTGACTGGCACCGGAATACCCGAAACTTTCCCAGCTCGTGAGAGCACCGTAGCCAAGGTCAGCTGTAAACCGTGGTGGATTCGTTCAATCCGACCCAGTGGCCGTAGCGACCCATCGATAGGTCGACTTATTGAACATGGCCAGAATGGTGGAATCGCGTTCCCCTACAACTGACGTCCAACTCATCCGTAGGATGGGTTTGCCTTGCAGCGAGCCTGCTCGGACGCCAGCGAGCTGCATAGTGGTCGCGGGGTAGGTCCTCTCCCCGTGTCGGCCTACCTCAGGCACCACCCGGCCCCTCGCCCCTTCTCCCCCGCTGAGGGCGAGGGTCGGTGGTGTCCTGATGTCGGCATACCGTGTTGGGTCGGCCCTCAGATGCTCAGCTCCGAGGCCACTGCGCACGAACCGGGCACGCGGACGAGCTCATATCGTCTTAGCCAGTCGTCAAAGTCCGCAGCGGGCAAGGGCCGGCTGTGGAGATAACCTTGTGTCTCGTCACAGGACAGATGCGCCAGCGCGGCCAGCGTAGGCTCGTCCTCGACCCCCTCCGCCACCACTCGCAGATGCAGGTCGTGCGCCAGGGCGATGGTATTGGCCACAATGGCAGCAGCCCGTGGGTCAACCAGCAGGTCCGCGGTGAACGAGCGGTCCAGCTTCAGCTCGCTGACCGGTAGTTGCCGCAGTTGCGTCAACGACGAGTACCCGGTCCCGAAGTCATCGATACTGACCTGGATCCCCAGAACCATGAGCGCCTTCACCACGGACACACTGCGCTCGGGCTCGCGCAGAAGCGCCGTCTCGGTGATTTCCAGCACCAGCGAGGTCGCCGGCACCTGATACTCGTCCAGAAGCGCCTCAACGGTCTTCGGCAAAGACCGGTCCAGCAGTGTTCCCGCCGAAAGATTAACGGAGACACGAATATCGCGGCCGACAGACCGCCACCGGGATTGCTGGGCGACGGCCTGGGTCAGTACCTCCCGCGTGATGGCGTCCATCAGTCCGTGGGACTCCGCAAGGGGCAGAAATTGCCCCGGCATGAGCAGCCCGAGCCGAGGGTGCTGCCATCGGACCAGAGCTTCGGCTCCCGCCAGCAGACCGTTTCGGGTCTCTCCGGTGACCACGCCGGATGGCGTTGTGCGGTCGTCCTGGAAACCGGTGTGCAACTGAGGTTGATAGTGGACCTTCAGCTCGCCGGTGGTGATGGCCCGTCGAAGTTCACCCACCATGGCCAGGAGTCCCCGGGGATCGCTATGACGTTCGGGCTCGTAGGCGACCACGAGCAGGTCGTTCCGCTTGGCGTCGTACATGGCGGTGTCGGCCTGACGCAGGAGGGTCGCGGCGTCCATCGTCGCTTCCCCTCGCCGCGCGGTCACGATCTCCTCGGGCGGTGACCATGACGTCACCCCGACGCTCAGATCGACATGCACGCTCATACCGGCCAGCTGGAACGGCTCCGCAAATGTCTCGGACAAGAGGGACAGAGCCCTTTCCCCGTCGGCGCCGGTCGGCGACACGATCGCGAATTCGTCGCCGCCCAATCGTCCCAGCAGGGCGGACACAGGCAGCCGTGACTGCACCCGCTGATTGACCATGCGCAGGAGATCGTCGCCGACGCTGTGTCCCAGACCGTCGTTGACCTCCTTGAAGTGGTCCAGGTCGAAGACCGCCAGCTGAGTGGCGCGGTTCTGGGCCACGCGTGATTCCAGGCGGCGAAGGAGCGCGCGACGGTTGGACCCTCCGGTCAGATCGTCCGTCAGAGCCTCCGCCCGGCTGGCCGCGAGCTGGACGAGCTCGCGCAGGTTGATCAGCAGGCGAATGCTGGACCCCATGACGGCGGCGACCGCGCACAAGGCCACCAGGGCGGGAACCCCGGTCAGAAGGGCTGCCACCAGCACGGCCATCCCCGCGCTGACCACCACGAAGGCACCGACGGTGGACTTGACCGGATCAGATGCCTGGGTGGGTACGAACCGGACCGGTTTCAGGGCGGCGGTGGCCAGCAACAGCAGTCCGAAACACCAGACGCACAGTGTCCATCCCGGGAGCGAGCCGTCGGCGAACAAACCGAAGACGCCACTGGCACCGGCCATCAGGTAGGCGCCCGTCACCAGCCAGATGCGCAGATCCAGGTACAGCCGACTGACGGATGCTGCGGTCAACGCGGCCGTGACAACGACGATCCACACAGCGCTCTGCGCAGCCAGCAGTTGTTCGCGCCAGGTCACGGTGGCCAGCAACAGCCCTTCCCCGTTGTCGGGAGCGTTCCAGGCCAGGCAGCATCCGATGAGTGCGGTCACCACCAGCACCGAGCTGATGCCGTTCAGCAGATCGTCCGGGTCCACGCCGGCACTGTGGCGGCTCCAGCGGACGACGGCGCAGTACGTCAGCGGAAAAGTCACCAGTGTGCCCAGAGCGGCCGGCAGCTCGGAAAGCCCGGAGGTGCCGGGAAAGAGCGACAGCACCTCCGTCGCCAGTCCGCTGAGTCCGAAGACGGCGCAGGCCGCGCTGAACATCCGCCACACGCGCTGCTCGGCCAGGGACCGCCGGGCGCGCCAGGTGACGATCCACCAGGTGGCCCCGAGCGCGGTGGCGGCCGAGAGGATCCGGGCATCGCGCCAGATGCCCTCGTGACCGATGACGCCGCCACCCAAGCTCATCAGCTGGAGGACCGTCTGCCCGATCAGGGCGATGACCAGGGCGAGAACGGCCGTTCCAGCCGGGTGCGACACGGCCGACCAGAACCTGTTCGCGGAACCGGACAATCGGGCAGTCCTCACAGGGTAGACAGCTGAGACCACCGGTTCCTCTCGGCACGGCGTTCGTCGTCATCCAGTGATTCTGCGAAAGTCGCCCAGGTCGATCAGCGCTCGCCCGCCGCCCGGCTCGAGATTCTGCCCGCGACCGGAACCGGCATCGCATGCCCTCCCGGGCCCCGTCCCCGATCTGCTGCGGGTGGGGTCCTAATGGCCGGACGCCGGCTGACGGTCATCGCCTGCACGGGTGATGTCCGCGGAACCGGCTCAGGTCGCCGGCATCCCGACCGAGAGGGCCGGGACTGCTTCCGTCCGGGAGCGGACCCGATCGGGAAGGGCTCCTTCGTGCTTGATGGCCGGTGGCCGGTGATCCTGCGCTCCGGAGCAACGGTAGCGACGCAACTGCTGCTGGTCGCCGCCGTCTGGGCGTGGCTCGCGATGCTCGAGCTTCCCCGGGGTTCTCTGTCCTGGCTGCTGCTCTCCTGGGGCCTGTGTTTCGCGCTCTACACCTGGCCTTTGCAGCCTCTGCTGGAGCGTGTCAGTGACTCGGTGCCCGGCCTGAGTGCTCGTGTCGTTCTGTGCCTGGCCGCGATCTGGTGGGCGGTCGCCACGACCGGCCTCACGATGCTCTTCCCTGTGGTCATGGCCTTCAGCGTTTCGGAGATCCTGAGTCGGCATCCCGCGTTGCCCACGGCGATGGTGGGTATGACGGCTGTCGTCACCGGCACCCTCCTGATGCAGATGGCCATGCACGGTGGTCTGGTCACCAGCCTGGCTCCGGCCGCGGTGGCCGATGAACTGGCGGCCATCCTGGCCGGCATCGGTTGCGTCCTGCTGGCCCGCACCATGACGACCAGCCGGCGGCACCAGATCCTCCAGGCCCAGCTCGATGAGCAACAGCGACGGCAGCACGAGGAACTTCACTACGCCGCCACGCATGATCAGCTCACCGGGCTTCTCAGCCGGCGGGGGGCCGTCGAGGCATTGAACGCAAGAGGCCGTTCGCCGCAGTTTGCCTCAGCACTTTTGTTCATGGATCTGGACGGGTTCAAGAAGGTCAACGACACCTATGGCCACGACGCCGGTGATCAGCTGCTCCGCACGGTGGCCGACAGAATCCGGCAGACCGTGCCCCCCGGAAACATCACCGCCCGGATGGGCGGCGACGAATTCATCGTCATCCTTCACGATGCTGATCCGCCGGCCGTGGAGAGGGCGATCCGGGAGATCCGCACGACCATCGACCGTCCCGTCCAGGTCGTTCTTCCTCCGGCAGACCCGGGAAAGCCACCCACCGCACCGGTTCGCACCCACGTCCGGGTGGGCCTGAGTATCGGTGCCTCGCCGATCACCTCGACCAGCGATACGGAACAGGCACTGCGGGCAGCGGACGAGGCCATGTATCGCGACAAGAACAGCCGCTCCGATCATCGGGCGAACCGGGGAGTACCGCCGGAGATCTGGAGGATGCCCATCCAGCCCGGTCCCGGCTCTCAGCAGAACGCCCCCTCGATCGCCGGCCCCGGGTTCAGCACTTAGCCGATCGTCTGCCCGCCCTCGGAGTGGTTCGCCGCTTGTGAATCAGGGGCCACTCGGGGTTGCGGTACATCGATGGCTCCAGCCGACGGTTCCGCGCCGTGGACGAGAACCCATCGCCAGCAGTCGTCGTCCTCCCGACGCAGAACGCCGCTGAGCTGATAGGGGAAGGTCTCCGCCGCACCCGGTCCCGGGTGATCAGGATGCACGGTCCCGGTCCCTGTCACCAGAATCCAGGCCGTGTCGCCCTGCGAACTCGAGACGATCGTCCGCTGCCAGGTGAAGACGTATCGTTCCGGGCGTCCCAGCACCTTCGCCAGGAGCGCCGCAACGTCATCCTGACCGGTGGCGTGTTCGTCGATCTCGGAGCCGGCATAGGTGATGTCCGGGGCACAGTAGCTCAGGAAGGCATCGGCATCGCGATCCGCGAAGCTCGTGGTCAGCGCGTCCAGGGCCGGCTGGATGCTCGCCTCCACCATCGGGTGCTCTTCCTCCGTCGAGACATAGGCAGCCGCCGGGAATCCGTCGGGCAGCCGCATCTGCGGCAGGAACAGAGAGCCGAGTGTGATGGCGCCTCCCAGAAGACCGGCTCCCGCGAGGGTGTTACGGGTGCCGAGCAAGCTGGCCACCGGTGCCGTGATCGCGTAGGACAGCGGCAGGAAGGCAATGGAGATGCACCAGTCGAGACTGGAGACACGACCCATCAGGGCGTCGGGAACCAGGCGCTGCTTGGTGGTGGCCCAGGCGATCGTGCCGGCTGCCTCGAACCCGTTGATGAGAAGACTGGCCAGGGCCAATTGCCAACTGTGGGTGGCAAACCCGTACCCGGCGACCGCTACGGTCGCCGTCGTCCAGCAGAGGTACATGAAGGTGAACTGCCGCTGGGGCAGGCCGGTCTGGGCCATCAGCAAGGCCGCTCCGACCGCTCCGATGCCCCCGGCGGCCAGCACGACGCCCAGAATCCGGGCCGAGCCGCCGAAGTCGGTTCGGACCAGGTAGGGAAGCAAGACCTCGGTGGGCCCGATGAAGAGCAGATAGGTCACCCCGGCCGAGAGAAAAGTTCCCCACAACCACATCCGGGAGCGGATGAAGGTCAGCCCTTCCCTGGCCTCGGCCAGAAGACCGGCGCCCGTGTCGTCCTGATCCATCGGCCTCGGCCGGATCATGAGCACGCAGGCAGCCGACAGGGCGAAGCTGGTCGCATCCACCAGGAAGGCTCCTCCCGCGCCGATCGCCGCGACCAGGGCGCCACCCAGCGCAGGCCCCAACAGTCGCAGCATCATCGGGCGCAGGAGCTGATCCAGGGCGTTGGCGTGCTCCAGGTCGCTCTCGTGCACCAGACTCGGCAGGAGGGCGTCGAAGGCGGGGGCGGCGAAACCCGCTCCCGCACCGTACACAACGCTCAGCAGGGCCATGTGCCACAGATGTAGATGCCCGGTCAGCGCCGTCACCGCGACCGTCGAGATCGCCGCGCAGCGCACCACATCGGCGGCGATCAGAATGCGACGCCGGTCGTACCGATCGCTGATCACTCCGCCGAAGACCACACACACCAGCTGAGGGGTGGTCGCGCAGACCCCCAGCAGGGCCAGACCGCCGGCCCCGTGCCCCAGGGTGAGGGCTTGCCAGGCCATGGCGACCAGGTAGACGCCGTCCCCGAGCAGACTGGTCGAGGCGCCGATCCAGAGCAGACGGAAATCTCTTTGCCGCAATGGTTTCAGAAGAGGAAACCGCGATGATGGCGTGATGCCCGGCCGTACTTCACCCGCTTCATTCATCGCGCCGGCGCAACAGTTCAGCATCCGCGAGGCCGTCCAGCACCGCACAGAGTTCGTCGATCTCGTCGTCCTGATTGGCCGCGGTGATCTGGACCCGGAAGCCCACCTGGTCGCGGGGAACCAAGGGGTAGGCCGCCAGGGTCACGTAGATCCCCTTACGGAATAGGATGGCGCCGACTTCTTCGATCGACATTCCTGTGGCCAGCGGAAGTTCAATGATGGGTAGACCAGAAGTATTGGGAGTGTAAACGTTTCGATGTTCAAGCAGGTTGAGTACGCGACGGGTCTTGTCGTGCAGGTCAGCCCGTAACCGATCACCACGCACCTCATTGACATCGAACCCGGCCATCACCGTGGCCAAGGACGCGGTCGGGGACGGGCCGGAGTACAGGTACGGCGCAGCAGCCAGCTTGAGATGGTCCTTGAGTGCGGTCGGCAACGCGATGAACGCCAGCAGCGACGAATACGCCTTGGAGAAGCCCCCCACCAGAATGATGTCGTCGTAGGACTGCGCGGTATGGCGGACGATACTGTTGCCTCGCTGACCGTAGGGACTGCTCTCCTGGTCGCTGCGCTCCCCGATGACGCCAAAACCATGGGCGTCATCGACATACAGCCGGGCGCCGTGCTCACGCGCCAGCGCTACGTATTCACCCAGTTCCGGAATGTTCCCGGTCATGCTGTTGACGCCGTCCATACAGATCAGCCTGGTCTCGTGAGCCGGGGCCCGGCGCAGAAGATCGGCCAGTTCCGTCAGGTCGTGGAAACGCTGAACCGACGCCCCGAGACCCCGGGACATGACGCATCCGTCGTAAATGGTCTTGTGCGCTGTGCTTTCCATGAAGATCTGACCGTCACCGGCCAGGGCCGGCAGGACCGACAGGTGAATCTGCGTGATGGTGGGTAGCACCAGGGTGTCGGGAGCGCCGAGGAGATCGCTGAGTCGCTCCTCGATGTCCAGGTAGATCCGGGGGCTGCCGAGCAGGCGCGACCAGCTGGGATGCGTTCCCCAGCGGGATACTTCGGGGGCGATCCGATCAGCGATCTCGGGATCGAGGTCCAGGCCCAGATAATTGCACGAGGCGAAGTCGGCGAGCCACTGATCGCCGATCCGGATCCGTCGCCCCCTCACCTCGTCGATGGTGGCGTCGCACATCTCGGATACTGCCCGCAGATGCGCCAATCCGCTGAGCTGGGGCTTCGTGGCGACCGGTACGAGCGTAGCCAACGGCTTCATACCAGATCTTTCGGAATCTGGACCCCCGGAGTTGAGCCGTCCTCCCAGGCGTCTCTTCCTTCGCCGGCAACTTTCCCCGTTTTCCGGACGCCTCCGTCGAAGGTCGGCGACGCGGGCGACCCACTCTGCCGCGGAAGATCCGACAGGGCGGAGGAGAAGGGAAGGGTTCCGTCCGGAGAGCTCGCCAGCAGAGCGGCCAGCCGGCTCGGTGGCAAGGGGGGCGAGAACAAGTAGCCCTGACCCAGCCGGCAGCCCAGTCGCTGCAACTCCGCTCTCTGCGACATGGTCTCGATCCCCTCCGCCACCACGGCGACGCCGAGGTGCTGGGCCAGGGCCACGACCGTCCGGGCCGGAGTTCCGTCGTTGGCCCGGTCGCTGGAGAGCCCCATGACGAATGATCTGTCGATCTTGAGCAGGTCGACAGGAAGACGGGGCAGGTACCCCAGGGAGCTGTACCCGGTACCGAAGTCGTCGAGCGCTATGGTGACGCCCAGTTCACGGACGACCCGCAAGCTGTTCACCACTGCGGTGTCCTCGCCCAGGAGCACGCCCTCGGTGATCTCCAGAACGAGACGATCCGCAGGAACATCATTCTGCGAGAGCGAATCCTGAACCAGAGCGGCGAAACCTGGTTCCTCGATCTGCCGCCCGGACACATTCACGTTCATCCGCAGCGCGTTCCCCGGGAATTGCTCGGCCCAGAGACCCATCTGACGGCAGGCGGTATCCAGCACCCAGGCCCCGATCGGCACGATGAGCCCGTTCTCCTCAGCCAGGGCAATGAACTCCTGAGGGAGGACGAGGCCGTTGGTCGGGTGGTTCCATCGGATCAGAGCCTCCACCCCTACCAGCTGACCGGTTTCCAGCGTCACGATCGGTTGATAGACCAGGATGAACTCATCGAGCTCCAGCGCCTGCTGCAGAGCGGTGCGCATACCCGCGCGCTGCATCATCTGCGTGTGCAGATCGGGACGGAACTCGACCACACAGTTCTTGCCGTGTTCCTTGCCCGCGTACAGCGCCAGATCGGCGCGGCGCAGGAGCTCGACCGAGTCCAGTGCCTCCTCCTGATCGGGAGAGCTGACGGCTGTCCCGATGCATGCTCCGACCTGAGTCAGGTCCCCCCTCACGAGCAGGGGCCTGGTCAAGGCGCTCAGCAACCGATCCGCGGTGTCCCGGACCTCTTGCGGATCGTCGGTCTCGATCAGGATCGCGAACTCGTCACCGCCCAGGCGGGCAGCCGTCCCCTCGAGCCGAAGCGCCGCAGTGATCTCAGCGGCGACACACACGAGCAGGTCGTCCCCGACCGCGTGACCCCGGGTGTCGTTGACCAGTTTGAAGTCGTCCAGATCGATCAGCAACGCTGCGACGACCAACCCGGTGGCGGACTGCCGATCCAGAGCCTGCTTGACGCGTTCCCGGAAGAGCGCCCGGTTCGCCAGACCGGTGAGAGGGTCGTGGAACGCCTGATGAATGAGCTCCTGCTCCAGGTTTCGGCGTTCGGTGACATCCCGCAGAGTCAGGACGATCCCCTCCACCGTGGCGTCGTTCAGCAGATTGCTGAAGAGAGCCTCGTACGCGTGGTAAGTGCCGTCGAGATGGACCAGACGCCAGTCCGCCGCAGCCCGATCGGTCTCCAGGTCGGTGGAGACGGCGGCCAGAACGTCGGAGAATCCGGGCCGGTCGAGCGGATGCAGAAAATCGTGGATCGGCCGGCCGGTCACTTCGGCGGACGGCAGTCCCAGGATCCGCTCCGCCGAAGGGCTGACGTACCGCAGGAGGCCGTTCGCGTCGGTGATGAGGATGACGTCGGAGGCGTTCTGCACCAAGGTCCGAAAGTGCGTGTCGCTGCGCTGCCGCTGCAAGTCATCAGCCAGGCGAGCGCTCTCGACCGCCACCGCCGCCTGGGCCGCGATGGCCTTCAGGGCGTCGGCTGTCTCGTCCGGAACAGATCGGGAGGTCAGGCTCAGAACCGCATCCGGGCCGGCATTGAACAACGCGCTGAACCGGACCCAGCCCTCACCGCGTTCCACCTGGACCGGTCCGGAGAAAAGCACCGGCCGGCGGCCGATCCGGGAGGAGGCCATGGTGATGTCTCCATAGGCTGCCACCTCGCTCAGTTCGCCCGCCTCACAAAGATGCAGTTCGGCCCGGGCGGGCGAGGAGGGGGGCCGTAACCGCCTCGCCGAGCGGACAATGGCCAGGTACAGCTGCTCATGATCGGTGGCTCCACCGATATCCATGGCCGCCGCGCGAAGCGCCCGTTCCCGCGCGATCGACTGGCGGTGGACCGCCAGGACACTTTCCAGCCGGAGGAGGACGAGCAGGAACATGACGACGGAAAAGCCCGCTGCCGTACCGGCGTCCCGGACGGCACCACGGGCTGCCTCGATCATGAGCACCAGGGGGGACAGCAGACTCGCCAGGGCCAGGAGCACGAGACGCCGGCGGGGTAGATCGGCACTCGGTGCCGGCGTGACCTCGCCGATCCCGGTCATGGACGGATGCAGCGCGGCGGCTCCCCAGCTGATGTAGAAGACGATCCACCCGATGTCGACCGGACCATTCGTCGCCCAGGACCCGTGCAACTGGATGAGCCCGTAGAAGACGTCGGCTGTCAGGAGCCCGATCGCCCCGAGGGACAGCAGTTGCACGGCGACGACCCGCATACCTCCGTTGCCGACCAGCCGGATCAGGATGACCAGGACGAGGACGTCGCCCAGGGGGTAGGCGACCGAGACCATCTTCTGCACCAGGCTGAGGCTCTCGTCATGGACGTACGGCTCGATCAGATAGGCCCAGGAGAGAAAGCCCACGCCGGTGGTGATGATGAGGGCGTCCAGCAGACCGTCGCGATCGCGCCAGGCGGCCCGACTCTGCACCAGGATCAGACCGGCGGCGAAGAGAGGATAGGTCAGGAGGTAGAACGCGTCCGAGATGGACGGATAGGGGTTTTCCCGGCCCAGGACGTCGACGTACACGTTGTACAGCGTGTCGCCGGTGATGAACGCCAGGAGAGCCAGCGACAGGATGACCCAGGCCCATCGGCGGGTCGGACGATTCAGCCACACCCCGGCCAGTACGGCCAGTGAGGCCAGAAAACCGAGCGGGCTCCACAGAGCGAGGTGATGCCCGGGAAACACGTAATAGGCCGAAGCCAGAGCCATGGAGCACAGCACATAAACCCAGGAAGCAATCCGGCCCACACCTGGTGGATCGGCCGCACGACGAAACAACTGAACCCACTCCGGTCGCCATGAATCCGGAAGACCACCAGCGCACCCGAGCGATCGGCCGGGACGACGCCCCCGTTCCTGCTGCCGGGTGAACCTGGAAGAAAGGCGAACTCCACTCTCTCCGGGACACAGCGGGATGACGACATCTCTCCACGAAGCATGCGCACGGTGGCATGTGCACGGCGAGTCTGAGGAGAGGGTGGCACATGCGCCAGGGACTGTGGCGAAGTGCGCTGTTCGCCCTGCTGTTTGCCGCAGCGCTGGGTTTCGGGCGTCTGCCGGCCGTCGGGCCGGGAACGAGCCTGAGCGTGGCGTGCCCGGCGGCCGGCGTGGCGGTGGTGTGGTTCGCGGTTCAGCGCGATGCCGGGACCTGGTGGTGGGACATCGTCCTGCTCGGCGTCATCAGTTCTGGTCTCCACCTCGCCACCGAATCATCCATCGGTCTGGCCGGCTCCCTCGCTGTGGGCGACGTCGTTCAGCTCCTTCTGTTCACCGTCATGTTCAGGAGATGGTGTCCGCACGCCTGGGGCGCCGGCGGGGAACAGGCACTGATCGGCATGCGACAGCTCTTCCGGCTGACGGGCGCCGCTGTGGTCGCTTCTGCCGGCAGTGCGCTGATCGTCCTGCGCGCCATCGGGGCCGTGACCACGATCCCGACCTGGCAGGCCGCACTGATCTGGATACTCAGTAACAGCATCGCCATCGTGCTGATTGCGGCAGCCGGCTTCCGGGTGGGCTGTCTGCTCTCCGCGGCTCAGCGCCGACGGAAGGGCCGCAAGGCCGAGGCACCGGATCTGATCGAGGTACCTTTCCACCGCCCCGGCGGCCGGGGCGCCGCCGAGCTCGTGATGCTCCTGATCAGTACCAGCGTGATCTACGAACTGGTCTTCTACGGCACGTCACTCCCGATCGCGTTTCTCACGCAGGCGCTCACCGTCTGGATGGCTCTGCGTTTCGACACCGTCATCGTGGTGATACACAACCTGCTGACCGGCACTTTCGCGGTGTTCCTGACTCTGGCCGGCCACGGGCCCTTCGCAACCCTGCCCACCACTGCCTCCCGGGCGCTGGTGGTGCTGACCTTCACGGGGCTGGTCGCCGTGGTGGGACTGGCTCTGGCCATGAGCAGGGACGAGCGAGATGTCTTGCTCAGCCGGGTTCAGGACCAGGCCGACCTGGCCCAGGCGCATGCTCAGCACATGGAGACTCTCGCCCGCGCCTCGCGAGCGCTGGCCGGTGCGGAAGACGCGCGAGAGGCAATCTGCCGGGCCGCCCGTGAGATCTCCGGGGCCGACGGCGCGTACCTGCTGGAACCGCAGGACGGTGACATGCTGGTCAGCACCGCCACCGGTGGCATGCCTCTGCCTCCGGTACGTCTTCACATGAGTGCCGAGGGGTCCCAGGCCGCCGTCGTCCTGCGAGAGGGACGAATGGTCTTCGCAGCCAACCTGGAATCGTCCACACAGGCGACTCCGCGGATCAGGGCCGAAGTGAACGCGCGCTCCGCTCTCTGGCAGCCGGTGTTCCGGGCCGGTAAGCCGGTGGCGGTGATCTGCCTGTTCTTCAAGAAGAGCATCTCCACCTACCCGCCTCACGTGCCACCGATGCTGGAGACCCTGGCCGCGGAAGCCGCCAGTGCCATTGAACGCGCTGACTTCCTGGACCGCCTCGCAAGGGCCGCGGAACGGGACAGCCTCACCAACGTGGCGAACCGCCGCCGCTGGGACCAGGCCCTGGCCACAGAGATCGCCCGGGCTCAGCGCACCGGCAAACCGCTGACGGTGGCGCTGCTCGACCTGGATCATTTCAAGAGGTACAACGACCGGCACGGTCATCTGGCGGGCGACGACCTGCTGCGCGAATTCGCCCGAGCGGCCGAGGAATGCCTGCGCGAGATCGACACTCTGGCCCGCTGGGGTGGGGAGGAGTTCGCCGTGGCACTCCCGTCCTGTACCGCCCACGAGGCGCTGGTGGTGGCCGAGCGGATTCGAGCTGTCGTGCCGAATGGTCAGACGTGCACGGTCGGTCTCGCCGAATGGACCGCCGGCCTGAGCGCCGAGGAAACGATGCGACGGGCGGACGAAGTTCTCTACCAGGGAAAGCAGGCGGGCCGGGACAAGACGATCATCCATCCGGCCCGGACGCCCGTGGAGTCCTGCTGACCGTCCCGGGGCCGCGGGAAGGCGCGCGGTCCGGGCCGGCCCCTGGTGGTCGGACGCCCAGGGCCGGCTCGTCGTTCAGAGGCCTGTTCCAAGCGGTAGCGTCTGGGTGGCATGAGCCAGCACCCGTGGATCATGCGTAGAAATGATCACCAGTGTGCCCTGCGCGAGCACCGACAGAACGGCCTCGATCACCCGCTGCGTGTTGTCGTCGTCCTGATGGGCCGTCGGCTCGTCCAGAACCATCAGTGACGGGCCGAGCAGGAGCGCGCGGGCCACCGCCACGCGCTGCTGCTCACCGACTGAACCCTGACCCACCGGGCGGCTCGCCAGCACATCCACGCCCAGCCGCTCGAGCAGGGTCGCCACGGTGTCCGGGCTGACGGTGCGTCCGGCGGCCAGGACCGGCATCACCAGGTTCTCCGCCGCGGTGAGTTCTGGCAACAGGGCCAGACGCTGAGGCACCACGGCGATCCGCGACCAGTCGGTGATTTCGTCGGTCGGCGTGCCGTCGAGCGTCACCGCGCCCTGCTCCGGGCGCTCGAACCCGGCGATCAGGTGGCAGAGTGTGGACTTCCCCGAGCCGGAGTGGCCGGTCAGGGCGACCAGCGCATGGGGCCCCGCGCTCAGATTGACATCTTTCAGCACACCATGGCTGACCGCCGAGACGTTCAGCGATGCGTTCATGAGCTGCTCTCCGGTGCCTCGAGGACGACCTTGCCGTCGATCAGCTCCATCCGGGCCCGGCGGCCGGGGAAGAGGTTCAATGCCTCCGGCGACAATTGCAGGCGCCCGGCGGAGTCGATCACCGCTTCGGTCCGGCGGGTCTCGGGCAGTTCGCTGCCGGACCGCTCGGCCGAGAGCACGCCGTGGCGCAGGTGCAGCACGCGCGGCACGCGACGCAGCGCTCGTGGGTCGTGGCTGGACAGGACACAGGTGCTGCCTGCGGCCGCCACCGTGGCCAGCGCCGCGAGCACCCGCTCGGCGTTGTCGTCGTCCAGTTCGGCGGTGGGCTCGTCGGCGACCACCAGAGCCGGGGCGTGGGTCAGGGCCGCGGCGACGGCCAGGCGCTGCTGTTCGCCACCGGAGAGCCGTCCCGGCGTGGCGTCAGCCCGGTGGGTGAGGCCCAGCAGCTCCAGGGTCTGGGTAGGTTCGAGTCCATCGGTACGACCACGGATGCACGCGGCCTGCAGCAGGTTCTCGATCACGGTCAGGTGCGGGAAGAGGCCGTGGGCCGGTCGCTGCGGTACCCAGGCGATACTGTTGCGGCGCAGGGATTTCAGAACCGATTGCGGGGCCTGGGTAACGTCGGCGCCCAACAGCGTGACGGTGCCGGCACTGGCCCGGTCGCGCAGCGCCAGGATCGAGAGCAGCGTGCTCTTGCCGCCGCCCGAGGGGCCGGCGATGACGGTGATGCCGCCCGACGGGAAGTCGACGTCGACCCCGCGCAGGGCGTGCACCTCACCGGAGACCGCGCGGTAGATCCGCACGAGATTACTCAGCCCGGCGGTCCGACCGGTGACATTGGTCGTCTCACCGGTCATCGCGAAGAACCTCCGAGGGCACCAGCGCAGCCGATCTGCGCGCCGCGGCCCAGACCGCCACCACGGTGACTCCCGCGGCGGCCAGTGCGCTGAGGGCCAGTGGCAGAAGCGGTATCTGAAAGCCTAGAGCCGGTGCGAGGGCGGGTCCCGGCTCGACCAGGCGGGGAAGCAGAAGCATGAGCAGGGCCAAGGGCGGGACCAGCGCGATGAGCGCAGCCAGGCTGGTCAGCGCGAGCTCGATGGCCCGGAGCCGGATCAGGTGGGCCGGGCGGATACCGAACCGGAACAGGACGAGGTCGACCGGGGCGGCACGGGCGACACGCCGGTCGACGGCGACCACGACCGACAGTCCGGCCAGGGCCAGAGCGGCCAGCCCGAGGACGACCTGGTAAGTGGCCGCCCATCTGCTGGAGGTGAGAACCGGTGTGGCCTGGGCCTGCTGGATGGAGGTGATGGTTGCCGGGGTGATGTCCTTCCGGTCGAGGTAGGCCGCCAGGGCGGTGGCGGTTCGGGTCGACCAGAGCCAGGTGGTGTACGTCCCCTGCGAACCGGGATTCACTGCCAATGAGGGGTTCTGAACGTTGCCGAGGGCGTCGAGAGCGTCAAGATGGGCGAACAGCGACCGGGCGTCGAAGACGACCGTCGGGCCGGTGGCGCCAGGAAAGGCGGTCAGGTCGGCTCGCGCGATGAGGGGAATCTCCTGGGACCCGATCGAGACGGTCCCGCCGAGTCCGGTCTCGCGGCCGGGTATCCCGATCAGGAGGGCCGGCAGGACGCCCCGGGCGGGTGCGCCGAGGGTCTGCAGCGCCTGGCGCGCCTCGGCCAGATCCGGTCCGCGCCCCCAGAGTGCCACCGCCGGGAAAGTCTCGGGATTGATCACCAGAATGTCCACGTCGTGGTGGTCGGGCTGCAACTGGGCACGGGTCTTCCACAGCACCGACAGGTCCTGCCCCAGAGCGGGATGGGGGCCTGAACCCGCGCCCAGGCCGGAGGAGGTGGGGATGTGGGCCGTGCTGACCGCTCCGGCCAGGACGGCGGTCTTGTCCTGCACCGATGCGCGCACCATGCTGGTGGAGACCAGCCCGTAGGCCAGCACACCCACCCCGATGGACAGAACCACCACCAGATCGGTGACCGCCAGTCCGGTGTCGCGCAACCCGCGCAGGATCAGCCGGTCGATGCTAGATCCTGGAGTCGTGGTGGAGCGGCGGCGCACGCGCGCGGCGACGGCAGCGGCCAGGCGGACCGTCAGCAGGCTACCGCTGGACAGAACGAGAACGGGCAGGACCGCAGCGAGCGGGTCGGTGTAGGAGGCCCGGTCGTCGCGGGTCAGCACCGAGGCGATGGCCAGGCCGGTGGCACCCAGCAGGAGAGGTAGCCAGGGCCCGCCGGATCCGGCCCGACCCCGGGAGGATTCGTGCCCGGCGAGCCGTCGTCCGATTGCATGGGTCTGCAGCAGGGTGACAACGGCGTTGCCGGCCAGCGTGACGAGGGCGACCAGTCCTACTGCATACAGAGCAGCGACGATCGCGTCCGGGCCCAGCCGGCTCTGCGGGCCGAAGCCCACGAAGGCGAAGTAGACCGCAGTGAAGCCGGTGACGGCACCGGCGAACACCGGCAGCAGCAGTTCGGCAACGCCGGCCAGGATGATCGCGGGCAGCGGCGCGCCCACGCCGACCAGCAGCTCGTTCTCACGGCGGCGGCGCTGGGACAGGGCGCGCAGCGCCATGATCACCGCGGCCAGCCCGAGGGCAGCGCCGGCCAGGGCGATACCTCGGCCCTGCTGGGCCGCCGCGCGGGCATCGGCCTGAGCCTCGTCGTGCAGCGACGTGAGTCCGGTCTCGACGCGGGGCACCACCCCCTGGCCGGCCGCGACCACCCGCAGCGCACTGGTCGGGTCGCTTGCGTCCAGCCGGAACTTCTGGGCGGCCGTCGCCGCCTGACCGAGTCGCCCCAGTGACCGCCCTTCCTGGGTGAGCTCGGCCGAGAAACTCCACTGGGGTTTCTCGTCGGCCCCCTTCAGAGCGGCAAGGACGGTTTCCTGGTCACCGATCATGAGCAGGGGCGGCGTCGGGCACCCGGCCGGGTCGCTGGGCAATCGCGCGGCGATGGATGAGAAGTACGAGCCGGCGGGCAATCGCCCGTCCGCCACGGTGCGGTAGGTACCGGCCAGGGTGACGGTGGACTGGCTGGTGGTTCGGGTGCCACGCCCCTGAGAGTCGGCGGCGACCGGGGCCACCGGCCCACTACAACCCAGGATGTCCAGCCCGTCGCTGAATGTCTTACCGACCTGGAACTCGTCCCCGGGATCCAGCCCGAGACCATGGGCCTCTCCATCAGGCAGCCACAGTCCTCGGGCACCGCGTTCGCCCCGCACCACGTCGAGCGCCTGCACCGCACCCGTGCGGTGATAGAGCACCGCCACCCGGTGCTGGTCACCGACGCCGAGAAAGGGCACCGGCTTACCCAGCTCGAGCTGCCAGGAAGCCGCCCACACCTCGGTGACCACCGGGCCCAGCCAGGGCACTCCGTCCAGCATACGGACCACCTCGGCCCGGGTCTCGTCCCAGATGGGACCCGGCAGCACGAATCCCAGCGCGGCCTGCTGATTGAGCTGGGAACCGGCCGGGACCGTCGCGAGCTTGCGCTCCAGCGAACCGTTCGCGGTCGCCCGGGCGAACAGCGGGCCGGCCGCGACCAGCCCCGCCAGCAGAGCAACGCTGATCGTGAGCATGAGCGCCGGCGCACCGGAGTGCAGCATGCGTCCCGGTGCGCGGCGCAGCAAGGGCCAGCTGTGGTACATCGGCCCTCCCCGGGCGCCGCCTGTCCGTGAAATCTGGGCCAGCGTAGGGCGCCGGGACCGGCAACTGGGTGCTATGTCGTAATTGTTATGATCTGGCATTGCCGTTCCAGCCTTGGTAATAGAACTTGCCGTCAGCACCCGGCCTAGCCCCCGTTGATCCCCATGTACTGTTCTGTGGTGCTCTGTTCCCAGGTCTGCACCCATAGCAACCGGCTCAGACCACTGATCCTCATCATGACCGCGGGGTTGGCCGTCATGGGGATGATGGGCGGTTGCGACAGCTCCACCAGGAGCGGCCGGCCGATCGTGGTCACCGGTACGGCCGGCCCCGCCGGCATCCAGACGTCATCCGGCTCCGGTGAGCCTGCTTCACCGATCGCTACCACCGCGGGCCAAGGGTGCCCGGTCGGCGGAGCGCCCGTTCCGAGGAACTCCCACCGGGTGGGAACGGACGACCTGGACGGCGACGGTATTCCGGACGAGCTGTGGCTGGCCCGTGACGCAGACCTGCGCATCCTGGGGATCAGTACCGCGAGCGGCGCCCGGTTCTCCATCAGCCTCAACGCCTTCGACGCCGGGGCCCTGGAGCAACGGGTCGGCGACACGGCCACGGCGATCTCCGGGCGACTCGGTGACGGGTCCGCCGTCGTCCTGGTGGATCTGGGCCGTTCGGCAGCCCTGTACGGCGTGGTGAACTGCTACCTCGTCGCCACGACGAATGCTCAGGGGCATCCGTACCTGTTCGATCTCGGTTATGACCAGACCGGAAACGGGGTCGGCTGCCCGGTTGTCGGCTCGAGGCGGGTCCTGGCCGGGTATCTGGCGGACTACGACTCGAAGGACGAGACGTATCGCGTCACCCGGACGACGATCGACCTGGATGCGATCCACCGGCGGGCAACGGCCGGCCGGAGCACCGTCCTGGCCACCAGCGCTCCCGAAAACTCCGCTGTGGTTCGGGATGCCACATCCGTGACCTGTGGGGACAACGAGCCCGTCACCGAACCGGCTCCCTGAACGGGCCACCGGACCCGGGCGATCGATGGTCCCCGGTCAGGCCCGACCACGAGCCGCACCTCTTCCCGTAACCGCAGACGTCAGCCCTGCGTCACACGTCACTACCGCAGCAGGACAGGCGATACGACGGGTGACGGGTACGTGGTGGTAGAGGAGCCGTGTGTGAGAGGTGTACATCCAACGCCTCATCCGTTAGGCCGGTTTCAGGCGCGCAAGACCCGAAAAGCGCCTCGGACAGGAAAAGTGGAGCACCCACGGAACGAGAGGTAGCTTTCCATGCGTATGAGCCTGACCCGGAGCCTGGCCCCGGTGGCTGTCTCCGCCCTGACCGTGCTCGGTGTTCCCCAGCCCTCTTCGGCGGCCACCCTGCACCCCGCGAGCCCGGTGGCCGCTCACCGGATCTGGGTGGTGCATCCGGGAGAATCCATCCAGGCCGCGGTGGACGAAGCAGCCTCGGGCGACACCATCAAGATCCGGGCCGGCACGTATCACGAGGCCGTCTGTGTCAACGGCAAGGGCCTCAAGGTCACGGGCGCCTCGACGGGCAAGACCGTGATCGAGTATCCCCCGTGGAACACGGTTGCCGACCTCCCGGCGGTGGCGGCCAACCCTTGCTGGAGCGCGCACCAGAAGGCGGACGCCGAGAACGACCAGACGACTCTGGCCGACGATGTCTCCGGCCTGTTCTTCCTCAACCCGGACTCCCGGGTCGAGGTCAGCCGCCTGACCACGAAAAATCATCCCGCGGACGGGATCACGGTGTGGGGTGCGGACGGCGTCGACATTCACGACACCCAGGGGCTGGCCCATGAGCGCTACGGGATCACGGTCGCGGCATCCGTCCACATATCGATCAGCAAGAACATCGAAAAGGGGCTGACCCGGCCGTCACCGGTTTTCGCGGGCACCGGGGGCATCACGGTCTCCGACACCGGGCGAGCCGAAGCCCTGGTCCGGCGAAACCGCGTCGAGAACTACAACCTCGGGGTCTTCCTCAAGGAGGCGCGCGGCGGCGACGTGGTGTCCAACCGGCTGAGCGGAAACTGCCTCGGAATACTGGTTTTCGACGACTCGGCCCGGGAGATACCGGACACCAAGGGTAGTTACGAGGGCGGCGACTGGACGGTTCGCAAGAACGTTCTCACCGCCAACAACCGGTACTGCATTGCCGGGCGCGACGGTAGCCAGCGCACCTCGGGGGTCGGGATCGGTGTCGTCAATGCCGACCGGGTGGTGATCGAGGACAACAAGATCAGGGACAACGTGGCCACCGTGCCCGCGGGAGAGGAGCCGCTGAACTTCCCCTCGGGCGGGGTCGTGCTGGTGGGCTTCGCGGCTCCTCCCGGCACCAGCCCTCCGGGAGCCATTCCCGGTGGGACCGTACAGAACGTGCTGGTCACCCACAACGTGGTGCGCCGGAATGAACCAACCGACATCGTCGTGGTGCAGCCCGACCCGCAGAACCCGCTGATTCTGGCCCCCGGTCCGGACATCGTGATCAAGGACAACCGGACCAGCTGACGTCTGCCCGGCTTCCGGTGGCCGGCCGAACGCCGGCTGCCGGAAGCGAGGCCGCTCGCGACCGGGTCTGCCGGTCGTCCGCCTACCCGGGGTCCGAAAGGCTTTTCGCCTGACCGACCGCCGGGATGAATTCGTGGATGGCCGACGGCCGAGCGAAATAATAACCCTGAACGTGATCGCATCCCAGACCTCGGAGAACGTCGAGCTGTTCCCTGTTCTCCACACCTTCGGCCACGACTTCCAGATCGAGCGCATGAGCCAGGGCGATGATGCCCTCCACGATCAGCCGGTTGTCCGGCTCGACCGGCAGGTCGGTGACGAAACTGCGATCAATCTTCAGCTGATTGACCTTGAGGTTCAGCAATCGCGCCAAAGACGAGTAGCCCGTGCCGAAATCATCGATGGACAGGTGGATCCCCTTCTCGCTCAGAGTCTGGAAGATCCGCACCGAGGCCAGGTCGTCAGCGGCGATGGTGCTCTCGGTGACCTCCAGACACAGGGCCGCAGGAACCAGACGGTGCCGCTCCAGGGTTGCGTAGATCACGTCGATGATGCCCGCCCGGTCCACCTGCCGCAAAGACATGTTCACCGACATCCGAAGATTCGGAAAACCTTGCTCACGAAGCAATCTGGCATCTCGGCACGCGGTGTCCAGGACGAACTCACCGACCTGGTGGATCAGGTCGGACTGTTCGGCGATGGCGATGAATTCGAGCGGGCTGATGGGTCCCAGAGTCGGATGGTTCCAGCGCACCAGCGCCTCGGCCTTGGCGCAGGCACCCGTGCGCAGGTCGAAGATGGGCTGATAGGCGACCCACAGCGAACCGGCTGCCAGCGCCTCCCGCAGATCGGCCTCCAGCTGGATACGCCGTATCAGCGTGGTGTGCAGTGCCTCGTCGAAGATCACGGTGCGATTGCGTCCGCGGGATTTCGCCACATACATAGCGGCGTCCGCATCCCGGATCAGGTCCGTGGGGTTACGTGCCTCGGTGGAATCGGCCGGATGACTGACGACGATTCCCAGGCTGGCCTGTAGTTGCAACCCCGCCAGCCGGCCGGTCAACGGCTGCCCCAGCGCATCGAGGATTCTCTCGGCCAGGAGTGTGGCCTGAGATTCCTGGTCCAGTGTGGCCAGGACGAGGAATTCGTCCCCGCCGAGCCGGGCCACCACGTCGGCCTGCCGCACCGTGTCTTTCAGACGCCGGCCCACGAGTTGTAGTGCTTCGTCACCCACATCGTGCCCGAGCGAATCGTTGATGAGCTTGAAATTGTCGAGGTCGATGAAGAGAACCACCAGGACCTGGCCGCAGGCTTCGACCTGTTGCAGCAGAGGCGGTAGATAGTCCAGCATGTACGCCCGGTTCGGCAGGCCGGTGAGGGCGTCGTGGTGGGCAGCGTGGTGCAGCTTCTGGACGAACTGGCGGCGCTCCGAGACATCGCTCAGTGAGATGACCGCCGAGCGGCTCCGCCCCTGGGACGGCAGGGCGCGTACCGCGACGCTGTACCACCCTTCGGTACCGTCCGGCCGCCGGTACCCCAGATGGGATGTGGGCCGAACATCCTGGGCCCGGGCCGCGAACACATCCTCCCCCACAACCGTCTGCTGTTGTCCGTCCTCGCGCATGAAGATCAGGTCGTTGACGGACTGCCCGACGAGGGCGCTCTCCTTCTGCTGGAGGAAGCGGGACGCAGCCGGATTGACCAGCAGGATCGTTGCCTGCTCGTCGATGAGCAGCAGACCGGTGTCGAGCGACCGGAAGACGGTCGAGAACCTCGCCTCAGCTGTTCGCTGAGCCGTCTCGTCCGAGCACATCAGCACGTAGCCGTCCTTCTCGGACAACCGCGAGGCCCGGCCGTTGACGACGACATGGCTACCGGCCACCTCACGCACCAGCGGCCCGCTCTCCACCAGGTGACGAGGATCGAGGTCCGGACCGATGAGCTGACCGATCGGGCGGCCGCGTACCGTCTCCCAGCTGAGGTCAAAGATTTTCTCGGCGGCCGGGTTCCAGCTCGTGACGTGCCCTGACAGGTCGGTGGCGATGATCGCATTACTGACGTGCTGAACCAGGGTGCCCTGATAGCGCAGAGCATCCTCCGCCGCGAGCTGGTGGGTCAGGTCGCGCATGATTGCCTGCATGGCCGGGCGCCCTTGCCATGACGTACGCACGGATACCGACTCGATGGCGGTCACATCTCCGTCGTCCCGCATCAGGTGAACCCGGGTGGGCGCCGAGGGGCCCGATGAACCCTCCAGCTGAGCCACTCGCTCCAGCAACGCCGACCGCGAGTCGGGGTGAATGAAATCGAGGATGTGCCGGCCCAGCATCTGGCGAGCCTCGGTGCCGGTCAGCCGGCCGGTAGAGGCGTTGGCATACACGATCAGACCGTCCTGGTGCACGACCACACCGTCCGGCATGAGCTCGACCAGCTGACGATAGCGGTCGGCCAGGTCCCAGTCGTCCGACGACACCGACTTCACCGGACCCGCCCGCCGCGTCGCGGACCTCTTCGGCGTGAGTTCAGCATGTTCGCGCCCCCAGGCATGACCAGGCACCCCTTTTCCCCCGTCAGCGCTCGGCTCGTGTCACCGCATTGGTCCTGGGCGTATCGACGGTTCACACCTGATCTTGAGCGGGCAAGGAAGGAAGAAACAGTACGAGCTGGCAAAAGGGTTTTATCGACGGCGATCTTTAGGCACACTATGTGGTAGCGCAGGCATTTTCGACGCTTTCAGTAGCCCCTCCCCCTCCAGGAGGTCGAACCGATCGTGACTGTTCCCAGCGTTCGCATTGCCGGTATCGGTGCCGTCACCGGTTACGGATGGGGTGTAGAGGCCCTGTGGCAAGGGGTCTCGAGCGGTGCCTCCGCCTGCCGACCGGTCAAGGCCGACGACGACACCGAGACCACCGAGACCCCGTCCCCTTCCTGGGCCGCCCGCATCCCGGACGGCGGCGACCCCGATGACGGCCCCACACTTTTCGCTCGCGGCCTGCTGGCATCCGTGCGGGAGGCAGTGGCCGATGCGCGCTTGCACGGCTGGCGCCCGGGAGAGCGGGTGGGTCTGCTCCACGCCGCGGTTCTGGGCGAGGTCGACCTCTGGCGGTCGTTCTACACCCAGCACGCAGGTGACGTGAGCGTGCGCAGTTTCCTCTCGCTGATGCCCTCCACCCCGGTGTCCATGTGCATGAAGGAGCACGGCTTTCACGGACCGACCATGTCCGTGGGCGCCATGTGCACCTCGGGGAACGCGGCCCTGATCATTGCCAAGCAGTGGCTGGACAGCGACTTCGTGGACGACGTCGTCGTCGTCACCACCGACCTGTCCTGCTCGCCCGAGATGCTGACCCACTTCCGCCGGCTGGGGGTGGCCGTCACCGACGAGGAGCCGTTCTCGGCCTGTCGCCCTTTCCAGCAAGGGTCAAGGGGATTCGTCATGGGCGAGGCGTCCGTCGCCTTCGTGGTCACCGGGCCGGGCCGCCGTCCTGACCATTCCTACTTCGGCGTCCTGGGTGGCGCCATGACCCACGATGCGCACCATGTCACCTCGATCGAGCCCGAACTGAACTCGGTGCGGCAGTGTTTCGAGAGGGCCCTGCGGGCCGGCGGCGTCCGGGCCGACGACGTCCGCTACCTCAATGCTCACGGGCCGGGCACGCTCCAGTGCGACAGCGCTGAGGCCACCATCCTCGACGAGATGTTCACCCCGGACACCTGGATCTATTCCCTGAAACCGCTGTTGGGTCACTGCCAGGGGGCTTCGGCAGCGGCCGAGATCGCCGTCGCCGCGCTGGCCGCGGCCCAGCAGGTTCTGCCGTTGGCACCGCAGGTGGCCCCCGGTCACGAGCGCCTTCTCAGCGGCACGCACCACCTTGCGCCCGGCCTGGTCGCGAAGTCAGCCCTGGGCATGGGAGGCCACAATGCCGTTGTCCTCCTTCAGCCGCCCTCGCAGAACTGAACCGTCCAGCCTCCGGTGCACTCCTGCCTGAACCGCACGAGGAGTCCGGGGCGCAGACAGCTGACAGCAGCAGCGCCGCCACGACCGGATGCCTGCCGTAGCGGACCTGTTCACGTACTGACACCGGTCATCGAGCCCCACGATGGTCTGACCCCGCATGCCTGGCCCGGGTTCCGCGACGATCTCGGGCTCGGCCTGGTCATGCTTCCTGTGACGATCGGCGGTGCCGGCAGCCGGGCGCGACCGGCCCGGGAGCGGGTGAGTACTTCGGACACGCTCGACCACGCTGCACTGGCGGTCGTGACGCGGACCGGCTCATCAGATGCCCTGAACCATTCGCGGTCCGGGACCGTGAACCGGGCATGGCTGTTGACAAGACGCGGCGATCGAAGGACCTCGAAGATCTGATGGTGGCCGGGGTCTTCTCCCGCGACATGCTCGACTGGAAGACGAAGACGCCCGAGGGCCGAACCGCCGAGCCGGATCGGGCCCCGGCGCCCTCGCGTGATGCGGTGCCGGAACAGACTCCGCTCTTCCGCACCGATTTCAGCGACGACACGATCTGGGAAGCCTTGATGGACGCGGTCGATCGGGTGACCGAGGACAACTTCGGTGCGCGCGTCAACTTCGTGAATGACCCGGCACTCCGGGATGCGCCGATCGACTCGCTACCTGCTGCCGCGCCCTTCCCGGTGGACGAGGGCGCCCACTTCTTCGTCTTCGACGGCGTGGCCTGTGCCGGCGAGGGGCTCCCGGTGTTGGTGGTCAGCACCGATCCGGATGACGAACCGCCGTCGTTCCGCGCGTCGGCAGAGAGTGTCCCGATCGTCGAGGGCGATCTGGGCTCCGGGGATGTCCCCTTCACCGAATGTGCCGCGCGCGTAGGTGACGACGGCGTCCTTCGTTGAGACCCGGCCGGTGGGCCCACGGCCCCGAAGCTACGCCGCCATCAGGCGCTTTTCCGCACCCCGGTTGCCGGCTGCCTGCTCAACCGGCCACGGCGTCGGCAGCGGTTACAACTGGGTATCGACGTCGCTACCGGTCGATGAGGTAAGCGTCACCTGTGCCTGGGCGACCGGCAGCTGATCGGCCTCATCGAACTGACCGAACTCGTCCAGGGCGTCCTGAACCGTTGCAATGGTGGAGTTACCGTTGTTGTTCAGGAGCGCATCCAGCGCCGTCTGGTCGAAACTGCGCTGATCAGCGGCAACTTGATCGGCCCTGGTCTCCTGGACCGCCTGCAGGTCCTGGTCCGCCAGGATCGCGTCCTGGAGCTGGGCCCGCTGAATGCCGAAGGCCTGCAACGCGGCCTGCCGGTCATCAATCCGTTGCCGGGCCGCGAGCTCGGCCTCGAGCTGTGCCTGCCGCTCGTCCTGCCGTTCCAGGGTCGCCTGCTGGGTTGCGTCTGTCTGGTTGGCCCGGTCCAGCAAGCGGGCCTGCTGGGCCTGGATCTGCTGGCCGATGGCCGTGCTGGGATCCCCAGGATCGCCGATGGGGCCGATGCTCATGGTCAGCACCTCGATTCCGTTGTCGTTGGAGCTTGTCCGGACTCCACCAGCGTCGGCCCGGGAGCGCCGTCCGATAACCGCAGCCGTACGCCGTCCGGGGGAACCCGGCGCGGCCACCGCCCGCGTGGACCAGCCTCCGGTTGCGGTCCGCCACAGGCCGGCATCGCAGGCTGCATCGACATGCCGTCCAGGTGACAGCCTTCAACATCATCGTCGCAGCGTTCGTCAAGACCGCCGCGATCTGGATTGTCTGGCGCAGCTCAGGTGCGCATGATGGCCGGGAGGACGAGTTCGGCCCACCGGTGGCGTTCGGGTGCGGGCCGGCCGGCCGGCATCGTGGACATCAGCAGGTAGATGTCGTCGGCGACGATCCCGGGGCGGATCTGGCCGGATTCCTGGCCGGCGACCAGCAGCGCCGTCAGTGCGGCCGTCGTCCTCTTCTGGTTCTCGCTGCCGTGCGGATCGATCCCGAGCTGCTGCGCGGCCTCCTTGAAGACGAACTGGTCGGACGTCGATTCCAGGAATCCGAACCACAGGTCCCGAAACCCGGCGGCGGCCAGTTTTCCAGAAACCGGCTGAGCCAGAACGTTTTCCATTGCCTCGGCCACCTCGATCAGGTACACGTCCAGGGTGGCGGCGACCAGATCGGTCTTGGTCGGGAAGTGCCGGTAGAGCGTCCCGACCGCGACCCGCGCGCTGCGGGCGATGTCGTCCATCGACAGTTCGCTGCCGCGCTCCATGATCTGGGCCCGGGCCGCTTCCAGGATCCGCTTCCGGTTGCGCAGGGCATCGGCGCGCAGCGGCCGGGACGCCGGTCCGGGCTCGTCGGGGGCAGGGGGTGACGTCGGCACAAGGTGAATGGTAGTTCATGATTAAGATGAACCATCGCTCATCTTATGGAGGCATGATGGACACCAAGGTCGCACTCGTCACGGGCGCCACCTCGGGAATCGGCGCGGCCAGCGCCCGACGACTGAGCGAGCACGGCTACACGGTGTACGGGGTCTCCCGTCGTCGGGACCGGCTCGAAGATCTGGTGCCGGAGGGGATCAGGGTGTTCGCCATGGACCTGACCAGCCCGGAATCGGTGGCCGACGGCGTCGCCCGGGTTCTCGGCGAGACCGGCCGGATCGATCTGCTGGTCAACAACGCCGGGTACGGATCGCTCGGTTCCCTGGAGGAGACCCCGATCCAGGAGGGACGGCGCCAGTTCGACGTGAATGTGTTCGGCGCGCTGCAGCTCACCCAGCTCGTGCTGCCGCACATGCGCCGTCAGGGCTCGGGCCGGATCGTCAATGTCAGCTCGGCCGGCGGGAAGATCTACACCCCCTTGGGGGGCTGGTACCACGGCACCAAGTTCGCGCTGGAGGCGATGAGCGACTGCTTGCGCCTGGAAGTGGCCCAGTTCGGTATCGAGGTCGTGGTCGTGCAGCCCGGCCCGACCGACACCGAGTGGGGATCCATCGCCGCCGACCACGTCGATCAGGTCTCCGGCCACGGCCCTTACGCCCGCCAGGCTCAGGCCGTGGCCGAGGGCCTTCGCACCCAGGCACCCGGACAGAAACGCTCCGCGGCCACCGACGTTGCCGACACCATCGTCCGGGCTGCCACCGACCGGCGACCGAAAACCCGCTACGCCGTGGGTTTGAGCGCCCGGGCAGCGATCGGGATGCGACGGGTCCTGCCGGACCGCTGGTTCGATGCCTTCATCACCCGGGCTTCGGGCGTGCCCCGTCGCTGACGTCCGTCAGCCGGTCCTCACCCAGGAAGGCATGACGAGCTCCGCAGTCCCCACATCAGCACGCCCAGCAGGCGATCGGCTCGGGCGGCCTGCTCGGGCAGGGGCGCGACCGTGAAGATGCCGATGAGATGCGCGGCGACGTCCTCGGCGGTGACGTCGTCGCGCAGGTCTCCGGTTGCCCGGCCGGCGCGGAGCATTGATCAGCATGAACACATCCATCAGCACCAGCCGGGCCGTCCAGTTCGCCCAGTCGTTCGGAGGACCCGAGACCCTCGAACTGCGCACCGTGCCCGTCCCCGCCGTCGGCCCGGGACAGGTCCGCGTGCGGGTCACCGCGGCCGGGCTGAACCCGATGGACTGGTTCATGACCTCCGACGCCGACGCTGCCGCCCGCTTCGGGCTGAACCTGCCGTGCGGATTCGGGAACGACTACGCGGGAATCGTGGACGAGGTCGGTGACGGAATCGCTCACCTGTTCACCGTCGGCGACCGGGTGTTCGGCGGCGCCTTCTCCCGCAGCGTCGCCGACCACGTAGTCGTCGACGCACCCGGCCACATCGGCAAGGGCGGCGACATCCACCACACACCAGCCGAACTCGACGACCGCGTCGCCGCCACCCTGTCCATCGCCGGATGCACGGCCGCCGCCGCGCTCGCCGTCGTCAACCCCGGCCCGAAGGACACCCTCCTGATCGGTGGCGCCGGAGGCGGCGTCGGCGTGTTCGCCGTCCAGCTCGCGCGCCTCACCGGCGCCCGGGTCATCGGGACCGGATCAGCCACCTCCGCCGACGCCCTGCGAGCGCTGGGCGCCGAACCCGTCACCTACGGCGAAGGCCTGGCCGAGCGGGTCCGCGAACTGTCTCCCGACGGCATCACCGCGACCCTGGACCTGCACGGCACGAACACGATCGCCGTGGCTCGCGAGCTCGGCGTACCGGACTCCCGCATGACCACGATTGCCGCCGTCGTGGAAGGCATCACGCCCGCGAACGGCGCCAGCGCCGCCCCCGGCGCCATCGAGGAGATCGCCCGCCTCGCCGCGCAGGGCCGGCTCCGCGTGCCGATCGCGGTCAGCTTCCCCGTCCAGGAGATCCGCGCCGCCGTCGGGCGGCAGGCGAGTCGGCACGTGCACGGCAAGGTCGTGATCGACCTCGCATGAGAATCAGAGTCGCCCAGCAGGTCGGCGGATCCATCGGAACGGCGCTACTCACCGTGGTCCTCCAGCACAGCTCGTCCAGCAGCCACGCATCCGGCTTCGGCAACGCTTTCTGGTGGGCTATCGCCTTCACCGCCCGGCCCCCGTCTGCCTGCTGCTCCCCGGCCGCATCAGACCGACCAGGGCAGGTCGCTCACCTCGACCGTCTCACCACTGACGGCGGCCTGCTCCACCGCCAGCGCGATGGCGTGATCGTGGCTGGCCTGCGCCAGCGGATAGGGCGCAGGACCGTCGCCCCGTCGCCAGGCCGCCATGGCCACCATCTGGGTGAGGATCGCGATCTCCTCGTCCGGCAGCCGTAGCCCGATGAACGGGTTGGTCCACAGGATGTGCCCGTCCAGGGCGATGTACTCGCTGTCGTAGCCCTCGAGGTCGAGGTCGTAGCCGCTCTGGTGGCGCAGCAGGGGCGAGGTGAGAACGCGTCCGTCCCAACGGATCACGCTCTCGTCGTTGATCTCGCCATGACTCCCGCGCACCAGCAGCCGGCGGGCCCGCAACCGGTTGTGCCACTGGTTGTCGGTGAAGTCGTACAGCCCCGACCGGCCCGGCCCGAAGTCGAGGGTGGCCATGGTGGTGGTGGCGGGGTGCGGTCCCATGTCTTCCCGCAGGCCGGCGCGCGTCATCGGGTCCAGCAGTTCGGCCGTCGACGTGGAGGCGCGAACCTGAACGTCGCCGAGACCGACGCCGAGGAACCCGCGCAGCAGGGCAATGGCGTGGTACTGATGAGTGGACGAGACATGCACGGACGACGGCGCGCCGATCAGTCCTGCGCGCACAGCCTCCAGGCGAGCGGAGTGCATCGGCATCAACGGGTACTGTTCCGCGACCTGAACCAGCCCGCTCTCCCCCACGCGTCCCCAAAGATCTTTCAGTGCGGTCACATCCGGTGCCGGTGGGGTCTCACTGAGGACGGCGACACCGGCCTCGACCAGCTGCTCGACGACGGCCGGATTGGCCTGCCAGGTGACCGAGCTGATCACGAAAGCCGGATCGGTCTCAGCGACGAGTTCCTCCACCGACCCGAAGACCGGCACACCCCAGCCGAGTTCACGCGCCCGCTCGGGATCCCGGGACACCACGCCGGCGATGTCCAGGATCTCGGGTACGAGCTGGGCCAGGCGGACGAAGAATCCGGCCCGCCATCCCGTGCCGACCACGCCGCACCGCACGGGTGTGCGTCCGGATTCCCTCATTGTGTTTTCCCTTCGGACAGGCCAGGTTTCCTGGCTCAGGTGTCGAATCCGTTGCGGAGTAGTCGCGCGCCTCGGCGGATGTCCGCGCGAACACGTTCTCGGCAGGTGGCAGCGTCGGGGACGGGGTCACTCAGGTTGCGGCCGAGGCTGCGGTAGAAGACCTCGAACAGCCCCGCCAACGCGACGGCGGTCAGGCGCAGCTCAGCGTCGGTCGGGGCGGGGTCCGGGCGGGTGGCGAGGGCATCGTGCAGCGCATCGACGAGCTGTTCCATCGAGCGGCGGCGGCTGTCTTTGAGGGCAGCGGTGGAGGCAACCATGGCCCCGAATCGCCGCACGGCAAGGAGCTGTTCCCGCGGCGCGGCGCCGTGGCCGGTGAGCTGGTCCAGTTCGGCGTCGAGCGTGTCCACGACAGCGGTGACCGCCGGTCCGGCGGGGTCGGCGACGCGGGTGCACACCTGCTCGATGATGTCGGGCCATCGATCGATGAGCAGTGATTCCTTGCTGCGGAAATGATTGAAGACGGTCTTCTCGGTGACTCCGCACGCCTTGGCCACATCGGCCACGGTCACCGCGTCGAACCCCCGCTCCAGGAACAACGCGGTGGCCGTGTCGGACAGGAGCTGACGCAACTCCAAGCGCCGACGCTCCCTCAGGGACGTCGTAGCCACCGTTCCGGGCATCGCCGTGCCGGGTTTCACCAGCTCACCTCCTCGTCACCGCTGACCGTGCTCGGTCCGCCAGCTACCTTACAGGGACTGTAACAAGTCGCCCTCCACGACACGCGGACATTGCGTACAGCCACTGTTTTCTTTACAGTCCCTGTACCAACGACGGTGGGAACGACTTGCCGTCCTCACGACACCTGGAGCAGACATGGCCGACATGCACATCGTGCGGACCTATCCGCGATCGGCCGACATCGTCTGGAAGGCCCTCACCGACCCGGCCCTGGTGCCGCTGTGGACCTCGACCGGACAGGGCGGGCGTCCCGAAGGCTTCACCCCGGTCGTGGGCTGCACGTTCCGGTTCGTCGGCAAGCCGTTCCCGGGCTGGGACGGCATCGTGCGCTGCGAGGTGACGGAGGTCCAGGCCCCGACCCTGCTGCGGTACACCTGGCGGAACAAGCCCGAGGACCGGCCCACCCTGGTCAGCTACCTCCTCGAACCGGTCAGCGACGGCGATACGCGCCTGACCTGGACCCACACCGGCTTCCGGGGTGTCGAGGGCTTCATCATGTCCACGCTGCTGGGCCGGGTGCGGACCAAGATGCTGTCCGAGGGCCTGCCCGCAGTCCTGGCCGACCTTGACGAGAACGGGCAGCTCACGCCGGCCAGCACGCTGCGCCCGCGCACCTGATGCCGATCGGCCCTCGGCGCACAGCCTCCAGGCGAGCGGACGATCAGGTCACCACAGGGTTTTGAAGTAATCGGCGAAGGCCTGATCCTCGCAGTCACCCAGCCAGTGGTCCTTGCCGGCCGGCACCACGTCGTCGGTCACGAGGCCGCCGTCCTTGTCGATCCTCATCGCAATACCGTGGTCATTGATGCATTTGACCTGGGCGCGCAGGTGGTCGGCGTAGTTCGCTGGATACGGAAAGGGTTCCGGAGTGTGGGGTGGTGAGTTCGCGGGCGAGCGCCAGACCCAGCCCGCTGCCGCCGGTGCTACGGCTCCGGGAGATGTCGGCCCGCCAGAATCGGTCGAACACCTTCTCCAGGGCCTCGGGCCTGCTCGTCGGCGGGATCGGCGTGGCCAGCACGATGTGGTGATCTCCGTGCTGGAGCGGCGCTCGGAGATCGGCCGGCGCCGGGCCCTGGGGTCCCACCGCGGTCAGATCCGGGCCCATCGGGCGGCCCGGCTGATGCCCACCGAGGTCCTGGGCACGGCCTAGCGTCCTTCGCCGGCCAGTAGGCTCCGCGCCTGGTCGAGCACCGAATCCTGCGCCGGCCGCGGCTTCCAGCCCAGCCGGTCCTGAGCCTTCTGGCTGGAGGCCTCGCGAACGATCCCGAGTTCCGGAACGGCCAGCGCGGCGCGGGGGTTGAACCGCGCCGCCAGCCGCACCGCCCAGTCCGGCATGGTTCGGGTCGGAACCTGCGCGGCCGCGTCCCCCAGGTTCTCCCGCATCACCGCAGCGATCTGCGGCAGCGTCAACGTGCCGGCCGCGGCCAGGAACCGTTCGCCGGCCGCCGCGGGGTCGGTCATGGCCCGCACGTGCAGGTCCGCGACGTCGCGCACGTCGACCACCCCGATGGTCATTTTCGGCAGGGCGGGCAGGGTGCCCTTCAGCAGGCTGTCGATCAGGCCCGCCCACAGCGAGAGGTCCGGGCCCAGGGCCGGGCCGAACACGGCGACCGGGTTCACCACGGCCAGTTCCATACCTTCTTGGCGGACGAAGTCCCAGGCAGCGCGCTCGGCCGCCAGTTTGGACTTCGGGTAGGCGGCCATCTCCTCACCGTCCGGGTTGCTCCAGTCCGCTTCGGTGAAGGTCCGCTGTTGTCCGTGGCCGTATTTGACGGCGGCGAAGGACGAGGTGAGGACGGTCCGCCTCACCCCGGCCGTGCGGGCGGCCTGTAGCACTCTCAGCGCGCCCTGCCGGGCCGGTTCGATGACCTCGTCCTCGTGCCGGGGTTTGGCCTGCGGCACCGGGGAGGCGACGTGCAGCACGTAGTCGCATCCCTGCACCGCCTGCTTCCAGCCGTCGTCGGCCATCAGGTCGGCCACGGCGAAGGACAGGGCCGGGCCGTTCTCCCCGGTCATGGCCCGGACGTCGGCCTCCCGCCGCAGCGAGCGCACGGTCGTGCGGACGCGAAAGCCCTCGTGCAGCAGACGTGCGAC
The DNA here is from genome assembly GCF_021129235.1 of Kineosporia mesophila. Taxonomy (GTDB): domain Bacteria; phylum Actinomycetota; class Actinomycetes; order Actinomycetales; family Kineosporiaceae; genus Kineosporia; species Kineosporia mesophila. The sequence goes on from NZ_JAJOMA010000009.1 coordinate 52,073, forward strand.
GCAGTGGGCGCCCACGAATCCGGTCCCGCCGGTCACCAGTACCAGTTCGCCACTCACATCTGTCTCCATCTGTTCCGGAAGCCACAAATGGTACGGGGCGATGTCAGGGCGGGACTGGGCGAGGCCTGCTTCTTTGTCGTGGCCGGTGCGGGCGATATAGCCTGGTTCCGCAACAGCTTCGAGCTCACCGTCCGGACGGTACGAAAGGTTCGGGGACAGCAGCGTGTACGACGGGAACGAGACCGGTTCGATCGGCACCGGGAGCCAGTACCGCGACGCGTTCCTGGAGCTGCACGGATCCGGGCGGATGACGGTGGACGAGGGCACGCCCTGGGCCGGGCGCCTGGACTGGCAGCGCTCCAGCCGGTACGGCATCGCCCTGTGCGGCGGCGTGCGGGAAGAGTTCACCCGGGGGCGCCGCGACATCCGCAGCGCCCCCCGCGGCACGTTCGAGATGCTCATGCCGATCGCCGGGGCGGCCCGGGTGGAGCAGGGACCTGCTTCTGGTGAGATCGGCCCGGGGTCGCTGGCGCTGTGCGAGATCGACCGGCCGGTGGGACTCGCCCACGGGCTCGACTTCACCTCGATCGCGGTGATCGTGCCGGCCGAGGAGATCGAGCGCCGAAGTCCCGCCGCGGTCCGCCGCCCACCGGCCCTCGACGGGCTCAGCGGGGTCGGGCGGCTGATCCGGCAGATGATCACCACGCTGCACCAGGAACGCCGGCAGCTGGCCGAGGCGAGCTTCGACTTCGCGGCCGACCAGCTGCTGGACCTGGTGCTCTTCGCGGCCGACGGGGCGGGTGACGCGGCCCCGCTCGATCAGCGGGCGCGGGTGGAGGCCGAGATCCGGCTGTACATCCGCCGGCACGCCGCCGAGCCCGACCTCAACATTGTCGTCGTCGCCCGGGCCCTGGGCTGGTCGGCCCGCTACCTGCAGGACGTACTCAACGCCGCCGGCACGACCGCCCGCGACCTGATCCGTTCCGAGCGCCTGCTGCTGGCCCGCTCACGCCTGACCAGTGCCGGCTGGGCGGAATGTTCGATCGCGCAGGTCGCCCACTCCTGCGGGTTCACCAGCCAGGCCTCCTTCGCGACCGTCTACCGCCGGGAGTTCGGCCGCTCTCCCCGTGAGGCCCGACGGTCGGCCGCTCAGACCTGAGTCGCCCCGCCGTCCACGAAAAGTTCGGTGCCGGTGATGAAACGACTCTGGGACGAGGCCAGGAACAGCACCGCATCGGCCACCTCCTGCGGCGTCGCGATCCGGCCCAGCGGGATCTTCGAGACCAGGTACTGCTTGGTCGCCCTCGCCTGTTCGGTGTCCGCCCCGCCGAATGCCGCGTTCAGACCGGGGGTTTCGGTCGTCCCGGCACTGACCGCATTGACCCGGACACCTCTGCCTCGCAGTTCCTGGGCCCAGGTGCGGGCGAAGGAACGCACGGCCGCCTTGGTCGCCGAGTACACCCCGAACCCCTCGACCCCTTCCACCGTCCAGCAGGAGGCCGACAGCACCACGGCCGCGTGGTCGTTCAGCAACGGCAGGGCCTTCTGCACGGTGAAGACCGTCCCCTTCACGTGCACGCCGAGCAGGAGGTCCAGGTGCTCCTCGGTGATCTGCCCCAGCGGGGCCGCTTCCCCCAGCCCGGCGTTGGCGAACAAGACGTCCACCCGCCGCCCGTCCCCGCCGACCGTCGCGTACAGACGGTCGAGGTCCGCGGCCTGAGCCACGTCCCCGGGCACCCCCACGCAACCGCGACCGATCGAGGCGACCGCCGCGTCCACTGCTTCCTTGCGGCGGCCGGTCAGATAGACCACCGCCCCTTCGCCGGCGAAGCGGCGGGCAGCGGCCAGGCCGATCCCCGCCGAGCCGCCGGTAACCACCGCGGTCTTGCCGTCGAGCTGACCCACGAAATCCTCCAGATGAGCGAAACCACAGACAGGACATCGGTGCACATGTGCCCGGCGCCTGCGCTCCACTCTGGCGGGCCGCGCTCGCAAGATCTTTCGCTGCGGCGCACGCTTCTTCTTCTCCGACGCGTCAAGGGTCCGAGCCAGCCGTACCCCGTCGCCGACGCACGCGCCCCTAGGCGACGGTCAGCGCCGCCTGGATGTCGAACTCGACCGCGTCGGCGCGGGCCACGTAGACCGTCTGGCGCAGTTGCTGGCCGATCATCCGGACCACGCCACGTGGGCCCTCGTAGGTCAGGCCCTCGGAGCTGGGGATGATGTCGGCGACGTCCAGCGAGCGGGCCCGGCGCACCAGCTGGGCCAGGAGGATCATTGCCTCGTAACAGGATTCGCCGATGCTGTTGAGCGCCGGGGAGCCTTCGCCGAAGCGGGAGTAGTAGCGGCCGGCGAACTCCAGGCCGCTGGTGGTGTTCAGCCCCTCGAAGTAGCCCGCGGCGGAGTACAGCCCCTGGTTGCTCTCCGGCCCACCGGCCAGCAGCATGTTCTCCTCCACGTGCGGGCTCAGCCGGGGGATGGCGTCGCAGATGCGGCGGGCGCCGAACTCCCGGTTGAAGCGCACGCCGTCGTCGCCCACCAGCAGGGACAGCACGCCCTCGGCGCCGCTGGCCTCGATCCGGTCGACGATCTGCTCGAAGTTCTCGCTGCCCAGCGGCACGTAGAGCTCGCCCAGCAAGGGACGACCGGCGCTGCGCGCGTGCTCCCGCGCGGCCTGGGCGGTCAGGCGGGGCCAGACGTAGTCGTTGCCGACCAGGATCCAGCGCTGGATACCGTACTCGGCCCGCATCCAGTCCATCGCCGGCAGGAGCTGGTCGCGGGGTGTCTCCCCGGTCATGAAGACGCCCGGGGTGGACTCGTGGCCCTCGTGCAGGGGCGCGTAGGTGTAGGGCACCCGGCCGAAGGTCACCGGCGCCACCGCCTGACGCACCGGGGAGATGTGCCACCCGGTGACCGCGTCGATGCGGCCGCTCGTGATGAGCGCGTCGATCTCGCGGGCCACCCACTGCGGTGGCGCCGCGCCGTCGACCAGGACGGTCGTGACCGGCCGGCCGAGAAGGCCACCGTCGGCGTTGATCTCCTCGACGGCCAGCTCGATGCAGGACTCGCAGGAGGGCCCGTAGATACCGGCCGGCCCACGCAGCGGCACGATGCAGGCGACGACGACGTCGTGGCGTTCCCGACCGGCGCGGCCCACGCTCAGGTCTCCAGGTAGGCGCTCAGCCGCCCGAGCACGGCCAGCGCCGAGGCCAGCTCCTCGGCACCGACGGCCTGGGCCAGTTCACGCTCCAGCAGCTGCCCCTGCCGCTCGAGCTTCTTCATCCGGGTGCGGCCGCGGGCCGAGAAGGTGACCAGGATGCGGCGGCGGTCGAGGGAGTCGGTGCGCCGGTAGATCCAGTTGTCGGAGACCAGCTTGTCGACGAGCCGGGAGATCGACGGCGCCGGCAACGAGGTCGCGAACGCGATCTCGCTCATGGTCAGGCCCGGCTCGGGGACCAGGACGGACAGCACCCGCCACTGCTCGGCCGAGATGCCCGAGACATCGAGCGCGTCGGACATCCGCGCGTCGAGCTGGCGGCCGACGCGAGAGACGAGCCGGCTCAGCCCGCCCACGTCGGTACTGGTGGTCACAAGCAGCTCCCGGGGCCGTGGTTACTTCCGGACGAGAATAACCGCCGGACCTGGTCGCTGTCAGGCCTGCTCAGCGCCCGATCGCAGAGCCACCGGCCGCTTCAGACCGGAAGCAAGGAGTTCGGAGGCGATCCCGAACCCGGCCCCCACGAGCACGGTGACGGCGGCCACCAGGGCCGGGTTGCCGATCCCGGTGCTGGTGATCGGTGTCCCCGTCGCCGCCGAGGTGCCCACGGTCATGGCGAACCCGAAGACGATCGCGGGCGCCGGCCCGAGGACCGCCAGGCGGGGTGTCTGGACCATGACGAAACTGCCCAGCCCGACGGCCACCGCCACGACCACGGGGGTCCCGCCGGCGGCGTCGGCCCCCAGCAGCGTGATCGTGGCGATGACGATCCCGGCCAGGTTCGAGGCCACCGACCTGAGGTAGCCCGACGTGCCGGTGCCCACGAAGAAGAACGACGCCCAGGCCAGGAACAGCACCCAGACCGGCAGGTCCCAGACCACCGCCGTCAGCCAGGTCGAGACCGCTCCGAGGATCCCCACCGCCACCGCGAGCGCATTCTGTTCCGACATCGCATTCCTCCTGTGTCCGGGCCCGCCGTCCGGGCCGTTCCCCCACCGTGGCCGGGGCGCGTCGCGTCCGCATCACTCCCATGAAACTTCCATGTGAAATAGTTTTGATCGGCATCGTCACACCTGGACCAGCGCCATGGGCGGCTCGTACGCTCGCCCCGCAGTCACGGTTTACTTCCGTTCAGAAGGAATACTGGAGGAACGATGGATGTCGTCAGCTTCACCCCGACCCCGGAGCAGTACGCCTGGACCTTCGGTGGGGTCCCGGCGGTGGCGAGCGTGCAACCCGGGACCGTCCTGAAGCTCTGGAGCGAGGACGCCTTCGCCGGCCGGATCACCTCGCGCGACCAGCGCCCCAGCCAGATCCTCGACACCCGCCGGCTCAACCCGCAGACCGGGCCGTTCCACGTGACCGGCGCCGAGCCGGGCGACACGCTGGCCCTGCACTTCGTCGACATCCAGCCCGCACGTGACTGGGCGGCCTCGGCGACGCTGCCGTTCTTCGGGGCCCTGACCGGTTCCGAGCGCACCGCGACCCTCCAGGCGTCCCTCCCGGAGCGGGTGTGGATCTACGAGGTCGACCGGGTGGCCCGCACCGCGCGGTTCGCGGCCGGCACCGGCGACTTCACCGTCGACCTCCCCCTGGACCCGATGCTGGGCACCGTCGGGGTGGCCCCCGCCCTGCGCGAGGTGCGCACGTCCCTGGCCCCCGACACCCACGGCGGGAACCTGGACACCCCCGAACTGCGGCCCGGGACAACCATCTACCTGGGGGTGAACGTTCCGGGGGCGCTGTTCTCGATCGGCGACGGCCACTACCGCCAGGGCGAGGGCGAGAGCTGCGGCACCGCCCTGGAAGGCGCGATGAACTCGACCGTGATCGTCGAGCTGATCAAGGGCGGAGCGCCGGCCTGGCCGCGGATCGAGAGTGACACCCACCTGATGACCGTGGGGTCGGCCCGTCCGCTGGAAGACGCCTGGCGCAGCGGGCAGGTCGAGATGGTGCGGTGGGTGGCCGGGTTGTGCGGGCTGGAGGAGATGGATGCCTACCAGCTGGTCAGCCAGGTCTGCCTGTCCCCGATCGCGAACGTCGTCGACACCAACTACAGCGCGGTGACGAAGGTGGCCAAGGCGTTCCTGCCCGGTGCCCGCGCCTACGACGGGATGCACGCGCACCTGCGGCAGGTCGCCGCGACCGTGCGGTAGAACGCCCGAAAAGGGGGTGACGGCCATGGCCATCACCCCCTTTTCCTCGCTCAGTGCTCGTGGTCGTGGCCCTCGTGGTCGTCGTGGGCCAGGTTCTCCTGCTCGATCAGCGTGCGGGCGTCGAACTCGAACGCGTCGAGCTGGCCGCGTTCGGTCATCATCGCGGCGAACGCGGCCGCGAACTGGCGGTAGTAGACCGCCGGGTCGCAGTTCACCTCCTCGTCGGCGGTGCCGATCTCGCGGATCAGGTGGGCCTTGAACTCGTCCCAGGCGAACAGCCCCGACTCGCAGAGGCTGACGACGAGGCCGAAGATCCGCCCCTGCCAGGGCGCGTCGAAGACCAGCTCGCCGTTGGAACGCGGCACGTCGAGGGCCGAAAGATCCAGGGTCACGGTCATCTCAGGCCGCCTGCGGGGACGTGAGCAGGTCGGTGCCGACCATGGAGTTGCGCGTGACCAGCGTGATCAGCTCCTCGGCGCTCATCCCGTCGGTGCCGGCGGGCCGCTGCGGGATCACCAGGTAGCGGATCTCGGCACTGGAGTCCCAGACCTTGATCTGCACGTCGGGGCCGAGCACGACGCCGAACTCGCCCAGCACCGAGCGGGGCTCCTTGACCACGCGAGCGCGGTACTGCGGATACTTGAACCAGGCCGGCGGAATCCCCAGCAGGGTCCACGGGTAGCACGAGCACAGGGTGCACACCACGACGTTGTGCACGTCGTCGGTGTTCTCGACCGCCACCAGGTGCTCGGTCTGCAGCCCGGTGAAGCCCATGTCGGCGATCGCGGCCGTGGCGTCGGACAGCAGCCAGGCCTGGTAGGCGGGGTCGGTCCAGGCGCGGACCACGACCCGGGCGCCGTTCAGCGGGCCCATGTCGTTCTCGAACGAGGCGACCACCGCGTCCACTGCGGCGTGCTCGGCCAGGCCCTTCTCGACCATCAGGGACTCCAGCGCGTTGATCCGCGCCGCAACGTCCTTCATCGAGAGCCAGTCCATGTCAGTTCTCCTTGCGCAGGTGGTGTCGGTCAGACGGAGACGGCGAGGGGTTCCAGGTAGTCCTCGAACAGGTCGGCGGCCAGGTCGAACGACTCGGAGGTCCGCTCGCCCCACAGTTCGTCCGCCGCGAACGTGACGACGTAGAGGTGGTGCGGGCGCTCGACCTGCTCGTGGGCGCTGGCGGCCGGGTCGTGGTGTGCGCCGTAGTGGTGGGTGACCACGCCCCGGCTGCGGTTCAGGTAGCCCGGCAGGCGGTTGTGCCCGGTGTCGTGCAGATTCTTCACCACGACCTCGTCGCCCACCGCGAACCGCGGCGGGGCCTGGGCCGGCAGGTCGTGCGGGGTGCCGGCCCACAGCACGTCGATCATCTGCTGCGCGAACGGCGACAGTTCCGCCGGTTTGCGGGGATGCTCGGCCATCTGCGGCTCGCCGAGCTCCTCCATCCGCGCGTCGACCTCCTCGTGCGTCAGGAAACCCTTGTCGTGCAGGAGTTTCTCGACCGAGAAGAGCCAGTGGGCGTAGTACGTGGAGTCGGTGTAGTCGGCCCAGGGCATCAGCTCGATGCCGTGCCGCTGCTCGTCGAGGTTGAACGCGCCCCTGGCGATGGCCATGGCTGTGACCGCGTGCATGCGCCCCTCGAACGGGTAACGCCAGTTCGGGAGATCGGGCTCGAGGAACCCCGGGGCCACCGGCCCCAGCCCGTCCCGGCCCCCGACATCGTGAGGTCCGTGCATGAGAAGCCCCTTCCGGTCGCGGTTATTTCCATTCAGAAGTATTTGAGGGGCACCCCGGACGTCAACCGATGCCGGGATCCGTTACACGCGTTTAACACCGTCTCCGGTTATGTACCTGCTGATGGACGCTCTGATTACGTTTTCCTGCATGCGCCGGTCCGGAACAGGGAGGGCTTGACGCACCAAGCTCACCGATCCATATGATTCCAAACGAAAGTAGTTATCAGGCCGACGGCCCGTGGCGGGCCGTCATCCCGACCGGAGGTTTCCATGTCCGCGATCACCGCGCCCGCCGCGATCGAGAGCACACCCACCCCGATCCCGGTCTCCCAGGTGCTGCCCTGGGCGTTCCTGCTCGGCCTGCTCGCCATCGTCACGGTCTACTTCGTGGGTGCCGAACAGGGCGCGGTGTCGCTGCTGTCCGGCACCGGCGTGCACGAGTTCGTCCACGACGGCCGTCACCTCCTGGGCTTCCCGTGCCACTGACGAGCATGCGGACGCTCCTGATCCGGGGCCTGCTGGCCGGTCTGCTCGCGGGCCTGGCCGCCTTCGGCGTCGCCTACCTCGTGGGTGAGCCCTCACTGCGCACGGCCATCGCCTACGAGGAGACCGGCACCGCCGCCGACCATCACCACGACGAAGCCGCGACCTCGGAACACGCCCACGGCGAGGAGGCCGAGGTCTCCCGCACCGTCCAGTCCACCTGGGGCCTGCTGACCGGCACACTCGCCATCGGCCTGGCCGTCGGCGGAATCGTCGCCCTGGCACTGGCCCTGGCGATCGGGCGGATCGGCCCGCTCGGCGAACGCGGCACGGCCGCCCTGGTCGTCGGGATCGGGTTCGTCGCCGTGGTGCTGGTGCCCTTCCTGACCTACCCGCCCAATCCCCCGGCCGTCGGCGACCCCGACACCATCGGTACCCGCACCGCGGCCTACTTCGGCCTGCTCCTGGCCTCGCTGGTCGCGGTCGGCGTCGCCGGGTCGGTGGCCCGTTCCCTCGGTGGACGAACGGACGCGTGGGGGCGCGCGGGTGCGGCAGCGCTCACCTACGTGGTGCTCATGCTGGCCGTCGCGGCCGTACTGCCGTCCTACGACGAGCTCGGCGACTTCCCGGCCTCGACGCTGTGGAGCTTCCGGCTCGGTTCCCTGGCCACCCTGACCACCCTGTGGGGCGTCGTAGGCCTGACCCTGGTGGCCTCACTCGCCCGGATCCGCACGACGCCGGCGCGGGCCGGCGCCGGCTCCCCGGCCTGAACCCCCGCGCACGGGTGGACGGGTGGCGCCACCCGTCCACCCGTCCACCCGTGCGCGCCGCAACGTGCCACCGCAGCGCGCGGGCGACGACGACCACATCGGCCACCATCGCGCAGGAGAACCTCAGTCGAGCCCTTTCCGGCCCGGCACCCAGTACGGCTTGGTAAGAACGTTGCGGCGGGGCCAGTTCCGTTCCTCGACAAGGTGACGGCGGATCATCTGAATCGTCCGGGCCTCGCCGGCCAGGTAGGCGACACCGGGCTCGGCGGGCAGGTCCAGGTCGCGCACGGCCTGCACCAGAGTCTCGGAGGAGGCCGCCGGCCGGCCCTGGCGATAGGTCCAGTCCACGTCGAAAGCATCACCTAGATCGAGGCGCTCGGCGGGGGTGTCGACCTCCAGCCGGGCGAGGACCGTCGCATCGTCGGGCAGCGCTCGCAGCATGGGGGCGAACGAGGCCTGGGCCGTCTCCTCGCCCGCGAACAGGTGACAGGCCGCGGGGCGGGTGGTGAAGGTGCCCTGGGGTTTAAGCAGCATCACCTCGTCGCCCGGCCGGGCGGTGCGGGCCCACCGGGCTCCGGGACCGTTACCGTGGTCGAAGACGACCAGGTCCATCGTCCGGGCCTCGAGGTTCCACACGGTGTAGGTGCGCAGCGTGCCGAGCACCCAGTCCAGCCCGGCGGGACCGTCGGCGACCTGCAGCCGCACGTGCTGCCCGGGAATCCAGCTCAGGCCCGGCAGGGCCGGGCCGACCAGAGTCACCCGGCGTAGCCGCGGCGCCACCAGTTCGACGGCCTGGACCCGGGTGGACAACAGAAGTCGTTCGAGAAGGCGGTGTTTCACGGTCGGATCCCCTGGACGGCTGATCGGTGGTCTCGACCCACCTTAGGCCGGGCGGTCGTACGAATAGCGGACAGCCGATAGCGCGCACACGCCAGTTCCGCGCGGCACCGGCCGCTCGTGCCCCAGGATCGGATCATGCGGCACGAAGCACCTTCGACACCCGGACCACCCGGCTCACCGATCCTGAGCATCCAGCGCGGCCACACCCGCGACATCCCCACCGGGCTCCCGACCCACTCCCATCCCGAGCCGATGCTCATGAGCAGTGCGGGCGCGACGGTGCTGGGCTCGGTCGGGGCCCGCGACTGGCTGATCCCGCCGGGATACGGGCTGTGGATCCCGGGCGGCTACGAGCACGGCGGCGCCGTGCTGCACCACGGCGAGCTGTCGATCCTGCACCTGGACACCGAGCACTGCCCGATCACCTGGACCGAGCCGACCGGGGTCGCCGTCGGGCCGCTGCTGCGCGAGCTCATCACCCACCTGCTGCGGATCGCCCCGCACGACCCCAGCCGCCGGGCCGGCGAGACTCTGCTGTTCGACCTGCTGACGCCGCTGACCACCCACGACATCCAGGTGGCCGTGCCCGCCGACCCGCGGGTGAGCGTCATCGCCGAGCGTCTCCTGGCCCACCCGGACGATCAGCGGGAACTGACCGACTGGGCGGACGAGGTGCACGCCAGCGTCCGCACGCTGTCGCGTCTGTTCCCGGCCGAGACCGGCCTGACGTTCGCGGCCTGGCGCACCCAGGTGCGCATCCACGCGGCCATCCAGCTCCTCGGTCGGGGGACGTCCGTCACCGCCACCGCCCGCGCCGTCGGCTATCGCCACCCCAGCGCCTTCATCACCGCGTTCCGCCGCGTCACCGGGCACACCCCGGGCACGTACAACAGCGCCGACGCCGTCCGTCCGTGACGCCCGCACGCCCCCGCGCGAGTGAATGCCTTCGGCAACGGCGCTACCCACACAGGGGGACGCGTCACACGGCACCTCCCGCTGGGAAGGGCTGCGGGCGCCGACTCTCGTCATCGACGGCGGCAAGAGCCCGGCCTCGATACGCACGGCCACGGCCGGACTGGTCCGGGCCCTGCCCGACGCCACCTACGAGACCCTGCCGGGCCAGATGCACATCGTGAAACTGGCTGTGCTGGCACCGGTCCTGACCAGATTCTTCCTGAGTCCCGGACTCGGCCGGGACGGTCCGGGACGCCCCCGCGAAACTCGTGCCGAAGCGTCCCCTGCTGGAAACGACTCAGTCGACCGAGGTGCCCTCCTGCGCCTGCTCCAGCCCGCGCAGGATGTTCCCGCTGGTCAGAGCCTGCAGATCGGCCGTCGACCAGCCGCGCTGGGCCAGCGCCTCCAGCAGCGCAGGGTACGTGGACACGTCGTCCAGCCCGGCCGGCAGCTCGTCGACCCCGTCGTAGTCACCACCCAGCCCCAGGTGATCGACCCCGGCCACCTCACGGGCGTGCTCCAGGTGCGCCACCACGTCGCTCAGCTGCGCCTGGGGCCGCGGGTGAGCCGTCAGCCACTCCTGGTACTCCTTCATCGCCGCCTCCTCACCGACCGGCTCGTGGGTCTCCCGAGTGCTCAGGCCCAGGCGTTCCTGCTCCCGCGTCGCCTCGGCCCGGTAGTCGGCGCAGGCCTGGTTCACGAACGCGGGGACGAAGGTCACCATCAGCACCCCGCCGTTGGCCGGCAGCCGTTCCAGCACCGCGTCCGGCACGTTGCGCGGATGGTCGGTGACCGCACGGGAACTGGAGTGCGAGAAGATCACCGGACGGGTCGCGACGTCCAGGGCGTCGTTCATGGTGCGCTCGTGCACGTGCGAGAGGTCGACGAGCATCCCGATCCGGTTCATCTCCCGCACCACGTCACGGCCGAAGTCGGTCAGCCCGTAGTCGACCGCCTCCCCCGTGGCCGACGCCGACCAGGGCGTGTTGTCGTTGTGCGTCAGCGTCATGTACGCCAGACCCGCGCGCCGCAGCTCCCGCAGCACCCCCAGCGAACCGGCGATGCTCTGGCCGCCCTCGGCCCCCGGCAGCGAGGCGATGCGGCCTTCGGCGATCGCGGCACGCACGTCGGCCGCGGTCGGGGTCCAGCGGAAGACGTCCGGGTGGGCCAGCACCATCCGCCGCACGATGTCGATCTGCTCGAACGTGGCCGCCACCGCCGCCGGGTGCTCCCAGTGCGAAGGCACGAACACCGACCAGAACTGCGCGCCCACCCCTCCGGCCCGCAGCCGCGGGATGTCGGTGTGCAGGGCGGGCTGGCCGTCGGCCAGACCCGCCGCGGCCGGGTCGTACCCGTACTCGTTGCGGATCTGCCAGGGCAGATCGTTGTGACCGTCGAAAACCGGGTGGGTGGCGAGAACCTCGCGACGCAGATCGAACATACGGCCAACCTAATCCGAACCACGCCCCACCGACATCCGCCCTGACCGGTGAGACCTCAGACGGCGTTGAGTTCCAGCACCAGGGCCTGCTGGGCCGCCAGCGTCGGCATCGGCAGACCGGCCCGGGCCAGCACCGCGCCGGGCAGGGTGAGATCGTTCTCCAGCGCCGCGGCCACCCACGGGGAGTGCTCGCGGCCCGGGAACGAGGGCAGGCCGAACTCGCTGACGACGCGCACCGTGTAGTCGCGCCCGGCGTCCAGGCCCGGGAACCGCACCTGCCCCGAGAGGATGGACGAGGACGTCACCGTGCGGGCCCACACGTACACGGCCCGGCTTCCGTCGGCGTCGACCACACCTCGCAGCGTGGTGGCCGGGTCGGGGATGTCGGCGTTCACCACCCGGCCGCGGGCGATCAGGGCGCGAATGTCTTTCTGGAACGCGATGAATGCCGTCAGCGCGGCCAGTTCGTCCGGATCCCGGCCGGTCAGGTCCCACTCCACGCCGGTGTGCCCGAGCAGGGCCCCGGCGAAGCGCAGGGTGACGTCGGTCTGCCGGCTCGTGGTGTGGGCCGGGGACGAGCCGACGTGCACACCGATCAGCTCCGGCGGCAGCAGCAGTGAGGTCCAGCGGTCGGTCATGATCCGCTCGACCGGGTCGATGCAGTCCGACGCCCAGACCCGGTCGGTGCGGGCCAGAATGCCCAGGTCTACGCGCGATCCCCCGGCCGAGCACGACTCGATCTCCAGGCCCGGATGACGCGAGCGCAGTTCGTCCATCAGCCGGTAGAGCGCGTGGGTCTGCGCCGACACCGCGACCGCGTCACCGTGGACACGCGAGACCGCCTCGTGCAGCTCACGGTTGTGGTCCCACTTCACGTAGGCCACGCCGTACTGCGCGACCAGGCCACTGATCGATTCCAGCAGGTAGCCGAACGCGGCCTCGCTGGTCAGGTCCAGCACGTACTGCTGCCGCATGGACGCGCCGAAACCCTGCGAGGGAGCGAGGATCCAGTCCGGATGCTCGCGGGCGACCCGCGAGTCGAGGCTGATCATCTCCGGCTCGAACCACAGCCCGAACTCCAGGCCCCGGGCCCGCACGTGATCGGCCAGCGGAGCCAGGCCCCGCGGCCAGACCTGCGGGTCGACCTGCCAGTCACCCAGGCTCGTGCGGTCGTTACGCCGGCCCAGGAACCAGCCGTCGTCCAGCACGAACCGCTCGGCCCCCACCTCGGCCGCGCGATCCACCAGGGCCGTCAGTCGGTCCTGGTCATGATCGAAATACACGGCCTCCCAGGTGTTCACCAGCACCGGACGAGGCCGCACCGGATGGCTGTCCCGGGCGCGCAGGTACTGGTGGAACCGATCCGAGATCCCGTCCAGCCCTTGCCCCGACCAGGCGAAGAACGCATCCGGCGACACGTACTCCTGGCCCGGCAGCAGCCGGATCTCCCCCGGGCGCAGCGCCTCACCGCCACCGATGACCGCGCTCGCGCCGCCCGCACCCTCGGGCAGCCGCTCGACCCGCCAGTGGCTGTCGCCGCTCCAGGCCAGGTGGAAGCCCCACACCTCGCCGGTACGGTTGGCGAAACCAGCTGTGCCAACGATGGTCACGTACGGATTGTCAGCGCCCGGCTTGCCGCGGCGCCCGTGCCGGTGGTGCGAGCCGTCGGTCACGGGCAGCCGCTGCGGCTGGCGCTCGCGCGACCAGCGGCCGGTGAAGTCGAGGATTTCGGACGCGCGCGGCGGCAGGGGCATCAGGGCGGTGAGACCGGCCAGATCATAAGGCTGTTCGCCATCAGCGTCAGTTTCGGAACGGTGGACGCGGTGGCGCACCTGCACGAGTCCCTGTGGGGTCAGGCGCAGGAACAGCGAGAGGGCCAGTGCGGTGATCTCGTCGGTGAACTCGGCCTCGATCGTGCCGCCGCCGGCCGGGTCGGGGGTCACCGTCAGAGCCTCGCGCACCGAGACCGGGCGGGGCGAGGTACGCCGTCCGGCCAGGTGCCCGGCGATCGCGGGGGTGCCCGACCACAGGTCGCGCTCGACGGGGAGCAGAGTCAGGCGCCGGGGGACGTCGGGGGCGTTGCTGGTCAGCTCGACCCCGGCCGACAGAGCCAGGGCCGACAGCCCCGCCTCGCTCACATCGCCCAGGTCGGCGCCCCAGTGCACGACCGACGGGACCGGCCCCTCCAGGTCGATGACCAGGGAGACCCCGGCAGCGCGCAGGTGGACGGGGGGACGCACGTCCCGGCTGTGGTCGTCGGTCACGCGGGTGCTCCGTTGCGGTTCGTGGTGGTCGGCCCGGCTCTCCCCGGCCCGACAGGACAGACTTACTTTTACCATGCAAGAAAAGGTGCGGGGACGCGTCCTCAATTCTGTATGGTTTTTCGGGTCATGGACGATCACCCCCCGCTCTCCCCACGCGCCCAGGCCATCACCGGGCACCTGCTCATGCACGGCCCCTCGACCCGTGCGGCCCTGTGCGAGGCCTTCGGGCTCTCCGAAGCCTCGATGTCGCGGGTCGTGCGGATCATGGCGGACGCGGGCATCGTCACCGAGGAGTCCGAGCGCACGAGCATCGGCCGCCCGCGCCAGATCCTCACCGCCGTTCCCGAAAGCCGGCACGTGGTCGGGATCAAGCTCACCGGCGACACCGCCTACGGCGTGCTGTGCGACCTGGCCGGCGAGGTGATCACATCCCTCAGCCTGCCGCTGCCCGCCCGGGCCGAAGGCATTGTTCCGGTCGAGGGTGTGGTGCGGGTGATCGGGCGCCTGGTGCGGCGCCTGGGCAAGAGTGTCGACGGGGTAGGGATCTCACTGGGCGGGGTCGTCGACGGGCGCTCGGTGGTGCGTGACGGACCGTTCCTCGGCTGGCGCGACGTCGATCTGGGCGAACGCGTGAGCCGATCCGGCGGCGTCCCGGCGGTTCTCAGCAACGACGTGGTCGCCCTGGCCCGCGAGCAGTTGTGGTTCGGGGCCGGGCGCACCCACGACACCTTCGGCGTGATCACCGTCGGGGCCGGGCTGGGCTTCGCCGTCGTTCGTGAAGGAATCGTGCTGGAGCACCTCATCGACAACGGCCACCTGCTGTCCCACTCCCCCGTCGACAGCACCGGCCCGGCCTGCCGCCTGGGACATCACGGCTGCGTGGCCGGCTACCTGGACCGCGACGCCGTGGCCGCCCGCTTCGGCCTGCCCGGTGCCGACGTCACCTTCGAGCAGCTGGCCACCCTGGACCCCTCCTGGTTCACCGGCGCCGCCACCGCCCTGGGCCACCTCATCGCCACCGTGGCCGGCGGCCTGCAGACCGAGCGGATCGTGCTGGCCGGGGAGGACGTCGGCACGCTGTACGCCTCACCGGTCACCGCCACCACCCTCGAACTGCGCCTGGGCCCGGCCGGGAACCGTCAGTGCGAATTGACGATCTCGACCGAGCCGCTGGGTTTCGAGGACTGGGCCCGGGGTGCCGGGGTGGTGGGGATCCAGGCGCTACTCGGCGCCCTCTGACCCGGAGACCACCCAGCCCGGCCGCTGCCTCGTCCTCTGCGCCCCAAACCCCTCCTTCGTGATCATGCAAAGTCTCCCCGGAGTTCTAGAACTCCCGGTGCGGGTATTTTCCGGAATCTGCCAACCTTCCAGATCTCTGAGCTCGTTGAAGGAGACATGGGGTCATCAGAGCGGCGGGACGAGGAGTTCACCGCGTTCGCCGAGGAGCACGGGGGTGCGCTGCTGCGGGCAGCTCACTTCCTGACCGGCGATCGCTGGCTGGCAGAAGATCTCGTGCAGATCGCGCTGACGAAGACCTATCTCGCGTGGCCGGCGGCACGGGGGAAGGTGCCGTATGCCTACGCCCGCAAGGCCTTGCTCCACTGCCATACCGATCTGTGGCGACGGCGCCGCTGGCGGGAGAACAGCACCGCTCCCGAAGATCTCCCGTCCAGCAGCACCGCGGCCGAGGCCGCCGGACCGCTCTCGGGCGGAGATCCGGCCCAGGCCGTGGCCGAACGCGACGCCGTGGATCGGGCCTTGGCCCGGCTGACGCCGCGGGAGCGCGCTGTCCTCGTTCTGCGCTACTGCGAAGACCTGTCCGAGAAGGAAACCGCTCGCCTGCTGAAGGTGAGTACCGGAACGGTCAAAAGCCTGAACTCCCGGGCGCTGGCCAAGCTGCGCGTCGCCCCGGCACCCCTCACGCCACCGACCTTGTCTCCGCGCTGATCGCCGGAACCCGGCGCCGTTCCTCACGTTTTCCAGCACCTGAGTAGAAGGGACACCAGTTGTGTCGATGAGTGAGCAGCAGATACGTCAGCACTTTCGTACCGCTCCGGTCGAGGGAGCCGTCAACGCCCAGGAGATCGTCGCCGCCGGCCGGCAGCAGTTCCGGGCCCGTCGCCGGCGGCGCACATGGGGTGCTACCGCCACGGCTACGACCGCTGTGCTCGCCGCTGTCACGGGTGGCATCGCCCTGTCCAGCCATAGGGACGCCAGATTCGAACTCGTGGGTTCAGGGCTGACTCTGGCCGCCGGCTCGTCCGGACCTGTGCAGGTCAGTGACGATCGTGTCGACCTGGGACACGGGCTGCAGGCCTGGCGCGAGGGAAAGGTTCTCGGGGTCGGCTACCCCGACAGCACGCACACCTTGCTGGACACCACCGACCCCACCGCCCGGTGGGGAGACCTGGGCTACGACGTGGCCACCCTCGACCCCGAAGGTCAGAACGACGGTGTGACCGCTGTCGTGGGCACCGTGCGCGGCCAACCTTCGCACGTAGTGGTCTCCATCGCGGGCGTCACCCAGACAGCCACCATCGCCTGCTTCACCCAGGCCCAAGGGTGGTGCTCCTATGCTGCGCTGGTGCCGGTCTCCGTCCAGAACTATGGAACGGAGCCGACAACCGTGCGGGTGTCCTGAACAGTTGACGAGATGTTCCGGACCTCAGTGGTCCTGCTCGTTAGTTCCTCTGGGTCCGGTCTGACCTTCCCCCAAGACCGTGGATGCCTCAGCTGTCAGAGGTCAGTTCAGAATGAGATGCCGAAGGCAGATCCATGAACAGGCAGGGGAAATGAAGGCCTGATCGATGTCGGCGCGGCGTTGGTAGCGGATGCGCAGACGCTTGAATCCGTGAAGCCGGACGAAGGTTCGCTCGACAGGCCAGCGGTGGACACCGAGGCCGGAGCCGTTGGCTGTCTTGCGGCAGGCGATGTACGGGGTGATGCCGAGCTTGCGGATCTTGCGGCAGTGGGGGCTGCTGTCGCATCCGCGGTCACCGAACACGCGATCGGGGTGCTGGGGACTGCCCCCAGCACCCACGTCCGGGCCGTCCAGTGAGGGTCGGGCTGCGGGTAGACCAGACGCGTCACGTCGCCTCCTCCTGACCGTGCCACCAAGACCCTGGTGCGGTGGCCACGTCTTGTCTGCGACCAACGCAGCAGAATCACGAGCTGCCACTGCAGTACTAGAGGTCGTGGGTGCTCAGACCTCAGCCTCAATCAGTTCCTCGAAGTTCAAGTTGCCCAAGGCGATGTTGACGGCCGCCGATGCAGCCTGGCGCGCTGAAATCTTCCCCACGAATGGCGTTTCCAGCCCGTCCCAGTCTTCGTCATCCTCCAGTTCCACATCCTCCTCGTCGCCCCCCTCCGGATCGAGCAGCCGACGGATATCCACGGCCAGAAGCTGATGCTTGTCGGACGTCATCGCGATGGAGTCGGCCAGCAGCACGACACTGGGCCCTTCCTGTCCCGAAGGAACAGACAGAGTCGCGATCACTTCCTCCCAGCTCGCCCCGGCCCAGGCCGGATCGTCGACCAGCAACGGGTCGGGCATGTGAGCCGCCGCTCCATTCATCGGCGGGTCCAGTTCCCGCTGGATCGCGGCCCAGGCCTGCGGACGGTCGAAGTCGGTGCGCACCACGACGAAGGCGTCGAACTCGCTGTGGTCACTCGCGTCAATGGCGGGGCGGTCCACCAGGATCTCCTTCAGTAGGAAAACGTCACCAATCGGGCCAGCACGTACAGCGCCACATCATGGACTACTAGGCGACGCAGCTGACCCGAGGACCCGACCCCGTCCGGACCCGGCACCGGCCCTCCTCCTGCGCGGTATGGGCGCCATTGCGCAAGAGAGCCTCTTCGGTGGCTCCGCGGTTTCAGTAACGAAGGGTCGTTGCAGTACTGAAGGCCCTTTGAGGCATGTCCAGACAGCCGCTCTATATGCCTTGGAAAGAATCAGGTATCACCGTCGTGACGTACCTTGACGCGGCCGCCAGATACATGCCAGGTGAGCGGGACGGCTGGAGGTAATCCAGGCCACCTGGACAACCATCGAGGCCGATTCGCCAGTTTGAGGCATCGGTCAGAGGGCTTCCAAGCTGGTCGTACCGGTTCGATCCCGGCCGACATGCTCGGGCGACACCTGATGCTTGTTCTGCCCGATTGATACCGATAGTCATGGACGGTGACGAACCGGGCACAGGAGATCCAGAGATCCTTGACCGCGCTCGCCACCGCCCTGCGCCAACGTCACGATCAAGTCGTCGGCGCAGCCACCACGGCCGGGGAACGGGCCCTCAACTGCTGGGAGCACGGCTGGGACAGCGTGGCTCAGGGATACGAAACCGCCTCTGAACACCTCACCGAAATCGTCGGCGAGCTCGCGAAGGTGTGCGAACGAGCTGAGCGTTGCGCGCACATCCTCCAGCCTCTTCACGACGAGCACGGCCTCACCGGCGTCGCCGATCGGCTCGACGCGGCCACCGCCGAGATCGGCACCGGCCTGGACGGCGTCCTCTGCCAACTCGACGAAGCGCGCATGACCATGGCCGCCACCGGCGAAGAATACCTCACCGGTGCCCTTCACGACGTGATCGAGAAAATTGAAGAATCCGGCGAAGCGCTCTCCACCATCCAGATGGAAATTGCCGAGGAACAGGTGTCAGCCAGGCGAGGAGGAATATTCGGAGATGCTCCTGAAGGCGATTCGCCCGGCGCCTTGGCCGCAACCCGGACCCGTATCGTAGAACTGCGACGCCAAGGCCACGCCCCGCAACGCCACGGCGCCCAGATCACCGACCAGCAACTCACCGACCGGGCACTTTGGGGCAAGGACCCGATCACAGGAACCACCACAGACGGCGCCACGGGAGGCATCCACAACTACAATCGCAACGCCACCAAGTTCACCACCGACACAGCCCTCGTGGACGCCGACACATATCTACGATCCAGCGAAGAGTTCAAAACCCAGGAACGCAACGCAGCAGTCACCTTAGACCCCCGCGTCCAAGTCAACGTCCCCCTCCAACAAGTCTTTGGGGCCAATTACCACCATCATATTCACGGCATACAAAGAACCGGATCCAAAAACAAGCCTACCGGAGACCCACCCGGAAGCCAGCAACCGATCACGATCGACTTCACCGACGGCACCCTCTTCGCTCTGTACCGCAAAAATGCGGCCGGTGAATATCAACTCATCACCATGTTCCCACGCCCCAAGGACTGACCATGAACCCTGATCCCGACATCGAAGCTTTCCTTAACTACTCCGGCCGCATGATGAACGTCAATGCCCTCTTCGCCGACTGGGAAGAAGCATTCATCACAGACATGGCCGGTCTACGCATCGACGGAATCCAGGAGCGCTTTCGCCGGGGCTTCGCCAAGAGCCTCGCCGGCCAGATCACTCTTCGCGATTACGAAAAAGCCACAGACTGGGAATTCGACACACCAGAAGATCTTCATGATCACTTGAAGGTTCTCTGGACCAAGTTCTACGGCGACGCAGATCCGGCCAAGAGCCTCATCTGATCACTCGATTGCTGAATGCACCCGGGGGGCCTGCCTGGGCCCTGCGATGGTGGTTACCCGTTGGACAACGCGGGCACTCCACCGCCGAGGACCGCAACCTCGATCATCCTCGGGTGAGGTCGCTGGAACTGTCCGGGGCGGGTCCCTGCAGGTTGTGCGGGCAGGGCCTGCGCCAGTTGCTCAGGTCTTCATGGGCAGGTTCATCGCGGCTGCGACAAAGGCGCGGAGCTCCTTTTCCAGGGCCAAATTTGAGGGGCGCGTACGGTCCTGCCGTGTTGGCCGCGGATGATCCGGGCGCTGGTGTGGAGGATCCGGTGAAGCAGGTTCTCGGTTCGCCCCGCGCAAGGGGCCCAGTCAGGCAGAGCAGCGACAGCCAGGTCACCGGGGCGGCGATTCAGGCCAGGTTTGTCCGGGCACCCTTGGAGGGGAAGTACTCCAAACCCGTGTTTCCGCCGGCCCGGATCCGGTCCTTCACGCCTGTATGAGCGCGGTGACGGGCCTTCAAGACCGCGATCCGCCCGAGCACGCATCGAGTCATGGCGGGGGTATTCGTCGCGAACAACTGATGACCCCAACGTCGAGTTCCTCGACGAGAGACAGTGGGCCCCGGGGTGGGACTTTTCGCGGGGCACGATGGCGCGGATGCCCTCGGGCCAGGTCTTCAGCTGGTCACCGCCGACCGACTCGCACAGGATCCCGGTCAGCTCGACGACGCCAGCCTTATCCAGGTCCTGGGCCTGGCCTTGGGTGTCCAGGACGTTCTGCCACGCATTGGCCGGGAGCAGCGCCTGGGTTACGCCCACGGCGAGGACGCCGCGTCCGCAGCGGGCAACGTGCGGAACGGGTCGACCCCGAAAATTGTTGCCACCCAGGTGGGTGATGTCCGGATCGACACGCCCCGGGACCGGGCCGGGACCTTCCAGCCCGGCCCTGGTATCGAAAGGAACCCGGCGCCTGGGCGGCCTGGACGACATGATCATCTCGCTGTATGCCGGCGGGATGACGGTCCGCGACATCGAGGACAAGCGCGCCCGGGCCCGGGAGAAGGACCGTGGCAAGCCCGCCGGCATCAGAACCACCCTCGGACACCTCGTCGAAGGAGCCTCCGTCGTCGGCTGGACCGCCGCGATCAACACCCTTGACACCGCCTACCCGAACCGCATCACACCCAACCACTGACCAAAGCTCAGCTAAAGCTACTGCCCTGTAAACAGAAAACTTGACAAGCTTCCGGATTCGCGGATCTGTTCATCCCCGCACCTGTGACAGGACGCACAGGTCAGCCCTCCGAGGCTCCGAGTCCTGAGCCCGCACCGCCCCCGGCAACCCGGCGACCCGGCCCCCGGCCAGGACCAGCGCCCCTGAGCGGCGCGCAGATTCTCAGGCTTCAGCGAAGGGCAGGAAGCGCCGATCAGGCAGGGTGGAATTCAGGCGAGGGGAGGTTCAGGTGGACGCAGAAGCTCGGCTCACCGACGAGAAGCCACTGACAGAGCCCATCACGAGCTTCGACGTCGCGTGCCGTCAAGTCACGTCCTACCTGAAGCAGGCCATCCCGATGGGGATCTGGCTGGTGAGCCGTTACGACGGCGAGAATCAGATCTACCTGACCGTCAACGACAGCTTCTACGGGACCCGGCCGGGCCTGTCGATGCCCTGGTCGCAGACGCTGTGCCGGCACATGCTGGAGCACAGAACCAGCCGCGTCACTCCCGATCTGGAATCGGTCCCGGACCAGGAGCCGGTCTCAGGGCGCAAGCAGTACCAGGTCAATGCCTATGCCGGCGTGCCGATCCAACGTGATGACGGGCATTTGTTCGGCTCCCTTTGCGGTCTCAACCCATCGCCCATGGGAGAGGACCTGCGCGGCCAGGAACCCTTGCTCCGTCTCCTGGGAGGACTCCTGGGCTGCGTCGCCGAACTTGACCTCAACCGAACAGATTTGCAGCGCCGCCTTCAGACAACCCAGACCGCGTCGGAAACCGATGAGCTGACCGGGCTGGCCAACCGCAGAGGCTGGCAGCGCATTCTGAACGTGGAGGAGGAGCGCTATCGCCGGTTGGGCGAACCGGGCGCCATCATGTATCTGGACATTGACGATCTGAAGATTATCAACGACTCGCTCGGACATGAGGCCGGCGACGAACACCTGCGCCGGGCCGCCAAGACCATGCGAGAGGCTGCGCGTGGCACAGACGTGGTAGCCCGGCTGGGGGGCGATGAATTCTGCCTCCTGATGGTGGGATTGACGCAGCAGCAGGTCATTGATGCGTCCGCGCGTATCCAATCCGCTCTCGCCGGCGCCGGGGTCTCGGCATCGATCGGCCAGGCCGTCTTCTCCAGTGCGACGACCTTCACCGACGTGTGCGCATTGGCCGACCAGAGAATGTACGCGCAGAAGAGCGAACGAAAGGCGTCACCGGCGTGATCGGTGCCGCATCGGCTCCGGCAACGCCCCAGGACTGACAGTGCCCCCCCCGCAGACTCTCGCGGACCTGGTGTCCGATCCACTCCGAGCACGCCTGCCGGTCAAGCAGCTGCGGGATGTTGAACATGGCCAGAACGGTGGAACCACGTTCTCCTACACCTGACGTCCAACTCGTCCGTAGGGTTGGTTGCTCTCGTAGTCGGCACCCAAGAACGTGACCGGACTGCATAGTGGACACCGGGTAGGCCACCTCCCTCCGTAGGCCTACTCCAGGCACCAACCGGCCCCTCGCCCTCCCTCCCCCGCGGAGGGCGGGGGTCGGTGGTGTTCTCCGTCAGGCCCGGGCCGACGTGAGCTCGGTGACCGGAATCGAGGTCAGTCCTTCAGGAGCCCTATTTCCCTGGCCCGCGCCACGACCTCCGGCCCGGCGGCGGCCGGGCTGCCCGCGTCGAACGGGGGCTGCGGGTCGTACTCGGTGATGAGCTGCATGGCCTGCGCCGTCACCCGGTCGGTCAGGAGCTCGGCCAGGCGCAGGGCCATGTCGATACCGGAGGAGACGCCGGCCGCGGTGACGATGCGGCGATCCAGGTGCTCCACGACTCGGTCCGAGGTCGGGACGGCTCCAAGTTTGGCTAGATCGTCGAGGTTTTCCCAGTGCGTCGTGGCGGTCAGCCCGTCCAGGAGCCCGGCGGCGGCCAGGATCAGCGAGCCGGTGCACACCGAGGTCGTGAAGCGGGTGGTGCGGTGGGCCCCACGCAACCAGCCGAGCGCAACCTCGTCCTCCAGTAGTGCCCGGGAACCGATGCCCCCGGGGACCACCACGACGTCGGGGGCCACCTCGTCCTCAAAGGTCTGGTCGATGCTCAGCCCGAGGAAGCCGTTATCGGTGCGGACCTCGCCACGCTGGTGCCCGACGAAGGTCACGGTCGCGCCGGGCAGGCGCTGGAGGATCTCGTAGGGCCCGATGGCGTCGAGCGCGGTGACGCGAGGGAAGAGGACGACGGCGATCTGGAGGCTGGTTTTGGTCACCTGCACAGATTCCAGCACCAGGCCGCTGCCGCGCGATGACCGATCGGACGTACAGTCCTCGGAATCGGACCTGACAACTGAGGGCAGGATGATGGTTCATCGGGTGGGCGTGCTGGTCTTCGACGATGTGCTGCTGCTCGACGTGGCCGGTCCGGTGCAGGTCTTCAGCGAGGCCGATGCCGGCCTCGGCCGCTACGAGATCGTCACGGTGGGGCTGGCCGGGCCCGTGGTGCGCACCTCCAGCGGGGTGCGGCTGAGTGTGGACGAGGCGGCTGGCGACGGTGGTTTCGACACGTTGATCGTGCCTGGCGGCGAGGGCGCCCGGCGACTGGATCAGGAACTGGTGACGACGCTACGGCGCCTGAGTGGCCCGGCCGGGCGGGTGGCGTCGGTCTGCACGGGAGCGTTCCTGCTGGCCGAGGCCGGAATCCTGGACGGGCGTGAGGCGACGACGCACTGGCGTCACGCGGACCTGCTGCGGCGTGCCTATCCGAAGGTAAAGGTCACAGCGGACGCTATTTTCGTGCGTTCGGGTTCCGTGTTCAGTTCGGCCGGGGTGACCGCGGGGATCGATCTGGCCCTGGCGCTGGTCGAGGACGACCACGGCGCCTCGGTCGCCCGCGACGTGGCCCAGGAGATGGTCGTATTTATGCGGAGGCCCGGCGGTCAGTCGCAGTTCTCGGCCCGTCTGGCCCTGCCCGCCGAACCGGCCGGGCCCCTGCGTGACGTGCTCGACGCCGTGACCGCCGACCCGGCCGGTCCGCACACCGTTCAGGCTCTGGCCCGGCGGGCCGGGGTGTCCGCCCGGCACCTGCACCGGATGTTCGATCAGGCGCTGGGCATGACCCCGAGCCGGTTCGTCGAGGTCAGCCGGGTGGAGGCCGCGCAGCAGTATCTGGTGAGCGGCGCCTCGGTCAGCACGGCCGCCCGGGCCGGCGGCTTCAGCAGCGACGAGACGATGCGCCGGGCCTTCCAGCGCCAACTCGGACTGACCCCCACCGCCTACCGCGAGCGCTTCGCGACCACGGGCGTCCTCTGATGATCGGGCTGCAGTAGATCTTCGGGCGGCGGCGCGGTGCCGTAGGCAGTAACGTCCTGGTCATCAGGGGTCCGAGGTCACCTCGCGCCCGCACACACGACGGGTGTCTCGCACGCCCGGGACCAGGTGGGCAGTGAACACCAAGACGACGTCGACCGGATCGGGCGGTGTGCTGTGAAGGTGCCCGGCGGCGGAGCGCTCAAGAGCATTGCCCTGCAGATCGTGGGCTGGGCGCTCGTGCTGGTGGGGATCGCGGCCCTCGTCCTGCCCGGCCCCGGCCTGCTGGCCCTGTTCGCCGGTCTGGCGGTGCTGGCCACGCAGTACGAGTGGGCCGAACGCCGCCTGGAGCCGGTGCGGAAGGCGGCTCTGCGCACGGCCGCCGACGGTGTCGCCAGCCCGTTGCGCATCGCCGCCTCGGTGCTGGGGATCGCGTGCCTGATGGGCATCGGCGTCGTATGGGGTCTGCACCCGGCTACGCCGCAGTGGTGGCCGCTGGATGATCGGTGGTGGCTGCCCGGAGGCTGGGGTGCTGGTGCCTCGCTGATCTTCTCCGGGCTGATCGCGGCGGCGACGGTCGTCTACTCGTACATCAACTTCCGGGAGATCCAGGAGGACGAGGCGCAGGAAGACGCGCTCGAGGACTCCTCCCGGACCGACGGAATCAACCGCTGAGGATCTTCACCCCACCGGCGTGAACCGCACGGGCAGCGAGATCGGCCCGCGCATCATGCCGGAGGGGATCCATTGCACGTCGTCCGGGCCGGTCGCCGGTTCCAGGTCGGGGAAGCGCTGCAGCAGGGCACCGAGGGCGATGGTCGCCTCCATCCGGGCCAGGGGTGCGCCCAGGCAGTGGTGGATGCCGTGGCCGAAGGCGATGTGGCGGGCGCTGGGCCGGGTCACATCGAGGACGTCGCGGTCGCCGTCGTCGTTCTGCGGGGCGTCGCGGTTGGCCTGGCCCAGGTAGACCGCGATCACGTCACCGCGGCGGATGGGTACTCCGGCCAGCTCGAGGTCTTCGGCGGCGTAGCGCAGCGTGGCCAGTTCCACCGAGGAGTCCAGGCGCAGGAACTCCTCGACCGCGCCGGGGATCAGCTCGGGCCGCTCCCGCAGGATCTGAGCCTGGTCGGGCCGGCGGAACAGCGCCGCCAGGGCGTTGCCCAGCAGGTTGACGGTCGTGTCGTGCCCGGCGACCACGAGCAGGACGGCGGTGCCGATCAGCTCCTGGCGCGAGAGCCGCCCGTCCTCGTGGTTGTGCTGCGCGATCAGGTCGGACAGCAGGTCGTCGCCCGGTTCGGCCTGTTTGCGCTCGACCAGGCCGGACAGGTAGCCGTAGAGGCTGGCCGCGGCGGTGCGCTGCTTCTGTGAGGGCAGGTCGAGCATGTCGTTCGTCCACTGCCGGAAGGCCGCCCGCTCCGGCACCGGAACGCCGAGCAGTTCGCAGATGACGGTGATGGGCAGCGGCGCGGTGAATGCCTCGACCAGCTCGGCCTCACCGGCCGGGCCCATCGCGTCGAGCAGTTCGGCGGTGATCTCGTGCACGCGGTCGGCCAGCAGCTTGGTGCGGCGCGGGCTGAAGGTCGGGGCCACCAGGCGGCGCAGGCGGGTGTGGTCGGGCGGGTCGGACATCAGCATCGAGCCGGCGATGCCCTGCCCGACCTTGTGCATGGTGTATCCGACGGCATCGAGCGCCTTCTCGGCCGGGGTCGCGTCGTGCAGCAGCGCCGGGTGGGTCAGCGCGGCGCGGGCCGCGTCGTAGGAGAGCACCGCCCAGGCGTCCAGGCCGTTGCTGAGGGTGACACGTAAGACCGGTCCACGGGCCGCCAGCTCGCCGAAGGCCTGGATGGCGTTCGCCTTGATGTCGGCCGTGATGACGGCGGTCGGGCGGCGCAGCTCGGTCTCGGTGTCGCTCAGCGAGCTCATAGGTCTCCTTATGCCGGTTTTGTACCGATGACACCGTAGTCGAGCCGGTGCGAAGGAGGAACTACGCGTCTGCGACTATTTGCTGGTGCTTGAAGATCTGGACGCGATGGACACGTCGATACTGAACGACCGGCAGCGCCAGATCCTGGCCGTCATCCAGAAGTCGGCGGTGCGGTACGGCTACTCCCCCTCCACGCGGGAGATCGCCGACGCGGTCGGCCTGGCCTCCACCTCGACGGTCAGCCGGCACCTGCGCCGGCTGGAGGAGCTGGGGTTCCTGCGCCGCGGGCGCTCCACCCGGCCGGTCGACGTCCGGATGTTCCTGGCCGCTGAGGAAGGACCGCGACCCGGTGCCGAGCCGGGCACGATCGGCGTCCCCGTGCTGGGCGACATCGCCGCGGGCACACCGATCCTGGCCCAGGAGATCTCCGACGAGATGCTCTCCCTGCCCCGCGACCTGGTCGGCAAGGGCACCTTGTTCGCACTGCGGGTGCGCGGCGACTCGATGATCGAGGCGGCCATCTGCGACGGCGACATCGTCGTGGTCAAGCAGCAGCCCGAGGCCTACAACGGCGAGATCGTCGCGGCCCTGATCGACGACGAGGCCACCGTCAAGGTGTTCCGCCGCCAGGACGGTCACGTGATCCTGGAACCCCGGAACCCGGCCTACGCCGACATCGACGGTGACCACGCGACCATCCTCGGCAAGGTCGTCTCGGTGCTGCGCCGCACCTGACTCGGACGAAGGCCGACACCCCGGTGATGTCGCGGCCCACGATCAGATTGCTCATGTCGCGCGCGCCCTCCAGCGAGTAGAGCGCGTCGGCGAAGTACCGGGCCGCTCCCCCTTCCAGCGTGATTCCTTTGCCGCCCAGCAACACCCGATGAGCCGCCCAGGGCGATTGCGCGCATCGACAGATCGCTCTGCACCCCGACGAACGTGGCCGTCGACCCGCCCGGTCTCCAGCGCGACCCAGCCCCGGAACACGGAACTGTTCTCGAACCGGGCCGTCTCGGCGATCTGCATCCCGAAGAGCCCCAGATCGGCGATGGACTGGATGATCTGGTGCGGAAACTCGGCCCGGTCCCGGTAATCGTTCACGATCGGGCGCACCTCGCGCTCCAGGAAGGCCCGCACCTGCATGGCCCTCTCCTGCTCCAGCGGGCTCAGATCGGCCTGAAGCCGTCGAATTCGGCCTCCAGCGTCTCCGGAATGAGCTCTGGCGCAACCGGTTCCGGGGGGACGTTCCGGATCGTGTCGGTCGTGGCCTCCTCGAGCATCATCGACCGAGCACCCGTGCATCACTTTGCAGAATGTTGCACCACAACCGGAGGCGCGGTCTAGAGTCTGGATATGCCGAAGGCCGCCACGTCATTCGCCGAGGGACCACCCGGATCGCACGGCACCCCGCTGGCCCTGATCGGGACGGCCAGTGCGCCGTCCTGGCTATCCCAGCGCCTGGACAGCGCCGAGCGCCCCGACACGGTCTCGGTGTTCCGCCTGGCCCGAGAGACGTTCGTGGCCGGTCAGCGCATCGACATGGGCCGCCTCGCAGCCACTCTGGGCATCGACCGCACGTCCCTGTTCCGCTGGGTGGGCAACCGCGACAACTTGCTGTCGGAATTGCTCTGGTCGCTGGCCGTCCCCACGTTGTCGCAGGCCGATCGGGCGCACGCCGACCTGAAGGGTGCCGAGCGGGTCGTCGCGGTCCTCACCGCCTTCGCCGAAGACCTGATCTCGGCCGACTACTTCCGCACCTTCCTGCGACGCGAACCCGCCCGCGCCCTGCGCCTGCTGACCACCAACGAGAGCGAGATCCAGCGACGCTACGTCGCGGTGGTCGAGCACCTGGTGCAGGCGGAGATGGGCGACCAGCCGTTCGGCACGGCCATCAGCCCGGCCGACCTGGCGTACCTGCTGGTCCGGATCTCCGAGTCCCACACCTACGCCGACCTGATCACCGGGGAGACGCCCAGCAGTGGACGCGTACGGGCAGCGTTCGCGTTCGTCATGCGGTCGGGTGGTTGAGCCGATGAGCGACTACGGCCACCACGGCCTCTTCCCCACCCGCTGGAACGACAACGACCAGTACGCCCACGTGAACAACGCCGTCTACTACGAGGCGATGGACACCACGATCAACACCTGGCTGATCACGGCCGGCCTGGTCCCGGCCGGCGGCACGGAGATCGCGATCTGCGTATCGTCGGCCTGCGAGTACCGAGCCCCGATCTCCTTCCCCGACGTCATGCGGGTAGGTCTGCGGGCGGGACGCCTGGGCACCAGCAGCGTCACCTGGGAACTGGCCATCCACCGCCAGCAGGCAGACGAGGACAACACCGAACCGGCGGCCACAGGCCGCTTCGTCCATGTCTTCGTCGACGCGAAAACCCGCCGCCCGATCCCGATCCCCGCCCACCTACGCGCCGCGATCGAACGGGACCTCCTCGTCCGATAAGGCCTCACCCCTTCATTCGTGATCAGGCAATCCCCCAGCCTTTGGCCGGGAGGTGCCCCCTTCGCCGGGAAGCAGGGGCCACCGTGAACGATCGTGCGCATGGACAGTTCGGCCGTGTGCCGTTGCGGCACCGCAGATCAGGACGCCGGGACGTCCACCTTCGCGGTAGCGCCTCTGCGACGGCAGGCCTTCGTCCCCGCCCCCAGAAGATCCTGACCTCAAGGTATGGGATGACGACGGAGACGCACTCGTCGTCAGTGACAAGGACTACCTGACCTCGGCCCGCCAGAAAAAGGGATTCCAGAAACTGTTCCAGGTTGCGAAGATCGTCGGCACAATCACTGCCCAGCCAGGACGGAGCCTGAGAATCTGGGAGGGCCCGGCGGCGGACCAAGGCGTTCCTGGATGGGGCGTCAGTAAGGCCCGTCCTGGACCAGGGCATTTATCCGTGACAACACCTGCCCAGCACCGTCATCTGCCTTCACCGAACGCGCCAGTTCGTCGACCCGCGCATGATCCAGGCTCAGAGCTTCGGTGATCGCCCGAGCCAGACCCTGGGACGTGAGCTGGCCGTAAGGCATTGGAGCGGTGGCGCTTCCAAGCTCGTGCACAAGCTGGGCCCAGTACGGCTGGTCCGCAGTTACCGGCACTGGCACCGCCGGAACGCCCGCGCGTAAGACCGCACCGGTCGTCCCAGCTCCCGCGTGGTGCACAGCAGCGCAGGTGCGAGGCAACAACCACTCGTGCGGAACGCTGCCGATCGAGAGGATGTTGTCCCCCGCGACCGCCAATCCCGCCCAGCCGGCCTGCACGACCGCGCGCACTCCCGCGGTGCTGACTGCTTCAGCTACCAGCGGTCCCAGGCGGTCTCCGTCATCGACCACCATGCTGCCGAAACCGACGAAGACGGGTTCCGGCCCAGCCTCAAGGAACTCAACCAGGACAGGATCAGGGGCCCAATCAGCTGGTACCGGCGGCCACCAGTAACCGGTCACCTCGACATTGCTCGGCCAGTCGGACGGCCGGGGGACGACGCTGGGGCTATATCCGAGGCAGATCGGCCAGCCGTTGTCACCCAGCCATCGTTCCCAGATGCCATCGACCGCACTCGAGGCCAGGCCGAGGCGCCGGGCCAGCCGGGGCAGCACGTCGATGTAGTGCCGCCGGGCGCCGGACATCATGCGCCGCCCGTCGGCCCGATGACCCGCGCCTGACCAGGTGGCCCGAGGGAGGGCGAACTGGTCGGTGGGAATCGAAGGTATGAGGTATGCGCCAAGGCTGGGTACGCCGAGTGCATCCGCGACCAGCAGGCTTACCGGGGCCTGGCCCAGGCAGGTCACCATCACATCGGTGCCTTGCCCGGCCGCGTCCACAATCCCGTCGGCGACGCCGTCGAGGAAGTCGGACATCGTGGGGAGCGGCTTTCCAGGCACCTGTCTCTGCAGGCTACCGGCAATCAGGGCGTTGGGATCGCCGGGTATCCGGCGCCATTCCAGATTGGTCTCCCGGACCATCTCTTCGAACGTGTCGTGCGCAGCGATCGCGACCTGGTGTCCATGGTCCGCCAGGTGCCGGCCGAGACCCAGGTACGGCGCAACGTCCCCGCGCGATCCAGTGGTGACGATCAGTACACGCACACGGGGCTCCTGGACGGTCGGCGAAGTCAACGAGCGCCATGAACGGTAGCCCGTCGATCCCCCCTACGACAAACCGACTGCGCGGTATGCTTACCTCGACTCACGGCTCCAGACTGTTCCCGGGCGAGAGGATCACGGATGACGGACGACCCGCACTCGCCCACCCCCGGCCTGGACGTACCGGTCTTCGAGAGCTGGCTGCGGCGAACCCATCCCGGTCTGACCGGGCCCCGACCGCTGTCGGCCGCCCTGATGACCGGCGGGCGCTCCAACGTCACCTACGGCATCGACGGCGCGACCCGGCCCCTGGTCCTGCGCCGCCCACCGCTGGGCCACGTCCAGGCCACCGCCCACGACATGGCCCGCGAGCACCGGGTGATCAGCGCCCTGGCCGGCACCGGCGTCCCCGTACCCGCCACCCTGGCCCTGCAACGCTCGCCCGACGCGTCCACCGGTCTGGACTCGTCCTTCTACCTGATGACCCGCATGCCCGGCCAGGCCCTGGCCCGCCGCCACCAGAACGCCGCCTACTCCCCCACCGCGCTGCGCGACGTCAGTTTCGAGCTGATCCGGCTGCTGGCCGAACTGCACCGCCTCGACCCGGCCCGCATCGGCCTGGGCGACTTCGGCCGCCCCGACGGCTACCTCGTGCGCCAGCTGCACCGCTGGGGGCTGCAGTACGACGGCTCCCGCTCACGCGAGCTGCCCCAGCTCGACCGGCTCCAGGAACGGCTGCGCGACGGCGTACCGACCACCCGGCGCAACGGACTCGTGCACGGCGACTTCCGGCTCGACAACGCCCTGGTGGACGGCACCTCGATCAGCGCGATCCTCGACTGGGAGCTGTCTTCCCTCGGCGACACCGCGGTCGACGTCGGGCTGCTCGGCCTCTACTGGGAGATCCATACGATCAGCCCGGGCACGGCCGTGAGCGCCGTCGACCCGGCGGCGGGCTACCCCTCGTTCCCGGAACTGCTCGACACGTACTGCGAGGTGCTCGGGACGCGGGTGGACCATCTGTCCTGGTACCGCGCCTTCGCCGCCTACAAGCTGGCCGTGATCCTCGAGGGCGTCTACTTCCGCTACCAGGCCGGGGGCACGGTCGGCACCGGGTTCGAAACGGTCGGCGACCTCGCCGTTCCGCTGGCCGTGCACGGGCTGAACCAACTGTCGAGAGCCGAGGAGAATCCGTGGATTTCGCACCCGACCCCAGCACCCGGGACCTGACCGACCGGGCCCGGGCCTTCATCGCCGACCAGGTTCTGCCGGCCGAGCCGGAACTGGATGAACAGCTCGCCGCCGACCCCGGCCGGTGGGGGCGGCCCCCGGTGATCCAGGACCTCCAGGTCCGGGCCCGCGAGGCCGGGCTGTGGAACCTGTTCCTGCCCGGCGAGCACGGCGCCGGGCTCAGCCAGCTGCAGTACGCGCCGATCGCCGAACTGACCGGGCACTCCCCCCAGCTGGCCCCGGTGGCGATGAACTGCGCCGCCCCCGACACCGGCAACATGGAGCTCCTGGCCGAGTTCGGCACCCCGGCCCAGCGGGAACGATGGCTGAACCCGTTGCTGGAGGCGCAGATCCGATCGTCGTTCTGCATGACCGAGCCCGGTGTCGCCTCCTCCGACGCCACCCAGATCGGCACCCGGATCCGCCGCGACGGCGACGACTGGGTGATCAGCGGCCGCAAGTGGTGGTCGACGGGAGCGATGAGCCCCGACGCCCGCCTGCTGATCGTCATGGGGATCACCGACCCGGACGCGGCCCGCCACCGGCAGCAGAGCATGATCCTGGTGCCCCGGGAGACCGAAGGCGTGCACATCGTCCGTCCGCTCACTGTTTTCGGCTACGACGACCGCGAGCACGGCGGCCACGCCGAGATCGCCTTCGACGAGGTGCGGGTGCCCGCGGACGCGATCCTGGGTGGTCCGGGTGAGGGTTTCGCGATCGCCCAGGCCCGGCTCGGCCCCGGCCGTATCCACCACTGCATGCGCTCGCTCGGTACCGCCGAGCGCGCTCTCGACCTGGCCCGGGAGCGGGCCGCGGACCGGTCGGCGTTCGGCCGGACCCTGTCCGAACGGGGCGTGGTGCGTGAATGGGTGGCCGGGGCCCGGATCCAGATCGAGGCGCTGCGCCTGCTGGTGTTCAAGACCGCCTGGCTGATGGACACCGTCGGCAACAAGGCCGCGATGACCGAGATTCAGGCCATCAAAATTGCCGTGCCCCGGGCTGTTCAGGAGATCCTCGACCGGGTGATCCAGATCTTCGGCGCGGCCGGGGTCTCCCAGGACGTGCCGCTGGCCGGTCTGTGGGCCGGCATCCGCACGCTGCGTCTGGCCGACGGCCCCGACGAGGTGCACCTGTCTTCTCTCGGCCGGGCCGAGTTCCGCCGTTCTTCAGCCCTTTAGACCAGCATCCGGTACCCGCTCAAGGACGAGAAAGGGAAACACCGATGACCCCCGAAAACGACCAAGCCCTGGCCGGCCCCGGCCACGGCACCCTCTCGGTGGCCGCCATCCTGGCCGAGACCGCCCGCCGCACACCCGACCGCACCGCCCTGATCAGCGGGGACCAGTCCATCGCCTACGGCCCGCTCTGGGATCAGACCCGCTCCTACGCCGGGGCACTGGCCGACCGCGGAGTCGGTCCGGGCACCCGCGTGGCGATGCTGGTGCCCAACGTGCCGGACTTCGCCCGTGTCTACTACGCCGTGCTCTCCCTCGGCGCCGTCGTCGTGCCGGTGCACCTGCTGTTCAAGGCCGGGGAGATCGAGCACGTGCTGCGTGACAGCGGGGCATCCCTCCTGGTCCTGGCCGCCCCGGCGCTCGGCGAGGGGCTGCCGGCGGCCGCCGCGGCCGGGGTCCCGGTGGTGACGGTGCTGGCTCCCGACGGTGCACCGGTGGCCCGCCTGGAGGACGAGGCCCGCACGAGCACCCCGATCCGCACCTACGCCTCGGTCAATCCCCTGGCCCCGGCCACGATTCTGTACACCAGTGGGACGACGGGGCGCCCCAAGGGGGCGGTCTCCAGTCATCTGGCCCTGGTCGAGCAGGTGCACGTCGCGCTCATCGACAGCGGCGACGTCCAGCCCGACGACGTGATCTTCGGCGGTCTGCCGTTCTTCCACACCTTCGGCCAGTCCTCGGTGCTGAACATCGGGTTCCGTCGGGGCGCCACCGTGCTCCTGCTGCCGCGGTTCGATCCGGACGAGGCCCTGGCCCTGATGGTGCGTCACGGCGCGACGATCTTCACCGCCGTTCCCACCATGTTCCTGGGCGTGGTGCAGGCGGCGGCCCGCAGTAACGAGACGCCGCCCCTGCGGTACGCGGTGTCCGGTGGCGCCGCGCTGCCCGTGCCGCTCCTGGAGGCCTTCGAGAAGGCTTTCGGCGCTTCGGTTCACGAGGGTTACGGGCTCACCGAGACCTCGCCCACGGTCTCGTTCAACTACGTCGGCGAGCCGACCCGGCCCGGTACGGTCGGGCGGGCTCTGTGGGGTGTCGACGTCGAGGTCGCCGACCCGGTTCTCGAGGGGGAGATCAAGCTGGTGGACGCCGGTCAGCTCGGTGAGCTGGTGGTCCGGGGCCACAACCTCTTCAAGGGCTACCTGGGCAATCCCGAGGCGACCGCCTCGGCGGTCGTGGACGGCTGGTTCCGCACCGGTGACCTCGGCACCAAGGACGAGGACGGCGTGATCACCGTCGTCGACCGCAAGAAGGACATGATCGTGCGCAACGGGTACAACGTGTACCCGCGCGAGGTCGAGGACGTGATCCTGCGGCACCCGGCGGTCGCCCAGGTCGCGGTGTTCGGGGTGCCCGACCCGGTGCACGGGCAGGAGGTCCACGCGGCGGTGGTGGCCGCCCCCGGGCAGTCACTGAACGGGGAGGAGATCCTGGCCTTCACCCGGGAACGGATCGCCGCCTACAAGTACCCGCGGGTCGTGCATGTACGTCAGACGCTGCCGACCGGTGCGAGTGGCAAGCTGCTCAAGCGTGAGCTGGTCGCCGAGCACGCACCGGCCGGGAACGCCTCGGGTGCTACTTCCCCGGAATTCCCTCGCCCGTAAGGGCGACGGCCGGCCCGGTGTACGCCTCGACCGGGCCGGCCTGCGCGTCGGTCGTGAACACCTGGCCGTCCAGGTAGGCCTGAACGCCCTTGCTCACCACGGTGATCCCGGCTCCACCGAACGGATCGTGGTTGGTGGCGGAGAAGGCCGCCGGGGTGATCCCGTTCGACTTCACCGAGCCCGACTGCAGTGCCTCGACGATGCCTTCACGGGTCGGGTTCTGGCCGGCCCGGCCGAGAGCCTCGGCGAAGGTGTAGGCCATCGACATGCCGTAGATGGTGTTGCCGGTGAACGGCGCGTCGGCGTTGTACTCGGTGTTGATCTGCCGGAACAGCTTGACCCAGTCGTCGTCCGCGTCGAACGGCAGGTAGTTCGCCGCGACCAGGCCCTCCAGCAGCTTCGGGCCCACGTCCTCTCCCAGATAGCCCACCAGCGAGGGGTAGTCACCGCCGGAGGAGGAAGCCGCCCACTGCGCGCGGTAGCCCATCTTGGCCGCGGTCCCCAGCGCCAGCGCGGTGAAGGGGGTCACCGTGCCCAGCAGGTTCACGGTGCAGCCGGCCTGCTGGAGCGCACCGATCTGGGCGGTGAGCGACTCGTTCGACACCGCGTACTTCTGCTCGGCCGTGACCTTGCCCAGGACCTGGGTGATACCCGTGGTCAGGTCCTTGCCGAAGTCGTCGTCCTGGCGCAGCACGCAGAACGTGGCGTCCGGGTTCTTCTCCTGCAGGTAGTGCGCGAGGATCTTGCCCTCCCGCACGTAGTCCAGGTTGAATCCGAACGTCTGGGGTGACTTCTCGGGCTGGTTCCAGAGGCTGGCCCCGGAGGCGACGAAGAGGTCGGGCACCTTCTGCTGGTTCAGGTAGTCCACCACGGCCGCGTGGGTCGGGGTTCCGAGGCCGTTCACGATCGCGAAGACCTGGTCCTGCTGCACCAGTTCGCGCACCACGGTGGAGGTCGTGGCCGGGTTGTAGCCGTCGTCCTTGACCACGTAGTCAATCTTGCGGCCGTTCACCCCTCCCTTGGCGTTCAGGTAGGCGAAGTAGGCCGCCGCGGCCTTCGAGATCGGCGCGTACCCGGCCGAGGCCGGGCCCGTCAGTGGGGTGTGGGTGCCGATCTTGACGGAGGTCCTGGTAACGCCGGGGACGTCTTTCGCCTCCCCCGACGACCCGGACTTCTCCGGGGTGCTGCAGGCGGTCAGGGCAGTGGCACCGATCATGGCCACGGCGAGGAACACCGTGGCCGGACGACGAATTGCGGGCCGTGAACGCGACGTCATTGTCAGTCCTTCGACGTTGTCGGGATGGATGGTGCGGATCTCTTACGGGACGCCCCGGCCCGGGTCAGGAGCCCGAGGGCGCCGGTGGGGGCCGCAACGGTGAGACCGATCAGGAGCAGGCCGAACACCAGCACGGCGAGATTGCCGTCCAGTCGCTGGGCCGCCTCGGCCGGCAGGTCGAGGCCGGACGTGCCCAGCCCGATCAGCCAGGGCAACAGCACCACGAGCGCGGCACCGATCGCCGCCCCCGCCAGCCGGCCGGTACCGCCGACGACGACACCGACCACGAGCAGCAGTGACAGCGTCACGCCGTACCCGCCGGGCCGGACCCCGGAGTCGACGAAACACAGCACCCCGCCTCCGGCTCCGGCCGCGGCGGCGGACAGCACGAACGCCTGGACCTTGATGCGCCCCGGGCGGATACCGGCCAGGGCGGCGGCCACCTCGTCGTCCCGGACCGCTCGCATCCGGATCCCGGACGCACCCGCGTCCACCGTTGCCAGCACTCCCAGGACGACGGCCACCACGGTGAGAGCGATCCAGGCCTGCCACTGCTCCAGGGCGATCAGTGACGACAGGGCTTGCGGCACCGAACGAAAGGGCACCATCAGGCCCTGGTCGCCGCCCAGGGCCGGGATCTGGGAGGTCAGCGCGGGCAGGGCCAGGACCACCGCCAGGGTGAGCCCGGCCAGGTACGGGCCGTGCAGGCGGGCCCCGGCCAGCCCCAGCAGCAGGCCCACGACCGAGGCGGTCACCACCGCCACGATCAGGCCGAGCACCGGTTGCAGGCCGTCCGGTACGGCACCGTCTCCCAACTTCACCCCGGCCACGTACCCGTAGCCCCCGGCGGCCATCAGCGCCGCGTGCCCCAGCGACAGCTGGCCGGTGCGCCCGATCAGCAGGCTCAGCCCGGCGATGGCGCACAGGTGGGCGGCCACCAGGGCCAGCAGGTAGTTGCGGTAAGGGTCGAGCAGGAACGTCCCGGCCAACGCGACGACCAGGCCGCCGACGGTGAGAAGGACGATGCGGCGCGGATTCTGGTTCATACCCGCCTCGCCTCCACCCCGGCGAACAGGCCGGCCGGGCGAACCAGCAGCACGAGGGCCAGCAGGGCCAGCACACCCAGAGGGGCCACGGCCGCGCCGAGGTAGCCGGTGACCAGGCTGACGAGGACGCCCACCAGCAGGCCACCGATCACCGCGCCCTCGGCGGAGTCCAGGCCGCCGATCACCGCGACCGCGAAGGCGCTGACGAACAGCGGGTCCCCGGCGTGCGGATCCAGGCCCAGTTCGCCCGGTACGGCCAGCAGTACCGCGAGCGCCCCGACGGCCGCGGCCAGGATCCAGCCGAGCGTGCGCATCCGGGCGACGGGAACGCCGAGCAGGCGGGACATCTCGGGGGCGAAGGCGGCCGCGCGCATCTGCAGGCCCAGGGAGGTGCGGGCGAACAGGGTGTGCAGTCCGGCGGTGAGGGTGACCGCGACGGCGATGACGAACAGGTCGTACGGGGACAGGGTCGGCACTCCGCCGACGATCACCGGCCGGTCGCCGAAAGGGACAGGGGCGGGACGGGACTGGGGTCCGGCCAGGATGCCGGTGAGGGCCTGGAGCACCATCACGGTCCCGATGGCCAGGATGACCCCGGAGAGGGGGTCGCGGGCGGCGCGCATGACTCCTCGCTCGACGGCCCAGCCGAGGGTGCCGCCGACCAGCACCGCGATGATCAGGCCGGCCCAGTAGCTGCCGGTCAGGTCGGTGACGGCGAGCGCGAGGTAGCAGGCGGTCACGGCCATGGCCGCGGCGGCGAAGTTGATGATCCGCGTGGAGCGCCAGATCAGGACCAGGGAGAGGGCGAAGAGGGCGAACACGACGCCGTCCGCGATCCCGGTGGCCAGAAGGAAGACGAAACGATCCATCAGTACCCCCTCAATAGCCGA
Organism: Kineosporia mesophila; assembly: GCF_021129235.1. GTDB lineage: Bacteria > Actinomycetota > Actinomycetes > Actinomycetales > Kineosporiaceae > Kineosporia > Kineosporia mesophila. The sequence continues at coordinate 89,247 of NZ_JAJOMA010000009.1, forward strand.
GATAGGCGTGTCGGAGGGCCTCGTCCTGAGCGATCTGGGCAGCCGGGCCGTCGGAGCGGACCTCTCCCAGATGCAGGACCACGCCGCGGTCGGCGATGGACAGGGCGCCGGCGGCGTTCTGCTCGGCGAGCAGGACGGTCAGGCCGGTGCTGTCGCACAGGTCGCGCAGTGTCTGCATGATCGAGTGCACGACCTGGGGGGCGAGGCCGAGGGAGGGTTCGTCGAGCAGCAGGACGTCGGGGGCGGCGACCAGGGCGCGGGCCAGAGCCAGCATCTGTCGTTCGCCGCCGGAGAGCTGGTGCCCCAGGGCTTTACGGCGGCGGGCCAGGGGCTCGAAGCGCTGGTACTCGGCGTCGGTGCGCTCGCGCAGGGCGGTGCGGCCGTGGCGCCACAGACCGCCCAGGCGCAGGTTCTCCTCGACGGTGAGTTCGGCGATGACGCCGCGGCCTTCGGGCACGTGGGCCAGGCCACGGCGGACGCGTTGTTCGGGGGGCACGTCGCTGAGGTCCTGCTCGCGCAGCAGCACCGTCCCGGTGGTGGGCAGGAGACCGGAGACGGCGCGCAGCAAGGTCGTCTTGCCGGCCCCGTTGGCGCCGAGCAGGGTGACGACCTGGCCGTCGGGGACCTGGAGGCTGACCTCCCGCAGGACCGGTTCGGCCCCGTAACCGGCGGTGAGGCGGCGGATCTCGAGGGCTGCGGTCATCGGTCCACCGCCAGGCCGAGGTAGGCCTCCTCGACCGCGGGGTCGCGGCGCACCTCCTCGGGGCGGCCGGTGGCGATGACCCGGCCGAAGTCCAGGACGACGACCCGGTCGCAGACGCCCATGACGAAGTCGACGTGGTGCTCGACCAGCAGCACCGCGCACCCGCCGGCCGCGACCTCGCGGATCGTGGTGCTCAGGTCGAGGACGTCGGCCGGGCCCAGACCGCCGGCGGGCTCGTCCAGCAGGAGCAGGCTCGGACCGGTGGCCAGGGCGCGGGCCAGGGCGACGCGTTTCTGCTCCGGGTAGGGCAGGGCGCCGACCGGGTCGCCGGACCGGGCGCCCAGGCCGACGCGTTCCAGGGCGACCCGGGCCCGGCCGTTGCGGTCCGGGCGGTCCAGCACCGAGACCAGGACGTTCTCCAGCACGCTGAGCCCGGGCAGGACGCCCAGGCCCTGGAGGGTGCGGGCGATACCCGCGGCGGCCAGGCGGTCGGGGCGCCCGGGGGCGGGCACCCCGGCCGTCTCGATCGTGCCGGTGGACGGGCGGACCAGGGCGCACACGGCGTTGAACAGGGTGGTCTTGCCGGCCCCGTTGGGGCCGATGAGGCCGACGACCTCACCGTCGCCGACCTCGAGGCCGACGTCGACCAGGGCGTCCAGACCGCCGAACCGTACTCCGAGTCCCTGTATGCGTAAACGGGGAACGGGTCTTTCCGTCGCCGCACCGTGTGTGGCCATCGACACCTCATTGAGTCGGTTATCGCCACCCTACGACCTAAACCGACCGGACGGTATGTTTTTGTCCTATCTGTACGGGACCCCGGCGATCATGCCCCCGTCGACCACCAGTTCCGCCCCGGTGACGTAGGCCGAGGCGTCGCCCGCCAGGAACAGCACCGCGCCGACCAGATCCTCCGGCTGGGCGATGCGCCCCAGCGGGATGACCTGCCGCTGGGCGTCCAGGCGCTGCGTCATGTCGGTCTCGACGAAGCCCGGGTGCACCGAGTTCACCCGGATCCCGTCCTGGCCCAGCTCGACCGCGAGCGACTTGGTCAGCCCGCGAACCCCCCACTTGGAGGCGGTGTACCCGTGCAGCGCGGCCCCTCCCCGCATGCCCTGCACCGAGGAGATGTTGATGATCGAGCCGCCACCGGCGTCTTTCATCATTCCCACCACGGCCCGCACGCCCAGGTAGACGCCGGTCAGGTTGACCGCGATCACGGCGTGCCACTGGGCCGGTTCGTACGTCTCGATGCGCCCGGCGTTGGCGATGCCCGCGTTGTTCACCAGCACGTGCACGCCGCCCAGACCGGCTGCCACCCCGGTGGCCCCGGCCCAGTCCTGCTCGCTGGTGACGTCCAGGTGCGCGAAGTGCGCCCGTTCACCGAGGTCTTCGGCCAGGGCGCGGCCCTGCTCGTCCAGCACGTCGCCGATCACGACGCTCGCGCCGCGCTCGTGCAGGGCGCGCACGTAGGCGGCGCCCAGGCCCCGGGCTCCCCCACTGACCAGGGCCACCCGCCCGGCCAGCCCTTCACCGCCCGGGCTCATCGGTCGTCCCTCGTTCGTGCGGTTACTTCCAGGACGAAGGGCGGGGCGAGATCACACACGGGCTGCTCCTGAGGGTCGGGGGATCAGGTTTCGGTGGTCCGGTTCGACGCGGCGATCGACACGAGGAACATGTCGGTGAGCTGGTGGGCCAGCGTGGTCTTGTCCTCCGGGCCGGCCGGGGAGTACCAGGACGAGAGGTAGTGCAGGTCGGAGAAGAAGTGCGCCGCCATCACGGTGACAGGAATGTCCTTGCGGTACAGGCCTTCTGTCTGCCCCTGCGCCAGAAGGCCGATGAAGACCTCGTGATAGGCCCGGCGCCGGCGGGTGACCTCCTGCTGCCGGGGGGCCGAGAGCATGTGCTGGCTGCGGAAGAAGACCGTGCCCTCCAGCAGGAAGTCGGCCGAGGTCTCGACCACGTCGACACAGACCTCGCGCAGGCTCTGGCCGACCGGCAGCTCCTTCTCCACGATGGCGTTCAGGTGCTCGGTCTGCACCGACAGGATCCGCTCGTAGATCGCGAAGAGCAGGTCGTCCTTGGACTGGAAGTAGTGGTAGAGGGCGCCTTTGGTGACACCGGCGGCCTCTACCACCTGTTGCACCGACGTGTTCGCGTACCCCTGGCCGGCGAACAGCTCCAGGGCCGCCCTCATCACATCGTCCGCAACACTCGTCTGCCTCATGCCGACATCGTCCTTCATCCCTACCCAGGCCCGGCGGCCGGTGCCGACTGGCAAACCGACCGGCCGGTATCTGCACGATACCGGACGCCCTCGATCTGCGGCCCGGCCGCCACGTGATCTCCCGTCGCGGCCTTGATCCATTTGTGGAACGCTGCCGTGCAGTAAGACGATTGCGATGGAGGTAAGCCCGTGCAGGTTCAGGTTCAGACCGACAAGTACATCAAGACGGAGACGGACTGGATCGAGGAACAGCTCCTTGAGTCGCTCTCGCGCTTCTCCGACCAGCTGGTCCGCGTCGAGGTGCACCTGAGCGACCAGAACGGCGACAAGCCCGGGACCGACGACATCCGGTGCTCCCTGGACGCGCGGATCGCCGGCGTCAAGTCACTGGTCGTGACACACTCCGCCGGGAACGTGCACGATGCGTACCACGGTGCCGTCCCCAAGCTGACGAAATCGCTGGAGACCACTACGGGCAAGCTCTCGGCCCGCCGGGGCCGTGACTCGATCCGGCACCCGGGCGCACCGCAGCCGCAGGAGCTGCCCGAGGACCTGATCTCCTAGAGCAGTCGCCGTCGGCCCGCCCGGAGAGGCTTTCGGGGCGGGCCGACGGCGTTGTCAGTACACTCCGGCCTCGGCCAGCAGCTCCTGCGTGACCTGCCGCGCGTCGATCCCGGGGACGCCCCGGGCACCGAACCAGGCGGCCAGGTTGCCGACGTCCCGGTACAGAAATTTCGGGCCGTAGGGGTTGGCGATGAGATCGACCACCTGGGGCAGGTCGATCAGGACCAGCTGCCCGTCGTGCACCAGGACGTTGTAGGCGGACAGGTCACCGTGGGCCAGACCACAGCGGGCCATCAGCCCGATCGCCGAGACCGCCTGCCGCCAGAGGTCTTGCGCCTCCTCGGGAGTGGGCCGCACCTGCGCCAGACGTGGCGCACCGTGGCCGGTTCCGTGGTCGCCGACGAACTCCATCAGGAGTTCCGTGCCCAGAATCTGCACGGGATAGGGCACGACCGGGCGCCCCCGCTCCCGGCTGGTCTGCCAGAGTCGGCTCAGGGCCTCGAACTCGGCCCCGGCCCACTGCTCCGCGATGAGTTCCCGGCCGAAGTCGGTACGCCGGTCCATCGCGCGGTTGCTGCGCGACTCACGCATCCGACGCCCCTCCATGTACCCCGCGTCGCGGTGGAACAGGCGGTGCTCGGACGAGCGATACTGCTTGCAGGCCAGCAGACACGAGCGGTCGGTGCCCGGCACACCGCGGCGCAGCAGCGAGACGTCGGCTTCCTTACCGGTCTTCAGCAGACCCAGATCGGTATCCACCGCTGCTGATTCGATGACCAGCCAGTCCGGGTGAGGACGCGGGCCCCGAGCGGTGGGGGATGTCTCACCCCAGGTGCTCCACCGGTCCCCGGTGGCGGGGGTGTCCGGGTCGGGCTCGGGTTCCGGGCGGACCGGGCGAGGGGTCAGCTCGTCCAGAGAATACGAGTCGTTGAGCTCGTCGTCGAAACGGCGGCGCCCGCGACGGCGACGGCCGAATTCTTGATCATTTTCGTGCACGGTGAGATGTCCTTCGGGGGAGTCGAAACGGAGAGGGCAGGCAGGGGACGGGGCAGTCGCGCAGGCGTCGCTCGCATGGTCTTCTCTCCCTTCGATTCCGGGCACTCAGGCACTACTTGGTGATGACGATGGTGCCGGGCCACTTCTGCGGGCGCAACTGATTTGTCTCGCGGGTGGTACATCCTGGCCCCGGCAGGCCTCCCGCCCCGGCGAATAGCGTGGTTCGTCATGAGCAATCCCCTGGTAGAGCAACTGATCAAAGCGCTGAACAACCACGACCTGGACGCGGTCTCGTCCTGTTTCGGCCCGGACTTCTCCGGTGAATGGCCGGCCCACCCGGGCCGGGACTTCCAGGGGCCGGAGCAGGTGCGCCGGAACTGGGAAATGATCTTCACGATGTCGCCGGACATCACGATCGCCATGACGAACGCGGTCGAGGTCGGCGACGAGGTGTGGGGCGAGTGGCATTACACCCAGGCAGCCGGGCAGGAGCTGAAGGGCGTCGTCATCATCACGGTGCGCGACGGCCTGATCCGCCGGTCGCGGTTCTACATGGAGCCGATCGACGCCGCCGACGCCGCGGTCCCGGGTGGACCGCGCCTGGCCCGCGACTGACACAATGAAGCCGTGTGGCGGGACGACGACTTCGGGAACACGCTGCGGACCCTGCGCCGGCGGCTGACACCGGACGAAGCCGGGGTGCCGGCGTCGTTGCCCGCCACGCGGCGCGTACCCGGCCTGCGCCGGGAGGAGCTCGCCGGCATCGTGGGCGTCTCCGGGGAACACATGAAACGCCTGGAGCAGGGCCGCCGCCGACCGTCCCCGAGTGTGGTCGACGCGCTGGCCCGCGCTCTGCGGCTGAGCCCGGAAGAACACGTGCGGCTCCGGGCCCTGGCCGGGTTCGCCGCCTCCCCCGAGCCCGACGGCCAGGTCCCGCGGGAGGTCACCGAACCGGCCCGCCGCATGCTCGACCGGCTGACCGAGGTCGCGGTCTGCGTCTGCGACGCGAGCTGGACCGTGCTGGCCGCGAACGAGCTCTGGCACTCCGACGTGTGCACCGTGCCGGAGACACCCGGCCGCGACCGGAACGTGGTCTGGCGCGCGTTCACCGAGACCGGCCCCTCGGTGTTCGAGGTCCCCGAACGCCTGGCCGGGTTCCGCGCCACCGTCGTGGCCGAACTGCGCGAGGCGGCCCGCCGCTACCCGGCCGACGCCGAGCTCTCGTCGATGATCTCCGACCTGCACGCCCTCAGCCCCGAGTTCGCCCAGCTCTGGGAGGCCCCGCCGATCCCGGGCGCCCACGCCGACCGTCTGCTGGTGCCGAACCCGGTCCAGGGCCACCTCGACCTGGACCTGGACGTGCTGACTCTCCACCGGGGCGACCTGCGCGTCGTCGTCTACACCGCGGCGTAGTGCGGTGGCCACCCGCCAGTGACCAGCAGGCCTGTCCAGGCGATATGTCAGAATGTGCGGCCAGTGCAGCAACCTGGCCGCGCTCAGACGTTGGGCGGAACTCCTGCGTGGACAGCAACAACCAGACACCGCGGCGGTCGACCGAGGATGTGTCCACCGTTGAGCTCGACCTCGGCGCCCACTCCCCCGCGCCGCGGCGCGGGCCGTTCGGGATCAGCCTGGGGGTCTGGGCGATCGCGGCGGTGGTGGCCGTCATCGTCGGTGGGGTGGCGGTGGTGCAGTGGACGACCCGCTCCTCCGACCTGGGTCCCTCACCTTCGGGGCTCCAGGTGGACATCCCCGTACCGGACGCCTCCGCGTCGGTGAGCGCCTCGCCCACCACCTCGTCCACCGCGTCGGCGACCTCCACGGCTCGGGCCAGTGCCTCCGCCTCGCCCGGTTCGTCACCGGGTGCGAGCCAGACGGCCGGTAGCAGAGCAGGTTCCGCGCCCGGCAGCACCCAGGGCGCCGCACAGCCGAGCACCGGATCCGGGGACGGCTCCGGCGGCACCGCACCGGCCACCGATGACGAGGCCGATCCCGCCACCGGGTCCGACGACGATGCCGGGTCCGGTTCCGGTTCCGGATCTGACGACGGTCCGGGATCGGGCGACGGTTCCGGGTCCGACGACGATGTGCCCGCCCCGACCGGCAACCTGGCCGCCTCCGCCGGCCTGAGCGTGACCAGCCAGGCGTCCGGCACCAGCGCGGCCGCTCTGACCGACGGCGACCTGAGCACCTACTGGGAAGCCTCGTCGGGATACCCCGACTCGGTGACCGTCGACCTGGGCCGCACCGTCACCGTAGCCCGTCTCGAACTGTCGGCCCCCGCGACCACCAAGAGCCGCACGCAGAGCCTCACGGTGCGCGGCAGCACCGACGGCAGCTCGTTCAGCACGGTCCGGGGCGGATCGTCCTACCGGTTCGCGCAGGCCGGCTCCCCGCCGGTCACCGTCAGCTTCTCCCCGGTCCAGACCCGTTACCTACGGCTGACCTTCACCGGGGGCAGCGGCTACCCGGCCGCGCAACTGTCGGAGCTGGCGATCTACTCGTCCTAAGAAGCGTTCTGCGGCGTGCCGAACTTCGAGCGCAGGAACTCGCCCTGCCGCAGCAGCTGCTGCTCGAGGTTGTTGCGCGAGGGACGCCGCACCAGTTCGGCCAGCGCCGCCTCGATCGAGGTCAGCTGGTCGGCGACCTCGATCACCGCGGGCCGCTCACGCACCCGGGCCTGACGGTCGGGCATGGCCAGGAACGGTTCCAGGGTGTCGGGCAGGTACCGCTCGATCGTGCCCTGCACCAGGTGGATGCCGTCGGCCTCGAGCTCACCTTCCAGCAGACGGACGAGCAGGTCGTCGAGGTGGGTATCGATCGCTTCCAGCGCGGCGAGGCCCCGCTGGTCCAGGCGGCCCGAGGCCCGGGCCCGCTCGAGCTGGGCGCGGCGGTCGCGGTCCAGACCGGGGGCCTGAGCGGAAGAAGACCCCATGGCCGCCAGATCGGCCCGGGCCAGACTCTCGGCGATGGCGCTGATCCGGGCCCGGCCGACCCGGCGGGTGCGGGCACCGGTGACGAACGAGGCGGTGACGACGCCCGCGAGCACGCCGACCAGGCTCGCGGTGAGGACGCCGCCGCCCACCAGCAGCAGCCCACCGATCCAGGCGGCGAGGCTCACACCCAGAACCCCGGCGCCCCACGCCAGGTCGGTTCCGGCGCGCGCCGGCGGCCGGGCCGAGAGCGACTGAAGCGTGTCCGAGTAGGCGCTCGAGCGCAGGGTCAGGGATCGCGCCTGGACGACGGGCAGCCGGGAGGCGATGCATTCGACGTCGGCCCGGGACCGGGCCAGGTCACGCCGCACCCGCCGGGCGGCGGCCGAGGGCACCGCCCCCCGCACGGCCATCTGGGCCACCCGCTCGCGCGTACCGTCCAGCCGGGCCTCGACCGCCTGGGCCGCACCCGCGGGATCGGCCAGTAGCAAGGGGCCGGCCACGGTGCGATAGGCGCGCTCGGTCACCACGGGCGCCCGCTGATGGGCGACGTCGAGCGCGCCGTCCACGAAACGACTGGCGAACCTCGCCACTGCCATGACCCCCGCCTTCCGTGCGTCCACCAGCATTATCCGCACAGTCCAACGCATCGGTCGAGACGAAGGTGCCCGATGGACAGAACCCGGGACTCGAGTCCTGGGCCCGCGTGCCGATCGGAGGCGGCGTCGGGTGGCCGCCGGTGGATGCGGCTGGAAGGAGCACGGTGTTCCCCGCTGTCGTCCGCCGCTGGGCCGCACCGATCGCCGTCCTGCCCGGCCTGCTGCTGAGCGGCCGGCTGGTCGAGCACACGTCCCCGGCCGCGTTCAACGCCTCCACCTCGAACTCCGGCAGCAGCCTTGACGGGCCCTGACCAAACTTTTTTCTGACTCTCCGTGGACGGACAAAGAGCCCATACACGGCGCCACTGCGGACATGGAAAATCCGACCACCCGAACCCGTGCCTAGGATGAGGAGATGGGAGAGATTCCGTCCGGCGGCCCGGTGGTCGTGTGGGCGAACTGGTACCACTTCGGCCCGCACGAGCACATCCGGCACCCCCAGGTGATGAGTACCTGCTTCCTCTGGGCCACCGAGGGTTCCGGCCTGATCGTCTCCGCCGGGCAGCCCTTCCAGATGTCCCCGCGCACGGTGCTGCGGCTGCCGTGGCAGCACGACATCGAGTACCGGCCGGACACCCGGAACCCGTTCCGCCTCGGCACGATCCACATCGTCCCCTGGCACTCCCGGGACACCGAGGTGACCCCCGTGGTGGCCCACCGGCCCGATGACGACTTCGTGTACCCGCAGCAGCGTTCGGATCTGCCGGGCTCGGTCCGTCAGGCGGTCGCGATGCCGACGGCCTCCGCGCCGGGCCGCCAGCTCACCACCCTGGGCACCTACGTCGTGGACCGCTTCACCGAGGGCCCGTACGACGAGGAGGTCTTCCGGGCTCTGGGCGAGGTGTTCGTGCGCGAGACCGCCGACTGGACCGGGGGCCCCACCCCCGAGGCCCGCGCCTCGGCGCCGTTCATGCGCATGACCGAATACATCATGAGCCACATGAACTCCGACCTGAGCGTCGGCGTCGTGGCCGAGGCCGGTGGGTGCAGCCCGACCACCGCCGAGCGGCTGTTCACCCGCTACAGCGGCCATTCGATGCAGGTCTGGGTCCGCCAGGTCCGCATGCAGCGGGCAGCGCTGCTGCTGCGCACCAGCGGTCTGCGCGTCAGCGAGATCTGCACGCACGTGGGCTACGGCGACCCGCTGTACTTCTCGCGGGTCTTCCGCCAGACCTTCGGCGTCCCACCGAGCCGGTACGCGGACGAGGCCGGCGAGTCGTAACCCGCCAGGACCGCAAAACCGCCTGGGCGAAATCTCCAGGCCGGCGGAAACTGCTGTCGTTCAGGCAACCTCGCGCCCTCAGGGCAGCGCCCGAGCTAAGCCGAGGGCCTATTGCATCGATGTAAACGGCAAACCTATGCTCGGCCCACACCCGCTGCTGGTGGGTGTCCCTCACGTGAAGCGTTACAGAGAGGTACGGCCATGAGAGGTGTACGGAGCACGCTGCGTGCTTGCGGTTTCGGCGTCACGATCGCGGTCGCGGGGGCGGCCCTGGCCGCCTGCGGCAGCAGTGACGACAGCGGTGCCGGCGGCAAGACCGAGATCTCCTACCTGGTGGTCGCCCGCGAAGGCAGCAAGGCGGGCGCGCAGGCCGAGATCGACGCCTTCGAGAAGGCGAACCCCGACATCATCGTCAAGCTCGACACCTTTCCCGAAGGTGCCGACGGCGACAACCTGGTCAAGACCAAGCTGTCCACGGGCGAGATGGACGAGGTCTTCAACTACAACGCCGGGGCCCTGTTCCGGGCGCTGCAACCCGACAACCAGCTGACCGACCTGTCCGGTGAGGCCTGGGCCGCCGACCTGCCCGATTCGTACAAGAAGGTGGTCAGCACCGACAAGGGCATGTACGGCGCGCCGCTGGGCCAGTCCTCCGGCGGCGGTGTGCTCTACAACCGCAAGGTCTACGACCAGCTCAAGCTGTCGGTGCCGACCACGTGGAGCGAGTTCATCGCCAACGGCCAGAAGATCAAGGCGGCCGAGCCCGACATCACGCCGGTGCTCCAGGCCTACGGCGACGCCTGGACCGCCCAGGTCCCGGTGCTGGCCGACTTCGCCAACGTGACCAAGCAGGACCCGGCCTGGGCGCAGGGCTGGACCGCCGGACAGAAGAAATTCGGGCAGAGCCCGGCCCTGACCGCGTTCACGCACCTGGAACAGCTGGGTAAATCCGGGCTGGTGAACAAGGACTACGCCTCGATGACCAACATCCAGGCCCTCAAGGCGCTGGCCGACGGCAAGGGCGCGCAGTACCCGATGATCAGCGACCAGCTGCCGACCATCGCCCAGGACAGCCCCGACGCGGTGGACGACATCGGTTTCTTCGCCCTGCCCGCGGACGACGCCGCGAACACCACGGCGACCATCTGGCAGCCGGGCGGCCTCTACATCCCCCGCAGCGCCGAGGGCGACAAGCTCGAGGCGGCCAAGAAATTCGTGGCCTTCGTCAGCTCCAGCGAACAGGGCTGCCAGATCCAGTCCGACACCGGCGTCGCGATCGGGGCGTTCGTCTCCCCCGTCTGCAAGCAGCCCAGCGACGTGTCCCAGGCGGTCAAGGACGTGCAGAAGTACCTGGACGACGGTCAGGTCGCCCCCGCGCTGGAGTTCCTGTCCGAGGTGAAGGGCCCGAACCTCGACAAGATCACCGTCCAGGTCGGTTCCGGAATCACCAGCGGGGCGCAGGGTGCGAAGCAGTACGACGACGATGCCCGCAAGCAGGCCCAGCAGCTCGGGCTCAGCGGCTGGTGACCAACCCGGATGCGTCACCGGACGGTGACGCATCCGGCCCCCCTGATCCGACGAGAGGTTCTGTGTCGATGTCGACGCAAGCGCGCTCGCGCAGCCTGATGCGTGGTTTCTACCCGTCCTGGTTCCTGGCCCCGGCCGTGATCCTGTACGTCATCTTCTTCGCCGTGCCCACCCTGGTCTCGTTCTACTTCTCCCTGACCCGGTGGACGCTGTTCGACCATGAGTTCATCGGCCTCGACAACTTCGTCGAGTTCTTCCAGGACCCGCAGCTTCTCAAGGGTTTCACCAACACGGTGATCTACGCGTTCGTCACCTCGGCCGCGAAGATCGTGCTCGGGATGTCGCTGGGACTGCTGCTGACCTCGTCCCTCATCGGCCGTGGTTACCTGCGGGCGGTGGTCTTCTTCCCGGTCCTGGTCTCCACCATCGGCATCGGGCTCACGTTCAAGTCACTGCTCGATCCCTTCCACGGCATCGTCAACGGCGCTCTCGGCGCGGTCGGCCTGCCCCAGCCGGGCTGGCTCACCGACCCGAACCTGGCGCTGCTCAGCGTGGCCGCCATCGACGTCTGGAAGGGCGTCGGCATCGCCACCCTGATCTACATCGCCGGCATCGTGGCCATCCCCGAGGAGTACTTCGAGGCGGCCCGGGTCGACGGAGCGAGCGCCTGGCGGATCTTCTGGTCCATCACCCTGCCGCTGTCGCGCCCGGCCACGACCACCGTCGTCATCCTGTCGCTGATCGGTGGGCTGCGCTCGTTCGACCTGATCTGGGCCACCACCGGCGGTGGGCCGGGATACTCCAGCGACGTCATCGGATCGGTGATCTACAAGCAGTACCAGGCGGGCTTCTACGGCCTCTCCACCGCCGGGAACGTGGTGCTCTTCCTGGTCGTGACCGCCTTCGTCCTGCCGGTCTTCGCCGTCCTCAACCGCAAGCAGGTGGACCTGTGAACCGCACCACCCAGCGCTGGATCGTCGGCGGGATCGCGATCGTGATCTCGTTCGTGGTCTTCCTCGTCCCGTTCGTCTTCATCCTGCTCCAGGCGGTCAAGACCGCCCCGGACGCCGGCCAGCTGAGCTTCAGATGGCCGCAGGAATGGGTCTTCTGGGACAATCTCACCACCGTGCTCTCGACCGACGACGGACTGATGGGCCGCGCGTTCTGGAACAGCGCCGTGCTCACCGTCGGCAGCGTCACCATCATGGTCGTGCTGGCGGCGATGGTCGGATACGTGCTGCAGCGCAGGCCTTCCCGCCTCAACGGCGTGGTCAGTTTCTTCGTGCTGGCGGGCCTGATCGTGCCGCCGGCCGTAGTGCCCACGATCTGGGTGCTGCAGAAGACCCATCTGTTCAAGAGCATGAGCGGAATGATCCTGATCGAGGCGACGTTCGGTCTCTCGTTCTGCATCCTGCTGTTCCGCGCGTTCGTCGCCACCATCCCCCGCGACCTGGACGAGGCGGCGGTGCTCGACGGCGCCGGGCCGATCCGGCTGTTCTTCTCGGTCGTGCTGCCGTTGCTGCGGCCCGTGGTCGTCACCGTGATCGTCGTGCAGTCCGTCACGGTGTTCAACGACTTCGCCGGGCCGCTGTACTTCCTGCCCGGCAGCGACAACGCCACCGTGCAGCAGACGCTCTACAGCTTCCAGAGCCGCACCCTGAGCCAGTACAACCTGCTGTTCACCGACATCCTGCTCACCACCATTCCCCCGCTGGTGCTCTACGTCTTCTTCAACCGGCAGATCGTCGCCGGTATGACCAGCGGCGCGGTGAAGGGTTGAACCATTCCGTCCAGGAGGATCTCTCATGACCACGCGGATCGCATCAGTGCGGGCCGAGCTGAGGTCGGACAGCGCCGACGTCGCGACCGCCACGCCTCGCCTGTCCTGGACCACCGTCTCGGAAACCCCCGGCTGGTCACAGCAATGGGCCGAGATGAAAATTGAGGACGAGGTGGTCGCCCGGGTGGACGGACCCGGTTCGGTCCTGGTCCCCTGGCCCTTCGAACCCCTCCGATCCCGTAGCGTACGCACCGTTCAGGTGAGGGTGCTGGGCTCGGACGGCCTGCTCTCGGACTGGAGCGAGCCCTGCCGCATCCGGGCCGCCTTCCGGTCCGGTCGTGACTGGGTGGCACCGCTGATCGCCGCCCCGGAACCGACGACTGCGGCCCGGCCGGTCCTGCTGCGCACCGAGTTCACCGTGCGCCCACAACTGCGGCGGGCCACGCTGTACGCGACGGCTCACGGCGTGTACCAGGCCTTCGTGAACGGCCACGAGGTCGACGATCAGGTGCTCAAACCCGGCTGGACGCCTTATCGTTCGCGCATCGTCCATGAATCGACCGACGTCACCGCACTGCTGGCGACGGGCGCCAACGCCCTGGGGATCGACCTGGCCGGGGGCTGGTACACCGAACGGGTCGGGTTCATGACCGAGAGCGGCGTCTCTTACGGCGAACAGCCCTCCGTGACCGTCCATCTCGAACTGGAGTACGTCGACGGCAGCACCGACGACGTTCTCAGCGGCGAACAGTGGCGCTGCACCACGGAAGGCCCCCGCCGCTCCGCCAGCCTCTACGACGGTGAGGAGTACGACGCCCGCCGGGAGATGCCCGGCTGGGACCGCCCCGGTTTCGACGACTCGGCCTGGTCCGCGGCGCACGTGCTCCGGGAGAACTTTCCGGTCCCCGAGGCCCGCACCTCGCCCGCCGTGCGGGCGATCGAGCGGATGCCCGTGACCCGCGTCCTCAATTCCCGTAGTGGCAAGCAGATCCTGGATTTCGGACAGAACGTGGTCGGGCGGCTGCGGATCCGGCTGACCGGCCCGGCCGGCACCCGCGTGGTGACGCGGCACGCCGAGGTGCTGGAGGACGGCGAGCTGGGGGTGCGGCCACTGCGCTCGGCGCGGGCCACCAATACCTATGTCCTGTCCGGGAACGGCGAGGAGATCTGGGAGCCGGCTTTCACCTTCCAGGGCTTTCGGTACGCCGAGGTGACCGGGCTCCCCGAGCCGATCGATCCGGCGGCCGCCGAGGTCGTCGTCCTTCATTCCGATCTGCGCCGCACCGGCTTCTTCGAGAGCTCGCACCCCCTGATCAACCAGTTGCACGCCAATGTGGTGCGCAGCATGCGCGGCAACTTCTTCTACCTGCCCACCGACTGCCCGCAGCGCGACGAGCGGCTGGGCTGGACCGGCGACATCCAGGTCTTCGCGCCCACCGCCGCCTTCCTCTACGACGTCGACGCGTTCCTGGCCTCCTGGCTGGTCGACCTGGGCCTGGAGCAGGACGCGATCGGCACCGGAAGCGTGCCTTTCACCGTTCCGCACGTGATCAGCGGCGGGGACGAACCGCCCGGCGAGGGGACGAACCCGACGGCGGCCTGGGGAGACGCGGCCACCGTGGTGCCCGCGGTACTGTTCGAGCGGTACGGCGACCGCGAGGTGCTCGAGCGGCAGTTCACCAGCATGTGCGCGTGGGTCGGGCTGGTGCAGGAACGCGCCGGGCAGGATCTGCTGTGGGCCGGTGACTTCCAGTTCGGCGACTGGCTCGACCCGACCGCCCCGCCCGAAGACGCCTTCCGGGCCATGACCTCACCCGATCTGGTGGCCACGGCGTACTTCCACCGTTCGGCCCTTCTGACATCGCGCACCGCAATGCTTCTGGGCCGACCGGCGCAGGCGCAGAGGTACTCGGCGCTGGCCTACAACATCCATCGGGCTTTTGTGGACGAGTACGTCGGCGAGGACGCGCTGATGTCGTCGGACTCGCAGACCGCCTACGCGCTGGGCATCGTCTTCGGCCTGCACGACTCGCCGCAGCAACGCGACCGGATGGGTGAACGCCTGGCCTCACTGGTGCGCGAGAACAACTTCCGGATCGGTACCGGATTCGTCGGCACATCTTTGGTCTGCGACGCCCTGACCGAGACCGGGCAGCTGGAGGTACTGGACGCCCTGGTGACCTCCACGAGCAACCCGTCCTGGCTGTACCCGGTCACGATGGGAGCGACCTCGATCTGGGAACGCTGGGACAGCATGCTCGAGGACGGCTCGATCAACCCCGGCGAGATGACATCGTTCAACCATTACGCCCTGGGCGCGATCGCCGACTGGCTGCACCGGCGACTGGCCGGCCTGGCTCCCGGCGAACCGGGCTACCGCACCCTCGAGATCGCCCCGGTACCCCTGCCCAGCTTCGATCACGCCCGCGCCGACCTGCACACGCCGTACGGGACGGCGAGCGCCGGCTGGCGGCGGGACGGTGACGTGATCGTGGTGGAGGCCACGGTGCCGACCGGCACCACGGCCACGGTGCGGTTACCGGGGCGCGAGAGCGTCGAAGTCGCCTCGGGTCACCACGTATGGAAGATCGATGGCTGAGTTGTTCAGGCGGTGGTGTCGGTCAGCCCGTCGAGGAAGGTGACGTCTTCGGGCTTGAGGACGAAGTCCACGTCGGCGTTCTCGGCGATCCGGGAGGGGGTGGTGGACTTGGGCAGGGGCAGGACGTCTTTCTCCAGCAGGTAGCGGATGCAGACCTGGGCCACCGTCTTGCCGTACTGCTCGGCGATCTTCCGCACCTGCGGGTTGTCGAGGATGGCGCCCGTGGCCAGCGGCGAGTAGCCCTCGACCAGGATGTCGTTGGCCTCGCAGTAGGCGGTGGTCTCGTCCTGCGTGTTGCCGATGAACCAGCGGATCTGGTTGACCTGCGGGCGGATCCGGGTGGACGCCGTCAGCGACTCCAGGTCGGCGACGCTGAAGTTGGAGACACCGATCGAGCGGACGCGCCCGGCCTCGTACAGCTCCTCCATGGCCGTCCAGACCGCGATGTTGCCCTCGCTGTAGTCCTTACCCTGCTCCGCCCACGGCCAGGGGGCGTGGATCAGGTAGAGGTCGACGTGCCCGAGGTCGAGCAGCGAGCTGGACTCCTCGAAGGTGGCGCGGGCCTGGTCGTAGTCCTTGACCTCGGCCGGCAGCTTGGTGGTGATGAAGATCTGGTCGCGCGGGATGCCGCTGTCGCGCACCGCCCGGCCCACACTGGCCTCGTTCTCGTAGGCCCGGGCGGTGTCGATGTGCCGGTAGCCGAGCTTCAGCGCCGTGGTGACCGAATTGTAGGTGTCGTCACCGTCGGGGATCTGCCAGGTGCCGAACCCGAGCTTGTGGATCTGAACGTCATTGCTGAGCGTGAAGTACTCGGTGAGCGAAGACATGCCTTCACCCTAGGTCGATGCCTGGAGGGCGCCACTTACCCGCGCCCGGCCCCGGGTACATTGCCGGATATGATCGCTTTCTCCCCGGCCTGGAACTGGCCGGGTGGACGCTGAGCGGCCTGAAAATCTGGGCCCCCTCCTGATCGCGTTGACAGAAGACCCACAGCTTTACCTGGCGCAGTCGAATCGGCACTGCCAGTAGCGTCCCTGGCCATGACCACAAGCCACGAGGACGAGCCCGGCAATGACGATGTATCCGCAGTATTACTGTCCCGCCGAAAGGTTTTCGCCGTCGGCGGGGTGGCCGGGGCCGGCCTGCTGAGTGCCTGGGGCGTGCCGGCCGGCACCGGCGCCTCGGCATCCGGTAACGCATCGGTGTCCGCGGCCGAGGCGGCCGGGGCCTGCCTGCTCACCAGCGAACAGATCGAAGGCCCCTACTACCTCGACAACGCCCTGCTGCGCAGTGACATCACGGAGGACCGCACCGGTATCCCCCTCGACCTCGAGCTGCGGCTCATCGACGGCAGCAGCTGCAAGCCCGTCAAGAACGCCGCCATCGAGATCTGGCACTGCGACGGACAGGGCGTCTACTCCGGGTACGCCTCACAGGGGTCGGGGGGCACCGGCGAGCCGGGAAGTGCTGGACCGCCGACCGGCATGCCCACCCCCAGCGGCCCTCCCCCGACCGGAACCCCCTCCGGCACCCCCGGCGGTCCGCCGACCGGGGGCGGTGGCGGTGGGCACGTGACCCCCACCGACGACCTGACCTTCCTGCGGGGAATGCAGATCACCGATCGCCACGGCCGGGTGGCCTTCGCCAGCATCGTTCCCGGCTGGTACGCCGGGCGGGCGGTCCACATTCACGTCAAGGTGCACACGGAGGGAAGCGCCACCGCGACGGGCTACACCGGCGGCCACACCTGCCACACCGGGCAGCTGTACTTCGGCGAGAGACTGATCGCCCTACTCGACCAGTACCCGCCCTACAGCGAGAACACCACGCCGCGAACGACTCTGGAGCAGGACAGCATCTACCCCGGCACCGGGTCCGCCGGCGGGCTGCTGACCCTGAACTTCCACCAGCACCGCACCGACCGCGGCGTCACCGCACGCCTGACGGTGAGCGTCGATCCCGGTGCGACGAACGAGGGTGAGGACGCGGGTGGTGGCCCGGTGCCGAGTGGCGGTCCGACCACGACACCGGCCGCCTGAGGCGGGACAACCCCACCGGACGACGAGCGGTCGTCGGCACCGCGACAGGGGAGGCGCAGCGGCGAGGACGTGGGCCTCCAGGCGTCAGCGGCGCCCGGAGCGATGGGGTGGCTGTAGCGGCCCGGCCAGGGCGAAGCACTTCAGGAGGCGGGCGAAATCACGCCGGTCGGCAGCCGGCCAGGCCTCCAGGCGCTGCTCCAGGGCATCGGCCAGACGCGCGCGCATGACTCCGACCAGCCGGACGCCGGCCGGGGAGAGCGTGAGCAAGCTGGCCCGGGCATCGTCCGGATCCGGCGCGGAGGACACCAGCCCCGCGGCGGTCAGGCGAGAGGCCCGACGGCTGACCACGGAACGATCCAGCCCGACCAGGTGACCGAGACCGGCCGCACTGACGGCCCCGGCCCGATCCAGGCCGCTGAGAACGGGATAGGCGCCGGCATCGACTGCGTCGTGCAGATCCGCGGTCAGGTACTCGTACAGCCCGCCACGGAAGTCGCGGCCCAGCACGGAGCCCAGCGCGTCGGCGATCGTGGTGATGTCGTCGGTGCTCACCTTGCCATCATAGCGTGCATCGAGCACGCTTTTGGTTTACCTTAATGCGTGCCGAAGACACGCTAAAAGGAGTCGCCATGCCATCGATCGCCAAGGTTCTGCATGAGCTGCTGAACGAACGTGAGCAGCCCTTGCCCGACCTCGTCTCCCGGTACTTCGCCGCGGACTACCGCCAGCGCACCGACGGGCGGTGGGACGACCTGGACGGGTTCCTCCAGCACATGACTCACTTACGGGCTGTTGTCGCAAGTGCTCACGTCGAGGTGCTGGACGAGCTGAGCGATGACCGGCGCTACGCCGACCGCCATCTCGTGACGATCACCAAGCGCGACGGCTCAACCGTGACACAGGAGGTCTACCTGTTCGCTGAACTGGCGCCGGACGGCCGATTCCGCCGGATCGAGGAGACCACCCTCATGCTGGCCGGCGCCGAGTCCGACCGGGGAATCGGTAGCGCCCACTGATTCCGCACCGGATCGACCCGATCGGTCCGTGAACCCCATCCATTCCAGTGGGATTCACGGACCGATCAGGAATGTTCCGGTGCCCGGGCCTTACCGCGAGCTAATTCACGGGTACGACACCACGTTGCGCGGCACCGTGTTGCCGGCCGGGTTGGGAACCGCCCCGCCGGTGTTGTTGACGACATTGCTGATCGTGCCGACGTCCCCGAGCGAGACGGTGAGGATGCTGTGCAGCTTGACCCCGGTCTTGTTCGGCACCTCGAAGGCGTGGTCGAGCTTCACCGCGGGATTGGCGTTGAAGTAGCAGTACGAGCCTGCGCCCCACACCTCGTGATCGGTCACGCTGTCGGCGACCTTGTAGGCGGCGTAACCGTTCTGGGAGCCGTTCATCCAGGCGGCCTGGTTCGGCACGTCGTACGGCTTCTCGTTCTGGAAGAAGATCGTTTTGCCCCGGTTACCGTTCCAGATCACCTCGTACTTCTGGTAGTGCTCCACGAACAGACCCGTGGCCAGCACATCATCCCCATTGACCAGCAGACCGGTGTCACCGGTGTTCGCCGTCCAGCCGGTGGCCGCACCGCCGTGGTCGGCCCGCCAGGCCCAGATGTGATCGACGAGCGTGTCGTCGCTGTGCACGGCCAGGGTGGTGGTGGCCTTGCCCTGCACACTGCTGCCGACGCGGAAGAAGACGTCCTGGATGCTCGTCGGGTTGGCCGCGTGGTCGGTGTGGGCGCCGGCCGTCCCGACACTCATCAGGGTCGGGCTGTTGGTCGTGCCGGCGTCGAAGGTCAGGCCGCTGATCTTGACCCCGTCCACGTCGGCGACGCTGAGGGCCGTGACCCCGCCGGAGGGGATCAGGGTCGGGAAGCCGATGCCGGTGACCACGGTGTTGGCCCGGGTGACCTTGATCGTCTGGTCCAGCGTGTAAGTGCCCGGCGTGAAGAACAGGTTCAGGCCCTGTGTCAGCGCCTGGTTGATCCGGGCAGCGCTGTCACCGGGCTTGGCCACGTAGAACTGGCTCATCGGGATCGAGGTGCCGGGCGTGTTCGGCCAGCTGGCCCCGGAGGAGTTGCGCTTCAGCGACGGCACGAACACCCGGTACTTACCGGCGCTGTCCACGTACAGGTACGGCTTCTCCCGGGTCACCGGCGTGGTGGCCAGGGTGGTGTGCGGCGGGCTCGGGAACGCGTTGGCCGGTGCACCCGAGACCCCGGAGAACACCATGTTCCAGACACCGCCGGTCCAGCTGCCGATGGTGCTGTCGCGGGTGTACCACTGCTGCTGCGAACCGGAGGAGATCTGGCCGTCGACCTTGCTGTCGGCCAGGTACCCGCCGCTGGAGTACCCCTGACCGTTGTCCTGGTTGGACGGGCCCATCGTCAGGTTGCCCTTGATGTGCACCCGGCGCATCGGCGCGGCCTGCGAGACGGCCCAGCGGTCGGTGCCGCCCTCCGGCACGACAGACAGGTTCTCCGCACTGCGCCAGAAATTCTGGGTCGCGTTGGAGGTGTCGCCGTAGTTCCAGCCGGAGTCCACGTTGAGCGCACCGTTGATGGTGACGTCGTCGGGGTTCTGGCCGAGACCGGCCACCGAGGTGTAGAAACCCAGGTTCGCCCAGACGCGTCCGTACGTTCCCGGCTTGAACAGGAAGGCGTACCGCTGGGTCCCGAACTGGGCGGTGGGGCTGACCAGCTGGGAGTTGAAGGCGTTGTCGAAGGCCGTCTGGATCGTGGCCGTCGGGGTGGTGGGGTCGAAGATCTTCACGTTCGCGCCGAAGTCCGGGGTGTCGGAGGTCGGGAGCGTCGGGTCGGTGGAAGTGCCGCCGTAGACCTGGAACTCGAAGAGCGAGTAGCCGTAGGCGGTGGCCCGGGCGGTGCCGTTCATCCGTACGTAGCGGCCGCTACCGGTCACGTTGATGGTCTGCAGCCCGGCCGCACCGGCGGTGGTGGGAGTGATGTTCGTCCAGCTGGTGCCGTTGGCCGAGGTCTGGATCGTGAAGGCCGAGGCGTAGGCGGCTTCCCAGTTCAGCTGGATCTGAGTGATCGTCTGGGTGCTGCCCAGGTCGACCTGGAGCCACTGCGGGTCCGAGAAAGCGCTCGACCAGCGGGTTCCGGCGTCTCCGTCGACGGCCTTGGCGGCACCGAAGACGCCGTCGTTCTCACTGGACGAGGCCGTGGCCGGCTTGCCCTGGGAGAGCAACGTGGCGGCGGCCTGGGCGGGCGCCGCCGGGCTGAAGGTCAGGAAACCGGCCATCAGGGCCAGTACGGCGCCGATCAGGGTCGGTAGATATCGGCGATCATGGCCAGCACGATCAGGGGACGTTCGGGGAACGGGAGACATCCTCGGCTCCTAGGGTGACGATTACTGCGGACGGGTTCAGGGGCGGTTCAGGAAACGCCGGGCAGGAGCTGGTAGTTCTCGTCCAGCACGGCCCCCCGGCTGGGCTTGTACAGGTCGAAACCACGCGGGTTGCACTGCAGACCACCGTTGATGCAATGGTGGACGAGCGGACTCAGGATGGTCGGGTCCCAGGCGTTGAAGAAGTCGTAGTGCCAGGAGTAGCCGCGCCCGCTGGCCAGCCGCACCTTCGACATGTCACCGGAGACCGGGAAGGCCATCTTGAACTCGATCATCGGTACCGCTACAGGGTGACTGGCCGGGCACACGAGGTGACCGTAGTCGGCGGCGTTCCCGACCGGGTAGGACATATGGCTCTTGTGATCGGCCGAGTCCAGGTGTACGCCGTCCCAGCAGCCAGGCGACTGCATTCGTACGTTCAGCTGCGTGCCGGCCGGGCAGTTCGCCGGGAAGTCCCAGTTCCTCGTGCTGTCACCGCATTCCCAGCCCTCGACCGCTCCCGGCGCGTTCCTGAACTCGTCCAGGGTGGCGGTCGGGCTGCCGACGACGAAGCGCAGGCCCTTGGGGAAGGGGACGACCGTGGTGTAGTCGTACACGGCCGACTTGTAGTAGATGACCTGAGCGCCGCTCGGCGTGATCACCTGGTCGCCGTTGTACATGGTCGGGAACCAGTAGGCGGACTTGTCCTGCGGGGTCACGCACGAGGTGGACGACGCGTACAGCGACCCGGTCGTGCTGCGGGCGTTGGTGGTACTGGCTCCCATGAAGGTGTGGTTGTGCGAGGCCCCGGCCTGGCCGGGGAAGACGATCGGGTCGTCGGAGGCCGCATGATTGGGAGCGCAATTGGCCTGGAACTCATGGTGATACGTGTCCGGCGCGGGCTGGAATCCCGGGTGCGGGGCGATGCCCGCAACCGGGGGCGAGAGCGTGACGGACTCACCCGGGTCCAGGTTGGGGTTGAAGGCCGCGGCGGCCGGGGCGGCGTGGTGCACGGAACCGGTCGCGGCCAGGGCCGGGGCGGCGGGAGCCCAGCCCGCACTGGTCACGACCAGCACGAATCCGGCGACGACAGCGGTGAGTCCGGTGGTGACTTGCCAGCGTTTCATGACGGTGCTCCTCCGGTCAGGGATGTGGAGAGCGCTCTCCAACATGGTTGACCGGAGTCCTGGGTGTCAATCAGGCCGTCGCGACGGTGCGCCGACCGGTCGGCACCTGAAAGTTTTCGGCCTCGAACAATTTTCGAAGACTTCGGATCAAGCCGAGCCGCGCACCACCAAGGTGGGCCGGAAGATCACCGACCGCACGCGTCCATCGGCTGGTACGGACACGAGCAAGCGCCCGATCTCGGCAGCCATGTCCTCGACCGGCTGACGCACCGTCGTCAGCAGGGGCCGGCTGGCGGTCGCCGCCCGGCCGTCGTCGAAGCCGACCACGCAGACGTCCTCGGGCACGCGTCGTCCACTGTCCTTCAGAATCCCGACGGCTCCTACCGCCATCAGGTCGGAGGCGGCGAAGACCCCGTCGAGGCCCGGGGCGCGGGCCAGCAGACGTTCCATCGCCACCTCTCCCCCGGCCTGGGTGAAGTCACCGGCCTCGCAGGGGAACTCGTGGATACCCCGGGCCGCCAGCACCGAGGCGAAGCCGGCTGTGCGTTCCTTGCCCGCGATCGACTGCGCGGGAGCGGCAATGGTGGCGATCCGGCGGCAACCCAGCTCGATCAGGCGCTCGGCGGCGAGCCGGCCACCCTCCCGGTTGTCCAGGTCCACGTAGCTGAACGGCAGACCTCGCGGCGGGCGGCCGAAGAAGGCCACCGGCACCTTGACCGCGCTCAGGAGTCCGGGCAGGGGGTCGCGCGGGTACAGCGAGATGACCGCCGCACCGTCGCAGCGACCCGCGTGCAGGTCGTCCATCAATTGGGCCCGGGCACCGTCGGACTCGGCGAAGGTCAGCGTCAGGCGCACCCCGGCCTCCGCGAACGCGTTCGAGAGCCCGGCGACGACCCGGCCGAAGAACGGGTCGGCGAGAAATTGGCTCGTGAACGGGTCTTCCGGATCCCGGTGGACCACCTCGCTGATGACCAGCGCCATCGTGCCGGTGCGCCCGGTGACCAGCGAGCGCGCGGCCTGGTTGGGCACGTACCCGGTGGCGACGACCGCCTCGGTCACGGCCTGGGTGATGTCCGGGTCCACGTTGCGCACGTTGTTGATGACCCGCGAGACCGTCGCCCGGGACACCCCGGCGGCCCGGGCCACGTCCTCCAGGGTCGGACGGCGGTCCACGGGGTCGAAGGGCTGGGCCATGCGCCCATTATCGGCGGCTGCGGCTGCCGAAGGCCACGGCTGCCAGGACGGCGGTGAGCGCGCACAGCCCGAACGTGGTGCGGTAGCCGAACACCTCGGGCCAGACCCCGGCGAGCAGGCCGGAGACCAGGGGCCCGGCCGTGGACGGTCGCGGGTTGCATCTGGCCAGGACAGACCGCCGGCCCGGATCTGGCAACGCCTTCTCCGCCGGGCCCGGCGGGTCTCGCAACCCGGCCGACGCACCGGTTGGCTCGCCGGGTGGCTCACTGGGCCCGGGCCGGCACCTTCAGCTTCAGGAGGCCGCAGTCACCCGACAGAAGCCCCGAGAGCGCTCGCTTCTCCGCCGTGTCGATGCTCAGGCGCCACCGGTATTTGATCGCCACCCAGTGCCGGGCGTAGGCGCAGCGGCCCTGGGCCGGGAGCCACTCGGCGGGATCCTGATCAACCTTGTCCTGGTTCGACTTACGGGTCACCGGCTCCAGCGTCCAGGCGAACCCCAGGTCGTTCGCGTACCGAGTTCGCCTGGCCTTCTTCCAGGTCGACCCGCCGGACTTCCAGGCCTCGCTGAGAGCGACCACGTGGTCCACCTCGAGCTGGTCGGCCTGGGTGACGACGAGCCCGTCATAGGAAGACGTCCATCGCCCGGTCAGGACAGCGCACTGGCGGGCCGAGTAGAAGGCGACCTTGACCTGGGACTCTCTCTGCAGAACCTCGGAGCGGGTGTCCTGGCAGTCGTTGTCCACGTCGATCCAGTGCTTGAACTTCGACCGCTGGTAGCCACCCCGGTGCTCGGCCCGCACCGTCAGCTTGCCCAGGAGCGCCTTGCCGGTCGTCACCCGGGCCGCCCCGAGCTGGAGCGGCTCCGAGGAGTCGCCCGCGTGCGCAGGTCCGGCACCGGCGAGCGAGAACAGGGGTATGAGCCCGATGACGACGGGGGCAGCGGCACGGACCCGAGGTGGCACGGGAGACCCTCCAAGCATGAGACAGAACCAGTTGGTGCACGCGCCATCATGTCCAAGTCCGACTCGAGCCGGTAGTGCTGCCTGAGCCCGCTCGACTTCCTGACCCGGAAGGGGCTTATTCGCAGGCCACACCGTCACCGTCGCGATCGAGCTTGCGGCTGTACCCCGGATCGCCGGTACGGATCGGAGCCGCACCGGCGGCCCGGACGGCCGTGCAGTTCGCGTAGTACGCCGCGACCGGTTCCGCCTCCTGCGCGGCCTCTGCCTCCTCGGCTGCTGCCGCCTCGGCCCGACGTCGCTCCTGTGCCTTCGCCGCCAGGATCCGTGCCCGCTTCCTCGCCTTCGCCCGAGCCAGGGCGCGAGCCTTCGCCCGGGCCTTGGCCTGAACCCTCGCCCTGGCCCTGGCCCGGACCCTCGCCTCCGCCCGGGCCCGGGCCTCCGCCGTCGCCGAGACCCGCGCCTCGGCCAGGGCGGCCGCCTCGGCCTGCAACGTGGACGGCTCGCTCGTGCTCACCCCGACACCGGGCTGTTGCCGGGCCGACGGTTTCTCCACCGGCTCGTCGATGAAAGCGCCCAGTAACCCCAGCCCCAGGAACAATCCGATCGGAATCACGAACCGCTTCTTCTTGTACCAGGGGCGGTGGGAGGGATTGGCGTGGGTAGCCTGCTGGAACCACGGGCTGGACATGAACGGCAAGCTAGCGGCTATGTCGTGACGGCGTGTGCACCATCGCCTACACCGACCCGGGTCAATGCGACGAGCGGTTTCTTAACCCGGACAGAACGCCCAGCTGACGCCCGATCCGCGAAGATCCACGGCGTGTCCCGAAAGAAGCTCAGCGCTCGTGTCGCCGCCGCCCTGACCGTCCTGGTAGCCGTGGGCGGAGGTGTGTACTTCGCCCAGTCCAGTTCCGCGGTCACCCCCGTGACCGCCTCGTCCTCTGCCGGTGACATCACCACCAGCGCAGTGAAAGACCGGGTCACGCTCGGCACGACGTACAAGGGCATCGCCACCTACTACGACGCCGACGGTACCGGGGCCTGCAGTTTCGCTCGCAGCAGCACCCTGATGGTGGCCGCACTGAACACGGCCGACTATCAGGGCTCGCTGATGTGCGGCGCCTACGTCAAGGTGACCGCTGCTAACGGCAAAAGCATCACGGTGAAGATCGTCGACCTCTGTCCCGGTAGCTGCAAGTCCCGTCAGCTCGACCTGTCGAAGCAGGCCTTCGACAAGCTGGCTCCCGGGAAGGGCCAGATCAACGTCACCTGGAAGCTGCTCAGCCCGAAACTGACCACCCCGGTGCGGTACGTGTACAAGGACGGGTCCACGCAGTGGTGGTGCGGCGTCCAGGTGCGCAACCACCGCAACCCGATCCGCACCATCGAGTTCAAGACCGCCTCGGGCTGGTTCAAGCTCACCCGCCGCGACTACAACTACTTCGAGTCCAGCACCGGCAAGGGCTGCGGCAACACGATCCGCATCACCGACGTGAACGGCAACCGCCTGATCGACAAGGGCATCAAGATCTCCACCTCCGTGCAGAAGGGCGCCAAGCAGTTCCCCGCGGCCTGATCCCCTGCGCCGACTGGTCGCACGTGCCCTACCGGTCGGCCGGGATCCGCTCGAGCACCCCGGCGCCGTAGACGTCGTACAGCGCCAGGGGTTTGAGGTGGACGTAGCCGATGTGGCAGTCGCAGATCTGGTTGGTGCACGCCCGTGGTCGCAGGGCCGCCCGCCAGCTGCCGTCGTAGAGGTTACCCAGCGGAGTGTCGATGAAATGGCAGCGGCGCACCGTGCCGTCGCCGATCACCGAGATGGCCGTTTCGCCGGCGTGGCAAGGCTTTCCCAGTGAGGCGTGCGGGCGGACGCTGTCGCCGAAGCGTGGGTCCAGAGCGGTCCAGCGGGCCTCTTCCTCAGCCGGGTAGGTGTATCCCTCGGCGGCGTTGACCCACAGGTAGACCGACGGCTTCAGGGCTGCGCGCAGTTCCAGGGCGTCGGCGTGGTGTTCGGGCAGGCCCACCACGCCGACGGAGTAGCGCCGTCCCAGATCGTCCAGACGACGACAACGGGCCAGGAACCGTTCGAGCGTGACCTGTCCCGGATGGTAGGTCGCCCACAGAGCGGCCGTGGGCGCGGCATCGGCCATCCACTCCACCCGGGCGGCCAGATTGGTCTGGATCGCCACCCGGTCGAGGTGAGGCTGATGCGACAGCTGCACGATCGCCTCGCGGTACCAGGAGCGGGTCAGCCCCTCGCCCCAGGGAGTGAACAGGATCGACAGGCGAACATCGGTCGTGGCCATCGCCCAGTCGACGAAGCGCTCCAGCGCGGCCCGGTCCTGGCGCAGCAGCTCGGGTGGGTCCACGCGCTTGGCGAAAGGGCAGTACGGGCAGTCGTAGTTGCAGCTGGCCAGCGAACCCCGGTACAAAATCGAGAGTTTCTCCGGAGCCAGCACCGGTGGAGCAGAGGGCAGGCCGAGAAAGGTACTCATCGCAGCGTGTGGGCGGCCATGGCGGCGCGGACCGGGCCGGAGACCAGCCAGGGGCCGATCGCATCGGAGCGGGCCAGCCCATCGGCGGTCAGCCGCTCCAGACCAGGCTCCAGCCAGCCGCGCTCGGCCAGTTCCGGCAGCTGCGGGAAGTCCTCGTCGTGACGGGTACCGAACCGCGCCCGGTAGGCGGCGGCATCGATGCCGTCGGCGCGCAGCAGTGACTTGACCAGCCAGCGCCGCCGCTGCTCGCCCTCGTCCAGGTGGAAACCGAACTCGGCGTAGCGGAAATCGTCGGCCGGACGCTCGATGTAGTCCTCGATCACGGCCCGCACCTGCGGAACGCTGACGGCATAGTCGAACGAGTAGTGCAGATCCCGGGTGTACGAGCGTGCCCCACAACCGAGCCCGACCATGCCGTCGTCCTGGCAGGTGTAGTCCGGGGCGTCGTCGGCCGGGGCGTCCGCGCGGCGGAACTGCCGCATCGAATCCTGCACGTACCCCGCGTCTTCGAGCACGTCCACGGCATGCCGGTACAGCTCCAGGCGCTGGGTGTCCCAGTCGGCGATCGTGGCGGCCCGGCGGCCCAGGCCGGTCAGCGGGCGCACGTACAGCGGGTACAGGAAGATCTCCTCGGGCCGCCAGCTCAGCGCCTGCGTCAGCGACTGCTGCCAACTCTCACGGGTCTGCCCGTCGATGCCGTAGATCAGATCAAGATTCAAACTGGGGACGTCGCCGGCCCGGATGGTCTCCAGGGCGGACTGCACCTCACTCGGCTTCTGCGGGCGGACCGCGGCGCGGGCCTCGGACTCCAGGAAGCTCTGCACCCCGATGCTGACCCGGGTGACGCCGTGCTCGGCCAGGACCGCGAGCCGGTCGGGTGTCGCGGTGGCCGGCGAGGTCTCGACCGTGGCCGGGATCGCGCTCGCACCCAGGGTCTCGCCGATGATGGCGAACAGCTGCCGCAGTTCCGGGGCGCTCAGGTAGGTCGGGGTACCCCCGCCGATCGCCAGGCGGGCGAACGAGGGCTGACCACCGAGCGCGTCACGCACCGCCCGGGCCTGCCGTTCGAGCTGAGCGAGATAGGCGGTGACCTGCTCGGCGGGCGGGCGCGTACGGGTGAAGAGATTGCAGAAGCCGCAGCGGATCTCGCAGAACGGGATGTGGACGTAGGCGAACAGGGACGAGGTCGGTTCGTTCGCCCACACCTCGCTCAGCCGGGGCCGCGGTTCCAGGAGGCGGTAAGCCGTCTTGTGCGGGTAGGCGTACAGATAGCCCTGGTACGGGGAGCCGTCGAGACTCACGATGCCTCCAGCACGAAGTCCGCGTAGGGAACCGTCCACACGTGTTCGTGAGCCACCCGGTGCCCGGTGTGACCGTCCTCCCCGTACAGCGTCCCGTGGTCGGAACAGATGATCACCTGGCACGGACGTCTTCTGCTCGTGACCAGATCGAACAGCCGCGGCAGCACCGAGTCGACGTATTCCAGTGCGGCGGCGTGGCTTTCCCGGGTGTCCCGGGTGGCGCCGGGCAGGTAGTGCCGGTTCGGCTGGTGCAGGGCGGCCACGTTGATGAAAGTGAACAGGGGCTGCTGCGGCGGGGTGTCGGCGATGGCCACCGTGAGGCGGTCGACCTGTGCGTCGAAGCAGTCCGGGGCGGTGACGCCGAACTCCCGCTCCCAGTAGGCCTCGGCGAACAACCCGGGCAGCACCTTCCCGAGCGCCGAGGCCGGGTTGAAGAAGCCCACTCCCCCGAAGCAGAGCGTGCGGTACCCGGCGGCGCTCAGGGCGGTCGGCAGGTCCGGCGCCTCGAAGACGTAGGTGTTGTCCCCGCTGGTCTCGCTGCCGGGGAACTGGGCGGCGAACAACCGTTCGTGCGGCCCCGGAGTGATGGGG
The DNA here is from genome assembly GCF_021129235.1 of Kineosporia mesophila. Lineage (GTDB taxonomy): Bacteria > Actinomycetota > Actinomycetes > Actinomycetales > Kineosporiaceae > Kineosporia > Kineosporia mesophila. Next base: position 117,519 of record NZ_JAJOMA010000009.1, read on the forward strand.
GTCGGCAGGAACCCGGCGAAGAACGCCTGGTGCGCGGCGTAGGTGAAACTGGCCGGGCTGTGCCGCTTCTGCCAGGACCCACCCGGCAGCACCCGGCGCAGGTGCGGGGTACGCCCGGCGTCCATCAGCTCCAGCGCCACGTCGTAGCGCAACGTGTCGAGCGTCAGGAAGAGCAGGTCATGGCTTCCGATCAGATCACGCACGCGAGGTTCTTCTCCTGGATCTGTTGCAGTGCGGCAATCTGCTCACTGTAGGTGTCGAGCCCGTCGGCCAGGACCCGGGGCAGCAGATCACCGAACGCATTGACCTCAGCCACCGCGTGCCGGCGCCAGGACGGGGCGAACATCAGGTCCACGCCGACGTGCAGACTCCCCGGGAAGCACGCCGCCACCCGCCGGCCGGTCTGCATGGCCTCCTCCCAGGCCACAGCTCCGGCGGCGGAGCGGACCGCCTCGACGTCGCCCCGGGCATTGCCCAGGTGCAGGTTGGTGATGGCATGCCCGGAGGTGCGCACCACGATGTGCCGGGGACGCCCCGCGGTGACCACGACCCGCAGGTCCAGCACCCGCCCGGCCCACGAAGCCTTGGGGAACCAGCGTTCGACGTGCAGCCCGTCCGGGGCCAGCCGGTCGACGATCGCGGCCACCTCACGCTCGTCGCGGTAGCGACGCATCCGCAGGCTGTTGAACAGCCGCCCGTCCGGCACACGTTCGACCGAGGTGAGCGCGGAAACCCGGGCCCCGGCGACGTTCAGCGCCAGCACCCCCGACGCCGAGGACCCCAGAGCGGGCTTGACGAACACCCGTGACCAGCCGACCTCACTCATCCGGGCGCGCAGGTCGTCCCACCCGTGAACGGTCGCGAGCGCCTGCGGCACGGGCACCGAACGCGAGGCCAGCAGCGCATGCGTGCGCCGTTTGTCCCCCATCACCAGTACGTCCTGCACCGGGTTCAGAAGCCTCCCGCCGCCGGCGGCGATTCGCTCCAGAGCCAGCCGAAGACCGGCGTGGGCATCGGCGAGACCAAGGATCTCGCCGTGCCCGGCCATCCGCACCGGAGCACCGGCCCCGAGGCTGCGCAGGAGAACGTCCACCTCGGCGTCCTCACCCGGTGAGTCGATACGCACCCAGGTTCCCGGCCCCGGAACCACACCCCGATGGAGGACGTCCTTCCAGGCGAACACGTGCGGCTCCGGCAGACCAGCGCTGCGGGCCGCGTCAAGGAACATCGTCACCCGGCGGTTCGCCGGGTTCCCCACCACGGCCAGGGGCCGGCTCGAGGTCATTCCGAGACCGAGATGAACCGGCGGTACTTCTCGTCCTCGGATTCGTCCTCGGTCTGCACGTCCGAGACGTCGACCTGCGTCGGAGCCAGCGCCTCGACCACCCGCCAGGCCATCTCGGCACTCATGAAGTGGTGCTGGAGATCGAGCCTGTCCAGGTGGGTGAGCGACTGACCGGCCAGCAGCGCCTGCGCCCCCACGTCGCCGAGCGTGCCGAGGGAGAGGTCCAGTTCCTTCAGGCGCGCCACGACCGGCGCGGTGGCGACAGCGGCCGCGACCTCGTCGGCGTTCTCGGCGTTGCGCAGTCCCAGCCGGGTCATCGTCGCGAAGACCTGCCCGCTCAGGATCAGCTCGAGATCGGCCACGGTCGCCCCGCCCGCGTAATCCTCCGTGCCGAGCCACAGCTCGAGGTGCTCCAGCTGCGGCAGCTCGCTGCGGCTGATGGCGCGCACGAACTCCGGCGGCGTCCCCCCGGCCTGAACCACCAGTTCGACGAGGGCGCCGTGACTCAGCGGCTGGATCGTCAGCCCGGTACCACCGCGGATCCACAGGCGTTCCAGCTGAGGGAACGCCGCCAGCAGCGGCGTGTAGTCGTCCTGCTCGATCCAGGAGATCTCGGCCTCTTCCATGACGATGTCCCCGACGAAGAGCGAGCGCAGCCCGCCCATCCGCCCAGCGCGATCGATCAGCAGCTGGAGCGGCACCGTGCTCTCGTAGGGCTCGCCCCAGGAGCCCAGCACCAGAGTCGCCGGGCCGCCGGTGCCGGTGCGATCCAGCACCTCATCCAGGCCGCTCTCGAACTCCGCCTCCGGCATGTCGTAGTCGAGCCCCACCCGCCAGGCGACCTGCGAGACATCGTGTGGCGCCTCGTCCTCCAGCGAGTAGATCGGCAGGCCGGCGAAGCTCGACAGATGCTCGTTGATCACGCCGCAACCCTAGCGTCCGATCCTTCGGCCTGATCCGCCCCCTCACCGCTCCTGCGCCGGCACCAGCTCCCCGCTGATCCAGCCGCCGTTCGAGTCCCGCGTGGCCCTGACCCCGCGCACCGGCGGGGCGTCGGGAAGAAACCGGAACTGTCGGCTAATGAACCAATCTTGATGGACGCGGGTGGCCACCTCCGGGAGGAGGTGACCACCCGCGTCCCCTTGCTCGAATCAGTCGATCACGCCGACGGATTCAGGAACCGGCCGGGATCAGAAGCCGCAGTACACATTCGAGCCGTTGTTCGGCAGCAGCGAGTCCTTCACCCACCCCGCCGTACCGTCGGTGTCGTTGCGCAGGTACGTCCAGGTAGAGCCGTCGCTGGCGACCGTGTAGCAGTGGTAGTCCAGCGTGTTCCGGTTGTCGGCGTACCCCGTGATGCCGCAGCTGGTGCTCGAGCCGCTGCGCTGGTTCGCGGACACCCCCGAGGTCTGCCGCGGCCAGCTGCTGCTGTCGCTGTCCGCCGCCGTCCGCCCGCACGACGCGGCGGCGGACGCCCCACCGGCCACCATGGTCAGCGCCACCGGGGTGGCGAGTGCGGCCACCGCCGTCGGCACGAGGGCGTACTTGGCCAGACGGGACGAGAATTTCGTGATCACTGTGAGGTCCTCTCTCCGGACGACGTCGACGTCGTCTGTCAGGGATGCGATGCGACCTGTGTGTCGCGAGTTGTGCCGGAGACCCCCACGCGGCCGGCTGACCGCCGCGACGCCTCAGGCATCACCATGTCTAGCAACGGATGCCTGTCCGGTCGGTCCGGACGGCCGCCGGACATCAAAGCCCGGACACCGCAGAGATATCCGGCGTCCGGACAGACGTCCGGCGATCCGGGCCTGATCAGCCCAGACATCGTCCGGACAATGTGTCCGGCACGGCGATGTCGGGTCGGGACAGCGCCAATGGCCGGGACGCGGACACCGGCCGCCGCGAGATCGCCGGACCCTGCGCGCCGTCTTCGTCGCGCCACTGGCCGACCGCCACGAGGGTGACGCCGGCCAGGGCGACGAGCAGCGCCACCAGACCGGCCGCCATCAGACGCACCTGCCGTTCACGCCGGGAACCCTCGGCCCGGTCCTGGCGTTCGGCCTCCACGCTCTGCGTCAGGAAGTCCTGCTCGGCCGGGGTGGTGCGCAGGTCGTGCCCGTCGCGCACCGCCCATTCCCGCGTGGTCGTCAGCTGTACGCCGCGCAGGAGGGCGCCCGGGTCCTGCGCGAGAGACTTCCAGGAGTGGGCGGCCTCGGTGAGGTTGCGGTGGACGCGCAGGTCGTCGCGGTCGTGCTGGAGCCAGTCGCGCAGGCGCGGCCAGGTGGTGATCAGGCTTTCGTGGGCCGGCTGGACGGTGTGCTCGTCGACCGTCACCAGCCGGGCACCGACCAGGATCTCCAGGACGGCCTGGGTTTCCGGGTCCGCGCCATCGAGTTCGTCGCGCCACAGGCACCGGACGGAGTCCGGGATCCCTTCCCCCAGCCGGGTCATCCGCAGGAACAGCCCGCGGGTGATCTGCCTCCTGCGCTCGTCCATCGACCGGTAGACCACTTCGGCCGACCGGGCGAAGGCCCCGCCCGCGCTCTCGTAGTCGGCGAGGGTGAGTGTCTCGGTGACCCGTCGCCGCCAGGTCTCCAGCAGTACCTGCGAGAGCACCGGCAATGCCCCGGCACGCCCGCAGTAATCGGCCACCACGGTCGTGACCAGGGACTCCTCGACCGTGCACCCCACCCGCTCGGGTGGTCCCGTCACCACCTGCCGCAGTTCGTCCGGACCGAGGCCCCCGACCCGGATCTGCGAACGGCAGATCCAGTTCCCCAGCGCCGGAGGGGCGGCGCAGCGGGCCAGGAAGTCGGCCCGCAACCCGATCACCACCCGTGGCCCGGTGTCCTCGGTGACCGCCTCGACGAAGGCGGCCCGCTCGTGCTCGTCCTGGCACCGGGTGAAGACCTCCTCGAACTGGTCGATCACGACGACCAGGTCACCGGGGCTGTCGTGCCGGGCCAGCCGGGAACCGAATTCCTGCGCCGGACGGGCGCCCGGCGTCATCACCTCGACCGCGACGGCCGGACGGCCGGCCAGACCTTCGGCGCGCAGCCGGGCCGTCACCCCCGCGAGCAGCAGGGACGACTTCCCGACCCCCGAGGCTCCGACCACGGCGAGGAATCGGTTCTCGGTCAGCCGTTCAATGGCTCCCTGCAACAGCGCGTCCCGTCCGAAGAACCGGTCGGCGTGCTCGGGCTGCAACGCCTTTGATCCTGGATGCGGCGCCGTGCAGTGACTTTCGTGATGCGCGGCGGCGAGCGCCCGCCAGCGCCGTTCCCATTCCGGAACGTCTCCCTGGCAGGCCCGCACGTAGGCCCGGACCACGGGAAGAGTGGGCAGACGCCGCCCCCCGGCGGCGTCGGAGAGGGTGGTCGAGGAGTAGTGCGCCTCCCGGGCCAGCTCCCGGTAACTCGGCTTGCCGGCCTTCTCGCGCAGTCGTCGCAGGTCGGCCGCGAAATTGATCAGAGGTGATCCGTCCGGGCGCAGCGGACGATCGTGTCGTGGCATCGGTATCCCCCCAAAGGTTACCTAACGGACACCACATGTTGCCTTGACGGGTAACGATCCTGTCAACGCAAAGCACGGATCAGGGCCCGTACGGGACCTGAACCGTGAACCTGTGGATGCCCCGATGGGCATCGCCCGGCCTGGGCGACGCGACACCCGGCGCCGCGATCAGGGCGATGTACACGCCGCCCGTAGGCGGCCACACTCGGCAGCCGGATCAGCCCACCGACCTCGTACCGGGCCGCGGCAGGCCTCGTCCCATCCCCGGTGGATCTCCCCGGGAGACCACCGGCAGCGACCCCGCCCCTTCTCCACCGCGAGTTACGGACGAAGGCGGCCATCTTTCCGGGTCTGGAACCTCCTTCATCCCTTGAACTCGCTCGCCGAGCGTGACCGTTCCACACTGTGCGCGGACGGATCATCACGAAAAGTCCACGTATCGCTACCGAGAGTCCCCGGTCTTCCCTCCGGACGGAGCGGTTCCCCCGGCGGAAACCTGCAGTTGGACACGAATTGATATCAAACCTTTCCTAACTCTCTGCTGAAACGGTTGTGGTTCTTGTTCTGATTCGCCACGGTGGAGGTCGTGACGACAACCGTGGGCCCGGAGACCGAAGAGGACCTTGCGGAGCACTGGCTGAACACCGGTGGCATCCCCGTGCTGAGCCAGGACGGCATCAAGAGCTACCCCAAGCGATCGGACCTGCGCCGGGCCGAGGCCCGGGCCGCCGCGCGGCGCACCTCGCACACCCGCCCCTCGGGTAGCCGTCCGTCCGGGCACCAGTCGGGCCACCAGCGGCCCTCGGCTCCGGCTTCTGCCCCGCGCAGCGCGGAGGCGACGCGCCGGTCCACCCTGCAGACGCAGTACCCGCACGCAATGCTGCCGACCCCCGCGGTCCTGCCCATCCCCCGCACCAACCCCGGGCGCCCGGCCGGCATCGACATGCCCGTGCCGCCCCCGCCGTCGGCCGACGCGTTCCACCGCGCGCTTCCGCAGCCTCCCCTGGTCCCCCTGGCCGTCTCCACGGAATGGGGCCTGGATCTCACCGCCGACCCCACCGACACCCAGGAGTCCACGCCGCAAGCTCCCCGGCGCCGGATCGGTCGTCTCCACGGCACCGCCACCCGCCTGCTGGTCATGGCGCTGGTCGTGGGCGCCGAGGGTGTCGCGATCTCTCAGTTCGCCGACCCGTTCGACGGCGACAGCAGTGCCAGCACCGCGGCGTTCGCTCTCGACGCCCTGCAGGAACAGCCGAGCGCGAACCAGACGGCCGCCGCCCAGGCCGAGGCCGCAGCCCAGGCCGAACGGGCCGAGGTGACGGCCACCACGCTGAAGAACCTCAAGGACGCCTCCCCCGCCAAGGCGAAAGCCGCTGCGGCCCAGTCGCAGAAGGCCGAGGCGGCCGAGGCCCGCCGACGCAAGGCGGAGGCCGAGGCCCGCCGACGCAAGGCGGAGGCCAAGGCCGCCAAGGAGAAGAAGGAGGCGGCAGAGAAGGCCGCCGCACTCGCCGAGGCCAAGGCCAAGGCGAAGGCGGAAGCCGCTGCTTCCGAGCCGACGGCGGCCGCCACGACCTCGTCGTCCTCGGCCCTGTCCCTGGCGAACTCGCGGAAGAACCCGCAGGCCGCCGCGAAGATCCTGCTGACCGACCGCGGCTGGTCCTCCGCCCAGTACACCTGCCTGGACTCGCTCTGGACCCGGGAGAGCAGCTGGAACTACCAGGCCACCAACCCCTCGTCCGGTGCCTACGGCATCCCCCAGTCCCTGCCCGGCAGCAAGATGGCCTCCGCCGGCTCGGACTGGAAGACCAACCCGGTCACCCAGATCCGCTGGGGACTCGACTACATCTCCGACCGCTACGGAACTCCTTGCGGCGCCTGGAGTCACAGCGAATCCGTCGGCTGGTACTAATCGGCCCAGCCTGACCGGACGAGCGTCCAGGAACTCCTCCTGGTCACCTGCCTGATCCGTCCCCGCCGTACTGGACACGGCGGGGACGGCGTGAACCGCGTCCGGAACGCACTCACCCGAACGAGTCGTGGGCAGGCCCGCAGCCCCCTCAGACAGCGGGCGGGACGACGATGACCTTGCCCGAGACGCCACCGGTGGCCGCCCGGGCGTGCAGCGAGGCCAGATCTTCCAGCGCCACCCGCTCGGCCACGTCGACACGCAGCTCTTCCTGATCGATGAGCGAGACCAGGTGCGCGAGCTGGGCGGCGTCACCGCGGACGTACATGTCGATGCCGCGCACGCCGCGCTCGGGTACGGAAGGGGCGGGCATCCACACGGTGGTGTTGACCACGACGCCACCGTCGCGCACCAGTGGGGCCAGGCCGGTCAGCTGCCCGGGCTGGATCGGTGCGAGGTTGAGCACGACATCGACCGGCTCGCCCACCACCTCCACCAGGTCGGTGCCGTAGCCGATCACCTCGTCCGCCCCGGCGTTCTGGGCCCGCTCGGCGCTGCGGGCCCCGGCGACCGCGATCACGTGGGCACCGGCGTTCTTGGCCAGCTGGATGGCGTAGCCCCCGACCGCTCCCCCCGCGCCGTTGATCAGCACCCGCTGCCCGGCGGTCAGCCCGGCGTGCTCGAACAGGGCCTGGTAGGCGGTCAGCCCGACCGCCGGCAGCGCGGCGGCGTCGGGCAGGGGGATGCTCGTGGGGGCCGCGGCGAGAAGCTCGGCCGGCGCCAGGACGTACTGCGCGGACGCCTGCCCGGTCAGCCCCAGGAAGCCGATGACCCGGTCACCGATCCGGAGGCTGTCGACGCCCTCACCCCGGGCGTCCACCGTGCCGGCGACGTCGGAACCGGGCGTGTGCGGCAGCTGCACCGGGATCGGCCCCTGCATGAAGCCGGCGCGGATGTTGCCGTCGACCCCGTTGAACGAGGTGGCCGCGACCCGGATCCGTACCTGGCCGGCGCCGGGGACCGGCTGCTCGACGTCCTCGTAGGTCAGGACCTCGGGAGCGCCGTACTGGGAGAAACGGATGGCCTTCATGGGGAGCCTCATCTCAGGAGAACTAATGTGCTTCGAACTCGAAGCAGTGAGGTAGACGATAGACCCGTTTCGAATTCGAAGCAATTCTGTCCTGGAGTGCGGGCCGGGAAGGCCGAACCGCACATCGACGACAGCAGTCGTAGGTTCTCCCCATGACCGACGAGATGCACGACGTCATTCAGCACCCCATCGACTCACCGTTCGGCGCGAAGAGCACGGCGACGCAGGTGCTGGCCGGGATCGATCTGAGCGGCCGGCTGGTGCTGATGACCGGTGGCTATTCCGGCCTCGGGCTGGAGGCGACGAAGGCGCTCACCGCAGCGGGCGCCCACGTGGTGGTGCCGGCCCGGCGCCCGGAGGTAGCGGCCGAGGCGCTCGCCGAGGTGCCGAACACCGAGGTCGACGAGCTGGACCTGGGCGATCAGGCATCGGTCGCGGCGTTCGCCGAGCGCTTCCTGAGCAGCGGCCGCGACATCCACCACACCATCGACAGCGCCGCCATCATGGCCAACCCGTACACCACCGTCGGGCCGGGCTGGGAGTCACAGTTCGGCACGAACCACCTGGGCCACTTCGCCCTGGTCAACCGGTTGTGGCCGGCGATCGCCCGGGGCCGGGGACGCGTCGTGTCGGTCTCCTCCAGCGGTCACCGTCGCGGTGGCATCCAGTGGGACGACATCGACTTCACCCACGACTACGACAAGTGGCGCGCCTACGCCCAGGCCAAGACGGCCAACGCCCTCTTCGCCCGGCGCCTGGACCAGCTGGCCGCGCCCCAGGGAGTACGGGCCTTCTCCGTGCACCCCGGCGGCATTCTCACTCCGTTGCAGCGTCACCTGCCGAAGCAGGAGATGGTCGACATGGGCTGGATCGACGCCGACGGGAACCAGCTGGCCGACTTCAAGACTCCGGAGCAGGGCGCGGCCACTCAGGTCTGGGCGGCCACCTCCCCCTTGCTGAACGGGCTGGGCGGCCTCTACCTGGAAGACTGCAACGTCGCCGCACCCGCACCGCAGGAGTCCACCACCGTGATGGGCGGCGTCCGCAGCTGGGCGACCGACCCTGCCGAAGCAGAACGCCTGTGGGACCTTTCGGTCGAGCGCACCGGCGTCAACGCGTTCTGACACCGACGGGGTGGCCACGACCTGTGAATTGGCCGTAGCCACCCCGCCGGGCGACCTCGTTGAATACCCCCTATGACGAGAGAGCACGCCGCATGAGAGAACTGAAGTTCCGGGCCTTCACCACGTCGCAGCACGAACCCGCCTCCGGTAACCCGGCCGGGGTCGTGCTCGACGCGGAGCACCTGTCCGACGCCGACATGCTCAGCACCGCAGCCCGGTTCGGGTTCAGCGAGACCGCCTTCCTGAGTTCGGTCACGCCGGACTCGGCCCGCATCCGCTACTTCACACCCCGCGCCGAGATCGCCTTCTGCGGCCACGCCACCATCGCCTCGGGCGTCGCCCTGGCGCGCAACGGGGCGAACCCGGTGATCAGCCTGACGACCAACGTGGGAGTCGTGCCTGTCGAAGCCACACCGCAGCAGGCGTCGCTGACCGCGGTGGAGACCTCGGTCGAAACCCTCGACGGGGCGCTGCTCGACGAACTGCTGCACGCGCTCGGACTTTCGCGGGCCGACCTGGACCCGGCCCTGCCGCCCACCTTCCTGCGGGGTGCCAACCCGCACCCGATCGTGCCGGTCGGGCCCGGCGTCCTCGCCCGGCTCGACCACGACTCCGCCGCGGTGCTCCGGCTCCAGGACCGCGAGGGCTGGGACGGCACCGTCCCGGTCGTGCAGCGCCTGGACGAGACCCGCTTCGCCAGCCGTAACCCGTTCCCGCGCGGAGGCATCCGGGAAGACCCGGCGACGGGATCGGCCGCGGCCGGGCTCGGGGCCTACCTGCGGCACGGCAGCCACCTCCCCGTCCCCGCGGAGATCACGGTCGAGCAGGGCCGGGAGGTGGGCCGGCCCTCACTCATCCGCGTGTCCGTCCCCGCCACCGGTCGGATCCAGGTCAGCGGCACCGCGGAAGAGATGTAACCACATCCTTTTCGTGATCAGGCAAAACCTCCCCGGGGAGGTTTTGCCTGATCCCGGACGAAGGTCCGTCACCACCCCGCTAGCTCGTGTACTGGTTCTCCGGGCGGGGCAGGCCAAGGTGATCGCGCAGGGTCGTGCCGGTGTATCCCTCGCGGAACAGGCCCTTCTTGCGCAGGATGGGCACGACCGTCTCGGCGAACGCGTCGAGCCCACCGGGCAGGGACGGCGGCATGACGTTGAAGCCGTCGGCAGCGCCGTTGCTGAACCAGTGCTCGACGTGGTCGGCGATCTGCTCCGGGGTCCCGGCCAGCACCTTGTGCCCGCGCGCACCCGCCAGCTTGTGCAGAAGTTCGCGCAGGGTGGGCTTCTCGCGACGGACGATGTCCGCGTACACCTGGGTGCGGCTCTTCAGGTTGTCCGTCACGTCCCCCGCACCGGCGAACGCCTCCTGCGGAACCTTCTCGTCGAGGTCGAGGTGGTCCAGGTCGACGTAGGCGAAATCCTTGAGCTGCATCAGCCCGAACGCCGGCACGGTCAGCTCGTTGAGTTCGGCCTGCAGACGCAGCGCCTCCTCCTCGGTCCCCCCGATGACCGGGCTCAGACCCGGCAGGATCTTCACGTGCCCGGGGTCGCGTCCCCGCGCGGCGGCCTGTCCCTTCACGTCGGCGTAGAAGGCCCGGGCATCGTCGATGTGCTGCTGGGCGGTGAAGATCGCCTCGGCGTACCTGGCCGCGAACGCCCGTCCGTGGTTGGACGATCCGGCCTGCACCAGCACCGGATAGCCCTGCGGCGGGCGCGGGGTGGTGAGCGCTCCCGCCACCTTCACGTGCGGGGTGCGCAGGCCCGGATGATGGATGCGGGACGGGTCGAGATAGCGACCCGACACGCGATCCAGGCGGATCGCGTCGTCCTCCCAGCTGTCCCAGAGCTTGAGCACCGCGTCCACGTACTCGCCGGCCCGCTCGTACCGGGTCGCCGCGTCGGGACTGGCGTCGAGCCCGAAGTTCCGGGCCGCCGCCGGGGAGTCCGTGGTGACGATGTTCCACCCCGCCCGGCCCCGGGACAGGTGGTCGAGGCTCGAGAGCGAGCGGGCCAGCTGCCAGGGGTGGGAGTAGGTGGTGGACGCGGTGCCGATCAGCCCGATCCGCTCCGTGGCCCCGGAGATGGTCGCCAGGGTCACGAGCGGGTCGAGCCGGCCGGCCGAGTTGAACTCGATGTTGTCGTCCAGCTTGGGGATGTCGGCCAGGAAGACCGCGTCGAAGGCCGCCGCCTCGGCCGCCCGGGCCAGTTCGGTGTAGAAGGCCGGATCGAACATCCGCTCCGGGGTGGACGAAGGGTGCCGCCAGGCCGCCTCGTGGTGCCCCGAGGCGAGGATGAACAGATTCAGGTGCAGCTGGCGAGTCACGAGATGGCTACCGTCTCTCAGAAATACGTGTTGTCGGGCAGCGTCTGGCCGTTGACGAGCAGGTCCCCGATGGCGCGGTTCTTGAACCGCACCGGGTTGTGCGAGACCACCGTGCGGATGTTGCGCCAGTGCCGGTCCAGGTGGGCCGAGCGCTTGACCGCGGACGCCCCGCCGACCTCGAACAGGGCCGTCGCGGCGCGCAGACCGAGGTCGTGCACCACCACCTGCGCCTGGGAGGCCCGCAGCCCCGCCTCGTGCACCACCTCGTCGGTGTGGTGCTCGGGGATGCGGGCCAGCACGTCGGCCGTCTCCAGCACCACTGCGGTCGCCGCCGAGGCCAGGGCCGAGATCTCCCCCACGACCTCCTGCAGCACCGGGTCGTCCTGGGGCAGGTCGGCCGAGCCGTGGGTGAAACTCCTTGTCCGGGAGCGGATCAGGGCGACCGCGTCGTCGAGCACGGACTGCGTGTTCCCGGCCACGACGGCATTGAGGTAGTGCTGGTAGAACGGGCCCAGGTGCCAGCGCGGGATGACCCCTTCCGGCGGCAGGGTGACCTCCTGCGCCGAGACCCGGGCACCCTCGAAACGTGTGGTCCCCGTGGCCGTCAGCGACTGACCGAAGCCGTCCCAGTCGTCCTCGATCGTGATGCCGTCGGTTCCCAGTGTGAGCAGGGCCTGCACCGGAACACCCGCGTCGGTCACCCCGGTGACGAACGTATGGTCGGCGTAGAGCGTGCCGGTCGAGTAGTACTTGGTGCCGTTGACGACGTAGTCGTCGCCGTCGGGCGTGAACGTCGTCGACTTGTTGTAGTCACCGGCGTGTTTCGCGCCCAGCTCGTTATTTCCGTTGCCGAACAGCTCCCCCTCGGCCACCCGGGCGATCCAGCGCTCGCGCCGGGGTGAGGCGGGCCAGGTCAGGATGTCCTCGACGGTGCCGTAGTGGGCGCGCAGCAGGTGGCCGATGTTGGAGTCGGCGTGGCTGAGACGGACCACCAGATCGAACAACTCACGGACGCCGGCCCCACCGCCGCCGTCGGCGACGGGCACGCGGAACGCGCCGAGGCGGGCCTGCCTGATCCAGGCGATCTGCTCGAAAGGCGCCGTGCCGGTGGCCTCCCGGTCGGCGGAACCCTGGGCAATACGTGAGAGCAGGGCCCCCAGCTCGGCCGACCCGGGGCGTACGAGGGTCATCGCGCGGCCCGCCCGAGGAGGGCCACGACGGCATCGGCGAGACCCTGCGGCTGCTCCTCCTGCACGAAGTGGACGCCGGCCCCGCCCGCGTGGATCTCGATGTTCGCGACGTTCTCGCGGATCCAGGTCTCGATGGTGGGTGTGAGCAGGAAGCCGGGCTCGTAGGTGAGCAGGGTCTTGGGCACGTCGGCCGAGGTCGAGAGCCAGTTCTCGTTACGGGCCAGGAAGTCGACGCTGGAGGAGGGGACGCCGTCGATCGGCAGGTTGCGCGGGAACCGGATGAGGTGGGCGCGCGACTCCGGGGTCGGGAACGGCGCCTGGTAGACCGCCAGGTCTTCCGCCGCCAGGGGTTCGAGGAAGGCGCCCGGGAACACCTGGGTCATGAAACCGTTGTCCTCGACCACGAACTTCTCACCGTCGCCCGGCGTGCGGATCAGCTGCTGCGCGCCCACGAACGCCGCCGGCAGCGCCGCCGACTCGATGTCGCGGATGACCGGCTCGGCCAGCAGCACCGCGCGCACCCGCTCGGGGTGGCGGGCCGCCCAGGAGACACCGAACGCCGCACCGTAGTCCTGCAGCACGAGCGTCACGTCGCGCAGGTCGAGCGCGTCGAACCAGGCGTCGAGATAGCGCTCGTGGTCGGCCAGTTCGTAGTCGATCGCGGGGCGGCCGGAGTCGCCGAAGCCGATCAGGTCGACCGCGAGCAGGCGGCCGCGGCCCGCCAGCAGCCGGAACACGTGGCGGTAGAGGAACGAGCTCGTCGGGCTGCCGTGCAGGAAGACGATCGGTGAGCCCTTGCCCTGCTCGATGTGATGCAGGTGGGAGTCGAGCACGGGAACGTCGACGCCCTTCGCGCCGGGACCGAACGCGGCGACGGGGATGGTGTTCTCAGCCATGATCTTTCGATCCTCGGTTCAGCAGTAGGTTCAGAAGTAGGTGTTGTCGGGCAGGTCGGCGCCGTTGATCACGTGGTCGCCGATGACCTGCGCCTTCAGGCGCGTGGAGTTGTGGGACGCGAGCGTGCGGATGTTGCGCCAATGACGGTCGAGGTTGGCGCCCGTGCGGGTGGCCGAGGCGCCGCCGACCTCGAACAGGGCGGTCGCGGCGTCCAGGGCCAGCCGGTCGATGGAGATCTTGGCCTCGGCGACCCGGCGGCCCGCCTCCTGCGCCGTGCTTCCGTCGAGTTCACCGGCGTGCAGCCGGGCGTCGACGTCGTCGAGCAGGGACGCGGCGTCCAGCACGATCACGCGGACCGCGTACGCCTTGCTGGCGATGTCGCCGACCTGCTGCAGCAGTACCGGGTCGTGGCGGGGCAGGTCGGTCGTGCCGTGGGTGATGCCCCGGCGGCGTCCGCGCAGGAGCGCCTGGGCGTCCTGGCTGGCCGCCTCGAGATTGCCGGCCACCACCGCCGTCAGCCATAGCTGCAGGAACGAGCCGATCGCCAGGCGAGGCGGCGGCTCACTGCCGGCCACGACGACCTCGTCCACCGTGGCCGGGGTCTGGTCGAAGTGGGTGGTGCCGCTGCCGCTGGCGCGCTGGCCGAAACCGTCCCAGTCGTCGACGACCGTGATGCCAGGACGATCGAGCGGAATCAGAGCGCTGGCCGGGACGCCGTCCTCGGTGACTCCCCACACCCAGACCCGGTCGGCGTACAGGGTGCCGGTCGAGTAGAACTTGGTGCCCGTGATCGTCCACCCGTTGTCCGGATGGTGGACGAAAGTGGTCGCCAGTCCCGCGAAGTCTCCCGCGGCGGCGCCGCCGGGTTCGGTGATCGCGTTCCCGATCACGCTGCCGCCGGCGATCGCCTCGAAGGCGCCGGTGCGGCCCGGCCCGTCGGGGGTGAAGCGCAGTCCCTCGATGTAGGCGAAGTGCGCCCGCAGCGCCTGGGCGACGCTGGAATCGGCGCGCGCGACGTCGATGAGTGAGCTGAAGACCTGACGCAGGGACGCGTCCGCTCCCCCGTACGCCCGCGGCACCCGCAGCTTCAGAAAGCCGGTCGTGCGAAGCCGGTCGACCACGTCGTGCGGCCGCGTGGCCGCCAGCTCACGCCCGGCCGCACCGGCCTCCAGCTCGCTCAGTACGCCGGCCAGATCGGGCCGGTCGGGCTGTTCCACCTCGGTCTGCTGGGTCACTTTCATATCCCTCCACGCCTCATTTGCATGATGCAAATGAAATCTACCAGCAATCTCTACAAAATCAATAGACTTAATTCGGACACGGGTCGCCCCGCGACCGGATCGCCCGTCACCCCATCGGGCACCATGGGAGGCATGGGAACGTCGGTCGACCCCGAGCTCGCCCGCATCCAGGAGTCCATCGCGTGGCTCATCCGGCTCGGTGAGTTCCACCGTTTCCACCGCGGCGAGGCCGGCGGTGGGCCCATGCTCGACCGCACGGCCTTCCTGCTACTGTCCCGCCTGGCCGACGGGCCCGCGCTCACCATGGGCGAGATCGCCGAGCAGTTCGACATGACGCCCTCGACCGCCACCCGCCGCGTCGCCCCGCTGGCCGACGCCGGGCTCGTGCGCCGTGACCGCCACCCCGACAGTCACCGCACCGTCTTCATCACCATCACCAACGCCGGGCGCGCTCGCGTGGAGGCCGTGCGCCAGGCCCGCGTGGAGACGCTCCGCCACACCTTCCGCGACTGGCGCCCCGAAGAACTGGGCACCCTCGCAACCACGATCGACCGTCTCACCCAGACTCTCGCGGTCGAGCTCACCCACGACGAGGATTTCGCCGGGCGCCATCTGCGCAGCACCTGAGAAGCAACAACTTTCGGGCGATTCAGCTCCAGCCGAGATCGTGCAGGCGGGCATCGTCGATGCCGAAATGGTGAGCCACCTCGTGCCGTACGGTGACGCGGACCTCCTCAGCCACCTGCTGCTCGTCCTCGCAGATCTCCAGGGTCGGGCGGCGGAAGATCAGGATGCGGTCGGGAAGACTGCCGGCCGCCCACCAGTCATCGCGCTCGGTCAGCGGCGTGCCCTCGTAGAGGCCCAGCAGATCCGGTTCGTCGACGGGGGCGTCGTCCTCCACCAGCACCACGACGTTCCGCATCTCCCGCGTCAGGGCCGGCGGGATCTCGTCCAGGGCCTGTGAGACCAGCCGCTCGAAATCTGCCCGGGTCATCTCCACCAGCGTCCGATCCTTCCCTACCGCCCTGCAATCCGATACGTCCCGCCTTCACAGGAGACCCCAAACCTTCGTGCAGGGTCTACCGATGGGTCGCCCACTAGCGTCCCCACCCATGAGCCCGACCGAGCTTTCCCTCCCCGACCGGCCGCTGGCCCGGCGAACACCTTTCGCCGGCGTCTCCGGTCTGGCCCTGCTGGTGGCGGGGTGCTCGTCCGGATCGTCCGGGAGCACGTCCGCCTCCGCCACGACCACCGCCTCGACGGCGACTGCCGAGGGTGAGGCCGCGGCCGGCAGTGTCGCGGCACTCGCCCAGGCCTTCTACCAGCGACCTGACGGGAGCCCAGCTGGTCGTCGCGCTGCTGGGGTTCAACCTCGGGATCGAGGCCATGCAGCTGGTCATCGTCGCCATGGTCCTGCCGCCCCTGATCCTCCTGGCTCGCGCCGACCGGTACCGGACCCTGCGGATCGTCGCGGCCGCGGCGACGGCGTTCGCCGCCGTCGGCTGGCTGGGAGCGCGGGTCGGCATCGCCAATCCGGTGGCCGACGTCGCCGACCGGATCGGGATCCTGGCCCTCCCCGTCGTCGGTGCCCTCTGGGCGACCGCCCTGATCCTCGTCCTCAAAGATCGACGACGTTCCCCGGCACCGACGAGCGCCGGTGCCCCCGTCGTCCTCAGTCCGGCAACTGGCGGGCGATCGAGGGAATGACGATGGACGCGGCCACCGCGTGGGTCACCATCAGCAGGAGCCGGGTGGCGACCTCCGCGTCCGCGAACACGTCCGGCACGAACGACAGGACGGCGAGAGTGACCGTGGTGCGGACGAACACGGTGCGCGGACGGGCGGCGAACCGGCGGATCCCGACGGCGAGCGCGAGTCCGATCAGGGAGAAACCCAGGGTCAGCGAGGCGAACCCGGCCAGCGGGATGGGTTCCCCGGACACGTCGAGGCTGATGCCGGCAGCGTGACCGATCGCGGCCACGGCGGTGGTCGCGACGGCCGCCACCACCGCGGCGATCACCCCGGTGACGAGCAGGGCGCGGGTGGTGGGTGCATCGTGCGTGGTGACGGTCATGGTGCTACCTCCGAAGGTCCTGGGCGCCGGCCGGTCAATGATCCAGACCGGACATCGGCGCAGAACTCATCGATGTCGTGTCCCACGGGTGATGATCAGTACGACAGGCCCTAGGTGACTCTCGGGCGCAGGCGGGTCTCGGCCGGTACCGCCGGCTCGTCCAGGGCTCCCTGCGCGACCCACTGACGCAGCCGTTCCTCACCGGCCGGGGTGGTCGGGAACGCCTGGGTCCGGCGGGTGCCGCCGAGCAGGATCTCGCGTTCCTCGACCAGGCCGAGCTCGAGCATGCGGC
Organism: Kineosporia mesophila; assembly: GCF_021129235.1. Classification (GTDB taxonomy): domain Bacteria; phylum Actinomycetota; class Actinomycetes; order Actinomycetales; family Kineosporiaceae; genus Kineosporia; species Kineosporia mesophila. Next base: position 134,456 of record NZ_JAJOMA010000009.1, read on the forward strand.
TGCCCTGAGCCGCGGTCAGGGCAGGGAGGACCACAACCCACCTGCCCGCTCGCACCGACTCAGCGATCTCGTCCACTATTAAATCCGTGGCCCCCGGCGCGGCGGCCGTGCCATGCTGATCCGGCCGCCGCACCACCGGGCGGCGCCCGGCCGACCATCGAGAGGAGACCGATCATGTTCCGCACCGCGAGCTCATCGACCTTCTCCCGCTACGGCTCTCGCATGTCGTGGCGTCTGCGGATGCCCGAGCCGGGAGGCCTTTCCCGAACCTGATGCAGTTCTCAGGGGTCATGAAGGCGCCGTTCCCGTACGACATCGGGAGCGGCGTTTTTCGTTCTCGGGGGCTTAGCTCAGCTGGAAGAGCACCGGATTCCAAACCCGGGTGCCGGGGGTTCGAGTCCCTCAGCCCCTGCGCAGCACGGCGAAGTAGCTCAGTCGGAAGAGCACCGGACTCATAACCCGGGGGTCGGAGGTTCGAACCCTCTCTTCGCCACGATTCACCCAGCAGGACAACAACAACGAGTGACTCTACGCCTGCTCCTGGCTGCACCACCACGTCGTCCGCCCACCGACCGTGCCCTGCGCCATCGGCGCCCGATCGCGCGGGCAGCGGGCGGATTTCTTGCGGTAGGGAACAACTTTCAGAGTATGAACGCCTCCCTGAGCAATCGCGTCGCGGATTGCGGCCCGGGTGGCCCGCAGGAGCCGGGCGACCTCGTCGGGGTCCAGCTCGTCGGCCGGGCGGGAAGGGCTGATGCGAGCCGCCCAGAGGATCTGGTCGGCCAGCAGGTTGCCGATGCCGGCGATCCGGTCCTGGTCCATCAACCGCGCCTTGACCGGGGCACCGCTGGAGGCCAGCAACCCCCGGAAGGCGTCGGGCTTGATGAACTGGGCGTCCGGGCCGAGCTTCTCGACCGGCGGGTCGAGGCGCACCCGGCCCAGGCGGCGGGGATCGATGAGCAGCAGACTCCCGCCGTCCTCGAACGTCACCCCGAACCGGCTGAAGCGATGATCGCCCGGCTTCCGGCCCCGCTCCCAGTAGTCGCCGCCGTCGATCTCGGTACCGTCCCCGTCACCGATCACGATCTTGCCCGACATCCCCAGGTGAATACCCAGCACCGGCCCGCCGCCGGAGGTGTCGACCCACATGCTCTTGCCCCGCCGGTGCGCCGCACTCAGGGTGCGCCCGACCAGTGCTTCCCCGATCTGACCCGGCCGATGCGGCCGGCACTCGTAGGTATCACTGTCGTCGACGTCCACAATCATGCGGTTCAGCGCCCAGCGCTCGATGACGGCGCGGGCGGATTCGACCTCTGGCAGTTCGGGCACCGCAGCAGTTTCGCACAATCACGCAGAGTGACCAGCAGACAGGGAGTGATCCTTGGTAGTTATGGTGCGTGAACCCCGCGCCCGAACCTGAGTACTCCGACCAGACCCTGCAGAACGATCTCATCCGCACGACCACCGCCGACGGCGTCACGATCGCATCCTTCGGCCAGACCTGGCGCGCGCTGACCCTGTGGATGCTCTCGACCGCGGCCCGCAACGCGCTGACCTGGCTCCTGGTCGCCACCGTCGCCGTCCTGATCGGTTTCTTCCCGGTCACCGGGTGGGCGGCGCTCGTGATGGTCGTGGGCTATTGGCTGGTCATGACCGCGGTGGCGGCGTACATCACTCTCAACCGCTCCTGGACGTTACTCATCGACGAGACCCGCACCGCGACCATCGGCTTCCGGATCTGGCAGAACCACGACCGGACGGAACTGATCCTCGACTCCCACCTGGCCCGGCGACGGGGCGCCGGGCAGGGCCGGCGGCTGCGGAGCCACCTTCGACCCCACCTCGGCGACGTCCTGACCCGGCACCCTTCCACCGTCGTGCGGTTCCGCGCCCAGAACCAGCGTCTGGCCGGCACCTACCTCGACGAGCTGCGGACTGTTCTGCCGGAGAGCGGGAAGTGGAGCCACCGCCTGGACGGCCTGCACGGAACGGTACGCCGTGACGGGTGAGGCGACACCCACCAATTGAGGACGCGGGTGCCCACCGTCGGTGACGGCGGGCACCTGGGTTCAGACTTGCGTCGGTGAGCCGGCGGACGAGGCGAGGATCGGCCGTGGGCCGGTCTCATCCTCAGGTCCCGAAGGGCTGGCTCCTGGTACCGAATGCGCCCGACGAGCGCCTGGGCTCCTCCGGACCTCTATACATTGCCTCAGGTGTTGACCTGGATGAACCGGCTCGGGCCGCCCGATTTCGCCTTCGCAGCGCTGCTGCTCCTGACCGTTCTCACCGTGCTGGTGCTCAAGCGGCGTCGGGGATCCGGAGGGCGCCGGCTGCTGGCCGTGGGGCTTTTCGGTGGATATCTCACCGTGCTGACGCTCATCATTCTCTGCCCCCTGCCGGGATCACCCCCGGAACCGGCCTTCGTCGGCGACGCCCCTACGCCCGTGCTGCAGATCTCCACCGAGCTCGACCTGCGCGGCCTGCTGTCCGGTGGACTGAACGACCAGAACCTCCAGAATCTCCTCCTGACCGTGCCGTTCGGGTTCGGTCTTCCCTTCCTGGTCCGCCGGGGCGCGCTCTGGCTCACAGCGGCCTGTCTGCTCCTGGGGGCCGGGCTCGAAGGGTCTCAGGCCGTGGCTTGCTGGGCGGCCGGGTGGGCCTACCGCAGCATCGATGTGAACGACCTGATCAGCAACGATCTCGGCGCCCTGCTCGGACTGCTGCTGTTCGCCCTCGTCAACTGGTGGTTCTCACTCCGGCCCGGTCCTTCCGGTCGCACCGCCGCCATCGGCGCACCGATCGCGATAGGCCTCGTGGCCGTCGCCGTGACAGCGGGCCCGCGCCCGGGGTTCGACCCCGGGATCCGCTACTGCGAGGTGATTCCCGCCAGCACGGCCGACATCGACGACTACGTTGTCTTCGAGGATCACGGCGTGATCTGCCTGACGTCTTCCCATGGATTCCTGGTGCTGTTCCCCGGCGATCAGACCCCCTCCGTGGAGACCTCGGAACGCGGCACGTTGAACGTCGTCGGCCTGGCCCCCGCCTCGACGGTCAGGGCGCAAGCCGTTCTCGGCAACGGGTCACCGGTCCCGGCCGGCCTGCTCCAGGTCGACGGTGTCGCCGACTGGCTGGTCTATGTGGCTCCGATGGGGAAGGCCGGGACCGATGACCTGGCTGCCGAGGTCTCCTTGTTCGCCGCCGACGGATCCCTCGTCGCCGAGGTCAGTACCCAGTGACACCGGTGGTGCACCCGACCGCCCACCGGCCCTGCGTGGTCTCGGCGCAGAAGCGGTCGTTCGGCCGGTGACCCGCCAGTTCCTCACTGCCCCCGGCCTCTTTCGGCCGGAGGAACGAGATTCTGATGCCCTCAGGGTTTTCCACTGCCATACCCCCACGTCGGCATCGTCCCCGGCGTGCCGCGCACACCGAGGCCACGGTAGAGGGCGCGACACCGGACTCAGCCGGTTCACCACCGCCGCTTCGATCAAAACTGTTCAGGAGCGCAGCTGATCGCCATGGCCACCGACGTCCCCCACACATCCACAGTGATCACCGAGAGATGAGGGAGTCGCTGATGGCCTCGGCCGGGCTGTTGGCCGGAGCCCATATTTCGAAGGCCTGATGGACCCGGTGGCCGCTGTTCTCCTCCTGCACGCGCAGGGACGAGACGACCGAACCCCAGAGGCCCCGGCGCTGTGCCGGCGAGAGCTCTGCTTTCCCCGGCACACCGGCGAAGCCGAGCAGGAAGTTGCCCAGCCACCGGGCCGCATCGTCGAGGCGGACGATGTCGGTACCGAGCAGCAGATCGGTGTTCTCCGGATCGGCCAGTACGCCGGTCCAGGCCTCTCGTGCCGTGTTCGCCCAGCAGGCATCGACCAGAAGAATCTGCGCCGGAACCGATACGCCCCGCTGGGCGAGATTCTCCAGGCTCACACATTTCCCGGCGTTGCCGTTGTTCTGGCCGAGCCACCATTCCTCCCCGTTGCCCTGATGGCTCCACCCATGACCGGCGACCACCGTCAGGAACGCCGGACGATTGAGCCCCGCGACCAGATCGTCCACCCCTGGAGCAACCGGCTGGGTATTCAGACGGAGGGTGCGACGACCAGAGGCCGAGTCGGACAGGGCCTGGATCAGCCCTTCGCACAGCGGAGAAAGCCTGGTGCTGAGCTTGTCCGTACCGAACGCAACGATATTGATGTCGTAATGGCTGTCCATGGCGTCCCCTCCTGATCCAGGCACCGCACGGCAACAGCGCCGCTCATCCGGACATCGGCTACCTGCCCGCGGCCATGAACCCTGACTCCCCCACGACGGGAGCAGGACACCGCTCAGACCGCGAACCTCACGCCGGTGAGGCTCTCGGAGACCGACCACAGGCGCTGCTGCACCGTGATGTCGTACGACTGGGGGCTGGAGGCGACCAGCTGCGGATTCCCGCGCAGCTCGCCCCGCCCGCCCGGACCGTAGTACTGCGCGCCGAGGACGGCCGGGTCGGTGGCGGCCCGCAGCGTCGGCAGTGCGCCCATCGGCGCCGGCTGGGTGATCAGCGGCGCGAGCACGGTGAGCGGCAGACGGAGTGCGGCCGGGGTGTTCCGGGCCAGCTCGGTGTTGGAGAGCCCCGGATGCGCCGCCACCGCGACGGTGCTGCCGTGCGCCGCGAGCCGCCGCTGCAGCTCGTAGGTGAACATCAGGTTCGCCAGCTTGGCCTGGCCGTAGGCCCCGACCCGGCTGTACGAGCGCTCCCAGTTCAGGTCGTCGAAGTGGATCGCTGCCTGGATGCGGTGGCCGGTGCTGCTGACCGTCACCACCCGCGATCCGGGAACCGGCAGCAACTGGTCGAGCAGCAGCCCGGTGAAGGCGAAGTGGCCCAGGTGATTCGTGCCGAACTGCATCTCGAAGCCGTCCCGGGTGGCCAGTTTCGGGGTGTACATCACGCCTGCGTTATTGATCAGCAGGTCGATGCCCGGGTGGGCGGCGCGCAGGTCCGCCGCGGCCGCCCGGACCGAGTCCAGCGACGACAGGTCCAGCTCCTGCACGCTGACGTCCCCGGTGATCCGGGCCGCGGCCTGCTTGCCCTTCTCCACGTCGCGCACGGCCAGCACGACGGAAGCACCGTGCTCCGCGAGCGCCCGGGCGGTCTCGAAGCCCAGCCCGGTGTTGGCGCCGGTCACCACCGCGACCCGACCCTTCTGATCAGGGATGTTCTGCTCGTTCCAGTGCTCGCCCATGTCGCTCCCCTTTGAAAGTACCGCCGGTCTTTTATGGTTCGAGAATAAAAGACCGCCGGTCTCACGTCAAGAGACCGGCGGTCTGCAATGTACGATCATGGGGTGACGTTCCAACGGGCGCGAAGTGAGGAGCAGCGGGAGATCCGCCGCCGCGCGATCCTGGACACCGCCACGGCGATGCTCGGCGAGATGCCGGTCGCCGAGGTGAGCCTCAACGAACTGAGCCGCCGCGTCGGGCTGGCCAAGTCGAACGTGCTGCGCTACTTCGAAACTCGCGAGGCAGTACTGCTCGAACTGCTGAACCGGTTCGTGCAGGAGTGGCTGGTGGCCCTGGCGGACGAGCTGGCCACCGGGATCGACCCGCGCGACTCCCCCGCCGACCGGGCCGGCCGGCTCGCCGAGGTCCTCAGCCGCTCCCTCGCCGACCGGCCGGTGCTCTGCAACCTCTTCGGGGCGCAGGGCAGCGTCCTGGAGCAGAACGTCTCCGTCGAGGTCGCCACCCAGCACAAACGCGCCTCACTCGACAGCCTCGCCACCGCGACCGACCTCGTCCTCAAGCACCTCCCCGAGTTCGGCGACACCGCCCAGGGCTACTGCCTGCAGGTCCTGATCATGGCCGGCGCCCTGTCGGCCTACGTCCCGCCGCCGGCGAGCATCCTCGCCGTTTACCAGGCCGATCCCGCACTCGCCACCCTGCCGATCGACCTGCACGAGGCGCTGCGCCTGTCGGTCATCATGACAACGATGGGCGCTCTGCCCCGCCCCTGACACACGGTGCGCCGACAGCAGTGGAAACCCCCTTCACCGGGGCTGGGCACCCAGCTCGTAAAGTGGCGGGGTGGACGATCCCACCGCCGGTGCGGCGCACTACCCGTCCACCATTGCCGCGGCTCTCGAGCACGAACTCGTCGTCAAGAAGTCGCGCTTCATCGCCCAGGTGTCACCGGCGCGCACCACCGACGAGGCCGAAACCGTCATCGCGGCGGTCCGCAAACAGTACTGGGACGCCCGCCACCACTGCGTCGCCCTGGTGATCGGCACCCACGCCGATCAGCAGCGCTCGTCCGACGGCGGCGAACCCTCCGGCACCGCGGGAGTGCCCATGCTCGAGGTGCTGCGCCGTCGCGAGCTGACCGATCTGGTGGCCGTGGTGACCCGCTACTTCGGCGGGGTCAAGCTCGGCGCGGGTGGTCTCGTGCGCGCCTACTCCTCCGCCGTCTCCGAAGCCCTCGACATCGCCCGGGTCGTACGGCGCACACCCGCGGTCCGGGTCGACGTCGAGGTTCCGCACCAGGACGCCGGCCGCATCCAGGGGGTACTGCGCGAGTGGGCGCAGACCCACGACGCCCAGATCGCCGACGTGACCTACGCCGCGAGCGCCACCATCTCGCTGCTCGTTCCGCCGGCTCTGCTCGGCGAACTCGACGCCACCCTCGCCGCCGCGAGTTCGGGCACCTTGACCGGCGTGCGGGGCGAGACCGTGGTGATGGAAAGGTAGCCGGGGGCGGCAGGCATCAGTTCGCCGTCTCCGACCACCGGCAGATCCCGCCGGGGGCGGCGAGGTGATCGTTCTCGGCCAGGACCGGCTCCCCGGGCGTCCGGGCCGGGCTTCGCCACCGTCCGTCTCCCTGCCCGTGTGCCAGTCTGGGCAGTATGAGGAGATCGACCGGTACATCCCCGGCCTCGGCGGCCGTAGCATCGGCGGCCGCGAACCCCGCCGGTGCCGACCAGCTCCTGGAATCGGTGTCCGCGGCGGTCCGTGAACTGGTGCCCTTCGACGGGTCGGCCTGGTTCGGCGTCGACCCCGCCACCGTGCTCCCCGCGGCGCCGATCCGGATCGAGAACGTCGCTCACGAGTTCTGCGCCGTGCACTGGCAGCGGGAGATCCGGGAGCAGGACGTGCTCCAGTACCGCGATCTGGCCCGCTCCACCGTCCCGGCCGGCAGCTTGTTGATGACGACCGACGGCCGTCCCGCCCGCAGTCTGCGCTACCGCGAGTTCCTGGCCCCGCAGAGCTACGGTGACGAGATGCGAGCTGCCCTGCGGGTCGGCGGCCGCACCTGGGGCCTGATCGACCTTTATCGCGACAACGGACGGAAAGCGTTCTCCCAGAAAGAGATCGACACGATCCGCGACGTGTCACCGATCATCGCCACCGCGCTGCGCTCCGTCCTGGTCCGGCGGCACCGTGGTCCGGTCCCGGCTGCCACCGGCACCGCCCTGTTCGATCGGGACGGGCACCTGCTGACGTACGACGAGCACGCGGCGACCTGGTTCCGGCAGGTGGCGGGTGAGCGGTGGAAAGACCTCACCTTCGCGATGACCGGTGTGGACGGTGTGCTGCGCCACGCCGTCGCCGTGCAGGACGGACGCGCAGCGGGCGCCTCGGTCGTCCGGCTCCGGAGCCGGACGACCTGGGTCACCGTGACCGCCTCCGTCCTGGCCTCCGGGGACGGTTCCCCGGGACCCGTCGCGGTGTCCGTGACCCCCTCGCGCCCGGCCGAGATCGCTCCGCTCCTGATCGAGGCCTACGGGCTGACCGCCCGTGAGCAGGAGATCACCCGGGCCGTGGTCCGCGGTCTGTCCAACTCGCAGATCGCCGCCACACTTCATGTCTCGCCGCACACCGTGCGCGATCACCTGAAGGCGGTCTTCGCCAAACTCGGCGTCCGCAGCCGCGCGGAACTCTCCACCACCCTGTACGGCGACCTGTACGAGCCCCCGCTGTGGGAATCGGGCGCCCCGGTGACCCACACCCAGTACTGACCCCTCCAGATGTAGGGGGCCACCGGGCATCTGATCCCTCAGGCCGGGGATGGCTCCCGGCACCCGGCGCGCGGCAGGCTGGATCTCGTCCACCCCGCTGTCCGGCGAAAGGCCCCGTCGATGTCATCACCGTCCGCCACCACCGTCCCGCGCACCGGTTCGGGGGTCCCGCGGTGAAGATCGGTATCGGACTACCCAATCAGGTGCGCGGCGTGCACGGGCAGGAACTGACCGAATGGGCGGTCCGGGCCGAGCAGGCCGGATTCTCCAGTCTCGGCACGGTCGGCCGGATCTCCTATCCCGGCATCATGGACACGGTGGCCCTGACCGCGGCCGCGAGCGTCACCCGCCGCATCGGGCTGCTCAGCAACGTCCTGATCGCTCCGGCCTGGCCTCCGGCCCTGCTGGCCAAGGAACTCGCAGGCATCGACGCGATCTCCGGCCACCGCCTCACCGTCGGTGTCGGCGTCAGCCGCCGCCCCGACGACTTCACCAGCCCCGAGCTCACGTTCGCCGGCCGGGGTCGGCGTTTCGACCGCGATCTGGATGTCTACCAGGACGTCTGGAACGGAAAACCCCTGGGCGAGCACGGCAACTCCTGGGTGACCGGGGCCGGGCGGGCCATCCCCCTGCTGATGGGCGGTATGGCTCCGGCCGCGCTGGACCGAATGGCCCGGTGGGGCGAGGGCTACATCAGTGCATCGGTCCCGCCCCATATCGCCGCCGCCACGTACGACGCCGCCCGGTCGGCCTGGAGCCAGGCCGACCGGACCGGCGCCCCGAAGATCGTGGCGATCAGCTACTTCAACTTCGCCGACGAGGAGCGGGGCCGGGCCAACGTCCACCACTACTACTTAGGATCCCCGCCCGACCTCGCGGCTCTGATCTCGGGCAGCTTCCCGGCCAGGGCCGAGGCCCTCCGGCAGCGCGTCGCCGACTTCCGCGACCTGGGGGTCGACGAACTCATCTTCAACCCCACCCTGCCCGACATCCACGAGCTGGACCGCCTGGCCGAGATCGTCCTGTGAACATGACGATCCGGGACCTGAACCTCCCCGAATACCCTGGTCCGCGGCCGTTGCCGCCTCAGCCCGAACTCAATCGCGGTCCTGATCCGGCCGCGAGGGCCAGCGCACCGTGATGAGACGCCCTCCGGTCGGGGTGCTGAACCGATGGTCCACGCCCGGCCCGAACCGCACGTAGTCACCCTGCTCGTCCAAATCGGCTGTTCCGTCGTTGAAATGGATGCGCATCCGCCCGGAGATCAGGATGCCCACCGATGTCCCCTGGGACTTCTCCCAGTCCGTCTGCACATCACCGGCCCGGTGGTCCGACCACTTGATCTCGACGTCCTCACTGTAGTTGACGCCCTGGTCGCCGGTCGCGAAGAACCCGATCAGCCAGCCTTTCTGATCCCGGTCGTCGGTGGCGTTGCCCTGGTGCCAGTCCATCGCTGCCTCATTCCCTCGCCGTGCCGCCCACGAGCCGGCAGCTGGACGCCGTCGGCTGAGCGAGCCCGATCGTGCCCTGTGGGGCAGCTGATCGCCAGCGGACCTCGAACGGGAACACCCGCCGTGCTCCCGTCACCGGGCAGCGACGGCGGGCGGGCCGGAACGCTCGGCCACCCGGTTCAGCCGAACGGCGTCAGGACGATCGCGGCGGACCGGGGATCCCCGTCGTGCACCAGCGACTCGAAGTTGCCCACGTCATCGAAGGCGAAGGCGTAGGCCCGGCCGTCGACCATGTTCTGGTGGATGATCCGGGCGTAGTGGTTGGGCGTGCTGTTGCGGTAGAACGCTGCCGCGTTCGTCGAGGGCTGGGTGTCGATCGTGCCGAGGGTGCCACGGTTGAGGGCGGCACACAGCGTGCGCGCGATCGGTCCCACGACGTTGTCGTTGGGAGCGAACAGATCCCGGTCACAGTTCCAGACCGAGGCGGAGGAGGGCTTGCTGAACGACGCGACGCTGCGGCCGGCTGCGTCGGTGAAACGCATGACGGTGCCGGACGTGCGACCGAAGTACTTCAGGTCGGGCTGACCGGCGAACGGCACCACGGTCAGGGTCCTGCCGATGTAGGCGTTCCAGGCCGAGGTGATGTAGGCGTCCAGGTAGCCGGCATTCAGCAGTCCCGCCTCGGACGCCTTACCCGGGGCCAGGGCGCGCAGCACCGTTCCGTCCGGCCGGGAGTAGACGGTGCCGGCCCATCCTGGTTGCGCCTTGAGCGCGTCGAACACCCGGTTGCGGCCGCCGGCGACCAGATCACCGGTCCGGGCGGTGGATCCGCCGGCACCGGTGACCGTGACGGCGTGCGGTACCGACAGCATGTCGACCTGCGTGCTGTTCAGCCACAGACCGCCGGCGTCGTAGGTGAACTCACTCCAGTCGAAGAGAATGTTGCGGTTGGGATCCGTGCTCGTCCAGGGAGCCGGCTGGACGAACCCGTCCGGGGTCAGGAACAACTTGAGCTTCTCCCCCAGGGAGAAGTAGACCCGGCCGGAAAAACCGCGAGGGAACCGGATCGTGGCCGAACCACCGTTTCCGGGCCCACCGATGGCCACGTCGGGAGCCGGGGAGGGCGGGATCGACCCGGCCGGCCAGGGGGCGAAGGTGCCGGACGCGTTGACGTAGCCGAGACGCCCGGTGTTCAGATCGGTACCGAGCACGTACAGATAGACGGCCTCTGCACGCCCGGTGGTGTTGGTGACGGTGACCGGGAGCACGCTGGGGCCGATCGCGGCGGCCGGCCCGGCCGTGTTCAGGACCACGAGCGGAACGCTCACCGCGAGGGCGGTGAGCAGGTGAACGAACCACTTCTTCTGGATACGCACGCCATCTCCTCAGGGTAAAGAGGTGTGCAGAACCGGCCCGATTCCGAACGTGACACGAGAGAAGGAGCCGGTGGGTTTTCAGAATCCGGCGACCTTCCGTCCGGTGTCAACCTGCGCAGCGATGTCCAATGTTCAAGCGCTGCAAGCTCACCCAGCGCCAGCCGGGCGAACGTGCTGCGGGCGGTCCACCGGCCTGATGACCGTCATGCCTCTTTCACCAGTTGCTGCATGACGTCGACCGTCCCGGCGTAGCCGGCCGGCGATTCGTGCCGGGGCCGCGCGGTCGTCAAACTCTCTTGACCACGGGAAGGCTCACCTGGCTGGACCCCGGTTTCACACGGAGTTTCGTTCCCGGAGTGGGCCGCAAGGTGTAAGCGAAATCAGTGGAGATCACGACCAGTCCGATGCGGTGCCCGGCGGCGAACACGTAGTCCTTGGGCTGCAGCCCGAACTTCAGGGCGTAGAAGCGACCCTTGACCAGCGGTCGGCTGTGACGGATCGAGGTCCGGTTCTGCGGATCCATCCAGCCGCGGCTGACGATGGTCGCCTTCCCGTTCGGGGCGTAGTCGACCAGAAGCGCGGTGACGTTGGCATCCCGCCGGTTGTTCACGGAGAGCTTCAGCCGGACCTGGGCCGCACCTGAAATTCTGGTTGCTTCATTCAGTTTCGGTGTGCGGTAGGCGAGGCGGTTCGGGTTGGCCCTGGCCGGCGTGGCGACCAGCGTGCGGGCGGTCTTCTTCGCGCCGGCGTCCACGAAGGACTGCACGCGGCGCGTACCACCCAGCGAGGCCAGCGAATAACGACGATTGTGGACGCGGTTGTCCGGCCAGTCGCCATAGGTGCGGTACGTGCGGTTCTCCCGCTGAATGATCGCCCGCGGCTCCTTCTCGATCCCGTTGTCCACGCCGTAGAGCCAGTGATCCATCCAGCGGTTCACCGTGTCGTCGAAGGTTCTGGTCTTCCCGTTCGGCAGGGTGTATGTGTCGTCGTCGTACGACGGTCCCCCGTGCCCGTCCTGATGCCACCAGATCTTGCGCGGCACGTTGCTACGGCTCAGCACATCCCAGAACTGCTCGACCTGACTGGTTTTGACGTTCCAGTCGTTGAGCCCATGAACGACGAACACACTCGCCTTGATCTTGGAAGCCGACCGCACGTAGTCACGGTCCTGCCAGAACCGGCTCCAGTCGCCGGTGACCCGGTCCTGATCGTGTTCCATCTTCTTGATCATGGGCTCGCAGATCTTCTTCTGGCGATCGGAAATGACGAACCGCGCCAGGATGTCGGTGTCCTCGCCCTGATAGGTACCCGGCGCCACCACCAGACCGTTGGCCCGGTAGTAGTCGTACCAGCTACTGATCGCCGAGACCGGGACGATCGTCTTCAGGCCGTCGATGCCGGTGGTGGCTGCCTGCTGAGCGAGGGTGCCGTTGTAGGAGGTGCCGATCATGCCGACCTTGCCGGTGCTCCAGGTGGCCTCGGCCGGGGTCCCGTCCTGATGAAAACCGCGGCCACGACCGGCCAGCCAGTCGATCACCGCGGTGACCGACAGCGTCTCGTTCTGGTCGCCGCTGGTCGGGCAACCGTCCGAGGCACCCGTGCCGATGGTCTGGGCCTGCACGGAGGCGTAACCGCGCGGGACGTAGCGCTCCGCGGTCCCGGCGGCCGCACGCCTGGCCTGTGCGGCCTGCGACTTCACCACCGAACGGGTGGTCAGTACTCCTTGGCCGAGACCGATCCGCTCCTGCGGCAACCGCGGAACGTCCACCCGATGGTTGGCGACGTCCTGGCAGCAGTCCCAGTAGGGGGACGCCTCCAGGATGCTCGCGACCCGTCCCTTGGCGGCCGGGCGTTCGATGTCGATCGCCACCCGGTCGTGATGGCCGTCGGCATCGGTGTCGACCACGGTCTCCACCCAGATCCGTTCCTTGATCACCGCCGCCGCGGCGTAGACCGGCTGCGTCATCCCGCCGGCCACGAGCAGCCCGTCCGGCCGGGCGGCCGTGGTGCTGTCGGGCGAAGGCCGGGAGGACGCCGTCGAGGCGTTGGCGGGGGCGACAGCGATCAGCGATGCGCCGAGCATCGCTCCGGCCGACAGGAGGGTCAGCGCGAGGGCCAGGGGCGACCGGTGAGTGCTCGGCTTCATGCTCTTGAGTGCATCACACCTGCCGGTACCGGACGAGGGATATCTGAGCCTTTGGCCCTTAGGTGAAGGCCGGACCTATCGACTGGCTAGACGCCTCACGCCCGGCTTCCACCCTGCAGATACAGAGCAGGTAATCGTGATCCGGGTACTCGCAAAGAAGGAGTGGATAGAAACCACCGCGCACTAATTGCTCTCGCACCTGAAGCTGATCATGATGCCAATAGTGCCAGAGGTGTATGGGCTCTCCTACCGCGAGCGAAACCACTCGATCACCCACGCCAGTGGTAAAGAATAACTCGACGGACTCGCGCAGACGCACCCTGATGTACCGTCTCCGGTCGGCCGGATCGTAGCCATTCTCGAGGTCATAAAGATCTGGAGAAATCCCCAGGGACTCAAGTACGAGACGGTGGTCTCTAGACAGAGGTGCATTCATTTCTGCGACCGTGTTGAAGTCAAAGAATTGTCGCGTCCGAGGACTGTCGATCTTTACGACGTGGACCAGAAGATCGCCGGGGCTCAAGCTCTGCCGAATCTTTGTGAGCACGGCTTCGGGCTCGCGAAAGTTATAGAGTGTACCGCCCAGCAGGAGAGCGACATTGATGCGGTGCTGCTCCCCGACCACGGCTTGAGACCTTATTACGTGCCGAAATGATTCGCGCGTCATATCGATCCGATGGCCTTCGAACCCGATGGCGCCGCCGAACCAGGTGTGGATGTTTTTTGCCGCAATTTCACGCATCGCCCTGCTCGTGTCCAGGGCAATGTAGCGACCCAGCAATTCTTCTTCCTGCAGCCTCGCGAGAAGCCCTTTGACCGGGCTACAGTCGCCCGGGCCGATATCTACGATGTTGATCCGACCATGCGGGGCGATCAACTCTTGCAGAAATGCGAAGTTGATGTCCAGCAGCTGTTGGGTCCGGACGAGAGTGTTGGGCAGGTCCTGGTCGGCCATCCGCTGAACGTAGTCGGACCAGTGCTGTGCGCCTCCACCGAAGTATCCGTATTGAAGTGGGATGGTGCGATACAGATCAAGGCTCGATGCAATGTCGAGCACCTCGGACTCATCGTACAGTTCGTAAAAATTTGCATCCGGTGCCAACCGGCGAGGCCGACTGCCATCACGCTTACTGCTATCCATGCGCACGTCCCCTGTTCCTCGCACAGAACCCGTCGCCTTACTTGTCCGACCGGCCACCCGATCGGTTACGGCATAGCCCGGGTCTGCGGAGTGTCTCCGATCGTGCTCTCCGGTGAGGCCAGCCACCGGATTGGTGTCGACCCCAGGGCGGAACCGTCTTCGGCGTAGGCGGTCGCGGTACCCGCCAGATTCGGGTCCACACTCACTGTCCCGATTCCTGACTGTAACTCGAACTCCGACGGTTGCGCGCCCTGCGCGGTGACAGTGACGCGGGCCGCCTTCTCCGGTGCGACCACGACCACGTCATCGCTCAACTCGTCCTTCGCGTATGTGCGGTAGGCGATAGGTCGTCCGGGTTCCCGCTCCCTCTTCCGGCAGCAGGAGTTGCAGGTTCACCGCCGAGGAGTCCCGATCGGCGCTGTAGCGAAGGCGAGCGCTCCCTGGCCCGACTGCTACACGGTGAAGAGAGCCGCCTGGCGTCCCTGATGCGTCCCCACCCACCGGACCGTGAGATCGGTGCTCTTCAGCGGGAGGCGAGCCCTGTCCAGGCTGTCTTTTAGCCATCCGGCCAGGCGTTCCTCGGCAAAGGTCCGGCCGCCCAGGGCGGCACGGACCTTGGCTACGTACTTCGCATTGCTCACGCCCGATTCTGACCAGTTGTTCACCCCGTAGGCGGCGCCGAACGCCTTCCCGTCACGGGTCAGCTGCCCGGTCAGGGTAGGGGGTGCCGGCTGCATCGGGAGTACGGCCTCGACGAGACCGCTTCCCTCCTTGCCAGTGGCTGCCGCCACATATTGCTCGACAGTGCCCTCCGGGGTGTACCGGGTGTTGTTGCCGCTGCTGACGGAAGCGGTGTACCCCACCGGGCCGACCACCACGGCCGCCCCTGCCCCGTTATCGCCGGCGGCATAGAAGGACGAGCCACCCGGCTCAGCCAGCTCCCCCGGGTTCTTCTCCATCCCCGATGCGGAGGTACCTCGTGCCCCACTGAACCACAGCAGACTCGGCGCCCCTCCCAAAGAATGGGGATTGAAAGCCATCACCAGACTCCAGTTCCCGATGTCAGAGGCATACAGAATCTCGGCCTTCCCATCCGTGGACACCTTTGAGCGCATCGCATCGACGAACTTCTGGTTCTGGGCCAACGATCCGCGCAGCGGGCTTTGCCGCAACTCGTCGAGGGGAATGGTCGAGGCCGGGATCAGCCGATCGGTGTGGGCCCGGCTCATCATCTCGACGCCGACAGCGGCCAGTACCGCGGCCGCGGTACCGGCGGCACGTATCCGCCCGGTGCGACGACGTCGGGATATGTGCTCGGCCACGGCCGGATACGGGTCTCCCACGCCGACGGTGAAACGGACCTCATCGGCCAGAGCGGCCCGCAGCTCGGTCTCGATGTTCATCACAGGCTCCTCGCCGCCGCCGGGTCGTGCTTCCTGGAAGGACCGGCCTCGAATACTTCACGAAGACGCTTCAGGCCCCGGCGGGACTGACTCTTTAGCGTCCCGATCGACACCCCCATCGCCGCCGCCGTCTCAGCTTCGGACAGGTCCTCGAAGTACCGCAGGCCCAGTGCGGCCCGCGTCATTGCCGGGAGCCGATGCAGGCCCGCGATCAGCTGGGCCCGCTGGTCGATGCGCGCGTACGGGTCGTTCAACCCTTGATCGGTCGGCACGGTGGGAATCTCGCCGGAACTACGGCAGCGACGCCACGAGATGGCCGCGGTCACCATCACCCGGCGCACGTACGGCATCGGCGCATCCATGAGGGACACGCGTCGCCAGCGTCGCTGCACCTTCTCCAGCGCGCTCTGTACCAAGTCTTCTGCCTGGTCACGGTCACCGGTGATGCGCCAAGCATCTTCAACCACTCTCCAACCCTCGCTCATCGGGATCACATCCCAAGAAACGCGCTGAACGGCCCGAAAGGTTGAGAGGCCCGGCCCAAGAATTTCTGGGCTGGACCTATGGACCCGACCCGGTCCGCGCGTCCTCTGGTTCAGTCCAGCTTTTCGAACCGCTGCCAGATGTGCCACGCGTGGTCGGTGTAGGGGGTGCGCACCACACTCGTCTCCTTGAAACCGAACGAAGCCATTTCGTCCATCAATTGGGAACTGGCCTGTTGTGATCCGTCGAGGTAGGCGAGCTGGAAGTAGTTGTCTTCCAGGGCGGCCCGGTACGCGTCGATACCGCTCTTGTCCTTGTAGAAGAAGCTGCCGTCGTAGGTGGAGGTCCATTGCCAGTTCTCGGTGCGGTCCTGGAGGGCGTACTGCACGGGCTCGGGGGTGTCACCGACCATGCGGATCCAGGGCATCGCGTCGATGCTGTAGGCCAGTTCGTTCTTGAGCGCGGTGGTGTCGGGCCAGTTCCCGAACATGGTGTGGGCCTGCGAGGCGCCGAACAGGAAGGTTGCCCAGGCGATCACCACCGTGGCCAGGGTGCCTCCCCCACCGGTGCGCCAGAGCCGGGCCAGCGCCACGCCGGCCAGGGGCGCGCCGATCACCAGCCCCAGCACCACGTGCTTGTGCAGCGACGTGGCCTCTCCCATCCGGATCTGGGCGGCCGGGGCGGCCACGGTGCCCAGGACCAGGAGGGTGACCAGGATCGGCCGCCGACGCAGGCACACCAGGGCCCCGGCGAGGATCAGGAGCAACGGCGCGCCGTCCCACGAGAACACCTGCGAGACGAGGTGCGCCGGTGGCTGGGGAATCATCGACGAGCGGTGGGTGGTGGTGAACCCCAGACCCGCCAGCAGCGGCCGGGCCCAGGTCAGCACGGAACCCACCAGCGCCGCCAGGCAGACCAGGCCGCCGACCACCGACGCACCGACCGCCCGGACCCGGGCCGCTCGCCAGCCCGTCACCAGGATCGTGGCGAAGACGAAGGGGACGTCGATCGCCGAGGAGTACTTGAGCAGGACGGCCAGAGCGCACAGCAGCCCGGCGGCTCCGGCCCACACCAGCGTGTAGGGGCGCCGGACCGAGGCCACCCCGAGGGCGATCGCCCAGGCCAGGGCGGTGAAGGCGGGCGCGTCGAAGGTGGCGAAGTTGGTGAGGAAGAGAACCGATGCACTCAGCGAGAACACCAGGGCGGCGAAGATTCCCGGCTGGACCGTCCAGCGGAACCGGGAGTCGTCGCCGAACATGAGGTTGGTGGCCCAGTGGACCGCCACGGTGGCGCTGAGCATGCACAACGCGGAGAACAGTCGCACCAGGGTGAGCCCGCCCAGGCTGTCGAGCACGGCCGCCAGCAACGGATACAGGGTGGGCGCCCCGGAGAAGAAATCTTCCGGATGTCCGTAGATCGCTTCACCTCCGCGCCAGGCGTCGATGATCGAGTGCCCGGTGTGGATGTACAGCGCCTCGTCCTGGAAGGCCGTGTTGTTCAGCCGGACGGCGATGATTCCCTGGAGAAGAAGAACCCCCGCCAAGGGCAGCCGCGCGAGCCAGACGTCGGCCCGGGTCCGGGCGGCCTCCGGGAGGAAGGACGCCAGAGCCGCACGCCACAGAGGTGTACGGACCGGATGACCGAGAGCGTTACCGTCACCGACCAGGCTGAGTCGGCTCATGGGGTGCCTCCGGGGGTGACGGCGCTCGGATGGGCCGTGGGGATCGGTAGCTGGATGACGACCGCCGGCGCCGTGACGATCTCGGCCTGTGAACGGTGTTCCGGACGGCCCCGCAGCACCTTCCGGCCCTCCCAGGCCACCGGAACGAAGATGTAGGCGCTGAACAGGGCGAAGACGAGGTTGGCCCAGTAGTGCGTGAATCCGTCACTGAGGACGCCGTGGGTCAGTCCGACGAAAGCGGCCAGTTGGGTGAGCACCAGCCAGGGGGTCATGAAGAGAGCGACCCGATCGGCCACGGACCGCCGGGAGGCCTGGGTGCCGGTGGTGGCGCGGGCGTGATCGGCGCCGGTGGCGACCCATTCGGCGGTCTGCCCGCGCAGCATGTCGGTGATGCACAGGAGGTGGGCGAAGCCGTACAGGGTCTGCACACGCAGCACGTCAGGACGCCAGCGGGCCTGACTGACCACGGGGAGCACGACGAGCCAGAGCAGCAGAACACCCAGGAGCGGCAGCATGTTGGTGGCCACGATCGAGCCGGGGAAGAAGCAGACCATCACCAGCAGGGGCAGCGGTGCCACGACGGCATTGATCGCGGTGGTGATGTAGTAGAGGAACCCGGCCCAGAAGCTGAGCCGCTGACGGTTCGTCATGCTGGGCTCGGCGTGGAAGTCGTGGTCGGCGACCAGCGACATCGAGCCCTCGCACCAGCGGTACTGCTGGGCCAGGAATGCGCGCACGTCGTCGGGGCAGCGTCCCCGGCTGAGCAGGACCGGCACGTACTGCAGTTCGAAACCCTGACGGCCCAGCAGAACCCCGGTGAAGACGTCTTCGCTGTGCCCGATCAGCGGGAAACCACCGATCTGCTGCAGCGCCGAGCGCCGGTAGACCGCGGAGGTGCCCACGCAGATGGCGGCGCCCGCGGAGTCGCGGGAGGGCTGGATCTGGCGGAAGAACAACTCCTGGGTGGCACCGGCACAGCGTTCGAGCCAGTGCATCGACCGCGGGGTCTCGAAATACTGGGGCGTCTGCACGATGCCGACGCTCTCAGCCTGGAAGTACGGGATCGTCTCGGCCAGGAAGTCCGGGCGGGGGACGAAGTCGGCGTCGAGCAGCAGGATGAAGTCGGAACTGGTCCGGGTGAAAGCGTATTGAAGGTTGCCGGCCTTCTTGAACTCCGACCCCGGACGCGCGACGTAACGGAACCCGAAACGGACCGCCAGATCGAGTACCTCGGGCCGGGCGGCGTCGTCGAGCACGTGCACGAACAGCGGTCCCTGCCACTGCAACCGGGCGACGTGCTGGTAGGTGTTCTCCAGGATCGCCGGGTCTTCACCGGCGGTGGGCAGGAACACGTCGACGGACGGGTACTGGCCGGGAGCGTAGGTCTCGACCAGGAACTGATGATCGGGCAGGGTCACGCGCCGGCGCAGCGTGGAGGTGGGCAGGCTGATGATCTGTTCGAGCATCAGCAGGACCAGGGGAATGAAGAACAGAACGGTCCACATGTTGCGCGCAGCCAGACCGGCGAAGCTGAAAGCCACCCCACCGAAGGCCATGGCCGCGGCGACGAACAGCCAGCGGTGCTGAGGAGCAGCCAGATACCGGTACTTCTCGTCGTCGCCCGGTGGCCGCGGCCACCGGAATGCCTCGGCCGTATCCGTGCGGATCGTCGTGTCGGTCATGACGCCATCCCCTCGTCCACCAGGTTCGGCTGCGCTTGCGTGGCCGGGCGGGCGAGGACGGGGATCTGGACCTGGGGCTCGTAGACGAACTTCGCCATGAACAGGAACCGGGCGACGAAAGAGAGCGCCAGGGTCAGCGACTGGGCGACGACCGAATGCAAGCGGGCCACCTCGACCAGCCCGACGAGCAGGGGCAGCCGGGACAGCGCGTCGAGGTTGTTGTAGACGAGCGAACGCCAGGCCCGTTGCCTACGGGTGAACCGCAACGGTGCGGTGCCGAGGTGCGGCTCGAAGACGAACCGCTCCTGAAGAACGAAATTGTGGACGATGGTGGCCTCAGTGGCCAGGATCGAGGCGACCACGTAGTCGGTACCGAGACCGAGCAGTCCGGCCATGATGAGCAGATTGACCACCAGCCCCAGCGCACCCACCGCGGCGAACCGGAAGGCCCGGTTGAACCGCAGGGACAGCAACTGGTGCACGAAGGTGAGGCCGTTGCGCCACGACGCCTTGGACTCGCCGGTGAGGCGATGCCCGAAGACGAAAGGCTGGTCGTAGACGCTCACGTCATGACTGACCAGGATCTCGAGCAGGATCTTGAAACCCCGCGGACGCAGCCGGGTGAGATCGACGGCATCGCGGCGCAGACAGAAGAAGCCGGTCATCGGGTCGGTGCACCTGGCTCCCACGCGGCGAGGGAACAGGGCACGGCTGAGCAGGGTGCTGGTGCCCGAAACTCGATGTCGCCAGCCAGATCCCAGACCGGAGGCGTCGCCGGACCCGTCGTACCGGCTGGCCACCACCAGATCGACGCCGGCCGTGGTGACACGGTCGCGCAGCAACGGCGCCATGGCTGGTGGATGCTGGAGGTCGGCATCCATGACCACGACGAAATTGCCCTCGGCCGCGGCAATCCCGATCGTCACCGCACCGGCCAGGCCTCCGGTGCGCTGCCCGGCCTCACGGTGGATCAGGCGCACGGTCGGGCCCGGATCATCCGTACCCGATGACGAACCACTCAAAGCTACTTGTTGCCTTTGCATTTCGAGAATGACCGCAGGAGTCAGATCGGTGGAGTCGTCGACGAACAGGATCTCGGCCTCGCGGCCCGTGAAGGCCTCGCGCAGCTGGCGCACCAGCTCGGGAACATTGCCGGACTCGTTGTACGTCGGCACGACAATCGTGGTGTCGATAGCCATGAGTGGCCCTCTCGCACAGAGACTGAACACGCAAGGGCGCCGCGGGCCGCATTGACCGATCGACGGAGGTGCGACGTACCGGCGAGGTTCCCATCGTCCGGGTCGCACTTAGGAAGATACGTGGCCGGGATCGATCAAGGGCAGGAATTCAGATTAAACCTGCGAAAAGTAATGATCCGGACACAACTGCGCACTTCGATCGGTGGTCCGCATCGTGGCAGATCCCCAAACCATTTCCGCATCAAGCATTATCGGGAATACCGACGGGTATGATCGATGTGGGTCGGGCAGGCCCGACCGCTGTCGTCGACGACTACGACGTGACGACGAAGTGAATGGCAGGTGCCGCTACGGGCCGGGGCATAGTGCTGGCTCCGCCGTCAGCCGGCGAGGGCCGGTCGGTGCACCGGCTCTGCACCGATGCCTCGACGCCCGGCCCCCCAATAACCCGGTTGTCGCTCACGACGCCCCCTGCTATGTTTCCCGGCAGGCCGGGCCAGAAGAACAAGGAGGTGGTACCTGTGAACACATCGACATGGGTGCTCCCTCCTGGGGTCATGGTCGGGCGATAGGTCGTCCGGGAGCGCCGTTTCCAAGGCCTTCCGAAGGGTACGACCATGCGTGTCATCTCTGAACAGCAGCTCGACGACGGCGTCCTCGAGCGTCGTTTCATCCTCGGCGACATTCCCGGCATCCTGTGGACCTCTCCGTCCGGCCCTGCGCCGGCGCCCCTGATCCTGGTCGGCCATCCCGGCGGACTGAACCGGATGTATCCCCGCATGGCCGGGCGGGCCCGGCACGCGGTGGCCGAGGGCTTCGCCGCGGCCACCATCGAGCTGCCCGGGAGCGGGGATCGGCCTCCGTCCCCGGACGCCGAGCAGGCCCGGGCCGATCTGCGCGGGGCGCTGGCGGCCGGTGAGCCGGTCACGGACGACA
This sequence comes from Kineosporia mesophila, assembly GCF_021129235.1. GTDB lineage: Bacteria > Actinomycetota > Actinomycetes > Actinomycetales > Kineosporiaceae > Kineosporia > Kineosporia mesophila. The sequence continues at coordinate 155,954 of NZ_JAJOMA010000009.1, forward strand.
TCGTCGACCGGCTCGTCCTCCCGCTGGCCGACCAGGCGGTTCCGGAATGGCAGACCGCTCTCGACTCCCTGCTCGCACTGCCCGAGATCGAAGGACCAGTGGGGTATTCCGGTGGGATCATCTCCATCGGAGTCCGGCTGGCGATGGTCGAGCCACGCGTCACGGCGGCTGTCCTGTTCGCCGGAAGCTTCGTGCCGCGCGTCATTTTTGAGGACGCCCGTCAGGTCACCGTTCCGGTGCAGGTCCTCCTGCAGTGGGACGACGAGAACAATGATCGCCAGCAGGCGCTGGACCTCTTCGACGCCCTCGGCTCCACGGAGAAGACGCTGCACGCCAATATGGGCGGACACACGGGCGTTCCGGCATTCGAGGGGGACTCCGCGAACCGGTTCTTCGCCCGGCACCTGAAGTAGATGGTGACACCTGCCTGATCGGCGCCGGAAGGTCCGTTCGTCTGGCGCGGAGGCCTCACTGTCCTGGTTCGTGATCAGGCCATCCATCCCCGCCGAGAGCTGGGGGATCGCCTGATCACGACCACGAAGATGGCCGGCCTTCGTGGCCGCTGCGCTGGGTCAGCGGATCCTCAGCGGCGAACCGCTCGCCGGCGATCACGTCGACTCCCATGACGCGACCTGCACAGCCTGGGAGACCAGAGGCGTCACCTATCGGTGTATTCCGCGCACCCATTCGGAGCCGGCCGCTCCAGCAGTCAGCGCCTCCGGTGGGCCTTCCCGAAGCCCAGCGCCCAGCAGAGAGGGGAACGCCAGCCCCAGCACGAGAGGGTCACTAATTTTCCCTGTAGAACCATCAGACGCATTCACCTCTGGGGGTCTGCCATGAAGTCACCCTATTGGCTAATGGCACCTACTGGGCCAGCCCGGGTCGGACTGACCCAGCACCGCTCCGGCATGAATGAATTTCATAAGATCCCGCCCGGCGAGAGCCTCGATCTGAGCTCCACAGCGGCCGCTGCCGATGCTTCGTTCCAGCTCAGCGAGGGTACGACGAATCGTTCCGACGGTTCTTTTCTCTGGGTTCACAAAGCCGAAGAGCTCTCCATTGACATCGGTGAAACGTCTCCGCAACCTGCTCGTAGCGCTTGTCGGCGCTCGGAACAACGACAGCGTCACCGGTACAGCTGACCCAAGGTCCGTCGCGGTCATTCGCCGTTGCGGTGGATCGAGCCATCAGGAGAATTGCATGAACAGGTTAAAGCAGGGTGTGGGACGCCTGCGCTCGCACCGGATATTGGCCGCTGCCGCGGCCGTAGCAGTGGTCAGCGGAGGGATTTCGCTGGTATCGATCGGTACGGCAGCCGCCGCCCCCGGATGCTCGGTCGCGTACGCAGCGAACTCCTGGGACTCCGGATTCACCGCCAGCATCGACATCACCAACTCCGGTGACCCGATCACCAGCTGGGCGCTGGAGTTCGACTACGCCGGCAACCAGGTGGGCGGCTCGGCCTGGGGCGGCACGCTGACCCAGACCGGAAAGCACGTCAAGATCGTCAACAGCGCCTGGAACGGCAGCCTGGCCGCGGGTGCCAGCACGAACGTCGGCTTCAACGGCACGTACTCGGGAACCAACGCCAAGCCGACCAGCTTCACCCTGAACGGAACCGCCTGCAACGGCGGTACCACCAACCCGACGCCGACACCGACGAACACGGTCTCCCCGACCGTCTCGCCCACGGCGACGGTCTCACCCACGGTCAACCCCACGCCGACCACCACCGCTCAGCCCGGCGCCCACCTCGACAACCCCTACGTGGGTGCGAAGTGGTACGTCAACTCGGATTGGTCGGCCAAGGCGGCGGCCGAGCCGGGCGGCAGTGCGGTCTCCAACCAGCCGACCGGTGTCTGGCTGGACAGCATTGCCTCGATCACCGCTCCGTCCGGCTCCGGCTATGCCACCAGCCTGCGCGGGCACCTCGACCGGGCGCTGGCCCAGGGCGCGACCCTGGCTCAGTTCGTCATCTACGACCTGCCCGGCCGGGACTGCGCGGCGCTGGCGTCCAACGGTGAGCTCGGCCCGACGGAGATCGGTCGCTACAAGACCGAGTACATCGACCCGATCGCGGCGATCGAGGCCGACCCGAAGTACGCCTCGATCCGGATCGTCAACATCGTCGAGATCGACTCGCTGCCGAACCTGGTGACCAACGCGGGCAGCGCCGCCGGGGCCACCGAGGCCTGCCGGACGATGCTGGCCAACGGCAACTACTCGACCGGTATTGCCTACGCCCTCTCGAAACTGCACGCGGCGGGCACGAACAACTACAACTACATCGACGCCGCGCACCACGGCTGGCTCGGCTGGGACAGCAACTTCGCCCCGGCGGCGACGATGTTCGCCGACACCGCGAAGAAGGCCACCGGCGGCGTCAACACGGTGGACGGCTTCATCACCAACACGGCCAACTACTCGGCCCTGAACGAGCCGTTCGTCAAGATCAGCACCACTGTGAACGGCACCAGCGTGCGGCAGTCGAAGTGGGTGGACTGGAACCAGTACACCGACGAGCTGACCTTCGCCCAGGGGTTCCGCAACCAGCTGATCTCGGCCGGGTTCAACTCCAACATCGGGATGCTGATCGACACCTCCCGCAACGGCTGGGGCGGTTCCGCCCGGCCGACCGCGGCCAGCACCTCGACCGACCTGAACACCTACGTGGACGCCTCCCGGATCGACCGGCGCATCCACGCTGGTAACTGGTGCAACCAGAGCGGCGCCGGCCTCGGCGAGCGCCCGAAGGCCGCACCGGCCAGCGGAATCGATGCCTACACCTGGATCAAGCCTCCGGGTGAGTCGGACGGCTCCAGCTCGCTGGTGCCGACCGGTGCGGACAACCCGGGTGGTAAGGGCTTCGACCGGATGTGCGACCCGACCTACACCGGTAACGGCCGCAACGGCAACAGCCTGAGTGGCGCCCTGCCCAACGCCCCGGTCTCCGGGGCCTGGTTCTCGGCCCAGTTCCGTCAGCTCCTGGCCAACGCCTACCCGGCGCTGTGATCTGAGGGCCGCCGGCTGCCGGTAGCTGCTCTCGGCGCTACCGGCAGTACCACCGAAGCCCCGCCCCGACCGAAAGTTTCGGTCGAGGCGGGGCTTTCGCTGGATGGGGCGTCCAGGGGGTAATTGAGGACGAGTCGGTCACCACCGAACGTGGGTTCTCCGGGGAAGTCTCAGGTGGAGGAGCGGATGACCAGTTCGGTATCGAGAATCTGGTCATCGGCGGGCCCGCCACCGGACACCACCTGTTCGAACAGCAATTCGGCGGCCAGCGCCCCGAGTCGCTCGACCGGCTGACGAACCGTGGTCAGGGGCGGATCGGTGAACGCGGATGCGGTCACGTCGTCGAAGCCGATCATCGCGACATCGGTGGGGATCCGCCGACCGGCCTGGCGCAGGGCCGCCATGGCGCCCATGGCCATCGGGTCCGAGGCGGCGAAGACCGCGTCCAGGTTCGGGGCCTGATCCAGCAGCAGCCGCATGGCATTCTTGCCACCCATCGGGGTGAAGTCCCCGGACGCGACCAGAGGTGGCTGGCCGACTGCGGCGAGCGCGTCGAGGTAGCCGGCGAGCCGGTCCCGGGCGGCCGGCAGATCGGCCGGGCCGGTAATCAGGGCAATCTTTTTCCGGGTCTTCAGCAGTAACTCGACCGCGGCCCGGGCGCCGCCGCGGTTGTCCACGTCGACGAACGGCATGCGCACGTCTTCCGCCGGCCGGCCGGCCGCGCGGATCGGCAGCCGGGTACCGGCCAGGGTCAGGGCCAGCGGATGCCGGCCGTGCACGGAGACCAGCAGCACTCCGTCCGAGCCCCCTCCGAGAAGGTGCTTTTCCGTCGAGGCGAAGACCGGGCTGGCCGCCGAGATCAGCGGCAACGGAACCCCGCGCCCGGACAGATAGGTCTCCGCCCCGCTGATGAAGCGCACGAAGAAGGGGTCGTTGAACATCCGGGTGGTGGGTTCGCAGATCACCGCGGAAATGATCGGTGGATGCCGGCTGTCGCCGGGTCGCTCACCGCGGCGGAGGTATCCGAGGCGGGAGACCGCCGCGTAAACCTGCCGTCGAGTGGTGTCACTCACTTGCGCCGAACCCGTCAACACACGAGAGACCGTGGCCGGAGAAACGCCCGCTTCCTCGGCGACCTTCGCCATGGTCATGTTCTTGGCCGTTGTCGTCTCCTTTGACGACCTGCACGACCTCGTGCAGGCTGGGCAAGCATTAGCTGAATGGTTCCACGCCCTTGATGCATCGGCAAGACAACCCTGCCGCCGGGCGTTCGTGTCCCCGAACGCAGAATCCGTCTCAAAATTTTCCGGAATGTGGGGCAACCTTTTGTCGATGCCAGACGACTGCGCCTGTAGCAGGGCTCTGGTCATCGCCAAGGAGATGTCGAAGTGAGCCTTGGGGCTGCCTTTCTTATTGACATGAGAGCGCTCCCAAGCAATGGTTTCCATAAGGTTTCGCGCGCCCTGTACGGCAATCGATGAATGAAAAATTTTCATTGCCATCGGGCGTGCGCGATGGCAAATCTCCTTTGGATCGAGGACGCTCCATGTGGCGACGAACTGCTTGGCTGGCCGTCGGGATTTTCGCGGCAGCCGCTCTGGCCCCAGTGATACCGACGGCCCAGGCCGCCGCCGGCTGTCAGGTCGACTACAAGGTCCAGGACCAGTGGGCCGGTGGTTTCCAGGGCGCGCTCACCGTGCGCAATCTCGGCGACGCGATCAACGGATGGACCCTGACCTTCGCCTTCCCGACCACCGGCCAGACGGTCACCCAGGGCTGGAGCGCCACCTGGACCCAGTCCGGGACCGAGGTCAAGGCGGTGAACACGAGCTGGAACGCTGCCCTGCCGACCAGCCAGTCCGTCTCCCTGGGGTTCCTCGGATCCTCGAGCGGCACCAACCCGGCTCCGACATCGTTCAAGCTCAACGGAGTTTTGTGCACCGGCGGCACGAGCACCCCCACCCCCAGCACCACCCCGAGCAACTCAGCCAGTCCCACCGTCTCACCGACGGTGTCGCCCACCGCCTCGCCGACCCCCACCACGCCGGCGACCCCGGGGGCCGCACCGGCGCTGCACGTGTCCGGTAACCAGGTCCTGACCGCGGCCGGCACGCCGTACCGCTTCTACGGTGTCAACCGGTCCGGTGGAGAGTTCGCCTGCATCAAGAACCGCACCGGCATCTGGGACGGCCCGATGGACCAGGCCTCGGTGACCGCGATGCGGACCTGGAAGGTCCGCACGGTCCGGATACCGCTGAACGAGGAATGCTGGCTGGGCACCACCAGCAATCCGGTTCCGGAATACAGCGGGGCGGCCTATCAGAACGAGGTGAAGCGCTATGTCAAGCTCCTCATCGACAACGGGATAACCCCCATCGTCGAACTGCACTGGACCTACGGCGCCTACACCGGTAATTCCTCCGGTTGCTCAGACGTGGCCTCGGTCTGCCAGAAGCCGATGCCGGACACGCAGTACTCGCCCGCTTTCTGGACCGGTGTCGCAAATGCCTTCAAGGGCAATGACGCGGTTGTGTTCGACCTGTTCAACGAGCCGTATCCGGAACGCGCGACCGGTGATGCCACGTCCGGCTGGAAATGCTGGCGCGACGGTGGCACCTGCGCCGGGATCAATTATTCGGTGGCCGGATTCCAGACCCTGGTGAACTCGGTCCGGGCCACCGGCGCGACCAATGTGATCGTGCTCGGCGGCCTGGCCTATTCCAACGACCTGAGCCAGTGGCTGGCCTACAAGCCGACCGACCCGCTGAACAACCTGGTCGCGGCGGTACACGTCTACAACTTCAACACCTGTGCCTCGACGTCCTGCTGGGACAGCCAGCTGGCCCCGGTCGCCGCCCAGGTGCCGTTGATGTTCGGCGAGTTCGGGGAGAATGACTGCGCCCACGGGTTCGTCGACGGCCTGATGAACTGGGCCGACGCCCATTCCGTCAGCTACCTGGGCTGGACCTGGAACACCTGGGACTGCGGCAGCGGCCCCTCGCTGATCAGTGATTACAACGGCACCGCGACCGCCTACGGCCAGGGGCTCAAGGCCCGCCTGGCCACCGTCTCGAACTGACCCGGAACCCCCGGGCGACGATGGGACTGTCCGCGATTGTGCGGACAGTCCCATCAGAGGCTGGATTTCGCGTGAGGCTACGATGACCGCCGAACGGGACATAGGCCAGGATCTGGGGCATGAACGAGCTGAGCCAGGCCTGGACCGACTACCTTGCCGTGCTCCAGGAGCACGCCCCGGCGACGAGAGCCTCCATCCTGCCGCCGGGAGAGCTGGACCTTGAGTCGGCGCAGCAGGTGCTGCGCTCACCGCTTCTGCCCAGCACGGTGACCTGGTTCGGACTTCACGGGGGAACCACCCCCGAGTACAACGGTTCGCCCTTGCCCCGGTGCCTGCCCCTGAGCCTGGACGAAGCCGTCGACAACACCGAGATGATCCGCGACATCTGGCAGCTGACCTTTGACCTGGACCTGGACCCGCCTGAGACCGGGACCGCCGGCGACGTGATGGGCACGTGGCTGGACGAGTACGTGCTGATCGCCGCCAACGGTTCGGGCGGAGGCCTTTTCGTGGATCAGCGTCCGGGGTCGTTTCAGGGGTGCGTGCGCTACTGGGACAAGGTCGACGCGGACGAGGACCCGGTCGTCTCCCCCAGTCTGCAGCAGTTCCTGGTGGAGGTCGCCGCATCTGTTCAGGATCGACGGCCGCTGCCCCTGATGGGTGCGGTGCCGGTGGTGACCGATGGGGAGCTTGACTGGGAGAACGCCAACTAGGCCGTATTTCATGCATGGGACGAGTCTCTGGGCGCGAAAGTTTCCCGATCGGTTCAGAATTCCGTCAAGCAGCAGAAGCGTCCGGCGAAGGTTACGACTCTGAACTGGCGCTCCAGCTTCTACGGACAGAGTTGGAGGCCAAGGGTCCGCATGTCCTCCGCAATCGATACCGTCGCAAGGCGTTCGTGTCGTCGATGTGCCGGCCGATGAGCGGAGGTCCGGGCTGTTACCTCATCAAGCCCGGCGCCCCGCCCGGACGCGTCGGATGTCGTCTCGGCAGAAGGGCAGGCGCCTCTATCGAACATGGGAAGCCCCCACCACCTCATATTCTCCCGATGCTGGTCCGGGAGAACTGGCCCGACAGACAGCGGGGTGAGTCCGAAGGCCCGCCGAAGCGGCCGCGACTCCCCCGGTGCGTGGTCCACGTCCGTTCGCCCTCGCTATCGTGGCGCCATGCCGCACCTCACCATCCACGTCGGAGCCGGACTGTCCGCCTCCGAGCAGGACCTCATGCTCCGCAACGCGCACCTCGCCATGCTCGACTCCGGAGAGGTGCGGGAGCCGATCAACCTGAAGTCCCGGGTCATCCAGGCCGAGCGGGACCTCGTGGGCCACGAGGGGCCGGAGACCAGCTTCGTGCATGCGGAGCTGCGTCTTCTCGTCGGACGATCGCCCGAGACCCGGCAGCGTCTCGCGGACCTGATCCTGGCCGCCCTGGCTGATGGGTTACGGCCCGAGGTGGAGACCAGCGTCGAGGTCCGGGAACTCCCGGCCGCCTACGCCAAGCGTCAGCGCGTTCTCCCGGCCTGAGGCCCTTTGCGGATGATGGTCATGGTGCCGCCACTTTTCCAGATCCAGGGCGGCCGTCGGCACAGCTGCGGATGCCCGGCGGAAGGGGTCGGTCGGCTCATCAGCGATCGGGAAATGGGTTCGCGGGGCCGGAGGAGCCGGCCGGGTACTCCAGCAAGGGCACCACGCCCCGGGCCCACGCGTGCAACACCGGTTCGACGACCCGCCAGGCCTGCTCAGACTCCTCGGCACTGACCGACAAGCGGCTGCTCCCCGAAAGCACGTCCAGGAGCACCGCTCCATAGGCGACCAGTTCGCCGTCCATCGACCCGGGCGGCCCGTCCATCGGTATCCACAACGAGTCCCGGCCGCTCTCCGGACGGAAGCGGATGAGGACGCCCTTGCGGTCGTTCGCCAGGGCCTTACCAGCTCGCAACAAGAACCGTGTCCCGGACCAACGGGGCTGATCCACGTGCATCGTCACTTCCGCATAGGTCTGCGTATGTCGGGACGGGTCGACACCGTCTTCCTGCACGTACGCCGTGACGTCGGTGCCGCTGACCGCCAGGGTCCCAGCTGTGAACCGGGCCCGGCGGGACTCGGGAAGAGCGCGGGCCGAACGCAGCACCTCGATCTTGGCATCACGAAGATCCTTTTCCGTCGCCGGAGTGGGAAGTTCCATCGCGACTACGGTCAGCACCTGAATCATGTGATTCTGCATCACGTCCCGCAGCGCCCCGGTCCGGTCGAAGAAGTCCGCCCTCCCCTCCAGACCCAGAGTTTCCTCCCAGAGGATCTCGATCTGCTCGATGTGGGCGCCGTCCCAGATGGAGGCAGGCATCGCATCTTCGCTGCGTAAGGCCAACACGTGCTGTGTACCGGGCATCCCCAGCGCGTGGTCCACCCGGAAGACTGCTTCAGGAGCCTCCGGCAGCACCTCGGACAGCAACGCGTTCAACGAGACCGCGCCGGCCAGATCCTCACCGAACGGTTTCTCCACGGCGATCCGGCTGCCGTGGGGTAGGCCGCTGGCGCCGAGGGCGCGAGTGGCCGTCTGGAACAGCCCCTGCGGCAGGGCCAGGTACACAGCCACCGGTGCGGTGTCGGCAAACCCGTGCACCGCCTGGCGAACGCTGCTCAGATCCGCGAAATCCACCCGCTGGTAATGAAGCCGATCCAGGAAGGCCCGCGAGTCGTCCTCCGACAAGCCCTCCGCGTGCTCGCGAAGACGGAACGCCGCGTGCTCACGGAACGTAGCGTCATCCCACTCCTGCGGTGCGGCCGCGACAACCTGCAGGTCCGGCGACACGTCACCCGCAGCCAGTAGCCGGGCCAGCGCGGGCAGCAGAAACCGGCCGGCCAGGTCGCCGGTTGCGCCGAACAGAACCAGATGGTTGATCACCAGTGCTCCTCACTCACCGCGAGCGTACGGGCAACTGGCCGACAACCCCCAGCACCTACGCGATGAAACTGACCGCCGCGCCCCTGGACCTGACCGCCTGAGCTCGGACCTGCGCGTCCAAAATTTTGGGCAAGTATTCATTTTCGGTGGGCGCGAGGCGGTCGCAGGTCACGCTCCACTTCCATGTCGCACCACTCACACACGCACGGCGATCAGGTACTTCGGAAGACGCAGGCGCACCTGGGTGCCGTCCGCGGAATGCAGGTTCAGGCCGGCCGGCATCTCGCACACTCCGCCCTGGCGGGCATGGGGCCGGTCACATATGCCCATGACGGCGAGGACCGAAGGGCCGGCGGACCGCGGGCCGGGCGTTGAAATCAGAGGCAGATGGTCACGGTCCTGAGGCATTCGACCACTCGTCCGCCCCGGCCGAATTCCTACGATCGACCGGAAGATGCCCGTTGGACAAGGAGAATCATGCACATACAGGGATGCACGGCACTGGTCACCGGCGCCGGTCGTGACCTCGGTCGCCTCTTCGCTGAGCACCTGCTGCAGCGCGGGGCGAAAAAGGTGTATGCGGCCGCGCGACGCCCTGAGCTCGTCGACCTGCCCGGCGTCGTACCGCTGCGCCTGGACATCACCGACCCGGCGTCGGTGGCAGCAGCCGCCGAGGCCGCCGGCGACGTGACCCTGCTGATCAACAATGCGGGCGTCTCCTTGGGCCAGGATCTCCTTGATGGCGACCTGGAGCAGATCCGGACGGTCGTCGAGACACATCTCTTCGGCACCCTCAATATGGTCCGCGCGTTCGCACCGGTGCTGGGCGCCAACGGCGGTGGCGCCATTCTCAACGTGCTGTCGAATCTGTCCTGGATGAGTTTCGACGGCAACAACTCCTACGCGGTGGCCAAGGCCGCACAGTGGAGCCTGACCAATGGAATCCGGCTCGAGCTGGCGAAGCAGCAAACCCTTGTTTCGGGGCTGATCTTCGGGCCGACGAGAACCGAGACGATGAAGGCGTTCAACCCGGCTGCCGTGATGAACGACCCGGCCGACATCGTCAACTCCGCGCTGGACGGTATCGAGGCCCGCCGCATCGAGATCGTGGCGGACGAATACGGTGCGGCAGCCAAGGCTTCCCTGACCGGTGAGCCACGCGGTTTCGTCATGGAGACCAGCGAATGATGCCGACGACCAGCAACTGAGGCCGGCGCCGCTCGCGTTGAGCGCAGTCCCGGATGGTTACAGCGAGGCCATCCGGGACACGGCGCGGTAGCGCAGCGGCGATTGCCCGCGAGCCCGCTGGAACGCACGGCGGAAGGCGTGCGACGAACCGTAACCCACGGTTTCGGCTACGACGTCGATCGGGTCATCGGTGTCGCGAAGGCGGACGGCGGCCACGTCCATCCGCCACGACGTCAGGTAGGCCCCCGGAGACATACCGAGCGCGGCGGGGAAACGGCGGCTCAGGGTGGCTCGCGACACCCGGACCGCCGAGGCGAGATCGGCTGTGGTCCAGGGATACGCGGGACGCCGGTGCATCAGGGCGAGAGCATCGCGCACCACCGGGTCGTTCACCGTGGTCAGCCAGGGCGAAACGGCGGGAGCGGCGCCCCCGGCTCCGAGTGCCCGGACAAACTGCACGAGCAGCAGATCAACGAGGCTGTTGACCGCGGCGGTGGCGCCGATCTCGGGGTACGAGAGCTCGTCACGCAACAGAGCGATCGTCGCGTCCAGATTGCGACTGCGGGCCGCCTCCACATGCAGGACGGCTCCTGGCATCGACACCGGCGTCTGGCTCACCGCGGGGTCAAGGTCATAGTTCACCGTGATGAACCGGGCCGACACCGGTCCGGATCCGAGTCGCAGCACGCCGCCCCGGTCACGGGCCCGGGAGGCGGCGACGAGATCGCAGGGCACCATCCGTACGCCTTCGCCGCTGGACAGCCCGTGGTCCGTGCCCCGCGGCAACAGCACCGCGTCGCCCGTCCGCAGCAGCCGGCGCGGTTCGTGCGGGACCTCCAGCCCAACGGTCCCGGAGGAGATGAGGTGCATCACCGCGCCGGGGCAGCTGGAAAGCCACAGACCCCAGTCGCCGCCGGCGTCAGTCCGGGTCCCGACAGAACCATGCGCGCCGAAGAGACGTACGGTTTCGGCCAGCGGGTCGAACATCGGCGGCGTGGCCGGGGCCGGCTGACGGACCAGCGTGCGCGCGGCAGCGGTCACGAGCCGGCTCCGTGGCTCTGCTGCGCGACGGGGGCTGCGCTGTCCATCGATCAGCGATCCTGGTGCAGGGGGGTTGCTCACGATCAACGCAGCGCCGGTCGTGCTCCGGCGTATTCCCGACCTGGTAGCCAACGCGACCGTCCTGGCGCGCTATTGGGCTCAGGTCGCCTGCGGTCCCGGAAGATACCAGGTCTTGTGCAGCCGGATGGCTGGCGACCTTGACCTCATCGGGACCGGGCTCAGCAGATAGCCGTCTTCCTGGGGCATCTCGAGAAATTCGATCCCGCCTTCGACGAACTGAGTTCACTGGTCGTGGCTTTCCGCTTCTTCGATTGCTCCGACGGTTCTCTCGTGCTCGAGGCCGAAAACACAGATCGCGAACTGTACGAGTGGAGCCCCACCGGCACCGCGACCGAGGGAGGCATGGCCACCCCCGGCCCTCACCGCCCTTGCCGCGGCCCAGGAACTGTCGCGCCGCGACGCGGCGAGCAGGTCGGAACCCGAACCCCGTTGTCTGCATCTCAGCTGCACGAACTTCGTCCGTTCTGAACAGCTCATCGATTGCGGAACTCACCCGCAGGGGCAGGGTGAGGCCATGAGCGACGAGGCCGCAGCCTGCTTCCTGGATGCGATCGAGACAAACCGGCTCGTGCGGCTGGTGCAGACCATCCGGCACCGACGAGGTCAGCTCAATCGTCAGCCAGTGCAAGGCGAACCAGCTGATCTGCATGCTCGAGGTGCACGACACCACCGGCTACGGCGAGGAGGGCGCGGCCTCATCACTCGACTCGGCCGCCGATTACTGGATCAGCGTCAAGTCGGCCCTGATCGGCCAGGAGGACTACGTCCAGCTGAACATCGGCAACGAGCCGTACCGTCTTCTCGGTCCACATGTACGGCGTGTTCGACACCGCAAGCGAGGTCCAGGCCTACCTGGCCGCATTCACGAGCAAGAATCTCCCCATCATCGTAGGCGAGTTCGGCAACATGCATTCGGACGGCGACCCGGACGAGGACACGATCATGGCAGAGACCACCCGCCTGGGCATTGGTTACTACGGCTGGTCATGGTCAGGCAATGGCGGCGGGGTCGAATACCTCGACGGGGTCAGCCATTTTGGTCCGACCGCGTTCACCTCGTGGGGCACCCGGATCTTCGGCGGAGCTGACGGCATCAAGTCCACGGCCAAGACGGCCAGCATCTACGGTGGTCCGCCCCCCACCCCCACCGTGACCCCGACCAGCACCACCCAGCCGACGGCGTCCCCCACGGTAAATCCCCCGAGTGGTGCGTGTACGGGGGTCTACTCCACCGCCAGCTCCTGGAACGGTGGTTTCAGCGGTTCGGTCAAGGTGACTGCCGGTTCGGCCGCGGTCAAGGCATGGTCGGTGACCATGCTCCTGCCCTCGGGAACCTCCATCACCAGCGTGTGGAACGGTGCTCTCAGTGGCGGCAACAAGGTCGCCAATGCTTCCTGGAACGGAAGCCTGGCAGTGGGAGCGAGCACCGAGTTCGGGTTCCAAGGGTCAGGCTCTGCCAGCGGAGTCTCCGTGACTTCTTGCTCGGTTTCGTGAGGGTGAAAGCACCGCAAGGCTAGGACACCCCCAGTGATCCGGCCCGGTCCCGGGTCGGATCACAAGGTGCTGTTCCGCCCCAGTGAATTTCGCAACCGTCATCCAAGCCCGGCGAAGACGGTTTTTCTCCAACACCTGGCTCAGCTGGGCTGGTGCGTCCTGGGTTTCCTTTCCCGGTGAAACCTTGGCGGCGGCGACCGGGCCTCTATTCTGAAGCCGGCAACTCGCTGGGTCGGCTCGGTGCTCTTCCTGCCCGGGTGAGGCCTACCGGCCGTGTTCGTCCCCGCCGGCCGGCCGGCGTCTCGCCGAAACGCTGCCGGAAGGACCTGATCAGGTGACTTTCACTGCTGAAATGCCAGCGAGCGGCCAGTTCGGAGATCGTCCACGACGTGGTGGCCAACTCCGCGTTCACCCGGGCCAAACGTCGTTCCCGCACGTACCCCATGACCGACTTACCCTCGGCGGCAAAGGCGCGGTGCAGTGTGCGCACGGAGACGTGCAGCTGCCCGGCGATCACGGCCGGACTGAGATCCTTTTCGCTGAGCAGACGTTCGTCGACGCACTCCTGCGCGGCTCGGGCCACCGCCGAATAGAGCGGTTCGTCATCGATGACCTGGTGGGCCAGGAGCCCACGAAACAATTCGAGCGTGGCGTTGCGAGCCGCGACGCCGATACCGTCCCCGATCTCGATGCAGGCGCGAAGGTGGGCAAGCAGCAGCCGCGAGGCCGGTGAGTCCTGCTCTGCCGATGCGGCTGCCCAACCCGGGCGCAACTGCACCTCCTCGATGGGTATGTGCAGCATGAGCGCGCGGGTGCCACGGCTCACCTCAAAATCCCAAGGCTCGTCGTTGCGGCGGATGTACGCACTGCCCCGTCCCACAGCGGCGGTCCGGCGCGCAGAACGGAAGAGCCACTGCCCGCTGGTGGTGAAATGGCTGACCACACGGTCTTGGAGATGACCGCCGGTTCCGCCGGTACTGCCGGCAATGGCGTCGCTGTACTGCTCCTCGACAACTAGATCGTGCAGCATCGTCCTACGGATACGCACGGCGTACGAGCCCTGACTCACCCGCGGCAAACGCAGGGGCGGTGGCGGGACGCTCTCGCCCGCCTGCCGTCGCCACTCCGCGAGCAGCATGTGGTTGCGGTTCTCGTCCGCGTACGCCACGTGAATGTCGACGTCGAACCGCCCGTAGTCGCCCTCGCCCATTGGCTCTGCTTCTCCTGCATAGGGGGAACGCCGGACAGTAGCGCATTCACGCACGGAGTCGATTGGCACGCAGATGCAGCCGACGAGGCGGGCATATGCCGGAATTGCTCACCCCGGGCGCTTAGGTTCAACGGTCGTCATCCCCTTCTGCTGACTTATACCGTCTTCTACCGACAAGGTCCTTCCGTGCCCGAATCGTTCATCTCCGACTTCGACGCTTTGGTCCAGGCACGTCCGCCGGCGCAGCCCCTGGTCCTCTTCGAGACCGCCACCGTGCTCGGCGGCAGCATTGCGGGGCTGCTCGCAGCCCGGGTGCTCGCCGATCACGCTCGACAGGTGGTCATCCTCGAGCGCGACGAACTCCCGGCGCGGCCCGGCGCCCGCACGAGCACGCCACAGGATCAGCAGGTGCACACGCTCCTGCCCGCAGGGCGCCTGTGGCTGGAGCGGTGGCTGCCCGGCTTCACTCAGGAGACGCTGGATGCCGGCGCCCTGCTGTCCGGGTCCGAGGCGACGGCCACCCTGCTGGACGGGCACCGCCAGGCCGACGCAGGCGCCGGTTTCGAACTGCTGGGTGCCAGCAGGCATCTGATCGAAGCCGCCATTCGCGCGAAGGTCCTGGCGCTGCCGAACGTCTCGGTCCGGCATGGGCGGGCCACCGGACTGCGGTACACCGACGGCGTGGTGAGTGGGATCGACTACGTCGCCGAAGGCACCAGCCAGATGCTGCGGACGGACTTCGCCGTGGATGCGATGGGTCGCCCGAGCCGACTGTCGGACTGGGTGGCGGCGGCTGACTTCGACCGTCCACAGCTGACCCGGCTGGAGTCGCCGATCAACTACACGACCGCCGTGTTCGCCCGTGCGGACAAGGCTCCGGACCTGCCGATCACCTGTGCGCTGAGCCTGTTCTCGCCGGGTCACGCCAACGCAGGCGTGTCCGTGGCGGCCGCGAACGCGATCGAGGACGACCAGTGGATCGTCATGCTCATGGGCTACGACGAAGCCCGGCCGGGCCGTACAGCCGATGAGTTCAGGAAAATCTGCGCGGGTCTGCCGAGTGTCTTCGCCACGGCCGCGAGCGGTCCCCTCACCCGGGACATCGTGACCTATCACCAGGCGGAGAGCCGGCGGCGCGATTTCGCCCATCTGAGCCACTTCCCGGCCCGGCTCGTCGCGGTGGGCGATGCCGTCGCGTCGTTCAACCCGATCTACGGTCAGGGCATGAGTTCCGCGGCTCTGCACGCCTCCTGCCTCTCGGCCTATCTGATCGACGAGACCGACCTGTCCGTCCCGGCCATCAGCTTCTTCGAACGCCAGCAAGTGGTCGTGGACGCGGCCTGGGCGATCTCTGCGGGCGGCGACTCCGAGCGCCTCGACGCGGCGCGTGGCACCGACGTGCCCGAACAGGTGGCCCAGCAGCGGTGGGCACTGCAGCAGATCATGTCTGCCACGCTGAGCGATCCTTCTGTTGCAGAGGCTTTCAACAGCGTCTCCTACATGCTCCGGCACCCGGCCTCCCTCGGAGACCCAAGGCTCATCGAACGTGCTCTCGCCGCCAGCAACTGACCATCGTGCCCGGGTGCCCCGGCGTTCCCCGCCGGGGCACCCGAGCTGAGGGCACGTGGACGAGGCGAGCCAGGTGCGCGGCCGGAACGGGTCATGGGGCGAGGAACGGCACCAGCACCCCTGCCACCTCGTCCGGAACTTCCTCGGCGGGGTCGTGACCACAGTTGAAGACGTGGCCCCGGACGTCCTGGGCGAGCAGTTTCATGACCTCTTCGTTGCGGGAACCGATGAATGCGTTCCCGCCGATCGCGAGCACCGGGACACGCAGCGGCTGCTGGCGGGCGCGGCGGTTCTGCTCCGCGTCGGTGAGCATGGCGCGGTAGACGGACAGCAAGGACCGGATGCCGTCGGGATGTGAGTAGCAGCGCACGTATTCGTCGATCACCTCGGCGGGGGCCGAGCCCGGGACCGTGCGTTCACCGGTGATGGTCGCCTCGACAAGTTCGCGTTCGTGCCCGGCGATCAGCAGTTCCGGCAGGTCCGGCATGAAGTAGAAGCCGACGTGCGGCAAGAACAGGCCTTGCGTGTTCTCGGGACTGAGCAGGGTGTGGTCCTCGAATCCGAAACCGGGCATGAGCGCCTCGATGAAGGTGAGGCTGGTGACCTGGTCGCGGTGCCGGGCCGCGAGCTGGTATCCGACGACCGCTCCCCAGTCCTCGCCGACCACGGCGTACTGCTGATGTCCCAGTGTCGCCATGAGGGCGGCGATGTCGTCGGCGAGTGTCGCGACGTCGTACCCGTCGACGGGATGGCTGGAATCGCCGAAGCCGCGAAGGTCCGGAACCACGACGGCGTGATCGGGGGTCAGGTGCGGTACCAGGAGACGCCAGTGGTGGCTGGTCTTGGGGATGCCGTGCAGCAGAACGACAGCAGGACCGCTGCCGCCGGAGTGGTGGTGCAGCGTCACGTCCCCGAGCGTGGTGCGGTCACTGGTGAGCGGGTGGCCGCGGTGGTCGTGCATTGTCATGGGTGACCTCTTTCCGAGCCCCGGCGAGTGGGGCCTTCGGGTGTTTCTGTGGATGAACTCGTGACGGTCCGCCCCGGCACGGCCTGGGTGCGGTAGCGGCCAAGTTCGGCGATAATTTAAGATCGTTCAGTCTCGAATAAGGGCACAAAAGAGGACCACGTCTTATGGGCAATCAGTTCGCGATGAGCCTCATGGCCGTGGCTACCGCCGCATCCAGGCGCTGTCGCTGGCCCGGGCCGGCCCGGGCCACCGCGCGCAGTCCGGTGGTGAGGGCGAACAGCATGCTCGCCGCCCCGTCGACGTCGAGGTCGGCACGCACGTCGCCCTCACGCCGGGCCCGCAGCAGGGCACCGCGCAGGGTGCTCTCGAACCGGACCCGGTTGACTTCCAGTCGCCGCGCGATCTCAGGATCGACGGCCCCGTGCTCCACGGTGGCATTGACCGAAAAGCAGCCTGCCGGTGCCCCTTGGTCGCCCATCCCCTCCGCCGCCGCCTGCATCAGGGCCCGTACGGCCGCGAGGCCGCCGTCGGCCCCGGCCGCCACCTCCTCCGGGGCAGGCAGGCCGGCGCCGGCCAGGTAGTGGTCGAGGCAGGCCAGGTACAGCTCGCGCTTATTGCCGAACGTCGCGTACAGACTGGCCCGCGACACTCCGGTCCCGGTGACCAGATCGGCAGTCGAGGTGCCCTCGTAGCCGCGGTCCCAGAACAGGCGCATGGCATCGTCCAGGGCCCTGGTGGGATCGAACTCCTTGGTGCGGGCCATGCCGACACCCTAAGCAATTCAAGATTCATCGGTCAATTATTTGAGTTCCAGCCTCAGATCTGGCTTCACCGATCGGCCGGGTCGTTGCCGGCCAGAGCCGCTCCGCCGGCGTCGCGGACGGTCAGCGTCGAGGGATCGGTCCGGTCTCGATCAGACTGATTCCGGTCGGCAGAAACGTGCCACCGACGACACTGGTGCTCAGCAGACCTAATTGTGGACGTGTCATCTCAGCGCCGACCGCACCGACAGGCAGACCTGCGCCGGCCAGGGCCACTGTGTCGCCGGCCTGACCGCCGGAACCGGGCCGGAAGTCGTAGAAGATTTCCTGGGTGGCGCCGGGATCCTCGGTAGCAGCCAGTTCTGGCTCGGTGGTGGTCGTGGGGTCTTCCTTGGCCACCACCTGTACCGAGCCGACGCCCGAGGCGCCGGTACGGCAGATCGCCGGCATCCCGTCGTAGCTCCACAGCTGCACCTACTCGCCGTCAACGTCGTGCGCGGCTCCGGGTTGCCAGCAGGCACGCCGGCGAACGGCCGGACGCGACGTGTGTTTCTCGGTGAACCTTTCCGCCGGAACTCTCCTTGACGCGTCACTGCCGCAACTCGCCCAGGAGCTGCTCGTGCAGGCGCCGCCTGACCCCGGCGGCGTGCCACTCGTCCAGGCGCCGCCGGCACGTGGCTCCCAAAACACAGAACAGCGAGGTCGGGACCCTGTTCCATGCGACAGCCGTGAAGGCCGGGTTGAACAGCGCCCGCTCCTCTCGGCTGAGGTCACGCTCGGCCATCAGCGGCTCCCGCGGGCTTCCGCAGAGCCGCCAGGCGGATGCTGAAGTCTGGATGCCACCCGACCTGCAGCTCGTCTGCGAGCATCTGGCGGGACCCCTTGACGACGAAACCCTTTTCACAGCCGCTTCGGCCGTGAGCTGTGATGCGCGCCGTGCTGGCCGAGTACGGAACACCGATCGCCCCGAGCACCTACTACGAGCACCGCGCCCGCGTCATGGCCGGTCAGCTGTCCGCATCTGAATGACGTGATGCACTGATGTGCAACGATTTTTACCGCGTCTGGACGAAGAACTACCGGGTCTACGGAGTGAAGAAGGTCTGGCTGCAACCTAACCGTGAGCGCATCCCGGTGGCCCGGTGCACCGTCGAGCGGCTGATGCAATTCATGGGCATTGAAGGCGCCAGCAGGGGCGGCAAGAAGCACCGCACCACCATCGTCGACCCCACCGCGCCGAGACCGGTCGGTCTGGTTGATCGAAAGTCCACGGTCGCACGCCCAGATTCGTTATGGGTAGCAGAGTTTACGTATGTCGCGACGTGGGCCGGGACCATCTACGTGGCCTTCGTGATCGACGTGTACTCCCGGCGGATCCCGGGCTGGAGGGCGTCCACGAACAAGCGCACCGAACTCGTCCGGTCGGGACCGTGGGCGACGCCTACGACTTTGCCCTGGCCGAGAGCGAGATTGGGCTCTACAAGACCGAACTCATCCACCCATACGGCCCTGGAAAGGCTTGGAGGACGCCGAACTGACCACCCTGGAACGGGTCGACTGGCGCAACCACCGACGCCTGCAGCGACCTCACACCAGCCGAACTTGAGCAGATCCACTACGGCACACACCGGCCTTGGCTAGGCTGGCGCCGTCAACCGTATGAGCCTCCGGACACTCCGGGGCGGTTCAAGCCAGTAACGACACGCGACATGAGGCGTCCGGCAACAGCTGGTCAAGAAACTCCAGTCATTTTGCCGAGGAAGAGTTTTTGTCGAGATGAACAAGGGGCATCAATAGAGCGCCAGCCTCGAACACCGGTCCGGCAGTCTCATTCGCCATGGGCCGCCGTCCCATAAGTGTCAGTGCCCCCGCGGTGCACATCAGCATGGTGGCACCCATGGCCGTGGCGGTGGCCGGACCGGTCAACGTCATGGCTGACGCCGCAATCGCGCCGATGAGGAACTGCAGCAGACCCTGGAGCGAGGACGCGGCCCCGGCGGCGGAGGCGTGGGCGCTCAGGGCCAGCGAGGTGGCGTTGGTCATCACCAGACCGAACATCGACGTCATGACGAACAGCGAGATTTCCAGCAGGGGCAGAGGAAGATCGGCGGCGCCACAGGTGAGCACGCCCGCGGCACCCACGGTGGCTATCGTCAGGCCCACGCGCAGCAGGACCGCCTCGCCGGCGACGCGACCGACGAGGAACCCGTTGAGCTGCCCGAGCACCACGATGCCGACCCCGTTGGCGGCGAAGACCAGGCTGAACTGCTGGGCGCTGAGCCCGTAGCCGTCCTGCAGTACGAATGACGAGCCAGAGATGTACGCGAACACGGCCGCGAACATCAGGGCTGCCGCTATTACGTGCCGCAGATAGTGAACGTCGGCGATCAGGCCGGCGAAACTGGCTACCACGGTGCGGAAATCGGCCGGTCGGCGGCGTTCGGTGGGCAGCGACTCGGGGAGGGCCCAGGCGGCGGCCATCAGGATCAGCGCGCCCGTCGCGGCGAGCACCCCGAATACGACCCGCCAGGTGGTGAATGCCAGCAGCTGCCCGCCGATCACCGGGGCGATGATCGGGGCCACGCCGTTGACGAGCATGAGGGTGGAGAAGAAGCGGGTCATGGCGACGCCCTCGAACAGGTCGCGCACGATCGCCCTGGCCAGCACCGTCCCGGCGGCCGCGCCGAGCGCCTGCAACACGCGTCCGCCGATCAGCCACTCGACCGTCGGCGCCAGGGCGCACCACAGCGAACCGCCGACGTAGAGGGCGGTGCCGATCAGCAGGGGACGACGCCGTCCCCACGCGTCCGACAGAGGACCGACGATCACCTGGCCGACGGCCAGACCGACCACGAACACCGTGAGCGTGAGCTGCACCAGGGAGCCACTGGTACCCAGTTCACCGGCCATGGAGGGCATTGCGGGCAGGTACATGTCGATGGTGAGGGCGCCGAAGGCGCTGAGCGACCCCAGCACCAGAGCGAGCCGAACGGACGCACCCCTCTTAGTTATCTGCACATAATTATCTTGCCATATGCCAGTACCCTGAGGGGCATGGCCGAAGACCCCTTCGCCGATCTGGCGGATCTGCTGTTCAACGTCGGCCGCCTGGTGCGCGCCCGTACGCCGGAGACCGACCAGGCCGTGCCTCTCAACGAGACCGAGCGACTGGTGATGCGCATGGTCGACTTACATCCGGGGTCCAGCCCCACCGAGATCGCCGAGCGGGCCCGGCTCCAGCGCACCAACGTCAGTGGGGCGCTGCGTAGCCTGGAGAGCAAGGGCATGGTGCGACGTCAGGCGACCGGCGGACGGGGCGTCGCGGTACATCCCACCGAACTGGCGGCCCGCAATCTGCGGTTGCTGCGCAGCGGATGGTCCCGTCAGCTGGGGGGCGTGCTGGGTGACGATCTGGACGCTGTTCGCGAATGCGCGGCCCTGCTGGCTCGCCTGGAGACCGACCTGACTCGCAATATCCGCTCAGAACCGTCTGACGGGTGATTTCTGGCGGGTGACTCTGAACCGATGTCCCGGCCAGACAGAGATTGTCTTGCGACCCGTGCCCGGGCGGGCGGCCGAACCAGTAATCGATCGTGAGCCCGCCGAAGTCGTACCTGAGCACAAAAGCAGTCGATAGCGTGGGCGGCGACCGCCTGAGACACCCACACGGGTCACGCTGATTGCGGTGGCAGCTCAGGACTGTCCGGGTCGGATTCATGGCCAGGGACACCGTGGGGCCCGCTCCCTGTGGTGTCTTGCATCTGGCGTCGCCCAGTGCTGGAGGGGACTTGGTCGACGTGACGACCTGCAGAAATGGAAGCTCAGGCACGCTCAACGCCGTCGATCCCGTGCCTTACTCGATTGAGCAGCCGCCCACCCGCGCTCAGCGGTCGTTACCGGCATCAGGGAAGAAGTTCGTGTCTGAACGCTTCCAGCGTGCTGAAGCCGGCGTTACGGAGTACTTCTTCTTCGTCAGCATCAAATGCTGCTTATGAGTGTGATTCACGGCGCTCTGCGCGCGTGACTATGAGCCCACCCTCGCTTGCGGATCGCCGGGGCAATGCATACCGCCTGATGCGCTGAGCACGTTTGCGATGGCAGGTTCAGAAGGGGGGCCAGGATGTCAGGGCGGCGTCGGCCATGGCCTGAAGTTCGTCGCGGCCCACTCCGCCTGCGGCCTGTACGGCGATGCCGAAGCTCAGGGTGCTGACGTATCGGGCCAGGGTACCTGGATCGGTGGCGGAAGGCAGGTCGCCGCTGTCGACGGCCGCCTGGAACCGCTCTCGCAGGCGGTTGCAGCCGTCGTTGCGCCAAGCTGCCAGGAGGTCACGGACGCTGCTGCTGGCGGCACCGGTTACGAGCGCTCCCTGAACACCCAGGCATCCGTGGGGATGGGCCGGGCGGGTAGTGGTGCGAATCGTGCCCGCCAGCAGCGTGGTCGCAACACCTAGCGCGGTGGGCTCTTGCAATGCGCGGGGCAGGTAGGCGGTCGGGCCTTCGTCGTAGCGCTCCAGAGCCTTGCGGAACAGCTCTTCTTTGTTACCGAACGTCGTGTACAGGCTAGTGGTGCTGATGCCCATCGCCTCGGTCAGGCCGGCCAGGCTCGCTCCCTCGTAGCCGTGCTCCCAGAAGAAAAGCATGGCCCGCGCGAGGGCCTCGTCGGGGTCAAAGGCCCGGGGTCGGCCCACCGGCCCTTTCGGTGTGCTCGCCATACCCAGAAGCCTAACACTTTCGGAGTGATCGCTCTTAAATATTTGACAGCGATCGTTCCGGAAATGCTACGGTCTCATTCGGAAATGATCGCTGCCGAACTTTGAGGAGGTCATCGACGTGCGCGGCGAGGAGAGCAGGGTGTCTTACCGAAGGGGTGGTGCCCCGGGAGGCGTTCGCGATCTCGACTGGTCGCCGAGTACCTGGCTCCTGCTCATCACCGTCTGCGGGGCCTTGTTCCTCGACGGTCTGGACACCTCGATGATGGGCGTCGCGCTGCCGTCCATCGGCCAGTCCCTGCACCTCCCGGCCGGTTCCCTGCAGTGGCTGGTCGGCGCTAACGTCCTGGTTTTCGGGGGCTTTCTGCTTCTGGGTGGGCGAACCTCGGACTTGATCAGCCGGCGGACCGTCTTCCTGGTCGCGGTCACCGTCTACGGGGTGGCCTCGGTGATCAGCGCGGGCCTCAGCAATGATCTGGCCATCATCGCCCTGCGATTCGTCAAGGGGATGGCGGCCGGCTTTACCGTCCCGGCCGGTCTGTCCGTCCTCACCACAACGTTTACGGAGGGCCTGGCTCGTGACCGGGCGCTGGGGATCTACACCCTCTGTGTGGCCAGCGGTTATTCGCTGGGGCTGGTCATCGGTGGCCTGCTGACCGAGATCAGCTGGCGGTTGACACTTTTGCTGCCTGGGCCGGTCGCTTTAGTTTTCGTAGCCTTCGGCTGGCGCGTGATCCCGCGGTCCCGCACCGCACGTACCGGCCTGGGGCACTTTGATCTGGGCGGCGCTTTCACCGTCACCGCATCGCTGCTGCTCTTCGTCTACGTGGTGGTCGAGGCGCCGACACGGGGCTGGGCCAGCACCCCGACCATCGCCCTGCTGGTAAGCAGTGCTGTGCCGATGGGCGCGTTCATCGCGATCGAGATGCGTCACGCTCACCCGCTGGTGCGCCTGGGGATCTTACGCAACGCCCGGCTCGTGCACGCGAACCTGTCCGGCTTCGCCCTGTTCGGCGGTTTCGGCACCTTCCAGTTCATCGCCACCCTGTACACGCAGGACGCCCTTGGCTGGTCACCGCCGGCCATGGCCGTGGCCTTCCTTCCGGCGTGATGGTCATCGTGGTGGCCCCGCTCCTGGCCCCCCTCGTCGCGTGTCTGGGCACCCAGGTATCCATACTGCTCGGGCTACTGGTCTGTGCTGGGGCCTACGCCTTGTTCATGCGGGCCACACCGGGCATGCCGTATGCGGAGTTCCTGCTGCCGACCTTGGTGCTCTTCGGTATGGGGTTCAGCCTCTGCTTCGCCTCCGTCAACGCCCAGGCCACCACCGGAGTCAGCGACCAGGAGCAGGGCCTGGCCTCGGGTCTGGTCAATACCAGCCTCCAGGTCGGCACCCTCGTCGTCCTGGCTGTGGCCACCGCCGTCCTGACCGGTGCAGGCAGCGCAGCCGAGGGCCAGGCCCTTCCGGGAATGAGAAACGCCATGGGCGTGGTGGTCGGGCTCCTGCTCGCCGCCTCCTCGATGGGGCCGGCCTTCATTTTCGTCAACCGCAGTCGAGACATCACGACACCCAATGCACCTTCCTCACACAGAATTACGGAAGATCTATGACCGTCATCGGCATCATCGGCGCCGGCGAAGTAGGCAGCACCCTCGCCCAAGCGGCCATCACCCAAGGCTACGAGGTCGTCATCGCCAACTCCCGGGGCCCGCAAACCCTAACCCGGCTCATCGAGGCCCTAGGCCCCGCGGCCCGCGCCGCGACCGCAGCCGACGCCGCTGCCGCGGGCGACTTCGCCATCGTGGCCGTTCCTTTGAAACTGGTCAACAACATGCCCACCGAACAACTGGCGGGCAAAATCGTGATCGACACGAACAACTACATGCCCTACCGCGACGGGCGCTTCCCGGCCATCGACTCGGGCCAGAAGACCGTCCACGAACTGCGCCAGGAACATTTGCTCGCCTCCAAGGTGGCCAAGGCCTTCACCCACATCCAGGCACCCCGGTTCTTCGCCTCAGCCAGCCCAACGGGAACGCCCGGCCGTCATGCGCTATCAGTCTCCAGCAATTTTCCCGAGGCCGTCGAACTGGTCACGCGCCTGCATGACGAGTTCGGTTTCGACACCGTCGATAACAGCCCCCTGAGTGAGTCCTGGCGTAGTGGACCCGGCCAGCCCGCCTGGAACTCACACCTGCACCAGACCCGCGAGCAACTGGCCACCAATATTTCCCGGGCGCGCCCCCTGATCATCCCCTGAATCACAGCCCCCTGCAGCTGCGACCCAATCAGCCTTGCTCGGGCAGCGCACTCATCAATCCTGAATGTCCAGGTGAATCGGAGAAACTCAAAGTGGGAATGCTGGAAGGCAAGACTGCTCTGGTCACCCGCGTCAACAGCGGAATAGGCCTCGCCTCCACTGCACGGATGGCTGCCGAGGGAGCACGCGTCTTCATCACCGGTCGCCGCCAGGCCGAACTCGACACAGCGGTCGGGGCGATCGGCCCGACAAATGCCACCGCTGTGGTCGCCGACATCTCCAGTCCGGACGACCTGGACCGGTTGTACGAGGCCGTCCGGGCGTAGGGCCGGAGCCTGGACGTGCTGTTCGCCAACGCCGGTATCGGAGCGTTCGCTTCACGGGAGCCCATCACCGAGGCCGACTTCGACCAGCACTTCGGCATCAACGTCCGCAGCCTCCTGTTCACCGTGCAGAAGGCTCTGCCGTACTCAACGACAGCGCCTCCGTCATTTTGAACGGCTCCACCAATGCCGATTCCGGCGCTCTCACGTTCGGTCTGTACACGACCACCTCAGCTGCCGTCGGCTCGTTCGCCCGGATCTGGGCCAACGAGCTCAAGGACCGGCGCATCCGGGTGAACACCAATATCCCCGGGCTCACAGTGACCCCGGGCCTGAACGGCACCCAGCCCACCGAGGAAAAATCGGCAGAGTTCCGCGATCTCCTAGCCGGCCAGGTACCCATGGGACGCCTGGCCGATCCAGACGAGATCGCCGCCGCCGTGCTCTTCCTGGCCTGCGACCGGAGCAGCTTCATCACCGGTTCCGGCCTGTACGCAGACGGCGGCCTAAACCAGACCTGAGGCCCACTCACGGATCTGACTCTCCGGGAGCGAGCACCGCGCCTGCTGATTCTACGCAGTAACCGCCGGGGAATCTTCCAAGTGTTCCGCCCCGCAAATTCTTCACCGCCCAACTCCGGGTCCTGAAGCAACCGAAAGGAACTTGATGGCAGATACGAATGTCCGCGCTTGGTATGACCGTTACGTGGCGGCGCTGAACGCCCACGAGTTCGACGGCATGGACGAGTTCATCAACGACACCGTCATGCCCAACGGCGAAATGGGCCGCCGCGAGGACGTCACCAACGTGCAGAAACACGACGTCGACGCGAGGCCCGACCTGCATTGGGAGCTCAAAGAGATCCTGTTCGACGCCGACCGCATCGCCATCCGTGCGATCAACAGCGGCACCCCGACGAAGGAATGGCTCGGCGTCCAGCCCTCGGGAACGTCGTTCGAGATCGTCGAGTACGCCATTTCCAAGGTCAGCGCCGGCCGATTCGTACAGATGACCGCCCTGCACGACTCCGCCGATATGCTCCGGCAACTGACCGCCTGACCCACCCGAACTCCGATCCCGCCCGCACACAGGTGCGGACGGGATCCCGATGCGGTGCATCGGCACCGGCAGAGAAGTTGCCATGACGATCGTGTTCCTGCTCCACTGAGGCCTCCTACATCACAGCGGCCCGCCTCGCCGTAGATAGTGGTTTCCTCGGCTGAATGTCATGCCCGGCGCCCCGCTCACGAACGTGTTAAACAATGACTCCTTCCTGCCCGGCGTGCAGGCGCCTGGCGCGACGTACATGTCACGGGCCCCTAAAGCCCATCGCTCAGGGCCATCCCGCCGGGCCCGGGCCACCCCACTTCCATGTTGTCTAGTGCGATGACCGCATACGTTCGCCGGGTCAGGCCGCCGCGGGGATGATCCTGGAGATCTGGTCCTTGCCGACGCCGGTCCGTAGATTTCGGCGAAGTGCGCCGGAATCTCACCGGTCGTCAAACCGTCTGCGGTGAGCGATAAACCGATCTGGTCGATGGAGTCCCGACGACGTCGACGCTTCTTCACGCTCACCGGCTCGAACGAGCTGCCGCCGTCGCGGGGCACAGCGATCTCGACGGGGCCCACCCGGTCAGGACCGTCTTGGATCGTTTCCCGTTACGGGAATTGCGCCTGTTACGACTTTCAGGGTCGTGGGTCTCGTAGCCGAGGCGCGCGGCCATTTCGGCCTCCAGCGCGACCTCCAGGACCCGTTTAGTCAGCTGGGCCCGAAGGCCGCCCGGGCCGGCCAAGCCCGAGCCGGCAGCCTTGGTCTGAGCGACCAGATCCACGGCCAGGCACTGCTGATCTTCACTCGTCAGTAATTCCCCAAGGGTCTCACCAAAATCACCCGAAACATCATGCTGGCTATTGCTGCTGGCCGATCTCTGAGCCCCCTTCATCGGCTCGATCGTGTCGGACATGCCCTGCTCC
Source organism: Kineosporia mesophila (assembly GCF_021129235.1). Taxonomy (GTDB): domain Bacteria; phylum Actinomycetota; class Actinomycetes; order Actinomycetales; family Kineosporiaceae; genus Kineosporia; species Kineosporia mesophila. The sequence goes on from NZ_JAJOMA010000009.1 coordinate 182,527, forward strand.
TGTCCGCCGAGTGATCGAGTTCGGCAGGTCGAGCCGAACAGCGCTACACCGTTCCCTGGACGATCTCATTCTTGGGTCCTCAGGAATGCGGCTCACGGATCCATCTGTAGCCGGGAGCGAGCACGGTCGAGTCAGGGAGCGCCGGAGAGTCGCACTCAGGCGACATGTCGTGTGACTTAGAGTGGCGGAAGGTGACGCAGATGTAGGTGGGTCGAATCAAGCCACCTTGAGATGGGAGCAGCGATGAAGTTGGTGCCTTTTGTGTCGATGCGTCGGCGATTGGCATGCGTTGCCGGCGTGAGCGTCCTGGGTCTCTTGGTGGCGTCGGTGTCTACCGCCGGCGTTGCTTTTGCAACGGGTCCTCTCGATCAGCTGGCTCTGCTGGCCGGTGGTGGGAGCTCGGTGCCGACCACCTCCCCCCAGTCGGCTTCGGCAGTCGCCTTCGATTACCTGCGTTCGATCGCGGTAGACGCGGCCGGGAACATCTATGTCGCTGATTCGAACCACAATCAGGTCCAGCGCATTACTCCGGCTGGACAGGTGGTGACGTTCGCCGGCGACGGCAACCAATCGGGCAGTGCGAACGCGGCACCCAGCGGCTTGGCCACGTTAGCCACGTTCAGTGCGCCCGAGGGGGTAGCTGTTGACTCGACGGGCAATGTCTACATTTCGGCACCCACCACCAACCGGGTACTGAAGGTCGACACCAGTGGGCAGATCGGCGTTTTCGCCGGTACCGGCAGTACGGTCAGTAGTGGTGGGCTGGCCACCCCCGGGTCGGCCACCGCAACGGCGATAGCAGGGCCAACGGCGCTGGCGATGGACGCCGACGACAACTTGTACATCACCGACGTCAACTCCGGCGTCTACAAGGTGACTCCCTCCGGCACCCTGTCGATCGTGACCAGTGGCGTCGGGCTGGGTACTGGCCTGGCGGTCGACCCGACCGGAAATGTCTATGTGGCCTATCATTCCCAGGACATTGTGGACGAGGTCAGCCCGGCCGGCGTCGTCACGACAGTCGTTGGTTCCGGTCAGTCCGGCTCGTCTCTGCCCGCCTCGGGTCCGGCCACGTCGGCCGACCTCGACGGGCCCTACGGCGTGGCTCTGGATGCCTCCGGGAATCTGTACGTGTCCCAGGACGGCGGCAACAACGGGGTCACGGCGCTCTACCGGGTCGACCCGGCGCACCATCTGAGTGTCATTGCGGGAACCGGTACCGCCGGCTCACCCACGCTCGGCGGTCCGGCCATCAGCAGCGACCTGGGCGAACCGACCGGCGTCGTGATCGATTCCTCCGGCCAGCTCATCTTCGCTGACGCCAACGAGAATTCTGTCTACGGCGTCCAGTTGAACCTTCCGCCGGCCGCCCCCACCGGTCTTTCCGCAGCAGCCGGGAATGCCTCCGCCACAGTGACTTTCACTGCCCCGGCTGGCAACGGCGGAACCACGGTGACCGGTTATCAGGTGAGCAACGATGCCGGTGCCACCTGGCACACCCTGGCGTACACCTCGTCCGGACTGACGATCACCGGTGCGTTGAGCGGTCTGGTCAACGGTTATACCTATGCGATTCAGGTTCGTGCCGTCAACGCGGTCGGTGCCGGTGCGGCCTCGGCCACCGTCAGTGTGACGCCCGCGGCTCCGGCCCCGCCGCCGACTTCGCCCCCCTCCGTCAGTCACCCGGCCCCGCTCCCGGCACCTACAGCGGTCGCGTCGACCTCATCGACAACGGTCTCGTGGGTGGCCTCGGCGTCGGCGAACGTCACCGGGTACACCGTCACCGCTCATCCGGGGCCGGCCACCTGTACCACCACCGCCACGGTGACGAGCTGTGTCCTGGGCGCGGTAGCCGGCATCCGCACCACCTACACCGTTGTGGTGAACAGTGCCGCAGGAGATTCCGACCCGTCCCCACCGTCCGACGCCGTGCAGGCGTCCGCGCCGACGGTCCCGGAAACGGCTCCTGACCCCTCCGTGCCCACCACCCTGACCACGTCCGATGGCCAGCTGAAACTCGTTGAGCCCGGCCAGCAGGTCGTCGTTCTCGGTACTGGCTTCGCCGCCTACTCCAGCGCCTCGGTGGTCATCTACTCGACTCCCATCGTTCTGGCCACCGTCACGACCGACAGCCAGGGAAACCTGCAGGCACCGGTCACCGTCCCGTCCAGTCTCGCCTCCGGGCAGCACGTGTTCCTCGCATCGGGCACCGATCCGGACGGACGGGTGCACCAGCTGCAGCTACCCATCACCGTGAGCCGCTCCACCCACTCGGTAGCCGCTCCGACGGATGTCAAGGTTGCTCCCGTCGCGGACCCACGCGGTGAAGGAGCCCGGGGCGCGACGGTCACGTTCACTCCTCCCGCCGTGCACGGCAGCGGGACAGTCCGCTACCAGGTCAGCACGGACAACGGACGGCGTTGGACGACGACCTCGACCACGGGAACGGGCCGACGGCGGATCAGCCTTCGTCAACTGACGGCAGACAAGACCTACAAGGTCAGAGTGCGCGCTGTCGTCACAGCCGGGTCTGACCGTGTCGTCGGACGGGCCAGCGCCGCTGCCCTGTTGCGCCTGCGGCGTGGCTGGTACCGCGATCCGCTCTCGCACCAGGAGCGCGCTGCTCTGGTACCCGTACCGACCCACCCTCAAGACCATCGCGGTGCCAGGGCGAACACCACGGCGACCTACCGATCACAGGGCGGGACCCTGGTCGTACCCGCATCGTGGGTCAAAGGACACCGTCTGAGCCCCAGGCAGGGAGTGGTGCTGACCGGCGACGGGCGTTTCGCCTTCGACTCAGCCGTCATCACCCCTGCCGGCACGGCGCAACTCAAGCTGGTGGCCGCCGGCCTGAAAACAGCCCGGCGCATCACCTGTGAGGGTTACACGGACTACGCCGGAGCCCGGGGGCATGAGCTGGCGCTGTCCCGTCGCCGGGCTCTGGCGGTCTGCTCGGCCCTGCAGTCGTTCGGTGCCCACACGGCGACCAAGATCGCTGCCTACGGCCCCGATCGTCCCGTGGTCATCGGTGGGCTTGCCCAAAATCGCGCATCGAACAGGAGAGTCATCATTTTGGTCACAAGGTGACGACTCAGTGGAGTCCATAGGAGTGGTGTAACGGCCACGGGGCCCGCTGAGCGGCGGGCGTGGTCCGTGGCCGTTACACCACGCTCGTGGACTCCACTCGACGGGCGCAAACGTCGCAGTACCTGGCCATGCGTTCACGGATCGTTCTGGCGTGTGCGCAGACGGCATTCAACCGGCAGGTGACGCACGATCTCGAGGTAAGCGTCACGGACGTAAACCGCTGGCGTTCCAGGTTTGTCAAATATCGCTGGGACGGACCGCACGACGAACCTCGTCCGGGGCGGCCGACGTCCGTCTCCCTGGATCAGGTCGAGGAGGTCGTGACTCATCCGTCACCTATCGGACACCCCATGTCCTCTCACAAACTCCCAGCTCAGGCCCCCGTTAACCGACTTTGACGTGCCCCTGCTATGCGAGCCCAGGCCAGCACCCAGGGCCGCTACCTGGGTGGGAGGCCGCCGTACGGGTACGTTCTGGCGGATGCGGGCCCGCACCCCAACCCGGGGAAGGCATCCGCCGGCCAGCGAGCCCACCGACTTGAAGTAGACCCCACCGCGGCACCCGTCGTGCAGCGCATCTACCGTGAGTATCTGCTCGGTCGGGGAACAGCAGCGATCGCCAATCGCCTGACCCGTGAGGGCGTACCGTGCCCATCGGCTCACGACCCTGTTCGCAACCGGCACCGCAGCGGTGCGGCATGGGTGGCTTCAGCGGTGGAGGCGATTCTGCGCAACCCGCGCTACACGGGCTACGAGGTATGGAACAAGCAGCGCAAGGAAGAGATCCTCATCGACGTCGAAGACGTCGCGCTCGGGCACCAATCACGGATGCGCTGGAACGCACGCGATGAATGGATCTTCTCTCCGACCAAACGTCACGAGGCAATCATCGAGGATGCTGACTTCGACCTGGCGCAGTCAGCGCTGAAGGACCGAGGCCACCGCGACCTCTCGCTGCAAACTGTCCGGGCGCCTCGTCGGTCGAGCCGGCCGTACCTGTTCCGGGGTGTGATCACGTGCGGTCGCTGCCAACGGCACATGGAGGGCTCGTGGAACAACGGACGGGCCCACTACCGGTGCAAGCTGAAGTTGGCGGACGCTGCCTTGGCCCAAGCCGGCCATCCCAGCACGGTGTATGTGCGGGAGGACAAGATCCTGCCGCCGCTCGACTCCTGGCTGGATCTGCTCTTCTCTCCAGCTCGCCGCATGAAGACCGTCGAACTCTTACAAGAGGGAACAGGCGGGACGACGACCGAAAGTCGGCGGCAGTCTCTCCGGAAGAAACTCCAAGGGTGCGAGACCAAGATCGCCCGCTATCGCGAAGCCTTGGAGGCCGGCGCCGGCCCCGGAATGGTCGCTACCTGGACCAGCGAGGTAGTTGCTGAACGAGCCCGTCTGACGGTCGCGCTGCAGCAGCTCGAACCGGCCGACGTACTCACGAAGAAGGAACTACTGGAGGTCGTGCAAGAGCTGGGTTCCCTGTCCCAGACATTGAAAAAGGCCGAGCCACGAGATCGCGCTGATCTCTATCTGCAGCTCGGCCTTCATCTCTGCTACGAGCAGGAGAACCGCCTGATCAGGGCTTCGATCATCCCTGAAGCATGTCCTACTTTACGTGTCCGAGGGGGGACTTGAACCCCCACGCCCGATAAAGGGCACTAGCACCTCAAGCTAGCGCGTCTGCCATTCCGCCACTCGGACTTACTTTTTGTTCTTCGGGGCTGCCCTCCGAACGAGGAAAACATTATCATGACCTCGAGGTAGCTGTTGCACGCCCCGAGCCGGCGGACGAGGTGGGGCGAATCAGCGCTGCCCCAGCAGTGCAAGTCGAGTACTGGAGCAGCTCGCCCACCAGCGGACGGTCAACGCCGTCCCCGGCCTTCCATCAAGGCAGCCACCCCGCTGGCAACGCCAGACGGAGCGGCTGACCCCATTGGACTACTTCACCAGGCTCGCGCGCCCAGCCACCGTGCCGGTGGTGTCACCCAGCGGATTGACCACCACCGTCCAGATCCCGGAGACATCGAGCTCCGGCCCCTCGACCACTGTCGCCACGTCTTCGACCACACCGGCGCGGTAGAGCACCTTGTATCCGGCCTCGGAGCCGTCAGGACGGTAGAAGAGCAGGTCGACCGAACCCGACCCCGGCCCCTGACCGTCCGCCGACCACGACTGGTCCGAGACGTCGAGGCGCAGCCTCTGCCCGGCCTGGCCGGAGAACGTCAGGTGGGTGTTCTGCCACCGCACGGAGGACGACGCGGTACCGGTGCGACCCAACGGCAGTGCGGCGTGGGCGTCCTGCACCTCGGTCAGCTTCACCCGCATCGAGCCGGTCGCCCGCCACTGCGGGTCGAAGGTCAGCTTCCAGGTGCCGCCGACGTCGAACGGGGCGAACTCGAAGTACGGCGCTGCGCTCCCCGACTGCGCGTAGGTGCCGTCGGGGCGGGTCAGGGTGAGATCGACGTTGGGGACGTCGCTGTTACCCCCACCGTAGGCCAGGTCACGGGAGATGAATTCCAGCACCGGACGCCGGCCGGCGGGCGCCTTCACATCGAGGCTCACGGTGGTGCCGGGCTTCGTGAAGTTGACCGTGCGCTCCACGCCCTTGGTGAGCGTGCCGCCTGACTCGTCGGTCAGCTCGACCAGCGCGGCCGTGATTGATCCGATGGCAGCGCGTTCCGGATCGAGCCGGAGGGTCCAGTCGCCGCTCTGCTGGATGACGCGGCTCTCCGCCCAGTTGGGCGCCTCCACGGTCCGGCCCAGATCCATCTCGGTCGAGCCGTCCGGCGAGATCAGGGTGGCCACCACCCCGTCGTACGAGTAGAGGCCGGTGATCGTGGCCGCCCGCACGTCGAACCCGTAGCGCCGTCCGGCGACCAGAGGCACCGTGCCATAGATGTCTTCACCGCGGTCGGGGAAGTCCTGGGTAAATTCCGTACCAACGGTCAGGGGCCGGGTGATGTCCTCGGCCAGTCCGATCGTCAGCCGGGCCGTACCCGTGCCGGGCGTCTGACCGGAAAATAGGGTGACCGCGCTCATCGACACCGTCCAGGTGCCGGCCGTGGACACTGGAATCTCGAAATAGTGCGGCCCGGAGGCCCGGTCGGACACCTGGCGAGGCCCGGTGAAGCTGATGTTTACGCCGCGGGGCACCGTGATGTCGTCGACCAGCACCGCCAGCCGCCCCGCAGTGGTCGTCGTGGTGAAGGCGAGTTGCGGTTTCGAGGTCGTCTCAGGGAAGGAGACCACGGTCGGCACGCCGAGCTCCAGCGGTATCGCGTCTGCTGCCTGGGCACTGCCGGACAGGCCGGTCCAGCCGACCATTATCAGTGCTGCCGTGACGAGAACCGCTAAAGGGCGTGACAATACGATTGCTTGCACGGTGGCTCCCCACTTGGTGTCGCTCTCCGCGACGTCTCACAGGAGACTCACATGGGGCTGGTCCCGAGGCAAGTCTTTTGAAGCGTTAAGTCCGTTTCGCAAAATCCGCGGCCCACCGTTCAGGACGCACCGTCCGTCAGCATCCGCGGACAGGTCCCGCCGGGGACGGTCAGCAATTCGTAGTGCCAGATCTCATTGACGTAGACCTGGCACAACCCGTACCGCGCGCCGTACCGAGCCAGCCAGTACGAGGCATCCGTGGGCCCGATGTCGATCGCCTTGCCGACGACGTGCCGCGACTTCTCCGGCGTGCTGACCCAGCGCCTGGCCTCGGTGGGACTGCCGTACTTCTCGACCGCCTCGTCCAGCAATTTCCGCTGGTAGGCCCGGCTACGCCACCCACTGGTCACCCGGAAGGTGATGCCGTCGGCCTCGGCATCCTTCGATGCCTCCCGAACCGCCGTCAGCAGGGCGGGATCGAGCCTGGCCACGGTGGGCTCCTGGTCGTCCCAGACCCCCACCGGAGTGTCACCGACCGATCCGTCGTCGTGAGAGACGTCCCCCCTTGGCTTCTCGAAGAAGAACCCCAGATTGAGGACGACGATGCTCACCACGATCAGGAACAGGATCGTCCCGAGGAGTTTGCGTTTCCTGGTGGTCATGGTCCCAGGTAAGCCGGGTGCGTATTGCCAGGACGTCTGCGTTTTCGCATACGTGGTCGATACACCGGGCCGCCTAGGGTGACTCCATGCGTGTGCTGATCGTCGAGGACGAGCCCTACCTGGCCGAGGCGCTGCGGGACGGATTGCGGCTGGAAGCGATCGCCGCGGACATCGCTCTGGACGGCGCGGTGGCGCTGGAGTTGCTGGAGATCAACGAGTACGACGTTGTGGTGCTCGACCGTGACCTGCCGATGGTGCACGGCGACGACGTTGCCCGCCACATGGGAGAAAGCCACAGCGGCACCCGGATCATCATGCTCACCGCGGCCAACCTGCTCGACGACAAGGCCAGCGGCTTCGGCCTGGGCGCCGACGACTACCTGACCAAACCGTTCGACATCCGCGAACTCGTCCTTCGAGTCCGTGCTTTGGCCCGGCGCCCGAGCCAGGGCCTGCCGCCGGTGATCGAGGACGAGGGCGTGCGAGTAGACGTCTTCCGCCGCGAGGTGTTCCGCGACGGTCAATACGTCTCGCTCACCCGCAAGCAGTTCGCCGTGCTGAATGTGCTGATCAGCGCGAAAGGTGGCGTGGTGAGCGCGGAACAGCTGCTGGAACGTGCCTGGGACGAGAACACCGACCCGTTCACCAACGCGGTGCGCATCACTATCTCCTCGCTGCGCAAACGTCTGGGCGAACCCCAGCTCATCCACACCCTGCCCGGGGTCGGCTACCGCTTCGGCCGGGGATCGGACGCATGAGCGTAAACCGCCCGCCCGGCATGAGTATTCGACTGAAACTCACCCTTAGCTACACGGGATTCCTGATCGTCGCCGGGATCGCCCTGTTCGGTATCCTGCTGCTGGTTCTGCACTTCCTACCCGACGAGAACCTCACCCAGGCAGAGCCGGGCGGCGGCTTCGTCCCCAATCGTGGCGACCTGCTCGCCGTCGCGCGGCCGCTGTTCGCCTACGGCCTCGGATTCCTCACGATTGTCGGGCTGACGGGTGGCTGGTTCCTGTCCGGACAGATGCTGCGCCCACTGGAGGCAATCGCCGCAGCCGCGCGCCAAGCGTCCAAAGGTTCGCTCTCCCATCGCATCGCCCTACCCGGACGAGACGACGAACTGCGTCAGCTGGCCGACACCTTCGACCAGATGCTGGCCCAGCTGGAGACCTCGTTCGAGAAACAGAAGCGCTTCACCGCCAACGTCTCCCACGAGCTGCGCACCCCACAGGCCGTGATGCGCACGATGCTCCAGGTTGCGAGCTCCGCGCCGCAGAACGTCGATGTGGTCAAGCTTTTGAACCGCCTGGACGAGATGAACGAACGCTCCATCGCCACCCTGGAAGCACTGCTCCTACTGGCCCGGGTCGAGCACGGCGAGATCACCCGCGAACGCTGCTACCTCACCGAGATCGTCGAAGAAGCACTGGAACTCGCCCAGGATTCCTGCCCCGGCACCGACGTACCAATCACCTGGGGACGTACAGAGCCGGCCGACGTGGTCGGCAACCGCCCCCTGCTGGTGCAGTTGGCAGCCAACCTGCTGCGCAACGCATTGCTTCACAATCTGCCGTCGGGTGGCTGGGTCCAGATCGACGTTGTTCTGGAGGCCGGTCACCCTCGGCTGGCGGTAGCCAACACTGGCCCGCAGGTGACGCCCGAGATCGCCGCCACCCTTACCGAGCCGTTCGTACGAGCCGGAGGACGCGTGCGGTCGGTGGGCAGAGCAAGCGGCAGTGGTCTCGGGCTGGCGATCGTCGCGTCCATCACCGAGGCTCATGAGGCTCAGCTGGTGCTCGATCCGCGCCCGGAAGGCGGCTTGAACACGTCGGTGATCTTCTCACCAGAAGTATCGAACAACGACAATTCCCAGCGAGTCTCTGACCGCATTTGACGCATGGTGGATCCAGAACGCCTGTTCCAGCCCCCCTCTCCAGTGGCCTACGCGTCTGCGACGGTAAGTCCTTGTCAGTGCCGCCGACCGCGACGGAAGTGACCCGGACCATCATGCATCCCAAGATCGACCGATACGGCTTCGCCGACAAGGTTCTGATGGCCGGGGTCGATCGGGAAGCCGGCAGGGCCTTCCACGACCCGGCAGAGCAGGCCAGCTACTGGACCATCGATCTGGCTGACGGTCGTTCGGTCCTGTTCACTGACGCCACGGAGGATGACATGGTCTGGATGGAGGGCCCGTGGCCGTGAAGTCGAGCGACAACCGCGCCTACACGAACCTCCGGCAAACCCCAGCCACCAGCTCCGGCCGGACAGCCATGGCAATATGCCCAGCCTCCGGCACCTCGACCACCTCAGCCCCACCCACAGCCCGGGCCAGACGCTGCAAGAAGGCCAATGAAGCAATCGGGTCATGGCTTCCCCGCATCAGCACCACCGGCACATCAACCTGCCCCAGCCGCTCCTCCAGCGGGTAGTCGAGCATGTGTCGCAAGGTGCCGAAGAACGACCGCGGTCCCCCACGCAGGTAGTCCCACAACACCGTGGCATTGAGCCGCATCGGCTCCCCCATGATGTCGAGAGCCAGACGCCAGCCCTGCTGAAACGCGTTGGAAGCAGCGGGGTCCACCACCGGCCCGATGAGAATCACCGCCCGGGCCAGACCCGGATTGCGCACCGCGAGCTCGGTCACCACCTGCGCCCCCATCGAATGACCGACCAGCACCGGCCGGACCAGCCCGGAGCTCTTCGCCACCGCTTCCAGAGCCTCCGCCTGCTCCGTGATGCTCAGCACCGGACGCGGCCGCCCACTGTCACCGAACCCGGGCAGATCCGGGATCACGACCCGATGCGTCGACCCCAGATGCTCAGCCAGTGAGGCGTAGTAGCGCCCGGAGACACCGATGCCGTGGATAAGCAGAACACCCGGCACAGAAGACCCAGACGCCGCATCCGAGGTGACGTTCCTGGCCGTGCGGTCCGATGCCATGGCCCACCGTAAGGCGAATATGGGCTCACCACCCGCCGGAGGTGAACCCGAGCGGCCCCACTTCCGTAAGACGCTGCGGCCACACCGAGGCCTTCACCTTCGCAACAGCAGAAGGAACCTCCAGGCCGAACATCCCGCACATCGCGGTCACCTGAGCCTCGCTGTACGCGAAGGCAAACGTCTGCAACCGCGGATCGGCCGGGTCCGCGGCGTAGAGGCGGGTGGTGGTGTCGGTGGCGTACGTCTGCCCACCGTCAGCCGTGGTGAACGTGGTGCTGGAATTGCCCAGCGTGGCGCCGTCATGGCCCCAGACCCGGCCGCAGGGAGTATCCATCCAGTACAGCCCCAGCCCGTAACCGCCCAGACCGCCGAACTCCTCGATGTCGTCCTTGGTCTTGCGCATCTGCGCCAGCTGGGCCTTCGGCAGCACCTTCCCCGACAGCAGCGCCGAGTAGAAGGTGCTCAGGTCGCGGGTCGTGGAGATGATCGCCCCCGCCGAACCCGCCCAGCTCAGCGTCCATCCGGCCGTGTCGACGTACTCCGGCGGATCGACGCTGAGATCGGCGATGTACCCGTGCGCGTAGCCGGGGCCGGTGCTGCCCGGGAACGGGTCGGCGAAATAGGTGTCGTGCAGGTGCAGTGGCCGGGCGATGCGCCGGTCGACGAGCTGGGTCAGGGCCCGGCCGGTGACCTTCTTCAGCAACTCCCCCAGCACGATGTACCCGGTGTTGGAGTAGGACCAGTCGGTGCCCGGCGCGAAGTTCGGCGGGTGCGAGAAAGCCGCTTTGAGGACGCTTTCCACGGCGATCGGGGTGTACGGCTCAGTGAGTGCCTGGTTGATCAGGTCTTCGTCCGCGGTGTAGTTGAACAACCCGCTGGTGTGCTGGAGCAGCATGCGCACGGTGATGTTCGCGCCGTTCGGCACGACCCCGGGCAGGTACTTCTCGATCGGCGCATCCAGCTCGACCTGGCGCTCGGCCACCAGTTGCAGCACCAGCACGGCGACGAAAGTCTTGGTCTGGCTACCCGCCTCGTACTGATCATGGTTCTTGAGCCGGCGCCCCGTCGCGCGATCGGCCAGGCCCGCGGTAGCGGTGCGAACGCGATCGCCGTCGTTCACCCGCACCAGATACCCGACCGCACCCGCGTCCACCACCCCCTGCGCCGTGCGCTGAAGCTCGCTCGCCGGAGCCGCACTGGCCGGCCCACCGGTGAGAGCCACCCCGGCGAGCAGCGCCGCCAGCCCCAGAACGGTAGAACGACGACGATTGAGGACGCGGGAACGCACCATCGAGTTCGGCTCTCCTTCGCAACGGGGCTGGGCCGACGAGGCTGCCAGGTCCGATTATCCTCGCCGAACAGTGCCGTTCGGTGGGCATCCCACGCCGTACGGAAACTGCACCGCCCTGGGAGTCAACACCCTTCAGTAACGACCCGGAACCGCTCGAGCAGAGCGGGCACACTGGTGGCCGCCGGCCCCTCGAGATCGTCCAGATCGGCCGGCCCACCCACGAAGTGGATGTCGGTCAGCTCCGGTTCCTCACCGTGCAACCGCTGCTGAGCATTGTGGGCCGTAAAACGGTCCCGGACCATTGCCTCGGACATCGGGGCAGCCCGGTAGAAGATCCCCAGATTCCCGATCGGGTTCCGCAGCACCGCCCATCGTTCGAGGCGGGAAGGGTCGACCTCCAGCCCGGTCTCCTCCCGTAGTTCGCGCGCCGCGTGATCCCGGAGAAGGCTTTCGTCGAGCGGCTTTCCCGGCTCCGGCGGCTCCACCGAACCACCGGGCAGAACCCACCGGCCCGGCCCGGAGGTCCAGGCGGCCATCCGGCCCAGCAGCACTCCCACCGGTGTCGGCTGGGCCACGGACACGTACAGAGACTCCATCCGGACGGCACCCGGAACCTGCTCCAGCACGTGCCGCCGGTAGGTGGTCCGCGCCCACGACACCTCGATGCCCTCAGAACCGACGCTCAACCCGGTGACCGCCACCACCGGACCGTCGAACAGGGCGGGATTGGCCTGCACCGCTTCCCGCCAGAGCCCGTCCATCGCGGTCCGGTGCCCGGACGTCAGTGAAGGTCCCGGGGTCTCGACGAAACGGATCGGGCCCTCTCCCTCCAGGAACTCGATCGCGGTCGGTCCGGTAGCGCTCATGCCTTCATTCTCCGTGATCGGACGAACGGTTCAGCAGATCCCGCAACGCGTCGGCCACGTCCCGGGGGCGTTCCAGCGGCAGCATGTGCCCGGCTCCGGCGAGCGTCACGAAGTGGGCGTCCGGGTAGACCGGGGTGTGCAGCCGGCGCTGGGCGTCCGGGCCGAGATCGTCGTCGTCCCCACCGGCCAGCACCACGGCCGGAACCTCGAGCCGCCCCACCCGCGCTGACCAGTCCTCGCGGTTGCCGGCGCTCAGCCAGCCGGTCCAGGCCTCCCCCGAGGCCCGCTGCAGATCGTCCATCGCCAGGGCGTCCAGTTCCACCGGCAACGGCGCCCCGAGGTTCTCGTCCAAAAACTCCCGCGCGGCCTGCGGGCTCAGGCGCCCGGTGTCGCGCACCCACCTCAGCATCCTGGCGCGCTGCTCCTCGTCCATCGGTTCCGGACCGGGCGGCGAGGCCGCCAGCAGCGCGATACCGGCAAGACCGGGCAGCGAGGCCGGGTCGGCCAGGGCCCGGGCGGCGATCAGCGTCGCGATCTTGCCACCCATGCTGTGCCCCACCAGGTACCACCGCTGAGAGCCGACGGCCCGGATCCGGGCGACCACCTCGTCCATCATCGACGCGACGGGGGCGCCCCCCAAAGGCGCGGCCGCCCCGAAACCGGGCAGGTCAATGGCATCCAGGTGCGCTGCAGAACCCAGTTCGGAGGCCACCGGCCCGAACGACCGGGCGCTCAGGCCCAGGGCGTGCAGACAGAACACGGTGGGGACGGAATCGGCGTTGCTCACGGCAGGACGCTAATGCCGTCCACGCAGATCAGCCGTGATCAGGCGGGAGTGTCCGGGGAGATTTGGAAGATCACGGACGAAGGAGGGCGGGCGGCGAACCTAGACTGCCGGGACTGCTGACCGCTCCCACAGCTGAGGACCCTCATGCCCTACCTCGAACTCCCCGACGGCCCGACGTATCACGAGGTCGCGGGCACGGGTGAGCCCCTCGTGCTGCTGCACGGCGGGTTCTCCTCGCTCGAGGTGATGCGTGAGGTGCACGATGCGCTGGCGCTGGGTTTCGAGGTCCACGGCCCGGAACGCCCTGGTCACGGGCGCACCGCCGACGCGGACGGGCCGTTCTCCTACACCGCCATGGTCGAGCACACGCTGGCCTACCTGGACGCGATGGGCGTGGCCCGGGCCCACGTGGTGGGCTTCAGCGACGGGGCGATCGCCGGCCTGCTCCTGGCCCGTGACCATCCGGACCGGGTGACATCGCTGGTGTCGATCAGCGCGAACCTCGATCCCTCGGGCTTCGTGTCCGACGAGGAGGCCACCCACTCCATGAGCGAGCAGCAGCACGCCCAGCTGCGGGACGAGTACGCGCGCCTGTCCCCCGACGGCCTCGCCCACGCGGACGCGGTCGTCAACAAGCTGGTCGAGCTGTGGAAGGACGAGCCGCGGATCCCGGCCCCGTCGCTGAGCAGTGTCACCGCTCCGACGCTGGTGATGGCCGGCGATCGCGACATGGTGGCCCTGGAACACACGGCCGTGATCGCCCGCAGCATTCCCGGCGCCCAGTTGTGCATCGTTCCCGGCGCCGGTCACCTGCTGATCCGCGAGTGCCCCGACCTGATCACGGCGGTGATCAACCGTTTCCTGCAGGGGACGAAGTGACGGACGAGCCTGGGTCAGCCGGCTGTCGTAGGAGGGGACTGCAGCAGGCCGGACATCTCGTCCAGGTGGAAGAACTGGGCGATCCCGACGGCTGAGGGGGTTCCCCCGCCAGGATCGGCGCCGGCGTCCAGCAGGGCCCGCACGATCGGCTCCGACTGACGGAAAACCGCTGCGCCGAGCGCCGTCTGGCCCCGGTCGTTGATTCTGGAGGTGTCGGCGCCGCGGGCGAGCAGGAGGTCGACGGCCGCTGCGTGCTGATAGTAGGCCGCGAGGATGAGCAGGGTGTCGCCCGAGGAGTTGGTCAGGTTGACGGGCACCCCGGCGTCGATCCGCAGGCCCAGCGCCCCGGTCTCGCCCTCCCGGGCCAGGTCGAACGTCTGCTGCAGGAACTCCAGCTCAGCCGGGGTCAGGGTCTGCGCGCCGTGCTCGGCAGCAGGGGTCATGTCCGGCCTTCCGTCGCCTGTCGTCTCGTCCGGAGACTCACGGTAGCCAGTGTGCGGGGATCGGCCAGCAGAAACGGTTCCTCGTTCGGCCGAGCCTCCTTTCACCGCCACGCACCGGATTGGCACGTCTTGAGGCGTCACCGTTTGCGGCCGAGCCGGGGTGAATTACTCCGGACGGGTATCGGCAGTCACCGAACCAACACTCTGGGTCAATTCACAGGGACGGCGGACGATGGGTACGGCGTCACAGGAAGTAGGCCGGTCCACCCGGACCCGGCCCGATCTGGAGGTCTGACCTTGCACGCAGCAACTCGTCGGCGCATCGCGGTTCCGGCAGCCCTCACGTCGGGCCTGCTGATGAGTGGTCTGCTCGTCTGGCACACGTCCTACGCGGCCTTCACCGCGTCCACCAGCAACGCCGGCAACTCCTTCACCTCCGGTAGCGTGACGATCGGGGACAACGACGGCGGCACGGCGCTCTTCACCGCCACGGCCCTGAAGCCCGGCTCCACGGACACCAACTGCATCACGGTCAGCTACACGGGCAGCCTGCCCTCGACCGTGAAGCTCTCCGCGGCCTACACCAGCGCCGCGGCCGGCGCGAACGACCTGGCGCCGTACCTGACCTTCAAGATCGAGGACGTCTCGACCACCGGCACCTGCGCCGCCGCCACCGCCAACAGCGAGATCGCGACCAGCTCGACCAACCTCGCGACCAAGGTCACGGCGCTCGCCGCGCCGGGCGTCACGGTCGGCTGGAACACCGCCGCCAACGGCGACTCCAAGCGCTACCGGTTCACCTACACGCTCCAGGACGTGGACGCCGCCCAGAACAAGACCGCCGGCGTCGGCTTCACCTGGACCGCTACCAGCAACTGATGCCCGTGCTCAGGGGCGATACGGGCGAAGATTGAGGACGCGCACCCTCACCCGCGCTCGCGGGTGAAGGTCAGGTGGGTGACCCCGCTGGGCGAGGAGACCGATCCACGCAGAAGCGGTCCTCCAGGGATTCGAGTCCTTCCCACCGGGCCCCAGTGGCCGGCGAACGCCTCGTCGGCCCCGTTGCTGTCGTCGACCTCCCCGTGCATCGCCCGGAAGGTGTGGGTGGCCATGAACCATTCCGTCAGCCGGCCCTGGGCATGGCCGAAGGGCTCCCCAGGCTCTGCCTCTCCCCGGCGGAGAAACCGTCGAGCGAGACGGTGAAGTTGTGGACGCGAACCTGCGACATCGATTCCCCTGCCTGAGCCTGGCGAGTGCGGGCGCCGTCATTCCAGGGACCGTTCCGCGTCGAGACGGCGTACGTCGCGCACCCCGACGGCAGCCAGCGACGCGACCACGATGATCACCGCGCAGCCCCCGAGAACCGGCCCGGTGCCGAAGGTGTGGGCCAGCGGGCCGACCAGTGCCTCACCCAGGGGAACGGCGACGAACGAGCCGACCATGTCGTAGGAGTAGACCCGCGACAGGGCCTCGCGAGGCACGTGGGTCTGCAGGGACTGATCCCAGGCGATGGCGAAGATCTCGAGGGCCACCCCGCCCACCGCGAAGGCCACGATCAGGGTGGGCAGCGCCGGGGCCACGGCGAGCGCCGCGACCGGAACGGCCGTGACGGCCATGAGCGCCACGCCGATGCCCAGGGCGTGACGTGGTCGCCACCGCAGGGCGATGACGGCCCCCAGGGCCAGGCCGGCGGTCTGGGCGGCGACCACCAGGCCCCAGGCCGCGCGCCCGAACGTCGCATCGGCCACGACCGGGCCCAGCACTGAGGTGGCTCCGACGAAAGCGGCGTTGAGCAGGGTGAACTGGGCCACGACGACCCAGACCCAGCGGCGGCCGGAGAACTCGCGCCAGCCCTCGCGCAGGTCACTCACGACCGACGGGGCGCCGGTGTCGCGGGCCGGGGCCTTCGGCAGCGACATCATCGCGAAAAGAATTCCTGCGAGCGCGAATCCGACAGCATCCACGGCCAGGCCCCAGCCGGGGCCGAGCAGGGCCACCAGGCCGGCGCCGACCGAGGCGCCGAGGATGCCCGCGAAGTTCAGGCCCAGGCGCAGCAGGGCGTTCGCGGGGCGCAGCAGGGCGGTGGGCACGGTGTCGGGCACCAGGGCCGCGGCGGCGGGCAGGCTGACGGCGGCGACCGCGCCGTTGGCGATGCTGAGCAGGACGAGCCCGGGGATGGTTGCCGATCCGGTGAGGACGAGAGCGGCCACGGCGGCCTGGGTGGCGGCAGCGGCCAGCGAGGTGCCGACCAGGACGACGTGCCGGGGCAGACGGTCGGCGATGACGCCGCCGAGCAGGAGCACGGCCACGTTCGCGATCGAGCGGGAGGCCACGACCAGGCCGAGATCGGCGGCCGAGCCGGTCAGGTCGAGCACGGCGAAGGCCAGGGCGATGGGCGCGACCGCGTTGCCGAGGATGCTCGTGGTGCGGGCAGCCAGCAGCCACCGGAACGACGCGTACTGCAGTGGGCTCCGGTGCGAGGGCGCCAGGACGGTGCCGGTCACGGACGCCGCACCGGGAACAGGGCCGCGGTCATCGACACCGGGGACGTTCTCGGGGTCCGGGGGGCCTGGGCCTGGGCGTGCAGCAGGGCGGAGGCCTCTCCGACGAGGGCGATGACGCGCCGCCAGGTCTGGGCGTCGACCCAGAGTTCGGCGTCGATGTGGACCTGCGGCCCCTGGTCGCGCAGGGCCGATCGACGGTGCAGTTCCTCGGCGATGGCCCCGACGTACTGAGCGTGTTCCTCGGCCGTCTCCTTCACCGGATCGGCGCTCTCCGCCCGCTCCGGGTCGAAGGGCCGGGCCGAGGACTCGTGCCGGTACCGCTTGGCCTCACCGCCCCGCAGCCGCACCACCTCCACGACGCGGACCAGGCCGGCCCGCTCGAGCACCCGCAGGTGGTAGCTGGCGCCGGCCTGCGACAACTGTAGTTCGCGACCGGCCTCAGCCGCGCTCATGGCGGTTCCGGTGAGCAGGGAGAGCAGTCGCAGGCGGACGGGGTGGGCGGTCGCCCGGAGTTCGTCGAGGGTGGACACCACCGCAGCGTGGCACCGAGGGCGACAACCGTCAAACGACTCTTTGGGGGTTGGGATCAGCCGCAGACCTCACGGACCGTGTCATCGAAGGCGTCCTGGGTCACGAGTTCCGTGCCGTTCGGTTCGTAGGTCTCCGGATCCCGCCGGGTGACGAGCACCTGGTCCGTCGTCATGGCGGGAACCTCGTCGATGCGGAAGACGAGCTCCTCGGTGTACCAGGTGCCGTCGTGGTTGAACCCGAACACCTCATAGGTGACGCCGTCAGCCAGCGGGAGATTGCCCGGGTCGGCCTTCCAGGTACCCGCCGCGACATCCTGGTCCAGAGGCACCACGGCACTCGAACCCGGCAGATCGGCGACCGCGTCGAAGCGGGCCACGTGCCGCGGCAGGTCCTGCCCGGCGACCGGCTGGTCGATGCCCACGCCGACCGGGACCTCGCCGCCGCACCAGCTGATGAGCAGTGACCTCGTCCCGTCGGCCGCCGTGATCAGGCCGGTCATCCCCATCGTCCCGGCACCGCATCCGGCCAGGGGCAGGACGGCTACGACGAGGACGACCGGCAGAAGGCGCATCCAGCGATATTAGGGACGATCCCCCTGGGGTGGGCGGGTTTCGGTGAGTCGGCCGGTGGTCAGGGTCAGGCGACGGTCGACCCCGATCTCGGTGAGGAACCGTTCGTCGTGGCCGACCACGACGAACGCCCGCGACGTCAGGCCCCCGGATCGCCTGCCCGCGGACGGACGCCGACGATTCGCTACGGTGTGAAATCCGGTCAACTGCAGCATCCGCACCGCAATCCGCACCAGAAAGGGCCCGTCGATGACGACGCACGAGTCTCTGACCGGCACGCAGACCTACCTCGACCCCACCGCGCCGGTGAGTGCCCGGGTCGAGGACCTGCTGGCACGGATGACCCTGGCCGAGAAGGTCGGCCAGATGCTCCAGCTGGACGCCCGCTCGGACCTGGAGGAGTCCGTCCTGGACAGGCTCGCCGGGTCGCTGCTGCACGCCTCCCCGCAGCACATGCTGCGGGCCCGGGACCTGGTCCTGACCACCCGCCTGCAGATTCCGCTGCTGATGGCCGACGACTGCATCCACGGGCACTCGTTCTGGCCCGGGGCGACGATCTTCCCGACCCAGCTCGGCATGGCCTGCAGCTGGGACGTCGACCTGGTCGAGCGGTCGGCGCGGGCCACGGCGCTGGAGATCGCCGCGACGGGCCTGCACTGGACCTTCTCCCCGGTGCTGTGTATCGCCCGCGACCTGCGGTGGGGGCGGGTGGACGAGACCTTCGGCGAGGACCCGCACCTGATCGGGGAACTCGGGGTCGCCATGGTGCGCGGCTACCAGGGCACCGGCCTGGACGACCCGACCGCCGTGCTGGCCACGGCCAAGCACTTCGCCGGGTACTCCGAGACCCAGGGCGGCCGCGACGCCAGCGAGGCCGACATGTCGCCCCGCAAGCTGCGGTCCTGGTTCCTGCCACCCTTCGAGAAGGCCGCGCGGGCCGGCTGCCGCACCTTCATGCTCGGCTACCAGGCCATCGACGGGGTGCCCGTCACCGCGAACAAGTGGCTGCTGGACGATGTGCTCAAGGGCGAATGGGGTTTCACCGGAACCCTGGTCACCGACTGGGACAACGTCGGGCGGATGGTCTGGGAGCAGCGGGTCTGCGAGAACGACGCGCAGGCCGCGGCGATCGCCGTCGAGGCCGGCAACGACCTGGTGATGACCACCCCGCAGTTCTTCACCGCGGCCCAGGAGGCCGTGGCCGACGGAACCCTGGACCAGGCCGCGATCGACGCCGCCGTGCGGCGGATCCTCACGCTGAAGTTCGAGCTGGGGCTGTTCGAGGACCCCCGGCTGCCCGACCGCACCCGCCAGGAAGAGGTCATCGGCAGCCCGGAGCACCGCGCCCTCAACCGCGACCTGACCCGTCGCAGCCTGGTTCTGCTGCGCAACGACGGCACGCTCCCGCTGGACACCGGTGCCGCGACCCCGCGCACCGTGCTGGTCGTGGGTCCCAACGCCGACGACGTGCACGCGCAGCTCGGCGACTGGGCCGGCGCCTCCGGGCAGGTCGACTGGATGCCGGACGGCCACCCGCGCGAAGACACCAGCACCGTCCTGGACGGTTTCCGGCGCACCGTCCCGGCGAGCTGGACCGTGGTGCACCGCCGGGGCGCCGACATCGGCGACCTGGAGCCCGACCCCGAGGGGCCGACCTTCCCCGACGGCCAGCCGCGTCCGTCGTTGTTCGTCGCCGCCCCGGCCGATCCCGCGCTGCTGGACGACGCGGCGCAGGCGGCCGCGGGCGCCGACTACGTGATCGCGGTGGTGGGTGACACGGTCGCCCTGACCGGCGAGGGCCGCTCGACCGCGACCCTCGACCTACAGGGCGGCCAGATTGCCCTCGTGGAAAGACTTCTCACCACCGGTAAGCCGGTCGTGATCGTGCTGGTGCAGGGCAAGCCCTCCACCCTGCCGGAGTCCTTCCTCGGGGCCGCCGCGATCATCGAGGCGTTCAACCCCGGGATGGAGGGTGGTACCGCGATCGCCGAGCTGGTGCTCGGGATGATCGAGCCCACCGGCCGGCTCCCGATCACGTTCGCCCGCCACGCCGGGCAGCTTCCCGTGTACTACAACCAGATCCGGGGCCAGCACGGCAACCGCTACGCCGATCTGACCCAGGAACCGTTGTTCGCGTTCGGGGAGGGGCTGAGCTACACCCGGATCGAGTACTCCGGCCTGCGGATCCCCCAGGACCAGGTCGGGCCGCAGGACGACATCACGGCCTTCGTGACCCTGACGAATCAGGGGACGCGCCCGGCCCGGGAGACCGTCCAGGTGTACGTCAGCGATCTGGTCACCTCGGTGACCTGGGCCCAGCGAGAGCTCAAAGCCTTCACCCAGGTGGATGTCGACCCCGGGCAGTCGGTCGAGGTGGAGCTCACGCTCCCGGCGGCGCAGTGCTCGATCGTCGATGCCTCCGGCCGCCGGGTGGTCGAGCCGGGCGACTTCGAGCTACTGGTCGGATCCAGTTCCCGCGACCAGGATCTGCTGCGTCACCCGTTCGGGATTCAGCGGATCGCGGCCTTCAGCGCGGCGGCGGCCGCGGACACGTCGGGGGCGCCGTAGATCGCACCACCGGCGACGGCGACCAGGGCGCCCGAGTCCTGCACGGCGGCGATGCTGGTGACGCTCACGCCACCGGCGACGGAGAACGGGACGCCCGAGGTCTTGCCCGCGTCCAGCAGCGCGTCGAGGCTGTAACCCTCTTCGGCCTGCTCGTCGAGACCGGCGTGCATCTCGACGAACTCGGCGCCGAGGGCGACGACCTCCTGGGCGCGGGCGGCCTTGTCGCGCACGCCGATGAGGTCGACGACGATGCCCTTGCCGTGCTTGCGGGCCGCCTTCACCGCACCCGCGATCGTGCTGTCCCCGGCCACGCCGAGCACGGTGACCAGGTCGGCGCCGGCGGTGAAGGCGATGTCGGCCTCGAGCTCACCGGCGTCCATCGTCTTGAGGTCGGCGAACACCACCTTGTCGGGGTGCGCCGCCTTCACCGCGGTGATGGCCGAAAGACCGGCGCTCTTGATGAGCGGCGTGCCCAGCTCCAGGATGTCGACGTGCGGGGCGGCCGCGGCGGCCAGCTCGAGAGCGGCCTCGGTGGTGAGCGTGTCCATGGCGAACTGTAGCTTCATGACGGTCCTCAATACGGGGTCGGGGGTTACGGGGTGGGTCATTCGAGATTGGCGTGCCGGGGCCACAGTTCGTCCGCCGAGGCGCCGGAGGCCGACCACCGAGCGTGGAAGAGCGCATCCCCCAGCACGACCAGTGACTGCTCGAAAAGGCTTCCGGCGTACTGAATGCTGATACCGGCCGAGCGGTCGAGCTTGTCCGCCGCGGGCACTATGACGCTCTCGTCGGCCAGGGCGGCCAGCGGTGAGTCCCTGGCCGTGGTGACGGCCGCGATCTGGGCCCCGGCGGCGACGGCCGTCTGCGCGGCGCGGACGATCGCCGGGGTGGTGCCGGACCCGCTGGCGACCAGGAGCACGTCACCCTTGCCGATCGCGGGGGCCGTCACCTCGCCGACCACGTGGACGACCAGGCCCAGATGCATCAGCCGCATGGCGGTCATCCGCAGGGCCAGGCCGGAACGGCCCGCCCCGTGCACGAAGACCCGGTCGGCATCGTGGAGCAACCGGGCGAACGGGTCGATGTCGGATGCGGCCAGCCGGCCCGCCGACACGTGCAGCTCGTCGGCGATGGCGATCAGGGACGCCTGTGCGGAAACCGTTTTCGTGGGCACACCCCGAGTCTGCCGATCGGGCGGATCAACGGCTGCTCCCCCACCGGAGCGTTCGGCCTACCCGTTCGGGTAGGCCAGCCGTTCGGGTAGGTTCGGGCCTATGGACGATTCAGCGGGGCTCCCGTCGCCGGCCTCGCGTCAGTTCGTGGTCGATCACGCCCGCGTGGTCGCGGAACTGGCCGACCGGCACGCCGTCACCCTGGAGTCGCTGCTGGCGGTCCTGCGCTCGCCCCGGGTCGACGACCGGGCCGCCCGCGCCATGGCGATCGACCTCGCCGCCGCGGCCCTGGTGAGCCTGCGCACGCAGACCGATCAGCAGCGCAGCGCCATCCTTGAGCCGGTGGTCGGCGCGTTCTCGCGCCTGCGCAACGACCTGCGTCCTCTGGTGCGATTCGGTGACCTCGACGTGCAGTTCATCGAGCCGCCGGCCAAGGGGCGGGCACTGCCCGGCGAGGTCGCGCACGCGGCCCGCGCGATGGTGCGCACGGCGGTGCTGGCCATGGTGGACGCCGGGGAGACCCGGCGGGTCCGGATCCAGTGGGACTGTGACGGGCTGAACCTGCTGGTCCGCATCCGCGACGACGGGCGCGGGGAACTGAGCGCCCACGACGACTCGCTGCGGCCGATCGCCGAGAACGTCGCGGCCCTGGACGGGCGCCTGGATGTGTCCTCGACGCCGGGCTGGGGCTCGGACCTGAGCATCACCCTGCCCCTGGACCCACCGGCGCCGGTGCTGCCGCTGGAGGAGAGCATCGAGCTCAGCCCGCGCGAGCGCGAGGTGCTGCAACTGCTGGTCAACGGTGGGCGCAACCAGGAGATCGCGCACGATCTGGGGATCAGCCAGAACACGGTGAAGTTCCACGTGTCGAACCTGCTGCGCAAGGCCGGGGCCCGGACCCGGGCCGAACTGGTGGCGCTGGCCCGCTGAGGCGCCTCATCCGGGCCGGTAGTCGTCTGCCGCCTGCCCGAGGGCCTGCACGAATCCGGACGCCGGATCGCTGAGGGGCCGGCTGGTGGGCCAGGCGACCCCGACGATCCGGGGATTGACCCGTTCCAGCTCGAGCACGCGCAGTCCGGGTTGCGGCGGGCGGACGGCGAGGCGGGGCAGCACGGCGGCGGCGTGTCCCAGGCGCACCAGGCTCAGCAGCGTCGAGGTGTGGTTGCTGCGGAACACCACCCGGCTGCCGTAGACCGGCCGTCCCAGACGGGTCTCGATCGCGTGCACGTCGCGCATCTTGCCGTAGCTCATCAGCGGCAGCTCCGGGTAGTCACTCAGGTCGACGGCACCGGAGATCCCGGCCATCGGTGAGTCCTGCGCCACCACCAGCACGTACGGGTCTTCCAGCAGGGCCTGCGACTCGTACGGGCCCGCGGCCAGGGGGAACACCACGAAGGTGAGGTCGAGCTCGTCCCGGGAGAGGAGGTCCAGCAGATCACCGTCGTCCGCGAGTTCGGTGAGCTCGAGCTGGACCCGGGGGTAGTCCTGCAGGAACGACTCCAGGGCGATGGGCAGGAGGCTGCTGCCGACACTCTCGAAACACCCCACCCGCAGGATGCCCGCGATGCCCTCCGACAGGGCGCTCACATCGGCCGCCGCCCGCTGCATGGTCGCCACCAGGGAGGACGCGTGCTGCAGCAGGACCCGGCCGGCGGGGGTCAGGGAGACGGTGCGGCCCCCGGCACTGCGGTGCAGTACGGGCTGGCCGAGCATGCGTTCCAGCCGGGCGATCTGCTGGCTGACGGCCGACTGCGTGTACCCCAGCGACTGCGCCGCGGCCGTGAACGACCCGGTGCTGACCACCTCGGCCAGGGTCACGAAATGCCGGGTGTCCAGGCGGGCCCACAAAGGCGTCGACACGCGTCCTCCATTAGCTCTGCTGATGTTCGACAGAAGAAATCATCGCTTGGGTTATAGCAGTCGGGCCTTCAGACTCTTGACGAACACCCGTCCGAGCCTGAGCGAAAGGACGCACATGTCGCCCGAATCTGTCATCGACCTCGACCGCTACCCCCTCCACGAGCTCGACAGCGCCCGTGGGCAGGCCCTGCTGACGTTCTGCCGGGCCGCGCTCGACTTCGAGGGCGCCTGCCAGCTGCCCGGCTTCTTCCGGCCCGCCGCCGTCGAGGCACTGGTGACCGAGGCGCTGTCCAAGCGGGAGCAGGCCTGGCGCACCGACGACGAGCACAACGTCTATTTCGAGCCGCTGACCGACGACGACTCGGCCAGGTCCGTGCGCGAGCACACCTCCAAGTCGGCCGTCGCCTGGGACCTCGTCGACGGTGACTCCCCCCTGCGCGTCGCCTACGAGTGGGACGGCCTGACCACCTTCCTGGGCCAGGCTCTGGGCATGGAGTCGTTCTTCCGGTACGCCGACCCGCTGGGCGCGGCCTCCCTGATGATCTTCGACCAGGGGGACGAGCTGGGGTGGCACTTCGACCGCTCCCCGTTCGCGGTCACCGTGATGCTGCAGCCCTCGGAAAAGGGCGGCGAGTACCAGTACCACCACCATCTGCGCAGCGGTGAGGACCAGAACGAGGCCGGCGTGGTCGCGGCCCTGCGGGACGAGTACCCCGGCCGCATCACCCTGGCCGGCACCCCGGGAGCACTCACCATGTTCCGCGGCCAGTACTCCCTGCACCGGGTGACCCCGCTGACCAGTGACCAGACCCGCATCAACGCCGTCCTGGCCTACTCCCAGAAGCCCGACGACACGATGAACGCACTGACGCAGAAGCTCTTCTACGGGCGCACGGCCTGATCGTCCTGAAACCCCTTCCAGCACAAGAGGTCCCGAGATGACGAACACCGTGTCCCGCCTGCCCGCCCTGGCCGCCCTCCTGTTCGCCTCCGTCACCGGCCTGAGCGCCTGCGGCGGTTCCTCCGATCCGATGTCCGCCGGCGACGCCGGATCCACCGGTGACACCATCGTGGTCGGGTCGGCGAACTTCCTGGAGAACGAACTGCTCGCCCAGATGTACGCCCAGGCGCTGGAGAGCAAGGGCTTCGACGTCGAGACACACCTGAACATCGGCAGTCGCGAAACCCTCTTCGGGGCGATGAAGGACGGATCGATCGACGTCCTGCCCGAGTACAACGGCGCCCTGCTGTCCTACCTCGACGAGGACGACACCTCCGGCACCACCGAGACCGTGGACACGGCCCTGGGCAAGCTCCTGCCCCAGAACCTGACCGTGCTCGACCCGTCCCCGGCGCAGGACAAGAACACGATCGCGGTCAGCAAGGCGACGGCCGAGAAGAACGGCCTGGAGACCATCGCCGACCTGAAGCCGGTCGCCGCCTCGATGACCTTCGGTGGCGCCCCGGAGGACAAGACCCGTTACCAGGGCCTGGTCGGGCTGAAACAGGTCTACGGGCTCGACTTCAAGGAATTCACGTCCCTCGACACGGCGGGACCCCTGACCGTCAACGCCCTCACCAAGGGCACCGTCGACGCCGCGATCCTCTACTCGACCACTCCCGAGATCGAGGACCGCGGCTTCGTCGCCCTCACCGACCCGGAGAACGTGTTCGGCGTACAGAACGTCATCCCGCTGGTGAGTTCCTCATCGGTGCCGGAAAAGGCCCAGGAGGTGCTGAACTCGATCTCGAAAGACCTCGACACCGACACCCTGACGGCCCTGAACGCCAGGGTCCAGATCGACCAGGACCCCGCGGACGAGGTCGCGAAGGAGTGGCTGGAGGAGAAGGGCCTCGTCTGAGGCGGACTTGGCCTCGCCACTGGTGTCAAGGTTTCCGGGTTACGGCATCAGCCAGGTGAACGGCACCACCGACAGACGATTCGAGCAGGTACGGGAGGTCGTGGAGAGCCGGGTGCGCCGCGGCAGCGAACTGGGGCTGTCCCTGGCCGTCGACATCGACGGGGACCGGGTGGTGGACCTGTGGGGTGGGCACCGGGACGCGGCCTCAGCGCAGTCGTCCACCGCGCCCGGCTCGGGGTAGAGTCGTGCGCGGTTCGGGGAACAGGCCAGCGGTTAGGGGATGACCGGGCCCCCTCGTCGCCGATTCGATCGCCGAGGGGGCTAAGTGAGTATCGAGTTCTTGCTGACCTCGTTCATCGTTGTCGCATCGCCGGGTACGGGGGTGCTATACACCATGGGCGCAGGCCTGACCCGGGGTGTCCGGGCCAGCGTGATTGCGGCCGTGGGCTGCACACTCGGCATCCTGCCGCACATGGCACTCGCCGTCACCGGCGTGGCGGCGTTGTTCCAGGCCAGTCAGACCGCCTTCGACGTGCTGAAGATCCTGGGCGTGGCGTATCTGCTGTTCATGGCCTGGAACACGCTGCGGGACAGCGGGCCGCTGAAAGTCACCGATGATCTCCCGCCCACTACCCGGCAGATCATCACCACCGGCGTCCTGGTGAACCTGCTCAATCCCAAGCTCACCATCTTCTTCTTCGCCTTCCTGCCGCAGTTCGTGACCGGTGGTGGCTCGGGCGCCTTCGTCCGCATGGTGTGGCTGAGCCTGGTTTTCATGCTGCTCACGTTCATCGTGTTCGTCGCCTACGGGCGCTTCGCCGCTGCCATCCGCAACCAGGTCATCTCCCGCCCCGATGTGATGTCCTGGCTGCGAAGAGTCTTCGCCGTCGGATTCGTGGCCCTCGCCGTGCGTCTGGGTCTGGAGTCCGGCTGATCGTCTTGTGCCCGTGAAATATCCCGCCCGGGAACACTTGAGGAGTCAACGCGTGTACTTCGAGCATGACGACCAGATCTGGCAGAAGTTCCCCGACCTCGTTGCCGGGGTGATGACCACCCCGGGCATCACCACCGGGTTCAGCTCCGACGTGCTGCACGACCTCGTCAGCACGCAGACCGACCGGGCCCGGGCCCGCCTGAGTGAGCACAGCGAGTCGGAGTTCCCCGAGATCTCCGCCTGGCGGCGCGTTTACTCCCAGATGGGCCTCAAACCCACGCAGTACCGCTGCGCCTCGGAGTCCCTGCTGCGCCGGTTCCGGAAAGACGACGACCTGCCGAGCATCCACCCCGTGATCGACTTCTGCAACGCTGTCTCCGTGGCGCACGGCATCCCGGTCGCCGTGTTCGACCTGCGGCAGATCAGCGGCAGCCTGCGAGTGCGGCCGGCCGACGGCACCGAGAAGTACGAGAGCTTCGGCGGCGACGTCGAGCATCCTGCGCCCGGTGAGATCATCTTCGCCGACGAGGACGGCTGGGCCCACGCCCGGCGCTGGGTCAACCGGCAGAGCGGCCGCTCGGCCGTCAAACCGGCGACGAGCGACATCCTCGTCGTCGTCGAAGCCCTGCACGACGGGGCCGCCGACGACGTACCCAAGGCTCTCGACGACATCCGGCAGGGCCTGCGGGATCTATGGGACGTCGACCCCACCAGCGCCGTACTAACCTCCCGGGCGCCACGTTTCGAGATCTGACGGCGGCATCAGGTGGAGGCCAGCAGCGCCCGCGTCGCGGCCTCGACATCGTCCTGACGCAGCAGGCTCTCCCCGACCAGGATCGCTGTACAACCGGCGTCCCTCATCCGGGAAACGTCCTGCGGTGTCGCGATCCCGCTCTCCCCGACCAGCAGCCGGTCGGGTGGAACCTGCGCCGCCAGTCGCTCGGTGGTGGCCAGAGTGGTGTGGAACGTGTGCAGGTCGCGGTTGTTGACGCCGATGATCGGCGCCCGCAGTGCCACGGCCCGGGACAGCTCGTCCTCGTCGTGCACCTCGACAATAACGTCCAGGCCGAGGTCCAGGGCTGTACCGATGAGGTCCTTGCCCAGGGAGTCGTCCACCACGGCGAGGATCACCAGAACGCAGTCGGCACCCCACGCCCGCGACTGCACCACCTGATAGGGGTCGAAAAGAAAATCCTTGCGCAGCACGGGTAACGACGTCGCCGACCGAGCCGCCACCAGATGTTCCCGGGTCCCGGCGAACGACGGGCCGTCCGTCAGCACCGACAGCGCACCGGCCCCGGCCCGCTCGTAGGACAGGGCCAGCGCGCCCGGATCGAAGTGCTCCCGGATCAGCCCCTGGGACGGGCTGGCCTTCTTCACCTCGGCGATCAGGGCCGGTTGCTGTGCGGACGATGTCAGGGCAGCCGCGAACCCGCGGACCGCCCCGGCCGAATGCGCCTGTGACAGCAGTCCCGCCTCAGGCTCCTCGCGCCGGGCGGCGGCCAACTCGTCGAGCTTGTACTCCCGGATCCTCTGCAGGACGTTCATGCCACCGCCTCCTTCGGTCCGTCGCCGATGGTCCCGTCCACCCCGTCCACCCCGTTCGTCTCGTCCGCCTGTACCGACGCCTTCACCAGTGCCTCCAGACAGGCCGCAGCGGCGCCCGAGTCGATCGTCTGGGCGGCCAGCACCATCCCCTCGCGCAAGCCGGGGCACCGGTCGGCCACCACCAGGGCGGCCGCCGCGTTCAGCACCACCACATCCCGGTAGGCACCCGGCTCCCCACGCAGCACGGAGCGCACGGCCAGGGCGTTCTGGCCAGGAGTACCACCCCGAAGCCGCGCCAGGGGCATCGTGCGCAGACCGAGCGCCCGCGGCGAGATCTCGAACGTCCGCACCCGGCCGTCCCGCAGCTCGGCCACCGCCGTCGGCCCGGTGGTGCTGATCTCGTCCAGGCCGTCGGCACCGTGCACCACCCAGGCGGTCCGGGATCCCAGCTCGCCGAGCACCCGCGCCATCGGTTCCAGCCACTGCGACGAGTAGACACCCACCAGATGCCGCCGCACACCGGCCGGGTTCAGCAGCGGCCCCAGCAGGTTGAACACGGTGCGGGTACCCAGCTCCGCGCGGGCCGCGGCCACGTGCCGCAGAGCCGGATGGTGGGCGGGGGCGAACATGAACCCGATCCCGCCGTGTCGCAGGCAGTGCTCCACCCCCGCCGGGTCCAGGCCGACGCGCACCCCGAGGGCGGTCAGCACGTCGGCCGCACCGGACATCGACGACAGGGCCCGGTTACCGTGCTTGGCCACCGGCACACCCGCCCCGGCAACCACCAGCGCCGTGCAGGTGGAGATGTTGTAGGAGGCCAGCCCGTCACCACCGGTGCCGACGACGTCCATCGCCCCCTCCGGGGCAGACACCCGGTGCATCCGGGCCCGCAGGGCGTGCACCGCCCCGACCATCTCGTCCTCGGTCTCGCCCCGCACCCGCAGGCCCATCAGCAGGGCCCCGATCTGCGCCGGGGTCGCCTCGCCCCCGGTGATCGCGGTGAAGACCGCCGTGCTCTGCCCCCGGTCCAGCAGTTCGCCGGAGGCCACCCGGCCGATCGCGGCCACGATCTCGTTCACGTCGTTCTCCCCTCGCCGATCAGCTCCAGCTTCATGTCACCCGGCAGCGGCTGGTCCGGCGCGAGCTCGACGTTCTCCCGGCGGTACGGAGCCTCGTCCGTGGGACCGGTGTCGAGGGTGCGACCGAAGAGGTGACCACTGAACACGGCCGCCGCGATCGTGCCCGGTGCCAGCGCGTCACCCATCTGCACCACTTTCCGGATCCCCGCCGACTTCAGGGACGAGGGCACCAGCTCGCGGTACAGCCGGTCGTCAGGCATCGAGCTGGTGACCAGCACCACCGCGTCCGCCGTCAGCGCGTCCGCGCCGCCGCCGTACACGTCGTCCACCACGACCGTTCCGGCCGTGAAACCGGTGATCTGTGTGGACACCCGGACCTGCCGACAGACGGTCCGCATCCGCCGCTGCACCAGACCCTGCTCGTTGGTGGCCTGGGTGTACGCCGACACCAGGGACTGCGGTGTCACGAAGGTGACCTCACACCCGGCAGCGACCAGGCGCTCGGTGATCACCGCGCCCAGGTAGTCGTGGTCGTCGTCGTACAGCACCACGTGCCCGGCCGGGAGCCGCCCGGCCATCATGTCGTCCGGCGTGAACACCGGCACCAGCCCCACGCCCGGTAACGGCTCGGTGTGCCGGCGGCCGACCCCGTCGCCCCGCCACCGGGCACCCGTGGCCAGCCCGACCAGTGAGCAGCCGGCCTCCAGCACCAGGTCGGCGGTCATCTCGCTCTGCGGCAGGATTCGCACGTGCGGCATCGTGCGCAGTTGCTGCACCCGCCAGTCCCGCACCCGGGCCCAGGTGTGCAGGCCCGGCAGCGAGCTCTCCAGGGTGACCCGCCCGCCCAGCTCGCGACGGCGTTCGGTGAGGATCACCGGGTATCCCCGCTGTCCGAGAGCCCGGGCGGCTTCCAGCCCGGCCGGCCCGGCCCCGACGATCAGGACGCTGTCGGGCGTGTCCCGCGCCGGGATCCGCTCCGGGTGCCAGTTACGTCGCCACTCCTCACCCATCGTCGGGTTCTGGGTGCAGCGGATCGGCACCCCGGCCGCGTCGTGGGCCAGGCACACGTTGCTGCCCACGCACTCACGCAGGTCGTCCAGGTCACCGTTCTCGATCTTTCGCGGCAGGAACGGATCGGCGATGGACGGGCGGGCCGCACCGATCAGATCCAGCACCCCTGAGCGCACCATCCCCGCCATGATGTCCGGCGAGGTGAACCGGCCCACCCCCACCACGGGCCGCGAGGTCACCCCCCGCACGTACGACACGTATTCGGCCTGCGCTCCCTCTCCCGCGAAACGGGCCGATGCACCGTCCTTCTCGAAATTGGCCAGGTTCACGTCCCAGAGATCCGGCAGGTCGGCCAGCATCTCGACCACCGCCCGGGCTTCCTGCGGATCCGCGGCACCGCCCGGCCCGATGACCTGGTCGACGCCGAACCGCAGGGCCACCGCGGTGGTGTCACCGACCGCCTCCTTGGCATCTTCGAGTAACTCCCGCATCAGCCGGACCCGGTTCTCCAGCGATCCTCCGTACTCGTCGGTGCGCTGGTTGTACCGCCGGGACAGGAAGTTCACCGGCAGGGTCATGTCATGACCGGCGTAGACATAGACGATGTCGAAACCGGCCCGCCGCGCGTTCAGCACCGCGTGGCGGTGCCACCGGCGCAGCGCCCGGATGTCGGCCTTCGTCATTGCCCGGGCCGTCACCGGATGCAGTCCCTTGACCGGCCGGGCGCTCGGCGCGATCGGAATGGTCCGGCTCTCCAGGTTCGGCACGTGGGCACCGTTGTGCACCAGCTCCACCGCGGCGAGGGCACCGTGCCGGTGCACACCCTCAGCGGCCCGGGCCAGGTACGGAATGTCTTTCTCGTCCCAAAGCCTCAGCTCCCTCAGGTGGTTTCCGGAGTGATGGATGTCGCACTGCTCGGTGCTCACCACCCCCCAGCCGCCCTCGGCCTTCACCTCCCGCATCCGGGCCATCGCGCTGGGGTAGGCCCGGCCCATCCCGTTGCAGTGCGGCACCTGGTAGAAGCGGTTCTTCGTGGTCACCGGACCGATCCGGACGGGTTCGAAGAGCACGTCCAGCTCCGGCGGACGACTCATGCGCCGCCCGCCGGGTAGTCACGGGCCCCGAAGATCGCCGTGCCGACTCGCACCTGCGTGGCACCGTGCTCGATCGCGGACTCGTAGTTGTGGCTCATCCCCATCGAGAGCTCACTCAGACCGTGTCTTTCGGCGATCTTGACGAGCATCTCGAAGTGCGGCCGCGGATCCCCCTCGTACGGCGGGATGCACATCAGTCCGACCAGGTCGAACTCCTGGAACCGGCGACATCGCTCCAGGAGAGCGTCGGCCTCCGCCGGCAGCACCCCTGACTTCTGCTGCTCGGCGCCGGTGTTCACCTGCACGAGCACCCGCGGACGACGCTCCTGGGCCACGCATTGCCGGGCCAGCGCCTCTCCCAGCCGCACCCGGTCCAGGGCATGGATGACGTCGAACAGCGCCACCGCGTCCCGTGCCTTGTTGGTCTGCAGAGGTCCGATCAGATGCAGTTCCAGCCCCGGAAACTCCTGGCGCAGCAGTGGCCATTTCGCCGCTCCCTCCTGCACCCGGTTCTCCCCGTAGCTCAGCAGCCCAGCCTCGATGGTCTGCCGGAGAATCTGCGGATCAACCGTTTTCGACGCCGCGACCAGCTGCACCGAGTCCGGCGCCCGGCCGGCCGCCCGGCACGCGGCAGCGATCTGCCCGCGCACCCGAGCAAGGTTCGCCACGACATCCGGCGCCCGGCCGCTCACGGGTAGTACCGGGTCGTCGACCAGTCCGCCTCGGGCTTCGGCCGCAGATAGATCTCCCGGTCGTGCAGCCGGAACGGCCTCTGGGTCCAGAACTCCAGGTAGACCGGGCGGATCCGGTACCCGCGCCAGTACTGCGGCCGGGGCACCTCGTCCTGCCCACCGAACCGCTCCGCCTGCCGGGCCACCGACTCCTCCAGCTCCTGTCGCCCGGACAGCTCCCGGGACTGCCGACTGGCCCAGGCCCCGATCCGGCTGTCCCGGGCCCTGGAGGCGAAGTACGCGTCCGCCTCGGCGTCCGACACGTGCTCCACATCGCCCCGCAGGCGGATCTGGCGTTGCAGCGACTTCCAGTGGATCGTCACCGCCGCCCGCGGGTTCCCGGCCAGGGCGAGGCCCTTCTGCGAACCGGTATTGGTGTAGAAGACAACTCCCTCGGGAGTGAACTCCTTCATCAGCACGATCCGCACGTCCGGCGTGCCGGCGGAGTCCGCGGTGGCCAGGGCCATCGCGTTCGGGTCGTTCAGCTCCTGGGCACACGCCAGGTCGTACCACTGCGCGAACTGCGGCCAGGGGTCGGGTGTCCCGGTCATGATCGATCCTCCTCAGGCACTCAGGGGTTCGCTGACGGGCAACAGGTTGCGCCATTTGTCCCGGTCCTGCCCGCGCGCGGTGACCAGATGGGCGCGGCCCTCCAGATCGACCACCACCTCGGCGGCCGGAGGGACGTTCAGGAACTCCATGTGCTGGGTCGCGCAGTACGCCCCGACGTCGAGCACCAGCATCGCGTCACCGACACCCAGCTGCGCCGGGGCCCAGTACTCCCCCGGGAGCACGTAGTCGTGCCGCAGGATGCTCCGCCCCCGGATCAGCGCGTCCCGGCCCACACCCGCGGGCAGTTCCTTCATCTCGTGATCGAGGTAGATGACGTGATGACGCCGGTCGCGTAACTGGGCGGACGGCATCAGCATGCGCGAGCCGTCCGTAACCACGATGCTGGACACCGGGTTCACCAGCACCTCGCGTTGGATCCCGAGCACCAGGACGCCGATGTCGGCCAGCACGTCGCGGGCCGGTTCGAACATGAACCGCACATGCTCGGGAATCCCCAGCCGCTGCGAGCTCTCTCCGAGGACGGAGAAGTACGAGGTCCAGTCGAAGTGCTTGGCCTCGGCGTCCCAGGAGCCGTAGTCAAAACCGTGCCCGCCGGCGAAGTTCATCGCTCTGGCCGTCGGGAAGTAACGGGTGAAAATGTTGAACATCGTCTCGATCATGGCGATCATCTCGTCGCGGGAGTTCCCACTTCCGCAGTACACCTCGAAACATTCGAGATTCCGACCATACTCACCGAGCAGGCCGACCAGCTGGTCCAGCTCACCCAGCTTGATCCCCGGCTTCCCCGAGTCCAGGCTGTCGATGCGGGCACTGATCGACGGCGCACCGGCCTCCAGCGCCGCACGGATCTCCCCCAGGCTGGACAGGAACGTCGGGCATCCCGTGCGAGCCCAGAACTCCAGCTCCCCGTCGGCGACATGCCCCGGCGAGACGATGAACGAGTCGAACCCGAACTCCCGGGTGATCTCGTACTCACCCGGCATCTGCAGCAGCAGGCCCACGCCCATGTCCTGGAACGGCTTGAGGACGTGGGGATTCGAGTTCGGGAAGAACGGCACGTAGAGATCGACCCGGTCGGCGAGCCCGGCCAGGGCCGCCGCCTTCTGGATCCGCGTCACGTTCCGGCGCAGCTGCTCTTCGCTGTAGACGAACGTCGGGGTACCCACCTGGTCGCGGATGGCGGCGAGGTCTGTCCCGCCGATCCAGGAACATCCGAGCCGATCCGGTTCCGGTGCTGCCAAACGTGTTTCAGCCATGAGACCCCTCCCTGTACGGACATGTGCCGACGGGGCGCACCCATGGTGTTCCGCCCGGCCCGGTCGGCCTGCCCTGATCCCGATTGCTCGCGAAAGACACTCACTGCAGCTCGTGCAGCGAATGTAGCCAGAAGGTTACAAACGGACAAGGGCCCCCTGGCAGCCCGCCTCAACTGACATTTCGCCGTGTCCAATTCGCCGCTCCACCAGCGAAAGTCTTTGACACAAAGCTATGTTGCGGTGATACCAAGGATCACCAGGAACCCCGGCACCACGGCATCAAGAGTGCAGTCCTGGCAGCACACAGGCAAACAAACACACGTCGGAAATCCCCTTGCCTTCACTGAAACGTAACAAAGGCGGAAACCCGGCAAGAAAGTACGCCACCAGGAACAGACCCTCAGATCCGCACCTGCAAGCAGGGACGGCGCCGCGATCGCGACCCGGAATGCTCCCGCCACCGCCAGGTGACCGCGACGGGGGCGATCAGCCAGGGCAGCAGCGGTAACCGTCCACCTCAGCCCCGGAACCGGGCGCCCAGGGCGCTGCGCCGAGCGCCCTGGGCCAGCCGGTCAGAGCGGCGCCACGGTGATCGCCGCGCCCGCGGCCCGGGAGACGCACGGCATCACGAACGATTCACGTTCCGGCGGAGTCAGCACCAGGTCTCGGTGCTCGGTCTCGCCGGCGACCAGGCGCAGCCGGCAGGTGCCGCACGTACCCGACTCGCAGGAGCTGGAGGTGCGTACCCCGTTGCGCCGCAAGGCCTCCAGGGCTGTCTCGTCGGAGGCCACGGCGATCTGCCCGCCGGTGGGTTCCCAGGTCAGGGTGAACGGGGCGCTCGTGCCGCCGAGGGCGTCGACACCGGCGAAGTCCTCGAAATGGATGTGCGAGGGCCGCCAGTGCATGGTGAGCGCCCGGACGTCGTCCATCAGTGCCGTGGATCCGCAGCAGTAGACGTGGGTCTCGTCGTCGGGTTCGGCCAGCCACTGCCACAGGTCGGCACGGCCGGCGACGGCACTGTGGTGCAGCACCACCACGTCCACCAGGCCCGGACGATCGAGTTCCTCGGCGTAGGCGGTCTCCTCGCGGGTGCGGGTCAGGTACACGAGCCGCACCCGCGACCGCCCCTGTCCGAGGATGTGGTGCAGCATCGAGCGGATCGGGGTGATGCCGACGCCTCCGGCCACGAGCAGGTAGCGCGGCGCCTCGACCAGTTCGAAGGCGCTGGTGGCGGCGGAAACCGTCAGCAGGGAACCGATCTCGGTGTCGTCGACCACGCTCACCGAGCCGCCTCGTCCTCCCGGCTGCCGGTGCACCGCGATCACGTACCGGTCGGCCTCGGCCGCCGGGTTGGTGATGCTGTAGCTCCGGCGCTGTCCCGCCGGGGTGTCCAGCGACACGTGCGCGCCGGGTGGGTGCGGGGGTAGCGCGAGCCCGTCCGGGTCACGCAGTTCGATCTCGCAGATGGACGACGTCAGCATCCTTTTCGCGCTCACCCGGAGCCGCCGATCGCTCACCAGGCCACCTCGTCCTCAATTTTGACCGATCCGCCGTTGGAGACCTCGCCGTAGACGCCGATCTCATCGGTGCCGATGTGCTGCACCAGCAGGCGTGGCAGCGGGATGTCACGACGGGCGTCGGCCGGGTTCACCTCGGTCGCCGCGCAGCGGTGGGTGGTGAGCACGCCGTGCAGCCGGGCTTCCCCGACCGTGATGTCGCTGCCGACCAGGCCCAGTTCGCTCCAGGCGGGCAGGCCGTCGACATAGATGTTGGCGCGCAGGCGTAACGGGTCGATCGTCAGGCCGGTGCGCTGCTCCAGGTCGCGCACCGAGGCCAGGTTGATGATCGAGACCGCGTTCATCATGGCGTCCGACACCACCGAGACGTCGGTGAACCGGCGGCCGTCCTCGCGGGCCAGCACCGGCAGCACTCCCGGCGGCAGGTCGAGCACCCGGGCGAAGAACGCCAGGGTCCGCTCGCGGCCCGGCGGTGTGGTCCAGTTCTCATGAAGGACGACGTGCTCGCGCACGCTCACGGTGAACCACTCGCTGTCGGCGTCCAGGTGGGTGTTCAGCCCGGCGAGCCGTTCCTCCTTCACCAGCACGAAGAACTGGTGCTTGCTCACCGGCGTACGCCGCCCGGGCTGGTAGTCGCCTCCCGGGCGGGCCAGCGCCCAGATCCGGTCGGCGGGAAACCCGACCCCCGGCGCCAGTTTCACCTCGGTCAACGACTGCCCGGAAAGCCCTTTGACGGGATAGTGCCACAGCGAGACGACGTGCCCCACGGACGTCCCGGGCCCGTCGTGTTTGATGCCCACGCCGGGCCACTATTCCAGAAGGTTCTCAGCCCGCGGCGATCGGTGGACGGTTCGCCGAGGTGAACAAGGCGTCGAGCACCTCGGGCCGCCCGGAGAACCCGAACAGCGGACCCTGGGCGCAATCGCAGCCCAGGGTGCGCAGAACATCCGCCTGAGCAGGGCGTTCCACTCCTTCGGCGATGACCAGGTGCCCGAGGGCGTGGCCCATGCCGACAGCCGCGCCGGCGATCGCGGCACTGGCCTCGTGCCGGTCGACGGTGGCCGTCATCGACACGTCCAGTTTCAGCACCTGCACCGGCACGGTCCGCAACCGGGACAGGGCGCAGTGCCCGGAACCGAAGTGGTCCATCGCCAGCCGCACGCCCAGCCGGTGGACCCCGGCCAGGTTCTCGGCGACAACCGGACTGTCGGCCAGGAACGCCTCCTCGACCAGCTCGATCACCAGCTGGTTGGCCAGAAGCCCGGTCTCCCGGAGGGTTTCGTTCACCAGGTCGACGACGTCGATCGCCTCGAAGGTCTGCACCGACAGGTTCACCGAGATCCGCCCCCGGCCCGGCCGCCAGTGCGCGGCCCGGCGGCACGCCTCCCGCAGTACCCAGGCGTCCAGATCGCCGACCATCCGGTACTCCTCGGCGATCGGCACGAAGTCCGCGGCCGTCAGCGGCGGGGAACCGGGCGGCTGCCAGTGCACCAGGGCCTCGGCGCCGATGACCTGGTGCCGGTCCAGGCGCATCACCGGCTGGTAGCGCAGGTTCAGCTGCCCGGCCGAGATGGCGGTGCGCAGCTGCGAGACGATGCGCATCTTGCGGTCGACGTCGAGCTGCATCTGGGTGTCGAAAACGCTCAGACGGGCCCGCCCGCTGCGTTTGGAGGCGTACATGGCCAGGTCGGCGCGCTGCAGAAGGGTGTCGGTGCCGGGCCCGGGCACCGCGTCCTCCACGGTGTTCAGGGCCACCCCGATGCTCGCGCTGACCACGACCTCCCGGCTCTTGATCGTCAGCGGGCGTTCCAGCTCGACGGCGATCCGCTCGGCCAGTTCCTGGGCCTGGCCGGGGGTCGCGAACGAGCCGGCCACGATGAACTCGTCACCGCCCAGCCGGGCCACGACGTCGCCGCGGCGGCAACTCGCGCGCAGCCGCTCGGCCGTCAGCACCAGCAGCTCGTCGCCGGCCTCGTGCCCCAGGCTGTCGTTGATCAGCTTGAACCCGTCGAGGTCGATGAACAGCACCGCCACCGGGGGCCCGTCCTGGTGCTGCGAGGCGACCAGCTGCTGCAGCCGTTCCAGCAGGGCCCGGCGGTTGGGCAGGCCGGTCAGCTCGTCGTTCAGCGCCTTGCGGCTCAGGCTGTCGTGCAGCCCCCGCATCTCGGTGGACGAGACCTCCAGCGAGCGCTCCAGCAGGTACCGGTCCTTGTCGGCCTGCTCGTAGGTGGCCGACACCACCTCCAGCAGCCGGGCCCAGGACTCCGGCGCGGACTGCTGCTGCGGGTCCAGGCTCAGCCGCCGCAGCTGCCGGACCAGGAGCCGGTGCGGTTCGGGCTTCTGGCCGGGGGTCGGGGTCACAGCACTTCCTGGAATGTCGTGATGGTGAGGGTCTGGTTCAGCAGTCCGGAGGTCTTCTCCCCGATCGGTGAGATCTCCCCGTAGGAGTAGAAGCCGGCGATCAGCGCGTCGGTCGGCAACCGCGACGCCACCGTCTCCAGCTCGTCCTCCGTGCGCTGACCCAGCACCGCGCGCCGGCCGATGCAGCTGATCACCAGGGTCATCACCGGGAGGCCGGGGATCAGCTCGGCGCCCTTGGCCGCGTCCCCGGCCCCGTCGACCAGCTCGTCGATGTTCGCGCGCATCAGCCGGGCCACCGAGTTCTGCCGGATGTCGCCGGTGAAGGTCATGCTCTGCTGCTGCTCGTCGAAGGCCTGGACCGTGCGCACGACCGCGCCCTGGGCCCCGTCGGGGGTCCGCACCGACAGGGGGAACAGCAGCGTCGCCTCGGGGGTGTCACCCATCTGCTCGCCGAGGTAGTTGCGGTACAGGCCCAGGGCCGGCTGGCCGTCGAGCTCGTACAGCACGTTCCCGTCCGAGCGGGTGACCTTGCGCTCCGGCCCCAGGATGCTCCAACCGCCCCCGGCGCCGTGCCCGATCCGCAGCTTCGGACCGCTCAGCCCGACCACACAGACCGCCCCCGTGCGGGGACGCCCGTCCACCAGCACCCAGGTCCGGTCGAACCGGTTGCCGTCCCCGGCCAGGCCACCGGTGATCAGGGCCTGCCCCCGGCCTCCCTCGCTCAGGCCCCGGGCCAGCTCGGCGCCGTTGGCGCGCAGGCCGTCGGAGAGCACAATGATGCCCTTCAGCTCGGGATCACCGGCGACCAGTTCCTCGGCCAGCTCCTTGCCGATCTGGTGCGAATCACGGGATGCGGTCATGTCCCGGGTGATCAGCCGCAGACGGGTGCTCGCGAATCTGGTGACGGCCACGGTGAGCGTGCCGTCCTCGACGGTCTCCCCCAGGATCTCGCCCGCGGTGGAGCAGCCGATCACCACGGAGGTCGGATAGGCGGCCAGCACCTCGGACAGCGGGCTGACGTCGCCGGCCTCCAGCACGGCCTCCAGCACCGCCGCCGCACCGAAGATCATCACCAGCGTCGCCGGGCCGTCCCAGGCCGGCAACGGATCCGCAGATCCCGTGCCAGCACGCCACTGACCCGTCCAGGCCCTCACCATGCCTCCTTGCCCTCGGCAAACTTCCCACCTCCATCGACCGGTGGACGGGAAAGATGAGGGACGCCGGTCAGACCACCAGCCAGATCTGGCCGTCGCTGCCGGAACAAGTACACAGCGTCAGTCCGGCACCGGGTTCGTTCCGTCCGTCGACGTCCGACACGTCCAGGCAGAGAACACTTTTCACGTTCACGAGATAACAGCCGGCGCCGCGCGCGGAGGTCCGGCGCATGTCCTTCGCCCGGCCGCACAGTTCTTTCGCCGGGCGCACCCGTCGATAGACTCGGCCTGCACCGCCGGCCACCCACCGTTTCGATGGAAGTTGACATGCTGAAGTTCCAGGAAGTCCTGTCCCGGCTCACGGCCTACTGGGCGGAGCAGGGCGCCATGACCGTGCAGCCCTTCAATACCGAGGTCGGCGCCGGTACGGCCAACCCCGCCACCGCCCTGCGGGTGCTGGGTCCGGAACCCTGGCGGGTCGCCTACGTCGAGCCCAGCGTGCGCCCGGACGACAGCCGTTACGGCGAGAACCCGAACCGGCTGCAGACGCACACCCAGTTCCAGGTGATCCTCAAGCCCGACCCGGGCAACCCCCAGGAGCTGTACCTGGAGTCCCTGGCGGCCATCGGCATCGACCTGGACGCCCACGACGTGCGGTTCGTCGAGGACAACTGGGCCTCCCCCGCGCTCGGCGCCTGGGGGCTGGGCTGGGAGGTCTGGCTCGACGGCATGGAGATCACCCAGTTCACCTACTTCCAGCAGATGGGCGGCGTGACGCTGTCGCCGACCTCGGTGGAGATCACCTACGGGCTCGAGCGCATCGTCATGGCCCTGCAGGGGGTCAACCACTTCAAGGACATCCAGTACGCGCCGGGCATCTCCTACGGCGAGGCCTTCGGCCAGGTCGAGTACGAGATGAGCCGCTACTACCTGGACGACGCCGACATCGACACCGCGCGCCGGCTGTACGACCTGCACGAGGCCGAGGCGACGCTGATGATCGAGCGGCGCCTGCCGGTCCCGGCCTACTACAACCTGCTCAAGTGCTCGCACACCTTCAACGTGCTCGACGCGCGCGGCGTGGTCTCGACCGCCGAACGCGCCCGGGCCTTCTCGACCATGCGCCGGCTCTCCCGCGACGTCGCCTCCCTGTGGGTGGAACGCCGCGAGGAGAACGGTTTTCCGCTGGGCACGGTGGAGCCCCCGGTCGCGGCCGAGCCACTGCCGCTGCCGGCCCCGGCCACCGCCCCGTCCACGCTGCTGTTCGAGATCGGCCTGGAGGAACTGCCCGCCGGTGAGGTCGAACGGGCGCAGGACTGGCTCGGCGCGACCGTGCGCGAGCGCCTGGGCGCGACCCGCCTGACCTTCGGGGCGGTGCGCGCGCTCGCGACCCCGCGGCGCCTGGTCGTGCTGGTCGACGACGTCGCGGTACGCGAGAGCGATGCGACCGAGACCGTCCGGGGCCCCCGGGCCACCGCGGCCTTCGACGCCGCCGGGGCCCCGACCCGGGCGGCGACCGGTTTCGCCGGCAAGCACGGGGTGGACCCGGCCGCGCTGGAGCACGTGCAGGTCGACGGCGTCGAGTACGTCAGCTTCGTGCGGCAGCTGCCCGGGCGCGCCGCCGCCGAGGTCCTGTCCTCGCTGCTGGCCGACGTCGTGCGCGACCTGCACGCCGAGCGGAACATGCGCTGGTCCGACCCCGACCTGGCCTACGTGCGCCCGATCCGCTGGCTCCTGGCCTTCCTGGGCGATCAGCCCCTGCCGGTCACCGCGGGTGCCCTGACCTCGGGCACGAGCACCCGGGTGCTGCGCCTGGCGTCCACCCCGACCGTCGAGGTGACGAGTGCGGACGGGTACGAGGACTTCCTGCGCGGGCACGACATCCTGCTGGACCGCTCGCAGCGGCGCCGCGTGATCCTGGAGGCCGCGCACGGCCTGGCGGCCTCGGCCGGCGGGCGGGTGGACGAGGACGTCGACGGCGGTGTGGTCGACGAGATCGTCGACCTGGTGGAGTGGCCGGTTCCGGTCCGGGGCAGCTTCGACGAGCGCTACCTGGAACTGCCGCCGGAGATCCTGATCGCGGTGATGCGCAAGCACCAGCGCTATCTACCGATCCGGCAGGAGGACGGCACCGGTCTGCTGGCCGGCTTCGTCACGTTCGCTAACGGCTCCTGCGACCTGGACGTGGTCGCGAACGGTAACGCGGCCGTGGTGCGCGCCCGCTTCGAGGACGCGTCGTTCTTCTGGGCCGCCGACCGCCGTCGCAGCCTGGCCGACCTGCACGCCGGCCTGGAGAAGCTGACGTTCGAGACCAGCCTGGGCTCCATGGCCCAGCGCTCGGCCCGGATCGCCCGCATCGCCGCGTCCGTGGCCGCGCGCACCGGCCTGAACCCGGCCGACAGCGCCACCGTCGAGCGGGCCGGGGCACTGGCCAAGTTCGACCTGGCCTCACAGATGGTCGTCGAGATGACGTCACTGGCCGGCACGATGGCCCGCTACTACGCGCTGGCCGCCGGTGAGTCCGAGGCCGTCGCGACCGCCCTCGGCGACATGGAGCGCCCGCGCTCCTCCGAGGACAGCCCGGCCTCCACCCTGCCCGGTGCGGTCCTGGCCCTCGCCGACCGCGCCGACCTGCTCGCGGGGCTCTTCGCGATCGGCGCCTCCCCCTCCGGCAGCAAAGACCCGTTCGGCCTGCGGCGCGCGGCGCTGGGCCTGGTGGCCACGCTGCACGCCCACCCGGAACTGGCCGGGCTGAGCGTGCCCGACCTGCTGGAGACGGCCGCCGAGGCGCTGCGGGCGCAGGGTCTGGAGGTTCCGCGGAAGGCCCTGGAGCAGGCCGCCACGTTCGTGGTCCGCCGTCAGGAGCGCGCGTACGTCGAGGCCGGGCACGACGTCGACCTGGTGACCGCGGTCCTGCCGCTGGCCGCCACCCCGGCCGCCACCACCGCGGTGCTGGCCGAGGTCGAGAAGCTGGTCGCCGGAGGCCTGATCGGTGGGTTCGTCGAGGGCGTGCAGCGGGCGCGGCGCCTGATCGGCAACGCCGACCGGCCTGCGGCCGGCAGCCCGCTGGACGTCTCGGCCGACCCCAGTTCCCAGCGGCTGGCCGAGGTCTACGGGCAGGCCCGCACGGCCGGGTACGCGCCCGGCGCCTCGCTGTCGAAGCTGGTCGAGGCCTCGGCCCCGCTGGTCACCGCGCTGCACGCCTTCCTGGAAGACGTGCAGGTGATGGCTCCCGAACCGGCCGTCCGCCAGGCCCGGATCGCCATCCTGTCGGCGATCAGCGACGTCGCCGAGACCACCGGCCTGGACTGGGAGGCCCTCTCCCGGGCCGTCAAGATCGACGCCCAGGGCACCCCGCGCTGAGGCATCCGGTGGTTCCCGCCTCCTCCGTGAGGGAGCGGGAACCACCGGCAGGTCAGGGGGTACGCAGGTTCTCGGGCCCCGAACTGCTGCGGATCGCCGGGCGCACGGCCCGGGCCGCGACCAGGGCACCGACAGCCGCGGACAGGGCGGCCGCCGCCA
Organism: Kineosporia mesophila; assembly: GCF_021129235.1. Classification (GTDB taxonomy): domain Bacteria; phylum Actinomycetota; class Actinomycetes; order Actinomycetales; family Kineosporiaceae; genus Kineosporia; species Kineosporia mesophila. The sequence goes on from NZ_JAJOMA010000009.1 coordinate 224,718, forward strand.
TCGCGGCGAGCAGCGCGACCGCGAGCTTGAGCCCGACCCCCTCGTCCTCCGACCCGATGACCACGACCCCGAAGACGATCCAGCCCAGCACCGCCCCGAGCACGGTCGCCGGCACCGCGGCCAGCAGCATCTGCCGGCGCACGATCCTCGAGACGAAGGCCGGCGAGGCCGCGAGCGCCACCAGGATCGCGGTGGAGCGGGCGTTGTCGAGAACCTGCTCGGTGGCTCCCACCACCAGGGAGAAGGTCGCCACGACGGCCGCGACGGCGATCGCGATCGCGGCACCGGCCATACCGGCCAGGTAGAACATCTGGTCGTAGGCATCTCCCTGGGTGACGTCCACCACCAGAGCCGCGATGACGCCGTACGAGATGCCCACGGCCAGCATCACGCCGACGACCCGGCCGGGGGTGCGCACATCGGCCAGCAGGCGGCGTCCGGCCATGGACGTGACCAGACCGCGACGGCGCGCGGCGCACCAGCCGGTGAACAGGATCACCCACGGGCCGACGCTGATCGCCAGGGCCACGGTCGAGGCCGCGGCGAGACCGACACCCAGCTGGCCCATGCCCGAGGACCACCGCAGGAAGAACGCGATGAGGGCAGCCGAGATCACCGGCGCGACAGCATGGGCCAGGGTCAGAGGACGTTGCCGGCGGCGGGTCAGGCCCAGGGGTGACACCGCGGCCGGGCGGGCGGCCTGAGCGGCCACCAGGCCGCCGAGGGGAACCGCCGCCGCCACCATGACCAGCCAGCCGATCAGGATCGGCCATCCGGGCTGGGGAAGCATTTTCGACCCGATCGGCAGCGCCGGCCCGAGAACCAGCCAGAGCAGCAGGTAGAGCGGCCCCGCCGCGAGTGCCCCGATGACGGCCGCCCGCGTCCCCTCCAGGAAAGCCAGCCGGCGCAGGTCGCGGCGGGTGGCCCCGGCCAGGCTCAGCGCGGCGAGCCGTCGTTCGCGGGCGGCCGTACCGGTGCGCAGCGCCTGGAGGGCCAGAAGCACGAAGGGGGCGACCAGCAGGACCGCTCCGACGGCCGTGCCTCCGCGCAGCCCGCTCTCGACCACGTAGGGAGCCAGACCACCGTCCTGGGGACCACTCCGGCCGAAGCTCGTGTAGCACCCGGACTCGTCGCAGGTGTACGACGAGGCGGTACCGACCCGGACGGTGAGAATCGCCAGGGCGGCGAGCAGGAGGGCACCGCTGCCGGCCACCCCGAACGCCATTCGCCGGGCCCGCTGCCGGTCGGCCGCGGAGCGGGGACGGGACAGCCGCCAGAAGATCGAACTCGCACCAGCCCTCCTACCGGCGCTCATACCAGCACCGCCTCGGAGGCGATCTCACCGTCGAAGAGCCGGATCTCGCGATCGGCCCGGGCCGCGACGGAGTTGTCGTGGGTGACGACGATCAGGGCGGCGCCACTGCGCCGGGCCTCACCGATCATCAGGTCGAGCAATTCGCGGCCACCGATCGAGTCCAGGCTGCCGGTCGGCTCGTCGGCGAGCATCAGCTGCGGGCTGGTGATCAGCGAGCGCGCGACCGCCACCCGCTGGGCCTGACCGCCGGACATCTCGGCCGGCTCGACGTCGGCCAGCTCCTGCGCCCCGCACCGCTCCAGCCAGCCGAGCGCGAGCCGGCGGGCCTGCGTGGGGCCGTGCCCGTCCAGCAGCAGGGGCAGCGCGACATTGTCGACACCGGTGAGCTCGGGCACGAGCTGGCCGAACTGGAGCACCAGGGAGAGCTTGCCGCGGCGCAGCCGGGCCCGCTCGTCGTCACCGGCCCCGGTCAGCGACTGCCCGAAGAGCCGCACGGTGCCGCTCTGCGGCCGGATCAGCCCGGCCGCGACGTGCAGCACGGTCGACTTGCCGCAGCCGCTGGGCCCGGTGACGGCCAGGATCTCGCCCGGCTGCACGGTGAGGCTGACGCCCCGGACCGCGATCGTGCGACGGTAGGCGTGCTGGATGTTCTCCAGCACGAGAACCGGCTCGGCGGGGTCAGATACACCGACCTGACTCATGATCGTGCTCCTTCGGCGGGCTGGTTCGGATCGGTGTACTCAGGGTCTTCACCCTCGTCGGGCTCGTCCGGCTCATCGGGCTCGTCCGTCGTGGGGTACTCCAGGACCGCGCCGGGCAGCATGCCCACCTCCGGTGCGGGCAGGCGCCGGATACGCTCGCCGGTCAGGTCGAGCCAGCGCAGGTCGGCGTCCAGGTGCAGACGCTGGAGATCACGGACGCCGGTGCGACCCAGGGCGGCCGCGGAGTGGTCGGTCTCTCCCGGGGCCGGCTCCAGCGCCCGCATCGCCCGCAGGTGCGTCGCCCGCTGCCGGGACATCAGACCGCCGGGGTCGGCGTGCAGACGGTAGGCCGCGAGGGTCTTGCGGATCAGCTCGTCGGCCGGCACACCGCCGGTAACGCCCGGATCGATCGGCTCGGCCAGCCAGTCACGGGCCCGGGCCCGACCGGGCTCGGTGAGCTCGTAGACGGTGCGCTCGGGACCGTCGCCGATCTCGGTCTGGGCGATCTCGATCAGGTCGTCACGCTGCAGGCGGGCCAGCGTGGAGTAGACCTGCCCGAACGCGAGCGGCCGCAGACCGGCGAACCACTCGTCGTGCGTGCGTTTCAGGTCGTACCCGTGCCGGGGGCCGGGGAGAAGGAGCGCCAGGAGCGCATCACCAATGGCCATGATCATGACTATACACTCGGTTCATACACCGGGTGTATAGAACGACGTGCCCCTTCGCCGACGGGCCCTACCCAACTACAGGAACAACGTCGAGATCAGCATCAGCACCGGTACGCACACCACCGTGGTCAGCAGCGCCACGTCCCGCGCGATGTGCTCACCCCGGCCGTACCAGATGGCGTAGGTCTGCACGTTCTGGGCGGTCGGCAGGGCGGCCATGGCCACCACCGCGAACAACGCCGCCCCGTCCAGACCCAGTAGCGGCCCGGCCACGACGAAGGCAACCGACGGCATCACCATCGTCTTGACCACCGTCGCGGTGAGCACGGGCGGCAGGTCGGCACCGGCCAGCGGACGCCTCCCCCACAGCGAGATGCCGAACGCCATCAGCATGAGCGGTACCGCCGCCCCGCCGAGGATCTGCAGCGGCCCGCTGACCACGTCCGGCAGCGTGATGCCGGCGAGGGCCACCAGCACACCGGCGAGCGTGGCCACCACCAGAGGGTTCCGCACCGGGATGGTGAGGGTTCCGAGAACATCCAGGCGCCCCCGCGTCCCCAGTTCGAGAGCCGCCGTCACCGCGGGAGCCAGCACCACCAGCTGCAACATGATCAGCGGCGTGGCCGCGGCCACGTTGCCCACCACATAGGTGGCGACCGGCAGCCCGATGTTGGCCGCATTGGCATAGGAGGACGCGGTCACCCCGATCGTGGTCTCCGCCGGCGGACGGCGGAAGAACAGCCGGGAGAGCAGCACGAAGGTCGCACCGCTGACGATCGCCGAGATCAGGGCCACCAGCGCGGCCGACGAGGCCAGTACCGACGGATCACCGTGGGCCATCGTCATGAACAGCAGCGCCGGATTGGCCACGGCGTAGGCGGTCTTGCTCAGGTACCGCGCCCCCTCGGCCGGGACCACCCCGGTCGCGGCCAGGATCACCCCCGCCAGGATCACGATCAGGATGATGGCGAAACCGGTGACCACGCCTGCCAAGATCCAGAAGCCTTTCGGGTGCTGCGGCGCCAGCCGGAAAGACTCCGGGCCGGTGATGTCCGACGGGGCACGAACACTACTCGGGACGCGGTCGGCGCTCACCGCGCCGGCCGAAGCGGGGCCGGGGGTCCTGATCTTCCTGCTACCGGCGGGGACTGAAGATCAGATGGTTCTGTCCACGGTGCTCGATGCGCTCCACGCCGATACCGTAGACCCGCTCGATCAGGTCACTGTCGATGACCTCGTCGGCGTCGCCCGCACCGGCCAGGCGTCCGTTCTCCAGCAGCACCAGGTCGTCGCAGTAGCGGGCGGCCAGGTTGAGATCGTGCAGCACGACCACCACGCTGGTCTCCAGTTCTGCTACCAGCGCGAGAATCTCGTGCTGGTAGCGGATGTCGAGGTGGTTGGTCGGCTCGTCCAGCAGCAGGTGTGAAGCCTGCTGGGTGAGGGCGCGGGCGATCAGGACGCGCTGCTTCTCGCCACCCGAGAGCCCGGCGAAACTACGGGACGCCAGATGCAGAGCCCCCACTCGTTGCAGGGCGGTCCAGGCGATCTCCTCGTCGTGCGTACTCGTGCGGGAGAAGTTGCCCAGATGCGGACCCCGGCCGAGCAGCACCATCTCGGCGACGGTCATGGTGGTCTCGCCACCGTTCTCCTGCACCACCACGGCCAGGTGCTGGGCGGTTTCGCGGGCGGTGAGCCGCTCCAGCGGGCGTCCGTCGACGCTGACCGCACCGGCCGAGGGCCTGAGCGATCCGTAGAGCAGGCGCAGCAACGTGGTCTTGCCACTGCCGTTCGGACCGATCAGGCCCAGAACCCTTCCGGTGCGGGCGGTGATCGAGACATCGTCGACCACGGGCGTCTTCCCGTAGGCGAAATGCAGCCCCTGGGCCTCGATCACCGCTGCCCGAACCGTTCTTCGATCCGTTCCAGACCGGTGATCGCCAGGGGGCTGGGCGGTTCGGTGAAGTTGAACAGCTGCGGCATCAGGTCATCGTTCTTCACGGCGGTCAGCTTCTCGGCGCCGGGCAGGTCGGTGATGGCCCGGCCCACGTCGTCCGGGTTGCCGTCGGAGTAGAGAAGAATCAGGACGTCGGGGTCCAGGCCGATGAGCTTCTCCAGGCTCACCTCGAACACGCGCTCGTCCACGTCACCGAAAACGTTTGTGAAACCGGCCGCCTCCAGCTGGGGCTGGGCCATGCTGCGGGATCCGTAGGCGTAAGTGACGCCTCCCCCGACGGTCGGGTAGAGCACTGCGGCGGTGCGGTTCTCGCCCTTCTCGACAGCGGCCAGGCGCTTCTTCAGATCGGCGACGGCCGCCGTGGCCTCGGCCTGCCGGTCGAAGACCTTCCCGTAGAAAAACATCTGGTCGTAGACGTCGTCGAAACCGGGATCCGCCAGGCCGTCACCGCACAGGCCGGGCTCTTCCAGGAGGGGGATGCCGACGGAGGTGAGCGTGTCGCGGGTGAGATTCTGCGCCTCGCCGAGCACCAGGTCGGGTTCCTGACCGATCACGACCTCCTGGGAGATCTGCAGATGTCCGCCGGTGTCGGTCTTGTCGGTCAGGAGAGGGATCTCGTCGAGGGCCTTCTGCGTGGCCTCGTCGTAGTAGTCGGTGGGGTAGGCGCCGGCCCGGGCCGTGACGTCGCCGAGCACGCCGAGTGCGGAAAGGTAAGGCACCGAGGCGCTCTTCAGCAGCACCACGCGTTCCGGCTCGGCGGTGAAGGTCACGTTGTCGCCGCAGTTCTCGACGGTCAGGGGGTAGTTTCCGCTCGCGTTCGCGGCTCGGGTGGACGAATTGGTGGACGAGGTGCCACAGGCGGCGAGCAGGATCAGGGTGGTTGCGGTCACGGCCAGTGGGGGGACGTGGGTGCGCGCGGGCATGGGTGGACTCCCCGTTCGTGGGCGGTTGGCTGGCTTCGCGGGAATGGGTGTTACGCGCTGGTGGCGTGCAGTCGGCGGATCAGCACGAGCAGGAAGGGAGCCCCGACGAGAGAGGTGATGATGCCGATCGGGAGTTCCTGGGGCTGGAGCAGGGTGCGGGCGATGGCGTCGGCGGCGATCAGGAAGATCGCGCCGAGCAGGGCCGCGACCGGCACGGCCCGGGAGTGCGTGGCGCCCACCAGACGACGGGCGAGGTGCGGCACGACCAGCCCGACGAACCCGATGCTGCCCGAGGCCGCGACCAGCACACCGATGCACAGGGACACCAGCACCAGCAGCCGGGTACGGAACCGGTCGGGTGAGATACCCAGCGTGTGGGCGGTTTCGTCACCGATGGCCAGCGCGTCCAGGCGGCGGCCCCACAGTGTCACCAGGCCCACCGTGAGCACGACCACCGCCACCACGACGCTGATCGAGGTACCCCACCGGGCCAGCCCCAGCGATCCGAGCAGCCAGAACATCACCGAGCGGGAACCCTCGGCCGAGTCCGAGGCGAAGATCAGGAAACTGGTCAGCGCGTAGAGCGCGTACCCGACGGCGACCCCGGCCAGGAGCAGACGCACCGACGTCACCCGGCCGCCGGAGCGGGCGATCAGGAAGACGAGGAAGCCGGCGGCCAGGGCCCCGAGGAAAGCACTGAAGGGCAGGGCGTTCTCACCGAATCCCGCCCCGACGCCGAAAAGGATTGCGGCGGCCGCGCCGCTGGAGGCCCCGGAGTTGATGCCCAGCAGGTACGGGTCGGCCAGCAGGTTGCGGACCATGGCCTGCAACGCGGCCCCGCACACGGCCAGGCCCGCCCCGACGCAGGCGCCGAGAATCACCCGGGGCAGGCGCACCTGCCACACGATCGCGTCTTGCGGCCGGCTCCAGGTCATCTCACCGGGCATCCCGACGAGGTGGTGGCCGATGATCCGCATCACCGTGCCCGGCCCGATCGCCACCGCGCCCACGCCGACCCCGAGCAGCACGCCCAGCGCCAGCAGCGCGCCCAGCCCGATGATCCAGCTCCAGGCCCGGCGGCGCTGTCCGCCCAGGCCGAGGTCGGAGACCACCGGCTGCAGGGATCGTCTTTCGTCGACGAGCTCCCCCGCCATGTCACCCACCTCTCGTCCGACTATTGCGAAGAGTATGCAATAAGTGAGGTGGGTCGGTGAAGCCGGGGTAAAGCCGTCGTCCATGTCCTCAGGTCAGAACCCGCCGGATTCCGATGCTGAGGTTCTGGGGGCGTCGGCCCGGACAGTTCACCGGCCGCCGAACCGTGCTCGCCTCAACCGTGCTCGCCTCAGGAGCTCTTCGCAGCCAGCCGCCATCCCTGCGCGTTCTCCCGCTCCCGCCAGAACGCGGCGTACCGGCCGCCACGGGCCAGCAGGTCGTGATGCGGACCGACCTCGACCACCCGCCCGCCGTCGAGCACCGCGATCTGGTCGGCCCGGGTGATCGTGTCGAGGCGGTGGGCGATGACGAGAACCGTCCGGTCGGCCGACAGCTCCGCCAATGCCTCGTGCACGGCCGCCTCGTTCTCGGTGTCGAGAGATGCCGTGGCCTCGTCGAGCAGGACGATGGGAGCGTCTTTGCACAGAGCCCTCGCGATCGCCACCCGCTGACGCTCTCCTCCGGACAACAGTTTTCCGCCCTCGCCGACCCGGCTCTCCCACCCGTCGGGCAGACGAGCGGCCACCGTGTCGACCCGGGCCCGGCGAGCGGCGTCACGCACCTGATCGTGCGTCGCGTCCGGATTCCCGAAGCGGATGTTGTCTTCCAGCGTGCCGTCGAGCAGGTACACGTCCTGGAACACGAACGCGATGTGCGCGAGCAGGTCGGAGCTGCTCAGGTCACGCACGTCCACCCCACCGACCCGCACGCGCCCCTCGGTGACATCGTGGAACCGGGCGATCAGACGCGTCACGGTGGTCTTCCCGGCCCCCGAGGGCCCCACCAGCGCAGTAGTGCTGCCGGGCGGGATGGTCAGGGTCAGATCACGCAGGACGTCTGTGTCTTCCTGGTATCCGAAACGCACCTTCTCCATGTCAATTCCGAAGTGGGCGATCGCACGCGGCGACACCGGTTCCGGCAGCGGCGCCACGGCCAGGAGTTCGATGATGCGGTCGGCCGAGGCCTTCGCCTCCCGGTCGGCCCCGCTGAGACCGATCATTGCCGAAAGAGGCCTCAGCAGGCTGATTCCGAGCACGACCAAGGCGATCATCCGGGCCGGGTCGAGGTCGTCCCGGGTGGCCAGCAGTACCCCGGTCAGCAGCAGCGCGGTGAAGGCCAGCTGAATGCCGAACTCGCCCAGATACTGTCCGGGCAAAGATCCGACGACCTCACGACGGGCCGCCCGGTGCTGGGCCTGGAGCGCCTCGTCGAGCGCCGCGCGCCCGGTCGCGGTCTGTCCGGTCGCCCGCAGAGTGGCCTGCGCCGAGGCGAACTCGACCAGGCGGTCGCCGGCCTCGGCGGTCGCTGCGTGCTCGGCGGCCTCGGCCCGCGTGGTGAACCGGTTACCCAGGGCGAGCGCGGCCAGGGCCACCGGCACCACGACCAGGGCCGCCAGCCCCATCCGCCAGTCGGCGGCGATCAGGAACACCGCGATCGTCGCCGGCGTCACGACCGCGACGATCAGCTCCTGCCAGATGAAGACCCGTCCGGCCGCCCGGGTCACGTCGCCGGTGACCAGTTGCGGCACTTGGCGTCCCCGGGGCGACTCGAACCAGCCCAGCGGCAGGGTGAGCAGCTTGTCACCGACCCGGGTATAGAGGTCCCGGCGCCAGTCCGACGACAGGGTCAGCGCCCGGGAGGCCAGGTAGTAGTGCGCGAACCAGCCCACGACCGCGGCCCCGACCAGCGGGATCAGCCACCGCGCCGCCTTCTCCTGACGTTCTTCGAGCAGAGCGGCCAGCAACGGCACGAAGGCGCCGAACACCACGCCCTCACTGACCGCGTATCCCGTGGAGGCGAACAGATACAAGAACAGAGGACGACGCAACACCACCGGGAACAGGTCACCTGAGTCCGGGAAATCTGGGGAGGAGGTCACGACTGCTCTCCGATCCGCGCCGTGCGCTCAGCTGCTTCTTCGTGGAGGGAGTCGCCCGACTGGTGCGATTGAGCCGCCCACAGCTGCGCATACCGTCCGTCCTGCGCGAGAAGATCCTCGTGACAGCCCCGTTCGACGATCACCCCCTCATCCAGCACCAGGATCTGGTCGGCCTGGGTCACGGTGTAGAGGCGGTGAGCGATGACCAGCAGCGTGCGGCCGGTGGCCAGGTGGGCCAGGGCGTCCTGGATGGCGGCCTCGGAGTCAGGGTCGGCGAAGGCGGTGGCCTCGTCGAGCACCACGATCGGGGTGCCGGCCAGCAGGGTGCGGGCGATGGCGACGCGCTGGGCCTCGCCGCCGGACAGGTGGGCATCGTCCCCCACCACGGAATCGTAACCCCGGGGCAGGGCCCGGATCCGCTCGTCGATCGCGGCGGCCCGGGCGGCTTCGTGGATCTGCTCGTCCGTGGCGCCGGGTGCCCCCAGCGCGATGTTGTCGCGGACGGAAAGCCTGAGCAGCACCGCGTCCTGCAGCAAGAATCCGACATGACGGTAGAGGTCGTCACGAATGATGTCGCGGTGGTCGGTGCCACCCAGGCGGATCGTGCCGCTCGTGGGATCGGCGAACCGGGCCAGCAGCATCGCGAGCGTGGACTTACCCGCCCCCGAGGGCCCGACCAGCGCCGTCACGGTTCCCGGGTGGAGCACGGCCGAGACGCCGTGCAGCACCTCGTGCCCCTCGGTGTAGCCGAAAGTCACGTCGTCGAACTCGACCGCGAGCGGCACACCGGGCGAACGAGACTGCCCAGGCGGGACTTCCGTCTGCCGGGGCTCGCGCAGCAGGGAGCCGATACGACCGGCGGCGGCCTGGGCCGCGGCCTTCTCGTGCTGGGCCAGGTAGACGGGCGTGATCTGCTCGAACAGGCCCACCCCGAGCAGCGCGAAGGCCACCAGGTCGACCGGGTCTCCCCAGCCGGCAGCGGCCAGGCCCGTGCCGGCGGCCGCGACCACAGCCAGCACCGTCGCCGGCGCCACCGTGGCGCGAGCCAGACCCCGGGGACGCAGGAAGATGCGCTGCGCCTGCTCGTCCGCGTCGACGTGGGCGGCGGCCGCAGCGGCGAAGCGGGCCGCACCCCGGCCGCCGGAGAAGGCCCGGACCACGGTGATGCCACGCACCGTCTCCAGCACGGCGGCGTTCAGTTCACCGGTGGCCTGCCGGATCCGCTGCACCGGCTCGGTGGCCAGACCCGCCATCCGCATCCGGACCAGCTGGGCCGCCGCGATCAGCGCGACGGTCAGCAGCGCCAGCCGGGCGTCGGCCCAGAACAGGTAGACCAGCACCACGGCGGGCCCGGCGATCGCGGCGGCCAGATCACCCCGGGCGTGGGCCACAGCATGGTGCAGGGTCGCGACGTCGTCCTGCACCGTGGTGCGCACCGGGCCGGAGACCCCACCGGAGAAGGCACTGAGCGGCAGCGCCCCCAGCTGTTCGGTCAGACGACGGCGCAGCAGATACGCCAGGTCGGCGTCCGCCAGGTGGGCCAGCAGACCGGCGGCCGCGTAGAGCACGAACCGGGCCAGGAACAGACCGACCGCCGTCCAGGCCAAAGGCCAGACCAGGTCGTCGTTTCCGCTCAGCAGACGACGGGCGATCTCGACCAGCACCACGGTCGGCGCGGCCGCCAGCACCGCGGCCAGGGCCAGCAGGACCGCCGAGACCATCACCCGGCTCTGCACCGGCCTCTGCAACTCGGCCAGGTCATGCAGTTCGGCCCGGTCATGCAGTTCGGCCAGGTCATGCAGTTCAGCCCGGTCGTCCTGCTCGGCCAGGTCATGCAGTTCGGCCCGGTCATGCAGTTCAGCCCGGTCGTCCTGCTCGGACGCAGCCGCCTGATCCGACACGTCATCCCCGTCCCGTCGATGGAACCCAGCACCGGAGACCCTGACCCGCGACCACTTTCATCCGCTTCGCTCGGCGAGTGTAGGTTACCCTAACCTGACTTTTCCGATGTTCCGTGGACCGGGGGTGAGCTGTGCCGACCACGACGGCTGACCGCACCGACTCGACGGACCCGGCCGGCCCGACCACGACGTCCGTACACCCCCGACGCCGTTCCGGCACCGCCCGGGCCGCGGGCCTCGTCGGTGCGGCCGTGGCCCTGGCCGCGATCTGCGTACTGAGTGTCAGCGTCGGCGCCGAAAGCCTCTCCTTCCCGCAGGTCTGGCGCGTGCTGTGGCACGACGACGGCTCGAACGCCGCCCTGATCGTCCACAATCTGCGCGTCCCCCGCACGCTGCTGGGGCTCGTGGTGGGCGCCGCCCTCGGGGTCGCGGGCACGCTCACCCAGGCGCTGACGAGCAACGACCTCGTCGAGCCGGGCATGCTCGGCGTCAACATCGGGGCATCGGCGGCCGTGGTGGTGGGCATTTCGGTGTTCGGGGTGACCAGCGCGAGCGGCTACGTGTGGTTCGCCCTGCTCGGGGCGCTGCTGGCGTCCACCGGTGTCTACCTGATCGGGATCGGGGGACGCGCGGCCACCGCACCGGCCACCCTGGTGGTGGCGGGCGCGGCCACGACGGCGGTGCTCGGGGCCTTCGTCAACGCCATCCTGCTGCTCGACACCTCCACGTTCGACCAGTTCCGGTTCTGGGACGTCGGTTCGCTGGCTGTGCTCGGCTCCGGCAGCCTGCGGGCCACCGGCCTGTTCATGCTCGCCGGGCTCCTGCTCGCACTACCCCTGGGCCGTGCCCTCAACGCGCTGGCCCTCGGCGACGAGGCTGCGCAAGGGCTGGGCGTCCACGTGAACCGTTCACGCGCACTGGGTGCCGTGGCCGTCGTGCTGCTGTGCGGCGGAGCCACGGCCGCCGCCGGGCCGATCAGCTTCGTCGGCCTGGCCGTACCGCACGTCGCGCGCCGCATCGTCGGGCCGGACCACCGCTGGCTACTGCCGTACTCCGCCGTCCTGGCCTCGATCCTGCTCATCGCCTCCGACCTGGTCGGGCGCACGATCATCGCCCCCGGCGAACTGCAGGTCGGCATCGTCACGGCCTTCGTCGGGGCGCCCGTGCTGATCCTGCTGGTGCGCCGCGCCCGGCTGGCCCGGGCATGACGACCAGCACTCGCAACACCCGCCGCCGGCCGACGATCCGCAGCCGCTCCGACGCCCTCTCGGTCCGGATCTCCCCCCGCGCCATCGTCGTCGGCACCGTCTTCGCGCTCATCGCGACGACCGCCGGGATCATCGCCCTCACCACCGGTGACTTCCCGATCCCGGTCGCCGACGTGGCCGCCACCCTGCTCGGGAACGGCGACCCCGGAACCACCTTCGTCATCAACGAACTACGGCTGCCGAGAATCCTGACCGGCCTGCTGGTCGGTACCGCCCTGGCCGTGTCCGGGGCGATCTTCCAGAGCGTGTCGGGCAACGTACTGGGCAGTCCCGACATCCTGGGTTTCACCTCGGGCGCGGCCACCGGCGCCATCACCGTGCTGCTCGTGCTGCACGGCACCACTTCCCAGGCCACTCTGGGCGCCCTGCTCGGCGGCGCCGCGACCGGGGCCGCCGTCTACGCGCTGTCCTACCGGCACGGCCTGGCCGGACCGCGCCTGATCCTCATCGGCATCTCGTTCCAGGCGTTGCTGGCCTCGGTGAACTCGTACCTCATCACCCGGGCCTCCCTGGGCGGCGCCGTCACCGCGAAGGTATGGCTGATCGGCAGTCTCGACAGCCGCTCCTGGGAACAGGTGCGTCCCCTCGTCATCGCCCTGGCCCTCCTGCTGCCCCTCGCCCTGTACCTGGGCCGCAGCCTGGCCTACCTGGAGATGGGCACCGACACCGCCAAAGCCCTCGGCATCGACGTGGAACGGCGCGGCCTGGCCCTGATCGCGATCGGCACGGCCCTGGCCGCCGTCGCCACGGCCGCGGCCGGACCCATCGGGTTCGTCGCCCTCACCGCCGCCCCGCTGGCCCGCCGGCTGACCGGGTCATCGTCCCCGCCCCTGCTCACCACCGCGCTGGCCGGGGCCGCCCTGGTGACGGTCGCCGACCTGGCCGCCAAGCAGCTCTTCTCGCCGACGCAGCTTCCCGTCGGCATCGCCACCGCCGCGATCGGCGGCATCTACCTCGCCACCTTGCTGGTGCAACAACGGAGACGCACATGACCAGCCGGCTCAGCGCCCAGGGGCTGACCCTCGCCTACGACCAGCGCATCGTCGCCGACAACCTCGGGATTGCCATCCCGGACGGCGCTTTCACCGTCATCGTCGGCCCGAACGCGTGCGGCAAGTCGACCTTGCTGCGCGCCCTGGCCCGGTTGCTACGCCCGAAACAGGGTGCGGTGCATCTGGACGGCGCCCTGATCTCGTCGTACTCGACCAAAGAGGTCGCCCGCCGCCTGGGCCTCCTGGCCCAGACCGCCACCGCACCCTCGGGCATCAGTGTGGCCGATCTGATCGCCAGAGGACGACACCCGCACCAGCGCTTGTTGCGCCAGTGGTCGCGTGAGGACGAACGGGTCGTCGACGAGGCGATGGACCGCACCGGGGTCACCGACCTGGCCGACCGGCTGGTCGACGAGCTGTCGGGCGGCCAGCGCCAGCGCGTCTGGCTGGCCACCGTCCTGGCCCAGGCCACACCCATCCTGCTGCTCGACGAGCCCACGACGTTCCTCGACATCGCCCACCAGGTCGAGGTTCTCGACCTGTGCGCCAAGCTCCCCGCCGACGGTCAGACCCTGGTGGCCGTGCTGCACGACCTGAACCAGGCCAGCCGCTACGCCGACCACCTGGTGGCGATGCGCGGGGGCCGGATCATCGCCCAGGGCGTGCCGTCGGAGATCGTCACGTCCGAACTGGTCGAGGACGTGTTCGGCCTGGCCTGCCGGGTGATCACCGACCCGGAATCCGGTACACCTCTGGTCATTCCGCGCTACACCGGCGCGGTGAAGACCACCACCACCCCTTCGTGATCATGCAAACCCCCGGGGAAGGCCGGGGGATTGCATGATCACGGCAGGAGGAGAGCTCAGGCTGCGGCCTTCTCCAGGGTCGGCTTCAGCTGGTCCAGCTGCCACGGGATGTTCAGGATGGTCGGGTTGTTCACCGCACCGGCCGTGAACGCGTCCACCTCGACCGAGCGCCCGTCCTTCACGGCCGGGATGCCGGTGTACTGCTTGTTGCCCTCCAGTTCCTTCTGGAGGTCGTCGGTCGCGAAGCCCATCAGCAGGAAGTCGGCGTCCAGGGCTCCGATCTTCTCCATGCTCAGCGACCGGTCCTTGACGTTCTCCGTCACCCCGGAGGACAACTTCATGCCCAGGTCCGAGTACAGCTGCACCGAGACGGTCTCCGGGTCGTCGATGACGGCCAGACCGCCCGGCTGGTAGTAGAACGAGTAGCTGAACGTCTTGCCGGCCAGACCGGGCAGATCGGTCTTGACCTGGTCGATCTTCGCCTGGGTGTCGGCGATGGCCTTCTCGGTGTCGGCCTTGCGCCCGACCGCCTCACCGACCAGCGTGCTGTTCTCCTGCCAGGTCGCGATGCCGGCCTCTTCCGTGTACCCGACGACCGGCGCGATCTTCGAGAGCCGGTCGTAGTAGTCGGCCAGGCCGTAGAAGTTCGTGGCCAGGATCAGATCGGGCCGCAGCGAGGCGATCTGCTCCAGGTTCAGGTCGCCCGAGGTGTCCAGGGCCGTGCTGTCGGCCAGGCTGATCTTGCCGTCCAGCCAGGGGAACACGCCATCGGTCTTGTACGGGTTCTTCCCGTAGGCGATGGGCGTGATGCCCAGCGTCGCCAGGGCGTCTTCCTCGTAGCTGAGCGCGATGACGCGCTTCGGCTCGGCGTCGATGGTCGTGGAGCCGAACTTGTTCTCGATCGTGACCGGGAAGCTGCTCGAGCTGGTCCCGGCTCCACTCTCGGTCGACGTCCCGCCGTCGCTGTCGCTCCCGCAGGCAGCCAGGGTGGCCATCGTCGCGGCGGCCAGGAACATCGCCATCGCGCGCTTGAAGTTGGTTCGCAAAACTCTCTCGTTTCCTCAGGTAGGCAGACCTAAGTTAGGTGAACCTAAGTTATAGAGGACGAGGCCCCCTCCCCGCCCCCTAATTGCGGATTAATCCTTCATTCATGATCACGTCGGGGTCGGCGAGGGCCCTCCGGTCCACCTTCCCGGCAACCGTCAGGGGCAGGGCGGCCAGCACCGTCACCGCGCTGGGCACCATGTAGTCGGCGAGCCGGTCGGCCGCCCAGGTGCGCACCTCGTCCGCAAGATCTTTCTCCGCGACGCCCTCCGGCACCACGAAGGCGACCAGCTTCGGCGAGGCCACCTCTTTCGAGACCAGCACGGCCGCGCGCCGCACCCGGGGATGCGCCTCCAGCGACGCCTCCACCTCTTCCAGCTCCAGGCGCATGCCGCGGATCTTCACCTGGTTGTCGGCCCGGCCGACGAACTCCAGCCAGCCCCGCTCGTTCCAGCGCACCAGGTCACCGGTGCGGTAGAGCCGGGAACCACCGCCGGCGAACGGGTTCGCGACGAACCGCGCGGCGGTGAGCGAGCCACTGCTGACGTATCCCCGCCCGAGCAGGAAACCGCCCACGTACAGCTCTCCCACCTCCCCCGGCGGCAACGGAGTCAGCGTGGCGTCGAGCACGTGCAGCTGGGTGTGCGGGTTCGGGAGCCCGATCGACGTGGCCAGCCGCTGCGCCCGGTCGCGGTAGATCACGTGCGAGACACCGATCGTCGTCTCCGCCGGCCCGTAGCCGTGATACATCGTGGTGTCGAGCTGCTCGCGGAAACGCTTGAACAGCGAGGGCGTCAGCACCTCACCGCCGCACCAGACGTGCCGCAGCGAGCTCAGGGCCCCGGTGCCCTCCGCCGCCTCCATCAGGATGTCGAGCATGCTCGCCACCAGGTAGACGAACGTGACCTTCTCGGCCTCGATCAGGTCCACCAGGTATCCCGGGTCGAGCTCGCCGTCCGGCTCGGCCACCACCGTCCGGCCACCACAGACCAGAGGCAGCAGGATCTCGTTCACCGAGATGTCGAACGTCAGCGGCGCTTTGAACAACGAGGCGCCGTCGGCCCCGAACCCGAACAGATCCTTCACCTGCCACCGCAACCGCTCCGCGATCGCGTCGTGCCGGATCATCGCCCCCTTGGGCGTACCGGTCGAGCCGGAGGTGAACATGACGTACGCGAGCCGGGCCCCCTCGATCCGCAGATCCAGCGGATCCCCTTGCTCACCGGCCCATTTCCACGACCCGAGATCGACCTCGACCGTGGGCACCCCGTCGTCCTCGATCGTCCGGGACACCACGAACCGGGCCCGCGCGTCGGACAGGACCTTCCGGCGTCGCAGGGTCGGCCAGGCCGGGTCGATCGGCACGAAGGCCCCGCCCGCCACCATGATCGCCAGGACCGAAACCACCATCTCCGCCGACCGCTGAAACCTCACCCCCACCATGTCTTCCGGCCCCAGCCCCTGGGCCCGCAGGGTCCGGGCCAGCTGGAACACCCGCGTCCCGAGTTCCGCGTAGGTGAAACGGCCTTCGGGGGCGACCAGGGCCGGCGCGTGCGGGGTGCGGCGCACCTGCGCCGTGAACAGGTCCGGCACGGTGAAGGTCTCGGGCGGCAGGCTGAGGTCGTTGAATTCCTCGAGCTTCGGCATGGTTCAGGCATTCCTTCCGTGGGTGGCCAGCTTCTCGAGGTCCCGCACCCAGGCGTTCGCGAGGGCACCCATGACGGACGAGGACGGGCCTCCCGGCCCCGCACTCCAGCGGGCGGTCAGTTCGGGTCCGTCGGGGCCGTCCAGCACGCGGACGATGACACTGAGCGGGAACGGGTCGGGGATGCCGGAGTTCCAGTCGGCGAACAGGGTCTCGTCCTCCGGGGCGACCGCCCAGTCCCGGTCCGTCCCGCGGGTCAGCCGGCCCACGTAGTTCAGGTAGACCGTGGGATGAGGTGCGGCGGCCAGCACCGGGGCGGTACGGGGGTTGAGGAAGCGGAGCAGGCTGTAGTCCGTCCCACCATCGGGAATCCGGGTCATCAGGTCGTGGACCGCGGTCACGGTCTCGTCCGTCGTCGGACGGGCCTCGAGCAGGAAGGGGTGGATGTCGGCCATCCAGCCGACCGTGCGCGAGAGGTCGGCGTCACCGAGGACATGTTCCTGACGGCCGTGTGTCTGGACCGCGACCAGCACCCTGGACCGATCGAGGGTCTGGGCGAGCGCGGCGAGCAGGATCTCGTCGACGCCCACCCCGAAAGAGGCCGGGACCCCGGAGAGGAGAACCGCCGTGGTTGTCGGTGGGAGCGTCACGGTGACGGCCTGCTCCGAGTTCGTCGCTTCGTCCACCCAGTTCACCGGAACCGCACGATCCAGCAGGCCCCGCCAGAACGGTAGCCGGGCCTCGGTCTCCGGAGCGTTGGCCAGGGTTTGAAGAGCACCGGCCCACTGGCTGAACGGGACCGGGACGGGAACCGGCCGGGCCTGACGGACCAGGGCTTCGAGGTCTTCGAGCAGGATCGACCAGGAGACCCCGTCCACCAGCGCGTGGTGCACGATCAGCAGCAGCCGGCCCGGTGCCCCGTCTCCCGCATCGAGCCAGACGCAGCGCACCATCCGGCCGGCCTCCGGGTCCAGCTCGTCATCGGCCTCGGCCGCCAGGCGGGCCAGTTCGTCGGAGGCGATCTCCTGGGCATCGACCCGGCGCACCCAGTTTCCGGCGTCCACGCTGCCGGGCGGGGTGATCGCGAGGGTCCAGGCGATGTCGCCGTCGGCCGCCCCGTCCGTGCGCACCAGGCGCGCTCTCAGCACCTCGTGGTGATCGGCCAGAGCCTGCAAAGCGTTCACCAGGATGGACCGGTCCAGCCCGGCGGGGGTTCTCAGCAGCACCGGGGAGGAGAACGTGCGGAACAACGCCGGCCCCTGGCCCCGGGCCGACAGGAGCGCCGGGGTCGGGGGAATCACCGGTGCCGGCTCGTCCACCCGGGCCGGCTCGTCCACCCGGGCCGCCGGGGCGGGCGCCCCCTTGCGCTGCACGACCGGGGCCAGCGACGCCGGGGTGCTGTGCCCGAACACCAGGCGCGGCGTGACCGTGAAGCCCGCGGCCCGGACCCGGGTGACCAGGCGCATGACCATGACACTGTCGCCGCCGAGCCCGAAGAAGTCCTCGTGCGGGTCCACCTGGTCCAGGCCGAGCACCTGGGCGAAGACAGCGCACAGGGTTTCTTCGATGCCCTCGGATGTTGTCCGCGCTTCCTCAGAGGCTGGGAGAGCACGGGGCGCCGGGCCGAACTGCGGCGTGTTCAGGTTCAGTTCGCTGAGGGGCGCCTTCGCGTCCGCGGCGACGGTCTGCAGCACACCGGGCATCCACGCCGCGATCCTCTCGGCCGTGGACCGGTCGAACAGATCGTCGCTGTAGGCCAGCCCGAGACTCAGCCCGCCGTCCGGCGTCTCGACGAAGTCGAAGGACAGGTCGAACATCGAGATGGTGCGCCCCAAGGGTTCCGGGCTGACGCGCACGCCGTCCAGGTCCAGTTCGTCCCGCGTGTCCGTCGCCGCCAGGTACACGACCATCACCTGGAACAGCGGGTGGCGGGACAGTTTCCGCGGCGGGCTGACCGCGTCCACCACCCGGTCGAACGGCAGGTCCTGGTGGTCGTAGGCATTCAGGTCGCTCTCCCGCACCCGGCCCAGGAGCTCGGCGAACGACGGGTCGCCCGACAGGTCGGTGCGCAGCACCAGCGTGTTCAGGAAGAACCCGACCAGGTCGTCGAGCGCCCGGTCGGCCCGGCCCGAGACCGGGCTGCCGATCGGGATGTCCTCGCCCGCCCCCAGCCGTTGCAGGGCCGCGGCCACGGCGGCCCGCAGCACCATGAACAGGCTGACCTCGTGCGCCCTCGCCAGCGCCTTCAGCCCGGCGAGCACCTCGGCACCGATGAGCGTGTCGACGATCCCACCGGTGTGCGACGGCTCGGCCGGACGGGGCCGGTCGGCCGGCAGGACCAGCTCGTCCGGCAACCCCGTCAGAGCCTGCTGCCAGTAAAGACGTTGCTCGGCGGCAGGACTGGCCGGGTCGGACTCCTCACCGAGCAGGTCGCGCTGCCAGAGCGTGAAGTCGACGTACTGCACGGGCAGCGGCACCCAGTCCGGGCCCTGCCCGGCCGTGCGGGCCCGGTAGGCGGTGGACAGGTCGCGGGCCAGGGCCCGGCCCGACCCCTCGTCGGTCGCGATGTGGTGGATGAGGAACTGCACCACGTGCTCGTCCGGCGCGTGCCGCACGACCGTCACCCGCAGCGGTGTCTCCCACTCCAGGTCGAAGGTGTACGAGGCGGCCTGGTGCAGGACGTCCGGCCTCGGGCCGGTCACGTCGAACGACACGGGTGACGCGCCGGGGGCCAGCACCCGCTGCACCGGATTCTCGCCGTCCGTGGCCACGATCGTGCGCAGCACCTCGTGCCGGGCCACCACGTCGTCGATCGCCGCCCGCAGCGCGGCCAGGTTCAGCGGACCGGTCAGACGCCAGGTGATCGGCAGGTTGTAGGTGGGGCTGGGCCCCTCGACCTGACCGATCACCCACAGGCGACGCTGGGCGTACGACAGCGGCGGGGCGTCCGGTCGGTCGTAGGCCCGCAGGGCCGGACGCGCGGACGCGGCGGTCGGCAGGGTGCGGGCCAGCCGGGCGACGGTCGGGTTCTCGAAGACCGTGCGGGGGCTGATCTGGACGCCGAACTCCGAGCGGACCGTGGCGCACATCCGCAGTACGAGCAGCGAATGCCCGCCCAGGGCGAAGAAGTCGTCGTTCGTGCCGAGCTCGGCCACACCCAGCAACGGCTTCCAGATCTCGCTCAGGCGTTGCTCGGTCGCACTCGCCGGCTCCGAGAAGACCACCGTTTCGTCGCGTTGCCGCGATGGTGTGGGCAGGGCCGACCGGTCGAGTTTGCCGTTCGGGGTGAGGGGAAGAGCATCCAGCGCCACGAAGGTACTGGGAATCAACGCCTCTGGCAGGACCTCCCGCAGAGCGTTCAGATCCGCCGCCGCGCCCACCAGATATCCCACCAGCCTCTGGTCCTGCGGCCCGGCCTCGTACACGCTGACCACGGCCTGCGTGATCCCGCGCTGGGCCCGGAGCGCGGCCTCCACCTCCCCCGGCTCGATCCGCACACCGCGCAGCTTGACCTGACCGTCGAGGCGGCCCAGGAACTCCAGCGTCCCGTCGGGCCGCCAGCGGGCCTGGTCACCGGTGCGGTAGCGGGTCCCGCCGTAGGGGTCTGTCACGAAGCGCTCAGCCGTCAGTTCCGGGCGGTTCAGATAGCCCAGCGCCACCTGGACGCCACCGATGAACAGTTCACCGGGTACCCCGATCGGCAGCGGTTCCCCGGCCGGGTCCAGGACGTACAGGCGGGTGTTGCGTACCGGGCCGCCGATCGGCACCCGGTCCCGTCCGGCGAGTCCTTCCAGGGTGCAGTGGTACGCGCTGACGTCGACCGCGGCCTCGGTGGGCCCGTAAAGGTTGTGCAGCTCACCGGGCAGGGCGTTCAGGGCCTTGCGGGCCAGGTCGGCCGGCAGCTCCTCACCGGAACAGATCACCCGGCGCAAGGACTCGCTGCTGCCCGCCGACATCAAGAAGGCCGCCAGCATGGACGGGACGAAGTGCGCCGTGGTGACGCCCTGCTCGTCGATCACCCGGCGCAGGTAGGAGGCGTCGCGGTGTCCTCCGGGCCGGGCCATCACCAGCCGGGCGCCGGTGATGAGCGGCCAGAAGAACTCCCAGACCGACACGTCGAACGAGGCCGGTGTCTTCTGCAGCACCACGTCGTCCGCACCGAGTCCGAAGCGTTCCTGCATCCAGGTCAGCCGGTTCACGATGCCCCGGTGGGTGTTCGGCACCCCCTTCGGCTGCCCGGTCGAGCCGGACGTGTAGATCACGTAGGCCACGTCGTCCGGGGTGGGAGCCTCCAGCAGCGCGCCCTCGGCGAAGGCCCAGTCCTGCGGGGCGTCCAGGGACAGGACGAGCGCGCCCGGCCGGCTCGGTAGCTGCGACCGCAGGTGGCGCTGGGTCAGCAGCACCGGCAGCGCGGCGTCGGAGGCCAGGAACTGCAGCCGGGCCGCCGGGTAGTCCGGGTCGAGCGGCACGTACGCCGCGCCGGTGCGCAGAATGCCCAGCAGCCCGGTGGCCAGCTCCACCGACCGCTCCACACAGATCCCGACCAGGGTGCCCCGCCCGACCCCGTTGGCCGCGAGCACCGCCGCGATCCGGGCGGCCTCCTCGTCCAGCTCGGCGTAGGTGAGGTCGCGCTCCTGCGACCGGACCGCCACCGCGTCGGGCGTGCGGGCGATCTGGGCGTCCACGAGGCTCGCGAGGGTGTCCGGGGTCAGCGGCGCGTCCGTCGCGTTCCAGCCCGTCAGCACCTGCTCCCGCTCCCCGGGGGCGAGCACGTCGACCCGGCTGACGGGGAGGTCCGGAGCCTGGGCGACACCGGCCAGCAACCGGACGAGACGGTCGGCCAGCACCTCACCGCTCGCCGGGAGCAGCACGTCGGTGGCGAACTCCAGCCGCACGCTGATCCCGTTCCGGGATGCCTGGTCGGCGAAGGTCACCGCCAGGTCGAACCGGGGTGTGCCGGGTTCCGGGTCGATCCAGGTGACCGGGCCACCGAGCAGGTCGACCTGGTCGTCGGGCCGGTGGTGGTAGCCGGCCAGCACCTGGAACAACGGGTTGACGCCCGGCGTCCGGCGCGGGTTGAGCGCGGCCACGACCTCCTCGAACGGCACGTCCTGGTGGTCGAACGCGGCCAGGTCGGTGCGGCGGGTACGGCCCAGCAGGTCACGGAACGTCGGGTCGCCGGTCAGGTCGGAACGGATGACGAGCGTGTTGACGAAGAACCCGACCAGGCCCTCCAGCGCGGCGTCGTTACGGCCGGCGACGGGTACGCCCAGCGGGATGTCGTCGCCGGACCCCAGCCGGTGCAGCAGGGCCGCGACGGCGGCGTGGGCCAGCATCGACATGCTGGTGCCGGTGGACGAAGCCAGGGCCCGCAGCCCGCGGGTCACCTCCGGCGGCAGTTCGCGGGTCACCCGGCCGGCCCGTCCCTCACGCACCGGGGGGCGGAGACGGTCGAACGGCAGCGGGATCTGCTCGGGCAGCCCTTCCAGGCTCTCTGTCCAGAACCGGATGTCCTCAGCGGTGTCGAGCACGTCGCGCTGCCAGAGGGTGTGATCGGCGTACTGCACCGGCAGCGGGTCCCAGCCCGGTGCCTGTCCTTGGAGGCGGGCCGCGTAGGCGGTGTCCAGGTCGGTCAGGAGCGGGCGGTCCGACCACTCGTCCGTCGCGATGTGATGCAGCACCAGTACCAGCACGTCGCCGTCCGGTCCCCGCAGAACCGTTGCGCGCAGCGGGATGTCCGCGCCCAGGTCGAACCGCCGGGCGGCGAGGTCCGTGATCCGGGCCTGGACCTCGTCCGGTGCGCAGTCCTCCACCGCGACCCGGGCGTCCACCCGTTCGAGGATCTTCTGCGACGGCTCCCCCGCGACGACATCGACCACGGTGCGCAGGATCTCGTGCCGGTCCAGCAGGTCACCGAGAGCCGCGCGCAGTGCTTCCAGATCGAGGCGCTGCGCGGTGCGGAACGCGATCGGGTAGTTGTACGCGGTGTAGCCCTCGGCTCCGTCGAGCGCCTCCACCATCCACAGGCGGCGCTGCGCCGGGGAGAGCGGGATCCGGTCCGGGCGTTCGCGGGCCGTCAACGGTGGCCGGGAGCTGGTGGGGGCCTGGGCCTGCCGCTGCTGTACCCGGGCGGCCAGGGCCTCGACGGTCGGGGCGTCGAAGAGGTCACGGATGGCCAGGTCGACCGCGAGTTCGGCCCGGGCCTGGCTGATCACCCGGGTGGCGAGGAGGGAATGGCCTCCGGCAGCGAAGAAATCGTCGTCGGCCCCGATGTTCGGCAGACCCAGGACATCGGCGAACAACGCGGCCAGGGTCTCTTCCAGCGGGGTGGCCGGGGGCCGGCCGGTGCTCAGGCCCGCTGGGGCGTCGGCCGGGGGCAGCGCGGCGACATCCAGCTTGCCGTTGGAGGTACGGGGAATGCTCGGCAACGGGATGAACGTGGCCGGCACCAGGTAGTCGGGCAGCACCGCGCCCAGGTCGGAGCGGAGCCCGGCGAGCAGGGCGGCTGCGGCGCGGGCGGTGGCCGGGTCGTTCGTGAGGACGCGGGCAGTGACGTTCGTGGAGGTGGACGGGAAGGCGTCAGTCCCCCGCACGAAGATCGCGACCAGCTTCCCGGGTTCGATCGGGTCAGGGGTCAGCGCGGCCTGATACCCACAATCATCCGCCAGCAGGTAAATGTCGTCGGGATCCACACCCGCCTCGGTTGCCGCGAGACGTGCGTCCACCATTCCCGTCACCCGCAACTTCTCCGGCCGGCGTTCGCGCAGAAGGTTCTCCAGGTCACCCTCCCACGCGACGACCTCCGCCTCCAGCGGTTCCGCCGCCCCTCGCCGCACCACCACGTCGTACCGGTGCCGCGTGAGCTCGTTCCGGCTGCGCCCCCGCTTGACCCGCACGCTCACGGCCAGGTCGTTTTCGGTGGCCAGGTCGTGGAAGAAGTCCGGCGAGACCACCAGTTCCTTCTCCAGCAGCACCCGCCGGTCGACGGCGGCACCGATCCGGGTGGGATCGGCGCCGGGACGCGCGGTCTCGATCTCGGTGGCGAAGGTCCGCAGCCGTCCCAGGTCCCGCACGTCACCGACGAAGAGCGATCCACCCGGGGTGAGCAGGTCCAGGGCCGCGTGCAGCACCGACCGCAGGTAGCCGGCGCTCGGGAAGTACTGCGCCACCGAGTTGATGACGATCGTGTCGAAGAAACCGCGCGGCAGGCCCTCGGTCTGGTGAGCGCCCAGGTGCCGCAGCTCGACCCGGCCGAATCGATCCGGATCGGTGGCCAGGTCGGCCCGCAGCTTGGCGATGACCGGGGCGGCGAAGTCCGTGGCCCAGTACGCCTCGCAGTCCGGGGCCAGCGGCCCCAGCAGCAGGCCGGTACCGACACCGATCTCCAGCACCCGCCGGGGTTTCAGGGCGCGGATGCGGTCCAGCGTGGCCTCCCGCCATTCGCGCATCTGCGCCGTCGGGATCGGCTGGCCGTCGTAGCTGGAGTCCCATCCGGCGAAGTCCTCGTGCAGCACGGCGGTGGGGATCCGCTCGTACTCGTCGCTGTAGATCTGGTTCCATTCCCCGACCTGGTCGTGCTCGATCAGGGCCACGGCGTCGGCCTCGGGACGGGCCGGGACCAGATAGGCGACGAGCCGTTTCGAGCCGGGCGAGGTCGGGTCGTCGACGGCCACGACAGCCGACTGGCTGACGCCGGGATGGTGGTCCAGGGCCGCGCTGACCTCACCCAGTTCGATGCGGTGCCCGCGGATCTTGATCTGGTCGTCGGTGCGGCCGAGGAAGTCGAGGTTGCCGTCGCCGGGCCGCCGGACGACCAGGTCACCGGTGCGGTACATGCGACCGCCGAGGATCTGCGGGTCGGCCACGAAACGGGTCGCGGTCAGGCCGAACTGGTCGAGATAGCCGCGGGCCAGGCCGTCACCGGCAATGTAGAGCTCGCCCGGAACGCCGTCGGGCACCGGACGCAGCCAGCGGTCGAGCACGTACACGGCGGTGTTGCGGATCGCCCGCCCGACGGTCGGGGTGGGGCTGTTGGTGGTCGAGGCGCCGAGCGTGTTGATCGTGTACTCGGTCGGCCCGTAGAGGTTGTACCCGAACGTGCCGTCGGTGGTGCGCAAGCGGTTCCAGAGTGCGTCGGGCACGGCCTCCCCGCCGAGCATGACCAGCGGAGGGCGGTGACGGTCACGGCCGGAGTCGAGCAGCCCGGCTTCGAAAAGGTGCGCGGCATAGGTCGGCGTCACGTTCACCACGTCGATGCGGTGCTCGTCGCAGTACGCGACCAGGCCCTCGGCGTCGCGGCGCAGGTTCTCGTCGCAGATGTGTACCTCGTGGCCCTCGACGAGCCACAGCAGCTCTTCCCACGACATGTCGAACGCGAACGAGACCGTGTGGGCCACCCGCAGGCGCCGTCCGTCCACCGAGGCGACGGCGGGCACGAAGATCTCGTCGCGGTGGTTGAGCCACATGTTCGTCAGGCCGCGGTAGGGCGTCACCACGCCCTTGGGCCGGCCGGTCGAGCCGGAGGTGTAGATGACGTAGGCCGGGTGATCGAGCCGGTCCTGGCGACCCCGTGCGAAACCGCGCAGTTCCGCGTCCGTCAGTGAATCGTCCTTCAAATCGTCCATTGCCGCGGCCACGGCCGGATCGTCAAGAACCAGACCTTGAGGGACGTCGTCGTCCCCCACCAGATATCGCGCAGTCGCGCGGGTGGTCACCAGCACGGACGCCCCGGCGTCCTCGACCATCTCCATCAGCCGGGCCGGCGGGTGGTCCAGCTCCAGCGGGAGGTACGCGGCCCCCGTGCGCAGCACGGCGAACAGGGCGACGACCATGTCGACCGTGCGGCCCAGTCCCAGGGCCACGACCGTCTCCGGACCGGCGCCTCGCGAGATCAGCAGCCGGGCCATCCGGTTCACCCGGCGGTCCAGCTCGGCGTAGGTCAGGCGCTGCTCGCCCAGCACCAGCGCCACCCCGTCGCCGAGCTGCCCGGCCTGTGCCTCCAGCAGGTCGCTGATGCTCTGCGTGCCGATCGGTTCCGACGGTGCGACAGCGGCTTCCAGCGCTGCCCGTTCCCCCGGCAGCAGCAGGTCCAGCGACCCCACCGGGGCGTCCAGATCGGCGACCAGCGTGGCCACCGTGGCCAGCAGCCGCTCGAACAGGGCCTGGGCCCGGTCCGCGGTGACCACGTCGGTGCGGTACTCCAGCCGGGCCGTGATCCGGGCGCCGGGGAAGAGCACGAACGTCAGCGGGTAGTGCGTGTGGTCGATGCTGCCGCCGCCGACGATGCCGTGCTGCCGGCTGGTCTCGTCGTTGGCCACCTCGTCGATGAAGTTCTGGAGCACGTAGAGGGTGTCGAACAGCACCGGATGCCCGGCTGCGCGCTGGATCTCACCCAGGCCGAGGTACTCGTGGTCGAGCAGGTCGAGCCGGTCGCCGGACAGGCGGTGCAGCAGGTCGCCCACTCTCTCGGCCGGGTCGAGCCGCGTGCGCACCGGCACGGTGTTGAGGAACAGGCCGATGACGTCGGCGCAACCCTCCAGCTCGGCCGGGCGACCGGCCGTGGTGGTCCCGAAGACGATGTCGTCCGAGCCGGTCTCGGCCGACAGCACGAGCCCGAGCGCGGCGTTGAAGATCGTGTTCAGGGTGATGCCGTGCCGGCGCGCGGCGGCGCGGGCGGCGGCCGAGGTGGTCTCGGGCAGCTCGGCGGTGATCCGGGCCGGCGGTACCGGCGGCAGGCCCCGGGCCGCCGGGACGACCAGGGTGGGTCCCTCCAGGCCGGACAGGTTCCGGCCCCAGGCCGTTTCGGCCGCGGCGGTGTCCCGTTCCCGGAGCCAGAGCAGGTAGTCGCGGAAAGTACCGGTGACCGGCCGGGCCGTTCCGTCGCGGTACAGCCCGAGCAGTCCCTCGACGACCAGGGCACCGGACCAGCCGTCCCACAACAGCACCTGCCGGTTGATCACCAGCCGGGACCGGTCGGGCCCCAGGTGCAGCACGATCAGCCGGAACAGCGGGGGCCGGGTGACGTCGAACGGGAGTTCCCGGTCGTCGGCCGCGATCCGCTCGGCGGCCTCCCGCTGCTGCTCACCGGACAGCCCGGACAGGTCGATATCCTCGACCGGGGGCGGCAGTTCGCTGACGACGACCTGAACCGGCTGCGGCAGGCCCTCACTGAGGAACCCCACCCGCAGCACCGGGTTGGCCGCCATCAGGGCGGTGGTGGCGGCGCGGAGCCGGGGGACGTCGAGGCGGTGGTCGAAGTCGAACCAGAACTGGGCCGTGTACGCGTCGCTGTCCGGGTCCAGGGCGTGCTGGAAGTACAGGCCCTCCTGGAGCGGCGACAGGGGCCAGACGTCGTCGAACCCGCCGGGGAAAGCCTGACGGACGCGGTCGGTCTCGGTCGGTGAGAGCGGGACCAGGCTGGGGTCGGCCAGGTCCCGCAGGGCCTGGGCGTAATCACCGGCCAGGCGCTCGGCCTCGGCGGGCTCGACGACGGTGGACAGGTAGGTGAAGGTGGCGCGCAGAACGGTTCCGGCCGGGGTGGGCAGCGCCACGGCGTCCACACTCAGCACGTGCCCGACGCCCAGGCTCGGGTCGGGGGTCGCCGACAGCGCGTCGACCTCGGCGGCGGGGCTCCAGTCGGCGTCGGCGTCCGTCCCGAACCGGCCGAGGTAGTTGAACAGCACCTGGGCCTGCCCGGCGCGGGCCAGGGCCGGGCCGGCCAGCGGACTCGCGTACCGCAGGAGCCCGAACCCGGTCCCCCGGTCCGGCATGGCCCTGACCCGGGCGGAGACATCGGCCAGGGTGGCGCGGGCATCGGCGCCGACCGCGGCCAGGCGGACCGGTGCGAGGCTGGTGAACCAGCCCACCGTGCGGGACAGGTCCACGCCGGGGGTGATCTCTTCCCGGCCGTGACGTTCCAGGTCGACGAGCAGGTCGTCGCCGTTCAGGGCCAGACGCAGACCGGTCAGCAGGACGTCGGTGACCTCGGTGCCGGTGGCCGTGGGGACGTCGTTGAGCAGGGCCGCGGTGACGGCGGGTTCCAGGTCGACGACGACGGTGCGGGTGTCCGCCTCGACGCCCGTCGGGACCCCTGCGGGGACGCGGAACGGGTTCGCTCCCGGGGCCAGGGTTTCCAGCCAGTGCGGGAGTTCGGCCAGGCGGGCCGGGTCGGCGGCACTCTGGGCGACGATCTGGCTGAACGCCCGGACCGAGGTGCCCACCGGATCCAGCTGCGGTGACTCGGCCCCGTAGGCGGCGGCGAGGTCGTCCAGCAGGATGCGCCAGGAGACGCCGTCCACGACCAGGTGATGGATGACGAGCACCAGGCGTCCGGGCTCGTCCGGGCCGGCGTCGAGCCAGACGGCCTGCACCATCTGGCCGGCGTCGGGGTTCAGACGCCCCGCGGCCGCGTCGGAGGCCTCGGCCACGGCGGCGCGCCGACCAGCCTCGTCCAGGCCTGCCACGTTCATTCGATGGAGGGCGGTTTCAGCTGCTGCGGAATCAATCTCGAGGAGCCATACCCCGGGAGCCGGACGCCGAAGTCTGGCGCGCAGGGCGTCGTGGTGCCGGATCAGGGCGGTCAGGGCCGACCGGAGCAGGGGTTCGGTCGCTCCCACCGGAGTCCGGACCACCAGCGCCTGGTTGAAACGGTTGATCTCGCCGCCCAGTTCGGCCAGGCGGGCCACGATCGGGGGCGGGGTGATGATGCCGGTGGACGCAGTCACGGCCTGCGCCCGGGGGGTTTCGGTCCTGGTGACGGTTCGCTCCGCCACCAGGCCCGCGAGCGTCGCCGGGGTTCGCTGCGTGAACACCTCGCGCGGAGTCAGCGTCACACCCTCGCGACGGGCGCGGTTGACCAGCTGGATGGCCAGGATGCTGTCGCCGCCGAGGGCTAGGAAGTCGTCGTCCACGCCCACCTGGTCGACGCCGAGCGTGGCCGCGAACACCGTGCACAAGGTCCGCTCGATGTCGTTCCCGGCACTACGTGACAAGGTTTCGCGGTTCGGGTCGGGTTTCGGCAGAGCGGCGCGGTCGAGCTTGCCGTTACTCGTCAGCGGCAGCGCGTCCAGGGCGACAACCGCTGCGGGCACCATGAAGTCGGGCAGGGTGGCGGCGGCCCGGGTCCGGATCGCGGCCGGGTCGGCCCCTTCCCCCGCCGGGATGACGTAAGCGATGAGCCGACGACGGCCGGTGCCGTCGTCGTCCGCCAGCACCACCGCCGTGCCGACCGTGGGATCGGAGGCGAGCACCGCCTCGATCTCACCCAGCTCGATCCGGAAACCGCGGATCTTCACCTGGTCGTCGGCCCGGCCCTGGTACTCCAGCGAACCGTCGGGACTGCGCCGGGCCAGGTCGCCGGTGCGGTACATCCGGTCACCGGGAGCCCCGAAGGGGTCCGGGACGAACCGGGTCGCGGTCAGACCCGGGCGGCCCAGGTAACCGCGGGCAAGCTGGGCTCCGCTCACGTACATCTCGCCGGTCACGCCGTCCGGGACCGGGACCAGGTGATCGTCCAGCACGCGCACCCGCAGGCCGGACAGGGGTTCGCCGATACCTGTCGTGCCCGACGATCCCACCGGCCGATGGGTGACATGCACGGTGGTCTCGGTGATGCCGTACATGTTCACCAGTGCGGGCTTTTCGGGGTGCTGCTCGAACCAGGGCGCGAGCCGTCCGGTGTCCAGCGCCTCCCCGCCGAAGATCACCAGACGCAGGCTCAGGCCGGCCCGGGTCCGGGTGCTCTCGTCGGTCAGGAGGGCGAACGCGGACGGGGTCTGGTTCAGCACGGTCACGCGCTCACGCCGCAACAGGTCGAGGAACTGGCCCGGGGCGCGCGACACCTCGTGGTCGACCACGACCAGGCGACCGCCGTACAGCAACGGTCCCCACAGCTCCCACACCGAGAAGTCGAACGAGACCGAGTGGAACAGCGTCCAGACGTCGTTCGCATCGAACCCGAAATGCTCCTGCGCGTCGGCGAACAGGCGGATCACGTTGCGGTGCGGGACGAGAACGCCCTTGGGCCGGCCCGTCGACCCGGACGTGTAGATGATGTAGGCCAGGTTGGCCCCCTCCGCCCGGGAAACCACCGGAGCTTCTACGGAGAGCGCCTCGACCACCCGCGGGTCGTCCAGCGCGATGGTGGCCACGCCGGGCAGGGTGTCGCGGGCCTCGAGGGTGGTGACCGCGCAGACCGGGGCGGCGTCGCGGATCATGAACGCGATCCGCTCGGCCGGGTAGGAGGCGTCGATCGGCAGGTAGGCGCCACCGGCCTTCAGCACGGCCAGCAGGGTGACAACCAGGTCGGCCGATCGCGGCAGGGCCACGGCCACCACGGTTTCCGGGCCGACTCCGCGGCGGGCCAGCAGACCGGCCAGGCGCCCGGCGCGCTCGTCCAGCTCGGCGTAGGTCAGGTCGGTGTCGCGCCAGCGCACGGCCACCGCGTCGGGCGTGCGGCGGGCCTGGGCCTCGAACAGTCCGGTCAGGGAGCTGTCCGCCGGCTCGGGCACCGCGCCGATCGGCCGGGACGGGTCGGTGACGATCTCCTCCAGCAGCGCCGCGAACCGGTCGGCCAGACCGGCGACCACCCCGTCGTCCAGCACCCCCTGCCGGTAGCCGAAGGTGATGCGCAGGCGCTCGCCGGGGATGACACGCACGGTCAGCGGGTAGTGCGTGCCGTCGAAACCGTCGACGGCCTCCAGGGCCGGGCCACCCGGCGGGATCAGGGTGGACGCGTCGAACGGGAACGACTCCAGCACCAGGAGGCTGTCGAACAGCTCCCCGTCGGCCCGGGACTCCGCGGGGGCCTGGGCCAGGATGTCGGCCAGGCCGAGATGCTCGTGGGCGAACATCCGGCCCTGGGCCACCTGGAGGTCGGCCATCAGCTCGGTGAACGACGTGGCGGCGCTGACCTTCGCCCGCACCGGCACCGTGGTGACGAACAGGCCGATCATCGTCTCCACCCCGGGCAGACCCGGCGGACGGCCCGACGACACCGCCCCGAAGACGACGTCGTCACGGCCCACCGCCCGCGACAGCAGCACGGCGTGGGCGGCCCGCAGCACGGTGCTCAGGGTCAGGCCCCGGCGCCGGCCGAGCGTCACGAGGCGACCGGTCAGTTCCGGGCTGATCTCGCGATCCACGGCAGCCGAGAGGTTTCCGGCGCGTCCGGGGGCCAGGAGCGTCGGCCCCTCCAGCCCGGCCAGTTCCGAGCGCCAGGCCTCACGGGCGGCCTCCTGGTCCTGGGTCCGCAGCCAGTCCAGGTAGTCGGGGTACGGACGCGGCGAGGGCAGGGCCTTCGCCCGGACCGGGCGCACCGCCAGCTCGAACAGCTCCCGCAGCATGAGCGGCATCGACCAGCCGTCCAGGATCACGTGGTGGGCCGCGACCGCCAGCCGGGCCCGGTCCGGGCCGGTGCGGACCCAGAGGAAGCGCACCAGGGGCGGGGCCGCCAGGTCGAAACGGGTCGCTCGGTCGGCCGCCACCAGCCGCTGCGTCTCGGCCTCGCGTTCGGCATCCGGCCAGGTGGACAGGTCGGCGACCGTCCACCGCGGTTCGGCGTGCGGCGCGATCACCTGAGTCAGGGTCGCCTCGCCCTCACCGTCGGTCAGCACGGCCGCCCGCAGCAGGGCGTGCCGGCTGACGAGGATCCGGGAGGCGGCCTGCAAGGCGGTCACGTCGAGATCGGCACCGGACAGATCGAGCACGAACTGGATCACGTAGACGTCCGGGGCACCGTCGCCGTCGGCCAGACGCTGGAACACCAGCCCGGACTGGGCCGGGGACAGGGGCCAGGTCTGCGGTTCCGGAAGCGCGACGTCCACCGACGCGTCCGGGGCGACCACGTCGTCCTCCATCAGGCTGGTGTGACCGACCGTTGCGGCCACCGCGGCCAGACCGGCGACCGTGGGCGTGGCGAAGACGTCGGCCAGGCCGATCGTCACGCCGGCCGCAGCGGCGCGGGTGACCACGGAGAACGCGAGAATGCTGTCGCCGCCACGCTGGAAGAAGGAGTCGTCGACCCCGACGTCGTCCTGGCCGAGCACGCTCGCGAAGACGTCGCGCAGCACGGTCTCGACCTCACCGGACGGCCCCCGCGACGGGACGGTCGCGGCGAACCCCGGCGCGGGCAGGGCTTTGCGGTCCAGCTTGCCGTTGGGGGTCATCGGCAGTCCGGGCAGCGTCACGAAGGCCGCGGGCACCATGTAGCCGGGCAGACGGCCGGCCGCGTACGCCCGCAGCTCCTCCTCACCGGCCGACGTCACCACGTAGGCCACGAGAGCCTTTCCGGCGGGCCCGTCCTCCCGCAGCACCACGGCACTGGCGGCGACCGACCCGTGCCGGTCCAGCACGGCCTCGATCTCGCCCGGCTCGATGCGGTAGCCCCGGATCTTCACCTGATGGTCGCTGCGGCCCTCCAGCAGCAGTTCACCGTCAGGCATCCAGCGGGCCAGGTCACCGGTGCGGTACAGGCGCTCGCCGTCGCCGAAAGGACTGGCCACGTAGGCCGATGCGGTCAGTTCCGGACCGTCCAGATAGCCGTGGGCCACCCCGGTGCCGGCCAGGTAGAGCTCTCCCAGCTCACCGGCCGGTACCGGCATCAGGGCCCCGTCGAGCAGGTAGACCCGCATGTTGGGCAGCGGGCGACCCACCCGGGGCCGTCCGGTGTCGCCCGGGCGCACCGCGCCGGTCGTGGCCCAGACAGTGGCCTCGGTCGGGCCGTACAGGTTGATCAGACGGTCGAAACGCTGGGTCATCTCCTGGGCGAGGGCCGGGGACAGGGCCTCACCGCCGCTGAGGGCCCGCACACCGGGATACCGGTCGGGCGCGGCGTCGAGAACCGTGCGCCAGCGCGACGGCGTCGCCTGCGCCAGCGTGACCGTACCGGACCCCAGCACCCGCGCGAGGTTCGAGGGGTCGCGGCCGTCGTCGCCCTCGACCAGGTGGATCGACGCACCGATCGTCAGCGGCGCCAGCAGCTCGACCGTGCTCGGGTCGAAAGACAGCGTGGTGCTGGCCATCACCCGGTCGTCCGGGACCATCCCGATCGCATCGATCATGGACGCCAGGAAGTTCGACAGCGAGCTGTGGCCCACCACGATGCCCTTCGGGTGCCCGGTCGATCCCGAGGTGTAGATCACGTACACCGGGCTGTCCGGCGCCGTCACCGGCGGCCAGGGCGCCGGATCGACCGTGGAGTCACGGGTTTCACCGGTCAGTACCACCCGGGTACCGGGCCCGACCGGGAGTCGGCCGGCCAGTTCCGCCGTCGTGACCAGCACCGGCGGGTCCGCCTGCGCGAGCATGTAGGCGAGCCGGTCGTCCGGGAACTCCGGGTCGAGCGGCAGGTAGGCCGCACCCGCCCGGGAGATCCCGGCCAGGGCGATGACCAGGTCGGCCGAGCGGGGCAGGGCGATGCCGACGATCGAGGCCCGGCGCACCCCGAGACCGGCCAGACGCCGGGCGAAAAGATCAGCCTCATGTGCCAGTTCACCGTAGGTGTAGGTGCGTGAGGCCGTGACCAGCGCCGTCCGGCCCGGTTCGGCCTGCGCCCGGGCCAGGAACTGCGTCACCCAGGGCTGCGTCGACTGCTGACCCCGGGTGTCGTTGAACTCCACCAGCACCTGCTCGCGTTCGGCCGGGCTCAGCAGGTCGAGCTGCGCGACGCGGTCGTCCGGGCGGGCCAGGGCCTGGTCCAGGACCCGTTCCAGCCGCGGCCCGATCCGGGCGGCGAAGTCCCCGGAGACCACGGCCGGGCGGTAGGTCGTCTCCAGTTCCAGAGCCCCACCGTCACCGCCCAGTTCGGCCACCACCATCAGCGGGAACTGCGCCGTACCGTTGGGCAGGGACCGGCGCTCGCCGCGCAGCCCGCTGCCGTTCAGGGCCGTGGCGGCCGGCGTCCGCACCGCGAACATGGTGCTGAACAGGCTGGAGACGCCGTCGGACCGGTCCGGGTTGAGGTCGCGGGCCACGTCGGCCAGATCGACGTCGGCGTGGGCGAAACCGCCCCGGCAGACCTCGACCGTGCGCGCCACGAGCTGCGCGAACGTATCGGCCGGGGCGACCTTCAGCCGCAGGCAGAGCGTGTTGCCGAAGTATCCGATGACCCCCTCGGACGCCGGGTCGTCGCGGTTGACCACGGGCGAGCCGACGGTGAGATCCGTGGCCGCGCCGGTGCGGTGCAGCAGGGCCGTGTACGCCGCCAGCAGCACCATGAACGGCGTCGCCCCGTGCTGCGTGGCGAAGGCCCGCACGCGGTCGGCCGTCTCGGCGGGGAGCTGGTGCACCAGCTGCCGGCCCTCGTCCACCCGTCCCGCGTCCACCGATTCACCGGGCGCCGGCAACGCCACCGGATCAGGCTGGGGTGCCAGCTGTTCGCGCCAGTAGGCCAGGCCGGACGCGGACGCGCCGGCCGGCGCGGCGTCCAGGTAGGAGACGGTCGTGGTGCCGGACGGATCGTCGTAGGCGCTCATCAAATCTCCGAAGAACACGTCCCAGGAGCCGTCGTCCCAGGCGATGTGGTGCGCGGCCACCGCGAGCAGATGCCGTTCCCCACCGAGCCGCGCGACGGTCACCCGCAACGGGGACTCGGTGGCCAGGTCGAACGGTGTGCGCGCCACCTGCCGGGCGATGTCCCGGGCCGCGTCCTCGCTCGCTGCGTCGACCTGGAGCCAGCCCGGTTCCAGGTTCTCGTGGGGCACCTGCTCCAGCTCCCCGTCCGGCGTGACCCGGTAGGTGGTGCGCAGGATCTCGTGCTTCCGGGTGACCGCGAGCAGGGCCCGGTGCAGCCGGTCGGCATCCAGCTCCCCGGTCAGCTCGAAGGCCGCCGAGATCGTGTACGCGGCGCTGGAGGGGTCGAGCCGCTGCAGGAACCACATCCGGCGCTGCCCGGCACTGAGCGGGAACCCGCTACCGGCCGCGCGCGGCGGGCGGGACCGCGGGACCTCCTGCGTCAGCTGCTCGGCCTGCAGCCGGCGCCTCAGCAGTTCCCGCCGACGCTGTGCCAGTGTGCTGGAGTCGGTGCTCGCCACGATCAGTTCCTTCCGGTGGTACGAAAGTCGGGGTTCAGGCGCCGAGACGGCTGCGCAGTTCCCGCTTGTCGATCTTGCCGATGGGGGTCAGCGGCAGCTCGTCCACGACCGTGAGCAGGTCGGGGAGCATGAAGGCCGCCAGGCCGCGCTCCCGCAGGAACGCCTTGATCTCCTTGAGCTTCAGCGCCGTGCCGGGCACCAGAACCACCACGGCACGCACCTTCTCGCCGACCCGCTCGTCCGGTGCCGCGATCACCGCGGCACCGGTGACCGCGCGGTGGGCCAGCAGGTGTTCCTCGAGCTCCCCGGCCGAGACGTTCTCGCCGCCCCGGTTGACCACGTCCTTGATCCGCCCCTCGACCACCAGGTTGCCCGAGGGCGTGCGCCGCACCAGGTCACCGCTGCGGTAGAAGCCGTCGGGGGTGAAGGCGGTCGCGTTGTGCGTGGCCGCCCGGTAGTAGCCGCGGATCGTGTACGGGCCCCGGGTGAGCAGCTCGCCCACCTCACCGTCCACCACGTCGAGGCCGTCCTCACCGACGATGCGGACCTCGTCGGCCCCGGCCAGGGCGCGGCCCTGGGTGGTGAAGGCGATCTCGTCGTCATCGTCCAGGCGGGTGTAGTTGAGCAGCCCCTCGGCCATGCCGAACACCTGCTGCACCTGCGTGCCCAGTACCGGCGGAATACGCCGGGCCAGCTGGGCATCCAGCCGGGCCCCGCCCACCTGCAGCAGTCGCAGGCTGCTGGTGTCGGGCTTCTCCCAGTCGGCGGCGTCCACCCAGATCCGGGCCAGGGCGGGCACCAGTGCGGTCACCGTCACCCGTTCCCGCTCGATCAGCGCGAAGGCCGCCTCCGGGCCCGGCGACGGGCACAGCACCACCCTCGCTCCGACGCCCAGCGCCCCGAGAAGGCCCGGGCAGGCCAGCGGGAAGTTGTGCGCCGCCGGCAGGGCCACCAGGTAGGTGTCGGCCGCCGTCAGACCGCACAGGGCGGCGCTGGCCGCGGCGTTGTAGGCGTAGTCCCAGTGGGTGCGCGGGATCAGCTTGGGCTTGCCGGTGGTGCCGCCCGAGATCAGCAGCACCGCGATGCCCGCGGGGTCGGGCGGCGGCAACGGCCCGGCGCTCTCGACCGGAAGATCGCTGATCGCGGTGAACGGCCCGGCCTCTCCCGCGACCAGGACGTGCCGCACCGAGGGAACGTTCGCGTGGATCTGCGCCGCCAGCTTCCGGTGGTCGAAACCCTCGTGGCTGTCCGGGATCGCGTAGGCCACGGCCCCGGACAGCTCGGCCAGGTGCTGGATCTCGACCCGCCGGTGGGCGGGCAGGGCCAGCACCCCGATCGCCCCCAGCCGCAGCAAGGCGAACAGCAGCGTGACGAACTCGATCCGGTTCGGCAGCTGCACCAGCACCCGGTCGCCCGCGCCGATCCCCAGCCCTTGCAGCCCGGCCGCCAGATCATCGGCGGCCCGGTCCAGTTCGGTGTAGGTCAGCACGGCCCTACCGGAGGACGAGGTGCCCACCACCGCTGTCCGGTCACCGAAGTCGCGGGCCCACCCGCGCAGGCGCTCGCCCAGCGGCTCGCCGCGCCAGTAGTTCTCCCGGACGTAGCGTTCCGCGAACTCGGGAGGGAAGGTCACCCAGTCGGACTCGATGCTCATGACCGGCCTCCACGGGTGTCCGGTTCCTGGAGCCGGGTCTCGATCTCGTCGTCGGACAAGCCGGCGATCTCCCAGACGATGGCCGCGATTCGTTCCAGGCGACCGGGTTCGGTCTCGTTCAGGGCCCTGGCGAACGTGGCGGTCGTGGGGGCACCGAAGAGCAGACGGACGCTCGGGGCGGACGAGTCGAGCTCCTCGCGCAGTCGGGCCACCAGGCGGGTGGCCAGGACCGAGTCGCCGCCCAGGGCGAAGAACTCGTCGTCGATCCCGAATCCGTCGGTCCCCAGGATCTCCTGCCAGGCGAGCAGGATCACGCGTTCCAGATCGGTGCGGGGCCCGGCTGCACCGATCTGCCGTTCGGCGCTCTCCCGTTCGAGAAGGGCTGCCGCCGCCCGCCGGTCGATCTTCCCGTTGGCGCTCAGGGGAAGGGCCTCCACCCGGACCATCCGATCCGGCACCATGTGGGCCGGCAGGAGAGCGCCCAGGGCATCGCGAATTTCCCGCGGCTGCTCATCGGCCACGACGAGCGCGCCCAGAGAAGCCGGTTTCCCGGGGACCAGCACAGCCACCCCCGCCCTCACGCCGGGAACCGCACTCAGCGCGGCCTCGACCTCGCCGAGTTCCACCCGGAACCCACGGATCTTGACCTGGTGGTCGGCCCGGCCGAGGAACTCGACCGTACCGGCGGGCCGATACCGGGCCAGGTCCCCGGTGCGGTACCAGCGTTCCCCGTCGTACGACACGAACCGGTCGGCCGTGCGGTCCGGATCGCCCCGGTAGCCCAGGGCCACGCCCGGACCACCGATCCACAGCTCGCCGGTGACGTGGTCGGGGCAGTCGCGGCCCAGGGCGTCGACCACCCGCAGCCGCACGTTGCGCAGCGGGGTGCCGTAGGGCACGCAGGTCCAGCCGGGATCCACCACGGCGTCGCGGATCTCGCAGATCGTGGAGTGGATCGCGGTCTCGGTGGTGCCACCCAGGGCCAGGAACCGGGCCCCCGGGACGGCCGACGCCAGCCGCGCGGGCAGGTCGGTACCGATCCGGTCCCCGCCGAGCAGCACCGCCCGCAGGCTGTCGCCCAGCGGCACCCCGGAACTCAGCACCAGGTCGAGCACGGTCGGCACGCAGTTGAGGATCGTCACCCCACCGGCGATCAGCCCGGCCCAGACGGTGGCCTCGCGGCGGGACTCCTCGTCCACCAGCACCACCGCCCCTCCGGCCGACAGCGGGGCGAAGACGTCGAACACCGACAGGTCGAAGTCGAGCGCCGACACCGCCAGGGTGCGGTCGTCCGGGCCGATGCCGAGCCGGTCGACGAGGTCGTCGATGGTGTTCATCGCGGCCCGGTGGCTCACCTCGACGCCCTTGGGCGCTCCGGTCGAGCCCGAGGTGAAGAGCAGATAGGCAGCCTCGTCCAGCCGCCCGTCCCCGGCCGATACCCCCTCGTGATCATGCAAACCTTCCCCGGTGGCGACCGAGGCCGGCCAGTTCTGCGGGAGCGACGTGATCGCGACCTGGATACCGGCCGTCTGCGCGATGCGGGCGATCCGGGCCGGCGGCTGCTGCACGCCGACGGGCACGTAGACGCCCCCGGCCGCGAGAACGCCCATCACGGCCACGATCTGCTCGGGCCCCTTGGGCAGGTGCACGCCGACCGCGTCGCCCGGGCGCACACCCCGGGCGATCAGGGCACCGGCGGTGCCCCGGGCCTGGTCCGCCAGGGCACCGTAGGAGAGCTCACCCCCGGGCCAGACCAGCGCGGCCCGGTCCGGGTACTGGGCCGCCTGCTCGAAGAACCCCTGGTGCAGCAGCCGTTCCGAGGTCGGGCCGGGATTGACCGGACGCTGAGCCGGGTCGGTGAGGTTGCCGACGGGCGCCTGCCAGGTGCTGCCGTCGGACAGCCCTCGCACCAGGTGCTCGAACGCCGAGAACATCGCGTCGACCACGCCAGGCGCGAAGGTGTTCTCGCGGATGTCCCAGTTGATCAGCAGCCCGCCGTCCAGCTCCGTGACCTGGGCGTCGAGCAGCACCTGGGGGCCCTGCGAGATGATCCAGACCGGCCGCCCGAACTGCTCGCCGACCGACGCGTCGAACAGTTCACCGAGCCCGAGGGCACTGGTGAAGACCATCGGCGCGAGCACCGGTTCGCCCTGCTGCCGGCCGAGGTCACGCAGGACCTCGACCCCGGAGTAGGCCGCATGGGCGGCGTCGGCGTGCAGGCGGGTCTGTACACCGCGGGCCCGTTCGGAGAAGGGGACGCGGTCGGTCAGGTCGATCTCCAGCAGGACCGAGCTGGTGAAGTCACCGATGATGCGCCCGACGTCGGGGTGCAGCTGTTCCCGGTCGAACAGGGGCACGTTGAGCAGGAACCGGGACTGGCTGCTCCAGGCCCCGAGCACCTCGGCGAACGCGGTCGCGACGGCCATGGCCGGCGTGACGCTGTGGCGCCGGGCCGTCTGCGCGAGGCTCTCGCGGGCCTCGGGCGACAGGCGGAAGTGCCGGCGCGAGACCTTCGGTGTCCCGAGGCCGGGCGGGGCGAGCGGTAGCTGCGGTGCCCCCGGCAGGCCGGGCAGGCGGTGCTGCCAGGCCTCGCGGCCACGTTCGGCGGCCTCCCGGTGGCCCGGCGCGTTCTCCTCGCGGTAGCGGCGGTAGCTGTAGTCGATGTGGGCCGGCAGCGACTCCGGGCCCTGGCTGTAGGCCTGGGCCAGGTCGGCCAGCAGGATGCGGTAGCTGACGGCGTCGGCGGCGACCATGTCGACGTCGAGGTGGAACCGGGTGCGGCCGCCGGGCAGCAGACTCAGGACGGTCGCGAGGAGCTCTCCCCGCTCGATGTCGAGCATCTCGTGCGAGAGCCGGTCCCGGACCGCCTCCAGACGCTCCCCGACCTCGTCCTCCGGCAGGTCCCGCAGGTCGTGCACGTCCAGCCCGCGCCAGCCGGAGGTCTCCTCGACGATCTGCGCGCCGTTGTCCGTGACCCGGGTGCGCAGGGCCGGGTGCCGCACCACGACCCGCTCGATCGCGGCGGCCAGACGGTCCGGCTCGACATCGTCACCGTCGAACTCGGTGAACAGGTGGGCCGCCACGCCGCCGTAGGTCTGCGCGGTGCTGCGCCCGATCCAGTAGGCGTGCTGCATCAGGGCCAGGGGGAACTCGTCGCCGGTCCCGGCCGGTACCGCCAGTGGTTCCGGCGCGACGGGCACGGTGCGGCGGTCGGCCAGCAGCTTGTACCAGCCCTCCACCGTGGGGCTCTCGGCGAGCTCGGCGAAGCTCACCTGGATGCCCTCGCGCCGCCACTGCCCGACCGCGGTGATCAGGGCGATCGACTCCAGGCCGAGTTCGAACAGGTTGTCGTCGTCGCCCACCTCGGCCGGGTCTTCCTCGATCAGGCCGGCCACGGTCCGTCGCAGAGCCTCCAGCCCGTTCTCGGCCTGTTCGCTCCCGGCCGGTACCAGGAACCGGCTGATGCTCCGCAGTTTCTCCCGGGTCTCCTCCAGTTCCCGCTCCGGGCGGGAGGCCCCGACGATACCGGCCCCGGCCCGCAGCCAGGTCTGTCCGTCCCGCCGGAACACCGTGCGCAGCACCAGGGCCGCATCCAGGGCCCCGTCGCTCGTGGTGTTGACCACCGCACCGCTGTACACCCCGCGCGGCTGCTCGTACTCACGGATGGCCTCCAGCGCAGCGGCCTTCGGCACACCGGTGGCGGTGATGGCCGGGAACACCACGGCCAGCGCCTGCCAGGCGTCCCGGCCGGCGGCCAGGCGCCCACTGACCCGCGAGGCCAGGTGCTGCACGCTGCCACGCTCCAGCACATTCATGAACTCGTCGACGACCAGGGTGCCGCTCTCGCACAGGGGCCGCAGCTCGTCCTGGGCCGCCTGCACCGAGATGGCGTGCTCGTAGATCTCTTTCGGGTCTCTCAGCAGTGCCTCCCGGCGACGGCCGTCGGCCTCGGCGGAACCCTCGAGCGCCGCGGTACCGGCCAGCGGCTGCGTCGAGATCCGGCCCTGCGCCGAAACCTCGACCACGGTCTCGGGACTGAACCCGACCGCGGCCAGGTTCCCGATGTCGATCAGGAACGACCGGGCCGGGGTGTTCCCGCGGCGTCCCTGCTCGTAGGTCGCGGCCAGGTCGATCTCACCCTGCACCGGAACGGCCCGCGAGACGATGACTTTCCGCAGACGGCCGGCGTGGATGTCCGCCACGGCCCGGGCGACCTGCTGCTGGTACCGGTCGGCCTCGTGGTCCAGGTCGGCGAGCATCTGCGGCCGGCCCGTGATTAGGGTCCCGCTCTGCCCCAGAAGACTTTCCAGCGCTTCCAGTTCCGGAACCGTGCGAGCCCGCAACCGGGCGCCCTCCGGCTCGAACCGGATCTCCTGAGCAGGAACGATCAGGTGCACCAGCGGGTCCGGCGTGACCGGGCCGGCCAGCCCGTAAGCCCGGGGGCCCAGCTCGAACCCCGCCCACCCGCAGGCCCGCCACCCGGGCACCGGAAGAGCAGCCAGCACCTGGGCCAGACGGCTCAGCGGCTCGTCGCCCACCGGTTCCGACGTCCACCCGAGACCGTCCACCCACCAGCGGATCTCGTTCC
Source organism: Kineosporia mesophila (assembly GCF_021129235.1). Taxonomy (GTDB): domain Bacteria; phylum Actinomycetota; class Actinomycetes; order Actinomycetales; family Kineosporiaceae; genus Kineosporia; species Kineosporia mesophila. The sequence continues at coordinate 265,297 of NZ_JAJOMA010000009.1, forward strand.
AGTGCAGGACGACCTCGGCGAGCGCGCCCGACCCGCACAGCCAGGCGCCGTCCTGCTCGTAGACGGTCACCGGCCCCTGGGCCTGACGGGCGAAACGGGTGGACGCCTCGATCGGGTCTCCCCCGAAAGGAACCGTGCGTTCCTGGTAGCCGACCGGGACGCTCACCGGGGCGCTCACTGAGCAACGCCCGAATCAGCGTTCATCCGCTCGATCAGGCTGGCCGGTCGCAGATCGGTCCAGTGGGTCTCGACGTACTCCAGGCACGAGGAGCGACTTTCCACCCCGTGAACGATGTTCCAGCCGTCCGGGACCGGTGCGAACGACGGCCACAGCGAATGCTGCTGCTCCTCGTTGACCAGGACGTAGAAACTGCCTGCTTCGTCATCGAACGGATTGGCCGACATGACGTGCCGCCTCCTAGAAACTTTGGGAAGGCTTACCTAACAAACCTACCGGCTGGCACGCGTTTGTCTAGATGTTGACAACGCGGGGAAACCACCCCTCGCCGCTCAGGCGAGGCGGCCGTCCACGACCCGCACCACCCGCGGAAGTCGCTCGATACTGCTGGCCCGGTGGGCGATCACAATCAGCGTGCGACCGGCGCGCAGCCGCTCGACCGCGGCCTCCAGGCGTTCGGCGGTCTCCGGGTCGAGGTCGGCGGTCGCCTCGTCGAGCAGGAGCACCGCGGGGTCGACGAGGGCCGCCCGCAACAGGCCGACGATCTGCCGCTCCCCCGCCGACAACCGGTCACCCCGGGCGCCCAGATCGGCGTCCAGACCTTCGGGCCACCGGTCCACCCAGTCGTCGAGCCCGAGAAGCCCCACCGCACGCCGCATGTCGGACCGGTCGGGGGAACCCGGCGCGAGGGCCAGGTTCTCCGCCAGGGTGCCGGTGATGATGTGCACCTGCTGCGGCACCAGAACGATGCGCCGCCGCAGGTCGCTGGGGTCCAGGTGCCGCAGGTCCACACCGCCGTACCGGACCCGGCCGACGTCCGGTTCGTACAGTCCCGCCAGCAGTTTCACCAGGGTGGTCTTGCCCGAGCCGGTCGCCCCGACCAGGCCGGTGCGCTCACCGGCCGGGAAGGTGACGCAGACGCCGTGCAGCACGTCGGCGTCGTCGGTGTAACCGAAGCGCAGGCCCTCGGCCACCAGATCGCCCCTCGGGGGCGGCGGTTCGCCGGGTTCGGACGATGACGACGGCAATGCCTCGAGCAGGTCGACCAGACGGGCCAGACCGACCCGGGCCAGCTGGGCCTGCCCGGCCAGGGCCGCGAACGTCAGCAGACTCTCGAAGAGGTTACGGGTGGCCAGGACGAACACCACCACCGTGCCGACCCCGAGGTGGCCGTCCCGCACCAGCCACACGCTCAGCATCAGCAGCGCCGCCGTGGCCAGACCCTCGACGAGACCGAAGAGCTCGAGCCGGTTCTGCACCCGCACGGTGTCGTCCGACACCGCGAGCAGCTCGTCGTTGTCGGCCCGGAACCGGCGTACCCATTCCTGCGGGCGTCCCGGGGCCACCAGGGCCTCGTGGGCATTCAGGGTCTCGGTGAAGGTCGCCGTCATCATCGCGTCCGCCGCCGCCCGGTGCCCGAAAATGCCTGCCGCCGAACGGTTGAACCACAGCACCACCCCGACGGCCAGTGGCAGGAACAGCGCGATGAGCAGCAGGGCCAGCAACCACGAGTACACCAGCAGCAGCCCGGTGGTGAGCACCACCGTGAGACCCAGACTGATCAGGTTGGGCAGCTGGTCCCGCAGGAACAGCGTGAGGTCGGCGATCTCGCCGGTCGAGCGGCGCAGCAGGTCACCGGTGCGGTGCGCCTCGACGAACCGCAGCGGCGCACCGGCCAGGCGCTCGACGACCAGATCGCGCAGATACCGGATGACGCGCTCGCCGGCCTCGGAGAGCAGCACGGCCGAGCGGTGCAACAGCACCAGCCGGGCCACGACGAGCGCCACCATGACCGCCACCGCCCATCCGAGCCGGGTGGCGTCGCCGGCCGTGACCGCGTCCACCCCCCAGCCGATCACCGGTGCGATACCGACCACCGCGGCCGTACTGAGCAGGCTCGCCAGCAGCGCCGACCCCAGGATTGCCCGGTGGGGGCGCAGATACGGCCAGAAGCGTCGGAAAATACGGTGCGTCGGGGCAACCTCGGCCAGGAGACGGATGTCAGGCATGCTCGGCCTCCACCAGGGATTCCAGCCGCACCACGCGGTCCGCCGCCGCCAGAACCCCGGGACGGTGTGAGATCACCAACAGGGCCGAGTCCGGCGACCACGCGCGCAGCCGTTGCAGGATCAGTTCCTCCGTCGTGGCGTCCACCGCCGCAGTGGCGTCGTCCAGAATGATCACGTCGGGGTGGCCCAGCAGCCCCCGGGCCAGGGCCAGGCGCTGGGCCTGACCACCCGAGACGGTGGCGCCGCGCTCGCCGAGCTGGGTGTCGTACCCGTCGGGCAGGCTCATCACGAAGTCGTCGACCGCGGCCACGGCACACGCAGCACGCAGTTCGCCCAGCTCCAGATCCCGCCCCACGCGCAGGTTGTCGGCAACCGTTCCGGCGAGGATCAGAGGACGCTGCGGCACCAGTCCGATCCGGCGGGCCAGTTCCGGCCGGGAGACCCGCCGCAGATCCACACCGCCCAGGGCCACCGACCCCGAGGCCGGGTCTTCCAGCCGGCACAGCAGATGGGCCAGCGTCGACTTCCCACTGCCGGTGGGACCGCTCAGCGCGACGAACTCACCCGGTCGCACGTGCAGATCGACCGGCCCGAGCACAGAGCGCCCGTCGCGTACCACCTGCACCCCGTGCGCCGTGAGGGCGCCACCCGGGGGCGGGGTCTCGGCGTCGGCCGGGTCGAGGTCGGTGACCGGGGTATCGAGGATCTGTGCCACCCGGGTGGCGGCGACGCCGGCCTCCCCCCGGGCGGAGAGCAGGTCGACCGCGATGGTCACGGCCAGCGTCAGGGTGGTCATCCAGGAGATGAAGGCGACCAGGCCGCCGACGCTGAGGTCACCGTCGAGCGCCGCGGCCCCGCCGACACCCAGACCGGCCGCGATCGCCAGGCGGGGCACGGCCGGGGGCACCGCGTTCCACAGGGCGGAGATCCGGGCGGTGGTCATGGTGTGCCCGGTCAGCACGGCGCTGCGCTCGTGATGACGGCGCACCAGGGCCTGGCCCCCGCCGATCCCGCGCACGGCGGCACTGGCCGACAGCAGGTCTTCCACGGCGTCGGCGCGGGTGGAGAAGGCTTGCGACAGCGTCTGGTTCGCGGCACCGAAGCGGCTCGGGAAGTAGGCGTTGGCCAGGGCGACCGCGGGGATCGTCACCAGCCCGACGAGCAGCAGCTGCCATTCCAGCAGGGCGAAGGCGGGCAGCACGAAGGCCAGGGTCACACCGATGCGCACCCAGATGGCCAGGCTGCGCACGAACGCCGCGATCAGGTCGACGTCACGGGTGACGCGGGTGGCCAGGTCACCGCGGCCGTAGCGGGCCAGGGCCGGTCGGTCGAACACGGCCACCCGCTCGACCAGCGAGGCCCGCAGCGCATGCGCCACCCGGTTCGCGGCGCGGCCCGAGAACCAGCTGCCACCCATGCCACCGAGGGTGAACAGCACCGCGACCAGCGCCGTCGGCACCACCCAGGTCAGCGTGGCGTCCACCGAGCGCCGGGTGATGCCCTCGTCGAGAGCCTGCTGGATGCACCAGGGCAGGGCGAGCATCGCCGCCTGCTGCACCACCGTGGCCAGCCCACCGAGGGTGAGCCCGCGCCAATGACAGCGCAACTGCCTGCGCAGCAGCCGGTTTCCGGTCGAGCCCTGCAACCCAGCACCGTCCCGACGTCGCTTCGTGCCGTTCGTAAGTTAGGTATAGCTAACCTACCTTCGGCGCCCGGGTCAACACCTATGCACCATTAGGGCCTTTTCTCGTCATCACGCCTTCCCGGGGCCAGCCTTCCACCAACCTTGCGAATGCTTCTCATCATGAGTTTGGCCGACCTGCGCTTCCCCGATCCGAAGGAGAACGAGTGTGACAACCACGCAGGCCGTTCCGGGCCCGGCACCCGAGGTGGCCCGCACGGTCGCGGCCATCCACGCCGCCCGCCGCCGGGCCCTCGGCCGCACCGCCGAGCTCGACATCGCCCTGGTCATCGGGGTCGCCGCCGCCCTCGGCACCGGCCCGGTCGCGATCTCCCCCGGCGACGTCATGTGCTCTACGCCGTGCGGTGAGCAGATCGCATTCAGAGGGCCTTCAGGGGGCTTCGGGATCAGCCGATGGTCCGGGTGAACCATTTCGGTTCGTTCCGGCTCAAAGGTGGCTTTGACGATGACCTCACGCACCGCTTCCCAACGACGGCGACGGGTGGCCGGGCTGCTCGGTACCGGACTGCTCGCCGGTGTCCTGACCGCCACCGGGGCGACGCCCGCCCAGGCGGTGCCCGCCGCGGTGACGGTGCCGGGGCCCTGGGGCGTGGCGGTGAACCCGGCGACCGACACCGCCTACGTGAGCAGCCGGTCCGGCAACGCGTTGCGCAGTGTGAGTGGCAACGCGACCGCCGGTGGGTCGGCGCCGGTCGGCAGCTTCCCGCTGGGCACGGCGTACAACCCGTTCAACGGCTACGTCTACGTGGCCAATTTCTCCGGGGGCAGCGTCACGGTGGTCGATCCGGCCACGATGACCGTCGTCGCCACGGTCTCCACGACGTCCCTGGGCGCGGTCGGTGCCAATCCCTACTGGGTGGCGGTGGACGAATCGACCGGCCAGGTCGTGGTCTCGTTCTACTCGGCGGGAGCCACGGTCGGGGTGATCGACCCGGCCACGAACGCACTGACCTCGCTCGCGCTGCCGGCCGGACAGAGTGGTGACCGGCACGTCGGGATCACGGTCGACTCCGTCCATCATGTTGCCTACGTGGCCGACTCGACCGCCGGGGCGGTCAGCGTCGTGCCGCTGAGCGGGTCGGCGCCGACGGCCGTCACGGTGGGCGGGAGCCCGGCCGGGGTGCTGTACTCGGCCGGGAAGGTCTACGTCGGGTTCGCCTCCGGCAGCCTGATGAAGGTGATCGACACGACCGCCGGCAACGCGGTCTCCTCGGTCACGGTCGGGAACACCCCCTCCGGCCTGGCCGTGGCGGCCCCGACGACCGCGGTGTTCACGATGAACAACGGCGACGGCACCCTGTCGGTGATCGACGGTTCGAGCGGCACGGTCGTCAACACCATCACCCCGGGCACGACGAACGACTATCTCACCTGGGCCGCTGCCGACACCGTCAACAACCGGCTCTACGTCGGCAATTTCACCGCCGGCAAGGTGCACGTGCTGGCTCCGGCCGACACCGAGGCCGCGAGCACGCTGGCACTGAGCGGGTCCGCGGCGTCCGTGACGGCCGGCGACACCGTCACCTACACGGCGACCCCGTCGAACGGCACGCGGCCGGTCACGTTCTACGACACCACGTCCGGCTCGACCGCGATCTCGTCCTGCACGAACGTGGCCCTGAGCGCGGGCAGCGCCTCGTGCACCGTGACCTACCCCTCGGCGGGCTCGTTCTCGGTCACCGCCCGGACCGCCGAGAAGAACTTCCTCTACCAGGCCGCCACGTCGTCCGCCAGCAGTGTGACCGTGGCGGCGGTCCCCGCCCCGACAACGACCGCACCACCCGTCATCACTCCTCCGGTCACCACTCCCCCCGTCACCACGCCGCCGGCCACCACCCCGACCGAACTGGCCCCGGACGCTCCGCGCGACATCAGCGTGAGGGGTGCCGACGCGTCCTCGATCGTGCGTTTTTCGGCCCCGGAGGACCACGGCTCGCCGATCACCGGCTACGAGTACTCGCTCGGCGGCGGGGCTACCTGGAAAATGTGGGACGCATCCACTGACGCCGCGGGCACCGTCACCGGAACGGTCGGCGGGCTGACGAACACGAAGACCTACTCACTCACGTTCCGCGCCCGCAACGCGGTCGGCCCCTCGGTCGCCTCGGACCCGGTTTCGGTGACACCGCGCGCCGAGCTGACCGGACCATCTTCGAAAACCTTGACCGGAAACGTAAAGACAGAATTCTCCGGGCAGCTGTCCGCGTCCGGCGGGATGGCGCCGTACACCTATGCCGCGGTGGGAAAGACGCTCCCGCCGAGGCTGACGCTCAGCGCGGCGGGCCGGTTCGGCGGGCGCCCCACCCAGGCTGGTACGTTCAGCGTGAAGGTCCGGGTAACCGACCACGAGGATGCCACCTCGGTTGCGACGCTGGACATCACGATCGAGAGGGCCACGGCCGCGTCCCTGTCCGCGATCTCCCGCTCGGGCCTGCTGCGCACGCCGGCGAACCCTGACCGCTACACCGGGAAGAAGCGGCTGACCAAGGCCTGGCAGGCATCCGCCGACGGAACCGACGCCTATCCGGTGTCCCGGCTGAAGGGCCTGAATCTGGTCGGTGGTCAGGCCGCGACACTTTCCGGCGACGGGCTTTTCGGGTTCGACCGAGGTGTTCTGACCCGGGCCGGGCGGGCCCAGGTGAAGGCGCTGGCCCAGACCCTCCAGGCCGAGGCGAAAGCGGTTCGCTGCGAGGGGTACACCGACTACGCCGGGTCCCGCCGCCACGAGCTGGAGCTCTCGCGGCAGCGGGCCCGGGCGGTCTGCGCGGCGCTCGTGCGGGAGAAGGCCGGGGTGGGGACGAAGTCCGTCGGCTACGGGCCCTCACATCCGGCCGTCGTGGGCGGCAGTGCGAAGGCTCGCCGCGAGAACCGCCGCGTGGTGGTGCTGGTGACCCGTTAGCGGATGATGCTCCCGCTGAGCACCGCGTCCGTGCCCCAGCACTGGCTCAGCCCCATCTTCAGGCAGAGCTGGTGCAGGGCCTGCGAGTGCAGTTCGACGACCCGCGCCGAGTTGCCGGTGCGGTCGCCATCGTCGGAGAAGTGGCCCAGCACGTAGGGAAACTCGGGCGATCCCTTGGCCGTGACGGACCGCAGTACGGCCTTGCGGCCCAGCGGCCGGACCGCGGGGGTGCCCGCCCCGAACAGCGTGACGGTGAAGGTCGCCGGGGCCCCGGCCGGCGCCCCCTCCATCCCGAGCATCGCGGCGGTGACGTCGGCGCGGGCCTCCAGGCGCCGGTTGATCTCCTGCACCTGGTCGAGCTCGACGGTGTGGGTGGTGGTGGCGCGCTGATGACGAACGGTCATGATGAACCTCCGGTGCCGGGGAGTCCCGTACCCGTACCCCCTTGTGCGGATGGCCGTGCCCGGCCGCTGCGCTGGTCTTCCGGGACCCAACTGCGAAGACGTGTCCGATCATGCGCCTGCGGGCGTCCGCTGCCCTCGCCATTGACCCGCAAGGCGCTGCGGGTTTGCCGTAGGCCTGCTGCGGTGGGGTCCTACGCTGGGGTCGTGGAGGACGAACCGATCTGGCGTATCGTGCTCGCCGACGACCATTCGATGGTGCGTACCGGACTGCGCGCCCTGCTGGAGGCCGACCCGCGCTGTCACGTGGTGGGCGAGTGCGGCAACTTGTCGCGGCTGGCCGGTGAGGTGGACGGGGCCAAGCCGGACCTGGTGGTGCTGGACATCTCGCTGGGCCGGGAGAACGGGCTGGACGCCGTGCCGGCCCTGCTCGCCCTCGCCTCCCCGCCGCGCATCCTGGTGCTGACCATGCACGACGACCCCGCGTTCGCCCGGGAGGCGCTGGGCCGGGGCGCGCACGGGTACCTGCTCAAGGAGGCGGCCGCGGCTGAGCTGATCCGGGCGATCGAGCTGGTCATGGCCGGTGGCACCTACCTCCAGCCGCAGCTGGGCGCCCAGCTCGCGCGGCACGCACCGACCCCGGCCGAGCGGCTCAGCGAACGTGAGCGCGACGTGCTGCGGTTGCTGGCGCGCGGGCACACCAACGCCGAGATCGCGCACGAGCTGTTCATCAGCCTGCGCACGGTCGAGGCGCACCGGGCGGGTCTGCGGGCGCGGCTGGGGGTTCATCACCGGTCGGAATTGGTGGACGAGGCCCGCCGGCTCGGGTTGCTCGGATGACTCGTCGTCCGGTGCTTCTGGGCGCCGGCGTCGGGATCGCGCTGGTGCTGGTCAGTGTCGGGATGGAGCTCACCGACGCCGAGCCGCACCTGATGATGTGGGTGGGGGCCACGGCCGGGGCTTGTTTCCTGGTGAGCGTGCCCTGGGTGCGGGGTGATGCCGACCGGGTGATGACGGTGCGGGCCCGGCTGCTGATCGGCGCCAGTTGCTCGGCGGTGCTGGCGGTGATCGGGCTGTGGCGGGCGACAGGCCGCGACGAGCCCGCGGTGCTGCTGTTGCTGGTGCCCTCGCTGCTGTTGTTCGTCACCGGGTTCCTGGCGATCCGGGAGGCCGGCCTGGCCGGTCACGCACGCCGGGTGCGGCAGTTGCGGGCGCGGTTCCAGGGGCAGGAGGACGAGCGCCGCCGCTGGGCGCAGGAGTTGCACGACCAGACGCTGCAGGATCTGGCCGCGATCGAGTTCTGGCTGGCCGGGCTGTCGCACACCCAGGACCCGGCGAAGCTGGCCGCCGGGGTGCAGGACGCCCGCGGGATGGTGCGCGAGCAGATCGGCGTACTGCGGCACCTGATCACCCAGATGCGCCCGCTGGCCCTGGACACCCTGGGTCTGCGCGCCGCTGTGGAAGACCTGGCCCGCCGCGGCGAGTCCCAGGACGACGCCGAGGTCACCTGCGACGTCACCGCCCTGCCCGACGACCTGGCGCCCGACACCCAGGTAGCGATCTACCGGATCGTGCAGGAGGCCCTGACCAACGCCCTGCATCACGCGGCCTGCCGCACCATCGACGTGCGAGCCGATCGCGACGGCACGAGCCTGCTGGTCACGATTCAGGACGACGGCAGCGGCATCCCCGACCCGGACCTGACCGACCCGTCCGGCGCCTCGTTCGGCCGGATCGGCATGCGTGAGCGCGCCGACTCCCTGGGCGCCCGCCTGACCTGGAGCCTCCCGAGCGGTGGCGGCACCCTGGTGACCCTGAGAATCCCCGCCGCTACATCACCGCCGCACTGATCTCCGGCATCTCGGCGGTGTCCCGCGCGAACTCCATCGCCTTGCGGCGGAATGACGGTTCCCGGAGCACCGTCTCGATGGCCGTCCGGAGCCGCTGCCGCAACGGGCCGTCCGCGACGGGTTCCACCGTGAGCCCGGCCCCGGCCTCGGTCACGATCCGGGCGTTGGTCGGCTGATCGGCCATGAACGGCACGACCACCACCGGAACACCGTTCTCCAGGGCACCGAACGTCGTCCCCGCTCCCCCGTGGCAGACGATGACCGAGGCCGCCGCGAGCATCGGGTCCTGATCGACCCAGTCCGAAACCATCACGTTCGGCGGGATCTCCTCCAGCCCCCGGCCGGGTTCCAGTCCCAGACGGGCTCCGGCCCCGCCGGTCGTCAGGACGGCCCGCACCGGCAGGTCCCGCAGGGCTTCCAGCGCCTCCCGGTAGACCTCGGCCGCCCCCGGGAGCGAGCTGACCACGGTCCCGAACGACACGAACACCTGCGGCCCGGGCTCTGCAGATCCCGGACTCTCGCGTCGTCCCCGCCCCGCACCGACCCGGACCCTGCGCGTGTCGGGGTAGGACGAGGGGTCGAGCCACACCGGAAGCCTGGTGAAGTACGTCGATGCCCGGATCGCCTCGACCACTCCGGCAGCGCGTTCCTCCAGGACCGGGGCGACGCCCTCCAGGGCACCGGCCTCGACCAGGGCCAGACCGATGGCGATCTGCGCGTGACGGATCCCGCTCCGGTGGGCCGCGATCGCGCCGGCGAACTCGGCGGCCTCGTGCAGCACCAGCTCGGGCTCCCACTCCCGGCAGGCTCTCTCCAGAACCGGAAGGTAGGCCGTCGTGTTCAGACCGGCGAAGATCTCCCGGTCCACCGAGGCCGGCTGCCCGGCCCGCACCCGCGACCAGACCTCCGCAACATCGGCTTCCGACGGATCGGGCAGGAGCAGCACCCGCGCGCCGAGAGCATCCGCCTGGGCCCGGCGGACAGCGGGTACCGCGACGAGGACATCATCCCCTCGCCTCAGCAATGCCTCCACGAACGGAATCACCGGACCGAAGTGTCCCGCACCGGACGAAGAGCTCAGGAGAATTCGCACAACCCCGCAATCTAGGCGGTGGACCAGCATCGGTTCCCATCCGGCGCATTGCCTGACCGATGCCGCTGGCCCATCCTCTCAAGAGGAGAGCCCCCCGGACATCCCGGGGCGGTTCCATCTGCGGTGGGGGCCGTTCCAGACGACGGGCGGTGTACGGAGCTGGCTGCGGATGGAAACCTTGGTTCAGTCGGTCAGGAGATCTGTCTGTCCCCGGAGCATGTCGATCATCGCGGCGACGGGTTCAGCGGCGGCGAACAGTTCTTCGGGAGTGCTGCGGTCGCCGTCGAGGTGAGAGAGCATCTCCAGACCGAGGTAGGCACCGACGGCCATCGATGCCAGGGCGCCGACGGGTACGAATGACTCGAATGCCTGGCCTTGGATCTGGGTGCGGATCAGGTTCTCGGCCAGCTCCTGCCACCGCGCTGTCTGCAGACGCACCTGCTCGGCCAGGCGCGGGGACGACACGGCAGCGGCGGTGAGTTCCTGGACGGCGGCCACGTGCCCCTGGCCCTGGTCCTCGCGGTACAGCTGACGCAGAGCGTCCAGGAGGTCGCGGGCGGCCTCGATGCCTTCGGTTCTGGCCCGGTACCGGGCGAACCGGTCCGAACTCGTGTATTCAGCGGTGGCCACGAAAAGGTCGTCAAGGTTCGAGAAGTAGTAGTAGATGACGCCGGGCGCAAACCCGCCGGTTCGAGCGATGGCGCGAGCCGTGGACTTTTTAAATCCCTGCGCGGCCAAGGTCGCGGCCGCCGCTCGAAGGATGTTCTCGCGCACCGACGACGAGATTTCAGCTGGTGGAACCGGGGTCATGGGCATCAGTCTATGGGTGCGAGGAAACGATCTTGAACACCCGTTCAGGTTAGGTGCAGGCCCGCCTTGGGTCAGTCCGCACACGCAAAGCCGCATCGCTGGCCTGGATCTCTGACACCCCTGATGACATCATCAGATGGATCCTTGCTAATCGTACGGCGATCTGCGCTAATCGTACGGCGATCTGCGCTAATCGTACGGC